>CAWBER010000012.1:0-19843 GCA_963787855.1 uncultured Gaiellaceae bacterium
CACGTGCCTCGTCACCGGTGGAGGAGATGTTGACCCGTTCCGTGAGACCCGTGCGGCGGTCGAACACGAACACGTCGGCCTTCCTGTTCCAATCTCCCGTAGACGAGGTTCGGGGCGTAGGAGCGGAATGCGACCCACCTTCCCTCGCGCATCGATCGACGACGCTTCGCTGCGACCGTGCGACTCACCGAACGGGCCAACACTCACGCGCCTGGTTTGTTCCGTCACTCTGTCCGTGACGAAGACGTCCATCGTCCAGTTGTCGTCCGCCGGAACGAGGTTCGAGGCATCCGACGAGAACACGATCGTCCGTCCGCCGGCGCTGACCAGCGCGGCAAGGCTCGCGCCATCGGCCTCGCCCTCGGTTTCCCGAAGCTCCACGCGCCCGGCGAGCGCCGCCGCAAGATCGCGCACGAACACGTCCGACACGCCGTTCCGATCGTCCGGCACGAGGTTGGTAGCCGTGGACGGGAACACGAGGACGCTCCCATCCGCGCTGATCGACGGCTTCATGCTGGGGCCGTCGCTCCGCGCGCCGGATGACGAAATGCTCGCCCGCCAGGTGCGCCGACCTACGAGGTCGCGCACAAAGACGTCGGTCACCCCATTTCGGTCACCCGGTACGAGCGACGTGGCTCCGGACACGAAGGCGACGAAGCGGCCGCTCCCGCTGAGCACCGCCCCGAACGTTGCACCGTCCGCCTGGTATTCGCTGCGCGTGCTCAGGTTCGCTCGATTAGACTGCAGAGAATCTGACGTTTTCGGCGATGACGTGCGCGCTGACCGGCTGGGCCTGCGCTTGTGCGAGGACGAGCACGGCCGTGACGCCGCCGAGCGCGTTGACGATCCACGCAGGCCACCACACACCCGAGCGCTCCACCGGCGACCATCCTCTCAGAAGAGCACGACGCCCTCTGCCGTTCATCCGGAGTCGCCGCGAGCTCGCACGACGACGAGCAGAGCAAGGAGCAGAGCGCGCTGCCGGCCATCTCGAGCGTCTCCTCGACGACCATCATCCACGTGTAGCCCGGCGCCGGGCCGTCGTCCTCCCACTGGAGCGCCTCGAGGAGCTGCGCGCCGACCCAGCACGCCCCCGAGGCGAGGACGAGCCCGAGGCCGAGCCCGTTGCGACGAAGGGCCATCATGAAGAGTGCGAGCACGGCGGCGGCCGTCGGCGAAGACCGGGATGCAGAGGAGCTGCCAGTCGACGTCGAGCCGGCGCTCGAGCTTCTCGTGCACCTCCGCGAGCTCGTCGAGGCTCGCGAGCACGAGGAGGCCGGCAAAGGCGAGCGCGAACGCCACGCGAGACGAGCGACAGGGGGAGGCGCAACGCCACGGCCGCGCAGGCAATGAGAAGGAAGGCGGTGAAGAAAGCGGGAACGGTTCGCTCCTCGTCGAGGTGAACCGCGACAGCGACGACGGCGATTCCCAGGCGTAGACGGCGCCGGCGACCACCAACACGACGATCACCGCGCCGAGCGTCACGGCGACGACCCGGGGTTCGAGGAGACGCTTCACGTCGTCAGAATCGCAGCCCTTCGCCCTTCACCATGACGACGACCGTGCGGCGGAGGAGCGACAGATCGGTGCGGATCACCTGCCACGCGCTCGCGCTCCGGCACGCCTCGACGTACGCGACGTCGAGCACCGAGTACCCGGACGACTCCGTCACGCCCTTCTCGACCTGCGCCGGGCCCGTCCAGCCGGCGACGAACTCGTTGCGATAGGTGATGCCCTTCTTGACCTGCGTCGCGACCATCGACGGTGGCCACGGACGGGGGCCGACGAGGCTCATGTCCCCGCGGAAGACGTTCCAGATCTGCGGGAGCTCGTCGAGGTAGCAAGGCTTCAGGATTCGGCGTCCAGCCCACGTCAGGTTCGTCTCGTCGGCTTCGTGCAGGCGGGCGTGCGACTCCGCCTGGTCATTGCGTCGAGAACATCGCGGCGCAGCGTCCGGAACTTCAGGAGGTCGAACTCACGTCCGCGCGAGATCCGAGGCTCGCGATACAGCCACGGGCCGCGGTCACGCTGTCGAAGAAGAGCGTCGAGACCCATCGCGACGAAGAGGAACGCGAACACCGGCGAGAGCAGGATCAGGAGCGCCGCGGACACGTCTTGTCGAGAATCAGCTTCGGCGTGGGGTAGCTCGTCACTCAGCCGATTCTCGTTCGCCCGGCGTTAGGGTGCACCCATGTCCGTCGGAATCGGGCGAGAGCGCCAGTTCGAGGTCTACGTCGGAGGCGCGCGAGGCGTGTACCCGCGCGTTCCCGTCTCGTTCGAGCGTCTCGAGCACGCGGCGCGGGGCGCGATGTCGGCCGAGGGCTTCGCCTACGTGGCAGGAGGCGCCGGCGCCGAGGACACGATGCGCGAGAACCGCGCCGCGTTCGAGCGCTGGCGGATCGTCCCGCGCATGCTGCGGGACGTCTCGACGCGCGACACGGCGGTCGACGTTGTCGGAACGCCTCTGCCGAGCCCGTTCGTGCTCTGCCCAATCGGCGTGCTCGAGATGGCGCATCGCGACGCGGACGTCGGGGTCGCGCGAGCAGCCGCTGCCGAAGGGATTCCCTTCGTCTTCTCCAACCAGGCGTCGCGTCCGATGGAGGAGACGGCCCGCGCGATGGGCGACGCGCCGCGCTGGTTCCAGCTCTACTGGAGCACCTCGGACGAGCTGGTCGAGAGCCTCGTGTCGCGCGCGGAGCGGTGTGGCTGCTCGGCGATCGTGCTCACGCTCGACACGACGATGCTCGGATGGCGGATCCGCGACCTCGACCTCGCGTACCTGCCCTTCCTGCGCGGGAAAGGGATCGCGCAGTACACGAGCGACCCGGTCTTCCTCGAGGCGCTGCAGGAGACCCTCCGCCAGGAGGCGCCGCCCGCCGGGCGGGTCACGTTCGCGGCGATCGGAACGCTCCTCGCCCAGGCCGGGGCGTTCCCGGGATCGCGCCTCGCGAACGTGCGCTCCGGTCTCGCGCGAGCGGCGGTCCGTCGCTTCGTCGAGACGTACTCGCGCCCGTCGCTCTCGTGGGACGACCTCGCGTTCCTGCGCGAGCGGACACGCCTGCCGATCCTGCTGAAGGGGATCCTCCACCCCGCCGACGCGCTCGCGGCAGTCGAGCACGGGATGGACGGGATCGTCGTCTCCAACCACGGCGGGCGCCAGGTCGACGGCGCGATTGCGACCATGGACGCGCTTCCTGGGGTCGTCGAGGCCGTCGCCGGCCGTGTCCCGGTCGTGCTCGACAGCGGAGTCCGCTCGGGCGCCGACGTGTTTCGCGCGCTCGCGCTCGGCGCGTCGGCCGTCGGGCTCGGGCGGCCATACGTGTGGGGCCTCGCGGCGGGCGGCGAGGAGGGCGTGCGCGAGGTGATCCGCAACCTCCGGGCGGACTTCGATCTGACGATGGGGCTGAGCGGCGTCCCGTCCGTCCGGGACATCGGACGCGAGAACGTCACACCCGCGTGAGCCCCGTCGAGGCCGTCGTCTTCGACCTGGACGGCGTCCTCGTCGACTCGGATCACATCTGGCACGAGGTTCGCGAAGGGCTCGCTCGCGAGCGCGGCGGGCGCTGGACCGACCGCTCCGAGGCCGACATGATGGGCATGAGCTCGACCGAGTGGTCGCAGTATCTCCACGAGGTCGTCGGCCTCGCCGAGACGCCGCGAGAGCTCAATGACGAGGTCATGCGGCGCATGCTCGACCGCTACGCGCAGGAGCTGCCGCTGATCGACGGCGCCGCAGACGCAGTGCGGCGGCTGCGCGCGTCCTTCCGCCTGGCCCTCGCGTCGTCGTCGAACCGCGAGCTGATCGACGCCGTGCTCGACGCGGGCGGCCTCGCCGACCTCTTCGAGGTGACCGTCTCCTCGGAGGAGGTTCCACGCGGCAAGCCCGCACCCGACGTGTTTCTCGAGGCGGCGCGGCGGCTCGACGTCCCGCCCGAGCGGTGCGCGGCGATCGAGGACTCGGCGAACGGCATCCGCGCGGCGCACGCAGCCGGGATGCGCGTCATCGCGATTCCGAACAGGCGCTACCCGCCCGCGGCCGACGCGCTGCGAGCTGGCCGATACGGCTCTCGCCTCGATCACGGAGCTGTCGCCCGAGGTGGTCGCCGGCTAGGGCGCGCGGCCGAGGAGGACACAGGCGTTGTGCCCGCCGAGCCCCATGGCGTTGGACAGCGCGACGTCCACCTGCGCGTGGCGTGCCTCGTTCGGCACGTAGTCGAGGTCGCACTCCGGATCGGGGTTGCGGTAGTTGATCGTCGGCGGCAGCACGCCCTCGTGCAGGGCGCGGACGCACATCATCGCCTCGACCGCGCCGGCCGCTCCGAACAGATGCCCCATGACGGACTTCGTGGACGAGACCGCAAGCTCGTAGGCGTGAGCGCCGAAGACCGCCTTGATCGCGTTCGTCTCGGCCACGTCGTTGTACGGCGTCGACGTCCCGTGCGCATTGATGTATCCGACCTGCTCGGGCTCCACCCCCGAGCGCGTCAGCGCCGAGCGCATCATCTCCGACACGCCGACCGATCCCGGGTCGGGCTGGGCCATGTGGTGCGCGTCGTTGGAGGTCCCGTAGCCCAGCACCTCCGCATAGATCCGTGCGCCGCGGCCGACCGCGCGCTCGTACTCCTCGAGGAGCAGCACGCAGGCGCCCTCGCCCATCACGAATCCCGCACGCGTCGCGTCGAAAGGACGCGAGGCCAGCGTCGGGTCCTCCTCCTCCGCCACGAGACCGCGCATCGCGCAGAAGCCGGCGAGGATCACGGGGTGCATGCAGGCCTCCGTTCCGCCCGCGACGATGACGTCCGCATCACCCCGACGAATCGTCTCGGCACCCTCCCCGACCGCGTGCGACCCGGTTGCGCACGCCGAGACCGGTGCGTAGTTCGGGCCGCGCAGCCCGAGATCGATCGCGATCTGGCCGCTGGCCGAGTCGACGAGAACGTTCGGGAGGAACCACGGCGAGACGCGTGAGTGGCCTCGCTCTCGGCGCACCTCGTCCTGCTGGAGCACGCCCATGACGCCGCCGATCGCCGAGCCGACGAGGATCCCTGCTCGAGCCGGGTCGATCCCGTCGACGCCGGCGTCGGCCCACGCCTCGCGGGCGGCGGCGACTGCGAGAACGACGTTGCGCTCGAGGCGGCGCGCGTCCTTCGGGCCGACGACCGCCTCGGGCTCGAAGCCCTTCACCTCGGATGCGATCCGGACCGGGAAGTCGCTCGCGTCGAAGCTCTGGATCCAGTCGATGCCGCTCCTGCCGGAGGCGGCAGCGTCCCAGGTCGACTGCGCGTCGAGGCCGAGCGGCGTGACAGCCCCGAGACCGGTGACGACGACGCGACGCACGAGGGGAAGAGCGTAGTAGCTTCAGGACATGGCCCGCCCGCGCCGCCAGAGCTCCGAGCCGGTCGAGCGCCCGGCCGACCTGCACCCGTCGATCCCCTTCCCGCCCATGGAGGCCGAGCTCGTCAGGGACCTCCCCGACGGGGACGAGTGGCAGTACGAGCCGAAGTGGGACGGTTTCCGCGGGCTCCTCGAGAACGGCGCGGGTGAGCTCCGGCTCTGGTCGCGGAACGCGCGCCCCCTGCTGCGCTACTTCCCCGAGCTGCGACCGCTCGCGAAGCTCCTGCCACCCATCTCGGCGCTCGACGGCGAGATCGTCATCGAGCGGGACGGTGTCCTCGACTTCGACGCCATGCAGATGCGCCTGCATCCGGCCGAGAGCCGCGTGAACAAGCTGTCCGCGGAGATCCCCGCGCGCTTCATCGCGTTCGACGTGCTCGTCTGGAAGGGCGTCGAGGCGTGGCACGAGCCGCTGTCGAAGCGGCGAACGCGCCTCGAGCGGAGCGCCAAGCGGTTCGAGCTCTCGCCGGCGACGCGCGATCGCGAGGAGGCGCTGGGCTGGCTCGACCGGTTCGAGGCCATCGGCCTCGACGGCGTGATCGCGAAGCGGCGCGACATCGACTACCTCCCCGGCTCGCGCGACGGCGTCGTGAAGGTGAAGCCCGAGAAGACCGCCGACTGCGTGGTGGTCGGGGTCCGGTGGAAGTCGCGGCCGGATCGCATTGCGACCCTCCTCCTCGGCCTCTACGGCGACGACGGCGAGATCGACTACGTCGGGTCCGCCGCGGTCGCGCCCGCGCGCCACGACGAGATCGCGAGGCGCGTCCTGCCGCTCTTGAAGAACGCGCCGGACCGACGCTTCTCCGAGCCGAACCGCTGGGGCGGCGGCGAGCTCGAGGAGTCTGCCGTCCGACCGGAAGTCGTCGTCGAAGTGCGCTACGACAAGGTGCAGTCGAGCCGCTTCCGGCACGGGACGAAGCTCATCCGCTTCCGCGACGACAAGAGCGCCGAGCACTGCACGTGGCCGCCGTCCGGGCGAAGGATTCCGTCGCCTCGCTGCTCGCCTGAAACCGACCCGTCTCGTCCGCCGAGCGGCGCGTCGATCTACCGGCTGAACGGCGAGGGCTCGGCCGGTCGCTCGATCTCATCGCGAACATGCAGGCGGCCGACCGTCCGCTATCCGCGTCGGGCTTCCGCGCGCGCGACGGCTGCACGCGCGGCGGCTCGCCGGGCATCTTCGGGAAGTTCGGCGGGTACGGCGCCTCGCCGACTCCCTCCTTCTCCTCGCGCTCGACCCATTCGAGCAGGACGCGAAGGTCGTTCACGGCGTCGTCGATGCCCGCATGGACGTCTCCGAGCTTCGCGAAGCGCTTCGGCATCGTCGCCATCGAGAAGTCCTCGGTCTCGACGTCGGGAAGCTCGTCCCAGGTGACGGGTGCCGAGACGGTCGCGTCGGGCCGCCCGCGCACCGAGTACGCCGACGCGACCGTGCGGTCGCGCGCGTTCTGGTTGTAGTCGATGAAGACGCGCTTGCCGCGCTCCTCCTTCCACCACGCCGTCGTGACCTTCTTCGGCAGCCGCCGCTCGACCTCGCGGGCGAACGCGAGCGCCGCGCGGCGCACGACCGGGAACTCCCAGTTCGGCTCGATCCGGCAGAAGACGTGGATGCCGCGGTTCCCGGAGGTCTTCGGCCAGCCCGTGTAGCCGATCTCGGAGAGCACCTCGCGGACGAGGGCGGCGACGCGCTTTCCGTCCTTGAACGTCGTGCCCGGCTGCGGGTCGATGTCGATGCGCAGCTCGTCGGGATGCTCGGTGTCGCGCCGGCGAGACGGCCAGGGATGGAAGTCGACGACGGCGAGGTTCGCCGCCCAGATGACCTGCGCGAGCTCCGTGACGCAGAGCTCGTCCGCGTGCCGGCCCGACGGGAAGGTCACGCGAGCCGCCTCTACCCACTCCGGACGCTTCTCGGGCACCCGCTTCTGGTAGATCGCCTCGCCGGCGACGCCGTCCGGGAAGCGGCGCAGCTGCGTCGGCCGCTCGTACAGCGCGCGGACGATGCCCTCGCCGACCGCGATGTAGTACTCGGCGAGGTCGCGCTTGGTTTTCTTTGCCTTCGGGAAGAGAACCTTGTCGGGGTTCGTCAGCTTGACGACCCGCTCCCCCACCTCGAGCTCGATGAAGGGGCTCGGCATCGGCGTCACGCTAGCGGCGCGGTGGTACGCTCGCCGCGGCCCAGCAACCCGTCTCAGAGGAGTGGATCTGCGATGCGTGTAGGTGTCCTGGCGGTCGGTCTGACGGTTCTCGCACTTGGCCTCGCGGCGACGGCGACAGGGAAGCCGTCGGAGCCTGCGCAGTCCGGAAGCTGCGCGAAGGCGAACCTCAATCTCGTCGAGGAGGGCCAGCTGAGCCTCGCGACCGACAACCCGGCATTCCCGCCGTGGTGGGGCGGCGCGGCGAAGAAGCCGTGGGAGGTCTCGAACCCGGCGAGCGGGAAGGGGTACGAGTCGGCAGTCGCCTATGCGGTGGCGAGGCAGCTCGGCTTCGCGAAGGGCCAGGTGACGTGGAGCGCAGTCCCGTTCAACAACTCGTTCCGGCCGGGGAACAAGCCGTTCGACTTCTACATGGCGCAGGTGTCGTTCGCGCCCGAGCGTGCGAGAAACGTCTCCTTCTCGAACTCGTACTACTTCGTCAACCAGGCGGTCGTCGCGAACGCGGGAACACCGATCTCGCGCGTCAGGACCGTCGCCGGCCTCCGGCCCTACAAGCTCGGCGCCCAGGTGGGCACGACGAGCTACAGCTACATCACGAGGTTCATCCGGCCCTCGCAGAGCCCGGCCGTGTACGACTCGAACAACGACGCGATCGCGGCGCTGAACGCGGGCCAGATCGACGGCATCGTCGTCGACCTGCCGACCGCGTTCTTCGTCGTCGCGGTCCAGCTCGACGAAGGGACGATCGTCGGCAAGCTCCCGCAGCGCGGCGCACGCGAGCGCTTCGGCATGGTGTTCGAGAAGGGCAACTCGCTCGTCAGGTGCGTGAACCGCGCGCTCAACCGCCTGTGGGCGAACGGCACGATCAAGAGGCTCCAGCGGACATACCTCGCGCGGGCCGGCGCTCCGGACCTCCGGTAGCGCACTGACCGGCAGCAGGGGCTCCCGCATCCTCGGCTCGGCGTCGCCCGGCGGAAGCCGGGCGGTCGCCGTCGCCACCGCCAGCACGCTCGTCGTCGTCGGGCTGATCGCGATCGCAGTCGTCAGCTCGCCCGGCTGGGACGACGTCAAGCAGGCGTTCTTCGATCCGACGGTGTTCCGCGAGTCCTTCCCGGACATCGCGGACGCGTTCCTGCTCAACGTTCGCATCTTCCTGATCGCCGAGGTCTTCATCCTCGTGTTCGCGCTCGTGCTCGCGCTCGTGCGCGGGCTGCCCGGGCCCGTGTTCTTCCCGTTCCGTGCCCTCGCGACGATCTACTCGGACTTCTTCCGCGGAATCCCGACGATCCTCCTCGTCTACATCCTCGGCTTCGGCGTTACCGCGCTCCAGCTGCCGGGCGTTCCCGTCTCGCCGCTCTTCTGGGGCACCGTGGCGCTGATCCTCGTGTACTCCGCGTACGTCTCCGAGGTGTACCGGGCCGGTATCGACTCCGTGCACCCGAGCCAGGAGGCGGCTGCGCGCTCTCTCGGTCTCAGCCGGTTCGCGGCGCTGCGGCACGTCGTCCTCCCGCAGGCCGTGCGGCGCGTCATCCCGCCACTCCTCAACGACTTCATCGGCCTGCAGAAGGACACGGCGCTCGTGGCGCTGCTCGGGGTCGTCGAGGCGTTCCGCCAGTCGCAGATCGACGTCTCGGGCAACTTCAACTACACGCCGTACATCTGCACGGCGATCCTCTTCCTCGCGATCACGGTGCCGATGACGCGCTTCACCGACTGGCTGATCGCGCGCGACCGCAGCCGTCAGTTCGCGGGGATGCAATGAGCACCGACATCGCTCTCGTCCTCGAGGGCATCCACAAGTCGTTCGGCAAGCTCGAGGTGCTGCGCGGGATCGACCTCGAGCTGGCCGAGCACGAGGTCGTCTGCCTCATCGGCGCGTCGGGCTCGGGGAAGTCGACGCTGCTGCGCTGCGTGAACCTGCTGGAGCCGATCGATGCCGGACGGATCGTCGTCCACGGCCAGGAGATCACGGCCAACGGCGTCGACGTGAACGCGGTGCGGCGCGGCATCGGGATCGTCTTCCAGTCCTTCAACCTCTTCCCGCACATGTCGGTGCTCGAGAACATCACGCTCGCGCCGCGGAAGGCGCTACGGCTCTCGAAGGCCGAAGCGGAGCGTCGTGCGGACGAGCTGCTGGCGCGCTTCGGGCTCGCCGACAAGCGCGAGGAGTACCCGGATCGCCTCTCCGGCGGCCAGCAGCAGCGCGTCGCCATCGTGCGCGCGCTCGCGATGCAGCCGGGCCTGCTTCTGCTCGACGAGGTCACGAGCGCTCTCGACCCCGAGCTCGTCGCGGAGGTGCTCGCGGTCATCCGCGAGCTCGCGACCGAGGGCATGACGATGTTGATCGCCACGCACGAAATGGGATTCGCGCGAGACGTCGCGCATCGTGTCTGCTTCCTCGACGCGGGCGTCATCCTCGAAGAAGGAACGCCGGCGGAGATCTTCGGCGCGCCGCGAGAGCCGCGGACGCAGCAGTTCCTGCAGCGAATCGTCGAGGCCGGGCGACTCTAGGCGTACTCTTAGACGCGTGATCGAAGAGTCGAGAAGCATGGACGTCTCACTCGAGCCGCTCGACGAGTTCGTCGTCGTTCAGCCGGTCTCCGACGAGTCGGAGACCCGCGCCGGGCTCATCCTGCCCGCGTCGGCGACGGAGGCGGCGCCGTGTCGCACGGGCATCGTCACGGCGGTCGGCGCGGACGTGACCGGCGTCGACGCAGGGGACAAGGTGCTGTACCCGCGCGACTCGGGCTTCGACGTGCGTCTTGGCGGCCTCGAGGTGAAGGTCCTGAAGCGCGAAGAGCTCATCGCCCGCATCCACGACTAGCGCACTAGGCTTCGCGCGTGCTCCTCGCGTACACGTTCGGGCAGGGTCTCGCGGTCGTCACGCTCGTCGTCGTTCCTGTTCGTCTGGTTCCTCGTGGCGATTCGCGATCGTCCGCCGCGACGACCTCGGCGTCCTCGGCAAAGTGCTCTGGATCGTCGCAATCCTCGTGATCCCGGTGGCCGGGCTGCTCGTCTACTTCATCTGGGACGCCGCGCGGCCACGGACGACTTAGGGCAAACGACCCGCGAGCGTCCATCCCGAAACATGAGGGACACGGGGGCCGGGGTCGATCCGGCCCCAGTGCCCCGGACATGGCGGACGGGGAGAGATTTGAACTCTCGATTCGAGAGGCTTCACGATCTCACAGAAACGGGAGTTGAAGCCACGGGCCCTGGCTGCGGTCGAGGCACTGACTCGGGGCACAAGAGGAAGATGAGGCTTTCGTCGCTCGGAGGGGAGAGGTCGGAGTCATCGCACAGCGCGTCAAGCTGGCCGACCTCAGCTAAATCTGTCGAACGCCGACTCCGGTGAGGAGCGCGAACGTTACGAGCGAAGCATTCCATCGTGCGAGCCGCACTCGAGCAGAGCCACTGAGTGCGACGGCTCGGATTTCATATGTGCGCTGGTGCTCGACGCTTACGACCATCCCCTCTCCGCCGCCGCCCAGTACCGTCCCGCCTTCATGACCTTCTGCAAGAGCGCCCGCCGCCACTCGCTCGGAGACGCTCGCTACACAGCAGCCACGATGCCGAGGACAACAGCGCACCAGAAAAACAGGCAACTCAGAAAGCACACAACCAAGACCCAGTTCGTCGATTGCCGCAACAATCTCGGCCCTCCCGGTTGAAGGTCGCGAGACTACTGCCGCTAGGGGACAGCAGCAAGAGCTAGGTAGATCACGCCGACGGCAACCACGTAGAGCGCGATCGTGCTGCCGACGATCACCGCGGCCAGGCCCCAGTGATTCTCGTCGTCGCGTTCGTCAGGGTTTGCGACTTCAACCGGTCCGTTTGCGAGAAACGGGACACGCCAGTTCCCGAGGTGCTCGCGCTCGACGTGCTCGCTCATGTCCTCCCCTATCCCCAAGGCCCTCCCCCGAGGGCATTCCGCAGTATGGCTGCCTCGCACCCCGACGTGTGTAAATACTCGGGCAAGCTCGTCCGGCATCTAGGTACGGCGGGCCAGACTCGGAGAGCGCAGCCTGAGGCGTCGTTCGCCGCAGGGAGGGGACTCACTGCAGAGAAACGCAGACCACGCCCGCTTCTGTGAGCTTAGTCACAGATGTAACGGCTTTCATGTGCCGAAGGCTCATCCTGTTGCGGGGTCTGGCTTGCGACCCAACGGAAGGGGCCCTGCCGAGCCCGTCGAGGTTGCGACCGAAGCCGCAACCTCGCATGGCTACAGCGGAGGGGGAGAGATTTGAACTCTCGAGAGGCTTGCACCCCTAACGGTTTTCAAGACGGTTACGAATCCCGTATTTGCAGGGAGTTTTCATCCGATCGCCAGTTCGAGCACCAGTACGCTAGGAACGCGTCGAGCAGCGTCGTCGCCTCGCGATCGAGCCCGGCAACGGTGCCCGTCGCGATCGAGCGTGCTCGGGATCGACGAGTTCCCGACTCGGAAGCGCCTTCACGTTCACGCCGGCGGCGCTCAGCGTCGACGCGGCCGTGTGCCTCGCGGCGTGTAGACCGATCGGCTCAAGTCGCGGCCTTCGACGCCTGCGAGCCGCTGGACGGCTGCGCCGTAGTTGAACGGCTCCGGGGACCGGGTTCAACCAGGCGACATCACAGAGCGCATCGTTTGCGGTAAACGCGATCTGTCTCGGTTGAGCCTCGGAGCGGCCGCGAGGAACCCTAGGAGGCAGGCGGCCGGCGTGCCCCATTCATGCCCCAAACGTGCCCCGAACGGCCTACGCAGCCATGAGGGGCGGGCTCGCGCGATCGACCGCGAAGCCTGTGTTCATCGGCCTTTGCGCGACTTCAAGCATCTCGGGTCGAAACCGGTCGGCGCGGCCTTCTAATCCGCGGGTCGGAGGTTCGAATCCTCCCGGGCGCATGAGAGTCCCTGCAAATCGCCTATTTCTGCGAAACGTCCTCCGCTCCGCTCTTCGGTCGGCGGAACGATCGGCTCGCAGCGTGGCCCAGTGGGCAGACTCGACCTGCATGGGTTCAACGCCGGTTGGCACCGCACGAGATCAGCGATGCCCGTTTGCGAGCGTATCGGCCGCTGCGAACATGTCGCCGTCGAGGTAGACGCCGTGCGCCTGCCGGGCGAGCTCCTCGCTCGCGGCCGCCCCGGCGACGTAGAGCGGCGCATGCAGCGCGACCTCCTGGAGGCCGGCCGACTGGCGGTCGAGCACGCCCGCCGCCGTGCCCGAGACAACGACTGCGGACGGGTGGAGCTCGCGGACTGCCTGCACGAGTGACGGCAGCGGTGTGTCGGCTCCGAGGTACCCGACGCGCCACCCGTACGTGCGAAGGAGAAGGCCGAAGAGAAGCAGGGGGATGTCGTGCTGCTCGTCCTCGGCGCAGGCGAGGACCGCGAGCGGGCCGGAACCGCGTCCCCATCCGCGCGCCATGGCCATGAGCCGGCCGCGAACGACGTTGCTTGCGAAGTGCTCTTGCGCGATCGAGACCTCGCCGCGCTGCCAGCGCTCGCCGAGCTCGTGAAGGAACGGGACGACCACTTCGCGTAGGGCGGCGTCGATGCTGAGGCTTCCGAAGAGCCGGTCGAGCACTGCCTGAGCGCTCGCCTCGTCGAAGATCGAGAGCGCCGCGTCGAGCTCCGCGGCTGCCTCGGCGAGAAGCGGCGTCGCTCCGGCGTGCGTCTCGGAGAGCGCGAGTCGCGCAGCCTCCGCCGCCGAGAGCCCGCGCTCGAGGTTCGCCCGCATCGCGAGGACTCGCGCGACGTCGTCCGCCCCGTACAGGCGGAACCCACCTTTCGTGCGGTTAGGCGAGAGTAGTCCGTACCGCGCCTCCCAGGCACGGAGCGACGCAACCGGTACGTGCACGCGGCGCGAGAGCTCGCCGATGCGCAGCAGCTCGGTCCCGGTCTCCGGGCGCTGGGTCACGGCCTACCGCCGTCCGGCGCGAGCTCGGGCTCGCGAACGAGCTCGCCCGCCACAACGGATCGCCGAGCCAGGCGCGACGGCCACCAAATCCGCCGTCCGAGCTCGAACGTCAGCGCGGGCACGAGGATCGAGCGAACGACGAACGTATCGAGGAGAACGCCGAACGCGACGGTGATGCCGATCTGCGTCAGCGCGACGAGCGGGAGGACGGCCAGCACCGAGAACGTTCCCGCGAGGACGACTCCAGCCGACGTGATGACGCCTCCGGTTACCGCGAGCCCCTTGAGCATGGCCTCCTTCGTCGGGAGTCGATGGGCTTCCTCACGGACGCGGGCCATCAGGAAGATGTTGTAGTCGACCCCGAGGGCGACGAGGAAGATGAACGCGAAGAGCGGATAGCTCGGGTCCTCTCCCGGGAAGTCCGCGAAGAGCTCGAAGAGGATGAGGCTTCCTCCCAAGGCGGCGAAGAACGAGAGCACGACGGTGGCGGTGAGCACGAGGGGAGCCACGACCGAGCGGAGGAGCGCCACCAGAATCGCGAGGACGACGAGCAGCACGAGGGGCACGAGAAGCTTCGTGTCCCGCTCCACGGCTGCGCGGAGATCGGTCTCCTCGGCGGTCGGGCCGCCGACCAGCACCGTGTTGCCCGTGGCGGCGCGAAGCGTCGCGCGAAGCTCGGGGATGGCAGCGAAGGCCTCCTTGCCGAACGGGTCGCTCGTGAGCGTGACGTCGAAGCGTGCCCCCGGCATGCCGTACTCCGGCCGTCCGACCGAGGCGACGCCGCCAGCGGCGCGCGCCGCCTCGAGCGCGGCCTGCGTCTTGAGGGGATCACGCACGAGGACGGTCGTCGGCGCACTGGCGCCGGCCGGGAAGGACTCCGCAATGAGCTTCTGCCCCTGAACGGACTCCACCGAGCCCCGGAACGAGTTCGCTGTCGTCAGGTTGGCATCGAGGGTGAGAGCGCCCAGCGCCAGCACGGCGAGCGCGGCTGCGGATCCCATCCAGACCAGCCGGTGGCGGCGCTCGATCCATGAGCCCAGCCTGTCCCAGACGCCTCGCTCGCGCCGAGAAGCGGACCCGTAGCGGGGCACGTACGGCCAGAAGGCGCGCCGTCCTCCAACGAGAAGCAGGCCGGGGAGCAGGGTCAGCATCGCGGCCGCCGCGACTGCGACCCCCATCGCACCGATCGGTCCCAGCCCCGAGATCGAGTTGACGGACGCGAACGAGAGACAGAGAAGCGCCGCGACGACCGTTCCGGCCGATGCGAGGATGGCCGGGCCTGCGCGAACGAGCGCGACTTGCATGGCCTCGTGCTTGTCCTCGGTGCGGAGTAGCTCCTCCCGGTACCGCGCCGTGAGGAGCAGCGCATAGTCGGTTCCCGCTCCGAACACGAGGACGAGGAGGATGCCTCCCGTCTGGCCGTTGATGACGACACCGGCCTCGGCGAGCAGATAGCCGAGACCGCGCACGACCGCTTCGGCCACAAGGACCGCTGCAAGCGGAAGCACCCAGAAGATCGGGCTCCGGTAGATGAGCACCAGGAGGAAGAAGACGAGCGCGACGGTTGCGAGGAGCAGCGTCGAGTTGATGCCCTCGAACGCCGCGCTTGCGTCGGCGGAGAAGCCGGCGGGCCCCGTCACCTTCACCTGTATCGAGTCGGGGATGCTCTCCCCGAGGATCGCCCTCAGCTCGGCAACGGCGTCGACCAGGATGTCGACCTCGCCTTCGGCCTGGATCGGGACGACCGCCACAGCCGCCGTCCCGTCACCGGAGTAGCGCGGCGGCGATGGCGACCGAGCGCCTTGGATGTTCGCCGCCGCTACGTCGCGGAGCCCTTGTTCGATCGCCACGCGATCGCCCCGGTCGAGCCTGTCGGGATCGCGAAAGACGACGGTCGCGACGGTCACGTCGCCCGACGCGAAGCCCTCCGCAGCGTGAAGGACCTCGACCGACTCGGCGCCGGCGGGCAGGAAGCTCGACGGCTCATTGCGCTGGGCGCCCTCGAACTTCCCGGCGAGTGGGGCGAGTGCAAGGGCGATCAAGAGCCATGCGCCGATGGCGACGAACTTCGTGTGCCGGCCTGCGATGAGCCGGGAAAGCCGTTCACGGCGAAATTGCATTCGGACACTATACAAACTATCTACATTCTGGGTCTAGCAGCGACCGTGACTGGCATCGGTATTTGACACGACTCGGTACATAAGCTATACAGACTCGTGACAGTTCCCTACGGAGGAGGAAGTGATGTTCAAGGCACTCATGACGGTCGGGGCGGTGGCGGTAGCCGCTGCCGTTCTCGTCGTCCCGATCTCGGCCGCGCCCTCTCAGGGCAAGACGATCACGCAGACTGCTGCGTCCGCGCAGCAGTTCAGCACGCTGGTCTCGCTCCTGAAGAAGGCGGGCCTCGCAGGCACGCTCAACAAGCCCGGCGCGTTCACGGTCTTCGCTCCCACGAATGCCGCGTTTGCGAAGTTGCCGAAGGGCACGCTCGAGAAGGTCGGAAGCGATCCGGCCCTGCTCAAGACGGTCCTGCTCTACCACGTCGCGAAGGGCAAGGTCCCCGCGGCCACCGTCGCCACCCTGAACGGCAAGCAGGTCAAGACACTTGCCGGCCCTTCGGTGAAGGTCTCGGTCCGGGGCGGGAAGGTCTTCCTGAACGGATCGACGCAGGTCACGAAGACGGACGTGATGGCGTCCAACGGCGTCATCCACGTAATCAACAAGGTGCTCATCCCGAGCGCGTAGCAGAGGAGGAGAAGGTGAAGAAGCTCATCGTCACGCTCGGTGCAGTCGCGCTCTTCGCGGTTCCCGCGGCTGCCGGGTCGGCCTCGAACGGGTCGGGCGGCGGCTACGGGAACGCGATCCAGGAGTGCTTCGGAATGAACTACGGCCAGGCGAAGAACTTCGCCTGGGAGGCGGGGCACGCGTCGAAGCCAGCGCTCGGCGCGAAGCTCACCGCGATCGCCCACGGCTGCGACGCGTAGACACGGCGTTCGGCCGGGTGCGACCCGGGACGCGCACGAAAGAGCCGCCCCCGGGCGGCTCTTTCGTGGTCACGAACCCGCTGCGTTACCAGCAGGCGCGGGTCGAGCCCCTGTCGCGACTACGCTCTTCGGCGAGCGCGACCGTGTGCCTCAGCCTCGTCTCCAACCGAGCTGCTGCTCGGCGGGTCTCTGCCTCCACCAGATGCCGTGAACGCGATCCTTCTCTCTTTCCTGATTTCCCTGGTTGTGAACGCAGCCTTCTTTGCCGTCGCGGCGATTCGCAGAACAGACGTCGTCACCGATCTCTCCTACAGCCTCTCCTTCGCCCTGCTCGCGATCGTGCTCCCCTCTCTGGGCGCGCGCGAGCCGGTTCAGCTTGCTGCCTCGCTCCTCGTCTTGATCTGGGCAGCGAGGCTTGGCGGCTACCTGCTCACCCGCATCCTGAGGATCAAGGTCGATCACCGCTTCGACGGAATGAGAGACGAACCGCTTCGCTTTGCTCGGTTCTGGCTCTTGCAGGCGATCTCGGTCGCCGTGATCATGCTGCCTGTCTCCTACCTCCTCAGTCGAGACAATGCGCCTGGCCTTGGGCTCTGGGCGATTGCCGGCGTATTGATCTGGTTGGTGGGGCTCGTGATCGAGGCCGCCGCCGACGCGCAGAAGTCCGCCTTCAAGGCGAAGGAGGAGAACCGCGAGCGCTTCATCACGAGCGGCCTCTGGAGGTACTCGCGCCACCCGAACTACTTTGGGGAGATACTCGTCTGGTGGGGGCTATTCATCTACGCCGTGCCCTTCCTTCAAGGGGCAGCCTTCGCTGTGGTGATCGGGCCCGTGTTCATCACCCTGCTTCTGCTCTTCGTGAGCGGGATTCCGCTGCTCGAGCAGAGCGCGGAGGCGAAGTACGGCGACGACCCCGCCTACCGTGAGTATCAGCGACGCACGAGTATTCTCGTGCCGCTCCCGCCTCGCAGCTAGTTGTCGCGACCACAGCCGCTCGAGGGGTAATGCGTCGTACGCGGGTCGGGGACAATCGTGAACTTCGCCGGGATCGGTGTGCGCCAGTCGTGCGCCAGTAAGCGCCGAAAAACACGGACAAACGCGGACGAACACGGACGCGGTCCTGGAGACCGCAATCCGTTTCTTCATGGGGATTAGGCGGAGGGGGAGGGATTTGAACCCTCGAAGAGCTTGCACCCTTAACGGTTTTCGAGACCGCCCCGTTCGACCGCTCCGGCACCCCTCCGTCGTGAAAGCGTAGCCTCATACAGAGATCGATAGTTCCAATGCACGGCGAGTGTCCGGTAACGTCACTGACCCTGATGACGCCACTGCGGCCTTGAGATCCGAGTCGCCGACCACGAACGTGTGATAGTCGTATTGCGAAAACCCGAACCGAGTACTCGGTTCCATCGGCGCTCGATCCGGCCGCGGCGCCTTCCAGTTCCGACACGCGGATGATCGCCGCGAGTCGACGTACTGTCATCGAAGCTCCGAGGGTCGGGCAGCCTGCTCCGTGACGAAGTTGCAGCGAGCGCCCGTGATCGCGGCCAGCGCCGGCTCGATCGTCGTCGCGAGCAATGCATCTCAAGGGGCCTTCTTCTCACAGTCTTGGGGCTGGGTAGCGCTCGCCTTTCTCGTCCCGACGACGCTCGTCCTGATCCTCGACTCCGCAGCGTCGACCGACAGGCTGAGAGTGGCCTTCGCGCTGTTCATGTGCGCGCTGTCCGGATGGATAGCTCTGTCCCCGCTGTGGTCGCTTACCGTTGGCGGATCGGTGCGCGAGTTCGAGCGCGTCATCGTCTACGTGGGTATCGCGCTCGCCATCGCAATCGTACTGCGTCGTGGGGACGGCCCAGCAGTGCTTGCAGGTGTGGTCATCGGGACGTCCGTTGTGTCCGGATACAGCCTCGCGTCCCGGCTGTTCCCGGAACACATCTTCGCCAACGATGACCCGTTCCTCGCGAACCGACTAGGACAACCACTCGGCTATCCGAACGCGCTGGGAGTCCTTGTCGCACTGGGAATGCTGGCCACGCTGGCGTTCGTCTCGCACGGTCAGCGCTCGTCCTCGGTGGCCCTCGCGGCATCTATGCTGCCTGTTCAGGCGGCGACGCTCTACTTCACATTCAGTCGCGGCGCGCTGGCGGTATTGATTCTATCGTACATCGCCGCGGTCACCCTCGATCCACGCTGGATGCGCAGCCTCTGGGCATCAGGGATAGCTGCGCTCCCGTCGATCGCGTGTGTGGCGGTCGCTGCGCAGTACGACGCACTGACAACGATGGAAAGGTCGTTCGAAGAATCGGTGCACGAAGGACGCGAGCTCGCGGTGATCGTGCTCCTGCTGGCGGCGTGCTCGGCACTCCTCGCGTGGACCGGGCAAGTCGCCGCGCGCCGAGTGAAGATCTCGCCTTCGACGAAGCGCTGGACAGGCATCGGCATCGGCTCCGCGGCCGTTGCGGGAGCGCGTCGTAGTCGTCGCCGTCGGCGGCCCCGCGCAGGGCGGCTCTCGACTCAAGGAGCATCGAGACGCCCGTCCGCGGAACGACAGATCTGAACACCCGGCTTCTTTCGTTGTACGGAACGGGACGGGCCGAGCTCTGGCCCGTTGCCTGGGGTGAATTCCGCGATCATCCTCTGCTCGGGACAGGAGCAGGTTCGTACCAGTACGCATGGTACGACGACAGACCGAGCAACAGGATCGTTCGCGACGCTCACTCCTTGTATCTCGAGACTCTCGCAGAGCTGGGGATCGTGGGCTTTGCCTTGCTGGCGTCGGCGCTCCTGTTACCACTGTATGTGCGGCTCGCAGCTCGACGCTCACGATTCGTTCCGTTCGCCACCGCAGCGTACGCCGGGTGGGCGGGCGCCTCCGCGTTCGACTGGCACTGGGAGATGGTCGGAGTGACGGTGACCGCCATGCTCCTGGGGAGCGTCGGGCTCCTGGCTGATCGAAGCAGCCGCCGCATACCTTTCGACGGCGCGAGACGTGCTCTCGCCATCACCATCTCGATCGGGCTGAGCGTTTTCGCGGTAGTGAGCCTCGTCGGCAACCAGGCGCTCTTTGCCGGACGGGATGACCTGGAACGACGCGACTGGGCGGGAGCACGCGAGAACGCCCGGCGGGCCGAGGCGCTCCTCGTGTGGTCGTTCGAGCCGGAACTCGTACTAGGAGACGCGAGAGCGGGTCTGGAGGATCGCGACGGCGCCGCCCGCGCTTTTCGCGCTGCGACGGAGGAGGATCCGGAGAACTGGATCGTGTGGCTTCGTCTTGCGCAGGTCGCTCAAGGGGCCGAGCGCCGCGACGCCTATGCGAGGGTGCACGAGCTCAATCCACGCGACGGGACCTGCCGGGTGGTCGGCGCCCTCCGGTCAGGACACAAGTGGTGGTTGGGCTCTACCGCACGAAGAGGCGCAACTT
>CAWBER010000013.1:0-172844 GCA_963787855.1 uncultured Gaiellaceae bacterium
GAGGCTCATCGAGCGGGCAAAGGACGCTCCGCCGCGTCCGCCCCGCGAGGAGCGTCCTCGCGGCGGTCGCGACCGCGACCGCGGCCGCTCGCGCGAGCGGGCCTAGGAACGAGTCGAGGGGCGGCGCGAGCCGCCCCTCGACTACATCACGTGTGTCGGTAGGCGGTTCGGGCTCGAGGGCGACTCGCGTCGCCCGCCTTGCGCCCGTCTCAGCTGTCGGGCGACGGCTCGGCCTGCGCCGGCTCGTCCTCCGACGTCGTCGCGTCGGCGTAGGCCGCCTCCGCGGGGGCACTCGTGTTCCCCGCGGCGTCGAAGGCGACCACGGTGTACGCCGCCGTTCGGCTCTTGCCGCCGAGCGTATCCGTGTACCCCGGCGGGCCGTACCACATCAAGGTCGACGCCATCGACGAGGCTTCGGCAGGTGCCCGCGACAACCAGATCATGTCCGGTGCAATCCTTCCGCTCGAGGACGCACTCATTACCAGTGACGCCGCAGGCACGGCCACGACGACGTGGGATGCTTCGATCACGGACACCGCGAGGCTACAAACGCAACCGCCTCGTAATTCGATCGACTGGAGGGTCGGAGACATCTCCGACCCTCCAGCGTCTCTCTGAACGAACACATTCGCGTCGGGCCGGGCGGGCGCGCCGGGCGCCAAGCTCTCGGAGATGCCTTCTCATTCGGTCACGCCAGGACGCGGGCTACGATCCGCCGACGTGTCGAAGCACCAGCTCACCGAGCTCGCGACGGGCGAGCGCGTCATCTCCGAGCGCGTGCCCGGCGTGCGCTCTGTCGCGCTCGGCTTCTGGATCGGTGCCGGGTCGCGTGACGAGCCCGACGCCCGCGCCGGGGTGTCCCACTTCATCGAGCATCTCCTCTTCAAGGGCTCGTCACGCTACTCCGCCCAGGAGATCGCCGAGATCTTCGACGAGCTCGGTGGGGAGCTGAACGCCGCCACGTCTCGCGAGACGACCGTCATCTACGCGCGGATTCCCGACGACCGGCTCGAGCGGGCGCTCGACGTCATGGCCGACATGGTCTTCCGACCTGCGTTCGTCGACGTCGACTCCGAGCGCGAGGTCGTGCTCGAGGAGATCGCGATGGTCGAGGACACTCCGAACGACCTCGTCCACGACATCGCGGCGGAGGCGGTCTTCGGGTCTCATCCGCTCGGACGCCCGGTGATCGGGCGCGCCGAGGTCATCTCGTCGGTCTCTCGGCGGGTGCTCTCCGGCTACCACGCACGCGCGTATCGAGCCCAGAACATCGTCCTCGCCGCCGCGGGCAACGTCCGCCATGACGAGCTGGTCGCGCTGTTCGAGCAGCGCGCCGATGGCGTGAATGCGGGGCCGGGGCTCGCAGCGAGGAAGCCGGCGAGCGGGAACGATCGCCCGACCGTGCGCTTCCAGCGAAAGGACACGGAGCAGTACCACGTGTGCCTGAGCGCGCCCGGGATCTCGCGGCTCGACGACCGACGGTTTGCGGCATCGCTGATGGATGCGATCGTCGGTGGCTCGGCCTCGTCGCGGCTCTTCCAGGAGATCCGCGAGAAGCGCGGGATGGCGTACTCGGTGTACAGCTACTCGTCGCAGTACGGCGACACCGGGCAGATCGGCGTGTACGCAGGCACTCGGGAGGACAACGTGGCTGAGTGCCTCGAGATCGCCGTCGCGGAGATCACCGACATCGCCGCCGGCAACGTGCGAGCCGACGAGCTCGCGCGCGCCAAGGAGAACCTGAAGGGACGCATCCTGCTCTCTCTCGAGTCGACCTCGGCGAGGATGACGCGGCTGGGCAAGTCGACGGTCACGGACACGCCGCTGCTTACTCCCGAGCAGATCGTGAAGCGCCTCGAAGCGGTCACGGCGGTGGAGGTCGCAGAGCTCGCCGACGCGCTCCTCGCGCCGGAGCGCCTCTCGGTCGCGGGGATCGGCCCCGACGAAGGACGGTTTGTCGAGGCGGTCGAGCGCGTGAACCCCGCGCTGCTCGAGAAAGCCGCCTGATGCGCGTCGCGCTGTTCGGCGCGTCCGGAAAGGTCGGATCGCTCCTCGAGCCTGCTCTACGTGCCGCCGGACACGAGCCGATCGACGCGCGGAGCGCCGGAGCGGGTGGTTGCGACGTCGCCATCGACTTCACGCGACCCGACGCGGTCGAGGCGAACGTCGCCGCCTGCCTCACCGAAGGCGTGCCTGTCGTGGTGGGAACGAGCGGATTCGACGTCGCTGCGGTGGACTCGGCGGCCCGCGAGGCAGGCGTGCCGTGCTTCTACGCACCGAACTTCGCGGTCGGAGCGGCGTTGATGATGCGCTTCGCGGAGGAGGCGGCCAAGATCTTCCCGCGCGCGGAGATCGTCGAGTTCCACGCCGAGACCAAGCTCGACGCGCCCTCGGGCACGGCGACGGCGACCGCGGAGCGCATGGGTACCGACCCCGCGATCCACTCGATCCGGCTTCCCGGCCTCGTCGCGCACCAGGAGATCGTGTTCGGCGGAGCGGGGGAGACGTTGACGGTCCGGCACGACACGTCCTCGCGCGAGGCATTCGTGCCGGGTGTGCTGCGCGCCGTCGAACGCGTGCGGGACCTTCCGCCCGGCCTCACGGTCGGGCTCGACGCACTCCTCTAGCGATCGCTCTCGCGAATCGCCGCCAGTAGCTCCTGGTGGCGCCGTTCCTCGTCATCGACGTCCTCGCCCGGCTCCGTAAAGCGGGTCATCACCGCATTCGCCGGCTTGACCACGAAGAAGAAGATCGCAGCGGCCGTCGAAACGAACGTGATGAGCGCCGTGATGAACGAGCCGTACGTGAAGACCGCGTCGTTGACGGTGAAGGTGAGCTCGCTGAAGTCCGGTTCGCCGATGATCATCGAGATGAACGGCATGACGAAGCTCGCGATGAACGATCCGACGAGCGCGGCGAACGCGAGGCCCATGACGAACGCGACCGCGAGCTCCAAGAGATTGCCGCGCATGAGGAAATCCCGGAACTCCTTGACCATGAGCCCTCCTCCCGTCCCGTAGGATCACGACGTGCTCGGTGAGGTCCTTACCGCGATCTGCACGCCGTTCAAACCGGACGGTTCGGTCGACATCCAGGCGTTTCGGAGGCTCGCCGCACACCTCGTCGCAAACGGCTCCGACGGCCTCGTCGTCACAGGGACGACGGGCGAGTCGCCCACGCTCTCCGACGACGAGCGCTTCGCGCTGTACGAGGCGGCCGTGGACGAGGTCGGAGATCGCGCCACCGTCGTCGCGGGCACGGGGACCTATGCGACCCAGCACTCGGTGCACCTCACGGCGCGGGCTCACGAGCTCGGCGTGCACGGATTCCTCGTCGTGACGCCGTACTACAACAAGCCTCCGGTCCGCGGCATCGTGCGCCACTTCGAGGAGATCGCCGCCGTTACCGACCGGCCCATCGTCGTCTACAACATCCCCGGACGGGTCGTCCTCAATCTCGAGACGGACGCGATCGCGCAGCTCGCAGAGATCCCGACGGTGCGCGCGGTGAAGCAGGCGAACCCGGCCCTCGAGCAGGCGCGCGCGATCGTGGAGCTCGGGCTCGACCTCTACGCGGGTGACGACGACCTCGTGTTCCCATTCCTCGAGGTCGGCGGCACGGGTGGCGTCTGCGTGCACACGCACGTCGTCGGCCCTCAGGTCAAAGAGATGGTTCGCCGCTTCCGCGACGGTGACGTCGAGGGCGCCAAGGCGCTCGACGGTGAGCTCGCCCCGTCGATCGACCTCCTGCGCGTCGTGGTGAACCCGATCGCGATCAAGTGCGCGCTGAACCTCCTCGGCCACGAGGTCGGCGGCCATCGGCTACCGCTCGTCGAGGCGACGGACGAGGAGCGTGAGGCGGTGCGCGGCTGCCTGGAGCGGCTCGGGCTGCTCACGCCGGTCGCAGCGTAGATGGCGAGATCCGACGAGCTGCTCGCAGCACTGCATGCGCCGACCGAGATCGCGGGCGTCACAGGTGTCGGCACCGGCAGGACCTGGGACGCCGTGGTCTCGGCGCACGCTCCGACGCTCACGGGAGATGCGGTGACCTTCACCGCGCTCGAGGACCGAACGCTGGTCGTCGACCAGGACGTCCCCGACGACTCCCTGGCTCCGATTGCGGAAGCCCTGGAGCAGATGGTCGCGCCTCCGTACCGTGCCGCGGCGACGAGGACCGAGGGCGAGGTCTGGTCGGCTGTCGCCGAGTCCGTCCGGATCGCGGCGCTCCCTGGCGTAGATGCCGACCTGATCGACCTGACCGTGGTCGACGGGGAGCGGACGCTCACGGCCGACGGCGAGGTGACGAGTCGACCGCTGCCGGCGCTCGACGAGCTGGCGGCCGAGCACGACTCCGTCGCGCTGCACGCCGAGCGCGTGGACGGCGATCTCTACGCCGTCGACGTGTTCCCGCTGTAGTCGCCCGTAGACTCATCGCGATGAACGACACGCTGCGGATCATTCCGCTCGGCGGCCTCGGCGAGGTCGGCAAGAACATGACGGTCTACGAGACCGGGGGAGAGGTGATCGTCGTCGACGCGGGTCTCGCGTTCCCGCGCGACGAGCACCTCGGTGTCGACCTCCTGCTCCCGGACATCGGCTACCTCGAAGGGCGGCGCGTTCGCGCGGTCGTCCTCACGCACGGCCACGAGGACCATGTCGGCGGCCTGCCCTACCTCCTGCGCGAGGTCGACGTCGACTCCGTGATCGCGACACCGCTGACGCTCGCGCTGGTGAAGTCGAAGCTGGACGAGCACGGCTTGGGGCAGAAGTCTGAGCTCGTTGCGGCGGAGCCGGGAGACGAGCCACTTGTGCTCGGCCCGTTCCGCATCGAGCTCGTCCGTGTGGCGCACTCGATCCCCGACTCGGCGGCGCTCGTGATCGAGACCGATGCCGGTCGGGTCGTCCACACCGGGGACTGGAAGCTCGACCACACGCCCGTGGACGGGCTCAAGACGGACGTCGGCACGCTCGCCGAGATCGGGAACCGCGGGGTCGACCTGCTCCTCGGCGACTCGACGAATGCCGAACGGCCCGGGAACACCGGCTCCGAACGGCTCGTCGGGGAGGCGTTCCGCTCGATCTTCCCGTTGCGCACGGGAAAGATCCTCGTCGCGTCGTTCGCCTCGAACATCCACCGCATGCAGCAGGCCGCCGACGTCGCCGTGGAGTGCGGAAGGAAGGTCGTCGTCGTCGGCCGCTCGATGCGCAAGAACCTCAACATCGCGCGCAACCTCGGGTACGTCTCCTTCCCGGAGGACGCGATCGTGAATCCGGACGAGGCGGCCCAGCTCGCTCCACATCAGCTTCTCGTCCTGTGCACGGGGAGCCAGGGCGAGCCGATGTCTGCGCTCACGCGGATCGCCTACGGAGACCACAAGGCCGTCTCCGTGGAGCCCGGCGACACGGTCGTGATCTCCGCGAAGCCCGTTCCGGGGAACGAGCTGCGCGTCCACGACTCCATCAACCAGCTCGCGCGCGCGGGCGCCGAGGTGCTGCACGAGGAGATCGCGCCCGTGCACGTCTCCGGCCACGCCTGCCAGGAGGAGCTGCGGACCATGCTCTCGCTGCTCCGGCCGCGGGCCGTCATGCCGATCCACGGCGAATACCGCATGCTCGCCGCCCACGCCAAGCTCGCCCGCGAGGCAGGAGTGCCGGAGGACAGGATCCTCATCGCCGAGAACGGGTCCGTCGTGGAGGTCGCTCGCGGTGGCGCACGACTCGTCGACAAAGTGGATTCGGGCGTCACCTTCGTCGACGGCCTGCGCGTCGGCGACGTGAAGGACGTCGCTCTTCGCGACCGCCGCAAGCTGGCTGACGACGGCGTGCTCATCGTCGTCACCACGCTCGCGTCCTCTGACGGGGGAGAGATCGCGCCGCCCGAGCTGATCGCCCGCGGCTTCGCCGAGACCGACGAGCTCCTGGACGAGCTGCGGGACGAGGCCGATCGTGTGGTGCGTGAGCTCGCGAGGGAGCACGTCGTCGAGATCAAGCTCCTGCAGGAGCACATCCACGACGCCGTCGGGCAAATCGTCTACGACCGCACCCGTCGTCGTCCGATGGTGTTACCTGTGGTCATCGAGGTCTAGATGAGCTGGCAAATCGTCATCGAGGGGAACGCAGCGAGCGAGCTGACGGCGCGCCGCCTCGTCGGGCAGCTGCGTGCGTGCGAGGCGGCAGCCCTTGCGTTCTGCCGGCTGCTCGAGCGCTGGGGGAGAGGAGATGCGATGCCCGCCACGCCTGGCGGACGCCAAGCCGCGCTCCGACACGCGGCCGATCGGGTCGAGACCGCGCTCGTCGGGTTGGAGCGGCCGCTTTCGCAGTACCTCCTCGAGCTCGAGCCGGAGCGGGCGGAGGGCCGGTCGTGGTACGCAGGCCCGGGAGCAGGGGAGCTCGTGGAGTGGACGCCCGTGCTCGATCGCGCGGGCGTTCTGGCATGCCCGAACCGCGTCGCCGCGGTCTACCTCGAGCTTGCGGTGCTGGTGCGCGCCCTCGAAGGGCTCGCGACCGCGGCGAGCCTCGACGCCTCGCCGGATCGCTCGTCCCTCTGGGCCGGGCTGTTCGACCTGCAGGACACGCTTCTCGGGTCGACCATGGACGACCTGCGCGCGCTCGCGGCTTGACGCCCTGCATCACCGTCGTCGGGTCGATCAACCTCGACCTGGTGGCGCGCTGCGAGCGCCTCCCGCGCCCTGGCGAGACGCTCAGCGGAGCCACCTTCGCGCGGTTTCCCGGCGGGAAGGGTGCGAATCAGGCCGTCGCGTGCGCCCGGCTCGGCGCGGAGGTGACCATGATCGGCGCGGTCGGTCGAGACTCCGAGGCCGTCGAAGCGCTTGCGGGGTTGCGGGAGGCCGGCGTCACGCTCGAGGTCGCAGAGTCGGACGATCCGACGGGCGTCGCGCTGATCCTCGTCGACGACGCCGGTGACACGCAGATCGTCGTCGCGCCTGGCGCGAACCGCGACCTGGGGCAGGTAACGCTCCCCGAGCACGACGCGGTCTTGTGTCAGCTGGAGATCCCGAGCGCGGCCGTCGAGTCCGCGTGGGAGAAGTGCGAAGGTGTCTTCTGCCTCAATGCCGCACCGGCACGGCCGGTCGCGGTCGACGCCGACCTGACCGTCGTGAACAAGTACGAGCTGGAAACCGTGGCACGACGCGACGGCCTCCTGGCGGTGACGCTGGGCGCCGAAGGCGCCGTACTGTACGAGGACGGGCAAGAGGTCGCGCGTGCGGCACCACCTCCGGTCGACGCCGTCGACGGGACGGCGGCGGGCGATGCCTTCACGGCTTGTCTGCTCGTCTCGCTCCTCGAGGAGCAAGCCTACGACGACGCGCTCCTGCGAGCGTGCGCGGCCGGTGCGCTCGCCGCCTCGCGACCAGGCGCGCAGTCCTCGCTTCCCGACCGTCGGGGAAGTCGACGCGATTCTGAACTCGCCCTAGGGCGTATCGAGCTCGGCGAGAAGCCGCTTCGGCGCGCGGATCCGGTAGCTCTCCTCGACCCAGTCGCGCAGCACGTCGACCGAAACGCCGGAGGCGCGATACGGCACCGTCACCCAGCCCGCTTTGCCGAGCCCATAGCCGGTCGGCTCGGCACCGTCGATTGCGAGCGCGTGGGCATGGGACTCGACCAGCTTCACCGACAACCGTCTCGAGCCTGCCGGCCCGAGGAAGACGAAGATCTTGCCGCGCACCTTGACGACTTCGTCGTCCTCCCACGGCTTCTCGAGGGTCGTCCCGGGAAACGACAGCGCGAAGTCGAGCACCTTGTCGCGTGCGCCTGCCACGGCCCCGGAACGATACTGCCGCCGTGTCGACGCCCGTCCTCCTCGATTGCGATCCGGGGCACGACGACGCGATCGCGCTGCTGCTCGCCCTCGCGAGCCCGGAGCTCGAGCTCCTGGGCGTCACGACGACCTACGGCAACCAGACGCTCGAGAAGACCACCGCGAACGCGCTGCGCGTGCTCGAGCTCGTGGAGCGCACGGACGTCCCGGTCTCTGCCGGCGCCGATCGTCCACTCGCGCGCGAGCTTGTCGTCGCCGCGCACGTGCACGGCGAGAGCGGGCTCGACGGGCCGTCGCTTCCGGAAGCGCACTCGACGCCGATCCCGGACGCTTCGTCCTCGTTCATGGCACGAGTGATCCTCGCGGCGAGCGCGCCTGTCACGGTCGTCGCGACGGGGCCTCTGACGAACGTCGCGCGCTACCTCGCCGAGCACGGCTCGGACGGCATCGGGCGGGTCGTCGTCATGGGCGGCGCGATCGCCGAGGGGAACTTCACGCCGGCCGCGGAGTTCAACGTCTGGTGCGATCCGGAGGCGGCCGCGGCCGTGTTCGACAGCGGCCTGGACGTGAGCATGATCGGCCTCGACGTCACGCATCAGGCGCTCCTCGGCGCCGACGTGGAGGCGCAGCTTCGCGCCACCGGCCGCGTCGGTGCCTTCGTCGCGGACCTGAACGTCTACTTCACGCGCTACCACCGCGAGACCTACGGCTGGGAGGGAGCGCCGATCCACGACGCGGTGGCGGTGGCGCACCTGATCCGCCCAGGCCTCGTCGAAACACGGCACCGCAACGTGGAGGTCGAACTCGAGTCGGAGCTGTGCCGCGGCCGCACCGTCGTGGATCTCTGGAACCGCACGGACCGGCCCCCGAACGTGCACGTCGGCGTCGCGGTCGACGTCGACGCGTTCTTCGAGCTTCTCGTCGACCGCATAGGGTCACTCGGATGACACCCGCCACCGAGCACGTCGTCGTCTTCGTCGAGGTTCCGTCGGGGTCGCGGAACAAGTACGAGCTGGACGAGGATCTCGAGGCCATCGTCCTCGACCGCCGCCTCTTCACCTCGATGGCCTACCCGGCCGACTACGGCTTCATCGAGGGGACGATGGGCGGCGATGGCGACCCGCTCGACGCGCTCGTCCTCGTCGGCGAGCCGACGTTCCCGGGCTGCCGCATCCGCGGGCGCATCGTCGGCGTCTTCCACATGGCCGACGAGAAAGGGCCGGACGAGAAGATCATCTGCGTCCCGCTGAAGGATCCGGCCTGGATGCGCGTGAGCGACGTGCACGACATCCCGGCCGAGCTCCGCAACGAGATCGAGCACTTCTTCCAGGTCTACAAGGACCTCGAGGAGGCGAAGGTGGAGACCCACGGCTACGGGAATCGGGCGGATGCCGAGCGCGTCGTCGCCGAAGCGCGAGCCCGCGCCGCCAGCTGACGCGGAGGAGCGCCACGACGCGCGTCGAATCGCGCGTGCATGGCGGCACGGAGGAAGAAGCGGCCGCTTCGGCCACGCGTCCCCGCACGCGTGAAGAAGCGGACGAAGCGAGCTCGCTCGCAGCACGAGAACGAGCTTCTCGGGCTCGCCCTGCTCGCCCTCGGTCTCGTGCTCGCCGCGATCCTCTATCTCGGGCTTGACGGGGGCGCCGTCGGCTCGTGGCTCGCGGGCGTGCTCAC
Organism: uncultured Gaiellaceae bacterium; assembly: GCA_963787855.1. Classification (GTDB taxonomy): domain Bacteria; phylum Actinomycetota; class Thermoleophilia; order Gaiellales; family Gaiellaceae; genus GMQP-bins7. Next base: position 9,454 of record CAWBER010000013.1, read on the forward strand.
GGACGTCGTCGGCGACGCGGCCTACGTGCTGCCCGTCGCGTTCGTCGCGCTCGGCGGCCTCCTGCTCGCGCGGAGCGACCTTCTCGACGTCAGGCCGTTCAGGCTCGGCGTCGGCGTGGGGTTCCTCGGGCTCATGACGCTGCTCGGCAAGGACTCGGGAGGGTTCATCGGGCTGGCGATCGGCGGCACGCTCGCCGCACTCATCGGCGACACCGGCGCCGCGATCATCGGTGGCGCACTGTTTCTCGCGGGCTTCCTGCTCGTGAGTGGCGCCTCGACCGGAGCGATCCTCCGTCGCACCGGGCACGTGATGCACCGCGCCGGGTCGGGAGCAAGGCGCGCGTTCGAGTGGACGTCCAGCGAGTCGCCGACGGAGGAGGATCTCGATCCCGTCGAGCCCGTCGCGGTGCGCGCCACGATGCAGCACCAGCTGCTCGACGGCGCCGAGGCGTATCCCGACGTCGTCGGGCCTTCCGTTCACTCGCAAGAGACGTCGATTCCAGCGGACGACGAGCCGGAGCTCGAAAGCGTCGAGTCGGTGTTCGAGACGTCGACAGAGCACTCGGAGTACCGACTGCCCGATCGCAGTCTCCTTCGCTCGTCTCCCGCGACCGCAACCGCGAAGGGCGACGCGGGCGGCGCCAAGACCGCCGACCTGCTGACGCGAACCCTCTCGGAGTTCGGCGTCGAGGCGACGGTCACCGGCGAGATCTCGGGCCCGCGCGTCACGCGCTACGAGCTGCAGCTCGCGCCGGGCACGAAGGTGTCGAAGGTCGCCGGGCTCAAGGACGACCTGAGCTACGCGCTCGCGACGACCGAGATCCGCATCCTTGCGCCGATCCCGGGCAAACAGGCCGTGGGAGTCGAGGTGCCGAACCTGTCGCCGAAGCTCGTCACGCTCGGCGACATCTTCGGCGACCTGCCGGCGACGGCGAGCCCGCTCTCGGTCTGGCTGGGCAAGGACATCTCCGGCAACGCGATCTGGACCGACCTCGCGCGCATGCCGCACCTCCTCATCGCGGGCACGACCGGATCGGGCAAGTCGGGCTGCATCAACACGATCCTCACCTCGACGCTCCTGCGTTCCACGCCGGACGACGTGCGGATGATCCTCATCGACCCGAAGCGCATCGAGCTCGGCTACTACGAGTCGATCCCGCATCTGCTGACGCCCGTCGTCTCGAGCCCGAAGGAAGCCGCGGTCGTGCTCATGAACGTCGTCGCCGAGATGGAGCGCCGCTACGAGCGCCTCTCCTTCGTCCGCGCGCGCAGCCTCCCCGAGGCGAACCGCGCATTGCGCGCGCGGGGCGAGGCACCGCTGCCGTACCTGCTCGTCGTCATCGACGAGCTCGCCGACCTGATGATGGTGTCGCCCCAGGCGGTCGAGGACTGTGTCATCCGTCTCGCGCAGAAGTCGCGCGCGGTCGGGATCCACCTCGTGCTTGCGACGCAGCGCCCATCGGTCGATGTGATCACCGGGATGATCAAGGCGAACGTCCCCTCGCGGATCGCGTTCGCCGTCTCGAGCCAGACGGACTCACGGGTCATCCTCGACGGCGCAGGCGCGGAGAGCCTCCTCGGACAGGGCGACATGCTCTTCAAGCCGCTCGGAACCTCGCGCCTGCAGCGCCTCCAGGGCGCCTACGTCAGCGAGGAGGAGGTCGCGCTCGTCGTCGAGCAGTGCCGCTCGCAGCGCGGGCAGGATCTCGACGAGTCGCTGCTCGAAGCGCCGGAGGCCGCGTACGAGGAGTCCGACGAGGACGGCGAGTTCGATCCCGACGAGGATCCGCTGCTCGACAAGGCGATCGAGATCGTCGTGCAGACGCAGACCGCGTCCGTGTCGCTCCTGCAGCGCCGGCTCCGGGTCGGCTACACCCGCGCAGGCCGGCTCGTCGACATGCTCGAGCGGCGCGGGATCATCTCCGGCTACGAAGGCTCCAAGCCGCGTCGCGTGCTCGTCTCGGAAGCCGATCTCCACACCGTCTGAAACGCTCCTGCGGTAAGCTTCCGGGTCGCGGTAGCGGCCTCTTGAGATGTTTGTGGAGAGGCCCAACTTGCGGTTAGATCAAGCGTCCAATCAGGGGCGGCAGGCTTACTCGTAAGGAGGGCAAGTGAAAGTACGCAAAGCAGCGATCGGCGCTGTGCTCGCACTCGCGGCAGCGTCGGCGCTGATCATCAGCGCGGCCGGCTCGGCCTCGAGCTCGCAGGATTCGTTCGTCGCGGGCGTCGTCTCCGACGTCGGTCGCTTCAACGACAAGGGCTTCAACCAGCTCTCGCTCAAGGGCTGCAAGAGCGGCGCCAGGAAGGCGAAGGGTACATGTCGCGGGCTCGAGTCGCGGTCGACCGCCGACTACCTCCCGAACTTCACGCGGCTCCAGCGGGACGGAGCGGACATCTCGATCGCGACCGGCTTCCTTCTGGCGGATGGCACTGCCGCTGTCGCCAAGCGGTTCCCGAACGGGAAGTTCGCCATCGTCGACTACTCGGTGAAGGCACCCCCGTTCGCGACGCCGAAAGGGAAGGTGCTGTCCAAGAACGTCGTCGGGCTCACCTTCGCGACGAACCAGAACAGCTACATGATCGGCTGCCTCGCCGCGCTCATGGCGAAGCGGGACGGAGGGGACACGATCAGTGCTGTCGGAGGCATCTCGCTCCCGACGGTCACGATCTTCATCGCCGCGTATCGCGCCGGTGCGTCGAGATGCGTCCCCGGGACGAAGACGCTCGTCGACTATTCGCAGGAGTTCGTCGACCAGGCGAAGTGCACCGAGCTTGCGACGAACCAGATCGCTGCCGGCTCGAAGGTGGTCTTCGCGGTCGCGGGCGGCTGCGGTCTGGGCGCGCTCGACGTCGCCAAGCAGGAGGGAGTCTGGGGAGTCGGCGTGGACAACGACCAGTCGTTCCTGGGCAGGCACATCCTGACGAGCGCGGTGAAGCGGGTCGACGTCGCGGTCGAGACGGTCGTCCTGTCCGCGAAGAACGGAACTTACAAGGGCGGCAGGGACTTCAACTTCAACCTGAAGAACAAGGGCGTCGGCATCGGCAAGATCAGCCCACAGGTTCCGGCGGCGTACATCAAGCGGATGAACGCCCTCGGCGCGCAGATCCTCGCGGGGAAGATCAAGCCGCCTGTCAAGTAGGTCGTAGCGCATCGTGAACCAGAGAGGGCGGGCCAAAGTGCCCGCCCTCTTTTCTTTAGCTTCCGACCCTTTCCGAGCTCGCGTCGCAGCACCGTAGAATCCTCGCGCCGATGCCCGACGCCGACCTCGTCCTGGAGCTGCGCGGAATCACGAAGCAGTTCCCCGGAGTGCTCGCGAACGATCACGTCGACTTCGAGCTCCGGCGCGGAGAGGTCCACGCCTTGCTCGGCGAGAACGGTGCGGGCAAGTCGACCCTCATGAGCATCCTGTACGGGCTCTACCACCCGGACGAGGGTGAGATCCTGATCGACGGGCAGCCCGTGAAGATGAATACACCACGGGAAGCGATCGATCGCGGGATCGGGATGGTGCACCAGCACTTCATGCTCATTCCGGTGATGACGGTCGCCGAGAACATCGTTCTCGCCGAGGAGCCCACGAGGGGAGCTGTCGTACTCGATCTCGCAACAGCGCGGCGCAGAGTCGAGGATCTTGCGGCTCAGTTCCGTTTCTCGATCGACGCTCACGCCAAGATCGAGAACATCTCGGTCGGACAGCAACAGCGCGTGGAGATCTTGAAGGCGCTCTACCGGCGAGCGGACATTCTCATCCTCGACGAGCCGACCGCGGTGCTCACTCCACAAGAGGCGCACGAGCTCTTCACGATCCTCAAGAACCTCGTCCGCGAAGGGATGTCGATCATCTTCATCAGCCACAAGCTGAACGAGGTGTTGGAGATCGCCGACCGCGTCACGGTCCTACGCAGAGGCAAGAAGATCGAGACGCTCCCAGCGGCCGGCGCAACCGAGCAGAGCCTCGCAAGCCTGATGGTCGGACGCGATGTGCTCCTGCGGGTCGACAAGCAGCCGCCGAAGCCCGGCGAGCCGTTGCTCGAGGTGGACGAGGTTCATGTGGTCGACGACCGTGAGTTGCCGGCGGTTCGCGGCGTGTCCTTCCGGGTGCATGCGGGAGAGATCGTGGGGATCGCGGGTGTCGACGGCAACGGCCAGACGGAGCTCATCGAGGCCCTCACCGGCCTTCGAGCCACCACGAGCGGCCGCTTCTCGGTAGCCGGGCGCGACCTGACCGGTGCAAGCACGCACCGCATCCTCGACGACGGGGTGGGGCACATCCCGGAGGACCGCCAGAGGCGGGGACTCGTCCTCGAGTTCTCCCTCGCAGAGAACATGGCGCTTCACGACTTCGACAGGCAGCCCAACTCCCGCTTCGGCTGGCTCCGGCCTGGAAGACTCGTCGAGCGGGCCAGGCGGCTCATCAAGGAGTTCGACGTTCGTGGCGGTGGCCCGCAGACGCATGCACGAGCACTGTCCGGCGGAAATCAGCAGAAGGTCGTAGTCGCGCGAGAGGTCGCGGGCGACCCGCGGGTGCTCATCGCCGCGCAGCCCACTCGTGGGCTCGACGTGGGCGCGATCGAGTTCGTACATCGTCGGCTCGTCGAGGAGCGCGACGAGGGCCGCGCGGTCCTCTTGGTCTCACTCGAGCTGGACGAGGTCCTCTCGCTTTCGGACCGCATCCTGGTCATGTACGAAGGGGAGATCGTCGGCGAGTACGGGCCGGACGTGACGGAGGAGGAGCTCGGCGTTGCGATGCTCGGCGGCACGAAGGACGAGGTCGCCGCGTGACGTCCGGGCCGACCGTTCACCAGCCGGCCGGCACTCCGGAGCCGAGCTCGGACACCGCCGCTGAACAGCTGGCACGCTGGCACCGCGCGGGCGGCGTGGTCGCGCCTGTGATGACGGCGCTGCTCGCCTTCCTCGTCGGGGGCCTCGTGGTGCTCGCGACGGGGAGCAACCCTATCGAGGTGTACAAAGGCATCTGGAACGGGACGGGCTTCGAGTGGTTCTATCGAGTGGGCTCGCACGAGGTCGGGCTGCCGTTCTCCGATGCCCGTGTCTGGTTTCCGTGGGATCCCGCGTCGCGGGCCGCCGAGAACCTCCAGCAGACGCTCCTGATCACGTCCACACTGATTCTCACCGGCCTCGCGGTCGCGTTCGCGTTCCGCTGCGGGCTCTTCAACATCGGCGGGCAGGGCCAGTACTTCGTCGGCGCCTACTTCGCGATCTGGATCGGCTCGTCGTTCGAGGGCACGAACAGCTTCGTCCACATCACGTTCGCGATCGTGGCGGCCGCGCTGGCCGGAGCGGCCTACGCCGGGATTGCAGGGATCCTGAAGGCGACGGTCGGAGCCCACGAGGTGATCACGACGATCATGCTCAACTGGATCGCGATCTATGCGGGCCTGTATCTCTTCGGCCAGGGCGGGCCGCTGCAGAACGAGGAGCAGGTCTTCAGCCCGACCTCGAACGCCGTCGTGGAAGGGGCGAAGCTCCCGGTGTTCTGGGGCGATCCGTTTCTGCAGGGGCTCCACAGCGGGATGTTCATCGCTCTCGGGGCGCTCGTCGCGTTCTGGGTCATGATCAACCGCACGACCCTCGGCTACGAGGTTCGCGCCGTTGGATTCAACCCGGACGCAGCACGGTACGGCGGCATCTCGGTCGCCCGGAACTACTTCCTCGCGATGGCGATCGCAGGGCTCTTTGCCGGCCTCGCCGGCGCTATCGACATGCTCGGATGGCGGTTCTCGATCGGCTTCAGCGACATCCAGTCGTCGACGATCGGGTTCATCGGCATCGCCGTCGCGCTCCTTGGCCGGAACACGGCGCTCGGTGTCGGACTTGCCGCGCTCGTGTTCGGCGCCCTGGTGAACGGAACCGCGACGAGGAACATCCCGCCCGACGTCTTCGACATTCCCGAGCAGGCGGGGAACCTCAGCCTCACGATCCAGGCGCTCGTGCTGCTGTTCATCGGGGCGGACATCCTGATCCTCTGGCTCTGGGCGAAGAGTGGTCAGCGGATCGGCGTGGGCAGGAGATCACCGGTTTGAGCGTCGGCGCCGCAACCGTCGAGCACGAAGGGCTGTCGCGACTCGTCTCCGCACGGGCGTTCGGTTGGCTGGGCGTCACACTCGGCGTGCTCGCCTTCTGGCTCGTCCTCCCGCCCGTGACCGCTCGTTCGCCGGTCGTCCCGCTCGTCGTGGGCGGACTCGGTGTCCTGGCTGGAGTTTGGGCGCTACGAGAGGGCGCGGGGCGGAGAATCGGTGGCGGCGCGATAGCGATTGCCGTCATCGGCATCCTCCTCGGGTTGCTCGCGACGCGCTCGAGCGTGGAGGCGCTCGACAGTGTCTTCGTCTGGTCGGCGCTGATCGCGGCGACACTGCGCGCCGCGACCCCTCTCACGTTCGCCGCGCTCGGCGGCATCTTCTCCGAGCGCAGCGGTGTCGTGAACATCGGCCTGGAGGGGATGCTGCTCATGGGAGCGTTCTTCGGCTTCCTCGGCGCGGACAAGCTCGGCACGTGGTGGGCGGGCGCGCTCTGTGGGATCGTCGCCGGCGCGAGCCTGGCGCTGGTGCATGCCTTCGTCTCGATCCATCTCCGCGCGGACCAGATCGTCAGCGGCACCGCCGTCAACTTCCTTGCACTCGGCATCACCGGCTACTTCTTCATCGAGGTCTACACCGACCAGGGAACTCCGGGCGACGTCGACTTCACTCCGACCGTATCGATTCCGTGGATCGAGGATCTCGACTTCGTCGGGCCGGCGATCGGGAACATGAACCTCCTGATCTGGGTGGCAATCCTCTTCGTCGTGCTGACCCACCTCGTCCTCTTCCGCACCCCCGTCGGGCTCCGGTTGCGGTCGGTGGGCGAGCATCCGAAGGCGGCTGACACCGTCGGGATCTCTGTCTACGCGGTGCGCTATGCGGCGGTGGTCGTGTCCGGCGCTCTCGCCGGCCTCGGCGGTGTCTACCTCTCGAACGGGATCACGCATTCCTTCAACGAGAACCTCTCCGCGGGGCGAGGGTTCATCGCACTGGCCGCGGTCATCTTCGGACGCTGGCGGCCCTTCGGCGCGTTCGCGGCGTGTCTGCTGTTCGGATTCACCGAGGCACTTGCGCTTCGATTGCCCAGCGCATACGGCGAGGATCAGGCGTGGACCACCCTCTTCCGGGCGCTGCCGTACGTCGTCACCCTGATCGTCGTCGCGGGAGTGGTCGGCCGCTCGATTCCGCCGGCTGCCGTCGGCCGGCCCTACACGAAGCAATAGCGTGGCGACGCGTGGCTCGGGCGCGGCAGCAGTGTCGCTTGTCGCCGGCATCGGCTCCACCGCGACGATTCCGGTCGCCGTCTACGCGACGCGCTTCAGCGACAGCTACGACCTGCTCCACGCCGGGTTCGCGATTCCACTGGCCGTGGCGCTCGGCGTCGCGGCGCTCCTGCTCGCACGACGGGTATCCAGGCTCAGCGCGCTCTCCCTCGACCGTGGCGGCCGTAGCGGCATCGCGACGGCCGGGCGAGTGCTCGGCGTCGTGGGGATCTGCCTGGCGGCGTCCGCCCTTGTCGCCCTCGGCGTGTACAGCCTTCTCGAGTACGTCGGCTCCCGCGACTGACGCCCGCGCGGGAGCGTCTACAATGCCGCGTTCATGTTCGACATCGGCTCCAGCCTGCGCGAGGCGCGCCTCCGTCAGAACCTCGACTTCCCGGAGCTCGAGGAGCGCACGAAGATCCGCCCGAAGTACCTCCGTGCCCTCGAGGACGAGCGCTTCGACATCCTCCCGGCGCCCACGTATGTGCGCGGATTCCTCCGCTCCTACGCCGAGGCGCTCGGGCTCGACGGTCAGCCGTTCGTCGACGAGTACAACTCCCGCTTCACCGTCGGCGAGGACGACGCACCGCTGCGTGCCCGCCGCGCACCGCTCCCACGGCGTGACCGCGGTCCGCGCGAGTCGCGCATGGCCGCCGTCGCGCTCGTGGCGATCGCCGTTGCGACCGCACTCGTGATCGCGGCCTGGAGATTCGGAGGACCGGAGAGCGAGAAGGTGCCCGGTCTCGTAACTCAGGGCCCGGGTACGACGTCGCAGGCCGCGAACGCGAAGGGCAAGGTGCACATGGTCGTGCGCGCGGTCGATGGCAGCTCGTGGATGGAGGTGCGCACCGCGACCCCCGCCGGGAAGCTCCTGTACTCGGGCACCCTCGAGCAAGGGCAGCGGAAGCCGTTCGACGGGCGCTCCCTCCAGCTCGCCCTCGCGGAGCCGGACGACGTGGTCGTCCGCGTGAACGGCAATCGCGTCGACCTGCCGGATGGGACGACGTTCGTCGTCACCGCACAGAGGATCACCCGGGCCACCTCTTGACCCGCCCGCGGGCGGCGATCGTCGTGACGGGCTCGGAGCTCGTTCGCGGCGAGCGGCAGGACCGCAACGGGCCGTTCCTCGCCGCCGAGGCTGTACGACTCGGCCTCGACTCCGTGCGCATCGCCATCGTCGGCGACCGGATCGAGGATCTGGAAGCGGCATTCGCACAGGGCTTCTCGGAGGATCTGTGCCTCGTCTCGGGCGGTCTGGGCCCGACGCACGACGATCGCACCGTCGAGCTCGTGGCGCGCGTTGCCGGTCGTCCGCTCATCCTCGACGAGGAGCTCGAGCGCCAGATCGGGGACATCTCGCGCGCGATCGCGGAGCGCCTCGGCCGCTCGTACGCGGAGTTCACGACCGGCGTGCGCAAGCAGGCGACCCTGCCCAAGGGCGGGATCTCGCTCGGCCTGGCCGGAACCGCGCCAGGTGTCGTCCTCGACACGGGACGGTGTGTCGTCGTGGTGCTGCCCGGCCCGCCCCGAGAGCTCCAGAGGCTCTGGCCGCGCGCGCTCGCGACGGAGCCGGTGCGGCGAGTCCTCGAGCGCGCGCCCACGCGAGAGCACCGCGTGCTGCGCTTCTTCGGAACTCCGGAGTCGGCCGTAGCCGAGGCGCTCGCAGCCGCAGGCGGAGAAGGGGACGGAGTGGACGTCACCATCTGCGCACGCGAGTTCGAGATCCACGTCGACCTGTTCTCGGAGCCCGAGGCCGTCGAGCGCGGCGCGGCCGTCGCGGCCTCGCTGGCCTCTGCGCTCGAGCCGTACCTCTTCACCGAGGACGAGCGCTCCGTCTCCGAGATCGTCCTCGACCTCTGTCGCGCGCGCGGTCTGACGCTTGCGACGGCGGAGTCGTGCACGGGAGGCATGGTCGCGACGCGCATCACCGCGGTTCCCGGCGCGAGTGACGTCTTCGTCGGGTCCGTCGTCGCGTACGCGAACCAGGTGAAGGAGGGAGACCTCGGCGTGCCCGCTGAGCTCGTCGAGACGCACGGCGCGGTGTCGGCGGAGGTCGCGGCCGCGATGGCCGCCGGCGCGCGCGAGCGGCTCGGAGCGGACGTCGCGGTTGCGGTGACGGGGGTCGCCGGGCCTGCGGGCGGCACGCCCGACAAGCCCGTGGGCCTCGTGTTCGCGCACGCCGACGGGCCGGACGGCGAGCTCGCCGTCCGTACTGAGCTCCCCGGCGACCGCGAGATGATTCGCGGCCGTGCAACCGCGGCCTCGCTTCACCTCGTGCGGCGATTGTTGGAGACTCGCCACACCTCGGCGTGACCGCGCGCGGTACCGTCGCCGACGATGACCGGATCAGGCTGTTTCTGGCGCTCGAGGTGCCGGAGGACATCTCGACCGAGCTCGCTCGCTGGGGAAGACGGCACCTGACGCGTGGACGGGTACTTGAGAGCTTCCATGTCACGCTCGCGTTCCTCGGAACGCAGCCTCGCTCCGCCCTGGCGCCGATCGCCAAGCTCCTGTGCAGCGAGGCTGCCGCGACCGAGCCGCTCGAGCTCGGTGTCGTGCGCTACCGCGAGACTCGCTCGGTCGGGATGCTGGTGCTCGCAGACCCGAGCGGACGTGCGACGTCCCTTGCGGAGCGCGTCCACACCGGTCTCGAGCGCCTCGGGGTATACGAGCGCGAGCGCCGGCCGTGGCTTCCACACGTCACCGTGCTGCGCTTCCGGGAGCGCCCGCGCCTCGACCCACCGCTTCCGGCGGTCGACGCCGTCGCTCCGTCCGAGGCCGCTGCTTTGCTTTCACGCCTGCATCCGTCAGGGGCGAGGTACGAGATTCTGGAGTCGTGTCCGTTAGGACCTCGATAGGAGGATGAGAGAATGAAACGCGAGGAAGCGCTCGACGTCGCACTCGGCCAGATCGAGCGGCAGTTCGGGAAGGGCTCGGTGATGCGGATGAGCGACCGCCCGCAGGTGGCGATAGGTGCCGTGTCGACCGGCTCGCTCGCGCTCGACATGGCTCTAGGCATCGGCGGCCTTCCGCGCGGACGCGTTGTCGAGATCTTCGGCCCGGAGGCGTCGGGGAAGACGACGTTGGTCTACCACGTCATCGCCGAGGCGCAGCGCCGCGGAGGCATCGCCGCGTTCATCGACGCAGAGCACGCCATGGATCCGGCCTACGCCCGGAGAATCGGCGTCGACGTCGACGGGCTTCTCGTGTCGCAGCCGGACACGGGCGAGCAGGCGCTCGAGATCGCCGAGCTCCTCATCCGCTCGGGCGCACTCGACATCGTCGCCGTCGACTCGGTCGCCGCTCTCGTCCCGAAGGCGGAGATCGAGGGCGAGATGGGGGACTCCCACGTCGGCCTGCAAGCACGCCTCATGAGCCAGGCGCTCCGCAAGCTCGCAGGCACGCTCAACCGCACCGACACGATCTGCATCTTCACGAACCAGCTCCGCGAGAAGATCGGCGTCATGTTCGGCAACCCCGAAACGACGCCGGGCGGCCGCGCGCTCAAGTTCTACTCGTCGGTACGCCTCGACATTCGCCGCATCGAGACGCTCAAGGACGGCGCGGAGGCGTTCGGCAACCGTGTTCGCGTCAAGGTCGTGAAGAACAAAGTCGCACCGCCGTTCAAGCAGGCGGAGTTCGACATCATCTACGGGCTGGGGATCCCCTGGGAGGGGACCGTGCTCGACGTCGGGCTGGAGACGAAGGTGGTGCAAAAAGCGGGCTCGTACTTCAGCTTCGGGGACGAGCGCCTCGGCCAGGGACGGCAGAACGCGACGAGCTTCCTCTCGGAGAACCCGGACCTCGTACAGCAGATCCTCGCGCGGATCCAGGCAGAGGCTCCCGAGGAGCAGGTCATCTCGGCGCGGCTCCTGCCGACCCAACCCGCAGGGGAGGCGGTCGTCGAGGTCGACCTCGAGGAAGCGGTTGCCGTCGAGAGCTGAGTCGGCAGCCATCGGCGCGGACGCTGCCATCGAAGCTGCGCTCCGCCTGCTGCGACACCGCGACCGGAGCGCGGCGCAGATCGATCAGGAGCTCGAGGCCCGCGAAGTCGGGGCAGATGCTCGTGAGGATGCGCTCGAGGCCCTCCGGCGGACGGGCCTCGTCGATGACAACCGGTTCGCGGAACGTCGCGCCGCGACTCTGGCCGCCCGCGGCGCGGGAGACGCTTTCATCAGGTACGACCTCGAGGCTGCGGGCATCGCACCGGATGTGGTCGATGATGCGCTCGCCGGCCTGGAGGGAGAGCACGAGCGCGCTCGGCGGATCGTCGAACGGCGTGGCGCGAGCCCGAAGACGGCGCGGTATCTAGCCGGCAAGGGGTTCTCGACGGACGTCGTCCACGCTGCGATTGCGCGGGCGGGCGACGAGCCGTTAGGATGAGCGGGCTTTCACTCGACGTTTTTCCTGCACGCACGCGCTTTCTGAATCCTTGATCCCGACGATCCCACCCACGACCCACTCCAGTCGGCCTAGCCGACGACGGAGGATGCACGACCACCTGACGTAGACGTCCGGGCAGAGTCCGGCGGCGACCCGTGCGGGTCGACGGCCGGGTGAGAGCATCCGCGTCGACAACGCGGACAACGACATCCTCCCTGGAGGCTTCATGCTCTCGGCCGGCGCAGCTCTCATCGGAATCATCGTCGGCGCCGCCGCGGCGTCGGTCGTCCTGCTCGTGCGCTCGCGCTCGCGTGTGAGCATCGCACGGGACGAGGCCGAGCGGCTGCTCGCGGACGCCGAGCGAGAGGCTGAGGCGACGCGGCGAGAGGCACAGGTGGACGCACGCGAGCAGGCCGTCGCGCTGCGCAGCGAGATCGAGCGCGAGATCCAGGACCGCCGCGTCGAGAGCGCGAAGATCGAGGAGCGGATACTCCAGAAGGAGCTCGAGGTCGACACTCGCCTGACGGAGCTCGAGCGCAAGGACCAGGGTCTCGGTGACCGCGAGGTCCACGTCAAGGAGCTGCAGGAAGAGCTTCGGGAGGCGCATCGGGAAGCACTCGGCTCGCTGGAGAAGATCTCCGGGCTGACAGTGCACGAAGCCCGTCAGCAGCTGATCGAGCGATCGAAGGACCTCGTCCGCCACGAGCTGGCCCGTGAAGTCCGTCAGATGGAGGAGGAAGCACGCTCGGACGCACGCCGCCGAGCACGTGCGCTCGTGGCGGACGCGCTGCAGCGCGTCGCGGCAAGCCATACCGCCGAGGCGACCGTGACCGTGGTCGAGCTCGCCTCCGACGACCTGAAGGGGCGGATCATCGGCCGCGAGGGACGGAACATCCGTGCGCTCGAGCACCTCACCGGCGTGGACTTCATCATCGACGACACGCCGCACGCGGTCGTCCTCTCGTCGTTCGATCCGCTTCGCCGCGAGGTCGCGCGCCTGGCGCTGGACAAGCTGATCGAGGACGGACGCATCCACCCGGCTCGAATCGAGGAGATGTACTACCTGGCGAAGGCGGAGCTGGAGGAGCACGTCATGCACGCCGGCGAGCAGGCGGTCTTCGAGGCGAACTGCGGCGAGTTCCACGAGGAGCTCGTGCGCATGCTCGGACGCCTGCGTTACCGCACGAGCTACGGGCAGAACGTCCTCAAGCACACCCTCGAGGTCGTCCACCTCAGCGGCATCATGGCCGCCGAGCTCAAGGCCGGTGTGAAGACGACGAAGCGCGCGGCACTCCTGCACGACATCGGGAAGGCCGTGAGTCACGAGGTGGACGGCTCGCACGCGCTCATCTCGGCGCAACTCGCGCGCAGGTGCGGCGAATCGGAAGGCGTCGTGCACGCGATCGAGGCGCACCACTACGACGTGCAGCCGCAAACGGTCGAAGCAGTCCTCCTGATCTCCGCGGACGCGATCTCGGCTTCGAGGCCCGGCGCCCGAGGCGAGAGCCTCGAGAACTACATCCGGAGGCTCGAGGCGCTCGAGCACATCGCGACTGCGAAGGCCGGCGTCGCAAAGGCGTACGCGCTCCAGGCGGGACGTGAGATCCGCGTGATCGTCGAGCCGTCCGAGGTCGACGACGACGGCGCGGTGCTGCTGTCCCACGAGATCGCGCGCGAGATCGAGGACCAGCTCGAGTACCCGGGCCAGGTGAAGGTCATCGTGATCCGGGAAAGCCGCGCGATCGAGGTCGCGAAATAGACGCACGCGAGGCAGCGCGGCGGTGGGCGACCGTCTGGGCCGAGGCCTGGCCGGCCGCCGACGTGGCCGCCATCGCGGCCCTGTACGCCTCCGACGCGACGTTCTACTCGCACCCGTTTCGTCCGCGGCAGGGTCCCGAGGAGTACGTACGGTGGGCGTTCGACGACCAGGAGTCCGCCAGGTGCCGGTTCGGCGAGCCCGTGGTCGACGGCCGGCGCGCGGCGATCGACTGGTGGGCGGTAGTCACGTCGAAGGACGGCTCGCAGCAGTCGCTTGCCGGAACGTCGCTCGTCCGCTTCGACGACGACGGACTCGTCGTGGAGCAACGAGATGCCTGGGCGGAGTCGGACGGGCTCCACGAGCTGCCGCACTGGGCGCCGTAGCCGCGCGGGCTACCCTTCCCACGCGATGAGGCGCTACCACGTCACGACGTTCGGCTGTCAGATGAACGCCCACGATTCCGAGCGCATCAAGGGCATGCTCGAATCGCTCGGCCTCGGGGAGGCGTCGGCGCCCGAGGACGCCGACGTCGTCGTGTTCAACACGTGCACGATCCGCGAGAAGCCCGACACGCGCCTCGCCGCGTACCTCGGCAACGCCGGCGCGCTCAAGCGCGAGCGCCCGGACGTCGTGGTCGCGGTCGGCGGCTGCTACGCCGAGGCACAGCGGGAGCACATCTTCGAGCGCTACCCCTTCGTCGATGTCGCCTTCGGTCCGGGCTCGATCCCACATCTCGGCGAATGGATATCGGCCGGGGGGTACGCAGTCGATCGCGGACGATTCGGCACACATGAGCATTTCGCCGCCGACCTTCCGCTGCGCGGCGAACGCCGCTTCCACGCGTGGGTGCAAGTGTCGATGGGCTGCAACTCGGCGTGCGCGTACTGCATCGTCCCGGCGGTCCGTGGCCGCGAGCAGAGCCGACGACCGGGCGCCATCGTCGCCGAAGTTGCACGCCTCGCGGACACGGGCGTTCGAGAGATCACGTTGCTCGGCCAGAACGTCAACTCGTGGGGGCGCGACCTTCGACCCCAGATCCAGACCGAGTTCGGGGAGCTTCTCCGCGCATGCGATGCGGTGTCCGGCATCGACCGGATCCGCTTCACGAGCCCCCACCCGAAGGACTTTCGGGCACCCGTCGTCTCGGCCATCGCTGAGTGCTCGAGCGTCTGCGAGCACATCCACCTGCCCGCACAATCCGGCTCGTCGCGCCTTCTCAAGGCGATGCGCCGCACCTACGACCGCGACCGCTATCTCCGTCTCGTCGACACGCTCCGCGACGCCGTTCCCGATCTCGCACTCGGCACGGATCTCATCGTCGGGTTCCCGGGCGAGACCGAGGACGACTTCGCGGCGACGCTCTCGCTCGTCGACGAGGTTCGGTTCGACAGCGCGTTCACGTTCATCTACTCGCCGCGTCAGGGAACGGAGGCAGCTTCGATGCCCGACCCCGTTCCCGACGACGTGAAGCACACGAGGCTCGAGGCGCTGGTCGAGCGCGTGCAACGGATCGCGGCCGAGCGAAACGCGGAGCGTGTCGGCCGGATCGAGGAGGTCCTGGTCGAGGGCCCGAGCCGCACCGACCCGGCGCTCGTGCGCGGCCGCACGCGTCGCAACACCACCGTGAACTTCTCCGGCGACGCCGTGGCAGGCGACCTGGTGGACGTCCTGGTCGACGACGCGACCTCGACGACCCTTCGCGGCCGGATGGCGTCGCTCGTGGCGGCCTGAGGCGCAGGCGCGTCTTTGCACACTCTCGACACGATCCGTGACCCACGCGTATCGAATTCCTCGTTACGCTTGCAGCGGGTGGTGGGCCGGGGTGCCCCACGTGAAATGACCACTTTGCGGTACGAAGTCGTCGCGATCTTCGGGCCCACCGCTTCCGGCAAGTCGGCCGTCGCGCGGCGCCTCGCGGACGAGTTGGACACCGACGTGGTCTCGGCCGACGCGCTGCAGGTCTACCGGGGCCTTGCCATCCTCACGAACCAGCCCTCCGAGCCCACGGCGCTCGTCGGCATTCGCAACCTTTCCGACTCGATGTCCGTCGGCGAGTACGCCGACCTCGCTCACGAGAGCATCGACGATCTCGTATGGCGCCACGGCACGGCTGTCGTTGCGGGAGGGACCGGGCTCTATCTCCGTGCCGCTCTCGCCGATCTCGACATCCCGCCGCCGGTCGACGCGTCCGAACGGGGGCGCGCCGAGGCGCTGTACGACGCAGACCCGGAGGTCGCGCACGCGCTCCTCGTCGAGCTCGACGCGGCCGCAGCGCAGGCGGTGCACGTCAACGACCGCCGCCGGGTAGTGCGCGCGCTCGAGCTCGCCGCGGCAGGCTCGACGCTCGTCCCTTCGGACGACCGCCTCTGGTCGGACGCCACGCGCAGATCGACCGTGATCGTCGGGCTCGACCTCACGGCTCGAGAGCTCGACCGCCGGATCGCGGCGCGTACCGACGAGATGATCCTGCGTGGCGTCGCCGACGAGGTGCGCCGCGCGGTGCGCGACCCGATCTCGCACACGGCGGAGAAGGCGCTCGGTCTCCGCGAGCTCGCGACGCTTTCGCTGGACGACGCTCGCGAGGCGATCGTCGCGCGCACGCGCCGCTATGCGGCCTATCAACGCAAGTGGATGAGACGGATCCCCGGCATCGTTCTCGTCGATGCTGCGCGAGCCGTCGACGAGATAGCGGATGACATCCTCGACCTGGCGCGCGCTCGGTAACACCTACGTCGTCGTCGAGCCGGGCGGAGCGCCCCTCGACGCCTCGTCGGCGTCGGCGCTCGCCCAGGGCACGGACGGCGTCCTCGAGGTCCTGGCGGTCTCGAAGGACCGCGTCGAGGTCGTGATCTGGAACCCCGACGGCTCACGGGCGGAGCTCTCCGGGAACGGAACACGCATCGCCGCCGCCTGGCAGGCCGCACGATCGGGTGCGAAGCGGATCGAGGTCGTCGTCGGCGAGCGGACCGTCGTCGCACGGATGCTCGGTGACGGCACGGTCGAGCAGGCGATGGGGGAGGTCGTCGTCGGGCAGGCGGAGACCATCGACGGGCTGTCGGTGCGAGCCGTGTCGGTCGGAAACCCGCATGCGGTCGTCCTCGGGGACCCCGACACCATCACCGAGATCGGTCCCTACCTCGAGGCGCACGCGCGGTTCCCGAATCGCACGAACGTCCAGGTTGCCCGGATCGACGGCCCTGGCGAGGTGACCGCCCGCGTCTGGGAGCGCGGGGTGGGGGAGACGGCCTCCTCGGGCACGAGCGCTGTTGCGGTCGCCGCCGCGACGCATGAGGAAGGAGACGTCCTCGTGCACTTTCCCGGAGGGGACCTGCGAGTACGACTCGACGCCGGCAAGGCTCTGCTCTACGGCTCCGCCGAGCGAGTCTCCTGAGTCAGGCCTGAGCGCGCTCCACGAGCCGGCCATCGGGGTCGCGAAGGTAGGCGGACCGGCCCCCACGGATAGTCGCGCGGCTCGAAGAGGAACGTGTACTCGTTCGCGGCGAGCGACGCGCACACGGCGTCGAGATCCTCGACCGACCTCGCGAAGTGATCCTCGTCGGGCGGCCCGTCACTCCTTGCCGCTGCTCGCTCGTGACGAGGAGCGTCCCGCCGCCGACCGCGAAGAGCGTGCCGCCCGGCCACTCGGAGACCGGATCCCCGAGAAGGCCGCGGTAGAACGCGGACGCCGTGGCGACGCCGTCGGTGAACACGGCGATCTCGGCCAGGGCCGTCACGTCGCGATCTCGAACTCGCGTAGCACGTCGTTGAGCGACGTCTTGAGATCGGTCGATGCGTTCCGCGTGCCGACGATGAGCGCGCACGGCAGGTCGTAGCGCCCGGCCGGATACTCCTTCGGTCGAGTCCCCGGCAGGACGACCGAGCGCGGTGGCACGTACCCACGGTGCTCCACCGGCTCCGAGCCGGTGACGTCGATGACCGGCACCGAGGCCGACAGGACGACGTTCGGTGCGATGACGGCGCCCTCTCCGACGACGACGCCTTCGACGACCACTGCTCGCGACCCGATGAACGCGCCGTCCTCGATGATGACCGGACGCGCCTGGGGAGGCTCGAGCACGCCTCCGATCCCGACTCCGCCCGACAGGTGTACATCGGCGCCGATCTGCGCGCACGAGCCCACGGTCGCCCACGTGTCGACCATCGTGCGCGGACCGACCCAGGCGCCGATGTTCACGAAGCCGGGCATCAACACGACTCCTTCCGCGAGGTACGAGCCGTAGCGCGCCACACCGGGGGGCACGACGCGAACGCCACGATCGGCGTAGTCGGACTTGACGGGGATCTTGTCGAGGAAGTGGAGCCCGCCGACCTCCATGGGCTCGACCTTGCGCAGGCGAAAGTAGAGGAGGATGGCCTTCTTCGTCCATTCGTTGACCACCCAGCCCTCCTTCGACGGCTCCGCGACCCGTACGACGCCGCGATCGAGGGCCGCGATTGCCTCTTCGACGGCGCTCTCGTCCAGCTCGTCGGCCTCCCAGAGCTCGTCGATTCGCTGAGCGAGATTCATCAGGGAGCATCTTCTCCGATCGGCGAGGCGAGGAACCGGCCGAGCACCTCGTAGGCGATGACGAGCGCGTCGATCGCGACGCGCTCGTCCGGGTGGTGCGCAAATGCGGTGTGTCCGGGGCCGAAGTTCACGGCATCGAGGCCGCGGGTCGTGAAGTCCGCGACATTCGTCCAGGCCTGCTTCGCGCCGATCTCCAGCCCACCGGCGCGCTGAAGGGCCCGAACCGCGGGTGAGTCGACGACGCGCGCCGGAGGTGCGTTGCTCAGCACCTCGAGCGTCGCGCCATCCGGAGCGAGGTCAGCGAGAAACGCCTCCGCATCGGCCGGTTCGCGATCCGGTGGATAGCGGAGATTGACCGTCGCGACGGCCTCGCCCGGGATGACGTTGTCCGCGATCCCGGCGTGGAGCCGTGTCACCGAGACCACCTCGCAGAACTCGAGGCCGCCCACGACAGCCGGGCGCGGCGGGAGCTCGAACAGCGGCACGAGGCCGCGGACGGCACGCTCGAGAGCGCTGTCCGCGAGCCACGGCCTGGCGGCATGCCCGCTGGTGCCGTGGAACGTGAGCCGGGCGACGACGTTGCCGAGGCAACCTGCCTGGATCGCGAGATCCGTCGGCTCCAGCACGACGGCGAGCGTTGCTTCGTGGACGAGCGTGGAGCCCTGGAACAGCGCCGGGAGCGGGTTGTGCTCGGCGGGCAGCTCCTCGCGGCCGAACAGCAGCAGCGCGAGGTCCGCAGCAGCCGCGCCGCGCACGTCCTCGTCGCGCGCGACCTCGACCGCGACCGCCAGACCTCCCTTCATGTCGCTCGCTCCGACCCCGTGGACAGCGCCCTCGGCAATGCGCCCGGGAAGGTTGTCCTGCGCCGGGACGGTGTCGTAGTGGGCGGCGAGCACGATCAACGGCGCCCCGGCCCTCCTCGGGGGCGCGAACAGGAACGCCTCGTCGCCCTCGAACTCCGCGGTCCAGCCGTCCGGTACGAGCTCGAGGAGGCGCTCGCGGATGGCTTCTTCCGAGCCGCTCTGCGACGGGATGTTCACGAGCTCGAGCGTCCGCGCAGCGAGGCGGTCGGCGAGCGCGGTCACCGCGGGAGCGTACCGCGGCATAATCTCGCAGTGACCGCGCGCCAGCCCGATCCCGCACCCGGGGCGGAGCCGGAGCGCGCATTCCTCGTCGGCGTGTACCCGAAGGGTTCCGACGGAGCCGACGAGCTCGACGAGCTTCGGGAGCTCGCTCGTACGTCTGGTGCCGTGCCCGTCGGCGAGATCGTGCAGCACCGAGGCCGTCCCGATCCTCGAACGTTCGTGGGGAAGGGGAAGCTCGGCGAGCTGAAGGAGGCCTACGGACAAGCTTCGTCCGAGGTGCTCGTCACCGACGACGAGCTCAGCCCGACGCAGCAGCGATCGCTCGAGGACGCACTCGGCGCGCGCGTCGTCGACCGGACGCAGCTGATCCTCGACATCTTCGCGCAACACGCCCGCAGCTCGGAGGGAAAGCTCCAGGTCGAGCTCGCGCAGCTCGAGTACAACCTCCCGCGCATGCGCGGCATGTGGAAGCACCTCGAGCGCCTCGGCGGCGGGGTGGGCACGCGCGGCCCAGGCGAGTCGCAGCTCGAGACCGACCGCCGCCTCGCCCGGACGCGAGTCTCGCTCCTCAAGCGGCGCCTCCGGACGTTGCAGGGGCAGCGCTCCACGAGGCGCAAGCAGCGCCTGCGCACGGCCAGCCCGACGATCGCCCTCGCCGGCTATACGAACGTCGGCAAGTCGACGCTCCTGAACGCGCTCACCGGCGCGCACGCATCCGTCGACGACCGGCTCTTCGAGACGCTCGACCCGACGACGCGGGCGTTCGAGCACGACGGGAAGCGCTACCTCGTTACCGACACGGTCGGATTCATCCGACGCCTGCCGACCCAGCTGGTCGAGGGCTTCGCCGCGACGCTCGAGGAGACGCTCGTGGCCGACCTCGTCCTCCATGTGGCGGACGCTTCGCTTCCGGAGCAGCGCCTCGCGGAGACGATCGGTGCCGTCTCGACCGTTCTCATCGATATCGGGGCCGACGACATCCCGGTCGAGCTCGTCCTCAACAAGGTCGACGCACTCGATCCGCTCGGCCGAAGGCGCATCGAGCACGCGTATCCGCGTGCACTTCTCATCTCCGCGCACACCGGCGAGGGTCTCGATGCGTTGCAGGAGCGGATCGCGGAGCTCTTCTCCGATCGCTTCGAGGACGTCCGGCTGCTGGTGCCGTACGCAGACGGGCGAGCGCTCACCGCGCTGTACGAGCTCGGCGCACCGATCGCGGAGCGGCGCGACACGCCGGAGGGCGTCCGCGTCCGCGCGCGCCTGCCGCGGGCGGAGGCGGCGCGCTTCGCGCGGTACCTGGTCGCCGAGGACGGGCACGAGCTCGAGGCCTCGGCGAAGTGATCGACGTCGCCGTGCGCCGGCTCCGACCGGACGCCGAGATTCCCAGCCAGGCGTACGAAGGCGATGCCGGCCTCGACCTCGCAGCCTGCGAGCCGGCGGTGCTGGAGCCAGGGGAGCGCGCGGTCGTGCCGACCGGAGTCGCGGTCGAGATCCCGGAGGGTTACGCCGGCTTTGTCCAGCCGCGGTCGGGGCTCGCCGCACGACACGGGATCGGGATCGTCAACGCGCCCGGGCTCATCGACTCGGGCTACCGCGGCGAGATCCGTGTCGTCCTGCTGAACACCGGCCGCGAGACGTTCTCGGTGGAGGCCGGGATGCGGATCGCGCAGCTCGTCATCGCGCCCGTGGCCTCCGTACGGCTGGTCGAGGTCGACGAGCTGGCCGCGAGCGAGCGAGGCACGCAAGGATTCGGGTCATCGGCGAGTTGAGGCGCTGATGGAGCCCAGGATCCGGGTTGCGGCGATCCTGCGCTGGGAGGGACGCATCCTCCTGCTACGCCACCAGAAGCCGCACGGTGACGTGTGGCTGCTGCCCGGCGGAGGAGTGCGCGTGGGGGAGAGCCTCGTCTCGGCGCTGCGACGGGAGCTCTTCGAAGAGACCGGGCTCTTTCCCGGCGGCGAGGAGATTCCGCTCGAGGGGCCCGTCGCGATCGTCGACTCCATCTCACCGCCCTCCAACTCGTACCGCAAGCACGTCGTTCACGTGATCTTCGCGGCAGATATCACCGGGTCGCTCGAGGACGTCGTCTCCCAGGATGACGCCGTACAGGGACACCGCGCGTTCCTCATGCGCGAGCTCGACGCGATTCCGCTCCATCCACCGATTCACCGCTTCCTGCAGCGCTGGCAACCAGGAGACCCCTCCACGTACCTCGGCGAGATGTGGGCACCCTGAGCCGGCTGCGCTAGCGGCGGCCGCCGCGCTTTCGAGCCCTCTCGGCGGCGACGCGGAACGCGGTGCTCTCGAGCTCGTCGTCAAGCGGTTCGAGCGCCGGCGGCGCGCCGCCTGTCGCGTGTGCGAGCGCCTGTGCGAGCAGCCAGTCGGCCAACCACGGGTTTCGCGGAAGGAGGGGCCCATGGAGGTAGGTGCCCACGGCCCGTTCCAGCCGGCACCCCTCGAAGCCGGACCGACCGTCGTTTCCGAAGCCGTGCACCACGCGGCCGAGCGGCTCCGCGCCTGGGTCGAGAACCGTCTGCCCGGCGTGGTTCTCGAAGCCGGCGAGCTGCCGCTTCAGCCCCGGCTCGAGCTCGCACTCGAGGAGGACGTCGCCGATCATCCGAGCGTCGCCCGCAACCGTCTCGTGCGCGAAGAGCCCGGCGCCGGGCATGAACGAGCCGTCGCGACCGCGGTAGCCGCGTCCCAGAAGCTGGTAGCCACCGCAGACTGCAAGCAGCGCGACGCCACGCGTGTGTGCAGCACGGACGGACTCGCTCTTCGCCTCGAGGTCGGGGGCGACGAGCCCCTGCTCACGATCCTGGCCGCCTCCGACGTAGAGGAGGTCGTGAGCGGAGGGATCGAGCATGTCTCCGAGGCCGACCGAGTGCACCTCGAGCTCGTGGCCGCGCAGAGCGGCTCGGCGCGCGAGCACGGCGATGTTGCCGCGGTCGGCGTAGATGTTCAGGTACGCGGGATAGAGATGCCCGACGCGGATCCTCACGCCTTCTGCTCCTCCCAGTAAGGGCGTACGACGCCACGATCGGCGAGGATCCCGCGGAGCGCGAGCATGGCCGTGTACGTCGGGAGGACGACGAGCTCCGTGCCTGCCTCGACCAGGCCGAGCCCTCGGTCGAGCGCGTCCTCGAGCGACGGGATCACCTCGAGGCGTTCCGCAGGAAGGCCGCCGTAGGTCATCCGCAACCCGAGCTCGGCCGCACGCTCGCCCGTGACGATCACCAGGCCCGCATGCTCGAGCAGCGGCTCGAAGTCGACGTCCCAGATCCAGGAGACATCCTGCCCGTCCGCGATCGCGTCGTTCAGAGCGATCACGAGCACTGGAGGCACCCCGATCTCGAGCGTGCGCACCACCTCGTTGGCTCCCGCGGGGTTCTTGACCAGCAGCAGGACGACCGACTTCCCGCCCGCCGGAATGCGCTCGAACCGTCCGAACGCCGCGGCGAAGCGTGAGAGACCCGTCCGGACGTCGTCGAGCGACGCTCCTACTGCAAGCGACAACGCGGCGGCGGCGGCGGCGTTGTAGACGTTGTAGAGCCCCGGCAGCGCGAGCTCAGCGTCGATCGCTCCCTGGGGCGTGAGAAGCCGGAAGCGTGACGAATGCAGGCCACGCAGCTCGATATCGGTCACGACCACGTCGAGCTCGGGTCGGTGGTGGTCGCAGCGGGGACAGCGGTAGTCCCCGAGATGACCGACGTAGATCGCCGCGTACTCGTACGGAGCCCCGCAGCGCACGCAGTACTTGGAGTCGGAGGCATGCTGCAGTGCGGGTCTCGCTTGCCGAGGATCGTCGAGGCCGAATCGAAGCGTGGCGCCGCCCTGAGACGCGAGGTCGCCGACGACCGGATCGTCGGCGTTGACGACGAGGATCGAGGACGGCGGGAGGCGTGCGACAGCGGAGCGCCAGC
The DNA here is from genome assembly GCA_963787855.1 of uncultured Gaiellaceae bacterium. Taxonomy (GTDB): domain Bacteria; phylum Actinomycetota; class Thermoleophilia; order Gaiellales; family Gaiellaceae; genus GMQP-bins7. The sequence goes on from CAWBER010000013.1 coordinate 32,433, forward strand.
GCTCGGCCACGATCTCGAGCTCCCCGTACCGGTCGAGCTGGTCGCGGAAGAGATTCCCGAGCGCGACGACTCGCGGGCGCGTGCGCCCGAGGGCCTCGGGCAGCGCGCCCTCGTCGACCTCGAACAGGCCGACGTCCGCTCCGCGCCCGGCAACGAGAGCCGATGCGATCCCGGACAGAAGGTTGGCTCCAGCACGGTTCCATGCGAGTCGCCGCCGGTCGGTGCCGAGGATCTCGGCCGCCATCGCCGTCGTGGTGGTCTTGCCGTTGGTCGCCGAGACGAGTGCGACGCCCTGTGGGAGTCGCGCAGCGAGCTGGTCGACGGCGCCGGGGTCGAGCTTCCACAGCACCTTGCCCGGGACGGTCGTGCCGCCGCCACGCCCGACTGCGCGCGAGAGCGTGCCGAGCGCCCGAGCGGCGGCGGTCTCGACGGCCAGGCGAGCGGACATGGCGGCGAGGGTACAGAGCGTGGGGGAGGGCGACGTGCTCTGAGAAACTTGCAGATTGTGTAGAACGCTCTAAGCTTCTTGCAGCGATGGCGCGATCGCGTTCATCCAAGCGCGCTTCTGTGCGGATCGACGAGGCCGAGCTCGCGGCCTTCCGCGCCGGCCTGCGGCGCCGCTACACCGACGAGGAGATCCTCGAGGAGCTCCGAGCCGCCGCCGAGCGGACCGGTCGCTCGCCCACGATGCGTGAGTTCGCGAAGGATCCGGAGGCGCGCGTCCATCCACAGACGGTCATCGAGCACTTCGGTACGTGGAATGCCGCGAAGCGAGCTGCCGGGCTCTTCCCGCGGAGGTTCCTGACCCGCGACGAGCTCCTCCAGCAACTCCGAGCGCTCGGCGACGAGCTCGGTCGCACCCCGACGGCGCGGGACCTCGCCGCCCGTCGCCGGTCGCTGCCCTCGGCCTCTCTCTACGCGCACACCTTCGGCTCGCTGGGGGATGCGCTGCGCGAGGCGGGGTTCGAGGTGCTCAGGGGAGAGGAGCGTCTCGAGCGTGCAGTCGAGCAGGGCGCAGCGCTCGCCGTCGACCTCGGCCGCCTGCCGAAGATGGCGGACTGGGCGGAGGCGCGACGGAAGGACTCCGCGCTCCTCTCGGAGTGGCAGGTGTACCGGATGCTCGACGTGCCGCGAGGTGCGTGGACCGCGTTCCAGTACCTCGTCCGAGAACGCCTTCGCGCCGAGGGCGTCGACGTGCTCCCCGACGGGACTCTAGGCGGCGCTGACTGACGCGAGGGCGGCCAGGCGCTCGAGGCACGAGACGGCCTCGCGGGGAGCCCGCACCGGAGGCAGATATGCCTCCTCGCGATACCGGCGATCGGGCTTGAAGCGCCGCTCACGCTCGACGCGGCCGGCACGTACGTGCAGGAGGCGGCCTTCGCGCACCTCGCGGACGTCGAGCCGGGTACGAAGCGCCGCTGCGGCGATTGTCAAAGCCCGCCGGGTGGACGCGAAATACATCGCGCCGTCCGCGGTCGCGAGCCAGAGCGGCCTCGCCCGCCCGCGCGCCAGGTACAGCCGTGCGTCCTCGCGGTCGTCGAGCCACGCGGCGGCCATCGCCCCTCGGAGCTCCGAAAGCGCACGCGGGTCGTGCTCGCGAATCTCCATGAGGGCGAAGATCGCCTCCGAGTCGACCGTCATCTGCGGCTCCGCGCGGTCGATTCGGTAGCGGGCGAGGAGCTCGTCGTCGTTGGAGACGACCCCGTTGTGCACGCCGACAACCGCGCCGTGCCGGATCGGGTGGTTGTTCGCCTGGATGTCCGGATGACCTTTTGTGAAGTCCCGAACGTGGATGAGGGCCTCGCTCGTCTCCGCCGGCACCGCGAGCTCGTCGAGCAACGCGCTCGCGCCGCCGCGGAGCTTCGTCACTCGTGTCGGCCGACTCTCGCCCCGGTGCGCGTATCCGACGGCGTCGGCACCGCGCTCGGCGATGCCCGCGAGCAGGGCCTGCGCCGCCAGCGTCCGGTCGACGGACGAGTCGGGATCGAGGCTGAATCCGGCGATGCCGCACATGAGTGGAGTTTGCGTCGGGGTCAGACTTCAGTCTGGCGCCGAGTCATTGTCCTTCCGTGGATCGGACGACACGAGAACGTAGACGCCGCCTGTGGAGACGATGTTTGTGAAGGCCGCGTTGCACCGGAACCGGCTTCGGCGTGGCCGGGGCAATCCCTCGCCGGAGCTGTCATCCCTCAAGCGGGGCAACCGCGCGACCGATACAAGCGCAGTGGAAGGCCATGCCGCCGAGCATCTCTTCGATGCGCCCGAGGAAGAGACGACCGTCACCGCCGACGAGGCGGCGACGCCGCGCGAGCTCCCTGGGCTCGCCGGCCCCACGGCCGACGACCCGCTGAAGCTCTATGTCCGCCAGATCGGCGACGGACGCCTGCTGACGCCGGGGCAGGAGCGCGAGCTCGCCCGATTGAAAGACATGGGCGACGAGGCGGCGAAGCGCAAGCTCATCGAGTCGAACCTCCGGCTCGTCATGTCGATCACGCGCAACTACACGCGCGCCGAGGTCCCGCTGCTCGACCTGATCCAGGAGGGGAACCTCGGCCTCATCCGTGCCGTCGAGAAGTTCGACTACCGGATGGGCTTCAAGCTGTCCACGTACGCGACTTGGTGGATCAAGCAGGCGATCTCGCGGGCGCTCGCCGAGCAGGGGAGGACGATTCGGCTCCCCGTCCACGTCGCCGACCAGGTCCGCAAGGTCACGAAGACCCGGCGGCTCCTTGGCCAGAAGCTCAATCGCGACCCCTCGCTCGAGGAGATCGCTGCCGAGATCGACATCACTCCCGAGCGCGTCCAGGAGCTCCTCGAGCTCGTCGTCGACCCGGTGAGCCTCGAGACGCCGATCGGCGAGGGTGATTCCAGCGTCGCCGACCTCATCCCGGACATGAACGCCCAGCAGCCCGAGGTGGAGACGGCCGACCGTGCCCGCTCGTCGGAGCTGCTCGAAGCGCTCGGCCAGCTGCAGCCGCGGCAGCGACGCGTCGTCGTCGAGCGCTTCGGTCTCGACGGCGTCCGGCCGCGAACGCTCGAGGAGGTCGGGCAGAACCTCGGGATCACCCGGGAGCGCGTCCGCCAGCTCGAAGCGCGCGCGCTTCGCGAGCTCCGCGCCATCGCGCCGGGGCTCGAGCTGTATCTGCGGTCCTAGGACTCGACCGCTAGGTGACGTCTACTGCCTGCATCTCGCGGAGAGATGCAAGGCGGCGCAGCGACTCGAGCTCGATCTGACGCACGCGCTCGCGCGTGAGGCTGAGCCGGCGGCCGATCTCCTCGAGCGTCTGCGGCTCCGCGCCCGTGAGCCCGTAGCGCATGACGACGACCTCGCGCTCCCGCTGCGGGAGGGCGGCGAGGGCGTGCCGCAGCGCCTCGCTGCGGAGGTTCAGCTCGACCGTCTCCTCGGGTAGCGGCCCGTCGCCCGCGACGAAGTCTCCGAAGACGGCATCCTCACCGTCGCCGACGGGTGCGTCGAGGCTCGTCGACGCGCGCGCGGCTGCCCGCACCTCGAGGACCTGCTGGACGGTGAGCGAGGCTTCGTCGGCGATCTCGTCGAGCGTCGGCTCGCGGCCGAGCTGTGTCCACAGCTGGCGATCCGCGCGATTGATCTTCTGGAGGCGCTCGACGATGTGGACCGGCATGCGGATCGTCCGCGCCTTGTCGGCGAGTGCGCGCGCGACCGCCTGCCGAATCCACCAGGTCGCATAGGTCGAGAACTTGAAGCCGCGACGCCAGTCGAACTTCTCGACCGCACGGATGAGACCAAGCGTTCCCTCCTGGATGAGGTCCAGGAACGGAAGGCCCTGGTTGCGGTAGTTCTTCGCGATCGAGACGACAAGCCGGAGATTCGACTGGATCATGCGCTCCTTCGCATCCATGTCGCCAAGCTCGATGCGCTTCGCCAGCTCCACCTCCTGCGCCGCCGTCAACAGCTGGTGGCGGCCCGCCTCACGCAGGAAGAGCTGGAGCGCGTCGGTCGTCGTCTCGACGGGAGCCGTGAGGGCAACGACGGCCTCGGAGCGGGGGGCTGCCTCGACGATCTCGATCGAGCGGCGGTCGAGCTCCCGCAGGAGCGCGTCCTGCTCGAGCTCCGTGAGCTCGTACGTCTCCGCCATCTCGGCGAGGTCGGACACACTGACGTTCCCGACCTGCTCGGACTGCTCGAGCAGTTGCCGGATCTCCTCGATGATGAGGATGTTGTCGATGTCGATCTGGGTCACACGGGGCGGGGGAGGCGGGAACTGCTGTACGTGACAATCTCGCGCTTTCGCGGCCCCGTGTCTAGGGGGCAGCCGAGATTTCCCTCGACCGGGTCACGCCGTGACGATGAGGAACGCAACGGCACCGACCGCGAGCACCGCGATCGCGATCAGGAACATTCGAACGCTCATGGCCACCATGGCCCACCCCCTCCGGTAGACGAGCGTCCCTGCAGCGTAGCGAGACGGGGGAGGGCACGAGGACTGGGCCAGTTCAGTCGCGCGTAGCCCTACTTGACATAACGCCGGAAGTGTCAAGTTCGTGGGACATGGGGCGATCCGGCCAGCCCGCCCCGGTCGAGCAACTACCCACGGGCCGATTCCCGTGATGCCAAGGCATACCGGTACACCGCAAGAGGAATCGGCGTACACCTTCCGCCGCAGACGGTGGGGGTGTACGCCTCAAGCCCTGAAAGCGCAGGCTCCCGGTTCCCGCATGGGAGAACCCAAACAGGACGTAGCCGCACCCGGAGACGAACGAACGGGAAGGATGAAGCGAGAAGAGAGAGGGGCAGGTAGGTAATCCTCCTCCTCCTGGTTGAGCCTTAGCCCGCGGTGAGAGAATGCGCACAGGCGACTACCGAGGGGGGTGGACATGAGCAAGGCTTTGATCGTTGGCGCGGTCGTCATCGGCGCTGTCGTGCTGGCCAAGCGTCGGGCACTGAGCCGGGATGGTTTCGACATCGAGACGTTCATCGAGCGGATGCCCGACAACGCTCCGCCCAAGTGGGCGTTCAACAACATCAGCGCGATCCGCGAAAACACGGACCGGATCCTGGAAATCCTCGACACCCAGCACAAGGCGGATACGGGTTGGAGCAGCCGGATGCCGGAGCACGACACCGACGAGACCTGATTCTTCGATGGAGGTGTCATGCAGGGAGAGATTCGGAGGCCGGAGCCCATGACGACCGTACTCATATTGATAGTGCTCGTGGCGCTCGCGCTGATCTTCGTTCTGTTCTGGGTCTTGAGGTGACAAGCCGCCCGCCCGAGATTCCTTCTCGGCGTGGTTCGCGCTCGCTCGTGCTCGACATCGAGTAGTGTCCCGACCGCACCGAGAACGGAGCTTCTGAGGTTGATGGCTCCCCGAGCGGCAATCGCGCAAGCGAAGGTCAGTCGGGCTGCCGGACGAGGAAGCCACCGCTCGGTGCATTTTCGTTTCCGCTGAATAGAGTGCGACTCGGGCCCGTTCGTCGGTGAGGTTCGACCCCTGCAGATACGGGGAAGCCGACGCGACAGACGAGCTCGACCCTCTCCCCAGAGGGGTTGCCATCGCCCGAGACATCCGTCTCCGAGTAGCTCGCGCTCGTCTTACAGTGCGGATCGTGCAGATTGAGTTCCTGATCGGAGAGCAGCGCTACGTTCTCGGTGAGAACGACGCTCGCTGGCTCGAGGAACGCATCCGCATTACCTGTGTCGATGAAAGCCACAGACCCATCGATGCCGACGCTCTTCCGTGCCTGCAGCTCGCTGACCTGCTGTCCGACGATCTTGAGAGCGGCGCGACGGTGCCAATCGAGCTCAACCCGTCGCACGTGCGGGGCCTCACCGAGCACGTCTTGGCGGGAAGTCCTGAGTACGACCATGAGATTCAGGCGCTCAACGTCGCGCTACTGCGGTACCGGGCCAAAAACGACTTCTGAGCCGTCGCTCCGTTCACCGCACGGCGATGGGGGACGAGAGGCCCGAATGAAGTGTTTAGTTCAAGCGAGGGCCGTTTGGCTCAAGGTCGGGGGTCGCGAGACCCAACTTGACATAACGCCGGTTATCGTGCGTTGGATTCCGCAATCACTCTGACTGACCCAAATCGCTTTTCTCGGAACGCCACACCCGCTGCACCGCCGCTAGCGGAACTTCGAGCCGTAGTTCGACGCCGCCGTGCGCGCCGTCTTTAATCGCCAGCGCCCCCTCGACGAGTAGAGCGCGCTCGCGCATGCTGCGGAGGCCGCCGTGTTCCTCAGGTACGCCGTCGAAGCCGCGACCATCGTCGACGACCTGGAGAACGACGCTGTCGTGGCCACGCTCGAGCGTGATCCTGACTCGGCTGGCCTGCGCGTGACGCGCGACGTTGGTCAGGCTCTCCTGGGCAATGCGGTAGACGGCGAGCTCCACGTCGGGCGCGAGTTTTGGTAGTGAGGGGTCGAACCGCCGTTCGACCGGGACTCCTGAGACTCGGGAGAATGTCGTCGACAGTTCCGTCAGCGCGCTGACGAGGCCTAGATCCTCGAGCATCTCCGGCCGCAGCTCGCTCGAGATGCGACGTACCTCGTCGAGCGCCCGGCGAACTGCCTGCCTCGCCTCGTCTGTCTCTTGGCGATGCGCCGGTGCGCCTTCTGCGACCGAGTTGAGCTGCAGGAGCGCGCCAGTCAAGAGCTGCCCAACTTCGTCGTGCAGGTCGCGGGCGATCCCAGTGCGTTCGGCCTCCTGGGCGGCCAGCACACGCCTGGCGCTTTGTTGGCGCTCTCGCTCGAGCCGGTCGAGCATTCCGTTGAAAGCGGCAAGGACACGGCCGATCTCGTCGCTGCGGTCCACTGCCAGGCGCTGACCCGGCCGGAGCAGATCGACGGACTCCATGCGCTGGGCCAGCCGCTCCAAGGGCGCAACCAGACGCCGTAGGAGAAGTGCATTAGCGATCAACGTGATCACCAGCCCGCTGACTATGATCAGCGCCTGCACGGGTGTGATCGGCGCGTCGATCTCGACTGGACTGAGCAGCAGTAGCAGCGCGACCGCGCTGAGCAAACCAGCGTTGACGGCGAAGACGCGCCAAAAGAGCGAACGACGGTGAACCATCCATGCGACGTTAGCGGCGGCGCTATGGCGCGACCGTGCTGGCGGGCTGCGTCGGAGGCGGCGCGATCAGAACCGGTATTGGAGTCTCGGCCTCGAGCTGCCGGGCGAGTCTGCTTTCAAGACGCCGCCACAGCCGGCCGCGTACACGTGATGGGCGCCGCAACAGCACGACGACTAGTAGACGCGACCTCGGCGTCGAGCGGCCACTCGTGACCGCCAGGAGAACTTGCAACCCGATTTTGGGGCGCCGACCACGGCTTAGCTGACCGGCGCCCCAATACCGGGCGTTACTTCCCCTGATAAGTAGATGCGCGAGGGCCGTAATACTTGTGCCCGCCGGGGATGCGGCGTCGTAGCTTGCGGGAGGCATGCGCAGTCTCGCCGTCGAGAATGCTGCGTCGCGTCCCAGACTCGCTATTTCGACCGCCAGTTGCTAGCGCGAAATGGGCGGTGCGCGAACTCGAGGCGGGGCGGGCCGACCTAGCCAGCCAACGAGGAAGGCCCGCCGAAGCGGGCCTTCCCTTTCGCGACGTGTCGGCGATTCGTCTCGCGCCTAGCCTGCCAAGCGCACCTGCACGAGGCGGTAGCCCGCGATGCCACCGAGACCCGGATCACCCGGCTTCGAGGCCTTGATAAAGAACTGCACGTTGAACCCGCTGCGAGGCTGCGGGAACTGGTTGTTCGGCACAAGCGTCAGCGACACCGAGCCGTCCGGGCCCGTCTGGGCCGACTGGCCCTGAACGACGCGCGGCGTGGCACGCATGAACACGACCGCACCGCTAACCGGCCGGCCACTGCGAGCGGTGACCCGAACGCGTGCAGTGATCGGGGCCGTGCGGCTCGTCACCGGGTTCGGCGAAAACTGCACCGACGCAACGACGAGCCGATCTCCTGCTGCCTGAAGCTGAGAAACCGGCACCGTTCCGGTCGGAGGCGGAGGCGGAGGCGGCGGCTGATTCGAGCCGACGACGCCCGTGGGGTTTGAGATCGCCGACGTCGAGCCGCGGTCGTTGCGTGCGATCACGCGGACGCGGATGGTCCTTCCGGTGTCCGAGTCGCGCACCTCGTAGCTCGGGTCATTGGCGCCCTGGATCTCACTGCAGTTGTCGCCTTGCGCGTTGCAACGGAGCCAGACGTATGTGTATGTGATCGGTGCATCGCCAGCCCACTGGCCACGGTTGGCTTGAAGTGTGCTTCCCACCCGGGCGGTGCCCGAGATCGAGGGCTCCGTTGTGTTGACGGGTCGCGCGGCGGTTATCACGTTTGTCGGGTTGGACGTCGCCGTGTCTTGTCCATCTGCGTTTCGGGCGACGACCTGCGAGCGAATCCGGAAGCCGGCGTCGGCCTGACGCAGGACGTAGGTGTTATCGCTCGCGTTTGTGATCCGACGGCAGTCAGAGGCGTCGGCAGCCCCACGTCCTTCGCACCGGAACCAGCGGAACTCGTAGGTAATCGGTTCCGTGCCCGTCCACGTGCCCCGCGTCGACCGCAGGACCTGACCGACTCTCGGTGTGCCTGTGATGACAGGCTCGACCGTGTTGTTGGGAGCGAAGGCCGGTGCAGCCGAGCTCGAGCTTACAACGAGCGCAGCAAAGGCCACGAGGGCGGTGAGTACGGCGATCCCAGTGGCAACTATGCGGCCTTCCCACGTTTGATGACGCATTTTGTTACCTCCAGATTCTTCGGGTGCCGAAGTGATTCCCAGCCCCAGAACGGCGCCAAACTGACCCATACGGGGGCCTTACATTTGCGCGTCTCGAGAAGGCGGGTGACTAGTCGTCAGCCAGCAGCGACAGTGCTTTCCCAGCGACGATACGACGCTCGTCAGCGAGATCATGGAATGCACTAGCGAGCCGCCGCCGACCTTCTCGAGTGCTTCGCACGTGGGTTACACGCCCGTCGTGTGCCGAGTTGGTCCGCTGCAGAATGCCGGCGCTCTCAGCTCGGTCGAGGAGCTCCGTCATGGAGCTCGGAACGAGGCCGAGCGCGTCCGAGAGGTCGCCGATGCGTATCGGTTTCCTGGGCGGAGACGACTCGATGACAAGCAGGAGGAGGTACTGGCGCGAGGTCAGACCCGCTTTGCGCACGGCTCGTTCGGTTACGGCATGAAACTGACGCAAGGCGATTCGGAACGTGGCTGCGCGCTCCAGTTCTTCTCGTCTCGGGGCATTGCGGGTTGTTGGCACGAATACATCGTACGGAGGCTCGCGACACCCTAACCTCGAACTCTTCTGCCTTACGAGACCGCCCCATCAGGCTCCCCCTAGCCTCGAGTGCTGCAGTACGGAACGTCCAGTCGGATTTCAGCCCGACGAAATCGCACCGGCCACCACTAGCACGGCCATCGCGAGGGTCAACGCGAGGCGTACTGCGTAGACCAACTTTTCGTACTTCACGCGTCTCACTTCGCCACCCTCCCAGCGCCTCCTCGGGGGAGCGGCGCGCGCCGTCACGCAGTTCCCGGAACGGGCCAGACCGTCACCGAGCTGCGCCCCTCCCCCGAGGTGTGATGCACGAGGATGCCCAACCTGTCAGCGCGTCAAACACCCGGCCTAGGTACGACATCGCCATCCAGAGCCAGCGACTTCAGCAGAAGCGACCGCGTCGGCTCGTCGACAAGCCTCGCCAGTTCGCGGACGTCCTCGTCGGGGATCTGTAAACCGGCCACGTACATCGAAGCGAAGCTACCCAGTCAGCGGCGGTCGCTAGTCACGCGCGCGACGGCGGCCGACATACCTGGCGATCCGCAGCCGCTCCGCGTACAGCTGCCTGAGCTGTCCATGTTCAAGTCGATTGAGAGCTGGCCAGCGGCGAAAGAGCGTCGCGAGTCTGTCATCGCGAAGCTCCCGCTGTCTTGCGAGCTCGGCAGGACCCACGGCGGCGAGATCGGGCGGGAGTTCTTTCACCTTGGCTTTCTGCCTCGCACGCCTGAGAAGCAAACCTGCGTGTCAGGTCGAAGTCGTCGACGGCTACCCATGTGCCCGTCGAGAAACGTCGCGCGCCCGGGTGCACACCCCTCCTCTCAACGCGGTTAGATCCAGCGCTGAGTACGGGCAACCGATAGGACGAGCACGGCGATCCCGAGCATCGCGGCGATCACGGCCCAGAACATCCACACGAGGTCGAAAAGGCCGACGCGGAAGTTCATACCCATGACCCCTGCAAGCACGGTCGAAGGCAGGAGGATCACGGTTACCAGCGTGAGCACCTTCATGATGTCGTTCGTCCGCTGTCCGAGGCGGGCGACCAAGAGGTCAAACGAGCCGCGAGTCGACTCCTTCGCTTCCCGCGCAGCATCCACCGCCTGAGCCACGCGCCTTTCGATGGCGTCAAACCGTTGCGCCGAAGCCTCGGTCGACAGCAGGTCGAGCTCGGGGTGAGCCAGGGCGACGATGACCTCACGGTGCGGAGAGAGGGCACGTCGCAGCGTCCCGATCGCGCGGCGGAGCTCGACCAGTCGCGCCAGGTCGTCGGAGACGTTCTTCGGGACGTTGGACATGACCCTCGCATCGAGCTCCTCGAGCTCCTCCTCGATCTCCTCGAAGGCACGGAAGTAGCTGGTCACGACCCACTCGACGGCCGCGGCGACAAACGAGGGTGAGTCGAGGGCACCGGCGCGACTGCCGCCTTCTGCACGCTCGCGGAACTCCTCGAGCACCTCGATCTCCGCTTCATGAGCAGTCACGACCCAGTTCGAGCCGAGCACGCACTCGAGAGGGCGCAGAACAGGTTCGCCTTCTTCGCTGCTTGCCACGTACAGCGTCACATGCATGTGCTCGCCTGCATCCACAAGCGAAGCTTGGCTCGGCTGCTCGAGCAGTCTCGTCGCCTGCTCGTCGGCGAGGCCGAGCGCCTCTTGCACCGTGGCCACTTCCTCCTCGGTCGGGTCGCGCAGTGCGACCCAGACCATCGCGTCGTCGTCGAGCCCCTCGAGTGCCGCTGGCAAGTCCTCCTCTCGCCTGCATTCCTGTTCGTCGAACACGAAGACCGTGAGCATCTCGCCTGTTTCCAGGGGCCGAAGCATTTCCCTGTCGCCTGGCGGTAGCGGCCAGGACGCGCCCGGCTCCTGAGCCACCCGGCCCGTTCGACACGATGACGCACGCGGGCTCCGGCGACAAGATGGCCGTTTGAGACGTGTCCGGGTAGAAAGTTCGGGTAGAAAATGGCCCCCAAACCCGCATCGTTATCGGCTTAGGGCACATGTTCATCGGGTCACCGCACCCGGAGAACCTCGCCGATGTTACGGCGCACGATCCGCCCCCCGGATAGGAGTAACGTAGGTCATGTCGACATAGCCCTCCCTCCGCCCTGACTGCACCGAACCCGAGCCATCGCGCCGGGCCAGGGGCGGAGAGCGAGGAGCCTTGAGCTCGGTCAGCATTAACTTCCCCGACGGGACGCGCGAGTTTCGGTATCCGCCAGACGGACTCGCGGTGGGCGACGTGCTCTCACACGACGGCCACAGGTATCGCGTGCTCGCGATCGCGCTAGACGGCGGCGGACGCCAGACCGTCACGGTCGAGCGCGACTCCGACGACCTGAAGGGCATCATCAGATCCGAGAGGGGTGGGATCGTGCTCGCGCCCTTCGATGAGTAGCGAGACTCCGGGGTTGGGCGTGCGAACCCCGGCAGCGAGCGAAATGAGGCCGCTGAACGACGCCAGAGCCGAGCAGCGGCCTCATTCCGCGACAGGATAAGCAGTCGCTTGCCGTTGGGATGCCCGTGGTTTTCCAGTCCAAACCGTCGTCATCTGATCGGCACGCCGTCAACCGCGAGCACCTGGCCGATGCCGACGCGACGGATCCGCTTCGGCGCGAGCAGCGCCGCCGTCGCTGAACGTGTGGGTTGGTCGTCCTGGGTGAGCGGCTCGAACATTCCAGGCCGAACGGCGATCCCGAGCGCCCGTAGTCGCCGTTCGAGATCACGAGCGCGGCGTCGTTGTTCGGCCTCGGTCATGACTTCATCCACTCCGGCGTCGGACGCTCCGCAGTCTTCCGATGTTCCTTCTCGGCCTGCTTTCGGATGTGCTCGGGCGCGCTCGGCGAGACGCTCGTAGTCGTCAGGGTCGACGAACGCGCTGAGCGAGACTCGCTCCTCGGTCTTCACGACTAGAACATACCAAGTGTTTCGCAGCGTTACTAGCACGCTGTCAGGGCCGCACAGAGTGGAGTAGGTTCCCTCTCGTGCCCGAGCTCTTGCCGCGCTGGAACGCCTATCTGCAGCGGGTCGAGGCGGAGAAAGCGGTAGCCAAGGCGATCCTCGAAGGCGGCGAGGTGCATCCCGACAGCAACGGTCGCGTATTCAGACGCTCGGCCGACGGTCACAACCGCGATCGGCGGCGTGGGCTGCCGATGATCTCGAAGGGGATCGGGGGCACATCACCGGGAACAGATCCGCTCCGTGCCTTGCTCGCCAGGGAGGCACGGGGCGAGCTCTGGCGGCGTTAGCTTTCGTCGCCCGCGGCGACGCCCCGGGTGAGGAGCTCTGTGACGAGCTCATCGAGATCCTTCACGAGCGCATTGAGCTGGCCGACGAGCTCGGTCAGGTGGTCGAGCCGCTGGTCCGTGGGGAGTCCCATACCGCTGGCAACCACCTCGTCGGGTTCACCGGTGTGGTTGTCGGGTGTGGTCACGAGGGGGTACTTACCGTGCCCCATTCATGCCCTAAACGTCCCTGCCGGTGATCTCGAAGGGCGTCAGCGGCACCTCGCCCGGGACTGACCCGCTCGGCGCGCTCCTCGCCATGGAACCTCGGGGCGAGCTGCGACGCTCGAACGGGGACCGCTCGCTAGCCCACGACAGCTAGTCGGCTGCCGTCTCCTCTGCGATGGCGCCGGCGCGGCCGCGCTTGCGCACCACCTCGAAGCGATCGTCTCCCGACACGGAGTCCTCGATCTCACTGTCGACATGACCGAGCGCGACGATGAACTGCCTCGGATCCTCGTGGAGCAGCTCGTACTCGGCAGGTGTGACGACGATCTTCTTAGTACACGTCGGGGATGCGCACTCGCAGACGATGTTGAAGGGCGCCTGCCCTCCAGCGGTGTCCTTCACCTGCTCTACGACGCGCTCGTTGAAATCGCGGAAAGACGCCTCGTTCAACGCCCGACGCTCGTCACGCCCTGGCACGGCCTAAGAGTCTAGGTCTCCGGCTCGAGGCGAGCTGCGTCTCTAGAGCGAGAGGCCCCGGATGATCCGGAGCCTCTCATTAGCTTCACCGGCCGGAGGAGCGGCAGGCTCCCTCCGGTCTCGACGCGCCCGATCATGCGAGCCCCGTTGGCTCGACGTCGTGCCCCATTCGTGCCATACACCTCGAGACCCCGGCGCGCTTTTGCCGCAAAGAGCGCAGAGTTCCTGGGCCACCGCCGCCCCACTCCGAGCGACCCGAACGCACTCGTCCGCCGGTTATCGTGCATTGGCGGAGCGCATGGCTAAGCCAAGCGGAATCAGCCGCGCGGCGCCTCCGTCTTGCCAACGCTTCGCAAACGCGAGTCGATCAGACCGGCCACGGTGTCGGCTGCAGCGCGTTCCGAGGTCTCGAGATCATGGAGAGCCGGACGTGCGCCAGGCCAGCGTTCTTGCGGCGGAGCTGATTGTCCGACGCCAACGCCTTTCTGGCGTCGTCATCACCGTTCGGCTCCAGAAAGGAGAAGCCATGACCAGAGCCGCGCGACTCACCAGGCTGGCGGCGCACTCGGAGCGCAGCACTCCTCCTCCCGGTCGCCGCTTCGTCATCAGCGGTCGCTTCACGGGAGCCTCGGGCGCCACCCACATCGTCGGTGTCGTCGAGGGCGGAGTCGCTCACTACACCGAAGAGGGCTCGATCACGTACTGAGAGCAGCGCAGGGCAAGGGACTAAAGGTCCCGAGTTCGAATCTCGGCGCCCCGACTGAGTGTTCGAGGGTTGGCCCGAATCTCGCGGGCCACTCTCGGGCCAAACCCTCACGAACACCCGCTCATTCACGACTGCCGCGGCGGCTTCCGCTCAGCGGTCGACAATGACGACCTCCCACGTGTCGGCGGTTGGCGGAAAACCGGTGTCGAACTTTGCGTTGACCACCGCCAGCCGACTGCCAAAGCGAGCCGCCGTGGCTGGCGTTTGGAACAGGTCGCTGGTGATGACCTCCTCAATCACCCCGGAGGTGAGGTCCGGACTTAGCTGAACACTTGTCACCTGGTTGCTGTTCTGCACCGCCCAGAGATGTCTACCCAGAAGCACTATGCCGTCGACATTCGGCACGCTCACCCCGGCGATAGTTGCGCTGGCACCGGTGATTGGATCGACCGTATAGAGCTCGCCATTGGTCGAGTGCGCCACGATGAGCGTCTTGCCGTTGGGCGTCGCTTGAATGCCGTTGAGGTTGAACTGGCCGCTGATCTCGGCCGCCGGCCCAGTTAGCTGCAACGTAGAAAAGGACCCCGGAACCCCGGCCGCGTCGACCGGAACGAAGTAGAGCCTGGGCTGGAACGAATTGGTAAACCAGGCACCATCTTTGGTGAGAGTCACATCGTTGATGACCGAGGTGTCGGCCGCCCCGAACTGGTAGGTGGCCACTGTGGCACCAGTAACGGTGTTGTAGACATAGCCCTGCCCGGTGAAGCCACCGGCCACGAACAGCAGGTCGTGGCTGATGTCGGCGGCCATTCCCACGGCCATGCGGCCCGCGGGAGCGTCGATGAACAATTGAGCAGTGCCTCGTTGGACGTCGCCGCGGAAGATGTCGCCTGCGAACAGGTCACCGGCATAGAAAGTGGTGCCGCCGCCGTTGGCGATGCCCTCAGCCGAGGTGGCGCCGGGTAGGACGATGACCTCGGCTGGCGCCGCCGCGGCAGGCAACGCGAACGCGGCCACCACAGCGACTAGCAGAAACGACATCAGCGCCGTAAAGGCGCGACGAAAGATCCTGGTCATTGCATCTCCCCCTCGCTTGACCCGGTGTAGAGGGCAAGTATCCCGCGACGAACGATTCTGGTCAACCAGCCGACCGCCGTGCAGCGGGAGTGGTGATCGTCGACGGCTAGAGGCTCTGCGCGACGTAGCGCAACACCGATCTGAGTAGCTGGTAGTCGCGCTCAGCGGGAAGGCGACCGCAACCGAGGGGTCGTGTCAACCCTCCCGCGAGCGCCGAGCCGCTTGGATCTTTCCCGCGGCATCGCAGCGATACCCGACTTCTCGCGCTCTGCAAACCCTTGCTGCAACCCATGATTGCGATACGCGCGGGCGTGGTAATCCCGACGGGGGCGGTACTGCGTGCCTGGGTCTGCCGCCTTAATACCGCGGTACCGCCCCATATCAATGCTGGCCGGGCCAGCCACGCAATCGTCCCCAGGGGGAAGAGGGAAGGGGACGTCAAGACCGACCCGGCACCGACTAGACGCGCTCGACGCGACAGATCTTGCGCAGGGCCGGAGAACCGGAGCGGCTCCGGCCCGCTGGCCCCTGAAGGAGGGACGGGTCGCCCCTCGGCGATTGCGTCCCGTGTCACCGACGGCGACGGACGGCGCGGCGACGACTCCAACGTAGGCGTCTCTGTGTGTGCGCGCGGTGAACAGATGGTGGCGATCCAGAACGACGAAGCGGGAAGAAGATCCTCGTCGTCAGCGTCTCGTAGATGATCGACGCATAAGCCAACGGGGGGCGCCCACCCAAGTTCCCGCCTGCGGTCGGGCGTCCCTCCCTTCTCCGATTCCTCGGCGCCGCGAAGCTAGTTGTTCTCGTTACGCTGCGGTGGCGCTGCAGAACTCTGCGACGCGGTGACGGGTTGCTGCTCATACACGCCGTCGAGACTCGTCAGCATCTCGCGCACCTCTGGCTTCATCGCCTTCTTCTGAGTGAGCCTGCCCCACAGATCGCTGATCGACCACCACTTCGGCATGTCACAAGTCGTCGGCACGAACGGCTCCGCCGGTGATCGCTCGTCGGAGTGGTGGTAGCTACCGGCCCGGATTATCACCGGCACGGGACGGCGGCTGCGCTCGTCGCCTTCGCCGAGGACTCGGCGAGCGTCGCCTGAGAACGACGAAACCCGCTTTCGCGGGGTTCGTCGTGACCTTCTGTGCGGCGAGTGCTAGGTCGTGCGCGTGAAGCTCTGTGTCGCTGGCCGCGCTGCTCGAGATAGAAGCGAGGCCGCGAGCGATTGCGCTAGTTAGCGTGCTATGGGAGCCACCCCGCGAGTCCGGGGGGAGGGTTGGGCGCCCTTCTGGCAGGGCACTCATGGGACTCGCGGGGCGGCTCATGACGGAGAACGACTGCGGCGAAGTTCTCCGTACATCTGGTGGTGGTGCATCCTCCTCACGCCTCGAGCGGATTGGCTTCGAAGGCGCGGGCGCGAGAATCCGAACAGAACCTCGACGCCGAGGCGCTCAACCTATGTCGACGTACCTGCCCCGTTTGCTGGAGCCGACCGCCGTTGTCCCGATCTTTACATAGTTGCTCTCGCGCCGCTCATCTGACGGGGAGCGCGGAGGCTGAACTGCGAGCTGAACGCCACGACACCGTGAGCTCCACCCATGGGCACCCGGCCCTCCGCAGGCACGATGACGCGCTCGAGCTCGGGCGACAAGATGGCCGTTCGGGACGTGTCCCGAAGCCAGGCGCGCACTACTCCGCGAATATCGTTCGTTGGAACGAGAATCCCCACGCGCGAAAGAGGCTCCGGCGCGGAGCCTCTTTCCGAACCACCGCGGTTGGATCTACCCGCGTCTCAGGTCAGCGGTTCAGGCTCGCCCGTGCTGGTCCCGAAGATCTCCCGAACTCTCGGCAACGCAAGCGCTGCCGCGACTGCGCCACCGAGAACGAGCAGAGCATTCCTGACGCGGTGAGTTCTCCTTGGACGCACCCGATGGGCAGCATCGTCGAGATCGTCGAGCATGGCCCGTAGGTTCTTGCGAAGCTTCTTGTCAGCCGCCAGCTTCGCGTAGATCCCCCCCGCTTGGACGTCTTTCATGAGCCGCTGGCTTGCCGTGGATCCATGGTCGAGTGCAGCCCGCACATCGGCCCGTAGTCGCTCGTCTCGAGCGACCTCCTGGGCGTACTTGACGAAGTCACGCACCGTGCTCTTCGTCTTGTCGATTTGGCTTTCTCTTGTCCGGGTCAGCATGGTCGCCTCCGTTCAGTTGCTCACGGTGCTGCGTACCCGGCGCGTGCGGTGCGCTAAACCGTCACCTCTACCGAACCAACCAAGGGGGAACCACATGAAGTCACTCGTCGCAGTACTCGTGACGGTCGTGGTTCTTGTGTTTGCCTCCGCCGGACTGGCGGATCCGAGTTCGCCCGACAAGGGCTGCCATGGCTACTACACGACGCAGTACGAGGAGTCGGTCGAAGATCGTGGCGGCCAAGGTTCCACCATCGGTAGCAACGGCAACTCCGACGGCGATCCAACCAACGGTCAGGCTCACTCCGCGGACGGACGCGGCGCGACGCTTCAGGCGTTCCTCGCGGCCAGCTGCGGCGTCGGTTCGGACGCTCCGTAGAACCAGAAGCCGAGGGAGGGGCTCCCATCGGAGTCCCCCCTTCGCGCTGCGGAGGCAACGGTCGTGACGTTGGTTTCAAGCGCACGACAGGCGGGGTATGGCTCTAGCTTCACCTCGGGTTACTCCCCACTCCGCACCCGAGGAGCACGCCCGGCGAAGGCGGGCACAGGCGGCCCTCCTCCTCTGTCCACCCTTCGCCGGGCCGACGAGCGCGCGCGAGGTCGTGCGCGGCGTCCCGTCGCGTGGCTCATGCGCGAAAGCGCGCGGCGTAGCCTACGAGACGTCGGTCGCGCCGTTGTCTCGCGGCCTAGAACGTCGAGTCGCGGAGCCCGGTCACGATCGCGAGCAGGACGAGCACGGCCACGACGAGGCGGTAGAGCACGAAGACGCCGTACGTGTGGCGGCGCACGTAGCCGAGGAGCCACTCGATCGCCAGGAGGGCGCTGCCGAGCGCGGCGAGCGTTCCGACGAGAAACGGGCCGGTCCACCCCTCGGGTAGGTCGCCGAGCAGGACGTCCCCCACTCCCTTGAGGAGCACCGCGCCGAGCGTTGTCGGAAGCAGGAGGTAGAAGGAGAACCGCGCAGCGCTGTCGCGATCGAGGTTCATGAAGCGGCCGGCCGTGATCGTGATGCCCGAGCGCGAGACCCCCGGCGCGAGTGCGAGTGCCTGTGCAAGCCCCATGACGATCGCATGACGCGTACCGAGATCGCCCATCGCCCGCGTTTGTGGCGAGCGATCGGCCCACAGCAGGAGAAGCGCGCCGGCGCCCAGCAGCACGAGGATCTGCCACGGCTCGCCGAGATTGTCTGCGATCCAGTTTTCGCCGAGGAGGCCCACGAGGCCGGCGGGGATCGTCGCAACGACGACGAACCACGCGATCCGCTCGTCGGGCGTCTCCACACGCCGTCGTCCGAGGGACGCGAACAATGCGCGAAGGAGGCGGACGAAGTCGCCCCAGAAGTACGCGGCCACGGCGACGAGGGTGCCGAGGTGGAGCGCCACGTCGAAGGTCTGGTTGAACCGGTCGTTCTCCTCGAGGTACGTCCATTCGGCCGCCCAGGGGACGAGGATCAGGTGGCCTGACGACGAGATCGGAAGAAGCTCGGTCAGCCCCTGCACCAGCCCGAGCACCAGCGCCTGGCCGTTCGTCAGCGCGTCCTCGTTGTCCCCCACTCCCACGAGCGTGAGCACGAGGGCGAGGCCGATTGCCGCCCCCGCGACGCTGAACACGACGGTGCGGCGCACGGCGAGATCCTACGCGCGCACCCGCACGGAGGCCCGAGAAGAAATCACGCGCAAATTGCGGCAATCCGGTGAACGTCCGCTTGACCCTGCCCCCCGCCTCCCCTAGGTTCCTGCTTGCACCGAGCACGGAGCGCGATTAGGTCGAAGCTCAGCTCGCAGGCTCTACGCGGAAGCGGACGGTCAGCGGGTCGAGTGGACGAAAGCGCCACCGGCTCGGTGAATTCTTGGTCCGGGGGGCCTGTGTAGGATCGCGAGCGATGCACCTCCGCGCCCCCAGCATCGACCAGGGCGTGCACGCGTTCATCTGGTCGGTCGTCTTCTTCCTCTACATGTGGCTCGGCGCGCTCGCCGTCGACGTCCCGGGCGGGATTGCGTTCATCCTGTCGCTCGTCGCCGCGGCGGGGATCTTCCTGTTCGTCCGCACGCGCGGCCGCGCTACCTAGCTCGTAGGGCGCGCGCACGCCGGCCGGCGGCGCCGGGCCGCGAGGCCCCCTCCTGCACGAGGAATCAGCGCCGGCGAAGGTCGGACTCGGGCTCGCTCAGCGCGGCGACGAGGCGGTCTGCGAAGTCGCGGCCGATCGCCTGCTCGAGGCGTTCGAGAGCCGGCTCCTTCGGAGCCCGCTCGGGGGCGGCGAGAGCTGAGACGTCCGCGAGAATCCGCGTCGAGGCCGCGGGAGCGACCTGTATGAGCACGGCGGCACTCATGGAACGGGCATCGGCCAGGAGCTGCGCGGTATCGATCCCTGGCGGGAGTGAACGCCGTCTTCGATTTCGAGGCATGCACTCGTTGTACGAGCGCCATCGGACGCGATCTTCGTCGACAACCCGCTCAGTGGCGCCGCGGTCGGCATCACAGCGGGCTGCCTCGGCAGATACGACCGCGAGCGCGGAGCGCTCGCGCTTCAGGGATCCTCGCGCTGTGGGATTCGCGCTAGCGGATCCCACATCTGCGGATCAGTAGTGGATCAGCGAATGGACGTCGAAGCCCGCAAGCTTCTCGCGTCCGTGCAGGAAGTCGAGCTCTATGACGAACAGGACGCCCGCAACGACGCCTCCGAGCTCCTCGACGAGCTGCACTTTCGCGCGTGCGGTCCCGCCCGTCGCGAGCACGTCGTCGAGGACGATCACACGCGTGCCTTCCGGCACCGCGTCCCGGTGAACGTGGAGGCTGTCCGTCCCGTACTCGAGCGCGTAGGTCGCCTCGACGGTCTCGCGAGGGAGCTTTCCCGGCTTCCGGGCGGCGATGAAGCCCGCGCCGAGCTCGTACGCGAGCGCGGCTCCGAAGATGAAGCCGCGCGCCTCGGCGCCGAAGACGAGGGCAGGCTCGCGAGGGCGCGCCCACTCGGCGAGCTGACGAATCGTCTCCGCGAAGTACTTCGGATCCGCGATGAGCGGCATGAGGTCCTTGAAGAGCACGCCCTCGGTCGGAAAGTCCGGAACGTCTCGAATGCGGTCACGGAGGTCGAGGCTCATCCTGTCCGCTCCACCGTCGAACGAAGATCGCGAACGAGCAAGAGATGCGAGAGCTCCTGGGCGACACGCGCGAGCGCCTCGAGGTCGTCGAGCGCGTCCTTGCGGCGCTGCGGGTTTCGAGCGCGCAGGCCCGGAGCGACGAGCTGTTCCACGAGCGCCGCCTGGCGGCCCGCACTCGTCAGGAACGTTCGCAGGTGGCGTGCGTCGATGCCGTAGCGGGCGAGGCGCGCGCTCGCCGCCGCGATGTCGGCCTCGCTCTCCGCGTAGAGCCTGTCGCCACTTTGCGTGCGCGAGACGAGCAGCCCGAACTCCTCGAGCTGCCGTACGAGGTCGCGCGGGACAGACGCACGCTCGCAGAGCTCGGCCTCGTCGATCTCGTCCTCCTGCCCGAGCACGCCGACGTTCCGCCGCCGCGTCCGGTCGCTCGACGCGCCAGGCCCGTCAAGCTCCTCGCGGATCACCCGGAGCGGGAGGAACTCGTCGCGCTGGAGCTTCAGGATCGTCGTCAGGCGCTCGATGTCGTCGGGCGCGAACAGCCGGTACCCGCCACGGGTCCTGCGCGGCGAGATGAGCCCCTGGTCCTCGAGGTACCGGATCTTCGACACGGAGACGTCCGGGAACTGCTCGCGCAGCTCCTCACAGACTGACCCGATCGTCCGCAGCCGCGGCTCGGCCCCACCGCGCTCTCGGCGTGTGGCGACGGTGCTCATGCGCCAACCTTGGTCGGCGTATGAGCGGGGAGGGGCGTGGGGAACCGGGAGGTTCCCCACGCTCTCGAGAAGAAGGGGGCACACGGGGGAAACATGGTTCCCCCCGTGACCGCGAGGTGGCAGCGAGCGGTGCTCATCGTTGGAGGAAGGTCAGGCGGTACTTGCCGATTTGGACCTCGTCGTCGTTCTCGAGGACGGCGGACTCGATGCGCCGACGGTTGACGTACGTCCCATTCAGGCTGCCGAGGTCGCGGATCGAGAACGTGTCGCCGTCGCGGTTGAGCTCGGCGTGGCGCCTGGACACGGTCACGTCGTCGAGGAACACGTCGCACTCGGGCGAGCGGCCGATGAGCGTCTTCCCCTCGTCCGGCTGGAAGGACTGGCCCGCCATCCCGCCTCCCGAGCGCACGACGAGCGCCGGGCCTGTGATCCCGAGCGACTCGAGAAGGTCGACCTCGTCCCCGTCGTCGCCGATGTCGAAGGTCATCGTGGTCTCCGATCCCGTCTCCGGCGTGAGAAGCGCACCGCAGCGCGAGCAGTAGTTCGAGGCCTCCGGGTTCTGGAAGCCGCACTCTGGGCAGTAGGTGTGGCTCACTCTTCCTCGGCGGGCGCAGCCTTCGCGGTGAGGATCTCGCTGAGGCGTCCGACGTCGGCGAGTTGCGCCTCCCCTGCGCTCACCTGTTCTCGCAGCCGCGCGACCAGCTCGGCGCGCAGGATGTCGATTCGGCCGTGGAGCACCCGACGCCGGAACGAGACCTCGTCCTCCTCGGCCTCGAGCTCGCGGATCATCGTGCGGAGATCGTCGTCCGTCAGGGTCGAGAGATCAGGAAGTGGTTCCACCGGCCGCCTTTCCTCGTGGGTCGACTGAGTAAAGCACCAGTCGTGCGCAGGGGTCAACCTCAGGTTGAGACTTGAGTCCGCTCAAGGTTCGCGTTCGACTCGAGAGTCCCTTCCCTCGCGCATCTCCCGCCAGGCGCGCAGGACGTACTGCGCCCCCGCGCCCAGAGAGAGCGCGATGCCGATCCACAGCACCACGAGCGGCCATGTCGTCCCCTCCTCGGTCACGAGCACGAAGCCGAGTGCCGCGTAGAGCACCCAGGTTGCCGTCTTGCCGAGGTACGTGACCTCGAGCTCGTACCCGCCGGGCGAGAGCATGCGGTAGCCGAGCACGAGCAAGACGTCACGACCGAGGATGACGAGCGCGGCGAGCAGCGGGATCCGGCCGGTTGCGAGCATCAGGATCGCGGCCGTGCCGATCATGAGCCGGTCCGCGAGCGGATCGGCAACGGTGCCGAATCGGGACTCCACGTGCCACCGCCGCGCGAGATACCCGTCGAGCTGGTCGGTGAGCGCGGCCGCCGCGAAGAAGATTCCAGCCCCCCACGCCGGCCCGTCCCCAGCCTCGAGGTAGAGCCAGACGAACACCGGAATCGCGGCGAATCGCGCGATCGTGAGCGCGTTCGGAATCGAGCCGCGAACCTCGGTCCAGGACATCCCGAAACCTTATGTCGACCCTGGTAGCGTCGCCCGCGTGGCGGGGACGCTCCGACTTCCGGGCTTCGTGAACGCCCACAGCCACACGTTCCAGCGCGCCCTGCGCGGTCGCGCTGCCGGCTCGGACTTCTGGGCGTGGCGCGACGTCATGCTCGCGGAGGCCGAGCGGCAGACTCCGGAGCTCGTCCGCGAGACGTACGAGCACGGCTATCGCGAGATGCTGGCGGCCGGCTACACGGCCGTCGGGGAGTTCCACTACCTGGGCGTGTCCGAGGCGCGCGCCGCTGCCGAAGCCGCGAACGCGGCCGGCGTCGCGTTCGTCCTCCTCCACGTCGCGTACGGGCGCGGAGGTCTCCCTCGCTTCCGACAAGAATCCGTTGCGGAATATCTGAGCCAGGTCGAGGAGCTGCGCGCCGACGGGATCGTAGTCGGGCTCGCACCGCACTCCGTACGGGCGTGCCCGGCGGACTGGCTACAGGAGATCGGCCGATACGCTGCCGAGCACGGCCTCCCGCTGCACGTCCATGCCGACGAGCAGCCGAAAGAGATCGAGGAGTGCCTCGCCGAGCACGGGTGCCGGCCGATCGAGCTGCTCGCGCGGGCCGGCTGCCTGACCGAGAGGGCTACGGTCGTGCACGCGACCCACGCCGACGGGGCTGAGCTCGACCTCGTCGCGTCGCACGGCGCGACGATCTGCGCCTGCCCGACGACGGAGGCGGACCTCGGCGACGGCTTCCTCCCTGCCGAGCGCGTCCGCACGCGAGGCATCGCGATCTGTGTCGGCTCCGACTCGAACGTCAGGATCGACCCGTTCGAGGAGCTGCGCGAACTCGAAGGCATCGCACGGCGGCAGACCGGCCGCCGCGGCGTCTTCTCGACCGAGGAGCTGCACGCGTTCGGGACCGAGGTCGGAGCGCGGTCCCTGGGTCTCGACTCCTGGCCGGAGATCGAGGTCGACCTCGGCCACCGCTCGCTCCGGTCCGTCGAGGCCGGGCACGTGCGCTCCGCGCTGATCGCGAGCTGCGGAGCCGATGTCGTCGTCTGGTAGCTACAGTCGGCGCGGTGGACGTCACGGAGGCGACCTTCGAGGACGACGTCGTCGAGCGCTCGCGTGAGCTGCCCGTCGTCGTCGACTTCTGGGCCGCGTGGTGCGGCCCGTGTCGCGCGCTGACACCGGTGCTGGAAGAGCAGATCTCCGCGCGTGAGGGCTCGGTCGCCCTTGCGAAGGTCGACGTCGACGCCAACGCAGGGCTCGCCGCGACGTACCGGGTGCAGGGCATTCCCGCCGTGAAGGCGTTTCGCGACGGGCGCGTCGTGTCGGAGTTCGTCGGAGCCCTGTCGCCGACCGCCGTCTCGTCGTTCCTCGACGAGCTCCTCGCTCCGCCGCGCGTCGCGGGTGTGGTCGAGGAGTTACGCGAGAGCGGCGCATACCCGGAGGTGCTCGAGGCTCTCGAAGCGGACGACAACGAGCGTGCTCTCGAGCGGATTCTCGAAGCGATAGCCGACTCATCGCCCGAGGAGCGCGAGCGGCTGCGCGAGCTCGCACTCGCCGTGTTCCACGACCTCGGCCAGGACGATCCGCTGACGGTCGCCTATCGCCGCAGGCTCGCCACGGCCATCTACTGAGGTCGAAGCGCGCCCAGGCGCGCCGTCCACGCCGAAGTCGCGACCAGGTACGCGCGCTGCGCCGCGACGCCGGTCTTCCCCCACGCCCGCTCGTAGCTGGGCTGGCCGACCGCGACGCGGGCTGGCTCGATCTGTGTCCCCTCCTGCCACTCGTTGTAGCTCGTGATCGTGACGATGTCGGCTCCAGCTCTGATCGCCGTCTTCCACATCCGGTCGTACGTGCGCCCGTCGTTGCGCTGCCGGACGACCTCGTGGCGCGTGGCGAGCCGCGCGTCGTACCCCGGCCCGACCGAGGGCGCACACAACAGCCCTGCCGCGTGCGCCTGCGCGCACAGCCGCCGGAAGAGCGCACCGTTCCAGGTCACGACGTCGTACGTGTAGAGACCGTCGAACCCGGCTGCCCTCGCCCGTCCCACGAGGGTCGTGTGGCCGAAGATGCGCACGCCGGAGAGCTCCCCCAGCGCCTCGCTCCAGGCGGCGGCAGGGTCCCGGTCTGCGTCGTAGAGGTAGAAGTCGGTGAAGCCGCCTTCTCGATGGAGGCGCTCGATGTCCTCGGCCGCTCGAGCCGGTGTCCGGGCCCGGTACGGCTCGACGTGGATGGCCACCTCGAGGCCGAATCGCGTCGCGGCCTCTTCGACCACCAGTAGCCGCTCGTGCTCCGGCGAGTCGAATCCCCACCACGAGACGACGATCGTCCCGACCCCCGTCGCCGCGATCTCGCGCATCTGGGCGAGCACGATCCGCACGTTCGACGACGAGTACAGGCCGCGGACCGGCATGTACGGCGTCGAGAGCACGGGCGAGCCGTCGTGCTCTACGTACCAGTGCGCCCAGCGCCCGTCCCTGACCGGAGTCGAATACCACGGGTAGTAGAAGATCGCCGCGCGGTCGGTGCTCGCGGGCGCTTCGGCGCCGGACGCCGGGAGCACGACGCAGGCCGCCCCGATCGCCGCAATGAGGAAGGCCGGTATCCGCCGTCGTGTCAACGCCGCGCGGGACTCTACAGCGCGCGGCGGCGTCCGGCTAGGATCGAAACGTGGCCGCGTACCGCTACCTGATCGTCGGCGGCGGAATGACCGGAGATTCGGCGTGCAGGGGGATTCGTGAGCACGACGCGTCCGGCTCGATCGGGCTGTTCGGCGCCGAGTCGCACGAGCCGTACGACCGGCCGCCGCTGTCCAAGGGCCTCTGGAAGGGCAAGGAGGAGAGCTCGATCTTCCGCGGCACGCCCGATCTGGGCGTCGAGGTGCACGGAGGCCGGCGCATCGTCGCACTGGATCTCGACGCGAGGACCGCGACCGACGACGCGGGCGCCGACCACGCCTACGAGAAGCTGCTGCTTGCGACGGGCGGGACGCCGCGGCGACTCACGGGCGACGACGGTGACGTCATCTACTTCCGCACGTTCGACGACTACCGCCGTCTGCGCGATCTGGCGGGCAACGGCGTGCGTGCTGCCGTGGTCGGCGGCGGCTTCATCGGATCCGAGATCGCGGCGGCCCTCGCCACGAACGGCTGCGACGTCACCATCGTCTTCCCCGACGCAGGTATCGGGGCGCGCCTCTTCCCCGCGGGCCTGTCGTCGTTCGTGAACGGGTACTACCGCGAGCAGGGCGTGACCGTGCTTGCCGAGGAGATGGTCGCGGAGGTCTCCGGCTCGTCGCTCCGGACCGAGAACGGGAGGACGGTCGATGCAGACATTGTCGTCGCCGGACTCG
The DNA here is from genome assembly GCA_963787855.1 of uncultured Gaiellaceae bacterium. Classification (GTDB taxonomy): domain Bacteria; phylum Actinomycetota; class Thermoleophilia; order Gaiellales; family Gaiellaceae; genus GMQP-bins7. The sequence goes on from CAWBER010000013.1 coordinate 58,231, forward strand.
GCATCGTTCCCACGACCGACCTGGCCGAAAGCGTCGGCCTCGAGGTGGACGACGGCATCATCGTCGACGAGTACGGCCGCGCCGGTGGTCGAGACGACGTCTTCGCGGCCGGCGACGTCGCGCGCTTCCCCGTTCCGGCACTCGGCGGGATGCGCCGCGTCGAGCACGAGGATCACGCAAATACACACGGGAAGGTCGTCGGCGAGAACATGGGCGGCGCGCAGACGCCGTACGAGCACCTCCCCTTTTTCTATTCCGACCTCTTCGACCTGGGCTACGAGGCTGTCGGAGACGTGGACTCACGCCTCGACAGCGTCGAGGAGTGGCTCGAGCCGAACCGCAAGGGCGTCGTCGGCTACGTGGACGGCGACGGCAAGGCGCGGGGGTTCTTGCTCTGGGACGTCTGGGACAAGGTCGACTCGGCCCGCGGCCTGATCGAGGCCGGGACGACCGTCGACGCCGCGGCTCTCCGCGCTCTCATCGACTGAAGCGCGGCCCCGATGCCGCTCAGCCGCGCGACGAGCGCGAGCGCCAGGACTTCGAAGACGACATAGCCGCTCGCCACGCCACTCGGTGGATTCCCCTGGGAGAGACCGAGCCCCGGCACGGTGGACTGCCACGTCCAGGTGCCGAGCGCCGTGCCGTACAGCTCGAGCACCAGGACGACCATGAAGACGCCCGCGTAGACGGGCCGGCGCGCCCAGACGAGCACGCCGATCAGGAACGCGCAGCCGATCGTGCCCGAGACGTCCGGCGTGGGTAGCACGGTCACACCAGCGATGCCCCAGGTCGCGGCGACTGCGCCCGCGGCGACGAGAAGCACGGTGGCGCGATCCCGCATGAGCGCGGCGAGCGAGAGCCCGGCGAGGTACACCAGTCCGTGCCCCGGCGGCACGAATGCCGGGAGGTTCTCGAGACGGTATGTATAGAGGCCCCAGATGATCGAGCCCACGACCTCTCCCACCGTCGCAATGACGATGACCGCCAACGTCTGGAGACGCACGATCCTCGGATGGAGCGCCAGCAGTACGGCGAGCACGCACGCCGTGAGCAAACCGAGTGCGAGCTGTCCTGCATGACCGACGTGCCGGTCGAGGAGCAGACCGCCCACGGTCCACACACCGACGGCCGCGAGAGTGATGAGCGGAAGGCGCCGCATTGCTGGCATCTTCGTCGGTTTCGTGCCCTCGGTTCGGCGGTAACTCGTTCGAGTGATTCGCCGGGACGACCGCAAGGAATGGCGCACGCCGGCGTCTACTACATAAGACCGGATGTGGGGCGGCACGTGGCGGCAGCTCCTGTCGCCCCCTCCGGCATCTCGCTCGTCGAGCCTAGGAGGAGTTGACGAACGCCTCCACGCGCTCGGCTTCAGCGCGAAGCGCCGTCGTCGTCGCGCGCGCGAGCCGCGAGAAGGGCTCGAGGCGCACACGCCCCTGTTCCAGCTGCCACGTTCCCGCGGCGAAGCCGTCCACGAGGATCGTGGCGTGCACGAGTGCGTTCTTCGTCACGATCTGCGACACCGGGACGTCCCCCAGGATCCGCGTGCGATCAGCGTGTGACAGTACGAGATTGTCGTACCGCGGCACGAGCTGAGGCGGCGCGGGCGTATCGGGATCGGGGAGCGGCGCGCGCGAGAGGTCGTACAGCCTCTTCCCGCGCTCGTCGCGGAACGTCCGGAGGCTCATCCCGGTGAGGGTCTCGGTGATCGGCCCGGTGCGCTGGAGCCCCGCCCATTGCGCGACGTCCTGGGCGGATGCGGGACCGAACGCCCGGAGGTAGCTGCGGATGAGGTGGTTGCGCGCGTCCTCGGGATCGGGAAGCCCACCCCGAAGCACGGCGTCGGCGGCGGCGAACACGCCGTTGCCGTGGTACCCCCATGTACCCGACGGCGGCACGTGCACGACCGGCGCCCGGCCCTGGATGCGGCGCCAGAGGAAGGTGGTCGAGATCCTCTCGGTCGCATAGGGACGAAGCAGCGCGCGGATCTCCTCGAACGTCAGTGGGGCGGAACGCAGCTCGGCGACGATCGCCGTTGCGATCTCTGCGATCTTGCGCTTCGGGAGGAGCCTCTCGTAGGCAGGTGGCCAGTAATCCGCGGCGAGAGCTCTCCGAGCCGCGGTGAACGCCCAGAAGTCCCGAGGCGTCACGATGTGCAGCGTCCCGCGCTGGAGGAGTGCCTTGACGACGCTTCGCTTCTCGAGCGCACCCGTCAGCTGCGCGCCCTCGAAACCCTCGAGCCGCGCGTGCAGCGACAGGTACGGCGACGACGAGTGCTGCGCCTGGAGGCCGCCGAGCCGCTCAACTGCCGTCGAGATGCTCGCCGGCGTCTGCTCGAGGAGCATCTGGCGAGCGAGCAGGGCTCGGTTGAGCTCCGTTCGCGTGAGCACCCGTTCGGACACGACGGCTCGCCCCTAGAAGTGATTCGTGTACGAGAGGAAACGCCACCCGTCGCGCGTCGCGAGGAGGTGATACGTCGTGCGGGTGTCTCTGAGTACCTGGCCGTCCGCGTCGAGCGCGTTCCAGCGTACGGTCGCGAAGACGGCGTACTCGCCCAGCTCGCGGACGTCGATCTCGACTCGTTTCCACGTCGCGACACCGCCTCCGCGATAGGCGTCGATCATCGCTGCGAAGTGGTTTCGCACGGCATCGCGGTCCGGCATGTGGATCGGGACCCCTTCTCTGATCGCGAGAAAGGGCGCGAGACAGAGCTCCGTCACGCCCTCCACATCGCGCTCCGAGTAGCGACGTATGTACTCGTCCATGAACGGGCCTACCGTCGTTGGCACGGGCCGGACTCTCGCAGCTGCACCAAGGGCGGTCAACGCAGGTTTCGCCAAAGAACGCACGGGTACAGCTTCCGACAATCCTGCCGGGCTGGGGTCGCTGGTTGCCTGCCTCATCCTCCTGCGATAGCGCTTTGCCAGCCCGGCTCCCTCTCGCAGCGGCTGTTTCCGCATCACTCGAACGAGGGATGGATGTGGTGTGCGGCCAGACGTCTTTCTCGTTCTCATCTTTCCGGACTCATCGGAGTTTCGCTGGGTTGACGAGCTCCCCAAGGTCGGTAGCGAGATTCGGAGCCAGTCAGGACGGCGGTGGAGGGTCGAGGAGACGCTTCAAAGCGGAGTCATGACATACACCGTTTACTGCGGCGCGAAGCACCAGGGCTTCGGCGCCACGCGCGACCTCGCGGCCGACCTCCTCGAGGGTGCTCGACGCACCCTTCTGCGCCACCGCTGAGCTTCGGGTGCCTGGCCGGCTCTGAACCGATTGGAGTTCCGTCAGCTCCGGCAGATGTATGCAGAGCGGCTACGGATTGCCCGCTACGTCGGACGCCTCCGAGCCCGCCGCACTTCGAAAGAGCACGCCGAGTAGAACGCCCGGACAGGATGGCGGTGTTCGGGCCTAGGCGGTGCCCGGGCGCGCAACGGCATGAATCCTCAGTCGGGGCGGTGAGATTCGAACTCACGACCTCCCGGCCCCCAGCCGGACGCGCTAACCAGGCTGCGCTACGCCCCGTGGTGCCCGAACCTTAGCCGCTCTCAGAGGTTCCTCCGATAGAGCACGAAGCCGAGCGGTACCGAACGCCGCAAGGCGTCGGCGACCGCCCAGCGGCGTAGGTCGTCCTCGGCCGAACTCCCCGAGCGCCCACGTGTGGAACGCGCTCTCGTCGTCCGAGACGACCTCCAGCCGGCGACTCCGACGGAGGGAATCGACTGCCGCATTGATCGCGATCCGCTTCAACCAGGGCGCGAACGGCTGCGTCTCGTCGAAGCGGCCGAGAGCGGCGAACGCCTTGACGAAGGCCTCCTGCGCGGCGCCGTCCGCGAAGCCCCGATCCGCGGTCACGGCGTACGTCGTACGTCATGCAAGGGCCCGGTAGCCCGTCGAAGAGCGCGCCGGCAGCCTCCGCGGAACCCTGGCGGGCCAGCGCGACGAGCTCGATGTCCGGGCGGCGACGCACTTTGCTTCTAGTACGTCGCGGGGCGGCCGAAGTTATCCATGCCGCCCGACGATCAGGCCAGGCGTTTGTACAGGCGGTCGATGAGCTCGGGCATGGCCTCGAGCTTGTCCGTGATCACGCGGATCCGGTATTCCCGGAAGTGCTCGGGCTCGACGCCCAACGACTCCGCGATCCGTGCGATGACGTCGTTCGAGGGCACCGGACGATTCCCGTGGACGATGTGATTGAGGTAGCCGGCGGACAGGTCCGCCTTCGATGCGAGCCCTCGGTACGTCGTCCCCGTCTCCTCCATCAGCCGCTCGATCGTCGGCCCGAACGGGTCGTCGCTGTATCTGCGCCGTCTCGCCATCAGGACTGCGTTGCCCATTTCAGCACGTCTGCGGCGGGCACGCGCTCCTCGGCCGAGCCGTCGCGCCTACGAACGTCGACCGCGCCGTCCTCGAGCGACTTCTTCCCGACGATGACACGGACCGGGCAGCCGATGAGGTCGGCGTCGGCGAACTTCTCGCCGGGACGCTCGTCGCGGTCGTCGAGGAGTACCTGCAGCCCGGCCTCGTCGAGCTTGGTGGCGACCCTCTCGGCCTCGGAGAGCACCTCCTCCGTCCCGCCGTGCAACGCGAGCACGTGGACGTCGTAGGGCGCGATCGACGCCGGCCACACGATCCCGTTCTCGTCATGTCGCTGCTCGACCACCGCGGCCAGCACGCGGCCGGGCCCGATGCCGTAGCTGCCGCCAACCAAGGGCTTCTCCGTCCCGTCCTCGTCGAGGTACGTCGCGTCGAGCGGCTTGGAATAGCGGTCGCCGAACTTGAAGATGTGCCCGATCTCGATGGCGGTCTTGAACCGCAGCGCGCCGCCGCACTCGGGACACGTGTCTCCCTCGACCGGCTCGCGAATGTCTGCGAACGTCGGGTCGAAGTCGCGGCCGGCCTCGACGCCGAGTAAGTGCCAGCCGTCGCGGTTCGCGCCCGCCACGAACTGGCCGTCCCGGAGCGCCTCGTCCGCCACGACCTCGACCTCGACTCCCACGGGGCCCAGCGAGCCTCCACTGGCGCCGAACGTCGCCTTGATCTCGTCTTCCGTGGCCGGGCGGAAGTCGCTCGCGAGCACGCCGAGCATCTTCGACTCCGAGAGGCGGTCGTCCCCGCGAACGAGACCGAGGACGAGCGTCCCGTCCGCCTTGACGACTGGCATCGCTTTCGAGGTGGCGGACTGGTCGAGCTCGAGGAGCTCCGCCAACGCCTCGATCGTCGTGACGCCCGGAGTCTCGACCTTCTCGGGCGCGTCCCGGCGCTCCGGGTGCACGGCAGGACGCGGAATGCCGCGCGCGATCTCCAGATCCGCCGCGTAGTCGCCGTTCTCGCACGTCACGAGCGTGTTTTCCCCCGATCCGGAGGGCGCGAGGAAATCCATCGACTCCTTGCCGCCCATGACCCCCGACTCCGCTGCGACGGCCGAGTACTCAAGGCCACAGCGCAGGAACGCACGGTGGTACGCCTCCTCCTGCTTTCGAAAGCTCACGTCGAGGCCTGCCTCGTCACGGTCGAACGAGTACGCGTCCTTCATGATGAACTCGCGAACGCGGAGAAGCCCGCCGCGCGGGCGGGGCTCGTCGCGATCCTTGACCGAGAAGTGGTACAGCATCTGCGGCAGCCGCCGGTAGCTCTGGATCTCGCGCGCGTGGAAGGTCACGGTCTCCTCGTGCGTGAACGGGAGGAGGAACCTGCGCCCGGTGCGGTCCTCGAGGTGGAAGAGCTCGGGGATCGAGATGCGTCCGGTCGCCTCCCACAGCTCCGAAGGCGTGAGGATGGGCATGAGCATCTCCTGGCCGCCGATCGCGTCCATTTCCTCGCGGATGATCTGGACGATCTTCTGGTGCACGCGCCACCCGAGTGGGAGAAACGTCCAGACACCGGTACTCACCTGACGGATGTAGCCGCCGCGGACGAGCAGCTTGTGCGAAACCGCCTCGGCATCGGCCGGCGCCTCTCGGAGGGTCGGGATGAACAGCGTTGACTGCCGAGCGATCACGATCGGCAGAGGTTAGAGAAGCTGCGACCGCAGGCGGGCGACGAAGTGCTCGACGAGCTCGATCGTCTCCTCTCCGGGGTCGAGGACGAGCTGGAGATGATCTGTGATCGCGTCGTCCGCGAGCAGCCCTTCCTCGGCGAGGCGCGCCCCGAGCACGTCCCGCACGTCGGAACGGGAGACCTCCTCGGGGACGCTCATCGCGAGCACGTCGAGCTCCGACGTCGGCAACCGCGAGAACCGCGCGGCCATACGGCCGATCTCCGGATCGTCATGGTGGAGATGCAGCCAGACGCGGGTCCGCGGATCGAGCCCCGTCGCACCGACATAGACAACGAGCGCAGCCTCGTCGATCCAGACGTAGACCCAGCTACCTGTATCCGTCAACTCGCCGTCGCGCACTCGCACCGCGACGAACTCCGAGCCTGAGCCGGTCACGCCTAGTCGAGCGGAATGAGGCTCGCCTCGGCCATCGCGAGGGCGGCGGGCTTGGCCATCTTGAGGCGCTTCGGCCGCCGCATCCCGTCGGCGAGCCAGCGGTCAATCTCGACGAAGAGCTCGTCGATGAGGGCCTCGGACGAGACCTTCTTGAGCACGCGTCCGTGCGCGTAGATGAACCCGACGTCCCGTCCACCGGCAATGCCGAAGTCGGCATCACCCGCCTCCCCCGGTCCGTTCACCGCACAACCCATCACGGCGACCTCGAACGCCTCCGGATAGGTGCGGAGGCGCTCCTCGACGACGCGTGCCAGGCTCTCGACACCGACGTTGTCGCGCCCGCAGGACGGGCAGGCGATCATCACGGGCCCCCGCTCCCGAAGGCCCAGCGCCTTCAGGATCTCCCACGCGACCTCGACCTCCTTGACCGGGTCGGCAGTCAGGGACACGCGCATCGTGTCCCCGATGCCGTCGGCGAGCAGGGAGCCGATCCCCACCGAGCTCTTGATCGCGCCGGCGAACTCGGTGCCTGCCTCGGTCACACCGAGGTGCAGCGGGTACGGCACCCGCGCCGAAAGCATCCGGTAGGCGCGGATCATCGTCGGCACGTGGGTCGCCTTGACGGAGATCTTGAAGTCGCGGTACTCGAGCTTCTCCAGGAGCTCGACCTCCTCGAGGGCCGCGGCGACGAGGGCTTCGGCCTGGTCCTGCTGCGCGAGCGCGTGCAGGTGCTTCGGAAGCGATCCCGAGTTCGCGCCGATCCGCATCGGGATCTCCGCCTTCTTCGCGGCCCTCACGACCTGCTCGACCTTGTCCGGCCCGCCGATGTTCCCGGGGTTGATCCGCACGGCGGCGACCCCCGCCTCGATCGCCTTGAGCGCGAGCGAGGCGTTGAAGTGGATGTCCGCGATCACGGGGAGCGGAGACAGCCGCACGATGAGCGGGAGCGCCGCGGCGTCCTCGTTCTTCGGCACCGCCACGCGCACGACCTCGCAGCCCGCAGACGCCAGCGCGGCGATCTGCGCGGTCGTCGCCGGGACGTCGTGCGTCTTCGTGAGGGTCATCGACTGCACGACGACGGGCGCCCCGCCGCCGATCGCGACGTCGCCCACCCGGATCTGAACCTCGCTCGCCACCGACGTGAAGCGTAGCCCCGTCGACACGGCGGCTCGTTAATCGAATGCGCGCGGCCGCGAAGCGGACGCCTTCGGGGATTCTCGCGAGCGGAATCCTCGCGCTAGCGAGATTCCCCTCTGCGGGCAAGCTCTGCGGACTACGACAGCTTCCCGATGTCGTTCGAGAGCCCGACGAAGAACAGGAGCAGCACGACCGCCAAGCCGACGACGGAGACCCGCTCGTAGATCTCGCGTTGTAGGAACTTCCCGCGTACGCCCTCGATGAGCGTGAAGAGGACGTGCCCGCCGTCGAGCGGCAGTAGGGGCAGCAGGTTCAGGAGCGCGAGGGAGAGTGAGATCAGCCCGAGCACCCAGAGGTAGCTCTCCGCCCCCCTCTCCACCGCGTCCGAGGACGCCTGCGTGATCCCGATCGGGCTCGAGACCTCGTCGCGCCCGTCCCCCGTCACGAGTCGTCCTAGCGACTTCACGATCTCCTTTGCGACGAGGCCGGTCACCTCGACCGCATGGCCGACGGCCGGGAAGAACCCGAGGCCGGAGCCCTCGAGGCCGAAGCCGATCCGGTAGCGATCGTCCACGAGCTGCGCCGCGACCGGGCCGAGCCGAAGCTCCTCGCCCGCACGAATCACGGTAATCGTGAGATCGCTGCCGCCCGACTCGCTGATCGTGTCGGCGATCTCGTCGGCCTGGACGCGGTCGCCGTTGATCGCCACGATCCGGTCGCCGGCCTGCAACCCGATCACCTGCGCGGGCGACGAGACGCCCGGTTCGAGCTCCGGTGCGATCGTCGACACCGTTCGCGTGGCCTCACCCGCCACGGTCATGAACAGGAACGTGAAGATCACGACGGTTAACAGGATGTTCGCGACGGGCCCGGCGCCTATCGCGACGAGGCGACGCCAGGTGGCCGCCTTCCAGTAGGCGTCCGGCCCGAGGGCATCGCGGAGCTCGGTAAGGCCCTTCTCGGCGGAGCCGAGCGCAGCTGGTGAGACCGTCACCCTGCGCAGCGCGTCCTCGAGGTCATCGAGCGCGTAGAGGCCAGCTTCCAGGTCGTCGCCGTCGAGCGTGCGCTTGACGCGGTCGACGGGGCCGGCGAGCGTCGGTGCCTCCTCCACGGCGCGAGAGAAGCGGCGCTCGGCGTCGTGTGGGATCGGACGGTGCATCCCGGGGATGGTCACGAAGCCGCCGAGCGGAATCGCGCCGATCCCGTACTCGATGCCGTTTCGCATCGTCTTCGCGACCGCGGGCGGGAAGCCGACGTAGAAGCGGCGCGGCCGGAGCCCGACGGCCAGCGACGCGAAGAAGTGCCCCGCCTCGTGGACGAGGATCAGGAGCGCGAGGCCGAGGATCGCGATGAAGATGCTCATGCGGCCGACGTAAGTCTTCCCGTCGCGAGACGTCTCGCCTGCTCGTCCGCCTCGACGAGCTCTTCCAGATCGCGCGCGGACGCGCCGTCGACGGCCGCGAGCGCGTCCTCGACGAGGACTGCAATCTCCGTGAAGCGGATGCGGCCGTCGAGGAACGCGGCGACCGCGACCTCGTTTGCCGCGTTGAACGCGCACGGGTAGGTCCCGGCGCGCTTCCCCGACTCGCGGGCGAGCGCGAGCAACTGGAAGCGCTCGGTGTCCGGCGCCTCGAACTCGAGGGTGAGACCAGCGGAGAAGTCGAGACTCGGAAGCGACGTCGCGCGACGCTCGGGATACGTGAGTGCGAACGAGATCGGGACGCGCATGTCCGGATATCCGAGGTGAGCGAGCGAAGCGCCGTCGCGGAAGCGCACGAGCGCGTGAACGACGGACGTCGGATGCACCACCACCTCGATCCGCTCGTACTCGATCCCGAAGAGGTAGTGCGCCTCGATGAGCTCGAGGCCCTTGTTCGCGAGCGTGGCCGAGTCGATCGTGATCTTCGGGCCCATGGACCACGTCGGATGCGCGAGCGCCTGCTCCACGGTGACTGATTCGAGCTCCTCCGCCGTTCGGTTTCTGAACGGCCCGCCCGAGGCCGTCAGCACGATCGAGTCCACGGTCTGCGGTGCGTGACCGTCGAGACACTGATGGAGCGCGGAGTGCTCACTGTCGACGGGCAGCAGCAGGCCTCCCCCACGCTTCCATGCGGTCATCGCGAGATCCCCTGCCGCGACGAGGCTCTCCTTGTTCGCGAGCGCGAGCGTGACCCCACGCTCGAGCGCCCAGAGCGTCGCTCCGACGCCGGCGAACCCGACGACTGCGTTCAGGACGAGATCGGGCCGGGACGCCTCGAGGAGCTCGACGACGTCGCCGCCGACCTGAGTATGCTCGACGCCCAGCTCGGCCGCGAGGCCGTCGAGCGGCTGCGACCCGGACGACAGCGCGCAGACCGAGAGCTCAGGATTCGCCGCGATCACCTCGAGCGCCTGGCGCCCGATGGATCCCGTCGCCCCGAGCAGGGCGATTCGTCTCTCGCGCACGTCCGAAGGCTAACGGCGGCCGTGTTCAGACACGGCTACGTGCTCCCGAAGGCCAGGATCGTGAAGTAGGCGGCTGGACCTGCCCAGAGCAGTGAATCCAGCCTGTCGAGCATCCCTCCGTGCCCCCCGAGCACACGCCCGGAGTCCTTCACCTCGAGATCACGCTTGATCGCCGATTCGAAGAGGTCTCCGAGGACGGCCGCGAGCGCGATCACGAGCCCCAGGAGAAGCGACTCGGGGATCGAGAGGAACTCCTCCCGGTCGCGATAGAGGATCACGAACGCCATCCCCACCGCCGCGAGGACGCCGCCGACGAAGCCCTCCCAGGACTTGTTCGGCGAGATCGTCGGGGACATGCGGTGCCGCCCGATCGTGCGGCCGACGAAGAACGCGCCGGTGTCCGCGGCGAACACCGTGAAGAGCACGGTCATCACCGCCCAGAACCCGTATTCGGGTATGTCGCGGATGAGGAGCAGGCAACCGATGCCCGCGCCCACCCAGGCGACGCCGAGCAGCGTGACGGCGAACGACGTCGTGGCGGACAGCCGCACGCCGCCCAGCCCGTAGACGACGAACGCGAAGACGAAGGTCGCCAGAAGGCCGCCGAGCATCCACTCGAGGCCCCCGAGTTGAAGGCCGAGGAGCATCGCGGCGTAGCCGAGGTAGCCACCGAGGACGAGCGGGCGGAGCTCCCGCGTCATCACGTACAGCTCGTGCAAGGCGAGCAGGCCGCCGACCAGCGCGAGCCCGAAGAGCCACCAGCCTCCGAGGTAGACGAGCCCGATGACGAGCGGCAGGAGGATCGCCGCCACCAGCAGGCGCGAAACGAGCGGGCTCACACTTTCACCGAGCCCCGAACCGCCGGCCGCGGCTCGTGTACTCCTCCACCGCGGCCCGCAGGCGCTCCTCGCCGAAGTCGGGCCACAGTGTCTCGTCGAAGACGAGCTCCGCATACGCCGACTGCCAGAGCAGGAAGTTCGAGATCCGCTGCTCGCCGGACGTCCGGATCACGAGGTCAGGATCGGGAAGCTCCGGCGCGTAGAGACGCGCCGCGATGTCCGCTTCGGACAGGTCTTGGGGTCTCGTCCCTTCCTGGAGGATCTTGCGCATCGCTTCCACGAGCTCGGCCCGCCCGCCGTAGTCGAAGGCGATCCAGAGCTGGAGGCGGTCGAGACGCTCCGTGGACGACTCGAGCTGCGCCATCTTCTCCTGCAACTCGGCCGGGATCCGGTCACGGCGACCGAAGAAACGCGTCCGCACGCCCTGCTTCGCGAGGTCGGGGAGCTCGCGCTCGATCGTCTCGTCCATGAGGTCCATGATCGACTCGACCTCGTCGGGCGGGCGCGCCCAGTTCTCGGTCGAGAAGGCGTAAACCGCGAGTGACTCGATCTCGAGGTCCACGGCGGCCTCGACCGTACGTCTCAGCGCTCGCGCTCCCTCGCGGTGGCCTTCTGCGACGGGCAGGCCACGAGCTGCTGCCCACCGCCCGTTCCCGTCCATGATGATCGCGACGCTTCGCCCTGCCGCTCCTGCCTCGTCCGGCAGCTTCAGACCTCCATGATCTCGGCCTCTTTCACCTTCAAGAGGTCGTCGATCGACTTCGTGTGCTCGTCGGTGATCTTCTGCACCTGCTGCTCGGCTCGGCGCTCTTCGTCGTCCCCGACGTCGCCGTTCACGACGAGCTCCTTGAGGTGCTGCATGACGTCGCGCCGGACGTTGCGGATCGCGACCTTTCCGTCCTCCGCGACGCGCCGCACGACCTTGACGAGGTCCTTGCGTCGCTCCTCGGTCAGCGACGGGATCGGCAGGCGGACGACCTTCCCGTCGTTGGACGGCGTCAGGCCGAGGTCGGACTCCTGCACGGCGCGCTCGATGTTCTTGATCGCGCCGGGATCGAAAGGCTGCACGACCAGCAGCCGCGGCTCCGGCGCCGAGATCGACGCGAGGCTCTTGAGCGGTGTCTGCGTGCCGTAGTAGTCGATCGTCACGCGGTCGAGGAGCGCCGGCGACGCACGTCCGGTGCGGATCGAGTTGAACTCGTGGTGCGTCGCCTCGATCGACTTGTCCATACGCCTCTTCGCGTCCGCGAGGAAGTCCTCGATCGCTGCCATGCGCCCTCCTTACGGGGTACGGATGATCGTGCCGACGCGCTCGCCCGCGGCGACGCGCCGGATGTTGCCCTGCGCCAGCTCGAACACGTGGATCGGAAGCCGGTTGTCCATGCACAGCGAGAGCGCAGTCGTGTCCATCACCTTGAGTCCGCGCTCGATCGCCTCGAGGTGCGTGAGCTCGGGGAGGAACTTCGCGGACGGGTCCTCGTTCGGATCCCCGTCGTAGACGCCCTGCACCTTGTTCTTGGCCATCAGGATCGCCTCGGCCCCGATCTCGAGCGCGCGGAGCGCTGCCGCGGTGTCCGTCGTGAAGAACGGGTTCCCGGTGCCGGCCGCGAAGATCACGACGCGCTCCTTCTCGAGGTGACGAATCGCTCGGCGGCGGATGTACGGCTCGGCGACCTCGGACACGGCGATCGCCGACTGCACGCGTGTGTGGACGCCCAGACGCTCGAGCGCGTCCTGGAGCGAAAGCGCGTTGAGCAGCGTTGCGAGCATCCCGGCGTAGTCCGCCGTCGCGCGATCCATCCCCTCCGCCGCGGCCGCCATGCCGCGGTAGATGTTCCCGGCTCCGACGACGACAGCGAGCTGCGTTCCCGCCTGCTGGACGGCGACGATCTCTTCGGAGATCGCGGTCACGGTCTTCGGGTCGATCCCGAACTCGCGATCTCCCAGCAGCGCCTCGCCGGACAGCTTCAGGAGCGCGCGGCGGAACTGCGTCTCGCTGGCCGGCGCGGTGGCGGCTTGCGCTACCTCCTCCGTCGAAGCGCTCACGAGCCCGCGACGGAGACGCGCGCGAACCTCGCAACCGACGCGCCGGCCTCGCTCATGGCCTGGCCGACGGTCTTCGACGGCTCGTGGATCCAAGCCTGCTCGACGAGAGCACCGCCGGGCACCGCCGCGAAGAAGCGCTTGCTGAGCATGCCGTCGACGATCTTCTCACGCGCGGCCTCGGGCTTCGACTGCACCTCGTCGGTGTTGTCGTAGATCGACCGCTCGGCCGCGAGGACATCCGCCGGGACGTCGTCCCGAGTCGTCCACTCGGGCGCGGCGAACGAGATGTGCATGGCCAGCTGCCGCGCGAGCTCCTCGGAGCCGCCCTCGAGCTCGACGAGCACGCCGATCTTGTTCGCCGGCGGATGCGTGTACGCGGCGAGAACGTTCCCTTCCGGAGCTTCGAACCGTTGTGGGCTCACGAAGACGATGTTCTCGCCGAGCTTCGCGATGAGCTCGATGCGCTCTTCCTCGAAGCTCTCGACCACGTCAGCGCCCTCGGCGTGGACCGCCCGCAGCACTTTCGCGCCGAGCTCCTGGAAGGCATCGTTCTTCGAGACCGGCTCGGTTTCGCAGCCGATGCCCATGATCGTGCCGACGTTGCCGCCGAGGATGTACCCGACCATGCCCTCGGTCGTCTCCCGGCCGGCGCGCTTCCCCGCCGACGCCATGCCGCGCTCACGCAGCAGCGTGCGAGCCGCGTCGAGGTCGCCGTTGGTCTCCTCGAGCGCGCGCTTGCAATCCATCATCCCCGCGCCCGTTGCATCGCGGAGCTCCTTGACGAGCGATGCACTGATGGTGGCGCTCATTCCGTCTCCCCTCCCTCCGTGGCAACTGCCGCCGGCTCCAGCTCGGTCTCGTCGGCTGCAGGCTCCTGCGCGGCCTCTTCGGACGGGGCCTCGGGCTCAGCTGCAGCGGCCATCTCGGTGGTGGTGACCTTCGAGCGACCGGCGGCGATACCGTCGGCGACGACACGCGCGACGAGGTCACACGAGCGGATGGCATCGTCGTTCCCGGGGATGACGTACTCCGCCTCGTCCGGGTCGGCGTTCGTATCCACGAGCCCGATCACGGGAACGCCGAGGCGGTGCGTCTCGCGCACGGCGAGCAGCTCCTTCTTGAGGTCGATGACGAACACCGCGTCGGGCTGCCGTTTCATGTCGGCGACGCCGCCGAGGTTCGACTCGAGCTTCTCGAGGTCGGCCTCCATCCCGATGCGCTCCTTCGACGGCAACAGTTCGAGCTGGCCGTCCGCCTTCAGGCGGCGAAGGTCGTGGAGATACGCAATGCGCTCGGAGATCGTCCGCCAGTTCGTGAGCAGGCCGCCGAGCCAGCGGTTCGAGACGTACGGCATCCCGACCCGGGTCGCGTTCTCTTGGACAGCGTTCTGCGCCTGCTTCTTCGTGCCGACGAAGAGGATCGTCCCGTTTCGCTCCGCGATGTTCCGCGCGAACTCGTGGGACTCCTCGAGCAGCTCCTGTGTCTTCGTGAGATCGATGAGGTAGATGCCGCCGCGCTCGCCGAAGATGTAGCGGCGCATCTTGGGGTTCCAGCGACGCGTCTGGTGGCCGAAGTGGACGCCGGCCTCCAGCAGCTCTCGCATCGTGACGACTGACACGCGATCAGCCCCTTTCCGGTTGGTTTGAGTGCGTTGCGCCGACGGGCCGGGCGGAACCGCGCTCACGGCGACGGCACCCCCGCCACGGCTGATCGCCGGGTCGTAGGGACGAAGAACGGTCGGGAAGTCTACCTGCCGCGCCGCAATCCCTTGTGACACCCTGTCACAAGGGATCTCGTGCGCGCTCGAGCGCCGCCACGAGGTCCTCCGGCAGCGGCGACTCGAGGTCGAGTTCCTCGCGTGTGACCGGATGCACGAAGCGCAGACGGTGCGCGTGCAGGAACTGGCGCTCGAGACCGAGGTCGCCTTTCACCCCGTAGGAGGGGTCGCCCGCCACCGGGAGGTCGACCGCGGCGAGGTGAACGCGTATCTGATGGGTCCTCCCCGTCTCGAGCCGCACGTCGAGCAGCGTGTGCTCGGGAAGGGTCTCGACGACCTCGAACCACGTGACCGCGTCGCGAGACTCTTCCGTGTCGAGCGAGCGCTTGGTCGGGTCGCGCCGGTCACGCCCAATCGGGGCGTCGATCCGTCCCGTTCGGGACCTCGGGCGCCCTTTCACGAGACCGAGGTAGCGGCGCTCGACCTCGCGGCAGCGGATTGCCTCCTGCAGCGCGGAGAACGCGTCCGCGGACCGCGCCACGACGAGGAGGCCGGACGTGTCGCGATCGAGGCGATGAACGATGCCGGGTCGATCCGGATCGGCGCCTCCAACGGCTCCGAGCGTCACGAGTTGCGCCGCGAGGGTCCCCGCTGTCGTTCCCGCGCCGGGATGCATGGTGATGCCTGCGGGCTTGTCGACGACGACGAGATGCTCGTCCTCGTACGCGAGCTCGACCGTCACGGGCTCGGAGACGAGACCGGCCTCCCGAGCCGGGAGCTCGACGACGACGACCGACCCGTGCTCGAGTCGGTGGCTCTTCGCCCGGACCGTCCCGTCGACCGTGACCGCGCCGAGGCCGACCAGCTGCTCGGCGAGCGACCGTGTCCCGATCTCGGAGCGCGCCGCGAGCGCGCGGTCGAGACGCGACCCGGCCTGCTCGTCAGCGACGGCGAAGCGAAGCGTCGCCACCGCGTGCCCCGTGCATCCGGTGCGAGCGATCGCCGAGAACCAGCGCGCCGAAGAGGATCGCGACGCCGACGACGATGAACGAGTCGGCGAGATTGAAGGCCGGCCACGCGACGAGATCGAGGAAGTCGGTCACGTGCCCGAGCCGGATCCGGTCGATCAAGTTGGCGATGCTGCCGCCGAGGACGAGGCCGAGCGCCACCGGCAAGACGGGATGGCGCCGGCCGGAGCGCGCGAAGAACACCAGCATCGCGCCCACGGCGACCGCCGTGACCGCGATCACGAGCGAGGTTCTACTGCCGAACAGGCCAAACGCGATTCCCGAGTTCTCCACGTGGTGGATCGAGAACGGCCCGGCGATGTCCACGCTGTCCCCGAGCGCCAGCGTGCGTCCCACGACCTGCTTGGTCAGCTGGTCGGCGAGAATCGCCGCTCCCGCGACGAGCGCGAGGATCAGCCACTGGGATCTCCCGGCGGCCAGAGACCGCTTCGCCGAGGACACCGGTTGGAGTGCATTCGCCGTCGAGCCGATGCGGACGTCGACGGCAGCGGGCTCGGTGGTGGCGGGCTCGCTCATCGGCCGGTTCTTGGCCGATGAGCGTGGAGGGATGTGGGGAACCGGGAGGTTCGCCACGTTCTCAAGAAGAAGGGGGCACGCGGGGGAAGCATGGTTTCCCCCACGACCGCGAACCGAAGGTGAGCGGTGCTCAATTTCGATTCTCGAGAGCTCGCGTGTCGTCGATGCAGCGCGCCGCGTACGGCACGGCCTCGAGGCGCTCCGGCGCGATCGGCCTGCCGCAGGTCACACAGAGACCGTACGTGCCTTCCTCGATGCGCCCGAGGGCAGCCTCAATCTCCGCCAGGATGTGGTCGGCGTGTTCCTCGAGACCTCCGTCGAGCTCGCGGAGGTAGGTCTCGGACGCGCTGTCCGCGATGTGATCGCCGGAGCCGATCGCGAGATCGCCCGTCTCCTCGAGCAGCGAGCCGTCGTGGTGCACGGCGGCACGAGCGTGAGCGAGGCGTGTCCGCTCCAGCTCGAGGAGCGCACGGAAGTGCTCGGTGTCTACGGTCACGCCGCCGCGCCCTTCACGGCTGCCGCGAGCCTGGCATCCGCGTCCTCGTGGGTCAGCCCCGTGAGGGCCACGACCTTGTCGCGTGAGCCGCGCCCCGAGGTGAGAGCCAGATCACGGCGCTCGAGGCCGAGCACGTCGGCCAGCAGCGTCAGCACCGCCTCGTTGGCCTTCCCCGCTTCAGGCGGGGCCGTGACGCGCACCTTCCACGCGTCGCCGAGACGCCCCACCACTCCGGGATGTGTCGTGCCGGGCACGACCCGCAGCCGCAAGCTCGTGCGCTGGGCCATCACGGCCCCAAGGATAACGACGCCTCAGCCTGCGACTTTTCGGATGCCGCTATCCGTGACCTCGTCGACGGGGGTCGGGCGCGTTACGGACGTCTGGGCGGTTTCCTCGGCCGGCGTGTCGCCGGGCCAGTGCTCGCCGAGCGAGTCGAATGCCGCACGAAGCTGGGCGCGGATCTTCACGATGTCCTCCTCGAGGCGCCGCTTCTCGGCCGCCGCTTCGCGCGTCACGCGCCGCGACTCGGCATGCGCCTCCTGGACGATGAGATCCGACTCGCGACGGGCCTGCTCCTTCATGTCCTGCGCCGCCCGCTCCGCCGACACGAGCGTCGAGCGGAGAAGCGTCTCGAGTTCGCGGTGCTTCGACGCCTCGATCTCGACCTCCTCGAGCCGGTCGGAGAGGTCGGCGCGCTCGCGCCAGACCTCTTCGAAGCTGTCGGCGATCTCGTCGAGCAAGTGATCCACGGGCTTGCGGCGATAGCCGCGGAACCAGGAGCGCCTCATGTCGACATGTCTGATTTCGACGGGAGTGAGCGGCATCTGACCTCCTACAGGAGTGCCCCGATCAGGGCGTTGACGACTCGTGCCGCAACGAGCAGGACGATGACGGCCACGATCGGCGAGAGATCGAGTGGCCCGACGGTCGGTATCCGGCCTCGGAAGAGGCGGAGGTATGGGCTGACGACTTCGTCCAGGAATCGTTGCAGAGTTGCGGCGACGGTGGAATAGGGCAGCCGGATCCACGACAGGAGGATGTACGCGAAGATGAAGAGGATGTAGATCGAGACGAAGACCGTCACGAAGTTCTGCAACGATCCTTCCGCGTCTGCGAGGAGGCCAATCGAGGCGAATGCGCCCATCGGACGCGTTTTCGCCGCAGTGGCGCCGCTTCCTACTTAAGCCTGGTTGTAAAAGCCGCCGCGCTCGATCGCACGCGCGCGTTCCTCGGCGGAGAGCTCGACGTCGCGCGGCGTGAGGAGGAACACCTTGTCGGCGACGCGCTGCATGCTGCCGTCGAGCGCGTAGGTAAGCCCGCTCGCGAAGTCGATCAGGCGCTTCGAGAGGTCGGTGTCGGCGCTCTGGAGGTTGATGATGACGGGGACCTGCGCCTTGAAGCGATCCGCGATCTGCTTCGCGTCGTTGAAGGCACGGGGCGCCACGAGGTGCACCTTCGCAGGCGCGGGAGCCGAGACGCTCCGCAGCCTCGACTGGCGCTCGCGCCGAGGCTGGGCCGCGGACTCCTCGGACGGCCAATCCATGTCGTCCTCGACCGTGCTCGGCAGCCGCCGGACGTTCTGGCGATCGCGCCGGCGAGAGCTCTCCTCGACCTGGCGCTCGTTCGTCTCGAGCGCGTCGTCGTCCCACTCCTCGTCCTCGGCGATCCCGAAGTAGACGAGCGTGCGGCTCCAGAGGTCGCTGAACCCCATGACCGCGGGATGTTAGCCCCGATCGGGAGCGAAGATCGTCGACCCGACGCGGACGAGGGTCGCACCCTCTTCGACGGCGACACGGTAGTCCTGCGACGTCCCCATGCTCAGCTCTTTCAGGCCGTGCTCGCCGGCCAGCTCCCGGAGGCGGCGGAAGTATGGCCGCGAGGCCTCGGGCGCCTCCGCGAGCGGAGGCATGGTCATCAGCCCCCTGATCGACGGGTACCGGCCGACGAAAGCCGCGATCTCCTCGGGCTCGACACCGGACTTCGAATCCTCGCCGGAGAGGTTGACCTCGATGAGCGCCGGGATCGTCACGCGGCGCGCTGCGGAATCCGAGCCGATCGAGTGCACGAGCTCGCACAGCTGGTTCACGACCTTGACCTTGTTGGACTGGAGATGCCCGATGAAGTGCCAGCGGAAGGCCTCGCCGTGGAGCGCGTGCTTGTGCTCGAGGTCCTGCGCGCGGTTCTCACCCACGACCTCGACTCCCGCTTCGGCGAGCGCGCTCATGTCCTCGGCCGATACGTACTTCGTCGCGACTACCACCGTGACCCCCGGCCCGACGTCCTCGCACACACGCGCATAGCGTTCGGCGATCTCGCTCGCCGTCGCGACGCTCACGCCGGCACGCTCTCCGCCACGAGCTCACGGGCTGCGGCCAGCTCCGCGTCACGCCCGTCGAGCTCGCCGTTGAGCTTCCGCTTCCGGATCTCGCCGAGGATCTCCCCGATGCGCGGGGACTCGGGCAGTCCGAGCGCGATCAGATCCGCACCGCCGATCTCCAGACGAACTGCGCGGAGGCGATCGAAGTAGTCCCGGAGCTCGGCGCGGTCTGCGAGCGCGAGCGCAAAGAGCGGGGCGTCCGGCGCGAAGGGGTCCGCGAGAGCGACGACCTGCGCCGGGTCGAGCGTCTCCGCGCGAAGACGTTCGACGATGCGCGGCGCGACGGCGATCGCCCCGACGATGCGGTCCGCGTCCCGTCGGCGCACTGCGAGGCGCTCGAGCCAGTCGTACGCCTCGTCGGAGGTCAGCTCGCGCGCGAGCGCGGCGATTCCGATCCGCCAGGTCGGGAGGTCAATTTCGAGCTCGTCGCGAAGGGCGGCAGCCCGCGAGAAGAGCGCGGCCGCAGAGTCGTCTCCGCGGAGGTGAAGATGGATTGCGCGATCGGCACCGAGCTCGCCGAGCCGCCGGATGCCCTCCGCGGCACTGGCGTCCTCGAGGAGCGTGGTCAGCTCGTCGCGAAGCCTCGACGAGGAGAGATCGCCCACGAGGCCCATCTCGATGCAGCCCCGGAGCAGCCGCGCCGTATGGTCCTCGAAGCGAAAACCGTGCCGCGCCTCGTAGCGGATGCCACGAAAGATCCTCGTCGGGTCGTCGATGAAAGAGAGGTTGTGGAGGACGCGCAAGACGCGTGCATCGAGATCGGCGTGACCCCCGTACGGGTCGACGAGACGTCCGAGGTCGGTCGGCATGAGCGACGCGGCCATGGCGTTGATAGTGAAATCGCGCCGATACAGGTCTTCGCGCAGGCCCGCCCGCTCCACGGTCGGCAGTGCGCCCGGCGCGTCGTAGAACTCCGTTCTCGTCGTGACGACGTCGACGCGCTCGCCGTCGCCGTACGACACGACCGCCGTTCCGAAGCGCCGATGGGGCGTCGCACGTCCGTCGAGGGCCTTCGCAAGCGCGTACGCGAAGGCGATCGCATCGCCCTCGACGGCGATGTCGATGTCGAAGCTCTCCTCGCCGAGGAGGATGTCGCGGACCGTGCCGCCGACCAGAAAGACGCCCTCCGCCGAGTCGCCGAGGCGCGCGACCGCGTCCGCGACGCGCTGCAGGCGCGAGCTCGAGCGAAGCTCGTCGGCGATGCTCTCCGTCGGCTCGGTCGTCTTCGGGGGCACGCCCTCGAGCGTCCGCAGGAGATCTGCGCGGCTGACCACGCCGACGAGCCGGTCGTCCCGTATGACCGCGACCCGACCGTCCTCGGCCGAGGTGACGCGCGCGCGCAGCTCGGCGAGCGATGCATTTTCCCCGACGGTCGCGACCCGGCTGCTCATGATTCCGCGAACGGGCGCGTGTGCGAGGTGGTGGCCGATTGCCTTGTCGAGGTCCTCGCGGCTCACCCCGCCCACGAGTCGGTCGCCGTCGGCGACGAACACGCCGCTCTGCCCGTGCCGCTGGCAGAGCGTCATCGCGTCGCGCACGCTCGAGTCAGGCGCGACTGCGCGGGCCGGCACCGACATGACGTCGCGCGCGACGGGTTCGGCGTCGCGCGCTGCCCGCAACGCAGTAACAACATGCTCGCGGGCGGTCGCGAGGCTCTCGCGAGAGATCGCAGACGCGGCCTGCGCGTGGCCGCCGCCGCCCAGCGTCTCCGCGACGGCCGCCGCGTCGATTCGCTCGAGGCGGCTGCGGACGACCGCGAAGACGCGCTCGTCCATCTCCACGAGCACGGCGAGCGCCCGTGCGTCCGTAAGGTCGACGATCTTGTGCGCGAGGTTCGAGATGCCGTCGACGTAGTCCGGCCACGAGATGGCTGCGAGCAGCACGTCGTCGCCCGGCTCGACGGGCTCGAGCGCCTCGAGCAGCGCCTGGAGCAGCCCTCTCTCCGCCGGTGCGAGCGGCGCGTGGAGGTAGTCGTTGACGAGATCTTGGCGCGCACCGTGCCGCATGCACCACGACAGCGCGTCCACGTCGCGCTGCGTCGTCGTCCCGTACGTCAGCGAGCCCGTGTCCTCGTGGATCCCGAGCGCGAACGCAGTTGCCTCGAGCGGCGTCGGCGCGAGCTCGCGCTCCGCGACGATCCCGACGAGCGTCGTCGTCAGCGCACCGTCGCTCGACAGGACCGCGGCCTCCTCCGACACCCAGTCCGGGAGCTCGTGCTCGGCGTGGTGGTCGAAGAGGATCGTCTCGACGTCAGGATCGAGCGCGACGGCTTCGAGGTCTCCGAGTCGTGACGCGCTCGTGACCTCCACGACGACGAGGCGGCGGATCGCGTCGAGCTCGAGCCGGCTCGCCTCGGCGATCGCGCCGAGCTCGTCCGCATGAAGTCGGTAGAAGTCGCGGACGTTGCGGTTCAGCGTCCCGACCGAGACGACGGCGTCGGGGTAGAGCAGGCGCGCAGCCAGCATCGCGCCGAAGGCGTCGAAATCCGTGTTCCCATGCGTTGCGATGACCTGCTCGGCGCGCATGCGCGCATTGTCGCCTTCGAACCGGGTCAGACGTGCGCGATGGCCTCGATCTCGACCAGAGCACCGCTCGGAAGCCCGGAGATTTGCACGGTCGAGCGTGCGGGAGGGCGATCGCCGACATGCGCCGCATACACCTCGTTCATCGCCGCAAAGTCGCCGAGATCCATCAGGAAGACGGTCGTCTTCACGAGCTTGTCGAGCCCGCTGCCCGCCGCCTCGAGGATCGCATCGAGGTTCGCAATGATCTGCTCCGTCTGCTCGGCGACGCCAGCACCCGCGAGCTCCCCGGTCTCGAGCGCGATGCCGAGCTGCCCCGCCACGAACACGAGATCCCCGGCGCGGATCGCCTGATTGTACGGCGCTCCCTGGAAGGGGCCGGGAGCCTTGTCGGTGCGAACGACCTGCTTGTCGGCCATCAGCCGTCTCCTCTCGTCGCCCGAGCGAGTGCGATGCCCAGGGCCTTGAAGATCGCGGACAGGACGTGCTGCGAGCTCTCGCCCTCGATGAGGCGGACGTGGATCGTCAGGCCGGCTGCACGCGCGAGCTCGTCGAGGACCGTCGCTGCAAGGTCTGCCTGGAGCCCACCCGCGCGCGTCGAGGAGAGGTCTGCGTTCGAGACGACGAGCGGACGCCCGGAGCGCTCGACGACGACCATCGCCAGCGCCTCGTCTGCCGGCGCGACGCCGAAGCCGCGGCCCGACGCCTCGGCCCGCTCGAAGAGCGGCTCGAGCGCCTCGCCGAGCGTGGCGCCGGCCCGTCCGACCTCGGCCTCGGGCTCGTCCGGAGCGACCTCGAGCGTTAGGCCGAACCCGCCCGCCCCGGCAAGCTCCTCGAGCAGGTGGTCGAGCACGGCCACACCGGTCCCGACCCGAATCCGGCGCCCGCCGAGATCGACTTGAGCAGCGCCTGCGGTCGTCACAGCTCGCTGCGCTCGATCGCAGCGCCGAGGTCGCGCAAGCGCTCGTCGATGCGCTCGTAGCCGCGATCGATCTGCCCGATGTTCCCGATCGTCGACGTGCCCTCGGCGCAGAGCGCGGCGATGACCATCGCCATGCCCGCGCGGATGTCCGGGCTCTCGAGTCGCTGCGCGTAGAGCCGAGCGGGGCCGGTGACGACGACGCGGTGCGGGTCGCAGAGGATGATGCGAGCCCCCATCGAGACGAGCTTGTCCACGAAGAAGAGCCTGCTCTCGAACATCTTCTCGAAGATGAGGATGGTGCCTCGCGCCTGGGTCGCCACCGTGACCGCGATCGACGTCAGGTCGGCCGGGAAGGCCGGCCAGATGCCGCTGTCGATCTTGGGGATCTGACCGCCGAGATCGTCCTCGATGTGGAGGTCCTGTCCTGCCGGCACGCGCACGGACGCGTCCGTGATCTCCATCTCGATCCCGAGCTTCCGGAACGCGGGAACGACGGAGATGAGATCGTCCGGCTCGACGTCCTCCACGGCGACCTCGCCTCCGGTCACGGCGCCGAGCCCGACGAAGCTCGCGACCTCGATGTGGTCGGGGCCGATCCGGTGGGCGCCTCCGCGGAGCGCTTCGACGCCTGTGATCCGGAGCACGTTCGAGCCGATGCCTTCGATGTGAGCGCCGATCGACACGAGGAAGCGGCAGAGATCCTGAATGTGCGGCTCGCAGGCGGCGTTGCCGAGGATGGTCTCGCCCTCGGCCAGTACGGCGGCCATGATCGCGTTCTCCGTGCCCATGACGGACGCTTCGTCAAGGTACATCCGCGTTCCACGGAGCCGGTTCGCGGAGAGCTCGTACGCGCCGTTCAGCTCGAACTCTGCGCCGAGCGCCGTGAACGCGTGGACGTGGGTGTCGAGGCGGCGCCTACCGATGACGTCCCCGCCCGGGGGCGGGACGGTCACGTTCCCGAAGCGGGAGAGCAGTGGGCCGGCGAGCAGGAAGGATGCGCGGATCTCACGAGCAAGCTCGGCGTCGAGGTCGGTCTTCGACACGTCGTGGGCGTCGACGCGCACCTCGTTCGGGCCGGTCCACTCGGCGTCGGCGCCGAGGTCCGCGAGGAGCTCGACCATCGTCTCGACGTCGCGGATGCGCGGAACGTTCGAGAGGCGGACCTCCTCCGAGGCGAGAACGCACGCCGCCAGGATCGGGAGTGCGCCGTTCTTGTTGCCCGAGGCCCGCACGGTGCCGCTGAGCGGCCGGCCGCCCTCGATGACGAACGACTGCATTGCGCGCGCAATGCTACTCGCGGTCTCCACTGGTCTCCTTGTGAGGTTCAGAGGTTTTCGATCTCGAGCGTACGGATCGAACCGGCGGGCTCGAAGCCGAGGACCTGCGCGTAGAAGGAGAGCTCGGCCTCGAGTGAGGCTGCGATGTTCTCCGCCTTGCGGAACCCGTGACCCTCGCCCTCGTAGAGCAGGTACGCGTGCGGGATGCCACGCTCGCGCAGCGCGGCGACGATCAGCTCGGCCTGCGACGGCGGGACCACGCGGTCGTCGGCCCCCTGGAGCACCAGCATCGGCGTCGAGATCCTGTCCGTGAAGTGGATCGGGCTGCGCTCCTTGTACAGATCCGCGCGCTCGGGATACGGGCCGACCAGCGTGTGCTCGTACTCGAGCTCGAACTTGTGCGTCTCGCCGCCCGCGAACTGCTCCAGGTCGGCGATCCCGAAGTAGGTCGTTCCCGCCGCGAAGACGTCGGTGAAGGTGAGCGCACAGATCGTCGTGTAGCCGCCCGCGCTCCCGCCCGTGATGAGGAGCCGGTCCCCGTCCGCCTCGCCCTCGTCGACGAGGTACCGCGCGGCGTTGACGCAGTCCTGCAGGTCGACGACGCCCCACTGCCCGTTCAGCTGCTCGCGATACGCGCGCCCGTAGCCCGTCGAGCCGCGGTAGTCGACGTCGACGAAGCCGAAGCCGCGGCTCGTCCAGAACTGAACGCCGAGGCTGAACGTCGCCGTCGCGTTCCCGGTCGGGCCGCCGTGGCTCTCGACGACGAGTGGAGGAAGCTCACCGGGGGGCGCGTCGTAGTCCGGGTTCGTGGGCGGATAGAAGAAGGCGTAGGCGGTCCGGCCCTGCTCGGTGGGGAATTCGATGACCCGCGGGGTCGAGAAGTACGCCGTCTCCACGGGCGACTCGATGCTCCTGCGAAGCGGCTCGTTCGTACCGCCCTCGAGGTCGATCCGCACGACCTGATGCGGCAGGGTGGCGGAGCCCGCGACGACGATCGCGTGCGTGTCCTCGGCCACGACGTAGGGCGTGCCCCACGAGTCCAGGTCGAGGTCGAGCGGCTTCAGCTCACCGCCGTCGGCGTTTAGGACGCCGAAGTGCGTGAAGCCGCCCGAGTCGTGTGCGCAGACCAGGCGACCGTCGTCGAGGAAGGCGAACGAGCTCGTTCCGAGGCCCCACGCGGGGTAGCCGAACTCGGCCTCGGCCGGATACAGCCCCGTGCGCTCCCCGTCACGGATCCGCTCGAGATTCCACCAGCCGCTGCGGTCGCTCGCAAAGACGAGGTCTCCGGCCGGGCTCCAGCTCGGCTGCCAGATCGCCTCCTCGCCGTCCTTTCCCGCGACGTGCTCGACGTACGCCAGCGATCCGTCGGACTCGAGGTCCGCGACGTGGAGGTCGCAGCCGTCCCAGGGCATCCACGGGAGGTCCCAGGCGAGGAAGCAGAGCTTCGACCCGTCGGGCGAGACGCGCGGCGACGCATAGAAGTCGCGGCCGCTCGCGATCACGCGCGGCTCGGCTGAGCCGTTCGTCGGCAGCACGACGAGCTCGTTCACGACGTCCTTCGAGCTGTCGCTCTCCGCATGTCGTTCGCGGACGCCGATCCAGAGCGAGCCGTCAGCCGTGACGCGTCCGTCCGCGTAGCGGTGGCGGCGATCGCCGACGTCGGGTGTGACCGGCACCGGGTCGGCGCCGGCATCTATCCGATACAGGCGCTGGTCGTCGAAGTTGGAGACGAATGCCGTCCCGTCGTGGACGCAGTACGCGCCACCGCCGTACTCGTGAACGGACGTCCGCACGTTGAATCCGGCGGGAACGACGTCCTGCATGGTCCCGTCTGGGTCTCGACGCACGAGCACCACGCGTCCGGCCTCCAAGGCGCGCCCCTCGAGCCACCACACGACACCGTCCTCCACCCAGGGTGCCGTGAGCCTGACGCCGGCCTGCGCCACCATGTCCGCCGAGATCGGCGATGACCACGTCCCGTAGGCCGCAGCAGTCTTCTCGCTCACTTGGGGATCCAACGGCGGCGGCTATGGTACTGCGCCATGCGGCCGAGCCGCGAGCAGGCGTGGGAGACGCTCACGCGCTACACCACGAGCGAGGCGCTGTTGCGGCACGCGCTCGCCGTCGAGGCATCCGTCGGCCACTACGCACGCCTGTACGGCGAGGACGAGGAGCTGTGGCGCGCGACGGCCCTCCTCCACGACTTCGACTACGAGATCCATCCCACGCTGGATAAGCACCCGCAGGACGGTGCGCCGATCCTCCGCGAGGAGGGATACCCCGAGGAGCTCGTCGAGGCGGTGCTCTCGCACGCCGAGCACCTCGCGATGCCGCGGGACACGCAGCTCAAGAAGGTGCTGTTCGCGTGCGACGAGCTGTCCGGGTTCGTGCATGCGTGCGGGCTGGTCCGCCCAGCCGGCCTCGACGGTCTCGAGCCGAAGTCGGTGAAGAAGAAGCTCAAGCAGCTGTCATTCGCAGCGGGTGTGCACCGCGACGAGGTCTACGCGGGGGCGGAGCTCCTCGGACTGGAGCTCGACGAGCACATCGCGAACGTCGTCGCCGCGATGCAGCCGATCGCGTCCGAGCTCGGGCTCCGCACTGCCGCCGACGCCAGCTGACTCCCAGCCCGGCGCGGCCGCTACGCGGACGCCTTCAGGGATCTTCGCGCGATTGGAATCCGCGTCGCAGCGGATTCCAATCTGCGCCAGTGGGTCAGGCGTAGCGTTCGATGAAGGCGAGGACGCGGGTCCACGCGTCCTCGGAGTCGGCCGCGAATTCTTCGTACTTGCGGTCGAAGAAGCTGTGCGGCGCGCCCGGATAGATGACGACCTCGTGCTCGACGCCGGCGGCGGTGAGCGCTTCGTCGAACGCCCGCGACTCCTCGGCTGGGATGCCCGGGTCGTCGCCTCCCTGCAGCGCCAGGATCGGCGCCGTCATCTCGCCAGCGCGCCGGGCGGGTCCGGGTGCGCCGTCGCTGCCGGGACCAGGGCGTCCGTAGAAGCCGATCGCGCCGGCGAGCACGTGGCCGGATGCGGCGGAGAGCCACGAGTTGCGCCCGCCGAAGCAGAACCCGATGGTGAAGACCGTCTCGACGCCCGACGAGCGGAGGTGGCCGACGCACGCACCGACATCCGCCTGCACGCCCTCCGGTGTCGTCTGCTGCACGTGCGGCATGTACTCGAAGTCGTCGCCGCGCTTCTCCGCGCCGGCCGTGCGTCCGAAGTAGTCGAACGCGATAGCCGAGTAGCCGCGCTCGGCGAAGCGCAGGGCGAGCTCTTCGTAGAAGCGGTAGAGGCCGCGAACGTCCGGGAGGATCACGACGCCGCTGTGTGCCGCCTCCTCGGGCGAGGCCACGAACGCGGCGAAGCGGTTCCCGTCGGCGGCTTCGAGCGTCAGATCGTCGTGCGATACCGCCGCACCGGAGATCGCAGGGATCGGCGGCGCGGAGTCGAGGTCAAAGCACATGCCGGCAAGTTACAACTTGGTCGTCACAAGGCTCGAACGAGGCGTTCGAGGTCGTCGTCGCTCGTCCACCAGCCGACGGACGCCCGCACGAGCCCGCGACCGGGGAGGTCACGGACGATCACGCCCGCCTCGGCGAGCCTTGCCACGACGTCGGCGGAATCGTCAATCGGGACACGCCACGAGACGAGGGTCGCGCGTGCCTCCGGCACGACCACATCGCACCCAACGTCGGTCAGCCGCGACCGGAAACGCTCGGCCATCTCGGCCGCGCGCTCGTATCCCCACTCGGGGATCGCGCGAATCGCGGCCTGCAGGCCGGCGGTGTGCGGCCCTGCGATCAGGTTTGGATCGAACCGCGCCGCTCCGGCTTTCGGCTCGAACATCCCGTCCTGCTCGTAGCCGTCCTGCGAGAGGTAGCTCGGGTGCCCGACGCGCAGCCCGTCCGGGTCGGTGACGACGAGCGCGCCCGTTCCCTCCGGACCGCAGAGCCACTTCTGCCCGGAGATCGTGTAGTAGTCGAGCTCGTCGGCGTCGACCGGGATGACTCCGACCGACTGTGCGCCGTCGACGAGGATCGGCACGCCGGTTGCAGCGCGGAGCTCGTGCACCGGAAGCACCGCGCCCGTCGTCCACAGGACGTGCGACAGGGCAACGAGCCGCGTGTGTGACGTCACCGCGGCCTCGATGCGCTCCGGATCCGGGTCCGCGACGACGACGCGCGCGCCGGAGGCGTGCAGCGGCCCGAGCAGCCCGAAGTGCTCGTCCGTCGTCGTGACGATCTCGTCGCCGGGGCCGAGCTCCAGGCCGGCGAGGACGATGTTGCAGCCATCCGTCGTCGACGCAGTGAGCGCGACGTGCTCGCCGTCGACGCCGACGAGCTCGGCGACGTCTGCCCGCAGCGCCTCACGCATCTCCAGGAGATGCGTGAACCGAGCGAGGCTTCCACGACCCTCCCGAACACCCGTCTCCTCCTCCGCGCGCACCGCCTCGATCGTTCCGCGTGCGAGGGGCCCGACGCTCCCGGCCTGGAGGTAGGCGTAGCGCTCGAGCACGGGAAACTGCGCGCGTGCCTCCTCGGGGGTCACGCGCCGGATTCTGACCGAGATGGTTGATGCCGCGAGATCGCCGACTCCGGGGCCGAGAGCGGCCCGCACGCGCCGGATCGCGCACCGGACGCGCGAGATCGTGGCGTCAACCATCTAGCGTTCCCGCCCACATGCGAGTCGTCGTCGCCGACCCACCCGCGTACACGCCGCCGTACGACCGCGCCCTCTGCGCCGCACTTGCGCGCGCCGGAGCCGACGTGGAGCTCGTCACCTCGCGCTTTCGGTTCGGCGCGATCGCGGAGCCCGACGGCTACGAGGCGCACGAGTGGTTCTATCCGCTCTCCTCGCGCATGTCCGGGACGCGCCTGCGACTCGCCGTGAAGGCGCTCGAGCACCCGCTCGGGATGGCGCGCTTCGCGCTCACGAAGGCCGACGTGATCCACATGCAGTGGCTCGGCGCACCAGAGCTCGACCGCTGGCTCTTCCGGCCGCGCTGCCCTGCCGTGCTGACCGCACACGACATCGTCCCGCGCCGCACCCGCTCGAAGACCGCGATGTGGCGAACACTCTTCGAACGCTTCGAGCGTGTCGTCGTGCACTCGGAGTGCGGGCGCGGGCAGCTCGTCGACTTCGGGCTGCCGGCCGAGAAGATCTGCGTGATCCCGCACCCCGTCTTCCGCTCGGAGGTCGACCGGCGAGACGACGGGCGGACGGCTCTCTGCCTCGGCCTCATCCGCCCGTACAAGGGGACGGAGGACGCGGTCGACGCGGTGCTCCGCGTCGACGACGCGCGGCTCCTGGTCGTCGGTGATCCGCGTGTCCCGCTCGACGGCTTGATGCAGACAGCGGGCGAGCGCGCGGAGTGGCGACTCGGATACCTCCCCGACGCAGAGCTGCGACGCGCGCTGTCCGAGGCAACGGTCGGGCTGTTCCCGTACCGCGAGGAGATCGACCTCTCCGGCGCGCTCCTGCAGGTGCTCGGGGCAGGTGTGCCCGCGATCGTCTACGACATCGGCGGGCTCGGCGAGCTCGTCGGCCGCTTTGGAGCCGGCGCCGTCGTGCCTGCAGGCGACGATCAGGCCATGTCCGAGGCACTGCGCCGTCTGCTCGGTGACGAGGATGCTCTCGCCGCCGCTCGGCGCGGAGCGGAGCGCGTCCGCGACGAGCTGACCTGGGAGGCCTCGGCAGCCGCTCATCTCGACCTCTACCGCGAGCTCGCGTGATCCTCCGCCGCGGGCGCTTCCACGAGCTCGTCCAGCGCCAGCTCGACGTGTTCGAGGTGGACGAGACGGAGCTGCTGGAAGATGCCTCCGAATCCGACGCGGCCTGGACGAACGCAAGCCCGGACGTGACCGAAGAGCTCTACGGCGACTACCAGCTCGTGGTCGACGCGATCGGTGAACGTCTCTACGACATCCGCGAGTCGTACGCGCGATCCCTCGACGATCCCACGGCACGCGAGTACAGAATCGCGTTCAATCGAGCCGTCAAGACGCGCTTCGGCCGCTACGCGACCTTCGTGGACGGGGATCTCTAGTGGCGCTCATCGAGGACTACGGTCTGATCGGCGACCTGCAGTCGGCCGCGCTCGTGAGCCGGCACGGGTGCATCGACTGGCTCTGCCTTCCGCGGTTCGACTCGCCGGCGATCTTCGCGTCCCTCCTCGGCACCCAGGAGAACGGGCACTGGTCGATCCAGCCGTCCGGCGAGATCCGGAGCGCGCGCCGACGCTACCGTGACGACACGCTCGTCCTCGAGAGCGAGCTCGACACCGAATCGGGGACGGTCCGGCTCGTCGACTTCATGCCACCCCGGGAGACGAAGCCCGACGTGGTTCGCATCGTCGAGGGCGTACGCGGCCGCGTTGAGATGACGATGGAGCTCGTCATCCGCTTCGAGTACGGGTCGGTCATTCCGTGGGTGCGCAACCTCGACGGCACCCTCGTCGGCATCGCGGGGCCGGACGGCGTGGCGCTCCGAACCCCGGTCGAGCTCGAGGGGCGCAATCTCCGGACGTTCGCGTCGTTCACGGTCGCCGAGGGCGACCGCGTGCCCTTCGTGCTCACGTGGTTTCCGTCGCACGAGGAGCTCCCGGACGAGGTGGACGCAGAGGCATCTCTCGAAGACGCGGTCTCGTTCTGGGAGGAGTGGTCTCGGCGGTGCGAGCACACGGGCCGCTGGGACGATGCGCTCAGGCGCTCGCTGCTCACACTCAAGGCACTTACCTACGCGCCGACCGGCGGAATCGTCGCGGCGCCCACGACATCGCTGCCCGAGTGGCTCGGTGGCGTGCGCAACTGGGACTACCGCTACTGCTGGCTGCGCGACGCGACGCTCACGCTCCTGGCCTTCATCCGGGCGGGCTACGTCGAGGAGGCAGGCGCGTGGCGCGACTGGCTGCTGCGTGCGATCGCGGGCTCGCCGGACGACCTCCAGATCATGTACGGCGTCGCGGGTGAACGCCGTCTCACCGAGTTCGAGTTGCCATGGCTCGACGGCTACGAGGGCTCACGCCCCGTTCGCATCGGAAACGGCGCGTCCGATCAGCTGCAGCTCGACGTGTACGGCGAGGTCGTGGACGCGCTCTACCAGGCGCGCATCAAGGGGCTCGGGGCGTCCGACGACGCCTGGGCGCTCGCACGCAAGACCTTCGAGTGGCTGGAATCGGGCTGGAGCCAGGAGGATGAGGGCATCTGGGAAGTGCGCGGCCCACGCCGCCACTTCACCCATTCGAAGGTGATGGCTTGGGTGGCCTTCGACCGTGCGGTGAAGTCGGTCCGGAAACTCGGCCGCGAAGGCCCCGTCGATCGGCTGCGAGCGACACGCAAGGCGATCCGCGAGGACATTCTTCGCAACGGGTACAACGCGGATCTCGGCTCGTTCGTCCAGTACTACGGCTCGGATCGGCTCGATGCGAGTCTGCTCCTGATCCCACTCGTCGGCTTCCTCCCGGCGACCGACGAGCGCGTCGCCGGCACCGTACGGGCGATCCAGCGCGACCTCACTCGCGACGGCTTCGTCGAGCGGTACCGAGCCGATCACGAGAACGTCGATGTCGACGGACTGCCGCCTGGCGAGGGCGTCTTCCTGCCATGCTCGTTCTGGCTCGTCGCGGTTCTGGCGCAACAGGGACGGCGTGACGAGGCGATCGAGCTCTACGAGCGGCTCCTGTCCCTCCGCAACGACCTCGGGCTCATCTCGGAGGAGTACGACCCCGAGCAAAAGCGCCTCGTAGGCAACTTCCCGCAGGCGTTCACGCACATCGGGATCGTCGAGACCGCTTTCACGCTCTCGCGTTAGGAGGCGACGGCGAAGAGCCGCCAGTCGCCGGGAATTCCCTTCAGCGCGGCCGTACCACGGTCCTCGAACTCGAGGCCTGAGCCGGCCACAAGATCCTTGACCGTGCTCGACACGAGAACCTCGCCCGAGGCGGCCTGCGCCGCGACCCGCGCTCCGATGTTCACAGCGATGCCGGCGACCTTGCCGTCTGCGAGCTCAACCTCTCCGGTGTGCAGTCCGGCCCGGACTTCGAGATCCAAAGGGCGGACCGCAGGGATGATCGCCTGCGCGCAGCGAATGGCCCTTGCCGGACCGTCGAACGTCGCGAAGAAGCCGTCGCCCGCCGTGTCCACCTCCCGGCCGTCGAACCGCTGAAGCTCGCGTCGCACGGCAGCGTGGTGCTGTTCGAGCAGGTCGCGCCAGCGCCGGTCCCCCAGCTCCGCCGCGCGCTCGGTCGAGCCGACGAGATCGGTGAAGAGCACGGTGGCGAGAATGCGGTCGGGCGTTCCTGTCTCGCGCCGACCCGTCAGGAACTCCCGGATCTCCGCCACGGTCTCGTTTGGTTCGAACCAGGGGACGTGATCCTCCGTCGAAATCTCGACGTAGCGTGAACCTGGAATGTGCCGGGCGAGATAGCGCGCATTCTCCACGTGACACACCCGGTCTCCGGCAGCGTGGACGATGAGCGTCGGAACATTGATCGCCGGGACGATGTGGCGGACGTCGATGTCGAAGGCCATGCGCATGAACGCTTCCGCCGAGTTCGGTGTCGCCGCGTGCGTCACCACCTTCGCGCGCCACACGCGCGCCCATTCCTGCCCGGCGATGCTCGGGGCGATGTTGTAGATCCCAAGGCCCAAGGAGAATCGCTCGGAGATCGATGCCATCGACACCTCGTGCTCCTCAGCGGTGGCCTCCCCCCACGGCCACTCGTCGTCCGTGCGCTCCCGCACCTCCGCGCCTTGGAGTACGAGCGCGACCGTGCGCTCGGGATGAGCAGCGGCGAACAGCATCGCGAGCGGCCCGCCCTCGGATTCCCCCATCACCGCAGCACGCTCGCTCCCGATCGCGTCCATGATCGCGCGAATGTCGTCCATACGCTCCTCGAGCGTCGCCGTCCCAGGAACTCGGTCTGACATCCCCATCCCGCGCTTGTCGAAACAGACGAGACGCGTGAACTCTGCGAGGCGCTCGCAGTAGCGCCGAAACTGTGGGAGCTCCCAGGTGGCCTCGAGATGCGTCAGGGAGCCCTGCACGTAGACGAGGTCGACGGGTCCGTCGCCGACGACGCGGTACGCGATGTCGACGTCTCCGCTTCGTGCGAAACGTACCTCCGACACGCTGCGAGCATAGAACGCTCAGCGATGGCCGAACGAGTGCGGCCGCGGGAGCGACTCCCACACGGTGTCGTCCGCCGCCACACGCCGCGCGAGCGGGCCGAGGGACTCGAGCGAGGCCACGAGGACGTTGCGGTTCTCCCCCACGCGTTCGTAGCGCCCGCGGGCCAGGATGAGCGGCTCCGCGCGCACCGTCGCCCGGTGCCGCTCGTAGACCTCCGACGGGACGATGAGGTTCACCTGGCCGTGCTCGTCCTCGAGCAACATGAAGACGACTCCCTTCGCGGTTGACGGCCGCTGGCGCGCGACGGTCATCCCCGCGAACGCGACCTGCTTCCCGTGGCGCTCGGCGTGGAGCTCCTCGCTCGAGAGCGTTCCCTCGGGAAGGTGCGGGCGGAGGAGCGAGAGCGGATGCGTCTCGATGGACATGCTCGTGTGGCGGTAGTCCGCGAGCATGCGCTCCCAGCCGGTGAGGTCACGGAGCGCCGGCGTCTCGGTCGTCGGCTCGAGCGCGAGCGGAAGCTGCTTCATCTCGCCCTCGGTCCCCGGCACCGACTGCGCGCGGAAAACGAGGCCGAGCTCCCAGAGGAGATCGCGCCGCGGCTTCCAGAAACCGTCGCAGGCACCGCCCTTCACGAGTGCCTCCAAACCGTCGTAGGAGAGCTGTGACCTTCGCGCGAGATCGGCGATGTCGCGGTACGGCCCGTTCGCCTTCCGCTCGGCGACGAGCGCCTCGGCGTCGTCCTTCCCGATCGAGGAGATGTAGTTGAGGCCGATGCGGACCGCTTCCCATTCGACGACGCAGCGCGCGCCGCTCAGATTGACGTCGACGGGGAGCACTTCCACTCCATGGCGCTGCGCGTCGCGCACGAGCGTCGCAGGTGGATAGAAGCCCATCGGCTGCTCGTTCAGGAGCGCGCTCAGGAACTCCGCCGGGTAGTAGTGGCGCAGCCAGGTCGACTGGTACGCGAGGAGGCCGAACGCGGCCGCGTGCGCCTTCGGGAAGCCGAAGCCCGAGAAGCCGACGAGCTTGTCGAAGACCGAGTCGGCGACCTCGGCAGACACGCTCTTCTCGACCGCACCGGCGACGAATCGCTCGCGGTACGCCTCGAGCGCGTCGTGGCTGCGTTTGCGGCTCATCGCGCGGCGCAGCCCCTCCGCCTCGCCCACGCTGAAGCCGGCGATCGCGATCGCGACCTCGAGCACCTGGTCCTGGAACACGACGACGCCGAACGTCGAGCGCAGCGGCTCGCGCAGGAGCTCGTGGTCGACCGGGAAGACGTACGAGGGGTCTTCGCGAAGGCGCTGCCGCGCGTCGATGTAGGGGTGTACCGCCTTCCCCTGGATCGGCCCCGGCCGCACGAGCGCGACCTGGACGGTGATGTCGTCGAGATTGGCCGGCTTCGTCCGCAGGAGGCTCTGCATCTGCGCGCGGCTCTCGATCTGGAACGTGCCGATCGTGTCCGCGCGCTGGATGTCGTCGTAGACCGCCTCGTCGTCGAAGGGGATCCGCGAGAGGTCGATGACCTCGTCGTGCGTGCGCGCGATCTGGTCGACGCAGTCCTCCACCGCGGAGAGCATCCCGAGCCCGAGCAGGTCGATCTTGAGGAACCCCGCGTCCGAGCACGAGTCCTTGTCCCACTGGCAGAGCTGGCGTCCGGCCATCGCCGCCGGCTGTACCGGGACGAGCTCGATCAGCGGCCGCGTCGAGACGATCATCCCGCCCGGGTGCTGCGAGAGGTGGCGCGGGAGCCCTGCGATCTCGCCCGTGAGCCACGCGAATGCGCGCCAGCGCTTCGATTGGAGCTTGCGCTCGCCGTCGGGGAGCCGCGCGACCTCCTCCCCCACCCGCTTCGCGTTCCAGCCGTCCGAGGTGCGCGCGAGCCGCTCGAGCTCGGCGAACGGGAGGCCGAGCGCCTTCCCGACGTCTCGGATCGCGCCCCGCGAGCGGTACGTCGCGAAGCTCGCAACGAGAGCGGCATGCTCGCGCCCATAGCGCTCGGTCACCCGGACGATGAGCTTCTCGCGGATGTCGCGCGGAAAGTCGAGGTCGATGTCCGGCACCGAGGAGAGCTCGCGGTTCAGGAAGCGGCCGAGCGAGAGCTCGTTCGAGACCGGGTCGACGTGCGAGAGGCCGGTCAGGTAGCAGACGATCGAGCCGACCGAGCTTCCGCGCCCGCGACCGGGCGGCAGAAAGCTGCGCGGCGAGTCGGTGCCCCGCACCTCGCGCGCGCACTCGCGTGCGATCTCGAGCACCTCGTGGTGGAGCAGGAAGAAACCTGCGAGCCCGAGCTCGTCGATGAGCTCAAGCTCGCTCTCGAGACGAGCGCGGGCTTCGCCCTGCGACGACCCGTAGCGCTCGTCGATCGCTCGGCGACAGATCTCGGCCAGCTGGAAGATCGCCGGCTCGGAGCGGTCTGAGAAGTCCGGGTAGCGGTAGCCGAGCTCCTCGGTGATATCGAACCCGAGCCGCTCGGCGAGCGTCGCGCTCCTCTCGGCAGATGCGCGGTCGAAGGAGAAGCGGTCGAGCACCTCCTCGGGCGGGCGAAGGTAGCTCTCCCGGTTCCCGCGTCGCTCGGGCTCGCAGCCCTCGAGTGATGTCCGGCAACGAATGGCGACGAGGACGTCCTGCAGGAGCGTGCGCCGCGGATGGTGCGCATGGACGTCACCGGTTGCGACGGTCTCCACACCGAGGTGCTCGGCGAGGTCGTGCAGGAGGCCGAGCCGGCGCGCGTCTCCTCGCTCGAACGGCCGCTGGAGCTCGACGAAGAACCTGTCCGGGCCGAATGCACCGGCGAGCCGTGCAGCTGCATTGGGGTCGAGGAGGCCGAGCCCGCGACGCGCGCATCCAGAAAGGCAGACGAGCCCAGCGTTCGCCTCCATGATGGCCTCGAGCGAGACGGACGGCGACAACGGCTCGCGGTCCTCGCGTCCGGGACGACGCGTTCCGGCGTGCGCGGCCGTGAGCAGGCGGCAGAGATTGCCGTACCCATGACGAGATTCCACGAGCAGCGTCACGTGCGCGCCGCCGTCGAGCGTGATCTCCGCACCGGTGATCGGCCGGACGCCGAACGCCTTCGCCGCGTGCGCGAACTCGAGCGAGCCGTAGACCCCGTCGTGATCGGTGAGCGCGAGCGCCGCGTACCCAAGCTCGGCCGCCCGTGCGGCGAGCTCTTCCGGTTGCGACGCGCCGTCCAGGAACGAGTACGCCGAGTGGCAGTGGAGCTCGACGTAGCTCATACACTCGGCCCGTGGAACCGATCGTCGTCACCGACTCGCCGAATCGGACGGTGAGCATCCGGCTCGCGAGCGACGAGGCGGTCATCACCGAGACCCGGTACGCCGCCGGCGAGCTCGGACCCGACCTCCACGTCCACCATGAGCACGTCGACTGCTTCTACGTCCTTGCGGGCGTGTTGACGCTCTCGCTCCGGGACAGCGAGCGCACGCTCGACCCGGGATCGTTCGCCCTCGTCCCCAAGGACGTCGTCCACACGTTCCGCAACGACGGTCCCGACGACCTGCGCTTCTTCAACTTCCACGCGCCCGGAATGGGCTTCGACCGCTATCTCCGCGGGCTCTACGACGCCGAGTTCGCGGTGCCGTTCGACCAGCATCCGGCGCCCGAGGATGGCGGGCGCGATCCAGGCCTCGTGATCGCGGGCATCGGAGAGCTGATCGCCGAGCGTCCGAGTGTCGACATCGTCCTGCTCGCCGATGCGACCGAGCTGGGCATCTCCACGTCGCGGGCCGAGGCCGGCGGGCCCTCCCCTCCGCGGCACTTCCACCCGCGCCACGGCGAGTCGTTCGGCGTGCTCGAGGGCGAGATGGCGTTCGCCGTCGACGGCGAGGAGGTCATGGCGACGGCGGGGAGTTGGGTGTACGTGCCGCCCGGTGCGGTGCACACGTTCTGGTTCCCCGGCGCGAGCGGAGCACGCTTCCTCACCGTTCACACGCCGAGCTTCGGGTGGGGGGACTACCTCCGCGCGCTGGACCGCGCCCGCACGGACGACGACCTCGTCGCGGCGCGAGCCGCTTTCGACCAGGTGGCCGCGGCCTAGACTCCCGCCATGGACGAGCCGATCGCCCTGGCGCCCGGCGAAGGCATGCCGCTCAAGACCGACCGCCCCGAGCTCAGCCTGCTCGAGGTCACGTTCGATCCCGGAAGCGGCGTCGACCCCCACTTCCACAAGGGGCACTCGGACTCGTTCTACGTCCTCGAGGGCGAGGTCGAGTTCCACGTCGGCGACGAGGTCGTCCACGGCAAGCCGGGGACGTACGTCCTCGCTCCGCCCAACGTCGTCCACTACTTTCGGAACATGAGCGACAAGCCGGTGCGGATGCTCAACCTGCACACGCCCGGTGGCTTCGCCCAGTACCGCCGCGAGCTCGCGGAGCTCCGAGCGCAGGACATCGAGCCCGATCGGGAGTTCTTCGAGCGGCACGACGTGTTCGACGTCTGAGTGGCGTACGCTACGAACGTGAAGACGGTCTGGCAGGGCCGTGCGATGCAGGTCGCCGCGAAGTACGGCGACCAGGCGCCGATGGCGGCGGTCTGCTGCAACGCCTGTCGGACGTGCACGACCACGAACATGCTCGCCCTCGCCGGCGGAGCAGGGCTCGGCGCGCTCTACGCCGTCGGCCGCTTCGGCAAGCGCCTCGTCCGGCGCTAGGCGTTCTGCGTGAACCAACAGCACGCCTCGGCGTCACGGTAGACGCAGACGTTCCGGCCGCCTTCGAGGACGACCTCGAAGTAGTGTCGGTCGACGGGCTCGTCCGTCCACCAGCGGTCGACGACGCGCCACTCCTCCCGTACGAGCGCGACCTGCTCGCGATTCACGACGTGCGGAGTTCCTCCGGGCGCGGTCTCGACGAGCGCCGGGCGCGGCGCATTTAGTCGTCCCGCGGAACGACCAGCGCTCGCGCTTCCGGAACCCGCGACCACGGCGCAACCTCCACCACTGCGCACACCGACCCCGTCCCCGTGCTGGCCTTCACCTGCTTCAGGCCTTCACGCAGGCGCACGACGTTCTCCTCCCCGGCAGGCTCGACGAGCGCGAGCTGCTGCCCCGTGTGCTCCGCGAGCTCGACCGCCTCCAGGCGGAGCTCGACGATCGGCGCGGGAAGCTCCTGCAGCTTGGGCCCGAGCGCGGCTCGTAGCCGCGCCATCTCGGCCGTCGCGTCGCGCAAGGTGGCCACCCGTCGCCACGATCCGCCATCGACGAGCCGGGCGACCAGCGCGAGTTTTCGAAACGGCCGCCCGGCCCGTTCTGGACGCGCGAGCAGGCGCTCGAGGAGAGAGCCGAGCGCCCGTCGCAGCGTGAGCTCGTTCGCGATCGCTTCCGGAAAGGTCAGCGCCTCGGCGAGCTCCGAGGCGGGCTTCCGTCCGCGCACGCGTGCCTTGCGGCCGCCCTGGGCGAGCCGCCACGCAGTTCTTCCCTCCGCGCCCAGCCGCTCCGCGACCGCTCCGGCGGGAAGCCGGCGCAGCTCGCCGAGCGAGCGCAGGCCGAGCCCCTCGAGCTCCGCGTAACGATTCGGCGTCATCGGCAGGAGCGAGAGCGGCAGCGGCTCGAGGAACTCCTCTTCCTCCTTCGCCGCGACGAGGAGGATCTGGCCCGGCCGCGCGACGCTTGCGGCGGCGAGCGCCGTGAAGCGCCTGTCGGCTGCGCCGACGCGCGGGTCCCAGGTCGAGCCGACAGCCGCGAGCGCGCGCTCGAGCGCCGGCTGCACGCCTCCGTAGAGCCGCTCGACGCCCTTCGTCTCGAAGACGACCGTGCCCTGCTCGACCGGATCGACGGCGAAGCCGGTGTCCTCGAGGCGCCGGAGGACGCCCTCCCACTCCCGTTCGACGGTCGCGGGATCGCGATCGACGAGGACGAGCGACGGGCACGTCGCGAGTGCCTCTCCGAGGCGCATCCCAGGCTTCACGCCGGCTGCCTCGGCGGACGCGGTGACCGGCCCGAGCAGTGGCTCCTCTCCTGCCTCCGGCGCGAGCGCGGCGGGAACGAGCGCCAGCCGCGGCCGTGCGCGCAGTGCCGCTCTCAGCTCGAACCCCGGAATGAGGAGGCATGCGACCATCCGAACACATGTTCTATACGAACATACGTTCTCCTGTCAACTCGTTCCTGTTAGCGTCACGACATGAGCGACTGGGACTGGACGCGCGTCGTCCTCGACCACGTCCACATCCGCGTGCGCGACGCGACCGCAAGTGTCGCCTTCTACAAGGCAGCCCTCGAGCCGCTCGGATTCCGCCGATCTGGGAGAGCGATCGCGGCGCGCAGCTCGCGAACTCGTCGTCACCGACGGCGAGCCGACGACGAGCGGGCCGGTTCACATCGCCTTCGTCGCGGACTCGCGCGAGCGGGTGGACGCGTTCCATCGCGCAGGCTTGGGCGCCGGCGGTCGTGACAACGGCGCTCCGGGCGTCCGGGAGCAGTACAGCTCAGGCGAGGGCGGCCGCTACTACGCCGCGTTCCTGCTCGACCCCGACGGCAACAACGTCGAGGTCGTCCGCCGTGAGTTCTGACGCTACCGGCGGGTCGCCCGAAAACACTCGGTGACGTACGCAAGGCGTACGCCCTCACCGTCCGCGGTCTCGTCGTACAGCGCGCCGACGGCATCGAGCACGGGCTGGCGCTCCTCGGGCGCGAGCTTCGCGAGATAGCTTCGCGAGAGGACGAGGTCGAGGAGCCCGTCGCGGTCGAGAATCTGCTCGAACGAGAAGCGCTTGGTCTCGACCCAGCGGAAGAATCCACTCTCGTCGAGGATCGGGACGACGTCGGACTCCTGGATCGACTCGTTCCCGATGATCGCCGAGAGACGCGACATCCACGGGTCGCGGTCGTCGCGCGAGTTCCAGACGAGCGCCAGGCGCCCTCCCTGGCGGAGCACGCGGGCGATCTCCGGCAGCGCGTCGTCGTGGTCGAACCAGTGGAACGCCTGCGCCGAGGCGATGACATCGGCGGCGCCATCGGGGAGCGGCATCGCTTCCGCGCGACCCTCGACCGCGTGCGCGCCGGGAGTGGCAGCCTCGAGCTCGGCTCGCATCTCGTCGAGCGGCTCGACCGCGACGACCCGGTGCCCGAGCGCGACGAGCGCACGCGTGAGCTTCCCGGTCCCCGCGCCGAGGTCGACGACGTCCACCGACTGGTCTCCCACCATCCAGCGGACGGCGTCTTCGGGGTAGCCCGGCCGGCCGCGCTCGTATGCACCGGCGACGTCCGCGAAGGCGGTGTACGGGCCGCGCACCTTGTGGTCGCGGTTGACGATCACTCGGCGAGTCTAGAGCGGTGTCGATGCGACGCGTCTCGACCAGGCGGGTGATCTCGCCAGCGGTTGCCGCCGGCGAGCGCTAGAGCGAGATCTCGGCGGCGCCGTCGCGCATCGCCACGAGCCGCGGCACGACGTCGAGGACGCTCTCGCGCGCGCAGAAGGGGATGTCGGGCTCGAGCTCCGGCGCGTTTTCCAGCAGGTTCCGGCCGCTCTTCGACGCGCGGAACGCCTCCTCCGCCCCGCTCCACGTGGCGGCCAAGCGCGCGGCTGCCTCGGCCGCGTCCGTGCGGTCCCAACCGAGGAGCTCGACGATCCGGCCCGCGACGAACGCGTCGTCGAGGGCGAGCGTGCCCTGGACGCCGGCGCAGACGACCACGACGTCGTCGCCCGCGTCGCGCGCCGCCTCGACGACCGCCGAGAGGTTCAGCAGCGACGCGACGAAGACGCGCTCGCAGCGCGCTGCCGCAGCGACGACTGCGCGGGTCCCGTTCGTCGTCGACAGGACGAGCGTCCCGGCAATCGGCTCCTCGTACTCGCGCGGCGAGTTGCCGAAGTCGAAGCCCGGGATGCGGACCGCATTCCTCTCGCCTCCGAGCACGCCTTTGCCGATCGCTTCGCGCAGCGCACGAGCCTCGGCGACTTCCGCCGCGCAGAACACGCGCTCGTATCCCGACGCGAGCGCCTGGCAGATCGTGGAGGTGGCTCGGATGACGTCGATGACGAGCCCGGTCGGAGCCGCTCCCCGCTCGTCGGGAGTGAAGTCGACGTCGACTCGCACGCGGGTACGCTAACCCGCCGTGGCCGAGCCGATGCGCTGCTACCGCCATCCCGACCGGGAGACCTACGTGTCGTGCGCGGAGTGCGGACGCGGCATCTGTCCCGACTGCATGTCGTACGGCCCCGTGGGCATCCGCTGCCCCGACCACGCGACGACCGGCGGTCGGGTTTCCGCGCCCCGGCAGGCGGCGCGGAGCACGGTCCGCACGCTCTCGATGCGCGGCCCGATCGTCACGCAGACGCTGATCGGGATCAACGTCGCCCTCTTCGTGCTCGAGCTCGCCACGGGCGGGCAGCTCAACGGGACGGGCAGCTGGATCTACGAGCAGGGAGTGCTCGTCTCCACGGCCGTCGACTCGTCCGGGCAGGTCGTAGGGGTCTCGGAGGGTGAATGGTGGCGCCTCGTCACGGCGACATTCCTCCACTACGGGCCGCTGCACCTCGGGATGAACATGCTCGTGCTCTGGTTCATCGGCCCGCCGCTCGAGGAGTACTTCGGTCACTCGCGCTACCTGCTCGTCTACGTCGTGTCGGGGCTCGCAGGCTCGGCGGGAGCGCTGATCTGGTCGCCGAACGCCCTCACGGTCGGAGCCTCCGGGGCGATCTGGGGGATCATGGGGGCCGCGCTGGTGCTCGAGGCGCGCCGCATCTGGGTCTTCGGCGGCCAGGCGATGGGCCTCGTGATCTTCAACCTCGCGATCACGTTCTTCATCCCCGGCATCTCGATCGGGGGTCACATCGGCGGACTCGTCGGCGGCGGCCTCTGCGCCCTCGCGTTCTCCAGCTTTCGGCGCTCTCCGGCGCTCGCAACCGTCTCGATGGCGGCGGTCGGCGTGCTGAGCGTCGGCTTGTCCGTCGCCCAGGTCGCCTAGCTATCCGCCGGCCGCGACCGCAGTGACGCCCGCCTCGGCGAGTGCGGCCTGCGCAGCCGCCAGCCGTGCGAGTGGCACGCGGTAGGGCGAGCACGACACGTAGTCGAGCCCGAGTCGGTGGCAGAACGCGACCGAGCGGGGCTCGCCGCCGTGCTCGCCGCAGATCCCGAGCTTTATGTCCACCTTGGTGGCGCGCCCACGCTCGACGGCGATTCGCATGAGATCGCCGACGCCGTCCTCGTCGATCACCTCGAACGGGTTCCGCTCGAGAATCCCGTGCTCGAGGTAGTAGGTGAGGAACTTGCCCTCCGCGTCGTCGCGCGAGAAGCCGAGCGTCGTCTGCGTGAGGTCATTCGTGCCGAAGGAGAAGAAGTCCGCCTCCGCGGCGATCTCGTCGGCGCGGAGCGCCGCTCGCGGCAGCTCGATCATCGTCCCGCAGAGGTACTCGACGGTCGGCTCCTCGGCCGCGACGCGCTCGGTGAGCTCACGAAGGCGGCCGAGCTCCTCGGTGAAGCCGACGAGCGGGTGCATGATCTCGACGAGCGGCGCGTCACCCGAGCGTTCGCGGACGGCCCGCGCGGCGCGCACGATCGCACGCACCTGCATCTCGTAGATCTCGGGGAACTGGAGGCCGAGACGGCAGCCGCGCGTGCCGAGCATCGGATTGGCCTCCTGCAGCTGCCGGATGCGGTCGCGCATCGCGTCCGAGGTCGCCTCCTCGAGCGATGGCAGGAACTCGTGCAGCGGCGGATCGAGCAGACGGATGGTCACCGGAAGCCCCGCCATCGCCTCGAAGATCCCCTCGAAGTCGGCCTGCTGCATCGGGAGGAGGCGGTCGAGCGCGGCGCGGCGCTCCTCCTCGTCGCGCGCCATGATCATGTCGCGCACGGCGGGAAGCCGTTCCTCGCCCATGAACATGTGCTCGGTTCGGCACAGGCCGATCCCCTCGGCACCGAACTCGCGGGCCTTGGCGGCGTCCTCGGGCGTGTCGGCATTCGCACGGACCCGTAGGCGCCGCATGTCGTCGGCCCACTCGAGGATGGTCTCGAAGTTCGTGTCGATCGACGGCGGGACGAGCGGGACCGCGCCGACGATGACGCGACCCGTTCCCCCGTCGACCGTGATGACGTCGCCCGCCCGCAGCTCGTGCTGGCCGATCCGGACCGTGCCGGCGGCAACGTCGATGGACAGTTCCTCGCAGCTGGCGACACATGGCTTGCCCATTCCCCTGGCGACGACAGCCGCGTGCGACGTCATCCCGCCGTGGGCGGTGAGCACGCCCGCCGCGTGGATGAGCCCGTGGATGTCGTCGGGCGTCGTCTCCCAGCGCACGAGAACGACGCTCTCACCGGCCCTTCCCCGCTCCTCGGCCGTGTCCGCATCGAGCACGATCGCGCCAGAGGCGGCGCCGGGCGAAGCATTCAGGCCTCGCGCGGCAACGTCGACCTTCGCATCCGGATCGATCATGGGGTGCAGCAACTG
Source organism: uncultured Gaiellaceae bacterium (assembly GCA_963787855.1). Taxonomy (GTDB): domain Bacteria; phylum Actinomycetota; class Thermoleophilia; order Gaiellales; family Gaiellaceae; genus GMQP-bins7. The sequence goes on from CAWBER010000013.1 coordinate 101,513, forward strand.
GTCGAGCTGGGCGGGGTCGATCCGCGCCACCGCCTCCTCGCGCGAGATGAGCCCCTCGTCGACCATCTCGGCCGCGACGCGGAGCGCGGCGGCGGCCGTGCGCTTCCCCGTGCGCGTCTGCAGGAGGTAGAGCGTTCCCTCTTCGACCGTGAACTCGATGTCCTGCAGGTCGCGGTAGTGCGATTCGAGCCGGTCGAGCGTGCCCACGAGCTGCTCGAACGCCTCGGGCATGCGCTCTCGCATGCGGTCGATCGGCTCCGGGGTGCGGACCCCGGCGACGACGTCCTCGCCCTGCGCGTTCGCGAGGAACTCGCCGTAGAGCCGGCGCTCGCCGGTCGCGGGGTCCCGCGTGAAGCACACGCCGGTGCCGGAGCTCTCACCGCGGTTGCCGAACACCATCTGCACGACGTTGACCGCGGTGCCGAGGTCGTCCGCGATGTCGTTCGCGCGGCGGTAGACCTGCGCGCGGGGAACATTCCACGAGTCGAACACGGCGCGGTAGGCGCGGCGTAGCTGGTCGCGCGGGTTCTCCGGGAACGAGTGGCCGGTCTCCTCCTCGTAGATGCCCTTGAACGTCGCCACCAGCTCGCGGAGGTCTTCGGCCGTCAGCTCGATGTCCTGCGACACGCCTCGCGCCGCCTTCAGGTCAGTGAGCGCCTGCTCGAATCGGTGTCCGTCGACGCCGTCCACCACCTCGCCGTACATCTGGATGAGCCGGCGGTACGAATCGAGCGCGAAGCGCGGGTTACCCGTCGACGCAGACAGGCCCTCGACCGCGACGTCACTCAGCCCCAGGTTGAGGATCGTGTCCATCATCCCGGGCATCGAGACCGCGGCGCCCGAGCGGACGGAGACGAGCAGCGGATTTCCCACGTCGCCGAAGCCCTTACCTGTCCTCGCCTCGAGGGCCGCGATGCGCTCGTCGACCTCGGCGTCGAGACCGGACGGCACTTCGCCTCCGCCGGCGAGATAGGCGCGACACGCTTCGGTGGTGATCGTGAACCCGTCCGGAACGGGGACGCCGAGAGCGGTCATCTCGGCGAGGCCGATCCCCTTTCCCCCGAGGAGCTCCCGACCGCCGCCCGAGTCCTCGGAGAAGTCGAAGACGTAGCGCATTTGCGGGGGGAATATACGGGCACTAGGCATAGCGCGGATTCCACATGGTTGCGTGGTCGTACCCGCTGGGGAGGTCGCAGAATCGCGTGCTGGTGTGGTCTCGGTGTGGTCTCGGGATCGTCGCCAGCCGTGGAAACGGGTTCAGCGCAGTGCAGCGACAGCGCCCGCGAGTTCGACTGACTCTCCGTGCTGCTCCACGAAGGCGGAGGCCGAGGCCTCCGCCGCGGCGCGAGCGCATTAGCAGCAGCCCATTTAGCCTGAACGTCATGTCGGCCACGCTCTCCTACCCCGATCCTCCGCTTAGGGATGACGCCGTCGTTCTGCGTCGCTGGGACGAGAGCGACATCGACTGTGTCGAGGAGGCAAGCCACGATCCGCGCATTCCGGAAGGCACCACGGTTCCCGCCACGTTCACGGCGGCCGAGGGACGCGCTTGGATCGAGCGCCAGTGGGGACGGGCTGACAAGGGCGAGGGACTGTCTCTGGCAATCGCTGACTCAGACTCTGGCGATGCGCTCGGAGCGGTTGTCCTGCTCTTCCGTCGGCAGCCGGGAACCGTTGATATCGGGTACTGGGTGATCGAGCGGGCTCGCGGCCGCCGCCTTGCCTCGCATGCGGTCGCGCTCCTGTCGCGCTGGGCGCTGACGGAAGCGGGGCTTGCGCGTGTCGAGGCGCTCGTCGACCCGGAGAACGTCGCATCGCAGCGCGTGCTGGAGAGCGTCGGCTTCCGGCGTGAAGGGCGCCTGCGCTCGTACCTGGTCTTCGGGGAGCGGCGCACCGACGCATTCATCTACTCGCTCCTTCCGAGCGACCTCGCGTAGCCGACGGTCGACCTCTGACCGCAACCAGCGCCTGACCGGCTCGACCTGCACATCGAGCGAGGGAGTGGTTGGGTCGAACGGAACGTTGTCGAGCACCAACTCCTCCAGTCGCGTGAGCGGTGGCAGAGCGGGCGGCAGCACGCTCGTGATCCTACGACGCCGCCTGCGAGTCTTCCACTGCGCTAGTTAGACTTGCAGCATCGACAATGCGCTAGTAACCGAACAAGAGCGACCGACCACCGTCACGATCCTCGTCGACCGCGACCTGCGTGGACCCCGCCGACCACGACCGCCGCCTCGCTGAGATCGCCGCCCGAAAGGATCGCTTCGAGGTCCCTCGCTCTTGGTCGAACGAAAGGGAGTTGGCGCGTGCATCTGCACGAGGCCCGCAAGCAGCGGCTCGTCTCACAACCTCTCGACGGCGTGCCCGACGTTGTGCCCACGCATCTGCCGGTGAGCTTCGGCTTGCGTGACGACCCCCAGCGTGCCCGCCAGAGCCGTGTCGCGGCCAACCTGATCTTGGAGAAGTACGGGATCCGCTGAGCGGGTCGCCAGGGCTGGAGGGTTCGTCGCCACGACGGCGCTTCCACGCAGCTACGAGGTCGGTGATCCCTACTGCGCGATCCGCCTCAGCTCGGTCGTGCTGGGCTGGATGCACGTCGGCTCGACGAGACTCATCTGCACCCGCTGCCTTCCAGATCCGGACGCCGATGGCGGTGAGGCAGGACGCCGAGCAGCCGAGCGGGTCACGGCGCTCGAGGTCGGGATCCGCTAAGCCGGTGCGGGTGGACGATCCGGTCGTAACGGGCACTGCCACTATGGCGACGCGTTCACGCCCCTTGGTGACCCCGTGCCCGCACCGCACTACTCGCAGAGGCCGAAATGCAGTTTCTTGGAGAGGGCTTCGGGCTTTGACCCGATCTAGCCGCCGAACGGCAGCCGGTACTTCCCTTCGTCGGTTGGGCGAACGCCCGTGAACATCGCTCCACAGTCGCGGCACTCCCAGTACTCCTCGTCGCCGCGAGCGCGTTGGCGGGCCGATCGATGCTTTCGAAGCAACCGGCACCAAAAGATGCGCCGAACGGTCACGGCGCGGACACTAAGCGCGGGCGGCAGGGGATGTGAATGAGTAACGCCGCAACCCGTTTCTTTAAGCCAAATCTCAGAGCGTTGACCCGCCCTCTTCTTTTCTCTCCCCAGTAGGCGCGAGGCTCTTATGATCCAGACGTGACGTTGGAACTCAGCGTTGCGACGGCTGGCGATGGGCGCACACTTGCGTATGCCGAGTGGGGCGACCCCAACGGCTTCCCCGTCTTCTCGTTGCACGGAACGCCAGGATCGCGCCTGGGCAGGCACTACGACGAGAGCGACTACGCGGATGTCGGAGCGCGAGTCGTTACCTACGACCGCCCCGGCTACGGAGGTTCCGAACGGCATCCGGGCCGACGCGTCGTCGATTGCGTCGACGATGTCCGGGCGATTGCGGATCACATCGGGATCGAGAGTTTCGCGCTGATTGGCGGCTCGGGCGGCGGCCCGCACGCGCTTGCCGTCGCGGCCCGCTTGCCTGACCGGGTGACGCGAGCAACCTGCGTCGTCGGGATCGCCCCCTACGACACCGACGACTTTGACTTCCTCGCGGGGATGGATCCCGAGAACGTCAAGGAGTTTGGCTGGGCACTCGAAGGCGAAGCCGTACTCACGCCTGAACTCGAACGTGAGGCGGCCGGAATACTCGAACGCGTTGCGACCGACCCTTCCAAGCTAATAAGCGACGACTGGAACCTTTCGGAGTCGGATCGCGCCGAGCTTGCTCGGACGGAGCGTCACGACATCATCCGGCAATCGACGAGCGAGGCGTTTCGGAACGGTGTCTGGGGTTGGGTCGACGACGACCTTTGCTTCCTGGAGCCATGGGGCTTCGACGTTGCCGAGATCCGCGTGCCAACTCGGGTCACCTATGGCCTGACCGACGTGCTCGTACCCCGGCAACATGGAGAATGGCTCGCCCGCAATGTCCCCAACGCGGAGGTCGTCGTGGAGGAGCAACAGGGGCATATACCCGACCCGGCGCTTGTCAAAGAGCGTTTCGCGTGGCTCGCCCAAGCAGTGTGACCTGGTGCGCTTGGAAGTGCTGCCGCGCTCTCAGCCTTCGCCGAGGACACGGCGAGCGTCGCCTAGAGCGCCGGAAGCACCGCCCTCGGTTAGGCCTCGACGAGCATCACGAGCGTCTCGGGCAAGACTCCGTCGTACGCCATCGACTCGGCGGCCGCCTCGGTCTGCATCGCGGCCATGACGGCGTCCATGTCCGGGATGTCCATCAACCCGCCGACGCGCGTCGGGTTCTCGGGGTCGACGAATAGGCGGATGTTCGTAACACCAAGAGGCCCGAAGAACTCCTCACGCTTGGGCGAGGCGAGCCAATGATCCTTGTCCTTCACGTCGTGGACGAAAAATACGGTAGGCATTCCGCCTCCTGGGTGTCGGGGCCGACCAGAAGCGGCCCGGATCAGCAGATCCTAAGTCGTGCGAAAGTCGGCGTGACGGCTGCCGCGCTCTGTGCTTTCGCCGAGGGCACGGCGAGCGTCGCCTAGATCAGGGTGCCCTGAGTACGCCCCCTTCATTTCTCTCCCCGATTCCTGATCCGGGGCGATTGCTTCTGATGACGCCTGACGCTCGCGAGTACGGCCGAGCGCATCGAAATCGCCGCAAGCGGTTCGACCCGCTCGTGCGCTGGGGGCAGATCGACTGCGGGTTCTGCGGCAAGCGGATCCGACCCGGCGAGCCGTGGCACCTCGGCCACTCGGTCGACTGCCAAAGCGTCTGGCCGGAACATCGGGCCTGTAACTGCGCGACCTCGAAGCCGAGGCTCCGGCACTCGCGAGAGTGGTAGTCGCACCGTCGAGAAGGTTTCGGCCCCTCCGCGCTGTCTCTATAGCGAGCTCTAGGGGCCCTTCCCCTCCAGAGGCGCCCGCCCCGCCTCGTAGAGCTGGGTGACCTCGCGACGGGAAGATGAGCTGTTTATTCGTCCCGGCTCGCGGGCACAGGACCCGCGTGCGCTCCGACTTGCGCACCTACTGGCGGGATCCCGGCTACTGGCAGTGGTTGTGGCAGCGGCGCGTAAGCGGCCAGACGAAGGGCGCAATCGCCGTGATGGTCGCCCTCGCATTCGGTGTTGCCGGCTATCTGAGTGCTGAACGCCTTGCTGCAACCGAGAACGCAGCAACGTTCACGACGCAGCGCGTCACCGTCGTTCGAAAGACGCGTGCGAATACGCCCCCGAAAATCGTGACGCAGACGATCACCCAACCGGGAGAGACAGATGTGGTAACGATGCGACGCGTCGTTCGGGCGCCTGGAAAGGTCGTCACCGAGGCGCTCACGGTGCGCGGCCCGGTTCAAGAGCGCGTAGTCACCGATACGCGCACGAACACGGTCGTGCGAACGAAGCCGGTACATCGCGTGAGGACCGTGACGAGGCCGGGGATGACCGAGACGGTCACTCGTGAGGTGACAGAACCGGCCCGAACCGTGACAGACACGGTCACCGAAGAGGTCACGGTCACCGAGGAGGTCACGCTGACGACAACGACAACCGTGAAGCCGGGTCCTCCTCCCGACGACTAATGACGTAGCGCCCATCGAGGAGGGCAGGGCCGGGCCAGTCACGAAAGAGGAGACCCGAAGGCCTCCTCAGTCGAGCGCGTTGGCTCGAACCCAGATTTTCTGGAACTGCGTATCGGTGTCGTACAGTCGTGGAAGCCGGGCAGGTGGACTGCGCGTTCTGCGGGCGAAGGATCTGGCCGCGCGAGTCGTGGGATCCGGCCACTCGGTGGATCGCTCCCAGGTCTGGCCGGAGCATCGAGCCTGCAACCGAGCAACCTCGAAGCGGAGGCTCAGGCACTCGCGGGAGTGGTAGCGCGATACCATTTCCCCCAAGAAGGGAGGAGAGATGGATCAAACGCGACTTGGGTGGGCGCTCGTCGTGATCGGCGTCGTGCTCGCTCTCGTCTCCGCGCTTTTGGAACCTCTGGGCCTCGGGGAGGACAACGGCTTCGGCATGAAGCAAGCGGCTGGAGTCGTCATCGGCGTCGTGGTCGCCCTGGTCGGAGCCGCCATCGCATGGCGGCGCAGGCGCAGCGACGCGACCACCGTGCATCACGCCTAGCGACGATTGCGCCACTCGCGGCAGTGGTAGCCGCTTCCAGGGGGAGACGCGCGAGAGTGCGGGTCTCCATCCTGAGATCTGCCTTAAAACTCGGGTTACGGGGGGCGCGACGAGGACACGGCGAGCGTCGCCTAGAACGCCGGTATCACGCGGTCGGGCAAGCCCACTCGGGCCTGACCGGAGTCCATCTCGCACCCGGCGTGTACGGCACCGCGACGGGTACGCCCACGGGTACGTCTTGCGCTCCGGAGGTCGTGACGACGCAGAGCTTGCCGGTTCCGACGGGGAGAATACGAATGGTCAGCGTCGAGGCGTTGATCTCCGTCCGGAGACTGCCCCACCGTGTCTGGCACGTGAACCGCGAAAATCGGCCAGCGACGCCTCGCCCCCGTCCCGTGCACTGCGCCGACAAGATCTCCGATCCGATCTCGCCGCCCATGATCGGCTTCACGGCGGTGAGTCGCAGCACGAGCTTCTGGGAAGTCCACTGCCACGGCTTCGGCTTGGGCAGCGCGGCAGTCGCTGAAGCGACGACGACTGCCGCGAGCAGTGACGACAGGCAGGCGTTGACGAGTCCGACGACGAGTAGCTTCCTCATAGGGCGAGGTTTCGTGCTCATGTCCGTCTCATTCGGCGGCCCGGCCGCATCCGTTCGCATTTGATCAAAAGAAAGGATGGAGGAAGAGGCAAGGGGGGGCCTCGCCGATAGGACCGCGGGTCGTCGCGAAAGCGGGCCTGTCTGGTCGCCCGGGCTGAAGTAGCAGCTAGTTCAGCCCGCCCGCTAGACGAGCCCCTCGCGCACCGCCGCTCGTGCTCGACAAGACTGCGCCGTGACACAGTCGCGGCGAGGACTCAGGGAGATAGCTACGGCTGGTACTGCTGATCGAGTGCGCAGACGGTGTCGATATTCACGCGAATCCAGATTCCGGTGTCGAGCGGCTCGAAAAGCTCTACCGGCTCCTCGCCCTTCACGAGCTGTGCCAGTTCAGCCACGGTGATCGGGGTCGCGTCGAAATTGGGCGGGTCGCCCTGTCTCGTCAGGACGGTGACGTGCGCGTCCGGCGGCACGAGATAGGTAAGAAGGCGGTGTCCTTCCTCCACGCGGTAGTTGTCGTTCGGAACCGGTTCCCCTGGCTCGACGACGCCGTCCTCGGCGGCTGCGGCATTCGCCGTAGCACCACTCGTGAACCACGCTGGATCGAACCGCATCTCGTATTGACTGTCCTTCCGGGTGAGAGATGAGATGTGCCCGAACGTCCTGTCGCCGCACTGCTCCGCTGCAACCGGGTCGCTTTCCGAGTCTGTCGTGACGTACAGGCCAGCAAAGAGGACGGCGGCGATGGTGGCGACGAGCGCGACTACGGCGAGCGTTGCGTGCGTCAGTTTCATGCGGCTTCCCTCCCAGGGACAGCCTGCCGAGGCGAGACCCTACAAGTAGACAAATTCACCCGTGTCGGTTCAGCCCGCCTGCCTCGAGCTCGCGCTCGCTAAACGAGCCCCTCGCGCACCCGCCGCTCGTGCTCCGCTCGGACTCGCGGACGTTCGCTCAGCTCGACCCCTCGCGAATCGCGAAGGCACCGCGCCACCCTTCGAGCCCAAGTAGGTCGCGCGCGCGCTCGCCTGCCTCCAGTGCGGCGGCGTATGCCGCCGGCGTGGCGATCTCCGTCCAGATCGCCTCGATCTCGTCCTTCGATCGTGCTGGGCCGAGAACTCGAACTCGAGCTGCATCTGAGTCGAAGGGGACACGCTCGACGAACTCGAGCCACTGTCCCGCGGAATCAAGCGCACTCGGTTCGTCTTGCGCCCAGACGATCAAAGGGCGCTCCGAACCGCCCGAAAGCCCGTACGGCGTCAGCTCGTCGCCTGGCACGTCCCGCGTCTACAGTCGTGTCCGATAGACCTTCTTCTCCGGCGGGCGTCTCTTAACGATCGCGAGCCAGATAATCGCGACGAGGCTGGCACCGGCTGTGACCCAGGGCGTTACGAGAAAGCCCGTCACGGCCGCGACGACGATGGCCATGCCTGCAACGATGGCGATCACCCCGAACACCTTGTCGGCCTGGGTCGACATGCCGAGTACTTACCCGGTAGCCGGGACGTGGCGGGGTTGTCTTCGGTGGCCCCGTCACGCTCGCGTCACGACTTTGAGCGCCGTCGCCGCGTCGTCGTCCGCTGCGTCGCCTTCAGCAGCTCCTCCGCGAGATCGACCTCGTGTTGAGTCAGCTCATCGACTGCCTCGCGCATCATGCGGAGATGAGCGGAGACCTTTGCTCGTTGCTCTTCGCCTTTCACGACACCCGGCGAGTTCATCCCGTCCCCGAGGAGTACATCGCGAAGTCGTTGCTCGACCTTTCTGTACTTCTCGCGAGGATCGTCTGCTGGCCGCATCAGCCTTGTCAGTGTTACTCGTCCCAGTAGTGAGGGGCTGTGGCCCGGCTCCAGAACACGACGAGGCACGCGACGAGGAAGGCCGCGATCGCGACACCGATGCTGATGAGGGCAAGGGACGCCAAGGACAACACCGCAGTGGGGGCACTGAATCAGATCGCTCGCGTCCGTTCAACCATTACCGCTGCACTCGGGCGATTTCTATAGAGCGCGAGGGCTTCGTGACCCGCCCCCTTCATTTCTCTCCCCGATGGCGACTCCGCAAGAATCGAGGCGGATCGCTGCTGATCGAGGAACATCGCAGCTCCGGCCGGGTGCACCGCTCATGTGAGTCGCGACGTGGCGCTGGCGTGGTGGCGTAGTCCTCCCGTCGCGGAATAGGCCATCGGCAATGATCTGTCTGAATGGGACGCGAGTTGCGGGAGGTACGGGACGAGGATCTGCCGCTCTTGTTCGAGCAGTGGGCGGATCCGGTCGCGATACACATGGCCGCCTTTACGGCGCCCGACCACATGGACACGGACGCATTCGAGCGTCGCTGGTCGAGGCTACGAGCCGACGAAACGGTGCTCAACAGGGTTATCGTCGTCGACGGCGAGGTCGCCGGAACGATCGGGTCATGGGGGGAGCCCGGCGAGCGCGAGGTGACGTACTGGATCGGCCGCTCATACTGGGGCAAAGGGATCGCCACCGATGCCCTCAATGCGTTCTTGGCAGTTGAACGTTCGCGGCCGCTCCACGCCCGCCTTGCGTCCGACAACGTCGCGTCGCGCCGCGTCCTCGAGAAGTGCGGCTTCCGCGTAATCGCGACCGAACGGAGCTTCGCCGAGGCGCGGTCAGCCGAGATCGAGGAATTCGTGCTGCGGCTCGACGAGGCTGCGTCCGACGGCGCACGACGCGAGTGACTCGCGCCCGGATTCTTGGTAGGCGCTCGGCGAATGACCCCCGCTTCCGATTACGGCAGGGCGCATCGACGACGCCCGGCGCAGTTCGATCTTCTCGTCCGCTCGGGGCGGATCCACTGCGGGTTCTGCGGGCGAAGGATCTGGCCGCACGAGCCGTGGGACTTGCGCCATTCGGTGGATCGCTCGGCGGGGTCGAAGAGCGACCCTGTCGTCACTGCGCCAGCGGGTGCCCGAGATAGCGTGACCGGACTGCGGGTATCCGCCCGGATACTCGAAGGCTGGCCGGACGAGGTTCGTTCTATCCGAGCCGTCCGACGTTGGTGCGGCGGACGCGGTCTGCGAGTGCCGCAACCGCGAGGCCGACGATGAGTGAGGTTTTTGAGAGTCATCGCTCCTCCTCTGTCTGCTCCTGGTGGCTCTTCTGACCACCTGCTTCGAGGCTAGGGAGCGACGGGTCTGGCTGAAACCGGCGAGTCCCCCCGTCTTTGAGTCCTCGATCCCCCGATGTTCGGGAATCACCGTGATCGCGGTATCGCGTCCTGTCCTTGCCTCGCCCGATAGGCCACGATTGGGTCTATTCGGGCGGTTGCGCGTGAGCCGCTTGTGGATGACTGCTTCGCTCCGTAGGATCGACGAGCCGTGCGCTTCGCCCTCACACTCGTCGTAGCGCTGGCGCTAGTCACGCTCGTCGGGTGTGGCGGGGATGACGATGCGGAGACGGCGGATCCAACCCCGCTCACGCAGCGAGTCCTGACCGCCGCCGATGCTCCGGGCTCGAAGCCCGATCCTGTCGAGATGCCTCAGGCGACGGAGGACTTCGACGAGTTCATCGAGGCGCTCGGCGACTTCGCAATCGATCCCGACACCGAAGCGATGACTGCCGTTTTCGAGGAGGCTGGGTTCGAAGGGGCGCGTATCGAGACTCGTTTCTACGGCGAGACGCACAGCCCTATGGCACGTCATGTCGACAGTTCGGTCATTCAGCTTCAGTCCGAAGATGGGGCGACGAGCGCCCTCGACTGGCTCGAATCGGACGTCAAGAAGCCATGCCCCATGAGCTGCGCCGTACAAAGAAGCGAGTTCGACGTGGATGACATTCCCGGTGCGCGGGGCATCCATCGAAGCGCAACCGCCGAGGACATCGAGAGGGTCGGCAACGCCAACGAACGACCCTTCGACTCCTACTGGGTGGGGTTCACCGACGGTTCATACGTCTACACGGTGGATTTGCATGGACCTCCCGGGTCCGTATCGGAGGAGCAGGCGCAGGAGATCGCGAGCGCCTACCACGAGCGGCTCGCAAGCAGCTAGCGCGTCACGATCCCCAGCGCTACTAGGTCAGCCCGCTCGCCTCAAGCTCGCCGCTCATCGCGGCGGCCGCTGCGCTGCACGTCGCGAACGTCGAGCTTGAGGTCGGGCCGGTCGCGGTCGGGATCTTCTAGAACGACGCTGAGCTCCCTCCGCGGTACTTCGATGCCGACCTGTAGCTCGGCTGAGGCGTCAACCTTGGCTACGTCGTGGCCGTGCGGCGTCCCAGAGTCAGGTGGTACACGAGGAGGCCTACGAGCGGGAAGAGCAGGATCAGGACGATCCACAGCGCCTTCGTGCCCCCGCCGATGTCGTCTCGCTCGATGATGCGGTACGCCACCACGAGCCATACGACGATCCAGGCGGCCAGCGCGACAGTCGCGATCAGATACATGCGCCGCAGACTATGCGGTTTTAGAGACGGAGACGAGCTCGGTCTGCCCTTGCGCGGCAGCTGGTTTCGCGTCGAGCTCGCGCTCCTCGATCCAACGGCACGGACGTCGTGCCGAATCCGACCGAGGGGGTAGCCGGATCCGGCACACGTCTCTGCGTCTGCCGACGGTCGAACCCGACGGCTTGCGCCTCTAGTGTCCGACGGAACGGCCTCTCGAACAACCGGCCGCTCGGGCGGTTTCGACTGGACTTTCGGCGGCATCGGCGACGGGCGACTGTAGTCAGCCGCCGCTTCGAGCTCGCACTCCGGGCAGCATCACGGTGAGGCTGGACGTAGGAGGAAGGGATAGCTGCGGCACTACCGCTCCCTCGCCCGACCCTCGTGAGGGCCGTTGCGGCCACACCTGTGACTACGCCCCGCCTCTCCGGATGCGGTTCCAGACTGCCATCCTCGCCGAGACGATCCATGCCCCATCCGCGTCAAATCGCTCCCGCGAACGAGGGCCAGGGAAGAACGAGCGCGTGGTTCTGCCCGCTCGAGCTCGCGAGCGCCGCGCCAGGGTCGGCGTACCAAAAAGAAGAGTGGCCGCTGGGAACGGCCACTCAAACCAATACTGGGGAGGATTGGGTATCCAAACCTTCGTGGCGATCCGCGCTCACCTCGTCCCCCTTTCGGGTACGCGCTCACCTCGATTCCGCAGGGAGCTCGCGCTCCTGACGGTCGCGAAGTCGTAGGTCGACGCCGAGGTCGCAAGCCTCGACAAACCCCCTGGCCGAGGCGCTCGCGTCTATCTCACGTCCGATACACGTGCGCGGCTGGATGGGCCGTCAGTCGCGAAACACCGCCACATTCTCCGTGCTTTCCGCCCACCGGGCGGTCAAGGCATAGAGGACGACGATGTTCAGGATGATCGCGGTCAGCGACCAGAGCGGGTATGCGCCGTCGCCTGCGAAGCCGAGCTGGGCCAGGATGTTCAGGGACACGACAACGATGGCGAACCAGCGCGCCCATCCCTGTGCGCCTAGCAGGGCAATCCCCGCAAGTGCGAGCAGTGCGCCCCACAGCATCAGAAACCTGCCCCACGCGGTGACGTCGACGACGAGGAACCCCGCCTGTGTCGGGACGAAGTACTCGTCCTTCGACAATCGACGCGACGGCTTCGGCCTGCTGTGTCCGGAGTGTAGGGAGGCAACCGTGAACCCGAGATCGATGACAGGTTGGATCGGCTTCGCCGGCATCGTGATGCTGGTCGTAGGCGCGATTGCTTTACACGCCGTCGCCCGCGACGCAGGCGTCCCTTGAGGGCGGCATGAGGGTTCGTCTATCCGCCGGTGATGCGGCGAAGGCGTCGCAGCTCCTCGAGGAGCTCGGTGCGGAGTCGGTACAGAGGTGCCGGGCAGTTACGGCCGAGGGCCTCGGAGATCGCCTCATAGTCCTCCAGCGTCAGCGGGGCCTCGACCGTGATCTTCCGCGCGATCGCATCCGCGATCTTGCCGGCGGTTTCCGGATAGCCCTCGCTTTCGAGGAGTTCCGAGAGCATGCGGGCGACAGGCGCTCCTAGTCGTACACCGGCAATCCGCATCGTGACGACGCTATCCGACTACCGAGCATCCGACACGCCGTGCGACTGCGCTCGCAGCGCGAGATCGACGCATTCCTCAGAAGCGTCGCGCCCGAGACCTGAGCTCGGCGACCCACGCCGCGACGCGGAGCCCGATCCAGATCGGCGTGAGGAGCACGTAGAAGACGAGATCGCCGAGAAGCATCAGCGCCCACCACAACGCGAGCCAGCGGGCAGGGATCCAGCCCTTTTCCCGGATGTCCCCGGTCCCACCCGGCGGAGGCCGGAACGGGTTGCGCAGCGGCGGCTCGCCCGGAGCGCCGTACGGGCTCTGCTCGTGGCCCTTGTCGGTCACGCCTTCGCGGCTGCCCGTCGGCGCCGCTCGACGAGCCGGATGATCCGCATCGCGGTCTCCTCGACCGACAGCTCGGTGACGTCGATGACCGGGCACCGCAGTCGCTTGTGCAGCTTGGCGGCCTCTTCGAGCTCGTCGTAGACGGCACCGAGCTCCGCGTACCGCTTCCTGGGCGCGCCCATGGTCTTCACCCGTGCGCTGCGGATGTCCGCGAGCCGGTCGGCGCCGATGGTCAGCCCGACGATCTTCGCGGGGTCGATCTCGAACAGCTCCTCGGGCGGCTCGATGCCGCGGACGACCGGCACGTTCGCAGCCTTGTGCCCGAGATAGCCGAGGTAGATGGAGAGCGGGGTCTTCGACGTTCGCGAGACGCCGACGAGCACGACGTCCGCCTCGTCGAGCCCCCTCCCCACGCCGTCGTCGTACTTGACCGCGAACTCGATCGCCTCGATCCGCTTGAAGTACGTGGCGTCGAGAGGTGCGCGAGCCCCCGGCTGCATCCGCGCGGCGACGCCGGCGACGCGCGAGATCGAGTCGATCGGGTGTCCGAGAAGGTCGCAGTAGTGCACGCGCGCGCGCCGACAGAGCTGGCGCATCGCGTTACGGAGCTCCGGAGCGACCAGCGTGTACACCATCACCGCCGGGCGCCCGCGCGCCTGCTGGACGGCGACGTGGAGATCCTCGACGTTCTCGACCCTGGGGTGGCGAACCTCTTCGAACGGCTGATCCGGGAACTGCGCCTCGAGCGCGAGCACCAGACGCTGAGCCGTCTCGCCCGTCGAGTCCGAGACGATGTGGAGCTCGACCGGGACGCGATCGCCGTCGTGGATGCCCATGGAAAGAGGCTACCGCCCTGTCCGTCCTATGATCGCGACGCCAGAAACGAGAAGGAGGGACGATGGCATTCGCAGAGCTGAAGCAGCGCCAGAGCGTGATGTGGGGCAACGGGCCGTACGAGCGCGTCACGAACACGATCCGGGACATCCACGCACTCGTCATCGAGAAGGCCGACCCAAATCCAGGCGAGCGCGTGCTCGATGCCGCCACCGGCACGGGCGCTGTCGCGATCCTTGCCGCACAGCGCGGCGCCGACGTCGTCGGAATGGATCTCGCTCCCGTCCTCATCGACACGGCTCGCGCGCGCGGCGCGCAGGAGGGCGTCCAGGTGCAGTGGGACGTCGGGGACGCCGAGGAGATGTCCTACGAGGACGCGAGCTTCGACGTCGTGCTCTCGACGTGCGGCATCATGTTCGCGCCGGATCACCCAGCAGTAGCGTCGGAGCTTGCGCGCGTGACGAAGCCCGGTGGCCGAATTGGGCTCGCCTGCTGGACGCCCGAGGGCGGGCTCGCGCAGATGTTCGGGATGATGCGCCCGTTCCTGCCACCCCCTCCGGAAGGCGCCGGCAGCCCGTTCGCGTGGGGGAACGAGGAGCATGTGGGCGGGCTCCTCGGCGACGCGTTCGAGCTCGAGTTCTCAGAGCACGACTCGATCCTGCGGACGCAGGATGGCGAGGAGTACTGGGAGCTCTTCTCGACGTCCTACGGGCCGACGAAGACGGCTGCGGAGGCTCTCGACGACGAGCGGCGCGAGGAGTTCCACCGGGCCTGGGTCGACTTCTTCGAGGAGCGTCGCGAGGGCGACGAGGTCGTGCACCACCGCGAGTGGCTCCTCACGTTCGGCACGCGCCGCTGAATCGCGCGACGGACCGCGCCAGTAACGTCTCTCGGGATGCCCGACGTCGTGACCATGGACAAGATCGTCTCGCTCGCGCGGCGGCGCGGCTTCGTCTTCCCGTCCTCGGAGATCTACGGCGGCCTCGGCTCGGCGTACGACTACGGCCACTACGGCGTCCTCCTGAAGGAGAACGTGAAGGCCCGTTGGCTCGAGGCGATGGTGCGCGAGCGCGACGACATCGTGGCACTCGACTCGTCGATCATCCTCCACCCCGCCGTCTGGGAGGCCTCCGGTCACGTCACCGGTTTCGCCGACCCCCTCGTCGACTGCCGCACGTGCAAGCTCCGGTTTCGCGCCGACCATCTCGCGGACCCCGAGCACGAGGAGCGCTGCGGGCGAAAGCCGAGCAAGCGCCCCGGAGAGACCCCTGACTGCGACCTGACGGAGCCGCGGCAGTTCAACCTCATGTTCTCCACCAGAATCGGCGCCGTCGAGGAGACCGGCCAGGACGCGTTCCTCCGGCCGGAGACCGCGCAGGGCATCTTCGTGAACTTCAAGAACGTCGCACAGATCGCTCGCCGCAAGCCGCCGTTCGGCATCGCGCAGATCGGCAAGGCGTTCCGCAACGAGATCACGCCCGGGAACTTCATCTTCCGCACCCTCGAGTTCGAGCAGATGGAGATGGAGTACTTCGTCCCGCCGGCGGAAGCGGAGGAGTGGTTCCGCTACTGGGTCGACCAGCGGGTTGCATGGCACCTGCGTTACGGGCTCAGGGAAAGCCACCTGCGCGTGCGCCCACACGACGCGGAGGAGCTCTCGCACTACTCGTCCGCGACAAGCGACCTCGAGTACCTCTTCCCGATGGGGTGGTCCGAGCTGGAGGGCATCGCGCACCGCGGCGACTTCGACCTCTCGGCACACACGCAGGCGTCCGGGACGAAGCTCGAGTGGGTCGACGGCGAGGAGCGCTACACGCCCCACGTCGTCGAGCCTGCCCTCGGCGTGAACCGCTCGATGCTCGCGTTCATGGTCGACGCCTACGACGAGGAGGTCGTCGCCGAGCGCGAGCGGACGGTACTCCGGCTCCACCCCGCGCTCGCACCGGTCAAGGCAGCGGTGCTCCCCCTCATCGCCAAGAACGAGGACATGGTCTCGAAGGCCCGCGCCCTGTACGAGGAGCTGCGCCGCGCCGTCGTCGCCGAGTACGACGACTCCGGCCAGATCGGCCGCCGCTACCGGCGCCAGGACGAGATCGGCACGCCGTACGCGCTCACGATCGACGAACAGACGCTCGAGGACGACACGGTGACCATCCGCGACCGCGACTCGCTCGCGCAGGAGCGAATCCCGATCGCGGGCGCGCGCGGGTTCGTGCTCGACAAGCTGGCCGCGGACTGGAAGACGCCGAAGACCGACTAGCGGCGCTCGAGCACGCGCTCGCTGGGCTCAGTGAAGCCGAACTTGCGGTAGAGGTCGTGCGCGTCGCGCGTGTGCAGGAACCAGTTCGTCTTCGCGAACGCGCCCTCCTCGACCGAGAAGCGGACGAGCTCGACGCCGAGGCCGCGACCGCGGTGCCCGTCGAGCACGTACACGTCGGCGAGGTACGACTGCGCGTGCCCGTCCGAGAGCGTCCGCGAGAAGCCGATCTGCGCGCCGTCGTGGTAGAGGCCGACGACGCGCTCCGCGCCGTCGATCAGCGCGTCTTGCACCTCGCGCGAGCGGCCTTTCGCCCAGTACGACTCGCCGCCGAGGTAGGCATGCACCGCCTCGCGGTCGACCCGGGATGGATCGTCGTCGAGCTCGTAGCCGTCCCCGAGGTCGCGCTTCATACCGCGAGCGTGCGCAGCCGGAAGCCGCCGTGGAACTCGTACGAGGCGACCACGACCGCGAGCGCGTCGCGGAGCGCCGGCTCGCCGAGCCCCTGGCCATGCGCGTCCGAGAGTAGGCTCCAGATGAGCGCGTGCATCCCGCGGAAGCTCTCCGGGGCGAGAAAGACGGTCTCGTCGGGCGCGCAAGGCGAGCACACCGCTCCGCCGGCGCGTGCGAGATAGCCGACGAGACCGTCGGTCCCCCCACACTCGACGCAGCTCTCGAGATGCGGCACGTAGCCGGAGAGCCACAGGAGCTTCAGCTGGAAGGCAAGCGCGAGCGGGTCGAGCCCCGCCTGTCCACGCCTGCCGGCCGGAATCGCGTCTACGGCTTCGAGGAAGCGTGCGAGCGCCTCGAACGCACGCTCGTTTCGCTCCTCCTCGACATAGAGCCGCAGCATCGCCTCCGCCCCGACGAGCCCGACCGAGAGGCGGTACGGATCCTCTCTCGTCGGTCGATGCGCGTCGACGAGCGAGACGCCGGTGACCGTGTGGAGCTCGCCCGAGCCCTCGTGAAGCACGAGCTCGACGTGCGAGAACGGCTCGAGTCGCGCGCCGAAACGCGACTTCGTCTTGCGTACGCCCTTCGCGATCGCGCCGATCCTGCCCCGGTCGTGGGTGTACAGGTGCAGGACGCGATCGGCCTCGCTGAAGCGAAACGACCGCAGGACGATGCCTTCGGTCTTGCGAACGCGACCCATGCCGCCAGTCTAGGCAGGCGACCTGTCGCGGCTCCACCGCGTGACTTCGCAGCGACCCGGCCGCGAAGCCGCCGGCTTCAGGGATTGTCGCTATCGGGAACCGCCGCTCGGCGGTTCCCGATCTGAGGTGCAAGCGCTGTGTAAGGCCCCCCTTACACGGCATCGCTGGTCCATCTATGCTCTGCGCCGAATGAAGCCACGCACATCGATCTCTCTAACGCGCGCCGCCGCTGTCGCAGCGCTGGTGACGGCCCTCGCCGTCTTCGTCGCAGCCGGCACGTCCTCGGCTGCCCCATCCGCTCCGGCGCAGAACGTGAACCTCGCGCCGACCAAGACGTATCTCCTCGCGCACACCACCAAGCTTCGCGGCTTCACGACCCGCTTCCAGGCGCAGGCGAATCGCTACTTCGCGCTCGCCAAGGCATCCGACTTCGACTACGCCGCGCTGTGGGCGTCGAAGCGCTCCGCGATCACGCCGATCCTCGCCCGCTCGAAGGCGCTCTGGATCGAGAGCAACCCGTACTACGAGCGCGTCGAGGGCGTCGTCGCGGGGACGCCGTCGCTGGCCGTCTACGACGTGATCCTCGACGCCGGCTCGAGCGCGAAGGAGGATCCGGCGAGCGCCGTGCCGTTCGACCTGCGCCTCGCGGACGGCCGCGTGCTCCACAAGCCAGGAAACCTCTTCAACCTGACCGAAGGGATGCTCTGGGGCACCCGGCCCGAGTACGCGGCGAAGGGCGTTCGAGCCGATCTCGACGGCGACGGCAGGCTCGAGTTCGGCGAGGCGATTCCGGATGCGGCCGTGTTCAGGGCTTCGGCCGCGGCGTTCGCGCTCTACACGGGGAAGCTCGACCGCTCGGCGAAGGCATGGAAGCCGACCGCGTCGGATGCGTTCACGGCGGTCGTCGTGATGGTGCCGACGATGAGCGAGTACTTCGGCCAGTGGAAGGTCTCGCGCTTCGTGCTCGGCGACCGGGCGAAGGGCGACTCGTTCAACGTCGTCTCGCGCCTGTCGGACATCGGCGACATCCTCGGCGGGCTGCGCGTCATCTACACCGGAATCCGTCCCGCGATCGCCACGGTCGATCCTCAGCAGGCGTCGCAGACGAAGCGTGAGCTCGACAGCCTCTGGTCGTTCGTCTCGCAGCTGCGCGCCCAGGAGCGGTCGGGACGCCGATTCACGCCGGAACAGGCGGACTCGCTCGGCCGTGCAGCGCAGAGCCGCGCGACGGCGATCGCCGGCCAGGTGACGCAGGCCGCAGCCCGGCTCAAGGTCAAGATCGCGCAGTAGGGATGGTTCGGGCCGTCGCGGCAGCCGCAGTGTCGAGCCTCCTCTGGCTCGCGCCGGCGGCTACCGCGACGGGGCCCGTGCCGTGGGAGCTCGCGAGCGACGTCGACCTCGCGCTCGCCGACGCCGACGCCGCGCTGATCCTCGGTGACGAGCCAGCGGCACGCGCGCACCTCTCGTCCGCAGGAGGTGCGGTCGCGCAGCTGCTCGTCGGCCGCCCGCAGGCCCTCGCCGTCGCCCAAGGTGCTCTCGCCGACGCGACCGACGCCGTCTCGGCCGAAGACCAGGCGGAGTTCGCAACCGCGCGCGCAGTCGTGTGGACGACGATCCTGCGCGCCGCGCTCCTCGAGGCGACCGCAGCCGCAGCGTCCGGCGACGTCGCCTCGGCGCGGAGCTGGCTGTTGGTCCGCGAGTTCCGCCCACCAACCCGCTTCTCGCGTGCAGCAGCGGACGCGACCTTGGCACTGGACGAGCTCGCCCGAGGCACCGTGCCGCCGAAGCGGGCCGCGGCAACCGTCCGCCGTGACCTGCTGGACACGTACGACTCTCGTCTCCGCACGGCTCTCGCGGGCCTCCGTTCGGCCGACGAGCAGGGGTTCGCGGCCACGCGGGCCGAAATGGGAGCTCTCGCCCTCGGGTACTGGCACATCGTCGCGCCCGCGTACGCGACGGCGCGCGGCGTGCGGGCCGAGCGATCGCTGACCGGCTCCTTCGAAGCCCTCGCCGCCGCCGCACGCGACTCCTCCGCGCTGGACAGACCGCTCGCACGCATCGAGACGGCGCTCGCCGCATTCCGGGCCGCTCCGCTCACGGAGACGGAGCTCGTGCAGCGCGCCGGGCAGCTCGATCGCTTCCTTCGGCTCGTGCCCATCGAGTACGGCCGGGGCGTGAAGGACGGGCGCGTGACACTCGAGTTCGAGATCCAGGAGGCCGTCACGTTTCGCGACGGGGCGGCGTCGGCATTCGTCGACCTCCGCCCCACGCTCGCCGCGACCAACGCGGGCGCGACCGCGCGCCTGGGCGCCACACTCGACGAGCTCGGAACGGCTCTCGCCGACGCCGCGCGCGGCGATGCGGTCGCCGACCCCGACTCCGTCAGGGCAACGACCCACGAGGCCCTCACGCTCATCGGCACGCTGTACCCGTCCGAGTGGAAGGAAGCGGCGGAGACGGCCGACTTCGACGTCATCGCCGCGACGCTCGACCGCCTGCAGGCCGCTGCTGCGGCCGGCGACTGGAAACAGGCCGAGCAGGCGCGACTCGAGGCGTACGGCATCTTCGAGCTGGGTCCCGAGCAGCGACTGCGCGGTCTCGCGCCGTCGCTGTTCCAGGAGGTCGAGGGCTACTTCTGGTACGGCGCGGAGGGCCACGACGGCCTCGTCCAGCTTCTCGGCCGCCATGCGCCCGACGAGGAGATCGGGTCGACCCGCGCCGCGCTGGACGACGCGCTCGCCCGCTCGGAGCAGCAGATCGGCAGCGGCCCACAGTCCGACGTCTCGGTGGTCACGAACGCCGCCATCATCGTCTTCCGCGAGGGGCTCGAGGCGGTTCTCATCCTCGCAGCGCTCATGGCGAGCCTCGTCGGCGCGCAACGCCATTTCCGGCGGCCCATGTTCGTGGGCGTGGGGCTCGCGCTCGTCGCGAGCGCCATCACGTGGGTGATCGCCCAGACCGTGCTGACGTCGCTCGCGGTCTACGGGGAAAAGCTGGAGGCGATCGTCTCGCTCGTCGCGGTCGGGGTGCTCCTCCTGATCCTCAACTGGTTCTACCACCGGGTGTACTGGCAGGAGAACCTCCAGGGCCTCCACCAGAGGAAGCGACGCGTGCTCGGCGGCGCCGGGCTCTCGCTCGCCGCCGCGCAGGTGTTCGGTCTCGTCCTGCTCGGCTTCTCGAGCGTCTACCGCGAGGGCTTCGAAACGGTGCTCTTCCTGCAGGCGATGACGCTCGAGGCGGGCGCGGTCACGGTGCTCGAGGGTGTCGTGCTCGGACTCGCTGCCGTCGTCGCGGTGTTCGTGCTCGTCATCGCCCTCGAGCGCAAGCTGCCGCACAAGAAGATGCTGATCGCCACGGGCCTGCTCATCACCTGGGTGCTCGTGGTCATGGTTGGCACGACCGTCCAGACGATGCAGAAGATCGGGTGGGTCGGTGTCACGCCGATCGAGGGCCTCGAGCTGCCGTACTGGATGGGTCTCTGGCTCGGCGTCTTCCCCACCTGGCAGGGCATCGGCGCCCAGTTCGCCGCGGCCGTGTTCGTGCTCGGGAGCTATTTCGGCGCCGAAGTACTCCGCAAGCGGCGTCGGGCAGCGCGGTTGACGCCGGCAGCGGCGCACGTGGACAGCCCGCTCCTCGCGGCCGAGCCGGAGTCGGTCAGGCTTCGAACCGCCGAGCGCGTCGCCGAGCCTGCCGGCACGCGCTAGCCACCCTCGGCGTCGATCGGCGCACGGACGACGCCGTCGACGACGATCTTCCCGTTCTCGTAGCGGTACACGCCGACCGGCGCAGGGTCGATGTCGCCGAGCCGGTCGAACGTGAACGAGCCGAGGATCCCGTTCTCGACCTTGGTCGCGAAGAGTTCCTCGACGACCGACGCACGCGTTCCGTCGGAGCGTGCGATCGCGTCCAGGAGCACTTCCGTCGCCTGGGCCGCCTCGGGGGCTCCTTGCGCTCCTGGCTGGGCAATGACCGGACCGAACTCACGAAGGAACCGCTTTCCAGCGGGCGGCAGCGCAGAGTGCGGGATGCCAGGCACGGTGGTGAGCAGCCCGTCTCCAATCGGACCAAGCTCCTCCGCGATGTCTGGCGCGGCGAACGAGTCGGGAGTGATGATCGGGACCTGCCCGAGTTCGAGCCTCAGATCCTCGATGAGCGTCTTCGCGTTCCCCTCGGGTAGCCCGGCGAGATAGACGACGTCCGGACGTCCAGCGGCGATCGACGCCGCGAGATCGGTGTAGCTCTTCTGTAACCGCCAGTCGTACGACTTCGACTCGATCCCCCGCGCTCGAGCGGCTGCTCCGAACGACTCGGTGAGCTGCGCCACGTACGGATCGTCGACGCCCCTCTGGGCGACGACAGCCGCTCTCCGCGCTCCCGAGCGAGTCGCCAGATGTGCGGCCGCGACCCCTTGCGCCTGGTCGTGGGTGACGACCCGCGTGTAGCTACGGACACCGTCGGGATAGAGTGGGAGCGCGCGGGCGCCGCGGGTGAGCCCTTCGTCGGTGTTCGACGGGCTGATCATCCCCAGCGGCCCAGCCGCAGTGCGACTCACGATCGGGATCTGTAGCTCGGCGCAGCCCGAGTTGTACGGCCCGATGACACCGACGACGTCGCTCGTCTCGACGAATGCCTGTGCGTTGCGCTTGCACTGTCCGGCGTCGAGGTTCCCCCCGACGGTGTAGTCGCAGGACTGGAAGCCGACGCGAAGCTCGCCGGCCCGGAAGTCGCGCTGACGCAGGACGAACTCGATCGCGTCGACGACTTCCTCGGTCGCCGGCGTGTGTACCCCGCGGCGTGGGTTGTCGGCTACGACGATGACGTCCGCCTCACCCTGTCCGTCGTACACCAGCCCGCCGCACGAGCTGATCGCGACGGCCTCGGCGCCGTCATCGCCTCCGGCGCACGCGCCCGCGAGGCCGGCCACACAGACTGCGACCACTGCGGCCACGCACCGCAAGGCCGTCACGAACCGACACCGCCTGGGGTGCGGACGACATCGTGGGCGACGATCTTGCCATTCTCGAAGCGATAGACGCCGATCGGAGCAGGGACGATGTCCCCGAAACGGTCGAACGAAAACGACCCGAGGATGCCGTGCTCGACCTTCGTCTCGAACAGCTCTTCGACGACGGACGCGCGCGTCCCGTCCGAGCGCGCGATCGCGTCGAGCAGCACCGCGGTGGCCTGGGCGGCCTCAGGGGCGCCGAGGAATCCCGGCTCGCCGGCGTCGTGGCCGAACTCGCGAACGAACTGCTCGCCTGCCGGAGGGAGCAACGCGGAGGGGACCGACGTGCTCGTCACGAGCATGCCCTCGCCGGCGGCTCCGAGCTCCTGCGCGACGGAGCTGAACGCAAAGCCGTCCGGCGCGATGGTCTCGACTCCCGGCGGAAGCGCCGCTCGGAGGTCCTCGACGAGCGTCTTGGCGTTGTCCTGTGTCAGACCCGCCAGGTACACCACATCCGGCTGAGCGGCCGCCACGGACGCCGCGAGCTTCGAATAGTCGTTCATGACCGGCCATGGGACACGAACCGTGTCGAGCCCGACGCTGCGGGCAGTGGCATCGAACTGCTCGACGAGCGTACGCACGTAGTCGTCGCGCAGGTCCTGATGCAGCACCACGGCCGTTCGCGCACCGAGATCATCGGCCAACCGCGCGCTAGCGGCTCCCTGCGCGCTGTTGACGGCGACGACGCGCGCGTAGCTGCGAACCCCCTCCGGATAGAGCGACGCGGATGCGGGCGCTCGCGTCAGCCCCTCGTACGTGTTGGACGGGCTGATCATCGCCAGCGGTCCAGCCGCTCCCCGGCTGACGATCGGAATCTGCTCCTGCGCGCAGCCGGAGTTCCAAGGGCCGACGATCCCGACGACGTCCTCTGTGTCGACGTAAGCGCTCGCGTTCCGCCGACAGAGCGACGCGTCGAACGGCTCGTCGCCGACGGTGTCGTTGCACGACTGATAGCCGACACGCAGCTCCCCGGCCCGGAACTCGCGTTTCCGGAGCACTAACTCGATCGCGCCGACCATGAGCTCGGTGGTCTCGGCTCCGATGCCGCGACGCGGGAGGTCCGAGACGACGATGACGTCCGGTTCGCCCTCCCCCTCGTACAGGAGCGGAGCGCACTGCCTCGACGCGACCGGCTCTACAACGTCGTCGTCGCCCGCACACGCCGCTGCGAGCGCTGCCAGCAGAACAACGAGCACCGCAGTCGCCGATGTCACGGGCGCATGATCTTCACGTGACGAGCCGCGGTCAACTCAGTCCACCGATACCCATACCTCTCCTGCGCCGACGTCCACCACGCGCGGAGCTCCGCCGACTCGCACGATGGTCACGTCGTCCGTCTCGGGATCGATGCGGACGACGGTACCGTCGTCGCTCGCCGCCCAGACGGCATCCGCGCCGACCGCGACCCCGAGGGGACTTCCTCCAACGTCGTATGTGCGCACGATCGCCTCCTGCTCCGCGTCGACGCGGACCACCGCTTGCATCTCGTCGTCGGCGATCCAGACCGAGCCGAAGCCAGTGGCGACATCCGCGCTGCTGCCGACCAGATCGACCGTGCCGACGACCCTTCCGCTTGCAAGGGAGACCCGCTCGAGCTCGCGGCCGAGCACCCACAGCGAGCCGAACCCGTAGGCCATCGGCCCCCAAGTCGGGCTCTCCCGCGGCTGCAGCCGCTCGGTCGACGGATCGATGCGCGAGAGCGCGCGACTGCTTCCCGCCCAGATGGCGTTCGGCGCCCCTGCGAGCCACCCGGCGCCCACATCGAAGGCGAACGCCGTGAACTCCCCGGCATTGGGGAGCGTCCAGCTCGTCTCGACGAGGTCCGTGCTCGGTTCGATGCGGAAGACCTGGCCTTCGCTCGTCCCGACCCAGAGCGAACCAAACGCGGACACGATGTTCTGCGGCGTCCCGCCGACGGAAAACGTCGATGCCAGCGTGCGCGTCTGCGCGTCGATGCGCGAGATCGTCCCCGCACCGTCGTTCGAGTTGATGACCCATACCCAGTCGTCCGAGGCCGCCACGTCGGTGGGCGTGTTGCCGACGGACGTCACCGACGTGAGCTCGAGCGAGCCGGGATCGACCGCTCCGACGGAGTTCGGCGCCGCCTCGAGGGTGCCGCCCGAGCGGAGCGTCAGTGCGAGAACGACTGCGACGACCGCGACTGCGAGAAGCGCGCCGCCGAGCGCGAGGAGGCGACCCCCAATGCGTCGACGCCGGCGCCTGACGGCGATCGGCGACGGCCCGAGCCCGAGCGCGGCACGCGCGTCGTCCGCGAAGGCGTTGCAGTCCTCGTACCGTTCCGCCGGCTCCTTCGCGAGCGCACGCGCGAAGATCGGGTCGAGCTCGTCGTACGCGAGCAGTGGAGCCGGCTCCTCCTGCATGTGCGCCCAGAGCGTCTGCGCCTCGGTGTCGCGCCGAAACGGCGGCCTGCCGGAGAGCAGCTCGTAGAGCACGCAGGCCAGGGCGTACTGGTCGGCGCGCCCGTCCACGTCGCCGGTGCGAATCTGCTCCGGCGCGAGGTAGTCCAGCGACCCGGCCAGCCTCCCGGTCCCGGTCGTCGCCCCGTCGACGAGCTGCGTGGTCAGGCCGAAGTCGCACAGATAGCAGTGGTCGGCCGTATCGACGAGCACGTTCCCCGGCTTCACGTCGCGATGGACGAGGCCACGCTCGTGCGCCGCGTCGAGCGCGTCTGCGACCTGGCCGACGAGCCCGATCGCGCGCTCCCCCGGAAGCGGACCATCGTCGATCATGCTGCGGAGGTCGGTTCCAGTGACGAACCTGGTTGCGAGGAAGAGCTCGCCATCCGCTTCTCCGGCTGCGTAGACAGGGAGGATGCCGGCGTGGTCGATGGAGGCGGCCAGCCTCGATTCGCGCAGAAAGCGCTCGCGGAACGAGTCGTCGCCGGCGAGCTCGGGTGCGATCAGCTTCAGCGCGACCGGCCGATCGAGCGCGAGCTCGGTCGCACGGTAGACGACGCCCATGCCACCGCGGCCGACGACGCCTTCGATCAGGTAGCCGGCGAATTGGGTTCCTAGCTCGGGCACCTCGAGGTCAGATTCTCGACCCTTCGATCGACCATGTGAAGCGCGTCAGAGTCGCCTGCGGCGCGATGCCACTGGGACGCAGCCCTCGCCGCACCAACACGGTCGGCGCGGGAGGCGACTCCACGAGCCCTCGGCGCATCTCCCCGAGCCCCTCGGCCCGCCAGCGGTCGGAGAGCCCGACGACGAGAAGTCCTGCGCTTTTGGCGAGCGCCGCCACGCCCTCGCGACCCGGCGGGCCGAGCAGCGGCTCGGCGACGACACCGGTCATGTGCTGGACGATCAGCGACGCGTCCGCGAGCAGCCGGCTCGCGTCGCGGCCTCGCGCTCCTTGATCCATCGCCCCGATCAGGCGCAAAGGCCGCTCGAGAGCCGCGGCTGCCCAGGCTCCGATCTCGAGCGCCGCCCAGTCGTGCTCGAACGCGCCGAAGGGCACGACGATCGCCCCATCCGCGAGGGCGCCTCCGCGCTCGGCCAGCACCGCGAGATCCGACGTGGCGTGCTCGAAGACCGGCGCCAGTGCGCCGTCGAGCGGGTCGCCGTCGGTCGACAGCAGGAGTAAGTCGGCATCCTGCTTCGCCCCCAGCCGGACGACGTCATCGGCGGGAGCCGACGACGAGAACGCGGCTACGCGGACTTGGACGCCTCTCTCCGCGAGGTCGCGCCGGGCTGCGTCGAGCGCCGTCGTCGCCGCCGACAGCTCGCCCGCTGCGACGATCTGCCCGAGAACGAGCTCGCGGCGTGTCGGGCCGCGAGCGAGCGCTTCGGCGAGCGGGAGCAGCAGGTCGAGGCCGACAGCGCTCTCCGGGACGGCGACGATCGAACGAAGCGCCTTCTCTGCGGCACGTGTGTCAGCGAGCGCGGGATCCTGGCGCAGGATCGCCCTCTCCAGCTCGCGCAGCTCCGGGCCAGGGTCGAGCCCGAGCTCTTCGTCGAGCAGCTGCTTGCCCTCGCGATACACGTCCAGCGCCTCGGACTGGCGACCCGCCCGATAGAGCGAGCGCATGAGGAGCACGCGTGGGCGCTCCTGTAACGGACGCGCGGCGACAAGCGCCTGCAGCTCCGCGACGAGCTCGGGGCCACCGCCGAGCTCGAGCTCCGCCTCGATGCGGCTCTCGATCGCGAGCTGATGCAGCTCGCGGAGTCGCGCCGACTCCGCCTGGACGAACGACTCGTACTCGAAGTCGGCGAGCGGTGCGCCCCGCCAAAGCGCGAGCGCCTCGCGCAGGGTCGCGGCCCGCGCGCCTGCGTCTTCGCCCCACGCACTCGCGAGCAGCCGCTCGAACTCGTGCAGGTCGAGCTCACCCGGCGCGACTCGGAGCACATAGCCGGAACCGCGTGTCTCCAGGACGTCGCGGGCGCCGCCCAGCGCCTTCCTGAGCGCCGAGACGTAGACCTGGATGGCCTTCGCTGCGGTTCGCGGGATCGCCTCGGGCCAGAGCGCCT
The DNA here is from genome assembly GCA_963787855.1 of uncultured Gaiellaceae bacterium. Taxonomy (GTDB): domain Bacteria; phylum Actinomycetota; class Thermoleophilia; order Gaiellales; family Gaiellaceae; genus GMQP-bins7. Next base: position 128,266 of record CAWBER010000013.1, read on the forward strand.
CTGCGAGGCGGTCCGTGGATACGACCTCGTTCGCGTGCAGCAGCAGGAACGCGAACAGCGCCCGTTGCCGGGGGGCGCCGAGATCGAGTAGCCGCCGGTCGTCGAGCACCTCGAGCGGCCCCAGGACCCTGAACTCCACGAGCAGACGCTACTGCGCCAGGCGGCCTTTACCCGCTCTTAGGTCCGGCCTAGCCGGGTCGTCCGATCCTCCGCCCCACGAGATCGCAGAGGGCGATCCAGACGAAAGGGAGACGACATGAACGCTCGGACGAAGCTCATCGGAACCATCGCACTCGGGGCGGCGCTGTTCGTCCCCGTCGCGCAGGCGCAGGCGCCGGACGACCGCGCAGGCCTTCGCGGCCCGGGCGGCATCGCGGCGCAGCAGGCCGGCGGCGCGTCGAGCCATCCCGACAACCGCGCCGTGCGCGGCACGGGGGTCGCGGCGCCGACCACGAACGTCGCGGTGCGGCCTGACGATCGCGCCGGGACTCGTGGGCCTGGCGCGTACAGATCCGCACTCCAGACGACCGGCGCGAGCTCACATCCGGACAACCGCGCCGAGACCCGCGGGCCGGGGTCTGTCGACCGCGTCGTCGTCATCTCCAGCTCGAGCAGCTTCGACTGGGGCGACGCGATGATCGGGAGCCTGGGCGGCGTGGGAGCAGCACTCCTCCTCACGGGCTGCTTCTTCCTGGTGGCGAGCCAGCGCAGCAAGACGCGCCTCGCCTGACCCGACTCTCCCGACGAAGACCGCCGCCGCAGGCCCGCCCCGCGGCGGCGGTCTGTGCGTGCAACAGCTATTGGGGCTGGCAGTGCGGGCAGTACCACGTTCCGCGGCCCCCGACCCGTGTCTTCGCGATCGTCGTGCGGCAGCGAGGACAGGGCTCGCCGTCGCGGCCGTACACTCTGAACTCCTCCTGCATCGAGCCGGACGACCCGTCCGGCTTCGCATAGGTGCTGAGCGTGGAGCCTTGCCGCTCGATTCCCATACGGAGCGCGGTGCGAATGGCACGGGTCAGCCGGCCGATCTCCTCATACGAGACCTCGTTCGCGGGTCGCAGTGGGCTCACGCGGGCACGCCAGAGGGCTTCGTCGGCGTAGATGTTCCCGAGCCCGGCCACGACCCGCTGATCGAGGAGGACGGCCTTGAGCGGAGCGCGCCGGCGCGCGAGCTGCTCGACCAGCCAGCGCGCGGTGAACCGCGGCCCGAGTGGCTCCGGGCCGTTCTTCGTCGCGAGGTACGGCTCGAGCTCAGGCCCCTCGAGGACGAGCCAGGTGCCGAAACGACGGACGTCGCGGTAGACGAGCCGCGTGCCGTCATCGAGCTCGAGAATCGCCCGTTCGTGCGAGACCGGCTGCCAGTGAAAGCCCCCGGTCATGCGGAGGTGGACGAGAAGCCCGAATCCGCTCTCGAGCTGGAGCAGCAGGTACTTGCCGCGCCGCTCGACCGCGATGACGCGGTCGCCCTCGAGCTCCTCGGCGACCTCGAAGAGGTCGTGAGGCCGCGTAAGTCGTGGGTCGAGGATCTCGACGCGGGCGAGCGTTCGGCCCTCCAGGCGTGGCGCAAGCTGCGACCGGATCGTCTCGACCTCGGGGAGCTCGGGCATCTAGGCGACGACGTCGAGAAGGATGCCCCGGACGGGCGGCGGCTCGTCTCCGATCTCGTAGGCGCCGAGGACGGCCGCAACAGCGGCCTCGGCGGAGGCTTCGTCCCGTGCATGGACGTCCGCGAGCACCTGGCCCGCCTCGATCGTCTGACCCCGCTTCGCGCTGCAGACGACGCCGACGGAGTGATCGATCTCGTCGTCCTTCGTGCGACGACCGCCGCCGAGCTCGAGGCTTGCGATGCCGATCGGCAGCGCAGCGAGGCGCGTGACGACGCCCGCCCGAGGCGCCACGACCTCGCGGACGACGGGCGCCCGCGGCAGCGCGTCGAGGTCCGGATCTCCGCCCTGGGCGCGAACCCAGCGCTCGTATACCTCACGAGCTGACCCGTCGGTCAGCGCCTTCTCCGCTCGAGCGCGGCCTTCGACGGCGTCGATGCCGAGATCGGACAACGCCAGAAGCCGCGAGCACGCATCGAGGACGAGCTCCGTGAGGTCCGGGGGACCTTCCCCCACGATCGTCTCGACCGCCTCCCTGACCTCGAGCGCGTTTCCGACGGCGGCGCCGAGGGGCTGGTCCATGTCGGTGAGCAGGCAGACGACGTCGCGTCCGGCGCGGCGGCCGAGGTCGACCATCTGCTCCGCGAGGATGCGCGCGTCGTCGATGCTCTTCATGAACGCGCCGTCGCCGACCTTCACGTCGAGCACGATCGCCTGCGCGCCGGCGGCGAGCTTCTTCGACATGATCGAGGAGGCGATGAGCGGCACGATGTCGACAGTCGCCGTGACGTCGCGCAGCGCATAGAGCTTCTTGTCGGCCGGGACGAGATCTCCGGTCTGGCCGATGATCGCGACCCCGATCTCGCGTACCTGCGCAAGGAACTCCTCGATGGTCAGCTCGACGCGGAAGCCGGGTATCGACTCGAGCTTGTCGAGCGTTCCACCGGTATGGCCGAGGCCCCGGCCCGACATCTTGCCGAGCGGGACGCCACAGGCGGCGACGACGGGGGCGACTGCAAGCGAGGTCTTGTCCCCGACACCTCCGGTGGAGTGCTTGTCGACGACGCGCCTGCCGAGCGCGGCCGCGACGTCGATCGTGTCGCCCGAACGGATCATCGCGTCGGTCAGGGCGTGCGTTTCCTGCCCCGTGAGCCCCTTGTAGTAGACGGCCATGCACCAGGCGGCCATCTGGTAGTCAGGGATGTCGCCGCGCGCATAGCCGAGGACGAGCTCCGCGATGTCCTCCTCGGAAAGCTCCTCCCCGTTCCGCTTGCGCTCGATCAGCTCGGCTGCGCGAATCGTCACGCGGACGATCATGCCGAATGCGAGCGTGACGGATGCCGAATCAGGCGTCGCGTCGCCCGATGACCACGAGGGCCACGAGGAGAGCGACGAGGCCGTAGGCGGTGGCGACCGCCAGCCCCTGTGCGGGCTCGAGCGGGATGTTGTCCGGGCGCTCGAAGGTCTGTTGCATCGACAGGCCTGCACCCATCAGCGAGAACTTCTCGAGCGGCTCGGCGAGGTTCTCGGGCAGGAAGCCGATTGCGATCACAGGAGCGAGCACGGCAGCGAGCACGATGGTGATTGCCGCGGCGGTGTGCCGGACGATCGCACCGACGCCGAGCGAGAAGAGCGCGAGCAGACCGAGGTAGGCCCCGCTCAGGACCACCGCACGGAGGGCGTCGCCGTCGGCGAGCGTGACTGCCGGGTAGCCACCCTCGTAGTTGAACCCGCCCTCGCGTAGGAGCCATTGGCCGATCTGGAAGCAGGCGGCGCTCGTCGCCAGCCCGACTGTGAGCACAACGCTGGTCACCACGACTGCCTTGGTGGCGAGCACCGTCCGCCGCCGTGGATTCGCCGCGAAGGTCGTGCGAATCATCCGGGTGCTGTACTCGGACGTGATCGCCAGCACGGCGAGAACGGCGGCCGCGATCTGCCCGAACCAGATGCCGGCAAGGCTGTCGAGGATGATGTCGTTGTCGCCGCGATTGCCCGGGCTCCCGCCTTCGGTGGAAGACCCGCCGGTCAGAACGGAGGTGAACAGGACGGACACCCCGGCGAGAAGGAGCAGCGCCCAGAACGTGCTGCGCACGGTCCGGAACTTCACCCACTCGGAGCGGAGTGCCTGTGGTGCACCGGCGCGCGCCTCGACTCCTGAAAGCGCACCCGTGCTCATGATCCCCGCCGCTCCGGCCGCTCGGCCACGTACTCGACCGCGTCGCGTGTCAGGTCGATGAACGCATCCTCGAGGGACGCGCGCTCCCGGTAGAGCTCGTCGAGACGCAACCCGTGCTCGGACACGAGCTCGGCGATGCGCTCCGGCTCGAGGCCGGTGACGACGAGCGCGTCGGCCCCCGTCGAGGTCACGGTTCCACCAGCACTCGCAAGGGCGGTCATGACCTCCGTGACCTGCGGCGTCCGGACGTGAACCCGTCCGTCGGAACGTGACGCCAGAAGCTCACCGACGCTCGTCTGCGAAATCAGGCGCCCGCGACCGATCACGACCAGCTCGTCGGCGATGCCCTCGAGCTCGCCCATCAGGTGGCTCGAGACGAGCACGGCACGTCCTTCGGCGGCGAGCTCGCGCAGAAACCCGCGGATCCAGCGGATGCCGTCGGGATCGAGCCCGTTGATCGGCTCGTCGAAGAGCAGAACCGGCGGGTCGCCGAGCATCGCGGCAGCGATCCCCAGCCGCTGGGCCATACCCAGCGAGAAGCCTCCCACTCGCCGGCGCGCAGCGTCGGAGAGGCCGACGAGGTCGAGAACCTCGTCGACGCGCCGGGACGGCAGGCGGTTGCTCCGCGCCAGCCAGAGCAGGTGGCTCCGCGCGCGCCGACCGGGGTGCGTCGCCCCGGCGTCGAGCAGCGCGCCGACCTCACGGAGGGGCGACCGCAGGTCGCGATAGCGGCGGCCGGCGATGCGGACGTCGCCCTGGTCGGGCGCGTCGAGTCCCAGGACGAGACGCATCGTCGTCGACTTGCCGGCGCCGTTCGGCCCGACGAAGCCCGTGACGCGCCCTGCCTCGACCCGGAACGACAGGCCGTCGACGGCGAGGGTGCGCCCGTATCGCTTCGTGAGATCGTGCGCCTCGATCGCCGTGCTCATGACCAGAGACGGTACGACCGCATGGCCCGCCTGTCGTCGCACACTGGAGCCGTCTTTGCCGACCCTCGCGACGGTGACCTGGAGGATCGCCGTCACCCTGCCGGGGGACGGGCGATCTCGCCGTCGCGGCCGATGCGGATCGAGTGCCTGAAGGCGACAATGCCTTCATGAGCACGACCTCGCGCGACCCGATCGACGAGCTCGCCGACTTCGCCGCCAGGACCGCCAAGGACGCCCGCCGCGTCTTTGCCGGGCCCGACGGGCCGCTGGCGCTCGCTCTCGGGCTCGCCCTCGTCGCGATGGCCGAGGTGACGATCTACGCAGACGCGATCGCGGAGGCGATGATCGCGAACCTGCTGGCGACGCTCCCGCTGGCGCTCGCGAGACGGCACCTTGCCTGGGCGACGGGCGCGATCGTCTTCGGCGTCCTCCTCGCGCTCTCCGCGGAGGGGAACACGCTCACGATCGCGGCTCTCGTCGGGCTCGTCAGCGTCCTTTACCTGTTCGCGCTCACCTACGGCAGGCGCTGGTCGGTGCTCCCCGTGCTCCCGTTCCTCGCGAACGCGATCGAGCCGTTCGACGGCACCGGCGCCGGGTTCCCCGGGGTCCTGCTGCTGATGGTCGTCGTCGCGGCTCTGGCGCTTGGCGACTCGCGCCGGCAGCGCGGCGAGGTCGTCGCCGAGCGGGACGAGACACGCCAGGCGATGGTCGACACACTCCAGGACCAGGCCGCGATGGGCGAGCGCGCTCGAATCGCACGCGACCTCCACGACGTCGTCGCCCACCACGTCTCGGCGATCGCAGTCCAGGCTGAGAGCGCCCGCCTGACCACCGAAGGGCTCCCGGAGGAAGGCCGCGCGCATTTCGAGGCGATCGGCCAGACGGCGCGCGACGCGCTCGCCGAAATGCGCCGGCTGCTCGGCGTCCTCCGCGAGGACGCGCAGGCCGAGGCGACGCGAGATCCACAACCGAGCCTCGCCCGCCTGAACGAGCTCGTCGAGACGGCCCGCGGAGCGGGTACTCCGGTGACGCTCACGCTCGAGGGCGCGGTTCCGACGCTGCCGCCCGGCGTCGATCTGTGCGCGTACCGGATCCTGCAGGAGGCGCTGACGAACATCCGCCGCCACGCACCGGGGGCGGCCGTGGACGTCGACCTGGAATACACGTCGAGCACGCTTCGTCTGCGCGTCCGCGATCACGGGCCGGGCGTCCTCTCTCCGGATCTCGACGGTCACGGCCTCCTCGGGATGCGCGAGCGGGCGATCATGGTCGGCGGCACGCTGAGCGCCGGCCCTGCGGAGGGCGGTGGGTTCGCCGTCGAGGCGCTACTGCCGATCCCGGAGGCGACGGCATGACCGTCCGTGTCGCCGTCGTCGACGACCAGGAGATCGTTCGCGCGGGATTCGGGGCGCTCCTCGGCACGCAGGAGGACTTCCGGGTAGTCGGAACCGCCGCCGACGGGCAGGAGGCAGTGGAGCTCTGCAGCAAGGAACGCCCGCACGTCGTCCTGATGGACGTGCGCATGCCGGTCATGGACGGCATCGAGGCGACGCGGCAGGTGACGTCGAACGGGAAGCGCTTGCCGCGGGTGATCATGCTCACCACGTTCGACCTCGACGAGTACGTCTACGACGCACTCGGCGCTGGGGCGAGCGGCTTCCTGCTCAAGGACGTGACCGCCGACACGCTCTTCGAGGCCGTCCGCGTGGTCGCGGCCGGCGACGCCCTTCTCGCGCCGGGCGTGACCCGTCGCCTCGTCGCCGAGTTCGCGCGCCTGCGACCGACCCTGCCGAGCCGCCCCGACGCGCTGTCGGAGCTCACGCCGCGCGAGACGGAGGTGCTGCGGCTAGTGGCCGAGGGCCTGTCGAACGGCGAGATCGCGGAGCGGCTCGTCGTGAGCGACGAGACGGTCAAGACGCACGTGAGCCGCGTTCTTTCGAAGCTCGGCGTCCGAGACCGCACGCAGGCCGTCGTGGTCGCCTACGAGTCGGGGCTCGTCACGCCCCGCGTGCGCGAGCACCCGACGTAGCGCCTCAGAGCTCGATCGGACGACCCGGAAGGCGCTTGCCGGGAGACTTGCCGCCGAGCCAGGCGTTCACCGTCGAGCCGACGTCCGCGAACTCCCCCTCCTCGTGGATCCGCCCGGCAGCGTTGCGCCCGGCGGCGTAGGCGAGGAGCAGGGCGTGCTCGCGCGAGTGATCCGTCGACTCGGTCGTCGGATCGCAGCCGTGGTCCGAGGTGATGACGAGGAGGTCGCCCGTCTGAAGCGCCTCGAGGATGTCCGGGAGCCGACGGTCGAAGTCCTGGAGGCAGCGGTGGAAGTTCACCGGGTCGTTGCGGTGGCCCCAGAGCATGTCCGTCTCGACGAGGTTCACGAAGACGAGGCCCTGATCGATGTTCTCGAGGAGCTCGATCGTGCGGTTGATCCCGTCGACGTTGGACTTCGTCGGAAACGAGTCGTCGATGTCGCAGCCGGCGAAGATGTCCGAGATCTTCCCCACGCCGTAGACGGTGTTGCCCGCGTCTCGGACGAGCGAGAGGTAGTTCGGCCGCCGCGGCTCGAGCGAGAAGTCGTGCCGGTTCGGCGTCCGCTCGTAGTTCCCCGGCTCGCCGACGAACGGCCGCGCGATCACGCGCCCGACCGCATGACGGCCGGTGAGGATCTCCCGCGCGACGCGACAGCCGTCGTACAGCTCCTCGAGCGGGATCGTCTCCTCGTGCGCCGCGATCTGGAAGACGGAGTCTGCCGACGTGTAGACGATCCACTTGCCCGTTTGCTGGTGCTCCTCGCCGAGCTCCTGGATGATCTCCGTGCCGGAGGCGGGCTTGTTGCCGAGCACGCCGCGGCCCGTCTGGTTCATGAACGGGTCGATGACGTCGTCGGGGAACCCGTGCGGGTACGTCGGGAAAGGGGTCGGCGTCACGACGCCCGCGAGCTCCCAGTGGCCGGTGGTGGTGTCCTTGCCCTTCGAGCGCTCGAGCAGCCGCCCCGCGACCGCCGGAGCGCCGGGCTGCGGCGGACAGCCGTCGAGCGGCATCACGTTCCCGAGGCCCAGCGCCTCGAGATTGGGCAGGTCGAGGCCTCCGACGGCGCGGGCGGTATTGCCGAGGGTGTTGGAGCCTTCGTCTCCGTACTCCCCTGCGTCCGGCAACTCGCCAGCGCCGACGGCGTCGAGCACGATGACGCACGCCCGCGGCACGCGGGTATTCTACGGCCGCTTTGGAGGACGCCCTCGGCCTGCTGCTGCTCGTCGCTTACATCGCTGGAATCGTCGGCCTCGCCGCGGGCATCACGTGGGCGGTGATCAAGATCTTCCCGACCGAGCGCAAGCCGAAGGACCCGGACAAGCAGGAGTCCTCGCACCCGCCGGCGAGCCCCGACGGCGGTGGCGGGAAGCTCTTCCGCAGGTCGAAGCGCGCCGCGACGTAGGATCGGCCGCGAGCTCAGGCGACGCTGGCGGCGAGCGCGTCGTCGAGCGGTGTGTACTCCATCCGGTGCGCCTCGGCGACCGCCGCGTACGTGAGCTTGCCGGCGAGCGTGTTGACGCCACGTGCGAGCTCCGGATTCGCGGCGATCGCTCTGAGCGGGCCGAGGTCGGCGAGCTGCTCGACGTACGGGAGCGTGACGTTCGTCAGCGCCCGCGTCGACGTGATCGGCACGGCGCCTGGCATGTTCGCGACGCAGTAGTGGATGACGCCGTCGATCGTGTAGACGGGGTCGTCGTGGGTCGTCGGCTTGGATGTCTCCGCACAGCCCCCCTGGTCGATCGCCACGTCGACGAAGACGGAGCTCTCCTTCATGGTCGGCAGCATCTCGCGCATGATCAGCTTCGGCGCCAGCGCTCCGGGAATGAGGACGGCGCCGATGGTCAGGTCGGCGTCCTTGATCGACTCTTCGAGCTGTAGTGCGGACGACATGAGCAGCTGAACGCGTCCGGAAAGGATCTGCTCGAGGAAGCGCATCCGGTCGACCGAGCGTTCGAGGATCGTCACCTGCGCGCCCATCCCCAGCGCGATGACGGCGGCGTTGTAGCCGACCATCCCGCCACCGACCACGAGCACGCGACCCGGCGCGACACCCGCGACGCCGCCCAGGAGGATCCCGCGGCCGCCCTTCGGCTTCTCGAGGTGGTCGGCACCTGCCTGTGCGGCCAGCCGGCCCGCAATCTCGCTCATCGGCGCGAGCAGCGGTAGCGCGCCGCTATCGGTCTCGACCGTCTCGTAGGCGATCGCGGTGATCCCCGACTCGACGAGCGCGCGGGTCAGCGGCTCGTCGGCGGCGATGTGCAGGTACGTGAAGAGCGTGAGCCCGTCGCGCAGGCGCGAATGCTCGCGCACGATCGGCTCCTTGACCTTCAGCAAGAGGTCGGCGGTCGACCAGACGTCGTCGACCGAGACGATCGACGCGCCGGCGCGCTCGTAGGAGTCGTCCGGGAAGGCGCTGCCGGCGCCGGCGCCGGCCTCGACGAGAACATCGTGGCCCTTCAGCACGAGCTCGCGCGCGCCCGCGGGCGTCAGCGCAACCCGGTACTCCTGCGGCTTTATCTCCTTCGCGACGCCGATCCGCATGGCGCGCGGGACGATATCTGCTCCGCAGTTTCGGAATCCTCCCCCGCGGACTCTAAAACGCGACGATTCCTAAAGCGCACCGGCTTCGCCGGCGCGGTCGCTGCCAAGGCTCTTCGTCGGGCGAGTCAGGTACGGGCGAGTTGCTCGACATACGTGCGTTCGTCGGGGCCGAACCACGGCGGCGAGCCGGCGGCCGCGTTCTCCGTCGCACGCGCCGGGCGGGAGGTCGCCGGGATGACGAGATCGACGCGCGGGTCCGAGAGGATCCACTTGAGGAGCGCCTGTGCCCAGGTCTCGATACCGAACTCGGCGAGTGGCGCAAGGTCGTCGTCCGGCGGTGCGCGACGCAGAAGCGGCGCGCCGGTGCCTCCGAGTGGGCGCATGACGATGACGGCGATGTCACGGTCCTCGGCCAGCGGGAGAAGGCGTCGCTCGGCCTCGCGCTCGTCCGGGTTGAGCGGCACCTGCACTGTGTCGAAGCGTCCGCTTCGCAAGGCCTGCTCGAGCTCGGCGAACGAGCCGGCGCTCCAGTGCGTGACGCCGATGCGGTCGATACGGCCCGCGTCGCGCTCCGCCTCGAGCCATGGCAGGTGCTCTTCGCAGGCGACCAGGTTGTGCACCTGCTCGATCTCGACCCGGCCGAAGAACCCGCGTTGTCTCTCGTACTGACGTCGCCCCTCTTCCGCGCTGGGCGTCCAGATCTTCGTCGCGACGGTCGCTCCGTCGCGCTGCCCTTGCAGCGCGCCGCCGAGCGCCTCCTCCGCCGACCCGTACATCGGCGACGAGTCGAAGCTCGTGACGCCCGCCGTGAGCGCTGCGTCGACGACGTCGCGCGCTCGCGCGACGTCCCCCTCGAACGTCCGGTACGTCCCGAGCCCGACGACGGGACCGAGCCTGCGGTTCTCCACGGCTGCAACGCTAGATCAGTCTCGTTCAGACTTCCGGCGTCGACTGGAGGTGACGCGGTGTACACATCAGGCGTTTGGGTTGTGAAGGAAGGACGCGAGGAGGAGTTCACGCGCCGCTGGCAGGAGAGCACGGATCACCTGGCGCTCGAGTTTCCCGACGTGAAGTTCATGCTCTTCCGCGATCGAGAGAATCCGCGACGGTTCGTGAGCCTGGGCGAAGGCTGGCGCAATGCCGACCAGATCGACGTTGCGCAGAGCACGCCTCGGTTTCAGGACGCGATGGCGTCGATCTGGCGAGTGCTGGACTCCGGCGAGGTTGCCAACCTCGACCTGATCGCTTCGGTCAGCTGAGAGGACGTGCCTCGCGCGCGACGTCGATCAGCGCGAGGGTGACGTCGACCATGCCCTCGAGGTCGGCGACCGCGATGTGCTCGTCGGGCGTATGGATCTCCATCATCCCGTTCGCGAGGTTCAAGCACTGCAGGCCTCGCGCGTTGAAGACGTTCGCATCCGCGCCACCACCCGAAAGCGCGTACGAGGGCGTGTGGCCGCAGCGCTCGAGCGCAGCTGCAGCGAGACGCACGTGCTCGTCGTTCTCGCGGAAGCGGTAGCCGGGAAAGCTCGGGCGCACCTCCGACTCCACCTCGCAGTCGGCGAGGCTCGCGGCGAAGGCGGCACTCTCCAGCATCTCGCGCGCCAAGGCGACGGCCTTGGTCTCGTCGTGGGAGCGCACCTCTGCGATGAACGAGCACCACTCGGGCACGACGTTGCGCGCCGTGCCTCCCGTGATCACGCCGACGTTCGCGCTCGTCTCCTCGTCGATGCGGCCGAGCCGGAAGTCGGCAATGGCACGTGACGCAGCCGCGATCGCCGAGCGTCCGTCCTCGGGGTACATGCCTGCGTGCGCCGCTCTGCCATGGAAGCGGAAGTCGAGGAGCCGCGCGTGCGGCGAGCCGAGGATTATCTCGCCGATCGACGCGGCCTGGTCGTAGACGTAGCCGGTGGTCGCCACGAGCCGCGTGTGGTCGAACGCGTCGGCGCCGCGGAGCGACACTTCCTCCTGCGGCGTGAAGACGAGCTCCAGCCCCGCATGCTCGCGCCCCTCCTCGAGCACGCGGCGCACGGCTTCGAGCATCGCGACGACTGCAGCCTTGTTGTCGGAGCCGAGGATCGTGCCTCCGGCGTTGCGGACGACGCCGTCCTCGCCGACGACCGGGTCGATCGCCGCCTCGGGCGGGACCGTGTCCGTGTGCGCGCAGAGGAAGACGGGCGTGCCACCCGCGCCGTTCGTCGGCGGGATGCGGCAGTACACGTTGCCCGTGTCGCCGTCCAGCCGCGCGGCCGAGTCATCCTCGTCCCATGCGAGCCCGAGCTCAGTCAGGTACGCAGTCACGCGGTCTGCGACGGCGCGTTCGCTGCCGGAGGGACTGGGTAGCGCGCAGAGCTCGAGGAAGAGGTCGACCGTACGCGACGTAAGAGCCTGCTGCACAAGAGCATCCTAGGCTGGCGCATCCTGGGCTGGCACTAAGCTCCCGCCTCCGATGAGCAAGCCATGGTGGCGGGACGCCGTGCTGTACCAGGCCTATCCGCGCTCGTTCGCCGATGCGAACGGCGACGGGATCGGCGACCTCGCTGGAATCACCGACCGGCTGGAGTACCTCGAGTGGCTGGGCGTCGACGCCCTCTGGCTCAACCCTATCCATCCCTCGCCGAACGTCGACTGGGGCTACGACGTGGCCGACTACACCGGGATCCACCCCGATCTCGGAACGCTCGACGACCTCGACCGGCTCATCGCCGAGGCATCGTTGCGTGGGATTCGCGTCGTGCTCGACCTCGTGCCGAACCACTCGTCCGACCAGCATCCGTGGTTCCGCGAGCGCCCCGACTTCTACGTCTGGTCGGACGAAATACCGAACAACTGGGAGTCGATCTTCGGCGGCGGTCCGGCATGGGCGCTCGACGCCGAGCGCGGCCGCTACTACCTCCACAACTTCGCGCCCGAGCAGCCCGACCTCAACTGGTGGAACGCCGAGGTTCGGGCGGAGTTCGAACGCATTCTCCGGTTCTGGTTCGACCGCGGCATCGCCGGCTTCCGCATCGACGTGGCGCACGCGATCATCAAGGACGGTGAGCTGCGCGACGACCCCGTGATCCCCGGGCTCGGCATGCGCAGGCGCTACTCGATGTTCAGGCCGGAGACGCACGAGATCCTGCGCGAGTGGCGCGTGCTGGCAAAGACGTACGACCCTCCGAGGCTTCTCCTCGGCGAGGCGTACTCGCTCGAGGTGGAGCAGTGGGCCGGCTACTTCGGCGCGCGCGACGACGAGCTCGACCTCGCCTTTGCCTTCATGCTCACGCACGCGGCTCTGGACGCCGACGAGATGCGAGGCGTCGTCTCCGAGATCGAGATGGCGCTCCCCGCCCACGCCTGGCCGTGCTGGGCAGGCTCGAACCACGACATCGGCCGTCTCGCGACACGCTGGGCGAACGGAGACGACGCCCGCGCGCGCTGCGCGCTCCTGATCCTGCTCGGCCTCCGCGGCACGCCGTGCCTCTACTACGGGGACGAGCTCGCGCTCGAGTCGGGCGCCGTGCCGGACGACCGCATCGTCGACTGTGCCACGCCGTCGCGCGACCCGGGCCGAACGCCGATGCCGTGGACCGAGGCCGGCGGCGACTGGCGCGAGCCGTGGCTGCCTCTGGCCGACACGAGCCGCAACGTCGAGGACCAGCGCGCCGATCCTGGCTCGACGCTGGCCTTCACACGCGACCTGATAGCCCTGCGGCGCGCGACTCCCGCGCTCCGCTCCGGCGCCTATGCGGAGCTGGCTGCACCCGCCGGCGCCTGGGCATGGCGGCGCGGGGACGACTGCGTCGTCGCCGTGAACCTCGGCGCGGTTCCGATCGAGGTCGCCGGCGTAGCCGGCGCGATCGCGATCTCGACAACGCGTGAGCGCGACGGCGAGCAGGTTGCCGGCAGTCTCGCGCTTGCCCCGTCCGAGGGTGTCGTCGTCCGCGGCTAGAGCGCGGCGGCGCGCACGGCCGAACGCGACCGCGCCCGCTCGCGCGCCGCGCCGACGAACTCTCGGAAGAGTGGCGCGGGCCTTGTCGGTCGCGACTTGAACTCGGGATGGAACTGGCTCGCGACGAACCACGGGTGCTCGGGTAGCTCGACGATCTCGACGAGGCGGCCGTCCTGGAACGTCCCGGAGACGACGAGACCTCCGTCGACGATCCGCTGGCGCAGCTCGTTGTTCACCTCGTAGCGGTGCCGGTGCCGCTCGTGAATGACCGGCTCGCCGTACGCGTCGCGCGCACGCGTGCCCTCCTCGATCTCGACCGCCTGCGCACCGAGGCGCATCGTGCCGCCGAGGTCCTCGATCTCCTTCTGCTCGGGGAGCAGGTCGATGACCGGGAACGGGGTCTCGGGGTCCATCTCGGTCGAGTTCGCACCCTCCATGTCGCAGACGTGCCGTGCGAACTCGGACACCGCGACATGCATGCCGAGGCAGATGCCGAGGTACGGGATCTCCTCTTCGCGCGCCACACGGCACGCGAGGATCTTCCCCTCCCAACCGCGCGAGCCGAAGCCGCCCGGGACGAGGACGCCGTCGACCTGCTCGAGCTCGTGCACTGCCTCCTCGTAGGACATGTTCTCGGCGTCGACCCAGCGTACGTGCACCCGGCAACCCGCGTGAACGCCTGCGTGCTTCAGGGCCTCGTGCACCGAGAGATACGCGTCGTGGAGCTTCACGTACTTGCCGACGAGCGCGATCTCGACGTCCTCGCGGAGCTCGCGCGTGCGCTCGATGAGCTCGCCCCACTCGCCGAGGTCGGCCGGGGGACCGTCGAGCGCGAGCTTCTCGCACACGAGCGTGTCGAGACCCTCGGCCTGGAGCACCTCCGGAACGAGGTAGACGTCGGGCACGTCCGGGCAGCCGATCACCGCGTGGCTGTCGACGTCGGCGAACAGTGCGATCTTCTCGCGGATGTCGTCGGACAGGGGCCCCGTCGAGCGACAGACGACGACATCGGGATGGATGCCGATCCGGCGCAGCTCGTTCACCGAGTGCTGCGTCGGCTTCGTCTTCAGCTCGCCGGCCGCCTCGATGAAAGGCACAAGTGTCACGTGCAGGTACACGACGTTCTCGGGGCCGACCTCGCGCCGGAACTGCCGGATCGCCTCGAGGAAGGGCAACGACTCGATGTCGCCGACCGTGCCGCCGATCTCCGAGATGACGACGTCCGCCGGTGCGACCTTCTCCGCGCGCCTGATCCGCGACTTGATCTCGTTCGTGATGTGCGGGATGACCTGAACCGTCGCGCCGAGGAACTCCCCCTTTCGCTCGCGGCGGAGTACGGAGTCCCAGATCGCGCCGGCCGTGTGGCTGGCGTTCCGCGAGAGGTTCTCGTCGATGAAGCGCTCGTAGTGGCCGATGTCGAGATCGGTCTCGGCGCCGTCCTCGGTGACAAACACCTCACCGTGCTGGAAGGGGCTCATCGTGCCCGGGTCGACGTTCAGGTACGGGTCGAACTTCTGAGCCGAGACGGAGAGTCCACGCGCTTTGAGGAGGCGGCCGAGCGAGGCGGCGACGATGCCCTTCCCCAGTGCGGAGACGACACCACCCGTGACGAACACGTACCTGGCCACGGGGTCTCACCGTAGCAGGCAACCGTGTCGGACAGACGAGGGGCGAGGCAAGCCTCGCCCTTACGAGATCGGAACGCCCGATTGTGCTCGTAGGGGCGAAGGCGATCCTTGGGTCGCCCTCACCCTTCGGTGAGCGTCGCGATGAACTCCGCGCCGCCCGCCATCCGCTCGATCTCCTCGCGACGGAGCAGATCGTCGAGCGCCTCGATGCGCGTGTGCGTCGGGTCGCCGGGCACCTTCTCGACGCGGAAGTGCGTGTCCGCGACGGTTGCGATCTGCGGAAGGTGCGTGATGGTCAGGACCTGCGCGCGCTCGGCAAGGCGCTGCAGCGTCGCTGCGACCGCGTGGGCGGTCACGCCGCCGATCCCCGCGTCGATCTCGTCGAAGACGAGCGTCTCGCCGCCGGCCACCGCCGCGAGCGCGAGCGCGATGCGCGAGAGCTCTCCTCCGGATGCCGTGTCCGCGATCGGCGCGAACGGGAGGCCGGCGTTCGGGCGAATGAGAAACGTCACCTCGTCGCCTCCGGTCGGCCCGGCCTCGCGCGCTCGAAGCTCGACGAGGAACTCGCCCTCGCCCATGCCGAGCGACGCGAGCTCGTCGGCGACGGCCTGGGCGAGACGCTTCGCGTTGTCCTCGCGCTGCCGGCGGAGGGCGTCCACGAGCGCTGTGACCCGCTCCTCGTGCTCCCCGACCGTCCGCCGAGCGGCGTCGACGGGGTCACCACCCTCGGCAGTGGCGCCGAGCTCCCGGTCGGCGCTCGCCGCCAGGGCCAGCAGCTCGTCGTAGGACCCTCCGCCGAACCGGCGCCGGAGATCGGCGATCGCCTGCAGTCGCTCCTCGACACGTTCGAGGGCCCCCGGCTCGGCGTCCAGCGATGCGGCGAAGCGGTGCAGGTCGCTCCCGACCTCGCGCAACCTCACTCCCAGGTCGCGTAGCTCTTCGGCGCTGGCGCCGAGCTCCGGCGCGATGCGCTCGAGCGGCGCGAGCGCCCGCTCGGCGAGAGCCGCGAGTGACGCGGCGCCCTCTCCTTCGTCGGGCGCGATCGCCGCCACGGCGGAGGTCGCCGCCTCGGCGAGCTCCTCGACGTGCCTCAGTCGCTCGCGACGCGCGAGGAGCTCCGCCTCGTCGCCGGGCTCCATTCCCGCGGTTGCATCGACGAGCGCCTGCAGCTCGGTCAGCCGGAAGGCGACGGCGTCGGCGTTCCGGGTCAGCTCGTCGAGGTGCCGTCGAGCGGCGACGAGCTCACGCCAGGCCGAGCTCGCCTCGCGCCGGCGCTCCAGCTGCTCGGCACCGCAGAACGCATCGAGCACGTCGAGCTGGAACGACCCGCGGGCAAGGCGGCGCTGCTCGAACTGACCGGACATCGCGATCAAGCGCTCGGCGGCGGATGCGACGTCCTCCCGCGCGACCGCTCTCCCCCATGCGTACGCACGCGTGCGCCCGTCCCCGAAGACGCGGCGCGCGATCACGAGCCCGGCCTCGCCCTCGGGCCGAAGCTCGGCGAGCGCTGCCAGCTCCTCGTCGTCGAAGAAGCCATCCGGAACGTCGAGCTCGGCCTCGACGTACGCCTCGGTCCCGTCGGAGCCGACGGACGACGCGTCGGTTCGCGCGCCGAGGAGGAGCCCGATCGCCTGCGCGAATATCGTCTTTCCCGCGCCGGTCTCGCCGGTAACCGCGTTCAGGCCGGACGCGAACGCGAGATCCGCCTCGTGGATGAGGACGAGGTTCTCGATGCGGAGCCTACGAAGCAAGACGCGCCACCCTACACAGCCCATAGAAAAGCCCCGCATAACGGGGCTTTTCAGGAGGCTGACTGTCTGCTCATCGAGGGGCTTAGTCAGGATTTAGTCAGGAACCGACCTGCGCCACGGCTGCCCGCTCCAGCACGTCGGCCACGATCGTCTCATCGCTGCGCGCGTCCCTCGCGTATGCCCGCATCGAGAACTCGGCGGAGGTGTGACCGAGCAGCTGCGCGACCGTCGTCGGGGCGAGCTGGAGATTGGTCGCGACCATGCTCCCGTACGAGTGTCGGAGGCTGTGCAGGCTGAGCCTCGCCTCCCCCACGTCGAGCGCGGCCCGCTTCTTCGCCTCACTCATCGCGCGGCGCAGGTTCGTGGCTTCGGTCGGCTTTCCCTCCGCCATAGCGATGATGAGATCCTCGCTGCCCGTCCGCGGGCTCTTCAGCTTCCACTCCACGAGCCTGCGACGGCACCCCGGCAGAAGCGGAACGACCCGGATCCCTGCCTGACTCTTCGGAGCCTTCACCTGTCCATTCGGTAGCGCGGAGCGCGTGATCGAGATCGTGTTGGCCTCGAGGTCGATGTCTCCCCATCGGACTGCGCGGATCTCGCCCGCGCGAAGTCCGGCGAAGGCCCCGAGGGACAAAGCAGCGCGCCAGCGCTCGTTCCCTCCCGCCGCGACGAGTTGCTCCAGCGACGCCGCGTCGAGCCGCGCGACCTCGCGCTGGTTTCGCTGCTTCGGCCGCTCGGCGGGGCTCAGCCCATCGAGCGGGTTACGGCTGAGCAGTCCGCGTCTCGTCGCGAGCGCGAAGACGCCCACGAGAACCTTGTACGCGTGAACCTGCGTCCACGAGGAGTAGCGCCCTCGCATCCCCCGCAGAATCCGCGCGAGGTCCGAAGGCGTCACGTCCTGGATGCGCCGCCCCGAGCGCTCCGACAGGTAGCGGCGCAAGACGCGCGCCTCGTGCTGGAGCGTCTGCTCCGAAATCTCACGGCTGGCCTGCCACTCCTCGAAGACCGCGAGGAAGGTCGCACCGTCCTTCGTTGCCACCCGTCCCTCGCGCAGTCCTGCGAGCAGCGACTCCCGCTCGCGTGCCGGTGACAACCCCCCTCCGCCTCGCGAGGTGCTCCGGCGTCGGGGCCTGGTCGCCGGCGCTGGGCGGCGGCGGGGACTCGACTTAGCGACCCAGGATCCTGCCCTGACGCAGTTGGCGCAGAAATACCAGGACGGTAAGGGCGAGCCTCAGCCGTTGCCTGTGCGTGATGACAAGTCGCGCGTACCGGAGGTGCCGTCTGAGGCGGACAGTGAGAAGTACAAGAGCGATGACGGCAGCGACGCGCCGGGGAGTCAGAAGGGCAGCGATGCGCCGGGGAGTCGAAGAGGCCGTGCGAGGACTCTGCTGCTCTTCCGGGAGCTGCTCTGGGACGACCGCATCACTCATGGCGGCAGATACTGACATGCCGCGCGCGGACTACTGGCCCGGTGCGCTGGTGAAGTGATTGGTGTACGACACGAAGCGGAAGCCGTCGGGTCTTCTATCAATGTGGTAGGTCGTGCTGATCTCGCGGACTAGTTCGTCCTCCGCATCGAGTCCATGCCAGCGCACGGTTGCGAAGATGGTGCGATCACCGAGTTCGTTGAGGTCGGTTTCGATTCGTTCCCACCTTGCGACACCGGACGTGCGGAACCCCTCCATCACCGCTGCCAAATGCTCGCGCATGGCGTCGTGATCGGGCAGGCGGATCTCCACGCCGTCCCGGACCACAACAAAGGGCACAACGCAGACTTCGGCAGCACCGTCCACATCGCCCTCCGCGTACCAACGGATGTACACCGGGAACGTCTCGCCGGTAGAGGAGAGGGGCCCGCATACGCAGGCCCCTCTCACGCTGATCGGAGATTCCGTTCAGGAGACCGCTCTGAGCGCGTTCACCTGCCCGAATCCGTTGAACGAGTTGTAGGCCGGGCCGCCCTCGCACGACTGGGGCTCCCCACCCGGTCGGGGGAAGGGCGCGTATATCGAGATGTCCGGGCACGGCATGGGGTCAGCGCTCTGCTGAATCTTCGACGTGGCCGCACCAGGCGAGATTCCGCCGAACTTGCTTTGGATGAGCGCGGCTACGCCGGCGACATGCGGCGAGGCCATGGACGTTCCCTGCAGGTAGCAGTACTTGGCTCCCGTAGAGGGATCGACCACTTGCCGGAGGCAGGCCGCGGTAGCCGGGTACGTCGAGAGGACGCGCCCATTCGGTGCTTCGGGCGTCACCTGCAGGATCGAGTCGCCGCCCGGGGCGATGACGCCGGTGACGCCAATGCCGTAGCTCGAGTAGAAGGACTTGAGTCGCAGGTTGCCGTTGGCTGCCACCCCGAGGACTCCCGGGACCTCGACAGGGACGACGGCGCAACTGTTGCGGATCTCACGCTCCTGCTCGGAGCCGGGCGGAAAGTCCGGGCTGATGCCGTCGAACGTCGGGTGCGCGAGGTCGTCACTGGTGTTCCCCATCGAGGACACGACCAGGACGCCGTTCCGCTGGGCGAACTGGATAGCCCGCCGCTCCGCATTCCAGATGGCCCGCTGCTCTGGGTCGTTACGGCAGTTGAAGAGCCAAGGATCGGCAAAGTAGCTGTTGTTGGTGACGTGGATGCCGTGGGTTGCGGCCCACATGAACGAGCAGATAACCATCTCGGGGAAGAAGAAGCCCTCGTCGGTCGAGGACTTGATGCCTGCGATCTTCACGTTCGGTGCCACCCCCACGATGCCGGTCCCATTCGACGCGGCAGCGATCGTGCCGGCGGTGTGCGTACCGTGGCCGACCATGTCGTTGCCGGGCAGGAGCGGTGCCGGGGCGCCGCTTGAGCAGTCGGCGCTGTTCGCCGCGGAGTAGTTCGGAGCGATGTCGGGGTGCGTAAAGTCGAGCCCTGTATCGATGTCGCCGACGACGATGGAGGGGCTGCCGCCGGTGATCGCGTGCGCCTGGGGCGTGAAGATCTGGCGCATGTCCCACTGCAGCCCGGAGAGGTTGTCGGAGTCGGTCGCTGGGGCGCTGTCCGGCAGCGGGTCACGTGCATCGGTGCTGTCGAACCCCCCGTCCGAGAGTTTCGTGGCGAATTTCTCGGTTGCCGACACGCCCTCGATCTTCGTGTTCTCCGACAGTGTCGCGGCGAAGGTGCCGCTGTCGGAGCGGGCGAGCGCCACTCCGATCTGGCCGTAGCTGTAGACGAGGCTGCCGCCCGCATGCTGGATGGTGCTCGCGGCGTCCGCCGGGACGGCGGATCCCTTGTAGAGGACGAGGTAGTTCTGGGTCGCGCTGGCGTGTGCGCCGGACGATGTCAATGCGAGCGCCATTGCAGCGACAGCGGCGAGCGCGGCTACCGCAGGCAAAAGCAGACGTTTACGTACCAAGAGTCTCCCCTTCCGTTGACGAACTGATGGCGCGCGGACCCTTATGCGTCCCGCCACATTTGTCATACCCCTTTGGGCGAAGAGTCAACGCAAGGCGCTGCGCTTAGTTCAGCCCGCCCGCCTCAAGGTCGGGCTCCTCGATCCGCAGCTTCGCGGCGACCTCCGGATCGTCGCCCCGCACCTCCGCGATGAAGCGCTCGGCGTCCTCGCGCCGGATGAACACCTCGAGCGAATCACCGAGCGGGCCGACATGTCCGGCCGTGTCTTCGGAGCCGGGAAGCTCAAACACCGACCCGCGTGTTTACGACGCGAAGCTCTGGCGGTAGCGCCGCACGAAGGTCGCCTCCGGAAGCGTCGCCAGCAGCGAGCGGTCCTCGCCGAGCCTGATCACCGCGCGCTCCGCCTTCCCGAGCGTCGAGACGCGGTGGCCGTCGACGAGGACGCCCGCTTCGACATCCGCGGAGCGGTTCCAGACGATCACATCGGCGCCGGGCGGGATGACGAGCGGCCGCGCCTGCAGCGAGTGGGCGGCGACGTACGTCAACGCGATCGCTTCCAGCCCCCACATGAGCACGGGGCCGCCGTTCGAGAGGTTGTACGCGGTCGAGCCCGACGGCGTCGAGCAGATGATCCCGTCGCACGGCTGACGCCCGAGCTCCTCGCCGCCGACGACGAGCTCGAGCTCGATCATGCGCCCCAGCGAAGCGCTGGAGACGACGACGTCGTTGACCGCGACGGTACGCCCGTCCGGGTGCTCGAGCTCGAGCGTCGGTAGCTCCACGACGTCGTACTCGCCCGCGAAAACGCGTCCGAGGCCCGCCTCCAGCTCGCGACGACCCATCGAGCTCAGGAAGCCGACCCGCCCGAAGTTCACGCCGATGACGGGAACGCCGGTCCCGAGGAAGCGCGTGAGCGCTCGCAGGACGGTGCCGTCGCCGCCGAGCACGACGGCCAGGTCCGCGGAGGCCGCGTCCGTGCTGGCGTCCACTCCGTGCTTCTCGGCCTCCCCGTCCGGAAAGAGGAGCTCCACGCCGTGGTCCTGCGCGACGGCCTGCAGCCGTGCGAGCCCCGATCCGATCTGGCCCGGCGTGCCGTGCGTCACCACCGCCGCCCGCCTGACCGCCTTACGCATTGGCTTCCTTACCCAATGGCTTCGGCGACGAGGCGGTCTGAGTCATCGGGATGCGGTTCGCCGGGTCGATGCACGAGATGGAGGAAGAACTCCCGGTTCCCCTTCGGACCGGGCAGGCCGGAGTCTACGACGCCGACCGTCACGGCATCCCATGCCCGCGCCGCCTCGATCACCGCGATGAGCACTCTCCGTCGCACCTCGGGATCGCGGACGACCCCTTTCGCGACCTCGCTGCGCCCCGCCTCGAACTGGGGCTTGACGAGGACGAGCGCCTCCCAGCCAGGCGTTGCGAGCGCCAGCACCGGCGGCAGTGCCTTCGTCGCGGAGATGAACGAGACGTCGCAGACGATCAGTTCCGGCGCGAACGGCAGCTCGGTCAGTGAGCGGGCGTTCACGCGCTCGAGCACGATGACGCGCGGATCCGACCGGAGCCGCGGATGCAGCTGTCCGTAGCCGACGTCGATCGCCACGACACGCGTCGCGCCCGCCTGCAGTAGGCAGTCGGTGAAGCCCCCCGTCGACGCGCCGACGTCGGCGCAGAGCCGACCCGCCGGGTCGACCCCGAGCGCGTCGAGCGCGCTTTGCAACTTCTCGCCTCCGCGCGAGACGAAGCGTGGCGGCCGCTCGACCTCGAGCTCGACGTCGTCGGCCACCTGCTCGCCCGGCTTGTCGTGGCCGACGACGAGCCCTGCGAGCACGAGCGCCTGCGCCTGGGAGCGCGACTCTGCGAGACCGCGCTCGACCAGGACGACGTCGAGCCGCTTCTTCGTCACGCGGCGAGGCTAGCGTCAGCTCGCCACGACGCGACGCGCGCCGACGAGCCGCGCGCCGTAGTTCGTGGTCTCGAGCCGGACCACCTCGACGTTGCGCCCGGTCTCCGGCGAGTGGACCATGCGCCCGTTTCCGAGATAGAGCCCGACGTGGCCCAGCCCTTCGAAGAAGAGGACGTCGCCGACTTCCATCCGTGACTCGCGAACCTGCCGGCCCTCGCTGTAGAGCGCATACGAGTTGTGCGGCAGCTCGACGCCGACGCGGCCATACGCCCAGCGCACGAGGCCGGAGCAGTCGAAGCCGGATACGGGCGACTCACCGCCCCAGCGATACGGCGTCCCGACCGTGCTCAACGCGGCCTTGACCGCGCGCTCGGCTCGTGTCGGATGAGGCACTGCGGCGTTCGGGCCTCGGTTGGACTCGTCGACGATCGCACACGCCGGTCCGGTCGCGGTACCGGCGACCACGACCGCCAGAGCGAACGGGAACAGGCGGCTGCGAAGGCGGGTCGACATGGGAAGAGGAGAGAGACGGTCGGCAAGCGCGATAGGGCCGCAGCGCGCACCGACCTGGTCTGTTCTGAGCGGGCCACAGCGTACCCGCAGGCCCGGCCGCGTCTATCCCCCAACCGGCATCCCTCAACCGGTGCGGACGGCGAGCACGTCGACCAGCTCGCGAAGCACGCTCGTATCCGCATCGACCCGGTCGAGCTCTGCGCGTGCGCGCCCGGCGGACTCGAGCGCGAGCTGCCCGGCGCCGTCGACGCCGAGACGCTCGACGTACCCGTCGCCGTCCAGGAGGTCGTCCACGACCTGGAAGAGCAGCCCCACCTCGTCCCCGAACGCGAGCCACGATGCCCGTTCCGATTCCGAGACGCCCGCCACTTCGAGGCCCATGCGCACTCCGGCGAGGAAGAGCCGGCCGGTCTTCAGCCGGTGCACGGACGCGAGATCCGAGTCGTCGCCGGTGATGTCGCGGAACTGGCCGCCGATCATCCCGAGGGTTGCGTCGACGAGCTCGCGGGCGACGTCGCTGGCCTCGTAGCTCAGTGCGAGGCGCAGGGCCTCGGCGAGAAGGGCATCGCCTGCAAGGAGCGCCACCCCCTCACCGAACGCGACATGTGCGCTCGGGCGGCCCCGCCGCTCGTCGTCGTCGTCGAGCGCGGGCAGGTCGTCGTGGACGAGCGAGAACGTGTGCACGAGCTCGAGCGCCGCGGCCGCGGGAAGGGCATCCTCGACCGAGCCTCCTGCCGCCTCGGCGACGGCGAGGCACAGCACCGGCCTGATCCGCTTGCCGCCCGCCTCGAGCGGGTAGCGCATCGTCTCGGCCAGCTCGCCGAGATCGGATGTGAACGAGTGCGCGGCGAGGTACTCGTCGACCGTGTCGCGGAGCTCGTCAGCCGGCCGCATCGGCAAGGCCTCGCGCGCGCGTCAGCTCGGCCTCGATCTGACGCGCGAGCTCCGCGAGCTCTCCGATCAGGTCGACCGCAGCGTCGCCGTCCACGTCCTCCGCCGTGGCGAGGCGCTCGAGCTCCTCGCGCTTCGCGTTGAGCGTGACCAGGAGCTCCTCCGCGCGGGCGAGTGCATCGTCGACGGGAGAGGTCATGCGGCTTCCTCGCGCGCGATGCGACCCAGCACGCCGTTCACGAGGCGCGCGGCGTCCTCGGACGCGTAGCGCTTCGCGAGCACGACCGCCTCGTTGATCGCGACCTCGCGCGGCACCGTCTCCTCCTCGAGCTCGTACACGCCGATGCGCAGGATATTGCGCTCGAGCGTCCCGAGGCGGTCGGCGGGCCAGTCGGGAGACGCGTCCGTGATGCGGACGTCGAGGGCTTCCGCGCGCTGCGAGACCGCATCGGCGAGCGAGCGCGCGAACTCGTCCGGCTCTCCCTCGTACAGCGAAGCGAGCTCCTGGCCCGTGAGATCCCACTGGTAGAGGAGGTACAGGGCTTGTCGCCGCGCCGCCTTCCTGCTCGTCGCGCGCTTCACGGCGA
This sequence comes from uncultured Gaiellaceae bacterium, assembly GCA_963787855.1. GTDB lineage: Bacteria > Actinomycetota > Thermoleophilia > Gaiellales > Gaiellaceae > GMQP-bins7. The sequence goes on from CAWBER010000013.1 coordinate 152,145, forward strand.
CGTTAGTGACGGGAGGCGATGCTCGAGGTCGGCGAGCGTTGACGTCGAATAGTCCCCGCTGCGGAACTCCGGCGAGGCGAGCACGTCGAGCGCAAGGTCACGGGTGGTGGGAATGCCGTCGACGGACAGCTCGCGCAACACGCGCTCGGCGCGGGCAATCGCCGTCGCGCGCGCATCGTCCCAGACGATGACCTTGGCGATCAACGAGTCGTAGTAGGGAGGGATCTCGGATCCGGTCCGCACGGCGGTGTCCACGCGAACGCCCGGGCCGAGCGGCAGCTCGAGGTGCGTGATCGTGCCGGGCGCCGGAAGGAAGCCACGCGCCGGGTCCTCGGCGTTGATGCGCATCTCGATCGCGTGGCCACGTCGCGCCGCGCGGCCGGTCGCGGCGAGCGGCTCGCCCGCGGCGATGCGGATCTGCTCACGCACGATGTCGATCCCGGTCACCAGCTCGGAGACGGGGTGCTCGACCTGGAGGCGGCAGTTCACCTCGATGAAGTGGAACGCGCCGTCCGGGCCGACGAGGAACTCGAAGGTGCCGGCGTTGCGGTAACCGATCGCCTCGCATGCGCGCGCGACCGTAGCCTCCATCTCGTCGCGCGTCCTCGCGTCGAGAGCCGCCGAGGGCGATTCCTCGATCAGCTTCTGGTGGCGCCGCTGGATCGAGCACTCGCGCTCGCCGAGCGTGAGCACGGCTCCGGCGGCATCGCACAGCACCTGGATCTCGACGTGACGGGCGGGCGAGACGAGCTTCTCGACGTACACCGCGCCGTCGCCGAAGGCTGCGTCCGCCTCGGCGGTCGCGGCCGAGAACGCGCGGTCGAGCTCGTCCTCGCCGGCGACGACTCGCATCCCTTTCCCACCGCCTCCGGCCGCAGCCTTCAGGAGGACCGGGAACCCGGCAGCCGCAGCGGCAGCCCGCAGCGCGTCGAGCCCGCCCGTGCCGTCCGAGCCCGGCACGAGCGGGACGCCTGCCGCGGCCATCGCTTCCTTCGCTCGCACCTTGTCACCCATCTGCTCGACGACCTCGGCAGGCGGCCCGATGAACACGACGTCGTTGTCGTCGCATGCCCGCACGAACTCCGCGTTCTCCGCGAGGAACCCGTAGCCCGGATGCACGGCGTCGCAGCCCGTCGTCTCGGCGGCGGCGACGACGTTCGGAATGTGCAGGTAGCTGTCCGTCGCAGACGGGGGACCGATGCAGACCGCCTGGTCCGCGAGCTCGACGTGGAGCGTGTCGCGGTCGGCGGTCGAGTAGACGGCGACCGCCTCGATCCCGAGCTCGTGCAGCGCGCGGATCACGCGCACGGCGATCTCGCCTCGATTTGCGACGAGCACGCGGTCGAACACGTCTGCTCCTAGACGACGGGCGCCTGGGGAACGGGCTCGAGCTCGAAGAGAAGCTCGCCATACTCGACCGCCTGGGCGTTCTCGGCATGGATCGCCTTGACGACGCCTGCGATCTCCGCCTTCAGCTCGTTGAAGAGCTTCATCGCCTCGAGGATGCAGAGCACTTGGCCCGGCACCACCGTGTCCCCGACGTCGACGAACGCCGGCGCACCGGGGACCGACGCGCGATAGAAGACACCGACCATCGGCGACTCGATGCGGACGATCCCGTCCAGAGCCGCGGCTGCCTCCGCCGTCGCGGGCGTCTCGACGGGCTCGACGCTCGCGCCCACGGGAACGGCGAGCGCGGGGCCGGGCTCGTCGGCGCGTCTCACCGACACGCGCATTCCCTCGTCCTCGATCTCGATCTCCCCCACGCCCGACTCCTGCACGATCTTCACGAGCTCGCGTATGCGCTCGCCCCGCTCGGCGTCCGCGTCCTCCGCGATGAGCACCGAGTCGCGCGAGTGCCGGCCACGGACGACCTTGAGCAGTTCCTCGGCGTCCGAGCCGAACATTGCGATGAGGACGAGCTCCTCTTCGCTCGCCGCGAGACCCTCGGCCTGCTCCCGCACGTCCTCCGTGGTCACGGGCTCCTCGACCGGATGTGGCGGCGCGAGGAGATCGACGGCACGCTGGACCGTCTCGTCGACCGACTCGGGTGTCTCGCCGTAGCCGCCCTGGACGAGCTCGCGGAACTCGTCGATGACGGAGCCGTAGCGCCGCGCCTCGAGGACGTGCAGCAGCGCCTGTGACGCGAGAATCTGGCCGATCGGCGCAGCGAGCGGAGGCCAGCCCGCCTCCGCGCGGACACGACCGACCTCCTCGAGCACCTCGAGCAGGCGGTCGGCGGCCGCGTGCGCGCGCAGGTGGACCTCGAGCGCGGCTACGAGGCCTGCCGGGAGGTCGTACTCGGCCGCGCGAACCGCAATCCGCGGGGCGATCTGCGCGACGGGCTCGTCCCCGATGAACTCGTCGATGAGGTCGGCGGCTTCCCAGAGCTTCGCCACCTCGAGCCCGGTCGCATGGCCGAGGCCGTCGAGCGACTCCGCTACGGACTCTCCGGACACCCGATGGAGCGTCAGCGCGAGCGGGTAGACCGCCGTCGCAATGAGATCCGCCCCCGCGTCCACCGCCGCGAGGGCCGAAGCGAGCCCGACGCCTGCCGATCCCTGCACGTAGAAGCCGACCGGAAGCCCGCTCGCCTCGGTGAGCCGGGTGACGAGCGCCTGCGCCTTGTGCGGTACGAGCGCGCCGGTCGGGTCGTTCACCAGGACGCGGGTCGCGCCGAGATCGGGCAGCTTCCGGGCTTGCTCGACGAGCATGTCGGACTCGCCGGTGCGGCCCGGGCTGTAGACGAGACCTGCGTGAAACGCGCCGCCGGCACTCGTGATGGCCGCGCCCGCCTCCCGAAGGTTCGAGACGTCGTTGAGCGGGTCGTGCAGCCTGAAGACGTCGATCCCGTTCTCCGCAGCGCACGCGACGAAGCGACTGACGATGTCGCCGCTGACCGGACGCGAGCCGACGAGGAACCGACCACGGAGCGCGATCCCGAGCGGCGTCGACACCCGTGCCTTGATCGCACGGATCCGCTCCCACGGGCTCTCGACACGCCGGCGGACGGTTGCGTCGAACACGCCGCCTCCCGACACCTCGAGGCACGCGAATCCCGCTCCGTCGAGGATCTCCGCGACCCGCAGGACCTCGGCGGTCGGCAGCTTCCCGGCGAGCGGCTCCTGCGAGAGCAGGCGGATCGTCGTGTCGACCAGCTTCGGCACGGGTGGACCTTACCGAGGCACCGGAACGAGCGAGGTCAGGCGCGGCTGATGTAGCGACCTTCGCGGGGATCGACCTTGATGCGCTCGCCGATGTCGACGAACAGCGGCACCTGGACGACCGCGCCCGTCTCCAGCGTGGCCGGCTTCGAGACGTTCGTGACCGTGTCGCCACGGACTGCGGGTTCGGTCTGAGTGACGGTCAGCTCGACCGAGGCCGGGAGCTGAATGCCCGACGGCTTGCCGTCGACCTGGAGCATCTGCACCGAGCTCGACGGCGGGAGGTACGCGAGCTCGTCCGCGACCTCGGCGTGCGGGAGCCCGAACTGCTCGTACGTCTGCTCGTCCATGAAATGGGCCTCGGAACCGTCGTCGTAGAGGTACTGGACGTTCTTCACCTCGGTGTGCACGCGCGCGAACTTCTCCCCCGCGCGGAACGTCCGGTCGACGACGGAGCCCGCCTCGAGCGCCTTCAGCTTCGTCCGCACGAACGCGCCGCCCTTGCCGGGCTTGACGTGCTGGAACTCGACGATGCGCCAGACGGTGCCGTCGATCTCGATGTGCATCCCGTTGCGGAACTGATTCGTGTTGACGGTCTCGGCCATGCCAGCGGCGGCAGTGTAGTCAGGCGACCGTGACGAGCTCTTTGGTGAACCGCGTGAGCCGCTCACGGCCGTCCTCGGTCACGAGCACGAGGTCCTCGATGCGCACCCCGACACCCTCGTCGGGGATATAGATCCCCGGCTCGACCGAGACGACGTTTCCCGCCGCGAGCACGTCCGTCGATTCGGGCCGCAGCGTCGGCGCCTCGTGGATCTGGAGACCCACGCCGTGTCCCATGCCGTGCCCGTACGCCCAGCCGAGGTCGCGCCCCTCGATGAGCGTGCGCGACGCAGCGTCCGCATCACGACCGTGGACACCCGGCGCAACGGCGTCGAGACCCGCCAGCTGGGCTTCGAGGCAGAGCCCGTACAGCTCGTGCAGTCGCTCGGAGATCTCACCGACGGCGAACGTGCGTGTGCAGTCCGAGCAGTAGCCGTCGAGCAGGCAGCCGGCGTCGACGACGACGAGGACACCCGGCTCGATCGGCGCGTCACCGGGGACCGCGTGCGGCGACGCCGCGGTCGCACCCGCTCCGACGACGGCCTCGAAGGAGACTCCCTCGGCGCCGCCCTCGCGGAAGCCGCGCTCGATCCACCACGCGAGCTCACGCTCGCTGCGCCCGGAGAACCGCTCTTGCGCGAGCGCCGCGAAGACCTCGTCGGAGAGGGCCGCGCCGCGACGCATCCGCGCGATCTCCTCGTCGTCCTTGACCGCGCGGAGCGACTCCACCCGCCCGCTGACAGGCACCGCGTCGACACCGGTGTCGACCAGCGCTCGATAGAGCGCGTGCGGGAGATGCTGCTCCTCGAACCCGATCCGCCGCCCCGCAAGCAGCTCGCCGACTGCCGGGATGAGCCCGCGGGCCGTCTCAACGACCTCGAACCCCTCGAGTGTGCGGGCGCGGCTCGCGTAGCGGAAGTCCGTGTACAGCGTCGCTGCACCGCCCGGATCGACGAGCACCGCCGCGTTCGAGCTGTTGAGACCCGTGAGGTAACGGACGTTGGCCTGCCCGCCGAGGACGTACGGCGGCCCCGCGACGAGGAGTGGCTCCTCGAGCAACGCTGCGAGCCGCTCGACGCGCGTCATGCCTTGCTTCCGACGATGTATGCGAGGGCCTCGCGGTAGCCGTCGGGGCCTTTGCCGATGAAACGTGCAGCGGCGATGTCCTCCACGACCGAGAACCGCCGCCACTCCTCGCGCTCCGCGATGTTCGACAGGTGCACCTCGACGACAGGCGCGCTGAAGAGCTCGAGCGCATCGCGGATCGCCCACGAGTAGTGCGCCCACGCCCCGGGATTCACGACCATGCCGTCCGCCCACTCGAGCGCCTCGTGGCACCAGTCGATGTATTCACCCTCGTTGTTCGTCTGCCGGCAGCGCGCGGTGCACTGGCGCTCGAGCGCCCACTGGTAGATCTTCGTCTCGAGCTCGGAGAGGCTGAGGCCGCCGTAGAGGGCGGGGTCGCGATGCTCGAGCATGTCGAGATTGGCTCCGTTCAGCACCGCGATCCGCACGGCGTGACCCTACGCGATGAGTGCGTCGAGAGCCGCGCGGACGCGGGCGGGCTCGATCTCGGACGTGACACCCGGTCGACCCGGCATCTCGAGGAGGACGAGATGGATCGCGCCGCCGACCGCCTTCTTGTCCCGTTGTAGCGCTGCCCAGGCTGTATCGCGGTCCACGGCCACCGGAGCAGGCGCGAGCACGCGCTCGACGACGCGGGCCTCGTCGTCGAGACCCGAGAGGCGGCAGGCGGCGAGCAGTCCGAGCGCGACGGCTCGGCCGTGCGGAAGTGTGTAGCCGGACGCAGCTTCGAGCGCGTGCGCAAACGTGTGGCCAAGGTTGAGCTGCGCCCGATCGCCGCGGTCGAAGGGGTCGCGGAGACAGATCCCCGACTTGTACGCGGCACACGTGCGCACCTGCGCGTACGTGCCGAGCTCCCACAGCGGCTCGCCGAGCAGTAGGCCAGTCTTCACGACCTCGGCGAGACCGTTGCGCCGTTCCTCCTCGGGCAGTGTCTCGAGGAGCGTCGGGTCGATCACGGTTCGGGACGGCCAGTGGAACGCGCCGACGAGGTTCTTCCCCTCGGGCAGGTCGATGCCGACCTTCCCGCCGATCGCCGCGTCGACCTGGCCGACCAACGTCGACGGCACCGCGATCCAGTCGACCCCGCGCAGGTAGGTGGCCGCGACGAAGCCGACGAGATCCGTCGTCGAGCCTCCGCCGATCGCGCCGAGCGTCGCCCCGCGATCGACGGTGAGCGCCCGCCAGAGCAGCTCGGCCTCCGCGAGGGTCTTGGCCGCTTCGCCTCGTGGCACCGTTCGCGTCGCATCGATCGCGTGGACCTCGGCGACGTGGGCGTCGGCGATCACGGCGGCGGCGTTCAACTCTCGATGTGGTGCGAAGTGAACTCCGGCTGCCGCGAGGACGACCCCGTCGAGGTCCGTCGCGCTCGCATCGGCGCTTTCGTACAGCGGCCTCCGCTCTTCGAAAAGAGCCTGGAAGGCCTCGGGGTCGCGGGCGAGCGGGCGGCCGCTGCCGGCGACGCGTTCCCAGGCCTCGTCGGGCGACGTCTCCAGGTGCACCGTGAGCGCGTGCGCGGCGAGCGTCGCTCGCGTTCTCTCCGATCCGAGCGCTCCTCCGCCGACCTCGACGACGCCGAGCGGCCTGCGGGCGAGCACGTCGGCGGCTGTCTCCTCCTCGCGCTGCCGGAACTCTGCCTCGCCGTGCCGCTCGAAGACCTCCGCAACGGACTCGCCGACCCGCTGCTCCACGACCTCGTCGACCGAGACGAACGGCCGGCCCAGCCGCTCCGCGACGAGCGGGCCGAGCGTCGACTTCCCCGCGCCCATGAACCCGACGAGTGCGAGGTGCCTGTCTAGCGCGTGGGCGGCCATGCGATCCGCTCGAGGTAGGCGGCGTGCGCTCCGACGAAGTCGACGAGCGCGTCGCCGCCGAACTTCTCCCGGGCCGCGCGGGCGAGCTCCCAGGCCACGGCGGCCTCGGCGACGACGGCGAACGCCTCGACGGCCTGGACGTCGCTGCGCTCGACGAGCGCCTCTCCCGGCTCTCCCGACTCGAGGTCGACCGAGCGGAGCGGTCGCATGAGCGTCGGCAGCGGCTTCATCGCCGCGCGCGCAACGACGGGCTCGCCGTTCGTGACACCGGCCTCGACGCCGCCGGCCCGGTTGGTCGTGCGACGCCGGTCGGGCTCGATCTCGTCGTGCGCATCCGAGCCGCGCGTTCCCGCGAGCGCGAAGCCGTCGCCGATCTCGACTCCCTTCACGGCCTGGATCCCCATCAGCGCGGCGGCCAACCTCGCGTCGAGCCGGTCCGTCTTCTCGGCGTACGACCCGAGGCCGGGCGGTACGCCGGTCGCAACGACTTCGACGATTCCGCCGAGCGTGTCGCGGTCCGCACGGGCGGCGTCCGTCACCTCTTCCCAGCCGGAGTCAGCGCCGCCGATCTCGAGCACCCGCCCCGCCACCTCGACTCCGATCTCGCCGAGCAGCGACTTCGCGACGGAGCCCGCCGCCACCTGAATTGCGGTCTGGCGCGCGCTGGCCCGCTCGAGCGCGTTTCGAACGTCGTCGTGCCCGAACTTGAGCGCCCCGGCGAGATCCGCGTGCCCCGGTCGAGGAAGCGTCACGGGAGTCGTCCCCTTACCGGTCCTCTCCCCTGCGGGCGGCCACGGGCTCATGCCCCACTTCCAGCTTTCGTGATCGCGGTTGCGAATCACCAGCGCGAGCGGCGCTCCGAGCGTGCGGCCGTGCCTGAGGCCGGCGAGCACCTCGACCTCATCCGCCTCGAGCTTCTGACGCGGGCTGCGGCCGTAGCCCTGACGGCGCCGATCGAGGTCGGCGTCGATCGCCTCGCGATCGAGGTGAAGTCCCGCGGGAAGGCCGGTGACGATTCCGACGAGCGCCGGCCCGTGCGACTCGCCGGCCGTGGTCAGCGTGAGGCTCACGCGGGTAAGCCTAGGGCGTCTCTCATGACCTCCATCGGCGCTTCTAGCCCGGTCCAGAGCTCGAACGCGGCCGCGCCCTGGGCGAGGAGCGCCTCGAGGCCGGTGACGACGCCGGCACCTGCGCGTTGCGCCGCCCTCGCGGTCGCGGTCTCCGGGTACGGGAGGTCGACGAGCGTCTGTCCCGGGCCCACCTCGACGACGACCTGCTCTCGTTCCGAGGTGGCGTTGACGACGAGGTCGGCGCCGGCGAGATCGGGCGGCCAGACGCCGCGCCGTGCGAACTGGCGCGCGTGCGGGAGCGCGTGCATGAACGCCACGGCGACACCCCCGTCGCCGATGACGACGGGACTCTCCCGGGGCAGGCCGGCAAGGATCGCGGCATCGGTGCTGTGGCCTTCGACACGCCCGTCTCGAACCACGAGCGTGTTGACGGACGGAACCTCCGTCACGCAGAGCTCCGTGACCGCTTCCTTGTGAGGGGTCGTGACGTTCGCGCCGGCGAAGCCGAGCGCCGCGAGACCCCGCACGGCGTCGCCGAGGAGCTCCGGGGGAGTCGGAAGCACGACGTACGCCCAGTCGAGCCCGAGCGCCGCGAACGCAGCGTTGTGCATGCGAGGAGACAGCGACCTTCTACCCGGCCAACGGAGAAGGCCGACGAGCGTCGTCGTTTCCGAAACGGACGTCATCGCGCAGCAGTATGCGGCGGGCGCATCTAGCGCAGCAGGAAACTCAGCACCCGCCGTAGCCGTACTCCAGCGACTTCTGGCAGAACTCCGCCTCGCTGGCCGTGAAGAAGTGGCGATTGCTGTCGCCGATGCGCACGAAGTAGAGGTAGTCGACGCGCGCGGGATTTGCTGCCGCGCGCATCGACGCGAGACCGGGGTTCGCGATTGGCGTCGGCGGCAGGCCCAGCCGGTTTCGCGTGTTGTACGGGTTGTCGCTCTCGATGTCCGACTGCTTCAGCGGTTCGGTTCCAGGCACGTTGCGGCCGTAGCGGATCGTCGCGTCGATCCCGAGTGGCATCCGGTTGCGGAGCCGGTTGTAGATCACCGCCGCGACCAGGCGTCGCTCCGCCGGCACGACGGTCTCCTTCTCGACCATCGACGCGATGATGAGGACGTCGTACGGCGTGAGCTTCTTCGAGCGCGCGTACCGGAGGTTCACCTTCCGCCAGTTGCGGCGAAACGCGCGCAACTGGTCGCTCACGAGCTTCGCGGACGACGTGAGTCTCGTGAACTCGTACGTCGCGGGAAACAGGAAGCCTTCGATGGAGCTCAGCTTCCAGTCCTTGCGGAACTCGGCGGGCGGCACGGCCGCGCCGCTCGCCTCGAGGTAGCCGGTCTTGGTCAGACGCGGCGTGACGCCGCGCTTCTCGATCGCGATCTCGCGTACGGCCGCGACGCGGTCCGCCATCTCGCGGCGCGTGAAGCCCTCGGGGAAGATGATCCGGAGAGTCACGAGCGGCGGTGTCGTCTGCGCGGGGGCCGCCGGTGGCTCGTCGCCCATGCAGCCGGCGAGCGCGAGCGCGACGAACGCCAGCGCGCAGATCCGAATGCGCAGCATCACGTGCTCACGCTCTGCAGGTAGCTTTCGAGGAGGTGCGCCGCGGCGCGTGCGTCCTCGTCGGAGTCGCCGCCTCCGCGCGCGGCCAGTGCCGTCGTGAAGCGCTCGTCGTACGTCTCGACCGGGACGCGGACCGTCGCGCGAAGGGCCTCCACGAACGCATCGGTCTCGATGGCCTGGGCGCCATGCGTGCCCCGCAGCGTCAAGGGCATCCCGACTACCACGCGCTCGGCATCATGCTCCTGCACGAGCGCGCGGACCTCCGCGAGACCGGTCTCGCTCGCCGCCCGCTCGACGATCCCGAGCGGTCGCGCGATCGTCCCCGTCGCGTCGGAGACGGCGACGCCCGTGCGCGCAGCGCCGTAGTCCAGGGCCAGCACTCTCACAATGCCGCGACGATGAGGCGCTCGGCCTCCGCGAGCGCATCCGGCAGCTTCTCGGGATCCTTGCCGCCCGCGCGGGCCATCGTCGGACGTCCCCCTCCGCCCCCGCCCACGATCGCCGCTGCCCCACGCACCACGTCCGACGCGCTCACCCGCTCGGCGACAGCGTCGTCGAAATTGGCGACGAGGTGCACCTTGCCGTTCTCCTTCGAGCCGAGTACGACCGCCGCGGGCGCGTGCTTCTGCCGGTAGCGGTCGGAGAGCTCGAGGAGCTGGTCGGCGTCGAGGCCGTCGAGTGGCTGGATGATCACGTTCACGCCGCCCTCGGCCCGAACCTCGGGATCGGGGACGTCGGCACGCGGAGCCGGCCCGGCGGTCTTCGGAGCCTTGCGGAGCATCTCGAGCTCGGCGCGGAGCGCCTCGAGCCCGCGAGCACGCTCCTCCAGCAGCGCCCAGGCCGCACCCGACGTCACTGCCTCGACACGACGCACGCCGGCGCCGACGGAGCTCTCCGAGAGGAGAACGAAGGGACCGACCTCGGCGCTCGACGAGACGTGTGTGCCCCCGCACAGCTCCACGGAATACCCCGGGATCTCGACGACGCGCACGATGTCGCCGTACTTCTCGCCGAAGAGCATCATCGCGCCGAGCTTCCGGGCCTCGTCGATCGGCGTCTCGAAGACGTGCACCGGGCTGTTCTCGAACACGATCTCGTTGACGCGCCGCTCGACCGCCTCGCGCTGCTCGGCCGAGAGCGCACTGTCGTGGGTGAAGTCGAAGCGGAGCTTGTCCGGCCGCACGGCCGAGCCGGCCTGCCGCACGTGGTCGCCGAGAACCTCGCGCAGCGCCTTGTGCAGGAGGTGCGTGCCCGTGTGGTTCGCCATCGTCGGAAAACGGACTCGCCACGGCACGCGCGCTCGCACGCGGTCGCCGGCCGCGAACCCGGAGCCGCGGAACAGGAGAGCCTGATCTCCCTCGAGCCGGTGTGCCTCGACCAGCTCCGCCGTGGTGCCCGAGCCGTCGTCGAGCTCGATCGTCCCGGCATCGGTCACCTGGCCGCCGCCGGCCGGATAGAACGGCGACTCGCGAAGCTTCGCGAGGAAGTGCCCTTCGCCGAGCTCCTCGAGCGCACCGATCTGCGTCAGCACGTCGGTCTTCGCATACCCGACGAACTCCGTCGTGAAGTCCGCGCTCCGCGCGAAATCGGCCGCGCGCTGCAGCTCGCCCGCACCCCCGGCGCGCGAGACCTCGCGGTGCCGGTCCATCTCGGTGCGGTAGCCGTCCAGGTCGACGGGCTGGCCGCGCTCCTCCGCGAGCTCGACCGTCAGCTCCACCGGGAACCCGTACGTCGCGGCGAGCGTGAACGCCTGCTCTCCCGAGATCGCGTCCTGGGAGCCGAGCTCCTCGAAGAGCTTCAGGCCGCGCTCGAGCGTCTCTCCGAATCGCTCCTCCTCGAGGCGCAACACGCGCGCGATCTCGTCGGCCCGCGGCGGGAGGTCCGGAAACGCGTCGCCCATCTGCTCGACGACGACCGCGGACAGGCGGTGAACGTCGTGCAGGCCGATGCGCTGCGCCTGCTGGACGGCGCGACGGATGATGCGGCGCAGGACGTAGCCGCGGCCCTCGTTCGACGGCGTCACGCCGTCGCCGACGAGGAACGTCATCCCGCGGCCGTGGTCGGCGAGGATCCGGTGCGCCTTCGTCGCCGCCTCCGAGTCGCCGTATGCGACCCCGGACTCGGCTGCGATCCACGCCATGATCTGCTGGTAGCCGTCCGCCTCGTACACCGAGCGGACGTCCTGGAGGATCGCCGCGCCGCGCTCGAGGCCCAGGCCCGTGTCGATGTTCTGTGTCGGCAGAGGCGTCACGGTGCCGTCGGGGCGCAGCTCGTACTCCATGAACACGAGGTTCCAGAACTCGAGGAACCGGTCGCAGCGCGTGCAAGCCGGCGCGCAGTCCGGCTCGCCGCAGCCGTGCTCCTCGCCCCAGTCCCAGTAGATCTCCGAGTCGGGGCCACATGGCCCCGGCCCGCCCACGGACCAGAAGTTCTCGGAGGTCGGGAGCGGGACGATGCGCTCCGGCGGCATGCCGATCTTCTGCCACAGGTCGATCGCCACCTGGTCCGGCCCGAGCTTCATCTGCGGATCACCCGCATGCACGGTGACCCACACGCGATCCCAGTCGAGCTTCATGTACTCCTGGACGAACGCGGTCGCGAACGCGATCGCGCCCTCCTTGAAGTACTGCCCGAACGAGAAGTTCCCGAGCATCTCGAAGAACGTCAGGTGGTGGCCGTCGAGCCCGACCTCGTCGATGTCGACGGTGCGGAAGCACTTCTGCGACGTCGTCGTGAGCAGCGCCGGCGGGGACTCGAGGCCCAGGAAGAACGGCATCTGCGGCTGCATCCCCGCCGTCGTCAGCAAGCTCGAGTGGTCGTCGGCTCGCGGGACGAGCGAGTACGACGGACAACGTAGATGCTCCCGTTCCTCGAAGAACGAGAGGAAGCCCTCACGCAGCTCGGCGGTCGTGCGCATCCCGGAATTCTACGAGTGCGGTCGCGAAAACCGGTTCGCGCTACGCGGCCGGGGGTGGGCCCTCGGGCTCCACGTTCGCTGCGTTTCGAAGCTCTTCGTCGAGCTCGCTCTCGCGTCGCGCCGCGCTCTCCTTCGCCACGCGCACCGCCTCGCCGGCATCGCGCCGCGAGCGGAACGCGGAGAAGCCATGCGAGACCCCGGCCGCGAGCCCGCTGACCTTCTTCACTGGCGTCGTGATTGCCGTCGAGACCGCGCGCACCGCCGTGTCGGCGCTGTCCGCCATCGCGACCGCGCTGTCCGTGACCGTGTCGAGCTTGTCGAGCTGGTCGTTCACGCGATCGACGGTCCCTCCCGCCTTGACGACCACCGGGAGGGCGTCCCGCTCCGCGCCCTTGATGAACGACGAGAGCCGGGCGAACGTCCCGCCCATGCGGATGAGCATGTAGGCGAGGCCGAGGCCACTCAGGACGAAGAAGCCTGCGAGTGCATAGTCGAGGACGTCTCCGGAGCTGACGGCGAGCACGTTCATCGCGAGGATCCTAGTGGCAGCGAGGCGACGTCCGTGATCACTCCCGCGCCTACGACCGCGTCGTCGTCGTAGACGACGGCGACCTGGCCGCGCGCTACCCCGTACGCCGGCTCGGCGAGGTCGACCGTGAACCCGTCGTCGGTCGCCGCAACTGCGGCGCGTATCGCTTCCGAGCGATATCGCAGCTTGACCGCGCCCCGCTGCACCGGGCGGTACAGCCTCCCCTGCGTCGCGACGGACGACACGGCGAGCCGTTCGCGCGGACCGACGGTCACGGTGTTCGTCGTGGCCTCGGTTCCCAGCACGTAGAGCGGCCGGTCGGAGGCGATGCGGACACCACGCCGCTGCCCCGGCGTGAAGTGCCAGTAGCCGTCGTGCTCGCCGATCGTCGCGCCGTCGGCATCGACGACTGGGCCGGTCGTGGCCTGTAGCCCCTGGCGCGCGAGGAACGCGCGGTAGTCGTCCCCACCGAGGAAGCACGCCTCCTGACTCTCCGCGCGTCGCGCAGCCGCCAGCCCGAGCGCCGCAGCTTCCGCGCGCGTCTCCTCCTTCGTCTGGTCTCCCAGCGGAAACCGCACCCGCTCCAGGAGCGCCGGATCCACCGCCGCGAGCATGTACGACTGGTCCTTGCTCTCGTCGCGTGCCCGCGCGACGAGTCTCATACCGTCGCGCTCGACGATCCGCGCGTAGTGACCGGTCCAGAGCTCCTCGGCGCCCGCACGCTCGGCGAATCCCACGAGCGCGTCGAATCGGAACGCACCGTTGCAACGCATGCAGGGATTCGGCGTCTCCCCCCGCTCGTAGGCGCGCGTGAACGGATCGACGATCGCGCCCTTGAACTCGTCACGCAGGTCGAGCGTCACGTGTGGCAGGCCGAGCGCGTGACACGCGGCCCGTGCCGCGGAGACGGCTGCCGGAGAGCAGCATGCGCGCTCCGTGTCGGGGGCCGCAGGGTCCTGCCAGAGCCGCAGCGTGACGCCGATCGCGTGCTGCCCGGCGCGGTGGAGCGCGACGGCACTGTCGACGCCCCCGCTCATCGCAACTGCGACCCGGCCGGTGCCGCGCTCGGCGCGGAAGATCGGGCCGATCGCCGATGCAAGCGCATCGACGGCCAGCGGCTCCCCGCCTACTGCAGCCGCCTCGAGCAGCGTGAGCCCGTCGAGCGGACACTCGAGGCCTGGTGCGTCGGCAGCGACGATCGTCTCGCCGGCGACCGTCAGCCGAGCGGACGCCCAGGCGTCGCCGCGCGTCGCATCTCCGAAGACCTCGTGTGTCATCGGGTCAGGCTAGCGACGGGACGAGAGACACGGACATGCTCCACCCTGCCGATAACTCCGGCCGTTGCGAACCTGGCGAGCCAGGTGGGTGCCGTGCGGAGCGTCGGCAACGCCTATCTCCGACTCCGGCTCCCTTCACGTGTCTGTTGGTTCACGTTTAGGCCGGGGCCACGCACAGGGTCGAGCGCTGCGACTCTAGCGCAAGACCGGCAGCCCGCTAGCGCGGGCTTCCGGTCGCGCAGATCCTTCAAGCGCGGCCGCGGTCGCGACTACTGCTCATCCGCTCGTTAGCCGCTGCTGGTCGCGAAGCGCCATTCGAGCTCGACGGTGCCGTCGATCCCGAGCATCTGGGCGAGCTCTTCGGTGACCTCTAGCTGGCGGCCGGGCTCGACGAGCGCGTTGTCGATCACCTCGCTCACCACCTGCGTATCGCCCGAGCGGAGGATGACCTTCGCGCCACAGGGGAGGACGGGGTGCGTCACGCCGAGCGACCGCGGAGCGAGCACCTGGCCGCAGGTCGTCCGCTGTGCGTCGCCCGTCGCGCCCCGCGAGCCGGCAAACGCGATGTTCCACCCTGCAGGCGCGGGTGCGCTTGTCAGGGCAGCCGCACCCTCGTTCGAGTCGCGCTGCTCGACGATCGCCGCAGACGCGACCGCGGCGACGAGAGCGACCGCCGCGAGGACGACGAGACGCTGGCCGAAGACTGCGGGCACGCCCGTAGTGTGGCTGAGGACGCGGCTACGCCGGGGTCTCGTCGACGAGCCGGATCCCGAGCTCGCGGAGCTGCTCGTTCGGAGCCGTCGCCGGGCCGCCCGTGAGCGGGTCGGAGCCGCTCGACACCTTCGGGAATGCAATCACCTGACGGATGTCCGGCTCGTCGGCCATGAGCGCGAGAAACCGCTCGATCCCCATCGCGAAGCCGCCGTGCGGCGGGGCGCCCATCGCGAGCGCGTCGAGCAGGAAGGCGAACTTGCCGCGCGCCTCGTCGTCGCTCATCCCCATCGTCCGGAAGACGTCCCGCTGGACGTCCGAGCTGTGGATCCTGATCGAGCCCGAGCCGAGCTCCCATCCGTTCCAGATGAGGTCGTAGTGCTGGCTCAGCGCAGTGCCCGGATCGGCCGCCACGCGATCCTCGTGCCCGGCGATCGGCGCCGTGAAAGGGTGATGGAGGAACGTCCAGTGACCGGTGTCCTCGTCGATCTGGAAGAGCGGGAAGTCGATCACCCAGTGGAAGAGATCCTCGTCGGACGCGAGCTCGAGTTCCCGTCCCAGGTGGATCCGCAGCCCTCCGAGGACGCGCGCGACCATCGCCTCGTCTCCCGCCGCGAAGAGCACGGTGGAGCTGGGCTCGCTTCGGAAGGCTTCGAGCTCGACCTCGGAGAGAAACTTCGCGATCGGAGAACGCACCTCCTCGCCGTCGTAGACGAGGTACGCGAGGCCCTTCGCACCCCATTCCTTCGCGACCTCCTCGAGCCGCTGCAGCTCCGCCCGCGAGAACGCACGTGGCGCGACGAGGTAGCGCACGGTCTCCGCACCCGCGAAGACGCCGAACTCGGAGCCGCGCGTCACGTCGGTCGCCTCGTGGATCTCGAGCCCGAAGCGAAGGTCGGGCTTGTCCGTGCCGTAGCGCGCGAGCGCGTCCGCGTAGGTCAGGCGCGGGAAGGGCCGCGCCGGCGGCTCGCGCCCCATGGCGACGAAGGCGTCGACCACCACTTGCTCGAGCACGTCGAGCACCTCCTCGCGCTCGACGAACGCCAGCTCCAGGTCGAGCTGCCTGAACTCGAACTGCCGGTCGGCGCGGAGATCCTCGTCTCGCCAGCAGGTGGCGATCTGGTAGTAGCGGTCGAGGCCGCCGATCATGCAGAGCTGCTTGAAGATCTGCGGCGACTGCGCGAGTGCGAAGAACCGGCCCGGCTGCAGGCGCACGGGGACGAGGAAGTCGCGCGCCCCCTCTGGCGTCCCGCGCGTCATGCTCGGCGTCCAGACGTCGATGAAGCCGAGGCCATCCATCGTCCGGCGGATGGACGAGATCACGGTGTGCGAGAGCCTCATGTTCTGCTGCATGCGCGGCGTTCGCAGGTCGAGCCAGCGGTAGCGCAGGCGCAAGTTCTCGTCCACGCCCTCCTCGTCGAGTTGGAACGGGAGCGGCGTCGAGCGCGACACGATCTCGAGCTCGTCCACCTGCAGCTCCACCGCCCCGGTAGCCATCGCCGCGTTGACGGTCTCGGGAGCACGCGCGACGATCTCGCCGCGCGCCCGGAGCACGAACTCGTTGCGGATCTCCTTCGCGAGCTCGGCTGCATTCGGCGACCTCTCCGGATTGATCACGAGCTGCGTCACGCCCGTGTGGTCACGCAGGTCGACGAAGACGAGCCCGCCGTGGTCCCGGCGCGTGTCCACCCAGCCGGCGAGCGTCAGCGACTCCCCGACGTTCTCCGGACGCGGATCTCCGCACATGACGTCACGCCAGCTCACGGCGACAGTCTGTCGAGAAGCGCGTCGTGTGAAACCGGTTCGTCCGCGCTACCGGCCCGACGCAGGGTCGCAGCTTCCGCGCTCACCACCACGACCGTCGACGCGCCGCTTCTGCCCGCCTGCGTGAGCTGGCCCTTCAGCGATCGCCCGGCGTAGTCGGTGTCCGCCGGGACGCCGCGCTTCCGCAACTCGGCGAGCCAGGCCGCGACCCGCTCGCGCGGGGCGTCCTCCTCGAAGGCGAGGAAGACGTCGATCTCCGGCGCTACGACATCGGCGACGCCTTCGCCCTCCATCGCGAGGATCACCCGCTCGATGCCCGCCCCGAAGCCCACGCCGGGCGTCGGCGGCCCGCCGATCTCCTCGACGAGGTAGTCGTAGCGTCCGCCCCCCGAGAGCGTCGCGTTCTCGTTCTCGAGGGGGCCGACGAACTCCCAGGTCGTGCGCGAGTAGTAGTCGAGCCCGCGGACGAGCGTCGGCTCGAGGCGGTAGCGGACTCCCGCTACGTCGAGGTCGCGCTGAACGACGGCGAAGCGCTCGACGCACTCGGCGCAGAGCGACTCGCCGATCTTCGGCGCCTCGTCGAGTGCGGCCCGCACGGCTTCCGGCTTCGCCGCGTAGTTGTCGAAGACGCGCAGCGGGCTCGCCGCAGCTTTCTCGCGTGCTGCTTCGTCGAGCCGCCCGAGATTTGCCTCGAGCCACGCGCGGAGGGCCTCGAGATACGCCGGACGGCACTCGCGGCAACCGATCGAGTTGACGTCGAGGTGGTACTTCGTCACGCCGAGCCGACCGAGGAGCGCGTCGTAGAGCTGGATCAACTCGGCGTCGACAGACGGATCGTCGCTGCCGATCGCCTCGACCGACGCTTGCCAGTGCTCGCGATAGCGCCCTTTTCCCGGCGCCCCGTAGCGGTACATCGACGCGATGGTGAAGAGCTTCGCCGGCTGCGGCTCACGGTGCAGCCCATTTTCGACGTAGGCGCGGCAGATGGGCGCCGTCGCCTCGGGACGAAGCGTCAGCGAGCGATCCGACCGATCCGAGAACGTGTACATCTCCTTCTGCACCACGTCCGAGCCGGCGCCGGACGTCCGTTCGAAGAGCGCCGTGTCCTCGAACACCGGCGTCGTGATCGGTCGGTAGCCGTACAGGGCGCAGAGGCGCTCGATCTCGGCGCTCACGTGGCGCCACAGGGGCTGCTCGGCGGGAAGGACGTCGTGGGTGCCGCGGGGACGCTCGATCCTCGGCGCGCGGCTCACGCGCTGCGCTCCGCACGGAGCTCGGCAAGAAACGGGTTCTGCGCGAGCTCGTCGCCGAGGGTCGTGACGGGGCCGTGCCCGGGATAGACGACGGTCTCCGCGGGGAGCGTGTCGCGGAGCATGGCGATCGACGCCAGGAGCGTCTCCCAATCCGACCCAGGGAAGTCCGTCCGCCCGACCGAGCCCGCGAAGAGGACGTCGCCGGAAAAGAGGCAGCCGTCGGCGTAGTACGCCAGATGCGCCGGTGAATGCCCGGGGACGGAGAGAACCTGGAAGTCGATCCCTGCGACCGCGATCGTCTCGCCGCCGTGGAGCAGGACGTCGGGCGTGTACGGACGCAACGTGACGCCCGCAGGAGTGACAGGCGGTGGGCTCTCGAGGAACCAGCGCTCGTCCTCGGCCATGTACACGTTCGCCCCTGTGCCCTGGGCGAGGTCCGCGACGCCGAGCAGGTGATCCCAGTGGCCGTGGGTGACGAGGATCCCCGCGCAGCTCGTTCCGATTCGCGCCAGCGTGAGCCTCAGCTCGGTCGCATCGCCGCTCGGATCGACGACGGCCGCCTCGCCGGACGTCACGTCCGAGCGCGCGACGTAGCAGTTGGTCCCCATCGGACCGAGGGACAGCTGTTCGACGCGCAGCATCGGCGTGCGAATCAGCTTCCGGAGCGTCCCGCTCGGCGGCGTTGCGCCGAGCGGTAGAAGAAGCGGTCGATGAAGTAGCTGAACGGAACGAAGATCGCGACGATGAGGAGCGTCTGCGTGAGCTTCGTCGCCAGCGGAAGCTCCGGGGAGAGCAGGAACACGGTGCCGAACATGATCGGCGCGAAGATCGCCCCCCGCCTGAACGTCCGCTGCCACGAGGGCGCCTGCGGGTCGCGCTCGAAGCGCGGCGCGCTGCGCTTCGCGGTGCTCTCCGCGGGCGTGCCGTCGGGCTCGACCTCGTTGCCGTCGTCGTCGATCCACACGTAGTCGTGGCGCTGCTCCTTCGCGCGCCGCCGACGCTGCTTCTTCGTCGCCATCGAGACGCCGATTATGCCGACGCTCTCCAGGCGACCCTTCCACCTGCAATCACGGTGTCAACGACCGGACCGCCGAGGTGGTAGGCGACGTGGCGCCAGTCGTCCGCACCGACGAGGACCAGGTCCGCGTCGAAGCCCGGCGCGATGCGGCCCTTGTTGGCGGCGCGGCCGAGGACGTGTGCAGCGTTGACGGTGCACGCGGCGAGAGCCTCCTCCGGCGAAAGCGACATCTGGGTCGCGGCGAGCGAGCAGACGAGCGGCAGGCTCTCGCAGAACGCGCTGCCCGGGTTGAAGTCGGTGGCCAGAGCGACCGCCGCGCCGGCGTCGACGAGCGCGCGCGCGGGAGGCATCGGCCGATTCAGGAAGAGTGCGCTCGCGGGAAGCAGCACGCCGACGACGCCGCTTCGCGCGAGCGCCGCGATCCCGGCCTCGCCGGTCGCCTCGAGGTGATCCACGGACCGAGCTTCGAGCTCGACCGCGAGCGGGATCGCACCCGACTCGGTGAACTGGTCGCCGTGCAGGCGTAGCGCGAGGCCCGCATCGCGACATGCCGTCAGGTACCGCCGCGCCTGCTCCGCGTCGAAGGCGCCGCGCTCCAGGAACACGTCGGCTGCCTCCGCGATCTCGGAGGCGTCGGGCAGCACGTCGCCGAGGAGGAAGTCGACGTACGCGTCGGCCCCGTCCTCCGCGAACTCGGGAGGCACCGTATGGGCGCCGAGCCAGGTTGCAATGCCGCCCGCGGCGCGGACGACGCGAAGCTGGGCGATCTCCGTCTTGCGATCGAGCCCGTAGCCCGACTTCGCCTCGAACGTGGTCGTCCCGGCACGAAGCATCCAGCCTTGGTGCTCGGCCAACGCCTGCGCGAGGCCGGCTTCCCCGGCCTCGCGGGTCGCGCGCACTGTCGACAGGATTCCCGCACCGCGCGCGTGCAGCTCCTCGTACGAGGCGCCGCCCGCGCGCAGGGAGAACTCCTCGACGCGGTCGCCGGCGAAGCACGCGTGCGTGTGGCAGTCGACGAGGCCGGGAATGGCCGACAGCCCGCGGCCGTCGACCTCCTCGACGTCTCCGTCGAGCGACCCGAGCTCGGCCATGCGCCCGGCCGAGACGATGCGCCCGTCCTCGCAGAGGACGTACGCGTCGCGCGTCACGTCGATCTCGCGCAGCGCCGCGCCGCGGAGCGGCGCTGCGCTTCCGGCCGGCGTCGCGAGCTGCGCGAGGTCGCGGACCAGCAGCCGCGCGGTCACGTTCGTGCGGCGCCGATGGACGGCAGGTCGACGGCGTGCTCGCGCGCGGCGGCGAGCGCTTCGTCGTAGCCCGCGTCCGCGTGCCGGGCGACGCCCATGCCCGGGTCGGTCGTGAGCACGCGCTCGAGCCTCTCCGTCGCGTCGTCGCTGCCGTCGGCGACGACCACCATCCCCGCGTGGATGGAGTTGCCGATGCCGACGCCGCCGCCGTGGTGGACGCTCACCCAGGTCGCACCCGCAGCGACGTTGACGAGCGCGTTCAAGACCGGCCAGTCCGCGATCGCGTCGGAGCCGTCTCGCATCGCGCGTCACGTCGATCTCGCGCAGCGCCGCGCCGCGGAGCGGCGCTGCGCCTCCGGCCGGCGTCGCGAGCTGCGCGAGGTCGCGGACCAGCAGCCGCGCGGTCACGTTCGTGCGGCGCCGATGGACGGCAGGTCGACGGCGTGCTCGCGCGCGGCGGCGAGCGCTTCGTCGTAGCCCGCGTCCGCGTGCCGGGCGACGCCCCCATGCCCCGGGTCGGTCGTGAGCACGCGCTCGAGCCTCTCCGTCGCGTCGTCGCTGCCGTCGGCGACGACCACCATGCCCGCGTGGATGGAGTTGCCGATGCCGACGCCGCCGCCGTGGTGGACGCTCACCCAGGTCGCACCCGCAGCGACGTTGACGAGCGCGTTCAAGACCGGCCAGTCCGCG
>CAWBER010000014.1:0-224588 GCA_963787855.1 uncultured Gaiellaceae bacterium
ACCCTGGAGCTGAGTCTGATCGCGGAGGTTCCCGGCCAGCACCGACTCCTCGCCGACGATCTCGACAGTCATTCCTTCCAGTGGTCCCACGAGCGGCTCGCCGATCTCGCCGCGAATCACAATCCGGTAAGGGACAGGCTCTCGCCCACTGCGGCCGGCGTAGCCCTTGGACATGTGATCCGCCGGCCTAGGTCACGTGTCGCTGGTGGCGCATCCGCGGGCTCGCGGTTCTCGGCGCTGACGCTCGCGAGCGTGCTTCCTCACGCGCCGCTGCGTTGAACCTCGGGAAGGTCACGAATGCAGCCAGAGTTCCCGCCGCCGCGAGACATGAATACATGACCGTTCCCCACAACATCGGTCTCCTTTCGGTGCCACGGCAGGTCTCTTTAGAAGATTCCTGAAGCTCGTTCGTCGCACACCACCCGCTGCTCGCCTTCACCCGGGTGAAGTCGGGGGTCAGGCGATGTTCGGCGAACGACCCTCTGCGATGTTCGGGACGCACGCCACACGCGAGCCGCGATAGCGGTCGGAATCGAAGGAGAGCCCTCATGGCTGAGACACCCACGGACGTCCTCGTTGCCGGCTACCAGAACATCGACGAGGCGACAAGAGATTTCGAGGCACTGGTCGCGCTCGTCAAGGACAAGAAGGTCTCGATCGAGGGCGTCATCCTCGTCACTCACGCGGAGGATGGCAGCGTCGCGGTGCAGCGGACGGGCGACAACCTCGGCCGCAAGGGAATGGGCTGGGGAGGCGGCGTCGGGCTTGCGGTTGGCTTGTTCGCACCGCCGTTGCTCGCGTCGGTCGCCGTCGGGGCGGTCGCGGGCAGGGTTATGGGGAGATTCGCCGGCAACAAGGTCAACAAGGAGCTTCACGACAAGATCGGCGAGAACCTGCCGCCTGGGTCGGCCGGGATCATCGCGATCTTCGACGACGAGCAGCGGCTCGGTGTCGAGCAGGCACTCGCCGGCGCGCTGCTTCGGTCAGTCGTCCAGGGCGATAAGAAGGGCATGGGCGCGCTGAAGGAATCGCTCGCCGAGGCGATGGGGAAGTTCAGTCCCGACCGCACTGTGCTGCCCATCCCGGATCCGAACTTCGGCGGGACGATCGGGCGAACGCTCGACGCCTCCGTCGCCGACTGGACGATCAACATGACGCCGTCGCCCCCTGAGGGGGCGCCGAACGTGCTGCTCGTGCTCATCGACGACGCGGGGTTCGGGAACCCGTCGACCTTCGGCGGGCCCGTCTCGACGCCGGCCATGACGCGGGTCGCCGAGCAGGGTCTCAGGTACAACGGGTTTCACGTCACCGCGTTGTGCTCGCCTACCCGGGCCGCGATGCTGACGGGCCGAAACCACCACTCGGTCGGCTTCGGATCGATCGGCGAGCTTCCCGGCCCGTTCCCCGGCTACTGCGCGAACGTGCCGAAGGACTGCGCCCCGTTTGTCCGCGCGCTCCAGGCCAACGGCTACTCGACCGCGGGGTTCGGCAAGTGGCACCTGACCCCTGATCACGTCCAGGGTGCAGCGGGGCCATTCGACCGCTGGCCGAACGCGTGGGGGTTCGATCGCTTCTGGGGCATCCTCGGCGGTGAAGCCGGCCAGTACGACCCCGTGATCACGCAGGACAACACGACCATCGGCGTCCCGGAGGGCAAGGACACGAAGGAGTACTACTGGCCGGAGGACATCACCGACCAGGCCGTGCGCTGGCTGCACGAGGTGCGCGCCCAAAACCAGGAGAAGCCGTGGTTCATTTACTACTCGACCGGGTGCTCGCACGCGCCTCACCAGGTCGCGGTCGAGTGGAGCGAGAAGTACCGCGGCAAGTTCGACCAGGGCTGGGATGTGCTGCGCGAGGAGACGTTCGAACGGCAGAAGTCGCTCGGCGTGATCCCGCCGGATGCAGTGCTCACGCCGAGACCGGACGAGCTACCCGCCTGGAACTCTCTTTCGGACAGCGAGAAACAGCTGTATGCGCGGCAGATGGAGGTCTATGCCGGCTTCCAGGAGAACACCGACTGGAACGTCGGCCGCCTGCTCGAGGCAATCGAGGAGATGGGCGAGCGCGACAACACGCTCGTCATCTACATCTTCGGGGACAACGGCGCGAGTATGGAGGGCACGCTGACGGGCTCCTTCAACGAGCTGACGATGCAAAACGGGATCGCCCTCACCGCCGAACAGCAACTCTCGCTCATTGACCAGTACGGCGGGCTAGACGCGTGGGGCACCGACGAGTACGCGCCTCACTACGCGTCCGCGTGGGCGTGGGCCGGCAACACGCCGTTCCAGTGGGGCAAGCAGTGCGCCTCCCACCTCGGCGGCACGCGCAACGGAATGGTCATCTCCTGGCCGGAGCGGATCGAGGACGCCGGAGGGTTGCGCTCCCAGTTCACCCACTGCATCGACATCGGGCCGACGATCCTGGAGGCGGCCGGCATCCCCGAGCCCGAGGTCGTGGACGGGACGTCCCAGAAGCCGATGGAGGGGACGAGCTTTCTCTACACCTTCGAGGACGGAAACGCGGCTGAGCGGCACACCGTGCAGTACTTCGAGATCGTCGCCAACCGGGCCATCTACAAGGACGGGTGGTGGGCTGCGTGCAAGCTCGACCGCATCCCTTGGGATCTCTCGCCGCCGACGATGGCGAGGTTCGCACCGGGCGCGTACGACCCTGAGCAGGACACCTGGGAGCTGTATTACCTGCCCGACGACTTCAGTCAGGCGAAGGACCTGGCCGCGGAGAACCCGCAGAAGCTCGCCGAGCTGAAGGAGCTCTTCTGGGAGGAGGCCGAGAAGCACAACGTGTTGCCGCTGCTGGCCGCGTTCTCGGTCTTCTTCGGGATCCTGCCGCCGATGCCGACGTTCACGACCCAGACGTTCTACGGCGACGTCCAGAACATCGCCTCCGGCATGATCCCACGCGTCTACGGCCGCTCCTACGCGATCGAGGCCGAGCTCTCGGTACCGGGTGACGGTGCCGAGGGCGTCATCGTCGCCGAGGCGGACGAGATGGGCGGTTTCTCGTTGTGGCTCGACGAGAACGGCCTGCTGCACCACACGTATTCGATGATGGGCGTCGAGCGGTACGAGCAGGTCTCGACCGAGCCCGTCCCGGCCGGGGACGTCACGGTCCGGATGCTGTTCGAATCGGATCGGCAGGAACGGTCGGCGGGCGGAACCGTGTACCTCTATGCCGACGACGCGCAGATCGGGGAAGGACGGATCGAGAGAACGGTCGCCGTCCGCTTCTCCGCTTATGCCGGCATGGACATCGGCCGCGACAACGGCCTGTCCGTCGCCCGCGCCTACGCGGCCAAGTCGCCGTACCCCTTCACCGGCACGGTGAAGAGGGTCGTCTACGACCTCAAGCCGGGCACCCACGAAGACGAGCTTGCGCTGCACGAGGCCGGCGCGCAGGTCGCAGCAGCCCAGGGGATCAGCGCATAGGGCGGGCGGCGCCACCGATCATCATGCGAGAGGAGAAATTCGATGGGTCAACGTCATCTCACGATTGACTTCCCGATCAAGGGACCTGCCAACGCCAAGGCGCTAGCCGAAGAGTTGCCTCCGTTGATGCCGGATTTCGCGAACGTGCAGGACGACCTCGGTACCGTGCACTTCTCTCGTTTCATGATCAAGGGAGACGAGAAGCTTCTCTTCATTTCGGACATCGACGGCGACGGCGATCAGCACATCGAGCGGCTCGTGGACAACGCCGGCTCGGTGCTTGACGCCGTCTTCCAGCACGTGCACGACGCCCCAGCCACGCCAGTAACCAATAACCCGGAGCAGGTCATCAAGTGGGTGAAGGATCACGTCCGTGAGCCTCTGGATACGTATTTCGCCTACGAGGACGCTTCGGTTCAGGACATCAGGGACTGCGCTCGTGCGGCGGGCGTCACGGGCAATACGGCGCAGAGCCCGTTGCTGACATACATGTCCATCAAGTCAAGCGCGCGAGCCTTTGCCTTGAAAACGGTCGGGAAGGCGCTAGTGGGAGAGAAGGGCCACGAAGGGTTGGAAACTGTTGGGACGGTGCATTTCTCCGTTTGGGTGCCCTGTGAGAACAATCACTTGGGCTTCTTCACGATCTTCGACGGTGACTTCGCGAAATACATCCAGGACTTCGCAGACAAGACCTCGGTCGTCTTCGATGCTGTCTTTCCACACATCGATGGCGGGCCTCCCACGCCAACAGCAAAGAACGCCCAAGCGTTCTATGAGTGGGCATTGGAAAACAACTATCCGCCCATCGGGTTCTACAGCGGCTATCCAGGACTCGGGGTTCAGGACATCCGAGCCCTGCTGGCCGACTATCGCACGGCCACCGTTGGATAGCAGTTGACGCACTCGAGCACCCCAAGCCCGGCACCGACGAGGACGAGCCTTCGCTGCACGAGGCCGGCGCGGAGGTCGCAGCGGCACAGGGGATCAGCGCTGGTGGCTGCGTCAGCGATCGTTGTCATGAAGGGAGAAAGCGATGAGCCAAAGCCATCTCGTGCTTGACTTCCCGATTGAGGGACCCGCCAACACAAAGGCACTAGCCGACGCGTTACCCTCGTTGATGCCGGCTTTTGCGAAAGCGCAGGACGACCTCGGTACCGTCCATTTCTCACGTTTCATGGTCGAGGGAGACGAGAAACTTCTCTTCCTGTCGGACATCGACGGCGAACCCGACGAACACATTGAGCGGCTCGTGGAGAGCGCCGGCCAAGTGTTCGACGCCATCTTCGAACACGTGGACGACCCTCCGGCAACACCCGTGGCGCATGACCCCCAGAAAGTCATCAAATGGCTGAAGCATCATGTCCGCGAGCCGATCTATACGTGGTTCGCGTACGAGGACGCCTCGGTTCAGGACATCAAGGCGTGTGCTCGTGCAGCGGGCTTCACGGGCAATACGTCGCAGAGCACCTTGCTGACGTACATGTCGATCAAGTCACTTCGGCAGGGCTTTGCCTTGAAGCTGGCCGCGAGATCCATTCGCGACGAGGCCTACGACGCGACGGAGTCCGTTGGAACGCTGCATTTCTCTCATTGGGTGCCCTTTCCACACAACCACCTAGGCTTCTTCACGATCTACGACGGTGACTTCGCGAAGTACATCCAGGACTTCGCCGAAAAGACCTCGATGGCCTTCGACGCTGTCTTTCCCCACATCGATGGCGCGCCGCCTACCCCGGTAGCAAAGAACGCCCAGGCGTTCTATGAGTGGGCATTGGAAAACAACCATCCGCCCATTGGGTTCTACAGCGCCTATCCCGGCCTCGGGGTTCAAGACATCAAAGCTCTGCTGGCCGATTCTCGCGCGTCACCATCGGCCACCGTTGGATAGCAATGGCGCTTCGTCACCGATTGCTCGGTGGAAAGCGCCATGAACGCCTCGAACGTGAGAGCGTTCCGGCCGCCACGGAAGAGCACGCGCTCGACCTTGAGGACATCCAGGGTCTCATTCTCCGCGCTTACAGAATGCCGATGCTGCGGCACTTTCTCTTGGCGGTAGAGAATCCGGCGCACGCGCGGAGCCAACTCGGACGGCTGGTCGACGGCGACGAAGCCGACACCCCCCAAATCACGACCGCCGAGGACTGGCATGTGGGGTTCGCACCCGGACCGAGAGACAATCCCGCCGATCCTCCGCGTCGCCGGCCCGACTATTGCCTCAACATCGGTATCACCTGGGCCGGGCTAGTCGCTCTGGAGCTGGATGAACGTGTCCCAACGCTTTCCTTCAAGTCATTTGGTGCGTTCATGGAAGGAGCCGCGCAACGAGCGGCGCTGGTCGGAGATAAGGGCGCGAGCTCGCCCCGCAACTGGGTCGGCGGCTTCGGAACGGGGGACGATCACGTTTTCGTGACCCTGCACGCGCTCAACCCCGAGGCGATGTCGCGCTACAGCGACAGGCTATCTGCCTTGTTCGCGGAGGGAAAGGCCTTTCGCGAAATCTGGCGGCATGACGGGATGGCGTTGATGGAGATGCAGAATGGCCAACCCGTGCCGACTCCCAAAGTCCACTTCGGATATACCGACGGCCTCAGTACGCCCACCATTCGTGGCGGTCCGGAAAACTATTACCCCGACCACCAGCAGCCCTGCGAGCCATGGCTCTTCGTCTTGCGGGAGGACGCCCAGAACTACGACGTACCAGAGCCGCGCGCGCTGGGCCTGAACGGGAGCTTCGCAGTGTTCAAGCAGGTCGAGACCGACGTCGTCGGCTTTGAAGACTTCTTGCAATCGAACCGAGAAAGGATCGATCCTGAGCTGCTGGCCGCAAAGATCTGCGGGAGATGGCGCAACGGCGTTCCTCTCGCCCTGTCACCGGACTCGGACATCCCCGCAGGGCTCTCGCCCGAGCAGTTGAACGATTTCGAGTACGTGAATGCCGATGGCTCGGGAGATCCGAAAGGGATCCACTGTCCCGTCGGCGCACACATTCGGCGCGTCAATCCACGAGGTCAGCCAGTCGCCGGCCAGGGCGTGCCCGGCGGCAGCAATAATTCCCACCGGCTGGTACGTCGCGGCCTTCCGTATGGCCCCACTTATGATCCGCTGCAGCCATACGATGGCATAGAGCGCGGGATGCTCTTCCAGTTCATCAACGCGAACATCGAAAATCAATACGAGTTCGTGCTGCGACGCTGGGTCAACGACAGCGAATTCGCCGGGGCCGTCAGGCTTCACCCAAAGTCGATGGACCCGCTGATCAGCGCCAACACGGAAGCGGAGAGCATCTTCGTGCTACCGCAGGGAAATGGAGACGCGCCGCTCGAGATCACAGGGTTTTCGAGCTTCGTTACGACGAAAGCAGCTGCCTACCTGTTCCTGCCGAGCATCACGGCCATCGAATTCATCGCCAATTTGTGAGGGGGCCAAAATCTGCAGCCGTGAGCTCCCTCGTCAGCGCAGCCGAGGCGATCGCCACCTAGACAAGGCCGCCCTCCTGCCTCGCTGGGCGCAGTTGACGTGATGCGCGACGACTCCCCTGCTGGACTGGCCTCGTACGCGCACTCGCTCGTGCCGCGATCGCTCGCGGATGCGGCGCCCGGCGTTGCGTTCTTCTTGCACTATCCGCGGTCGTACCTCCGTGCTGACGTCGTGGCGGGAGCTACCGTGGGCGCGGTCGCAGTGCCCTCGTCGCTGGCGATGGCGGAGTTGGCCGGAGTGCCAGTCGTCTACGGCCTCTACGGGACATTCCTGCCGCTCGCCGTGTACGCGTTGCTCGGCACATCGCGGCAGCACGTGATCGGACCCGAGTCGACGCTCGCCGCGATGACGGCGGTGACGGTGGCGCCGATGGCGGTGGTCGGAGGGGAGACCGACCCGGCGCTCTATGCAGCGCTCGCGGCGACGCTGGCGCTGGCGATGGGTCTCCTACTCTTCGTCGCAGGCGCGCTCCGACTCGGGTTCGTAGCGGATTTCTTCGGCAAGCCGGTGCTGCTTGGCTACATCAACGGGGTCGCGCTGATCGTGATCTCGTCCCAGCTCGGAAAGCTCCTGGGAGTAAGTATCGATGCGGACGACTTCTTCGCCATCGTGTGGGAGGTCTTGTCGGATCTCGGCGACGCGAACGGTCCGACTGTGCTCCTCAGCGCGGGGCTGCTGGCGGCGGCAATCGTGATTCGGCGTACGATTCCTATCCTCCCGCCGTCACTCGTTGTGCTCGCGCTCGGACTCGTGGTCGCGGCGCTCGTCGACCTAGAGGATCACGGCATCGCAGTCGTCGGCGAGGTCGAGG
Organism: uncultured Gaiellaceae bacterium; assembly: GCA_963787855.1. Lineage (GTDB taxonomy): Bacteria > Actinomycetota > Thermoleophilia > Gaiellales > Gaiellaceae > GMQP-bins7. The sequence goes on from CAWBER010000014.1 coordinate 7,741, forward strand.
GCGGTCTACCCTCGTTCGCGTTGCCAGGAGTCGGAGCAAACGACTTCATCGATCTCCTGTTACCCGCGGCGGCATTTTCGCTCGTCGCATTTGCGGACGTCACCGCAACGGTGCGGACCTTCGCGCAGAAGCATGGCTACGAGGTCGATGCCAACCGTGAGCTGACCGCGATCGGCGGCGCCAACCTCGTCGGTGGCCTGACAGGAGCGTTTCCGATCTCCTCCTCCAACTCCCGGTCCGCGGTCAACGACTCCGCCGGCGCGAAGTCCCAGGCTGCGGTTCTGGTCGCCGCAGCGGTCGTTGGGCTCTTCCTGCTCTTCGCGATGCCCCTGATTGAGCCGCTGCCGACGGCCGCGCTCGGAGTGATCATCGTCATGGCGGCCGCGGGGCTGATCAACATCGACTCGATCTGGCGCTTACGGCGCGTCCGCCCAGCCGAGGTCGCGCTGGCGCTCGTCGCCTTCGGCGGGGTGCTCGTATTCGGGGTCGTCGGCGGCGTCGCCGTCGCGATCGCGCTCTCGATCGGCGTGTTCCTCTACCGCTCGGCGCGCCCACACGATGCCGTTCTCGGCCGCATCGACGACGTGGACGGCTATCGGGACATCGAGCGCTGGGAGGGTGCCGAGACAGTGCCCGGACTGCTCGTCTATCGCTTCGACGCCCCGCCCTTCTTTGTCAACGCCGAGTACCTCCGGCAACGCGTGCTCGAGCTTGTCGCCGTGTCCGAAGACGTCCGGTGGCTGGTGCTCAACGCCGAGGCGTGGACGTACCTCGACGCCACAGCGATCGATGTCCTCGCTCAACTCCATGGCGAGCTCGAGGAACGAGGTATCGCACTGGTCTTCGCCCGCCTGAAGGGACGGCAACGCGAGATCTTCGAGGAGACGGACCTCACGACGCGGATTGGGCCCGACCGTTTCTTTCCCACGGTGACGGCTGCGGTCGCGGCGTTCGAATCGGCGCATGCGGGTGCACCAGCAGCTCCGAAAGCACCATCGCGCCCGCGGGAGGACTAGCCGGCGTACGAAGTTTCACCCGGGTGAAACGGGCCCGCGGGCGATGCCGCCACTGCCCGGGGCGGGTGATAGTCGAGGCCACGACTGGAAAGGAGCTCTCGTGACCTACGACCTGAGACGTTCGGGGCGACGGACCGCCGCGGCGCTAGCCGTTCTTTGTGCTCTTGTGCCCGCGGCTGCCGGATGCGGTGGAGACGATGCGCCCGCTGTGTGTGACGACCTCGAGCAGCTGAGCTCCGACATCGAGACGCTGCAGGCGATCGACCTGACCGCCGGGGAGGGCGCGATCGCGGACCTCGAAGCGTCGCTGGAGGCGATCACGACGGATCTCGAATCCGTCAAGACCGATGCAGAGGCGGAGCTCTCGGAGCCGATAGCTGCCCTGGAGACATCGCTCGGAGCGGTGTCCACGGAGTTCGACGCCGCGAAGGCGGACGACGATCTGAGTGCTACTGAGGCGCAAGGCCTTCTCGACTCGCTGGCGGCGGTCAGCACGTCGTGGGAGGCGCTGAAGACCGCTGCTCCCGACTGCGAGCTGGACGAGTAAGCGCCATGCGAGCTGCCGTGTGCAGCGTTGGCCGTCTGCCTTCTTCTGGCAAGGAGGCAGACGGCTCTCACCGCCGCCGGTCATGGTCTAGTCGCTTGTTCGTCTGATGCCTGCCAGCGCCGTTCCATCGTCGCCGGCTTCATCGCCCTGCGTACGCAGCTCGTGATGGAGGGAGCTGTTGAGAATGGGCGAGGTGACGACGAGCCTCCCCGCGAAGTACATGAAGAAGAGGATCGTCGTCATGGCGCCGATGCTCCCGTAGAGCGTCGTCGCGTTCTCGAGCTTCGGCGCGAGGAACTCGACGATCAGCACGTGAAGCACCTGCAAGCCCACCGCGACGAGGATCGCACCGGGTAGCAACGCCCGCCAGGGAGCGTCCCGGTGCGGCAGGCGGAGAGACGCCCAGAGCCACAACGCAGCGAGTGGTGCCGTGACGAGCGTGGCCGCGACAAGCCGCTCGAGCGACGCCTCGTCGCGCACCCACCACGTGAGTGCGAAAGCGGCCATGAAGGCGCACAGCACGCCCGTGAAGGCAAGCGAGCTCGTCAACGGCTTCGCCCGCGGAGGGGGCTCGTCCCAGATGAGCGAGTGAATGAGCTGCACCGCTTTCGCGCCCGAGTAACCCGCCCAGAGGAGGAGGGGCACGCCGACTCCGAGAAGCCACCACCAGTCGGATTCCGCGGCTCGCGCCACGTCGCCGATCACGTCGACGACGGCTGCAGGAAGACCGCCGCTTGCAAGGGCCTCCTCAGTGCCGTCCGCATCCATGAGGCCGAGCGCTCCACCGAGTATCAACCCGAGCGGCAGAAGCCACAGGAAGAGCCGGTATGCGATCCCTCCGGCGAGAACGCTTGCGGCGACCCGCCGGTTCCGTTCCGCTGCCCGGAAGGGAACCGCGAGCGATACGTGCCGTGTGCTGGCGTCTCTTGCGCTCGGCAACGGCGGCCGTGAGTCTGACGCGGGCGCGATCCTCGAGGCTGGAGTCGGGTGCCTCGTCGCCGATCCATTACTCGTCCGATGCGGCGGAGCTCGGGCGGACCGCAGCCTCCGCGCTCACAGCGGCCGGGTCGACACCCTTCGCTGCCTTCCTCCTCCGCCGATCGACGAAGTAGATCGCCGTCAGCGCGGCGGAGGTGATGAGCGAGGAGATGACGAGCGACGCGAGCGGGAAGCCGGAGAGCGTGGTCGCGACGCTGTGGGCCAACCAGCACGTATAGACCGACCACAGGGTTCCGCCCAGGACCGACCACGGGAGGAAGCGGCGGTAGGGAATGCTGGAGAGCCCCATGGTCGCGTTGACGGCGAAGCGCATCCCGGGGACGTACCGGCCGGCGACGATCATGAGTCCGGGGGAGCGATCGAGGGCCTCCCAGCCGGCGCGTACCTTGGGATTTTCCAGCGCCTTGTCGAGTTGGTCTTGCACTCTGGCGGCGCTCTTGCGGGCGATCCAGAAAAGCGACGAGTCTCCGACGATCGCGCCGAGCGCCCCAGCCGCCATGACGAGCTCGAGCTCGAGGGTTCCACGTGCGGCGAGCGTCGACGCGGCGCTGAGTGTCGTCTCGCCGGGAAAGATCGGGATGATTGCGTCCAGCCATACGAGCCCGAAGCACAGGACATAGGCCCACTCCTCTGGTGCCTCGGCGAGCCACTCGGCAATGTCGCCCTCCTCGAGGAGCTGGAGCAGGACGATCACGACCAGGACGACCGCGAAACCGCCGACGATCAATGCGCCGAGGTGTCGCCTCCACAGCGGCTCGTGCTGCTCGGCGTCGACCGCCATCCATGCTCCTGTCTCGTTGCTGCCGGCTCGGCCGGGACACGGACGCCACGTCGTGGCGCATGGTCGCGATGCTAGGAGCGGTGCGCGACTGTTCATCGCCCGGGCCGGCCATTCACCCAGGTGAACTCGAATGCGGGCGATGGCGCGCGATCTCTCGGCCGTTACCGTCGCGACTTTGAACGAGAGCATCCACCGTCTAGAGCCTCACCCCGAAGCACCCGCCGAAGGAGGATGAGACGTGGGCGGCTCGGGCCTCGTTGCGATCGCTCTCCTGCTTCTCGTCTACGCAGGGGCTTCGCGTCGGCTCTCGACGTCGGTGATCACCGCTGCGATGGTGTTCGTCGCCGGTGGCGTGCTCGTGAGCGACGAGGGGCTCGGCTGGCTCGATCCGACGATCGAGAGCGAGTCCGTCCGCTTGGTGGCCGAGGCGACGCTGACGGTCGTGCTCTTCTCGGACGCGTCACGGATCGACCTCGCCGCGCTGCGCCGCGAGTACGTCGTGCCTCTTCGCCTGCTCGCGATCGGGCTACCGCTGACCATCGTGGCCGGGGCTCTCGCGGGTGTCGCCCTATTCGGAGAGCTCGCGCTCATCGAGGCGATCCTGCTCGCGATCGTGCTCGCCCCGACCGACGCTGCACTGGGGCAGGCGGTCGTCACCGATCCCCGGGTTCCTTCACGTGTTCGTCAAGGACTCAACGTCGAGAGCGGCCTCAACGACGGCATCTGCGTGCCGTTGCTCCTGATCGCGATTGCGATAGCCGAGGCCCACGAAGGCGCTCTCGGAAACGGCGAAGCGTTCGAGCTCGTGCTCGAGGAGATCGGGTACGGATGTCTCGGCGGCGTGATCGCGGGGCTCGCGGCCGCAACCGTGGTCAGGGTGGGCGTCCCACGCCGCCTCGTCGATGAGCTCTGGATTCAAGTCGTACCGGTGGCCGGGGCCGCGCTCGCCTACGGCCTTGCCGTGTGGATGGGCGGAAGCGGCTTCATCGCGGCGTTCGTCGGAGGCGCCGTCTTTGGCGGGCTCCGTCGAGAGGTGGGAGGCGAGGTGACGCTCTTGCTGGAAGAGACGGGCAGCCTGCTCGGAGCAATCACCTTCATCCTCTTCGGCGCGGTGATGCTGGTGCCCATGCTCGACGACGTCACCGCCGAGATCGTCCTCTATGCGCTTCTCAGCCTGACGCTCGTTCGCATGATTCCCGTCGGTCTGGCGATGCTGGGATCCGGCGCCAGGCGACCGACGGTCGCCTTCCTCGGCTGGTTCGGGCCGCGCGGCCTCGCGTCGATCGTCTTTGCCGTGATCCTCGTCGAGGAGGCCCACCTCGCGAACGAGTCGCTACTGCAGAACACCATCTTCTTCACGATCGCTCTTTCAGTCCTCCTGCACGGCGTGACGGCAACGCCGCTCGCAGGGCGTTACGGAGCGTGGTATGCGGCGCACCCGCGCGATGCCGCACCCGCATTCGAAAGTGCGCCGGCCCCCGAACTGCGTTCACATCGGTGGGCAGGCGGGCTTCAGCGAAATCGGACCGCCGAGTAGCTCAAGCCACGTGCGGGCGATGGCGGTCCGAGTCATGGGCGACGCCTCGCGAGCTAGATCCTCCGGCGACCCCGCCTTCCAGGTGTGACGGCTGCGGCCACTACCGCCGTCTTTGCTACTGGCGACGGCCCGGGTGTTGCGGCCTTCGCCACCACCGCGGTCTTTGCCACCGGCGCGCCGATGACACCAACTCTCCCCACACGCGCTGGCCTGACTGGCATTTCAGACTCCTTCGGTCGCAAGTGCTTTGTCAGCCTCGATGGAGGCGATGATCGCTTGGATGGGAATCCGTCCGGTGGCGATCAGTTGGCCACCCGAACGCCGCGCCGCCGATGCGAACGGCGCCGCCCACAGGTTCTCCCAGATGAGCACTCCGGCAGTACTGCCCGGCTCCATGGCAGCCGCAAGGTGCTCAACGTCTTCCGCAGCCAACAGCTCCGCCAGCTGGGCCTCGATTTTTTCAAGTTCTCCGAGTTCCGGAATATCCGAGAGCTCGATTGCGTCGATGGTGCCGTCTTCGTCCTTGGTGAGGATCAGCACGTCGATCACGCGGACGATTCCGGCGTCGACCAGCCTAAGCAGTTCGTTGGCCATCTCGCCTGTGAAGTTGCTCGCCCCCGCCGGAAACTCGACGACGATGTAGTCGACGGGCCCCAGTGAGTCGAGTTCCGTGCGGTCGTCTACAGGCTCAGTCGTATCCGTCATGAAACCTCCCGCCTACGTTGGTGACTCTCTGCGCGTTCTTCCTCCAGTCCACGCCTTGCCCTCGAAGGTCAGGGCGCTTGCGCGTACTCCTGACTCGTGGGCGTCATGAACGCGCCGATGAGCCAGAACACCGGGAAGAAGCACCCGAAGAAGAACATCCAGCCATGTCCATTTCGTAGCGTGGAGAGGCCAAGCGTGAAGAGCATCGAGCGTGTACAGGAGCACTCCACCGATTCCTATGAACCACCACATCTCTTCTCCTTTCGTTCCCTGGGTCTGCGCTTAGAGCACGCCCCAAGAGACTGGCGCTCCGAGCTCGACGAGAAACCACCTATGCGACATGTTCACCCGGGTGATGCTGTTCGCCGGGTGAAGACCTCCGCCCGCTGCTGTGCCGAGACTCGCGGTGCGGAACCATGCGCTCGGAAACGACTGCATGGTTCCGCCGACGCTGACCCGGAGGCCGATCAACCCGGGAGGCACGTGTCCACGGATCAACAGCTGCAGACCGCCCCACACGAGACGCAGGCACCACCTCCAGCGGTGCCGGGCATGCGCTGGATTCCCGGCGGCACATTTGCGATGGGCTCTGTCGACTTCTATCCGGAGGAGCGCCCGGTACATCGTGTCTCCGTAGACGGGTTCTGGATTGACGAGACACCGGTCACCGCGGCGCAGTTTCGTCGCTTCGTCCGCGAGACCAAGTACGTGACGCTCGCCGAGCGTCCGCTAGATGCCGCCGTCTATCCCGACGCCGATCCAGAGCTTCTCGTGCCAGGCTCGCTCGTGTTCCACAGGTCAACTGGGCCGGTCGACTTGAACGACCACCGCAACTGGTGGGAGTACGTGCCCGGCGCGCACTGGAAGCGACCAGGTGGGAAGGGCACCACGATCAACGGCCGAGACACGCATCCTGTAGTCCACATCGCCTACGAGGACGCCGAGGCATACGCGGCGTGGGCGGGCAAGGGCCTGCCAACCGAGGCGGAGTGGGAAATGGCAGCGCGCGGCGGACTCGAGGGCTCGGTGTTCGCGTGGGGCGACGAGCACGAACCCGACGGGGAGCCCGTGGCGAACACGTGGCAGGGAGAGTTCCCCTGGCAGAACACGAAGCGCGACGGCTACGAGGGAACATCACCGGTCGGCAGCTTCCCGCCGAACGGGTACGGGCTCTACGACGCATGCGGGAACGTCTGGGAGTGGACGTCGGACTGGTTCACCTCGCGCCACCCTGAGGAAGTCGAAAGCTCATGCTGCGTGCCGCGGAACCCCCGGGTGTCTGAGCCGAACGCTCAGACGGGCGAGCCGATCCCCCGCCGAGTGATCAAGGGAGGCTCGCACCTCTGTGCGCCGAGCTACTGCCTTCGCTACCGCCCGGCGGCCCGCCAGGGCCAGGCGATCGACTCGTCGACTACGCATCTCGGTTTCCGGTGCGTGAAGCGCGCACCACGCCATCCCTCAGCACACCCTCATAAGGTCACACGTGACAGAACGAGAGAGCGCGATGTCTAGCGGAGCCGGCGCCCAGTACGGCCGATCCAGCGCATGGCAGCCCGAGCGTCCCCGCTGGCGAGTGTTCCCACTTCTCGTCTCGTGGTTTGCGACAGGCATCGCGTTGATGGTTGCCGCCGGGATCCTCCCGGGTGTCGACATCGAGAGCTTCTGGGGGGCGCTCGTCGTCGCGGCGATCATCGGCGCGCTGAATGCCGTCATTCCGCCGGCGCTTGCAGCGCTGCGATTGCCGCTCACGCTCGTGCTCGGCTTCCTGGTCGTCTTGATCGCCGACGCTCTCATGCTCCTGGCAGCGGCCGAACTGACCGACGGCGTACTCACGGTCGACAACTTCGGCTGGGCTCTCCTAGCCGCGCTCGTGGTCGCCGCCGTGAGCGTCGTGCTCGCCGTTCTTCTCGGCTCGGACGACATGGGGTCGATCCGCATCGCACGGAGGATTGCGCGTCGGCAGGGGATCATCGCCTCGACAAACGTTCCGGGGATCGTCTACCTCGAGATCGACGGGCTCGCACTGCCCGTGCTGCGCCGGGCGCTGCGCGACGGCAACGCCCCGACCATGGCTCGCTGGGCGCGCCACACGCATCGTCTGGCCGAGTGGGAGACCGATCTCTCGTCGCAGACGGGTGCCAGCCAGGCGGGAATCCTCCTAGGCTCGAACGACGACATCTCGGCGTTCCGCTGGGTTGAGAAGGAGACCGCGACGCTGATGACGTGCTCGGCTCCCGCCGATTGCGCGGAGATCGAGCGCCGGCATGCGACCGGCATAGGGCTGCTCACGAACGGCGGCGCCAGCCGCGGAAACCTCCTCTCCGGCGAGGCGGAGGACGTGATCCTCACCGTCAGCCGGATGGAGGCGGAGAAGAAGTCGAATCCCGGTTATCGGGCGTTCTTCGCGAACGGTGAGAACGCGCTGCGCACGCTCGTCCTCTTCGGCTGGGAGGTCATCCTCGAGTGGGTTGCAGCGCTCCGTGCGATCCGCAGGGACGTGCAGCCGCGCGGCCACCGTGGTGGCATCTACCCGTTGATGAGGGGCGCGCTCTGCGTCTTCGTGCGCGACCTGATCGTGTCGGGCGTACTCACCGACATCATGCGCGGGCGACCCGCCATCTACGCCACCTTCTCGAGCTACGACGAGGTGGCGCACCACTCGGGGCTCGAGCGCGCCGACACCCTCGAGGCACTGCGCAAGCTCGACGACCACTTCGCCCAGATCGAGCGAGCATGCCGCTACGCGCCCCGGCCGTACGAGATCGTCGTCCTTTCCGACCACGGGCAGACGCAGGGAGCGACCTTCAAGCAGCGCAACGGATACGGACTAGACGAGTTGGTCGAGCGGTCGCTGGCGAAGGGCGATGTCTCCGGCATCGCGGGTGGCGACGAGCAGAACGCGATGGTCGGCAACGCCTTCAGCGAGGCGACGGGCAAGAAGCAGAAGCGGCCCAAGAACGACGTGTCCGATCGCGACGTCGTCGTGCTCGGCTCAGGCAACCTCGGTCTCGTCTACCTGATGGAGGAGCGCCGTCGGCTCACGATGAAGGAGATCGACGAGCGGCATCCGGAACTCCTACCGGCTCTTCGGGCCCACCCGCACGTCGGCTGGCTACTGGTTCGCTCGTCCGAGTACGGCGCCGTCGTGCTCGGCGCGAATGGCGCGCACTACCTCGCCCAAGGACGGGTCGACGGTGAGGACCCGCTTGCCCACTTCTCGCCCCACGCGCCGCAGCATCTCCTTCGCACCGACGGGTTCGAGCACGTCGCCGACATCATGGTGGGGAGTTTCTACGACCCCGATCTCGACGAAGGCTGCGCGTTCGAGGAGCTGATCTCGTTCCACGGTGGGATCGGCGGCCTCCAGACGCGTCCGTTCATCCTCCACCCGGCGCACCTCGAAGTTCCCGAAGGCCCGATCCTTGGGGCCGCGAGCGTGCATAGAATCCTCGCCGGCTGGCGCCGACAGCTCCAGGCCGACCCGACGGTCGTCGACAAGGGGCCTGTGCTATCTGCACTCCAGGAAGTCCCCGTGCCGTCCGTTGCTCATCCGCGCTAGCGGCGTCTCACCTGAGAGAGTTCCGCGACCGACGCTGCGCTTCCTGCTGTCCGCATGGGATGGTCAAGGGGTCGGATCCCGGCACAGACGGCCAGCGATTGCCAGCCTGAGCACGCGGTCGGAGGGAATGTGTGCCCGTCCGCTCAGCTGCGGATCACCCAGGTGACCTTGCCCGGGAGGTGATGTTGCGCAGTGTCAGTCGTGCCAGTGTCAGTCGCATGAGCGACGACGCCCGGGGGCACCGACGACAGGAGACGCACGTGTGGTGGCTCATCGGGATAGGTGGAATATTCGCGCTCCTGACGTACATCACCATGTTCCTCCTATTCGGCTGGAGAACCATCAGCAATGGACATGGTCTCCTTTTCGTTCTGGGGTTCTTCCTCCCCGTGCTCTGGATTGTCGGAGTGCTCAAACGACCGAATCCGGAGTATGCGTGAGCTCGTGATGGCGGGCACTGGGGACGCCACGACCGAGTTCTTCGACGGCCTCGCGGGCCGTGGTTACGAGCCGTTGGTGCGCAAGCTGAGCGGCTCGGTACGCTTTGAAATCGCCGACGGCAAACGCGTCGAGCGCAGGTACGTCACCATCGACAAAGGGCAGATCTCGGTCTCCGGGAGGGGCTCCGCCAGCGAGACCGTCGTCCGTGCCGATCGCGCGCTTTTCGGCCGGCTCGCGACGGGCGAGCTGAACCCCGTCGCTGCACTGCTCCGAGGGGAGCTCGCCATCGAAGGCGACCGGAGGCTGCTGGTGCTCGTCCAGCGGCTCTTTCCCGGACCGCCCACGAAGAAGCCGAGCCGCCGCGCAGCCGGCTACGCGAAGAGAAGTTCGTGAGCGACGACCTCGTCAAGATCCTCGACGGCAACACGTTCGTCGTGAGCGACGAGCGCGGGGACATCGAGGCGTCGCTAACCGACCCGACCGGTCTCTTCTCCTTCGATACCCGGTTCCTCTCGAGGTGGATCCTCACGGTGAACGGCGAGCGTCTCAACGCGCTCTCCGTAGACGACCTCCAGTACTTCGAAACCCGCTTCTTCCTCGTGCCCGGGACGGGTGCTGTCTACATCGACGCGAAGCTGTCGGTCATCAGGCAGCGCTCGGTGGCCAACGGCTTTCGCGAGGAGCTGACCATCCTGAACCACGCGGACAAGGCGGCGAACCTCACAGTGCGTGTCGAGGCCGGCTGCGACTTTGCGGACCTGTTCGAGGTCAAAGACGCGCTCGCGAAGAAGGGGAAGTACTCGACGCAGGTGCGCGACGGCCGGCTTCGTCTCGGCTACGACCGCGGAACGTTCGGCCGGGCGACGGAGATCTCGTCCACTTCCCCGGCGAAGGTTGACCGCGGTGGACTGACGTTCAGGATCCGCGTCGAACCACACGGCGAGTGGAAAACCGAGCTCAACGTCGTCGCGAACATGGGAGCCGCCCAGTCCGCGAACGGTCCCGGCGCACCGCAGCGCGCTCGCGCACGCATGCAGCGCAACCTCGCGAAGTGGCTTGCGGACGCGCCTCAGGTGGAATGCGACCACGAGTCGCTGAAGGCGACGTACCGGCGAAGCCTCGTCGACCTCGCAGCGCTCCGCTTCTCGCCGCCGATCGCAGGCGGGCATGCGCTCCCGGCGGCCGGCCTGCCCTGGTTCATGACGATGTTCGGTCGCGACAGCATCTTCACGAGCCTCCAGGCACTGCCCTTCACGCCCGAGCTGGCGGCGACGACGCTGCGCGCGCTCGGCGACTGGCAGGGGGTGCGGTCGGACGACTTCCGCGACGAGGATCCCGGTCGGATCCTCCACGAGATGCGGTACGGGGAGATGACGGCATTCGAGGAGCGGCCGCACTCCCCCTACTACGGCGCCGTCGACGCGACTCCGCTCTACGTCGTGTTGCTCGACGAGTACGAGCGCTGGACTGGGGACCGCGCGCTCGTCCGCGAGCTCGAGATCGAGGCGCGGGCGGCTCTCAACTGGATCGACGAGTACGCAGACCTCCAGGGCACGGGGTACATCTGGTACCGGCGCCGAAACGAGGAGACCGGGCTCGAGAACCAGTGCTGGAAGGACTCGTGGGACTCGATCTCGTTCCGCGACGGGGAGCTCCCGGGCTTCCCGCGCGCGACGTGCGAGCTCCAGGGATACGCGTACGACGCGAAGATGCGCGGCGCGAGGCTCGCGCGTGAGATCTGGAAGGACAGGCAGCTTGCGGACAAGCTCGAGAAAGACGCTGCGGATCTGAAGCGGCGCTTCAACCGCGACTTCTGGGTCGAGGACGGCGAGTACTTCGCACTCGCGCTCGATCGGTACGGCAACAAGGTCGACGCGCTGGCGTCGAACAACGGGCATCTGCTCTGGAGCGGGATCGTCGACAAGACGAAGGCGAAGGCGGTCGCAGCGTCATCTCCTCGGGCCGCGGCTCTTCTCCGGCTGGGGCGTTCGCACGCTGGCCGAGGGCGAGGGGCGCTACAACCCGATCGGCTACCACGTCGGCACGGTCTGGCCGTTCGACAACTCGTTCATCGCCTGGGGCCTGCGTCGCTACGGGTTCGAGGACGAAGCGGCCGAGATCGCCTCCGGGATCTTCGACGCCGCGGAGTTCTTCGACGGCCGGCTTCCCGAGGCGTTCGGCGGGTATCCGAGGCCGCAGACCAAGTACCCGGTGCAGTACCCGACCGCATGCAGCCCGCAGGCGTGGTCGACCGGGACTCCGCTATTGCTTCTGCGCACGATGCTCGGGCTCGAGCCCCAAGGGGAGCACCTCGTCGTCGATCCTGCGCTTCCCCTCGACATCGGGCACCTCGAGTTGCTCGACATTCCCGGCCGCTGGGGCCGAATCGACGCGTTCGGCCGCGGCCGTGTCGACGTTGGGAAAAGCCGCGGTGCGCGGCTCTAGCCGTTCGCCCTGGATCGCTCGCTGCGAGTGATCGACGACGCTCTGACCGCCGTCAGTGCCGATATGGAACTCTCCTGCGACGCAACCGGGGCACAGGAATCTTCGTGAATGCTGAGGGCGGCGGTCGCGATCGAGTCGAACTGATAGCCACGGTGCTCCTCGCCGTGGCAACGGTCGCCACTGCCTGGAGCGGCTACCAATCGACCAGATGGAACGGTGAGCAAGCGAAGGCGGGTGCACGCGCCAACGCGCTTCGGATCGAGTCCGCCAAGGCCGCAGGTATCGCCAACGCACAGACGGTCGCCGACGTATCGGTCTTCACGAACTGGGTGAATGCCTACGCCGAGAGCAAGACGGAGCTTTCGGACTTCTACCTCACGCGCTTTCGCAAGGAGTTCAAACCCGCCGTCGACGCATGGATAGCGACGAGGCCGCTCGAGAACCCGAACGCTCCCCCGACGCCATTCGCCATGCCGCAGTACACGCTCGAGGCGCGCGAGGAATCGGAGCGACTCAGCGCCGAAGCGGAGATCTCCGCCGCAGAGGCGCGGCGAGACATCCAGCGCGCGTCGAACTACGTGCTCGCCGTCGTCCTGTTCGCGACGTCGCTGTTCTTCGCCGGCATGAGCGTCAAGCTGGCAGCGCCGAGACTGCGCGTCGTGATTCTCTTGCTTGGCTGCGCGGTCTTCGTGTTCACCACCGTGTGGATCGTGACGTCGCCGGTCAGCGTCTCCGTCTAGCCACGATGGGAGGCGTTCGCCACGGTCGCGGTCATAACGCGCAAGGTCGCGGCGGGCGAACGGCGCCTGGAAAGAATTCACCGAGCCGGTGGCGCTTTCGTCCACCCAACCCGATGACCTTCCGCTTCCGCGTACAACCTTCGGGCTGAGCTTCGACCTACTCGCGCTCCGTGCTCGGTGCGTGGAGGAACCTATGGGCGGCAGGCGACGCGGTCAAGCCCGCAGCTGATCGGAATGACGCAGTTTGCGCCCTTCTTCGAGTTGGGCTTCGGCACGAGGAGCGGGAAACGACCTAGATCAGGTCGCGCGGCCGCGGCTCGTGTCAGATTCGTGTCAGATCAGACTGACCAGCGTCGGTCCCGCGCGACGCAGAGCGTCGTGCCGAGCGGCGTAACCGTCGCGCGTCGACGCGCAGTGACCAATCCTGATCGGCGTCGAACAGAATTTGCAAGCCGGAGGTCACTTTCCTCTGCAGACGGGGACACATCGGGGACTCATGATGCCACCGAGAAAACAAAAACCCCCGATTACCCGGGGGCTTTGGAAGCGGATGAAGGGACTCGAACCCTCGACCTTCTGCATGGCAATAACAGTGCGCGAGGCGACTGGAGCCGTCAGGAACCGACATTCCGCTTGCGTATGCGGGTTCTCCGGGGGGCTCAGCGTCAGGAACCGTCAGCAACCGACAGAAAAACCTGACTGAAAACCTGACTAAGTACCAACGGCCCGACTACGGATCGTGCACTCGGGCGACACGCTTCCGGGCGACGGCCGTGACGCCTACTCCACGCCTAAGCGCTTCCGACTGATTGGAGCAGAGTAGACGCCGCTTTCTTGAAGCAAAGTCGCCGCGGCTTGCAAACGATGACTGACGTCGGCTAGTTCTCGCGCCGCCAGGTCAATGCGCTCTTGCTGCTTTAGCGCGAGGACGTCCTGGCCGCCAGCGATGGTTTGCCAGTTGTCAGCGCGCGCCTCCTGGGTGTCAGCGCGCACTTCCTGGTTGTCAGCGCGCGCCTCCTGGGTGTCAGCGCGCGCCTCCTGGGTGTCAGCGCGCACTTCCTGGGTGTCAGCGCGCGCCTCCTGGGTGTCAGCGCGCTCTTCCTGGGTGTCAGCGCGCTCTTCCTGGGTGTCAGCGCGCACTTCCTGGGTGTCAGCGCGCACTTCCTGGGTGTCAGCGCGCACTTCCTGGGTGTCAGCGCGCACTTCCTGGGTGTCAGCGCGCGCCTCCTGGGTGTCAGCGCGCTCGGTCATCGCCTTGAGATCTTTCGCCATCGCCTCGACCGTCTGAGTGAGTTCGGCCAACTGGGCGGCGACCTGGGAGATGTCCTCTTGGGTCGTCACGTTTTCCAATCCTAACGCCGACGAACCCATCTCGCGATGACCCGGCATCGTCAACGGGAACTCGCTCGGGAGCGCGACCCCATGTTCGCTAACCCGCTGCCGTGCCCCTAGATCGCGCGCGCCATCGCTGCACACTCCTCCGCGCTGAACTGTTCGAGCCACCAGGCGTAGAACGTCTCGCGGGGTATGACCTCCCCCCGGCGGCAGTCCGGGCAGAGGGCGATGGAGCCGCGATTGCGATGGGAGACGGTCCGCAACCCGAGGCACGAGGAGCAGCGGACGACTGCGATGGTTGCGGCGTGTCCGAGCCAATCCGAACACCGGACCGACCGCGTATCTCCTCCCGTCAGGGGAGAGGGGAAACGGAGGACGCAAGCCGGCCCGGTTAGGAGTGCGCTTCTGTCCTCCTTGCGCTTGTCCTCCATCTCGGGGGTTGCCGTCTCGCCTGCGGTCGCGACGGCTATCCCCAATGGCTGCCTACTACCTCGGTCGCCGCGCACGGGCGGGTTTCGCAGCCTTCGCCTTTTTCGGGGCACGCTTTGCGCTGGTCTTTCGAGCAGGCTTCGGCTTGGAAACCGCCCTCGCCCTCGACCCAGCGATCTTGCGTAGGTCCGCTTCCAGATCGGGGACCCCGGCTTCAGCGGTTGCGGCCTGGACCTCTGCACTCCTCCCCACGCTCGCCGCGAACGCTTCTCGCATGATACGAAGGTCTCGCAAGACCTCCTCGCGCGCCTCCTCGCCCTTCAGTCTTCCGGGCGCCGACATGCCGTCTCCGAAAAGCACGCTGCGTATGCGACGTTCGGCCCTGCGAAACTGGTCCGCCTCTTCAACCACGGGCCGCAGACCCCCTCGTGGTAGTCAATGCAAATTATCCATGCCTCGGTGCGCGAGGACCGAAACAACCACCTAGCCGCCGTCCCTTAGCTCTTGCTCTTCGGTTCCAGGTTC
The DNA here is from genome assembly GCA_963787855.1 of uncultured Gaiellaceae bacterium. Lineage (GTDB taxonomy): Bacteria > Actinomycetota > Thermoleophilia > Gaiellales > Gaiellaceae > GMQP-bins7. The sequence goes on from CAWBER010000014.1 coordinate 22,800, forward strand.
TCCAGTCGCTCGAGCTCGGCAACCGCCTCGGAGTGCTTCGCGTCGAGGTCAAGCTCGTCCCGGCCGTAGCTCAGGTTCTTCTCTAGCTGTGCTGCGAGATCGGCCTGAGCTTGCTCGACGTTGGCATTGCGGATTTCAGGTGCCATTTGTGTCACCTCCTTTCCCTTCGGTCTGTCTCATCTGGGTGCGCCTATCTCTGTGAGCCACCGCTCGCGCTCGACCGCTCTCTGGCGCTCTGCCTCCCGCGCGGCTGCGGCCTGCTCGGCCTCCTGCGCCTGTCGCTCTGCGTCGAGCTTGCGCGCGGCCTCAATCGAGCCGGCGGGACTAGCGGCGGTCTTCTCGAGGAGTGCTTCCCAGCGAGGAGCCTCGCTCGCCGTCATTGCGCCCTTCGTGGCGCGCAGGGTGAGGTCATAGAGTTCCTGGCCCTCCTCCACGGACAAGCGCGCCCCGTCCAGGTCCTCGGGCAGCAGCGGGCGCGGCAAGCCGTTTCGCAGCAAGTGGAAAACCTTCTTCACCGGCTCGTAGGGATCTGGATCCCTGCGCCTTCCTGGTCGCTCATGCGCGGGGGTGGGGTCCATGGCCCAGTCATTCATCTGCGCTTGCTGTCGAGCTCGATCATCGAACGTCGCGGTGGCCCGGAGGGAATCGCGCTTCCCTTCGGCCCGGCGGGCGAGCTCGGCCTTCGCTGCCTTGAAGGTGTCGCCTGCCGCCTGCAAGCGGGCGAGCGTCTCGTCCGCCTTTCCCGCTCGGACGATTTCCCGCGAATCGGCCTTCTCGATCTCGCTGCGGACCTTCGTTGCCTGCTCGATCTCCTTCTGCAGAGCCTGGTCGCTCATCTTCGTGAGGTCAGCCATCGTCGTCCTCCGTTCGTCGTTGGGGGGTCGGGGGCAGGGCCGCCAGAACCCGCCCCCGATCTCGTGCTGTCCCGCGCTCCGGCATCTGGAATGGTTCCGACTGCGGTGGGCGGGCTCTGTTGGTTTGCCTGCCTCCGGAGTCCGCTCGCCGTGTCTTCCCGCTCGGGTCGAATGTGAGAGGATTTCTCAACTGCGGCGGGCGGCCCATTTCTTGGAGGTCCTCCCAACATCCGGCTGGGCGATCCTGCCTTCACGCAGTCCGCTCACGAGTGACTCGCGCTCCCTCTTCGCCTCCGTGAGGGTCGTGGCTGAGAGGGTCACCATCTCCCAACGGGGGCGTCAGCAACCGACACCCGGACCTGACCGACAACCTGACCAACGGGGGTCTCGACGCCTGACGCTGAGCGTCGAAGACCCCCGTTTCCGAGGGGTGTTCAGCGCGAGGTCGAGGCGGACGGCTGAACTAGCCCACCCGCCTGACGGTGACGGTGAAACTTGCGCTCCCAGCGTTCGCGCTGCTGTCGGTCGCGACACACGTGACGCGCGTCTTGCCGATACGGAAACGACTTCCGGACTTCGGCGCGCATGTAACAGGCAGCGTGCCGTCCCTGTCGTCCTGCGCCTTGATCTGGAAGGTCACGCGTGCGCTCTTCGCGCCCTTCTTCGCCTTCACCGTCTTGTTGGCTGCGCCCGTGAGCGTGGGCGCCGTGACGTCGAACTCGATGCCCGAGACGGTCAGCGTGCCCGTCCACGTGTCGGTGCTTTTTCCACATGCGCACGTGACGTCCATCCTGCCGACGGCCGAGCGAAAAGCCAGCCTCCCCGAGGCGCCGGCGTACATGCCGGAGCCCCCGATCACCGTGTAGTTCAACGGCCCGACGGACGCGGGCGCAGTCTGCCCGCAACTCCGGCCCTGTCTTGCGACGTGGATCGTTCCCTTGCCAGCAATCTCGATCGACGCGGCGTTGAACTGCACCACCGGACAGTTCGGGTCGTTCGGCGGCAGGATCTTGACGTAGGTCGGCGTCGCGCGACCGAGACCAGGCACCTCCGCCGTACCGACGAAGCGAACGCAACCGCTGAGGGCTTCTGTCCCCGGAGGACAGTAGCCGTCGTCGAACTTGTACTGAGTACGGAACGAGCCTGCGACCTGCAGGGTTCCTGCCGACTGGTGCGGTGCTGCCGAGGCAAGGGCGGGAACAGCGAGTGCTGCGACCGCCAGGGCCGCAAGAATCAGCTTCATGGCGACTTTCTCCTTCAGTGGGATGATCGAGACGGGTCGAGGATGGAAGGGAGAGGCAGGGATGCTCTCCCTCCATCCATCGCCAGGAAGCGTGTCCGGTGCTCGCCTCGCCCGATAGGACACAAATGGGTCTATTCCGTGGCGATAGCGCCGCACCCAGCGTGGCTCACCGATCTCGACCCAGCCGTAGATGGCGTCGAGCAGATCCGCATCAAGCGCGAAAGGGCGTCTGGATCGCTGGGGTTGTAGTCCGCGTCAAGCGAGCATAGGCTCGCCGTGACGTTCAAGGCGATAGGGGGAGGAAGTCATGCGGCAACATCTTTTGGGAGTACTTCGCAGCAGCCGGGGCCGAGTGCGCGTGTTCGCTGTGGCGGGGGCCTTCGGGGCGTTCCTGCTGGTGGCGTCACCCGTCACGGCGGGTGGTAAGGCTGAACTCGGTTGTCCGCCGAGTTTCGACATTGGCGCCGTGACGCTGGAGGAGAGCCTTGCTCTACCGCGTCTCCAGGCAGGTCTGGACGCTGGCGCGTTCACGGCGTCCGATATCGCTGCTCTCTTCGTCGCAATCGATCACAACGGCGATGGTGTCCTCTGCTTCCAAGACATAGGCGCGTTGACCGACGCAAGCCATTGGCAGTACTTCTACAACGGCGTAGACAACAAGGTCTTGGACGCGCCAAGTTGACCCGATTGTGTCCTGTACGGCCTGACCGATAACGAAGACGAGCGCGGGGCGCCGTAGGAGGCTGTGATGTCCTCCGTCACCGTGTGTCTGCGGCACGACGCCCCGCGCCGCCTCCAGGTACCCGCCATCGCATGCGGCCAAAACACAGGTGGATCAGCCGCGCGGCACGACTCACTCTGAGTGGCCCTCGGGTCCACCGTGGCCGGACTGGTAGTGACTCTCGCGCCTGGCCTGCTCCTCGACCGCCCGCTCGTAGTCGCCCCTCGCGACGATGACGGGAAACGTCGCTCAGGCGATCGTCGACGAGTCGGACTGGGACGGAACGCTTCGCGGCATCTACGAGGCCTTGAGACCCGACGGACACCTCGTGTTCGAGACGCGTGACCGAGCGTTCGAGGGATGGCGCGAGTGGCATGACACGTCGCACACCTACACCGATATCGAAGGAGTGGGCGCTGTCGAGCACTGGGGACAGCTCACAGATGTGAGCCTGCCACTAGTGACCTTCCGCTGGACATTTGTCTTTCCCGAAGGAGATGTGGTGACTTCAGACTCGACGCTGCGCTTCCGCACGCGCAACGAGGTTCAGTCCGGGCTCGTCGCGCACGGCTACATCGTCGACGACGTTCGCGACGCGCCCGACCGCCCCGGTCGCGAATTCGTCTTCTTCGCCCGCCGTCCGAAGTAATCCGGGCGTCCCCAGGGCAACCAGAAACAGCCCGCAAGCGCTCGCATGGTGCACACCCTCGTGCACACGTGCGGGCAGATGCAAAATGGTGATGCACGGGACAGCTCTTGTGTCGCTTGCGCCGTCGAGCGTAGGGTGGTTGACGGCCGGGTGGTCTTGGCGTTCAGCTCGGCTGGGCGGAGGCGTTCACCATCCAGCTCGTTCCGAATCGGTCGACGCACATGCCGAAGGTGTCGCCCCAGGGCGCCTTCTCGAACGGCATCGTGACGGTGCCGTTCTCGGTCAGCCGCTCCCAGTAGCCGCGCAACCTGGGCTCGTCGTCGCCGCTCAGCGACACAGACACGCCAGCCTGTGGCCGGTACTCCATGCCGCTCGGTGTGTCCGAACCCATGAGAACGAGACCGTCGGGAGTCTCCAGCTGGGAGTGCATGACCTTGTGCTGCTCGTCCGGATCCTCGCTGGCGTGGAAGTCGCCGAACGTCGAGATCGTCAGCTCCCCGCCGAAGACCGACTCGTAGAAGGTCATCGCCTCACGCGCGTTGTTGCGAAAGCCCAGGTAGGGATTCAATCGCAGGCTCATGTCACGTCCTCTCCTCGCCGTTGATCGACACCAGGGGGGCGGACGTGGCGACCTCCTGTCGACCTCCCAGAAAGACGAAGTGTTCCCCCCGTGATCCCCGTCGAGGCCAACTCTCCAGTGCCACGCCCGTCACGCAACGTGTACAGCGCTCCTGCGCGTGCGTCAATCGATTCGGACCTCGACGAAACGAAGGGAGGTGAGACGAATGGCTGAAATCCGCAACCTTCCCGTGGCAGAGGCTCAGGCCAGGCTCGACATGGAGCTCGCGCCACGGTCGGAGCGCGCAAGCGGCATTCGCGGCGATGCCTTCGAGGCGACCACGGCGAGCTTGAGAGGCTCGAAGACGAGGTGCGCATAGTGCAGGGCTCGAAGAACACGGCACAAAGGAGGAGGGCCGCTTTCCCGGCCGCCCTCCCTCGCATCTAGAGACGCAGCTCGCCCCGAGCCGCTCTGGCCAACACTCGCGGCTACGTCCATATCATCGGTCACGGGCCGCGTGACCCGGGATCGTCCGGGTACCGTGGTCGGCCCATGGCCGAGCTCCTCCTCATCGACTCCGAGACCCGCCACAGCCAGGACGTCCAGCCTGCGAGCGAGGTCCGTGACGACGAAGCGCTTGATGCGTATTCGCGCGCTGTAATCGAGGTCGCCGAGCGGCTGACGCCGGCGGTCGCAAATCTGCGCGTCTCCCTGCGCGGCCGCGGCGGCCGCACGTTCGAAGGGGGCGGCAGCGGCGTTGTTGTCACACCGGACGGCTTTCTCCTCACGTCCGCGCATGTCGTCGCCCGCTCGAGCGCCTCCGGGCGTGCCTCGTTTGCGGACGGACGCGATGTCGCGTTCGAGGTCATCGGTGCGGACCCGCTGTCGGATCTGGCCGTCCTCCGTGCGAGCGGGGACGCGTTTCTGTCTGCCGAGCTCGGCAGCGCCGAGGAACTGCGCGTCGGGCAGCTCGTCGTTGCGATCGGCAACCCCCACGGGTTCGGAGGCTCAGTCACCGCCGGCGTCGTCTCGGCGCTCGGGCGTTCACTTCCGACGCGCTCGGGCTCGACCGTCCGGATCGTGGACAACGTGATTCAGACCGATGCGGCGCTTAATCCGGGAAACTCGGGCGGAGCGCTCGCCGACAGCCGCGGTCGAGTGATCGGCATCAACACGGCCGTCGCCGGGATCGGCCTCGGCTTAGCCGTTCCCATCAATAGAGCGACCCGCCAGATCATCGGGGCGTTGATGCGCGGCGAGCGCTTCCGCCGCGCCTACATCGGGATCGGGGCGGGCGAGCGACCCCTGCCGCCGCGACTCACTCGCGAGCTCGGCCGCCCCCGGTGTGTCGAGGTCTCGGAGATAGTCGACGACGCACCCGCCGCTCGGGCCGGGATCCGACCGGGTGACCTGCTCCTCGCGCTCGACGGTGAGCCCATCCTCGGGATGAACGACCTGCAGCGGCAGATGATCAGCGAGCGGATCGGCCTGACTGTGACGTTCACGGTCGCACGAGGCGAACCGCGTGTTCGATCTGCCGGTCGTACCTGACGAGCTGTCCGAGTGAAGGTCGCTGTCTAGACCTTCGCCCGCGCGCATCCGCGAGGTCGTCATGACGATGCTTGCCTTGAGATCAGCTTGACCGCTGAGGTCGACGAGCTGCTGCTGGCGCCGCGGCACGTAGTCGATACTGCCGCGCGCCTGCACATCCTCGAAGTCGTCCGTCCGAGTTTCCAGTGACAGCGCCATGATGGCGGGGACTCTACGGACGCGAACAAGACGAAGGATCTTGGAGTTGTGAACGCTCGATCCGACATGTCGGCAGGGCGGTCGGGCTGGGGTCGAGCAGGGGCTACTTCTGGCTCGCGATCTGGATCAGGTTGCCGCAAGTGTCGTCGAATACGGCAATCGTCACCGAGCCTGCATCGACCGGCTCCTGCGTGAACCGGACACCGAGACCGCGAAGTCGCTCGAACTCTCCCCGGGTGTCATCGACGGCGAACGAGGTGAAGGGGATGCCGTCCTCAAGCAACGCCTGCTTGAACGGCTTCGCGGCGGGGTGCCCGTCTGGCTCGAGAAGCAGTTCCGTGCCCTCTGGTTCCTCCGGGGAAACGACCGTCAGCCAGCGAGCTTCGCCGAGCGGTATGTCCGTTTTCTTGACGAACCCGAGCACGTCGGTGTAGAACCGCAGCGCCTTGTCTTGGTCATCGACCAAGACACTCGTGATGTTGATTCTCATGTCGATGCCTCCTAGTGACCGGGCAACCGCAATGTGCTCGAGCGGCTCGGTGTTGAGGTAGTGGAACTGATAGCGCCTTCTCGACGAGGCCGACGGGATTCGACAACGTCGAGTGTTGCGAGATCGACTGCCCAGATGAACCGAGCCGGTGCTCTAGAGCGGGGCACGCCGCTCGCGCGAGGTTCGAGGGCGCCGCAACGTAACGCACCGCCTAGGAATCTCCGCCGAGCAAGCATGCGGGACTAGTCGGGCGGCGCGGCGGGCGCCGTCTCAGCTGCGCCGAGGCCACCCACATGCTCGGCCTCGGACCCCAACTTCAGGCCGCGCAGGAGGATCGCCGCCAAGACAGCCGTGCCCGCCGCGATGACGGCGCTCACGAGCGCGCTCACCTGAAGGCCGACGGTGAACGCGCCCTGAGCGGCCTCGAGAAGCTCGTCCCCGACCCGCTAGGAAGCTCGTCCGCGACGGCAACCGCGCCGCCGAGCGTCGAGCTTGCGGCCTCGACGTTCTCGTCGGGGACCCCAGCGGGGAGGTCTTCGTCCAGGCGATTCCGGTAGACAGCAGTACCGAGCGTGCCGAGTAGTGCGATTGCCAACGCCCCGCCGAGCTCGGCGCCTGTCTCTGAGATTCCCGAAGCCGCACCCGCTCGCTCGGGTGGAGCGGATCCGATGATGAGGTCGTTTGTGAGCGTAAATAGCGGCGCGAGGCCGAGCGAGAAGACCACCGTGGACGCGACAAGGAGGGCGACGTCGGAATCCGCCCCGACCTGGGTAAGCATGACAAAGCCGATCGTGGCGAGTACGAGGCCCCCGGTCATTACGTCGGCAGGACTGACGCGCTTGACGATTGCTGGAGCGAGCATCGCGCCGACGATGAAGGCCGCTGAGAACGGGAGCGTTACGACGCCGGCGCGGAGCGGTGACAAGCCCGCAACGAGCTGCAGGTACTGGAAGATGAAGAAGAACGCACCGAAGAGGACAAGGATCCCGAGCGTGTAGACGGCCAGCGAACCGCTGAACGCACGCACACGAAAGAGCCCGAGGTCGATGAGCGGCTCGGCGAGCCTCTGCTGTCGACGAACGAACACGGCCCCCAGTGCAAGCCCGACGAGCAGTGCCGTCGTCGGCTCGACGCCGTAGCCGTCTCGGGCGAACTCCTTGAGCCCGTAGACGACCGCGAGGACCGCGACGAGCGAAAGCCCGGCGCTGACGAGATCGAGCCGCCCGGCTTCGGTGTCGCGGTACTCCGGGAGCACGAGCGGGCCGAGCACGAGGAGCAGCGCCATCACCGGGACGGCGAGCAGGAACACCGAACCCCACCAGAAGAACTCGAGCAACACGCCCCCGAAGAGCGGCCCGAGGGCACCGCCCAGCGAGAACGCGGTAATCCAGACGCCGATCGCGACCGTGCGCTGAGCGTCGTCGTGGAACATGTTCCGGATCAGTGACAGCGTCGAGGGTGCGATCGTCGCACCAGCGATACCGAGTAGCGCCCTCGAGGCGATCAGCATCTCGGCGCTCGTCGAGAACGCACACACCAGTGACGCGAGGCCGAAGGCGAATGCGCCCATCAGCAGCAGCCGGCGCCGGCCGATTCGATCGCCGAGCGTCCCCATCGTAATGAGACAGCCGGCGACCATGAACCCGTAGATGTCGATGATCCAGAGGAGTTGGACACTGGTCGGTTGAAGCTCCTCGCTCAAGGACGGCACGGCGAGATGGAGCACCGTGAGGTCCATCGCGTAGACCACGCAAGCCAGCGCGAGCACGCCGAGCCCGACCCATTCGCGCCGTCCCGCCCGGAGCCTCTCTTCGGGCGCCATGCTTGTCAGACGTACGACCGGTCCGAAAGTAATCGGTGTGACAAGAACGCGCGCCTATCTCGGGCGAACGAGAATTCACCGAGCCGGTGGCGCTTTTGTCCTCTCAGCCCGCTGACCTTCCGCTTCCGCGTAGAACCGTCGGGCTGAGCTTCGACCCACTCGCGCTCCGCACTCGCTGCGTGGAGGAACCTATGCGCGAGGCGACTTGGTCAAGTCCGCCGCTCATGGGATTGGCGCAGTTTCCGCTATTCGCGGTTCGTCGGCTGAGCGGCGGCTGTCAGATTTGTGTCAGATCAGGGTGACCATCGCCGGTGCCTTGTGACACACGCGGTAGCTCCCAGTCGCGTAGCCGCCTCACATCGACCCGCGATGACCACGGCTGACCATCGCAGGACAGAACTTGCAAGCCGGAGGTCACTTTCCTTCGCCGACGGGGACATATCGGGGACTCATGATGCCACCGAGAAAACAAAAACCCCCGATTAGCGGGGGCTTTGGAAGCGGATGAAGGGACTCGAACCCTCGACCTTCTGCATGGCAAGCAGATGCTCTAGCCAACTGAGCTACATCCGCGAAGGGGCGCAGTATAGCCGCGGGTTACGAGGCGCCCAGCTTCTCTCGGAGCAGCGGCACGACGTCGTCGGGCTCCGGGTAGCGGCCGAGCATCGACTTCGTGAAGACGAGCTCGTCGTCCACGTGAACGTCGAAGATCCCGTTCGCGCCCGTGACGACCTCGACGGCGCTGACGGCGTCCTCCCATTCCTCGAGGATCCGCGCCGCCAGACCGGCGGCGTTCGGGAGCGCCCCTCAGGGAACGCAGTACTCGATGCGTATGTGACGGCGGTCGGTCATTCACACCATTCTCCCATGGCCGATCAGGACATGGATCGGTCGAGCGCCTCGTTCACGAGGCTGTCGGCGAGCTCGTTGTGCTCACGGCGCACGGCCGTGTAGGTCACGCGGTGGATCTTCCGGGCATGCCGGGAGGCGTCGAGAAAGAGGTCCTGGAGCGCCCGGTTCTTCACGCGGTACTCGCCGCGCATCTGCTTCACGAGGAGCTCCGAGTCGGAGACGACCTCGAGCTCGTCGACGCCGGCCTCGGCAGCGCGCTCGAGACCTGCGACCAGCGCCGCGTACTCGGCGACGTTGTTCGTCGCGACTCCGATCGCCTCGCCACGCGCGTCGAGCACGGTCCCGTCCTCGGCCTCGAGGACATACGCGAACGCGGCCGGACCCGGGTTCCCACGCGAGCCACCGTCGGTGAAGAGCTTCGCCTTCACTGGTCGACCAGCGGATAGACATCGTAGGCCGGCTCCTCGTACGGGTGCGCGAGCTTCAGCGCCACGACTGCGTCGCGGATCTTCCTTTCCGACACGACAGTCTCGACCCGCAGCTCGGCGACGCGCTCCTCCCTCCCGCTCTCGCCGAGCGCCGGCGCCGTGCCCTCTGCGCCGTAGAAGGTGCCAGTCCCGGCCGCGTACCACGAGCAGCGCTCGTAGTCGCCGATGCGCCCGCCTCCGGCCTCGAACACTGCGTCGCGCGTCGCATCGAGCGCGTCCTCAGGCACGAACCAGACCAGCTTGACCCGGCTCAGATCGCTTCCTCGGGCACGGCTTCTCGCTCCGCGGAGTCGCCGGTGTTCGGCGTCCCGAGCGGCTCGATCAGCAGCACGTGCGCCTCGGGATCGGCCTTCGGGCGGTGCTCGACTCCCCGAGGCACGATGTACAGCTCGCCCGGGCCGAGTTCGACGTCGCGGTCGCGCAGCTGGATCGTCAGGCGGCCGGAGACGACGAGGAAGAAGTCGTCCGTGTCGGCGTGCGAGTGCCAGACGAACTCGCCGCGCGTCTTCGCGAGCTGCACCTTGTTGTCGTTGTACGTGGCGACGATCTTGGGCGCGAACGCCTCGTCGAAGCTCGCGAACTTCTCCGCGAGGTTGACCTTGTCGTCCATCTACGCGTTGTCGATCTGCGCGCGCTGTAGCGTCCCGGAGTAGTCGACGTACACCGACTTCCACTCCGTGAAGACGTCGAGCGCGGCCTGCCCCGCCTCGCGATGCCCGTTCCCGGTCTCCTTCGTGCCGCCGAACGGAAGGTGCACCTCGGCGCCGATCGTTCCCGCGTTGATGTACGTGATCCCCGCTTCGAGGTCGCGCATCGCGCGGAAGGCGCGGTTCACGTCGCGCGTGAAGATCGACGACGACAGGCCGTAGCGGATGCCGTTCGAGATGCGAATCGCGTCCGCTTCGTCGCGGAAGCGGATGAGCGACAGCGTCGGCCCGAAGATCTCCTCCTGGGCGACGCGCATGTCCGGCTCGACGTCGCCGAAGATCGTGGGGCGGTAGTAGAAGCCCTTCGAGAGGTCACCCTCGTCGGCGATCTCGCCGCCCGTGAGGAGCGTCGCGCCCTCGTCCTTGCCGATCTGCGTGTACGCGTGGATCTTCTCCAGCGCGGCGGCGTTGATGACCGGGCCGACCTCCGTGTCGTCCTCCCAGCCGGGGCCGAGACGCAGCGCCTCCGCGCGCTCGACGAGCCGTCCTGCGAGCGCCTCGTACAGGCTCTCGTGGACGATCACGCGGCTCGTCGCCGTGCAGCGCTGCCCGGACGTGCCGAACGCCGACCAGAGAATGCCGTCGAGCGCCAGGTCGAGGTCGGCGTCGTCCATGACGATGATTGCGTTCTTGCCGCCGAGCTCGAGATGGACGTGCTTCAGGCGCTCGGCTGCGGCCTCGAGCACCTTCACGCCAGTGTCGCGTGAGCCCGTGAGCGTGATCACGGGAACGTCGGAATGGCGCACGAGGCGATCGCCGACCGCCCCTCCCCCGCCGTGGACGATGTTGACGACGCCCTTCGGCACGCCGGCCTCCGCGAGGAGCTCGACGAAGCGCTGCCCGAGCGCGGGCGTGTCGGTCGCCGGCTTGAAAACGACCGTGTTCCCCGCGACGAGCGCCGGCGCGATCTTCCATGACGGGATCGCGATCGGGAAGTTCCAGGGCGTGATGACCCCGATCACGCCGATCGGCATGCGGACGGACATCTGGAACTTGTTCCGGAGCTCCGACGGAGTCGTTTGTCCGAACAGCCGCCGGCCTTCGCCACCCATGTAGAAGCTCATGTCGATCGCTTCCTGGACGTCGCCGCCGGCCTCCGCCTTCACCTTCCCCATCTCGTGCGTCATGAGATCGGTCAGCTCGGCCTTCGCGTCCGTGACGAGCTGCGCGAAGCGGAAGAGAATCTCTCCGCGCTTCGGCGCAGGCGTCAGGCGCCAGTCCTCGAAGGCCGCCTTTCCCGCCGCGACGGCGCGGTCGACATCCTCGGCGCCGGAGCGCGGGAAGGTCCCGATCGGCTCGCCGTCGGCCGGGCTCGTCGACTCGAAGGTCTCGCCGGAGGCGGCGTCGACCCACTCGCCCTCGATGAAGTTCTGATGCGCGCGTATCTCTGTGATCGCCATCTGTCCAGACTATCGCCACAATCCGAATCGATGAGCGGCCACATCTCCGCCGAGGCGTATCTGGATCCACGTGATCTCGAATACGCGGAGAACCTCGCCGGGGAGGAGCGGGAGGCGGTGGTCAGCACGGTCACGCGCTTCCGCAGGCCGGATCGCCTTGGCGTGTCGGATCCTCTCCCCGATCTCGACCTACTCCGCCTAGAAGACGCCGCGCGAGTGCCCCTCGGGTCACTCGTCGCCGATCGGCCGTTGGTTCTGGTCTTCGGCAGCTTCACCTGACCACCGTTCCGTCGCCGGTCGGGCGACGTTGAGAGCATGTACCGGCAATTCAGCGCTCACGCCTCGCTGATCCTCGTCTACATCGCCGAGGCACACACGACGGACGGCTGGCAGCTGCAGTCCAACGTCGACGAGGACGTGCTTCTCGCGAACCACGCGACACTGGAAGACCGGTTCGGCGCGGCCCGCGAGGGCGTTGCCCGGCTCGGGCTCACGTTGCCGGTGCTCGTGGACGACATGGATGACGCGGTCAGCGAGGCATTCGCGGCCTGGCCGGAGCGGATCTACGTCGTGGGCGCCGACGCGCGAGTCGCCTTCGCGGGCGGACCGGGGCCGTTCGAGTTCGACCCGGACGCCGCAGCAGCAGCGGTCGCCGCACTCGTCCACTGAGCCGCGAGGTCAGAGGAGCCGCGGGACGCCCTCGAAGTGCGAGGGCAGCCATGTCGACTCGAACCCGTCGTTCGGTCGACCACCGAGCACGAGCAGAGTCGTTTCGGCTTCGAGCGCAACCGCGCCCGCACGACTGGGGTTCACGAACGGCCACCACGAAGAGCGCGGCGCCCGTGACGTTCGCTCCGTCGAGCGTGAGCTCGGCACTCCCGCGAAGCACGAGATAGAGCTCCTCCTGTCCGCTTCCACTTTCGTCGTGGGGCTCGACGAGGACGTGTCCGGGCTTTCCCGCGACGAACACGTTCGCGCCGAAGCCGTGACGCCGAAGGCGTGCTGGAGTGGATACCAGGGAGCGCCGGCCTCGGCATCGGCGGCGAACGGCAGGTCGTCCAGCGCCCGCGCCGCCCAGCCAGGCATCGTGTCTGTCAGCGCGCGACGTTCGGGACGACGCGGCCGGCGTCGTCGAGACTTGCGTTCCACTCCGTGAACGCAGCCTCGATCTCGGTCACGTCGGCGCCGCGGTCGGCGAGCCTGATCGGCTGGCCCGCCTCCGGCAGCACGCGGTACTGGTACCAGGTGATCTCCCACGCGAAGGTGAGCACGAGCTCGCTGTTCACGCCGGAGAGCGGGATGATCGAGATGAGCGGCGCTCCGAGCGCCTTCGCAACGCCCTCGATCGTGCGGCGGAACAGGCTCGCATTGAAGAGGTCCGCCGCCTCCACCAGCGCGGCCTCCGAGTCGGTGAGCCGCCGGAGCACGGGCTCCGGCACGACGGGAGCGGCCTCGCCGTCCTGGACGCCGAGGAGCTGCGACCAGCGCGTGCGCTTCCTTCGCGCCCTCGTCGACGACAGCGCCGGCGACACCGGGCCGCCCTCGCGTACCCAGCCGTAGTCGAGCGCGTAGTCCTGGCACAGCGGACACACGTCGACGAACTCGACGCCGTCGGGACTGAAGCGGAGCGCGACCTCCCCCTGCAGCAACGTCCGGTCGCAAACCGCGCACACGCGGCGCACGTTCGCCTTCGTCACGCGCATGTGCCGGACCCTAGCAGCGTCGAGCGGGTTTTCCACATATCCACAGGCTGGTGTCAGACACGGTGTCTGACACCAGGACTGGCCGAAAGGTCAGGCCTTCGCGGCCTCCCGCTCGCGTTTCGTCTCCTCGATGATCTTCTGCGCGACGTGCGTCGGCACTTCCTCGTAGCGCAGGAAGTGCATCGAGTAGTCCCCGCGCCCGCTGGTCATCGACGTAAGCGACTGCGAGTACGTGAGGAGCTCGGCCATCGGCACCTCGGCCTTGATCGAGGTCATCCCGCCGAGCGGCTCCATGCCCTGGAGGCGTCCTCGGCGTGAGTTGAGGTCGCCGTTGACGGCACCCACGACGTCGTCGGGGACGCTCACTTCGAGCTCCATGATCGGCTCCAGGAGGACCGGCTCGGCGCTCATGTACGCCTCCTTCCAGGCCATGGAGCCGGCGATCTTGAAGGCCATCTCCGACGAGTCGACGGTGTGGTACGAGCCGTCCACGAGCTCGACTCGCACGCCCTGGACGGGCGCGCCCGCGAGCTCGCCGTGGTGCATCGCCTCCTGGATGCCCTTGTCGACGGCAGGACGGAATCCCTGTGGAATGACGCCGCCGACGATCTTGTCGACGAACTCATACCCCTCCTCCGTCGGTGTGACCACGATGTGACAGTCGCCGAACTGGCCGCGCCCGCCCGTCTGCTTCTTGTACCGGCCGTGGGCGCGCGCCTCCCGCCGGATCGTCTCGCGGTAGGGCACACGCGGCGGGTGCAGCTCGACGTCGACGCCGAAGCGCTGTCTCACTCGCTCGAGCACGACCTCGACGTGCATCTGGCTCATGCCGGAGAGGATCTCCTCGCCGGTCTGCTGGTCGCGTCGGAGCCGCAGCGTCGGATCCTCTTCGGCGAGACGCCTGATCGCGGTCGCGACCTTCTCCTCGTCGCCCTTCGACTTCGGCGTGATCGCGAAACTCATGACCGGCTCGGGGAACCCGAAGTCGGGGACCTCGATCGGCACCTCCCTGTCAGCGAGGAGATCGCCCGTCTGCGCATCCTTCAACTTGGCGACGGATCCGAGGTCGCCCTCGCCGAAGTCCACAGCCGCGTGGTGCTCCTTCCCCTGCACGTCGAGGAGCGTCCCCATGCGCTCCTTGCTCTTCGAGCGGAGGTTGACGAGCGTCGTGTCGGCGGTGACCGTGCCCGTGAGCACGCGGAAGACGTTGATGCGGCCGGCGAAGGGGTCGGCGACGGTCTTGAAGACGAATGCGGCCGTGCCGGCGCCGTCGACGTCGATCGGGGAGCCCTTCTTCGCCGGAGAGGGAACGCCCTCGACGAGAAGGTCGAGAAGCGCGTGCGTGCCGAGGTTCTTCGTCGCGATACCGCATGCGACCGGGAAGACGTCACCACTCGTGACCGCGGCCTTGAGCGCGGCGGCCACCTCGGCAGCGTCGAGCTCCTGCCCGTCGAGGTAGCGCTCCATGAGCCCCTCGTCGGTCTCGACGACCGCGTCGAGGAGCTTCTCCCGGTACTCGGCGGCGATGCCGGCCATCTCGTCCGGGATCGGTCCGGGCTCGCCTTCCTTGTCCCCGTCCGGGCTCGCGTACGCGCACATGTGCAGGACGTCGACGATCCCGGTCAACTCGTGCTCGACGCCGATCGGGACGTGCACGGCCACGCATTTCGTGGAGAGGCCGTTGCGAAGCGCCTCGAGCGTGCGGAAGAAGTCGGCGCGCTCGCGGTCGAGCATGTTCACGAAGATCACCCGCGCGAGCCCAAGCTCGTCGGCGAGCCTCCAGGCTCGAGACGTCCCTACCTCGACACCCATCACGGCCGACACCGTCACCAGCGCGCCCTCTACGACGCGCGCCGCGCAGCGCAGCTCGCCCTGGAAAGCCGGGTCGCCCGGAACGTCGACGAGGTTGACCTTGCGGTCCTGCCACTCGGTGTGCTCGAGCGACATCGAGATCGAGAGCTGCCGCTTGTGCTCGTCCTCGTCGGCGTCCGAGACGGTGGTGCCGGCCGCCACGGAGCCGAGGCGGTTGATCTTGCCCGTCTGGAAGAGGAGCGCCTCGACGAGTGACGTCTTTCCCGTCCCGCGGTGGCCGACGACGGCGACGTTGCGAATCTTGGCGGGCTCGGACATGGGCTGGCTCTCCTTCTCGGGCTCGGGTTCCGGCCGAGAGCTTAGTCAGCGCCCGCCTGTGTCAGTCTCAGGACGTGCCGCGAAGGACCATCGTCGTCGGGGCCGCTCCCCACGCTCGCCCAGGTCAACGCGCTGTACGGGCGACGCAGTGCTCGCCGATCGTGCGGAGGAGCTCGACGACGTCAACCGGCTTCGAGATGTAGCCGTCGAAGCCGGCCGCGATGAAGCGGTCGTCATCGCCCTGCATCGCCTGAGCGGTGACGGCGAGCACAGGCACCGCGATGGTGCGCTCGTCCCTCCGCAATCGCTCGAGCGCTTCGACCCCGTCGATGTCCGGGAGCTGGATGTCCATGAGGACAAGGTCGGGCACGTGTTCGGCGGCCAGCTCGATCGCGTGCGCTCCGGTCGTCGCCTCGAGCGTGCGGAAGCCGCTCGCGAGGAGGACGTCTCGGAACAGCTTCATGTTCAGCTCGTTGTCCTCGACGACGAGCACCTGCTCACCGGCCATCGCTATCCGCTTCTCGACGGCAACGTGAACACGAACGTGCTCCCCTCTCCAACCCCGCTGTCGACCCAGATCCGCCCGCCGTGGAGCTCGACATATCGCTTCGAGAGCGCGAGGCCGAGACCGGTTCCCTCCCGCTGGTCGACCCCCGCCTCGGTCTGCTGGAACTCCTCGAAGACACGTTCGCGATCCTCGGGCGCAATGCCAGGCCCGGTGTCGGAGACCGAGACCCGTACTTCGCCGTTCAGCCGAGCGGCACTCACCTCGACTGCCCCGCCCTCCGGCGTGAACTTCACCGCGTTCGACAGCAGGTTGAAGACGACCTGCCTGATCCGGCGCTCGTCGCCCTCGACGGCGTCCGCGTCAGGATCGGCCCGAAGCGCGATCCGCACGTCGTCGTCGAACGCTCGCTCCCGCACCATGACGACGCCGCTCTCGAGGGCGTCGAGCAGCGAGAACGGCGCCACGTCGAGCTCGACCTGACCGGCCTCGACCTTCGAGAGGTCGAGCACATCGTTGATGAGAGAAAGCAGGTGGTACGCGGACGAGAGGATGTCGTCGAGGTACTCCTCCTGCTTCTCGTTCAACTGACCGACCATCCGCTCGCGCAGGACCTGGGAGAAGCCGATGATGGCGTTCAACGGCGTCCGCAGTTCGTGCGACATGCTCGCGAGGAACTCGGACTTGTGCTTGCTGGCACTCTCGAGCTCGCGATAGAGGCGGTCGAGCTCGTCGTTCATCCGATTCACGTTCGCGGCGAGCGCGCCCAGCTCGTCACGGTTGTCCACGTCGACGTGGCCGGTGAAATCGCCCGCTGCGATCGCGGCCAGGCGGAGGTCGATCCGCCGGATCGGCCCGATCACGGACCACGCGAGGGCTAGCCCCAGGAGCAGCGCGAGGATCATCGCCGCCACTGCGACGCCTATGAACCGGTTGCGCTGGCTCGCATACGAGCTCTCGTTCTCCGCGATCAGCGCCTCTGTCGCGACCGTCGTCGCGCTCGCCAGATCGCCAGCGGTCTGATAGAGCTCGGTGGCGAGCCGGTGTGCCTGGTTGCGGCGCCCCTTCTGCCGGATGTCCGAGTCGCCGCGGATCAAAGACTCGACGATCCTGTCCATCACAGTCTCGAGGCGCTGGCTCCTGGCGCGGATGTCGCGCAGGACTCGCAGGTCCTCCGCTGGCGGGACAAAGCCGAGGCGCTCGGCGCTCGTCTCGGGCCGAAGACGGACGAGCGCACTCTGGACTGCCTGATCGATCGCGACCTCGGTCTTGTCCCGACCCTCCGGCTCGATCGAAGGGTTGACCGTGTAGAAGTCCGGCCCGGGATTCTCGTTCAAGATCCGGCGGATGGCCCGTGTATCGCTTTCCAGCTTTCCGTAGGCGAGCGCGCGCTCCTGAAGGACTCCGAGCCTCGCAGCGCGGTCGTTCGACTGGCCGAGAACACGGAGCCCGAGCACACCGACGACGACCACGAGGGCGGCGATCCCCGCGAACGCGATGAGGAGCTTCGTGTGGACCTTCGCCGGCAGGCGGCCAACTCCGCGGACGACCAGATTGTCGCTCGGGTCCCGCGACCGTCGCTCCCCGGCCGGAGACGCCTGGTCGGGCGGTGACCGAGCCTCGAACACGACCTCAGCGACTGAGGGTCGCCGACGCTCCGGCCACGTTCGTGACTAGCCAGCGCCCATTGATCCTCGCAACGTCGATATCGGCGGCCGTCGTGGAGACGACGTCGCTCGTCTCGGGATCAACGTAGACGCACTCGAAGTAGAGCGTCCCCCGATCGCCGTTGACCTTGATTCGCACCTTGTAGATGGGCGTCTCGGAGACCCAGTTGTTGGTCATCGACTTCGACGTGAGCCAGAACTGCCGGATCTCCTTCTTCCCGGCGGCGATCGTTCCCGGGAACGTGAACGTCGCGTCCGGCGCGTACTGTCTCATCATCAGGTCGACGTCCTTCGTTGACGTCGCCCGGTGAAAGTTCCGCTGGAGCTGATCGATCTGCCACAGGTCCGAGTTCCGTCGCATCTCCCGCTCGGATGCCGAGCTCGCGCTCGAGCCACCGGAAGCAGCAAGTGCCCCGGCGAGGACTCCGATCCCGAGTGCGATGACGACTGCGA
Organism: uncultured Gaiellaceae bacterium; assembly: GCA_963787855.1. Classification (GTDB taxonomy): domain Bacteria; phylum Actinomycetota; class Thermoleophilia; order Gaiellales; family Gaiellaceae; genus GMQP-bins7. The sequence continues at coordinate 40,792 of CAWBER010000014.1, forward strand.
TGGCGATGACGACCCTTCGCATGCTCGTGAGCCTCCTTCCGCCCGACTTCGCGATCGCTAGTACGTGACAATCTTCACATTTCGAGATCGATCAGTCCAGCGGCAGGCTAGAGCGGTTCCGCTGACCTGCCTACCCTGCTCGCCGGTGAGTCGCTAGGGGTGCTAGCACCCCTAGCGACTCAGGGTGCGCTCGACCCGGTAGCCAGTCGGCGAGAGGAACACCTCAACCGTCTCGGCGAGTCGTCGTCCGTCCGCGTACGCCCCGTCGAGCCGGGCGACGATCGCGGGGAACTGATCGTCGCGAGCCTCGAGCCATAGCGTCACGTGGCGCAGATCGACAGGGCGCCCCCCCTGGATGTCCACCGCGATGCGTCGCGCCAGCGCCCGGTCGAGGTCCGAATCGACGCCCTTCGAGGAGAGAACGACGACGACTGGAGCCCGCGCGACCTGCACGGCAGCCGGAGCGGCAGCCGCTGGATCGGGCCGTGTATCGACGCCGATCGCGATCAACGTCACCGCGTATGCAACGGCTCCCACGAACGCCACCGAGCCTGGCGCCGCGGCGGCCGACCCGAGAAGAGGGCACGAGCACCGCCAGCGGCCGCACGGCACACACGAGCGTGAGTGCGGCCAGGACTCCGACCTTCGCCCAGAACTCGGTCGGGGCGAGGGCGACGAAGAGCGCGGCGAGAAGGGCGACGGCGACGGCGAACGCGATCCGTGCCCGCCGTCCCTTCGGAACCGTCCGCGGATCCGTGAGCATGAAGAAGAGGAAGACGAGGATCTCGGGCGAGAACGCCAGGATCGTCCACAGGTGGGTGCCTTCGACCGGCCCCAGGTGCCAGCGAGCGGTGATCCCGTGACCCGTGGCGGCGACCACCGCGACCGCCGCAGCGAACACGAGCCAGAACGCGAGCGCCATCGCAAGCAAGTGAAGGCGGGAGAGGATCGCCAGAGCTCCCACGACGATGATCGCCAGCGCGAGCAAGAGCGCCGGAGACATCGGCCCCCACCAGAAGTCGAGCGGGTCCGCGAGCTCGGGCCCCAGGAGCAGGAAGCAAAGCACGAGCCCGAGGTTCGAAGGGTTGAAGACGTGCGCGCCGCGAAACCGGATCAGGTACTTGGAGAGGAGCGATACGGCGGCGGTACCGGCGAAGATCCACCAACCGTTCGTGCTCCACCAGTCGCCGTGCTCGGTGCCCGGCACGCGAAGGATGAATGCCACGCCGTTCCCGGTGAGAAGAGCGCTCGCCGGCCACATGAGCACCTGCTGCCGACGCACCACGATCGCGACCTCGAGGATCGCGCATGTGCCGATCGCGATGAGGATCTGTGCGATCGAGAGACGGAAGTCGAACGCGACCTGCCCGAGCACCTGCAGGGACACGATCACCGCCGCGAGGTGCAGGCGCGGGTCGCGCACAGTCGGGAGCACGACCGGATACCGCAGGCGGCGAGTCGCGAGGACTCCCCGAACGTGCGCGTCCTGAAGCGACGACGACATGCTCATGCGGGCGGACCCGAGCAATAGCGCCGGACCTGGTCAGGGAATTCGCGGACCGTGATCGGCTTCTCGATGTAGCCCGCGAAACCGGCCGTCGTCAGCGCCCCTCGACGCCGTGCGAGCGGAGACGAACTCATCGCGACGACCGGGATTCCGGCCGTCTGCGCCTGGTCGCGCAGGGCGACGGCGGCTTCGTCGCCGCCCATGTCCGGCAGCCCGAGGTCCATGAGAACGACGTCCGGACGTCGCTCGCCGGCGAGCGCGACCGCCTGGGCGCCGCTCCCCGCCTCGATCGTCTGGAATCCCGCGGCACGGAGCACGTCCCTGGCGAGCTTTCGGTTCTTCTCGTTGTCGTCGACGATGAGAACGAGCAAGGACTCACCGCCGCTTGCTGGAGAACGCGAGCGTGCCGTCGTATCCTCCGGCGAATGGCGATCCGGGTCGTGCTCGCCGAGGACCAGTACTTCGTCCGCGAGGGCATCCGGCGCCTTCTCGAGACGCAGGACGAGGTCGAGCTCGTGGCGGTCTGCGACGACCTCGCTTCGCTGCTTGCCGCCGTGGAGGCAGAGAACCCGGACGTCGTCGTCACGGACATCCGCATGCCTCCGGGCAGCGGCGACGAGGGGATTCAGGCGGCCATGCGACTGCGTGAGACCAAGCCCGAGGTGGGCGTGGTCGTTCTGAGCCAGTACGCGACCCCGAGCTATGTGCTGGCGCTTCTCGACGGAGGCAGCGAAGGGCGCGCCTACCTCCTCAAGGAGCGGGTGAAGGACGTCGAGCAGCTCGTGGCGGCGATCCGCACCGTCGCCGACGGCGGCTCCGTGCTCGACCCGAAGGTGGTCGAGGCGCTGGTCGCGGAGAGCGCTCGCACCGAGGAGTCGCCTTTGAGCCAACTCACCCCCCGTGAGCTGGACGTCCTGCGCGAGATGGCCGAGGGGAAGAACAACGCCGCGATCGCCGCCTCGCTCTTCCTGACCGAGCGATCGGTCGAGAAGGTGATCCACTCGATCTTCCTCAAGCTCGGGCTCACGTGGGAGGCGGCCGTCCACAAGCGTGTGAAGGCCGTCGTTCTCTACCTCGCTGAGAGCCCGTAGCGTCATCGTCCGAGCGGGAGCGCGCCGGACAGGCGCTTCCCGTCGCCGGGCTCGGATCGCACCATAAGTCGCCCCCCGAGGGCCTCGACGCGGTCTCGCATGAGGTCGTAACCGTTTCCGTGCCTCATCGCACTGTCGTCGGTTACGTCGAACACGAGTCGGCCATCCTCGACCCGAACGTCGATCGTCGCGCGCGCACCGCTTCCCGCCAGTTCCAGCGCTTCGAGGCAGCACTGGTAGACGACTCCGGCGCTCTCCGACTCGGCGAGCGCGTTCGCGTCCACCTGGATGTGCGCCTGGACACCGGTGCTCAACGCCGCCGCGCGCAGTGCCGCGGCGAGCCCACCGGCCTCGAGTAGCGGCGGATGGATCCGATCCGCAAGCCTGGCGGTCTCCTCGAGCGCAATGTCCACGCCTCGACTCATCTCGTCGACGAGCGCGCCCGCCTGCACCGGATCGGAGTCGAGGAGCTGCCGCGCAAGCTGGAGATGGACCGCCAGCGCGACCAGGTGCTGCTGCGGACCCTCGTGGAGCTCGCGCTCGATGCTCCGCCGCTCCGACGCTCCGGCGAGGACGAGGCGCCTGCAGGACGCCCGTAGCGCCGCGACCTCGTCGCGCAGACGCTCGAGCGCCTCCTCCGCCGTCTCGACGTCCGAAAGCTCCGTAGCCAACCTCCTGCTCGAGGGGTACGAGAGTTGTCCTCGATCGGGCGAGCGGCGTCAAGGACCCCAGCACCCGTACGCCTCAGGGGTCAGCCTCCCGCTCCTTTGACATGACGCCACCGTAGTCCGGGCGGGCGCCACTTCCTACCTTCGACGCATGGACACATCACGAAAGATCCGGTCGAGCGGCGGACCGAGTCTCCGCCTCACTTTCGCCTTGCTCGCGGCAGGGATCGCAGCGGTATCGATGGTGGCGCTCGCACCCGCCGCCTCCTTTCCTGCCGAGCGCTATCAGCTCACTCCCATCGGCGGCGAGGTGAGCTTCATTCGAGGAGGGTCGCTGGCGTACGCGACGGGCTGTCGGGTCGTCGATCTCGACTAGCCGACACCACGTTTGCGTAGACGGGCGACGCGTCTCGCGTCGCCCGTTTCGTCCGGGTGTCCTGCATCCGGCGAGTAGGTGGCCAGCCTCCCTCTGGATTCACCTGCAAGCCGCCGCAAAGTGGCCTGTGGCCACCGTAGGCCCGGATTCTGGCCACTCCTAGCCTGGTCGAATCGAACGAGGAAGGAGGTGAAGCAACTGCCCAGGTGTCGAGTCAAGTCTGAATCGAATCCGAAAGGAAGAGAGATGAAAGAGAACCTCAGGGCGGTGGCCGCGGGATCACTCGTGGCATGTGCCGCTTTCATGACGATCGTGGCGGTCCTCTACGCGCGACCTGCCGCGGGTGCCCAGCCGCCGCAATCGGCTGACCCGGCAGTCATCCAGGCCTGGGACGCCATCGCGGTGAGCACGATCGCGGGGCCGGCACCAAACGGAGCCGGAAAGGCGAACGTGGAGGCGTTTCTCTGGTTGCCGTTCGTCCAGGCAGCGGTCTACAACGCCGTGAACGGGATAACAGGCGAATACGAGCTGTACAAATGGAATGTCAAGGCCCCGAAGGGAGCTTCTCCGCAAGCCGCGGCGGCGGCGGCGGCGCACGGGGTCCTGATGGAGTACTTCGGCACCGGTGACTACGCCAACAGCGACGCGATCGCGGCGAACCTGACTGCCCAGCTTGCGACGTCCTTGGGACAGATCCCCGACGGCCTGCCGAAGGAGCAGGGCATCCGCTACGGCGAACGGGCTGTCGAGCGTCTCGTCGAGCTGCGACAGAACGACGGCCGAAATGCCGCGATCACGTTCGACGAGCCGGCGGCGGCGGGCGTCTGGCGTCCGACGCCCCCGGCGATGGCTCAGTTCTTCGACCCGTGGTTGGGTCAGGTCGAGCCGTTCGTGATGGATTCTCCCAGCCAGTTCCGGCCGGGTCCGCCGCCTGCGATCTCCTCTGATCTCTACGTCGAGGAGTTCGAGGAGGTCCGTGACTACGGCGTGAACGTCGGTTCCCTGCGAACCGCGGCTCAGACACAGACGGCGCTGTTCTTCACCGACGTCACGATTGGCCCGCTCCACGCGGGGCTTCGCGACCTGGCGACGCGCCGAGAGCTGGACATCAGCGACAGCGCACGCCTGTTCGCGGCGGTCACAATCAGCATGGGCGACGCGGCAATCGCGGTCTGGGACGCGAAGTTCCAGTACGGCTGGTGGCGTCCGATCACCGCCATCCGCGAGGCCGACACGGACGGCAACGACGAAACGGCTGGGGTTCCCGGATGGACTCCGCTCATCGGCACGCCGCCCTATCCGGACTGGACGAGCGGTCTGAACGGCGTGGTCGGTGCGGCCAGCACGGCACTCGCACGGCTCAGCCCGGACGGCCTGATGGACCTGAACCTCACGTCGGCCGCTGCAGGAGTCACGCGGCACTACGACGTCGCCGCTGACATCCAGCACGACGCAATCGACGCCCGCGTCTTCTCGGGCATTCACTTCCGCACTGCGGACGAGGTGGGCGCCACGACGGGGACGCAGGTCGCGAACTGGGCGCTCGACCACTACTTCGCACCGGCGAACTAGACCGAGCATCGCCGCGGAGCCGGGCGGAACACTCCGCCCGGCTCCGCGGCGGACCCTCTACGTCTCGGCGGGCTCGCGCGTGGCGCCGGAGAGGTGCGCCTTCAGGCGGAGGATCGCCTTGGTATGCAGCTGCGAGACGCGCGACTCCGTCACGCCGAGAACCTCGCCGATCTCGCGGAGCGTGAGCTCCTCGTAGTAGTAGAGCGTCACGACGAGCTTCTCTCGCTCCGGCAGATCGGAGATCGCCTCCGCGAGCGCCTCCTTCACCTCGGTCTGCTCGAGTGAGAGCTCAGGATCGGGGCCTGACTCGTCCTCGATCGTGTCGATGAGCGCGATCGAGTCACCGCCCGCCGACGGCGACCAGAGCTCGTCGAGGGCGCCGACCGACGAGCGCGAGATCTCGAGCAGGCTGTCGTCGAGCTCCTCCTCGGTGACGCCGAGCTTCTTCGCGATCTCCTCGTCCGTCGGCGCGCGGTGCAGCTCCTTCTCGAGCGCCGCGATGGCGCGCTCGATCTGGCGGGCCCTAGTCCGCACCGACCGCGGGACCCAGTCGAGCGACCGCAGCTCGTCGATGATCGCGCCGCGTATGCGGGCCATCGCGAAGGTCTCGAACTTGATCTCGCGCGACGGATCGAAGCGCTCGATGGCGCCGATCAGGCCGAGCAGGCCGTACGAGACGAGGTCCTGCTCGTCCACGTGCGACGGAAGGCTCGCCCCGACGCGGCCGGCGACGAACTTCACGAGCGGCGCGTAGGTCAGGATGAGCCGGTCGCGCAGGTCCTGGTCCTGCGAGCTCCGGTACTCCTGCCAGAGGGTCTGGGTCGGATCCGCAGTAGCCACGGCAAGAGAATACGCCGTGAACGGACGGAGTCCTCAGGCGCGACCGCGACCCAGCGCCCGCCGCCCCAGGTCGCCGAGCCACACCGCGAGGGCAGCGGCGGCGAGCGCGATGACCCAGGCCGAGCCCCCTTCGAGCGCAGCGAAGACCGCAACGAGGGCGAGTCCGACCGCCAACGCGATGAAGAGAAGGCCGAGGAGACGCCGCTGCACGTCCGGAACGGTAGTGCGGCACGAGGCGGGGGCTACACTCAGCGGCGCAACTCAGGGGCGTAGCTCAGCTGGCAGAGCGCCGGTCTCCAAAACCGGAGGTCGCAGGTTCGATCCCTGTCGCCCCTGCTGCTCAACCAGGCTCAATTCCCGCATCACCTGCGGAGTTGCGCCTGATTCTCTTGCCCTTGAGCACCCCGAGCCGGAGGGCTGACCAGGGGCGCTGCCGTAGCCGCCGCCGCGGTGGGATTAGGCTGCTCGACCCGCTGGCCCACCGAGAAGTCAGCGCGCCGTCAGTCGGACCGTAGCACCGCCCGAGAGCGCCCTCGCCTAAGTTTGCCGGGGCGCGTTGCCGTCGGCGCTCGTCTCGAAACCGTCTCCCGACTGAAGCAGGAAGTACTCGAGAGCGATGTCCGGGTCGTGCGAGACCTGGGAGAAGAAGGCCCTCACCTTCCGGCCGGTCGCAGCTTCGACGATCTCGATGAAGCTCGGGCCCATCCAGTCCTGGAACATCGTTCGCGTCTCGCGCACCTTGAGAAATGCGCCCTCCGCCACCATCTTGTGCTCGACCGTCGTGAAGCAGTCCTCGAGCGTTGTCGCTACGGCGTCACGGTGAATGACGGTGCGGATACGGTCGGCACCACGCCCGTAGTGCTCGCGGTGAAGTGAGCCGATTCCGTTGGAGATCGCGGTGGACTGACCTTTGAGGTCGGTCTGCGAGGATGAGGCCACGAAAGCCTCCTTCCGAGTATGGCTCAGACCTAGCGCGACCCAGTGAGTGCGCAGCAACGGAAGGGGAGAGCGATGTCGGATCACTGCACCTCGTAAGCCCGGCGCGCCGACCGCAGCACGCGAGCAGTCCGTAGCCGCCCCGACGTCAGCGCGCCGCTGACGATCAGATCGGCAGGTGGACGCCGGGCAGCATCACGGCAGCCGCGAGCGCGAGCACCCGAGCACCCGAGCACCCCGAGCACCCCGAGCACCCCGAGCACGATCATGCCGATGCTGGTCGTCCGCACGGCCGCGCGCCCGCTCTATAACGGCCGCAAGTACGGGCGGATGAGCTCCTCGATCTGACGCCCGGATGCCTTTCCCTCAAGCCGCCCGACCACTTGGCGGTCCTTCACGACCACGAGCGACGGCGCCGTCGTGACGCCCAGCTGCGAGACGAGGCCCGAGTGCCGGTCGGCGTCGAGCTCGACGACGCGGAGGCGCCGCTTCTGCGTCACCTTCACCCAGGCGACGAGGCTCTCCATCCGCCGAGACGCGCCGGAGCTGTACCGGCGCACGAACACGAGGGTCGGCACAGCCGAGAGCCGCGGTTGCTCGAGTGCCACAGAGTGCACCTCCATGTCCTCGGGGTGCCCTGGTCTCCGAAACGCGAAACGCCGCGTTTCGCCCAGGCGCGTGACGGGGAATCCTCGAGGACGACACCGAAGAGGAGGAAACACATGAAGAACGAGAGAGTGCGCGAGTCGATGACGCCCGCGCCCACCACGGTGGACGCGAGCGAGGACGTCGTCGAGGCGGCGCGTCGGATGGCGGCCCAGGACGTCGGCTCGCTGCCCGTCGTCGCCGACGGGGAGCTCGTCGGCATGGTGACCGACCGCGACCTCGTCCTGCAGGTCCTCGCCAAGGACCTCGACCCGCACAAGACGAGCGTCGGCACCGTCTGCTCCGAGAACCCGATCGTCGTCAGCCCCGAGGACTCGCTCGACGAGGCCCTCCAGCGGATGGCGCGTGAGCAGGTACGGCGCCTGCCGGTCGTCGAGGATCGCCAGCTCGTGGGGATCCTGGCGCAGGCCGACGTCTCGCGGGCTGCGGAGGCAGAGGCGACGGGTCGTCTCGTCGAGGAGATCTCGGAGGGCTGAGTCTCAGCTCTGCGGCGCGCTGTTCGCGCGCGCGAGGAAGACCGTCAGCCACACCGCTTCGCCGCGGCGGCCGGTTTCGACGCCGTCGGTCAGGCGGCGCAGGACGAGGTCGAGTCCCTTGTCCGCCTCCGCCTCGGGGCGAAGTGGGCCCACGGACACTGCTACCCGGTCGTCGCGAGCCTGGATCTCGACCGACGCATCGTCGCCCGAGGACGCGTCCAGCATGCTCAGCACCGCGAGCTGGAGGTCGTCCATGCGCTCGAAGGGAAGGTCGAGGCGTGAGCCGACGCCGCCGAGCACGAGGCTCGGAACACCGCGAAACGACGACTTCGACGGGAATGTGAGAAGGATCGTGTCGGTCATGGGAGCGCCGGCACCATGGACGCCTCTGCCGTCATCATTGCCTACACTCGTAGCCGGTGGGGAATGACGCGCGCTTCGCGGTCGACACGCTTGACGTCTGCGTCGTGGTGCGGGTAGAGGGCGATCTGGACATGGCGAGCGCGACCTCGTTCGACGAGACCGTCCAGTCGACCGCGAGCGGCTCACACCTCGCCATCGACCTGAGCGCGTGCACCTTCCTCGACTCGAGCGGCATGCGCGCGATTGCAGCCGCGGCGGAACGCCATCCCCGCGTCTCCATCGTCGCCACCGACCCCGGCATCCTGCGGATTCTCGAGATCACCGCGCTCGACACGATGCTTCCCGTGCACGCGTCGCTCGACGAAGTCCGCTAGCGCGCTCCACGGGACACCGCAGCAAGCGCTTCGGCGCGCGTCTCCGCGAGCGGCATAACCTGATCGAGGAGCGTGATCTCGAAGATGCGTCGGAGCTCCGGTCGTGACACCACGAGCTGGATCCGGCCATCGCCGCCTCTGAGCCGCTTCACGGCCCCGAGGAGCACGCCGAGCGTCGTCGAGTCGAGCAACGACGTCTGCGTGAGGTCGACCACGATGCCGGAGTCACCCGCGTCGACCGCGGCACCCAGGCGCTCTCGAAGCACCGGGGCGGCATGCAGATCCGCGTCGCCGTGGACGACGAGCACCGTGACGCCCGGCGTCGGCCGCTCCTCCTCGATCCGAAATGCGCCTTCGGACGCCGGCTCGGCGGATGTTTCGAGCATCGTCGATGCTCATTCCCCTTCTGGGGCCCTGTCCAAACCCATTTGCGCGTTGGGTCGGTGGACGCTCGTCACTATGCTGGGCGGCCGAGTGTCCGCATACGAGCTGGAGCTGGACGGGACCGGCGCTCCCGAGGAGATCGATGCGTCCTTGTCGGGCGAGCTCGACCTGACGAACGCGCGCGAACTCGAGGAGCGGCTGCGGGATGCGGCACCGACGGGCGGCACGTTGGTCGTCGATCTGAATCGTGTCGTCTTCATAGACAGCGCCGCACTCCACGTCCTCTTCAAGATCGCGAGGCACCTCAAGCCCGGCTCGCTCGTTCTCGTGCTCGATCCCGACGCGCCCGTCGCGCGCACCCTGGAGATCGTGGGCATGAAGGACGCCGCCCGCGTGATCGCCTCGCGCGACCAGCTCGAAAGCGCTCCCCCCGCGTAACGCCGCGTTTCCGACGCGTCCGCCGTGGGTATCCCGTCGCACCGGCGCTGGTCGCCGGAGGACAGTGAAAGGAGCGGAGCAATGGGAATCAGTCTGAGCATCCTCTTGATCGCGGCCGGGGCAATCCTCGCCTGGGCGGTCGATGCGGAGGCCTCCGGAATCGACCTCCAGGTCGCCGGAATCATCCTGGTCGTCGTGGGAGTCGTCGGGCTGGTCGTCTCACTCGTCTTCTGGTCGAGCTGGGGCGGCTTCGGTAGCCGCGATGCGGCGGCCGGCGGTCAGAACACGACCATCGTCGAGCGAGATCGCACATAGCGATGGGGATCATCGGCTGGATCCTGCTCGGCTTCCTCGCAGGCGTGATCGCGAAGGCGATCATGCCCGGCGGAGAGGGAGTCGGGTTCATCCTCACGACGTTGCTCGGCATCGGCGGAGCGCTGCTCGGCGGCTTCCTCGCGGCGGTGCTCGGGCTCGGTGACCCCATCGACGAGTTCTTCGACCTGAGTACCTGGGTCGCCGCAGTCGTCGGTGCGCTCGTCATCCTGTTGGGCTGGAACGCCGTCAACGGCCGGCGAACGGCATAGCACGGTCCGCACGCCCGAGGTGCGCGACGAGCTCCTCGGGCGTGCTTGCCTCTCGTTTCGATGCACCGCGTGACCGTCGATCGCAGTGCTGCTGTCGCAGTCGTCCTCGCCCGAGGCGAGCTCGACGCATACTCGGCCCCCGACCTCGAAACGGCGTTCGCGGACGTCGGCGCCGAGACGTACGTCGTAATCGACCTCGGCCGCGTCTCCTTCCTCGACTCGACCGCGCTCGGCGTGGTCGTCCGTGGTGTGCGTGACGTCGACGAACGCGGCGGCCGGGCGCTGGTGGTGCTGCCGCGCGGCCCGGCCCGGCGAATCTTCGAGATCACGACGCTCGACAGCGTCCTCCCGGTAGCCGAGAGCCGCGCTCTGGCGCTGCGGTCCCTCACGACGGAGACTTGAGGTACTTCACCATCCGGACGACGGTCCCCCGGCCGTCGTTCCCCGGCTCGACTTGCAGCTCGTCGACGATCGCACGGATGATCGACATCCCCATGCCACCCTCGAGCGGGCCCTCGACGGGGGTCTCGTCGATGGCGTCCGGCGCCCGGATCCCGTCGCCGTAGTCCTCGACGGTCATGAGGATCCGGCTGTCGTCGATCGTGAAGAGGATGCTCACGTCCCCGTCGCCGTCCGCATAGGCATGGCGGACGACGTTGCCGCACGCCTCCGTGAGCGCGAGCTTGAGATCCGCCAGCACCTCGTCGCCGAGCGGTAGCTCACGGGCGATCCCGGACAAGGCTAGCCTCGCGAGCAAGAGGTAGTCGGGCTTCGCGGGGAAGCGCAGGTGCACGACCGACTCAGACATCGCCCGCCACCTCGTCGATCCTTCCACGCATCGTGGCGAGAGCGCGGCGCAAGAGCCGCGAGACGTGCATCTGCGAGATCCCGATCTGTGCAGCGATCTGCGACTGCGTCATCTCCTCAAAGAAGCGGAGCTCGACGATCTGCCGCTCGCGCTCGTCGAGGGCAGCGAGGCCGGCCTCGACGAGAGCGCCGTCCTCGACGTCCGCGAAGCCAGTGTCCTCGGTCCCCAGCTTGTCGGCCAGATAGTCGTCGCCTCCATCCTCGAACGGCGCCTGCAGGGACCGGGTCGAGTACGCGTTCGTCGAGTCGAGCGCGTCGATGACGTCTTCCTCCTCCTCGCCCACCGCGGCCGCGAGCTCGGCGATCGTCGGCGACCGGCCGAGCTGGGTGGTGAGGTCGTCGAGCACACGGGAGAGCCGGACGCTGAGCTCCTTGAGCCGCCGCGGGACGTGCATCGCCCACGCCTTGTCGCGGAAGTGGCGGCGGATCTCGCCAACGATCGTCGGCACTGCGTAACTCGAAATGTCGACGCCTCGATCGACGTCGAACCGGTCGACTGCCTTGATCAGCCCGATGGAGCCCACCTGGACGAGATCCTCGAGCGACTCGCCGCGACCCGCGTAGCGCGACGCGAGCGCACGCACGAGCGGCATGAGCTCTACGAGGACTTGCTCCCGCGCCTGCTCGTCTCCGTCGCGGTGATACGCGACGAGCAGCGCTTGCACGTTTCCGTCCATCCGCCAGATCATCGCCCGTGCGGGCGTCCGTCCGCCGACGTCAGTCCTTTCCTCGGTGGTCGGAGACGCCGAAGGCACGGCCGGCGCTACCCCGCGAGGGCCTCCTCGCGCGTCGTGCAGACGCGGAAACCCTGGCTCAGGAAGGTGAGCTCCAGTAGTCGCCTGAACCGCGAATCGGCCGTAACGACTGCGAGCCTGCCGCCTGTCTCGCGCAGCCGATGTGCCGAGCGATGCAGCACGCCGAGAAGGTCGGCGTCCGTGCCGTCTCGTCCGCGAAGGTCGACCACAACGCGCGTATGACCGAGGCGCACTGCCATGTCCACGCAACGCACGACGTTCTCGGCGTCCGCATGGCCGGCGCATTCGATGACCGCCGCAGGACCGGTGCCCGGCTCGCTCTCCTGGCGGAGTTCGATCATCGAAGCGATGTACCCGTCGCGACGTGAGCCGAAACTAGCGCCCGCCGAGCGCGCGCTGGAGCTCGACCTTGGTCATCTTGGAGCGCCCGCGGATGTTGCGGGCCTTGGCCTCCTCGTAGAGCTGATCGCGCGTCCGTCCGCGCGGGCCCTTGCGACCGCTGCGAAGGCCGCCGCGACGGCCCGACGAGATGTCCTCGCGTGAGAGCTTCGAGGCAGTCCTCGCCTCGCCGCTCCGGGCGCGTTCCTTGTTGACGGTGCGCGCCGCGATCTCCTCAGCCGTGTCCTCCGACTCTCCGCGGTCACGCAGGGAGTCCTTGATGTGTTCGTACTGACGTGCTCGCTTGGATCCCTTCCTCGTTCCACGAGGCGGCATCGGTCGTCTCCTTCCTCGGTCTTGCTGATCGACGGTCGCTGGGTACCCGTCACCTCGATCGACAAACCGGTTTTCGCGGATGACGCGCGGGGAACTAGGCGGGGAGCAAACGAACGAAAGGGGAAGCCGTGTACATCGGTGGAGGAGTACTCGCACTCATCATCATCATCCTGCTCCTGATCTGGATCTTTTGAGCACTCCGTCGCCCTCGGGAAGGAGCTTCTCGAGGGCGACCGTCGTTCCGTCCTCGGTCATCGTGATGTCCATCGCCGAGGAAAGGTGCTCTGCGAGGCGGAGGCCCAGCCCGCGATCCGATCGGGCTCGCACCTGAACGAAGCGCCCGCTGTCGTCGACAACGATCCGAATGCTCGAGTCGTCGAGCGTGGCGCGGAGGCGAACCGTGTCCTCGAACGGATTCTCGGCGTGCTCGATCGCGTTCGCGCATGCCTCCCACGTCGCCAGCAGAAGATCCTCCGCGTCCACGCGCCCGAGCTCGGTGCCCTCGAGCCAGGTGCGAATTGCGTCGCGGATCAGATGCAGCGAGCCCTCGTCGCTCCGAACCGTCAGGTCGAGCGGCTTCGGTGCGACCGGAAGGAATCGTGCCGCCAGGATCGCAACGTCGTCGGCGCGTTCGGCACCCGCGACGAGCGTCTCGAGCACGTGCTCGAGCAGCCGCTCGGCGTCCTTCGGTGCTGCCTCGACCGCCTCGACGAGGCTCTCGATCCCCTCGTCGATCGTCCGGCCGCGGCGCTCGACGAGCCCGTCCGTGTAGAGAACGACGACGCTGCCCGCGGGCAGCTCGACGACGCTCTGGCGGTACTTCGAACCGAGGCCTGTCCCGAGCGGGAGCCCTCGGCCGTCCTCCAGCACCTCGACGCGGCCGTCCGGGTACGCGACGATCGGCGGCGGATGTCCGGCCGACGAGAAGCGGAGGACACCTGCGTTGCGATCGACGACCGCGTATACGACGGTCGCGAACGACGTCTCCAGCGCGTCGCTCGCAACCCGGTCGAGCCTCGCGAGCGCAGTCGGCGGCTTGAGCCGCTCGATGGAGATCGCACGGAGAGCGTTTCGAAGCTGCCCCATGCTCGCCGCCGCGTGAACGCCCTTCCCGACGACGTCTCCGACGACGAGCCCGACGCGGTCGTCCGGGAGCTCGACGGCGTCGAACCAGTCACCACCCACGGCGACCTCATGGGTGCCGGGTAGGTAGCGCGCCGCGATCTGGGCGCCTGCCAGCTGCGGGAGAGCCACCGGCAGGACGCTCCGCTGGAGGGTCTCCGCGATCGAGCGCTCCAGCTCGAAGTGGCGAGCGCGGTCGAGAGCCTGTGCGCCCTGCCCGGCGAGCGTCTGCAGGAAGACGCGATCGTCGGATCCGAGGACGATCGGATCGGCCCAGCCGAGCTCGAGAGCTCCCACGTTCCGTCTACCCGCCACGAGCGGCACGATGACGCCGACCGAGCTGTTCGCCGAAGGGGCCGAGCCGTCCGTCGGCGCCTCGCTCCACCACCCGCCGCTGCGGACGACCTGCGCCAGGGGCGAGTCGTCACCGAGTTGTCTGTCGGCATCCGCCCCGTTCCCTGCTGCCACGCCGTGCATGGCGAGGCGGCGCGCAACCTCTCGCTCCGCGCTGACGGCGTAGAGCGAGGCGGTCGACGCGTCAGCGTGCTCCACGGCGGCCTCGACGACGACCTCGGCAACCTCGGCCTGTGTCACCGCGTTCGAGAGCTTCGCCGTCGCGCGCTGCAGCCGTTCGGAGCGCTCCCGCAAGCGCTGCTCCTCGTCGTAGAGCTGACTGCGTTCGAGCGCGAGCGCGCACTGGGAGACGACCGATTGCAGCCATCTGCGCTCGCCTTCACTGAGCTCGCGCGGGTGGGCGAGCGAGATATGAAGGGCGCCGTGCACACCCGCCGGCGTCTTGAGCGGCATCGAGATCCAGCCGGCATCGGTGTGCGCGGGTACGCCGGTGAAGGTGCTCATCTCGTCCTGGGTGAGTGCCCAGACCGGATCACCGCTCGCGATCGCACGCGTGAACGGCACGTCCGCGTCGAGCCCGAGCATGCTCCAGGCCGCGAGCGCGTCCTCGGAGTAGCCCACGCTCGAGATCATCTGCACGGAGGTCCCGCCGGCGCCCGTGAGAACGACGAAGCCTGCTTCCGCACCAACGAAGCGCAGAGCGTGCTCGAGGCACGTGTCACCGACGTCAACACGGCCGGCGGCGAGCGAGAGCGCCGACGTGACTTCTTGCAGACGTTCCGTCTCGGCGGCGTGTGCGGCCGCGTGCGCCTCTGCGCGGCGCCGCTCGAGCTGCCCGATGGCGAGCCCGGCCTGGTCGGCGAACCGACGGACGATCGCGGTCGTGGTCGGGTCCGGCCGGTCGACCTCGATCCGCCACGACACCACGAGGACGAGCTCGGCCTTTCCCCCGATGGCGATCGGCGAGCGGAGCGACGAGCGAATGCCGAGCTGACGAACGCGCTCGAGACCTGTCCCCCGAGCCTCAGCGAGAACGTCGGGCACGAAGGAGATGCTGAGGTTCCCCACCGCCTCCTCGAGGCCGGGGAAGTCGCGCAGCGGTACCCGAAGCCCTGGAGGCCACTCGTCTCGTTGCGGGTCGCTGCGCACGAGCTCGAGGTCGCCGTCGTCGATCCGCCAGAGCACACCGTAGTCCGCGCCGAACGTCGTCCGCGCCTCACGGCAGATGGCCGTGGTCACCTCTTCGGCCGAGTCGGCGTAGAAGCGCGGCGCGACCTGCAGGATGCGGTCGAGCGCCGTTCGCGTCTCGCGTTCGCGGTCGTAGAGGCGGGCGCGCTCGAGCGTCTGCTCCGCGAGCACCGCGACAGTCGCCGCGACGGAGGCGAGATCGTCGTCGACGGCGTCGGGCCGATCGAACAGGAACTCGACGACGCCGTAGGGCTTCCCGGCGACACGAAGAGGGACGGCGACGATCGACTGAACCTGTTGTGGGAGGATTGCCGCACTGTCGGGATACTCCCGCTCGAGTGCTGCGCGCTCGTTCGCGCGTACGATGCCGTCCTCGCGGATGGCCGCCGTCAGGGCCGTCCGGCTGCCGAGAGGAATGCGTCGGCCCGGCACGTGAAGGCTGGCGGCGAGGCCGATGGGGTCGACCACGAGGACGTCTTCGCTCTCGAGCAGCGCGAGCGCTGCGCCCTGCGCGCCGAAGAGCTCCGCTGCCTGGCCCGCGAGGGCGTGCGAGACCTCGTCGGACGAGGCCGCTGCCGAGAGGTCGGCGCTCAGCTTCTGCAGTGCTCCGACGTGCCCCAATGAGGTCTCGGCCTGGAGCGCGGCCTCGGTCGCGCGCTTCCGCCCGAGCCGAAGAGCTCCCGCGAAGACGACGATGAGCGTCGCCACGGCGAGGTTCACCGCCCATCGCGTCATGTCGTCGGTATCGCCGAGCGTGAACTCGCCACGCGGGTCGACGAGAAGCCCGAGCGCCGCCGTCCAGCCCACGACAAGGCTCAGCGCAGCCGGCCCGACGCCGCCGAACCATGCACTCAGGAGCACCGCGCCCGCGATCGGCGCGTAATTCGGGTCCGAGCTGACCTCGAGCAGCCCGGCCGAGATGACGCAACCCGCGGCCGTCGCGAGCAGCGCGAGGCCGTAGCGCTCGCGCCGGCTGGGGGCAGATGCGTCGGCGAGGCGTCGGATGTCTCCGCTCACTCCTCCATGATGGCTCGCGCGGGCGGAAACGTCACGCAGGCGCGTGTCCGTCGCGCGCGAAGCTAGGCGAGAAAGTAGGCAAGCGCCGCCAGCGCCACCACGATAGCCACGAGCACGGCGATGACTCCGAACACCGAGCCGAGCAGGGCGAAGGGCGTCCACTCCGGGCGACCCGATGCGATCTTCTGCTCGGTCGTCCGTTCATCGTCGGCCACGACGAGAACGTACCCCGTCTGCTTCTGGCGGAAACGGATCAGGCGAGGAGCGGCTCGAAGCGCTCGCGCCACTCGGCGTCCGAGATCGAGCGGCGGAACAACTCCTCGAGCACGCGGCGTGGAGACGTGCCGTCCTCGTAGGCGACGATGCACACGGCGGCGACCAGCAGGTGGCGCACGAGCTCGGGATCGACGCGGGCAACGGCGAGCGCGCGCTCGAAGGCCCACACCGTCCGCTCGGCGTCTGCGGCCGCACCGCGGGAACGAATCGCCTCGAACAGGCGCTCGGGCTCGACGTCGTCCCAGTGCATGGTCTCAGTATCGCCAGCCGTGCGGATCGCGGGTTTGGCGATCACGCGGCCGGGTATGGACGCAGCGCATACCCAAACCAGGAGGTTCGCATGGAAGACGTCTGGACGTACCGTGATAGCTCGAGCCTCGGCTCGAACGTCGTCGACACCAAGACCGACCTGAGCGGCTTCAA
The DNA here is from genome assembly GCA_963787855.1 of uncultured Gaiellaceae bacterium. Lineage (GTDB taxonomy): Bacteria > Actinomycetota > Thermoleophilia > Gaiellales > Gaiellaceae > GMQP-bins7. The sequence continues at coordinate 57,783 of CAWBER010000014.1, forward strand.
GGTGGAGGCGCTCGACGGGTCGATCGGCAGCATCGACGAAGCGACCTACGGGACGACTCGAAGCTACATCGTCGTCGACACCGGCCCGTGGATCTTCGGCAAGAAGGTCATGCTTCCGGCCGGCGTCATCCGCGGGATCGACGCAGACGACGAGCGTGTCTTCGTCAACCGTACGAAGGACGAGATCAAGAGCGCTCCGGAGTTCGACGACGCGATGCTGAACGACGACACGTTCTACAGCTCGGTCGGCTCACACTACGGCCCGGGCGGCCGGGGCTACCGCAGCTGGGACGACAGCTTCTAGCGGCTACGAAGCATTGACAAAGGCCGGCGGCACACGCATGCGGCCGCCGGCTTTGTCGTCTTCGACGGACGCGGCCCGCTATGCGGACGCGAGCGTCCGGTCGTCCACGATCTCGAGGCCTTCAGCGAGGGCGAAAAAGGCGCGCGCAAAGGGCGAGCTCTTGGTCCTGCGCGCGACGCTCTTCCAGTTCACCTGCTCGCGGAGCGCGCGCGAGATCTCGAGCACCGCGCGAAAGTCGGGCTCCTGCTCGTTGATGGCGAGCAGCTTCGCGACGAGGACGTCGTCGATGGAAGCGACGAGGGTCCGGTGGGCGCTCACCTCCATCTCGCTCGCACGCGCGAAGTGCTCGTCGCCGATGGGGCCGTCCGCGGGATGGAAGACGAGGTCGACGAGGTTGTCTCCGTCCCACGCCTTGTAGAGCCAGTGCTCCGGCGGGCGCTCCGTACGGAACCCTTCCTTCGCAAGCACCTCGAGCGCGCGGTCGGCGTCCTCCTCGCGGACGAGGAAGTCGACGTCGTGGTCGGTCGGAGGCCCTCCGCGGGCCCAGATCGCGAGACCTCCGCCGAGCATGTGGTCGATGCCGCTCTCGCGCAGCGACGCGCCAGCACGCTTCATCGTCGCGAGCAGCGAATGGAGGTTCTCGGGCGGGGCCGAGGGCATGCCGGAACGCAGGTACCCGCTTCGGGCGTTCGCAGAACCTGGCCAGCGGGTATTCGGCACGGATGAGCGAGTCCATTCGCATCGCGGCCGCCGGCGACGTGCACGCCAGCGAAGCGCTCCGCGAGCATCTGTCGCGCGCGTTCGCCGGGATCGTCGAGGAGGTCGATCTGGTCTTGCTCGCTGGCGACCTCACGACTCACGGCCTGCCCGACCAGGCGAGCGTCCTCGCGGATGCCTGCGCGGGCGTCCCCGTCCCCGTCGTCGCCGTTCTCGGAAATCACGACCACCACTCCGGCCACGCGAACGAGGTCGCGGAGGTCCTACGCGCGAGCGGGATCGTCGTCCTCGACCGCGGGCACGTCGTGCTCGAGCTCGGCGAGCTCGAGGTCGGCATCGTCGGGACGAAGGGCTTCGTCGGAGGTTTCGCCGGCGCCGAGATCCCGGACTTCGGAGAGCCGGCGCTGCGTCAGATCTACCAGGAGACCTCGCTCGAGGTCGAGGCTCTCGAGGTTGGGCTCGAGGAGATCGCGGGCTGTCACAAGCGGATCGTGCTCCTCCATTACGCCCCGATCACCGACACCATCGTCGGCGAGCCGGAGGGCATCTGGGCCTTCCTCGGCTCCAGTCGCCTCGCGGGCCCAATCGGCATGCACCGTCCGGAGCTCGTCGTCCACGGCCACGCGCACCACGGCGCGCGGCAGGGCACGATCGGCGCCGTTCCCGTGCACAACGTCGCCGTGCACGTGACGGGTCAGGACTTCGCGACGTTCGAGCTCTGATCGGCAAGCTCTCGCGCGAGCTCGAGGTCGGCGAGGAGGCCCGCCCGCATCTCGTCGCGATCGTCGGCACGCAGGACGGCGGACGGATGGATCGTGACGAGCGCAGTCAATCCGCCGGGGAGCTCCTGCGGTGCGCCTCGCAGCGCGCCCACCCGCGCCGAGCGGCCGAAGAGCGACTGCGCGGCCGTCGCACCGAGGCACACGACGAGGGTCGGCCGGACGGCGGCGAGCTCGAGGCTCAGCCAATGCCCGCACGCCTGGACCTCGCTCCAGCTCGGCTTGTCGTGGATGCGTCGCGTCCCGCGCGGCCGCCACTTGAAGTGCTTCACGGCGTTCGTGACGTACGTGCCCTTCTCGTCGATTCCGGCCTCGGCAAGGACCTGGCGGAGCAATCGACCAGCCGGCCCGACGAACGGCCGACCGGCGCGATCTTCCTGATCTCCGGGCTGCTCGCCGACGAGCATGATTCCGCCCGTTCGACCCTCCCCGAAGACGGTCTGCGTTGCGTTCGCATACAGCGGGCAGCGCGTACAGGTCGCCGCCTCTCGCCGCAGGGCCGCGAGCGAAGGTGCTCTGTTCATGTCCGCCTCTGGTGCTTGGGCGCGAGCGTCTGCTCGACGTCCTTCGGATCCACGCCGCTCTGCTCCAGGAGCACGTCGAGCTTGGCCTCGAGCCGCTCCTCGCTATCGGGGGACTCACTCGACCCGGCGTAGACGAGGTAGGCCGTCGCGATCGTGAACGCCGCGAGCTGCAAGAACTCGGACTGCCAGTTCTCGAACGTCGACTGCCCGAACTCGTCCCAGAAGCCCGCCGACCAAAAGCTCGCGCTGCCGCCGTGCTCACGCTGCTCGCTGACGTAGACGCGCCACTCGAAGAAGAGCTGGGTCATCCAGGACGCCAGGAACAGCGAGACGAAGAGAATGCCCAGGCTTCGCTGTCGTACCCACTGGCCCACGAGCGCCCTCCCATCCGGTGGGACGGAGGCGGCGACGCCTCCGTCCCACGATGTGCCTCCCTACCTGGAGGCGCCGGCCTTCGCGCGCGTCCGCGAGCCCGACGCGCGACTCCGCGACGAGCCGTTCTTCGACCGCGGGGTGCCGTTCGACTCCTTCAGGATGCGCTTGGAGATCGTCTCGACCTTCTTCAGCGCCTCCTTCTCCTGCTTCAGGTTCTGCTGGAGCAGCTCGACCGCCTCACGCTCGCCGAGCGCGCGAGCCTGGTTGACGAGGCCGGTGTAGGCCGCGATCTCGTAGTGCTCGGCCCGCGCAGCCGCGCCCGTGAGGAACGCGTCCCGCATCTGCGGGGTCGGATCGTTCTCCTTCATGAAGTCGTCGTGCTCCTTCTTGATGCCGTCGATCCCGGGGCACGGGTGCGCCTGCGCGCTCTGGCCCAGGTGCTCGAAGACCTTCTCGAGGTTGACAACGTGCTTCTCCGTCTCCTTCTGGTGCGCCGTGAACGCCCGTGTAAGCTCGGCATCCGAGGCCTCCTGGGCGAGCTTTGGAAGCGTCGTCGCCAACGCCTTCTCGGCGTAGTACATGTCCTGCAGCTCGTGCTTGAAGAGCTCCTTCGTGCTCCTAACCTGCGACATCCTTTCCTCCTGTTGTTCGGGTGAGGTTCGGATGTCGACGTACCCTCGGCGCTGCTTTCGAAACGCCCTCGCTCCAGCGATCGTCACGCGTGGGCACGCACGAAACGAGCGCGTTCCCCCCGGTATGTGGACGCCAGTCGAACCGCGAGCGATACTCCTCGAATCACCGAACGCGCGGGCGAAACCTCTGCAAGCGAACGACTGGCCCGGCGATGGTGGGCGATCGTGGCAGAGCGCGCCTTCGACCAGCTCGCCGACCTCGTGCACGACGACGTCGTGCTCGTCTCGAAGATCCGACCCGGGCTCGTTCTCGAGGGCAGGACCGAGGTCGTGCAGCACGTCCAGGACGAGCTGGCCGGAAAGCTGTACGAGGCGACGACGAGCGCGTTTCTGCCGATAGACGAGGATCGCATCGTCGTCGAAGGAAGGGTCCGCTGGATCGACGACGAGCGCGTCATCCGAGACGACCCCGTCACCTGGGCGATGGAGTTCCGCGACGGGCTACTCGTGCGTTTCATCCCGGCGCGGACGCAGGTCGAGGCCGAGACGATCCTCGGTGCGCCGCCGCCGTAGCGAGCCTCAGGCGGCGACGCGGCGCGACTCGATACGCTCGGCCTCGCCAAGCACCTCGCGCGCGTAGAAGTCCATGAAACCCTCTTGGTCGGGTCCGACCTGGTGTACGTACACGTGGTCGAACCCGGCGTCCGTGAAGCGACGGATGCCCTCGAGATGCGCCTCGGCGTCCGGGCCGCAGACGACGACCTCGGCGATCGTCTCCTCGTCGACCATCTCGGCAGCCTGCTCGAAATGGCTCGGGAGCGGCAGCTCCTGCCCGAGCGTTCCCCGTAGGCCTGCGTTGGGCCACCACTCGAGCGCCGTCGCTCGCCCATCGTCCTCGCTCGTCGCCCAGCACACGGTCAGCATCCCGTACGTTGGCCCGGCGCCTCCCTCGCTGCGATAGGCGTCGACGATCTCGCGATCCGGTGTGGTCGAGACGAGCCCGTCGCCCTTGCGAGCTGCGACCTTCGCTGCCTTGGGCCCGGCGGCCGCCACGACCACGGGGATCGGCTCCTCCGGCAGCGTGTAGATGCGCGCGTTCTCGACGCGGTAGTGCTTGCCTTCGAAGCTGCAGAGCTCGCCTTTCCACAGCACGCGCATGACGTCGATGGCCTCCTCGAGCATCTCGCGACGCTCGCGCGTCGACGGCCAGCGATCGCCGAGAACGTGCTCGTTCAGGTTCTCGCCGGTCCCGACGCCGAGGAAGAACCGCCCGGGCATGAGTGCGGCCGACGTCGCCGCCGCCTGCGCCACGATCGCCGGGTGGATCCTGATCAGCGGGCACGTTACTCCGGTGCCGAGCCGGATCGACGACGTCGAGGCAGCGATGCCGCCGACAACACTCCAGGCGAACGAGCTGTGGCCCTGCCGGTCGATCCACGGGTGGTAGTGGTCGGAGACGAGCGCGAACCCGAAGCCGGCTTCCTCGGCACGCTGTGCGTTACGGACGAGGTCGACCGGCCCATGCTCCTCGCTCGACAGCGCGTACCCGACCTCCATGCGGGATCGACTACCCACGGGGGTATGTCCACAAACGGGTCACGACGAAGCCCCGGCCCCCGTCGGGGCTTCGTCGCATCTCGAGGCGCCCGGCCGCTTCGTTGCTCGTCAGGAACCAGGCGCACTCGTCGTTCGCAATTTCCCTTTCGGCAGCGACGCAAACCTCGGCGGTTTGAGACGGGGTGGTGGCGGGAAGGCATTGGTGTGATGACGTGGGCGAGCGCAAGCGCATCGGTGATCGCGAGGCGGATCGCCCTCGCTGTCGTGGTGCTCGTGCTGTGCGTCGGCGCGACTGCCTGTGGCGGCGACGACGACACGGACGCCACCACGACCACCGAGGAGACGACGACCGACGAGACGACGACGACCGACGACACCACTACGACTGAAGCGGCCGCGGGTCGCGAGATCTTCGTCGCCAACTGCGGCTCCTGTCACACCCTCTCGGACGCCGGGACCAGCGGGGCGGTGGGACCGAGCCTCGACGGCATCGGCCTCGACGTCGCCGCCGTCGAAACGCAGGTGCGAAACGGCGGCGGCGGGATGCCCGCCTTCGAGGGTCAGCTCACCGACGACGAGATCGCGGCCGTGTCGTCCTACGTCGCCGAGTCGTCCTAACCGGCGCTCGCGCGGCTCCTTCCCGCATCCCTCGGCGGATCAAGCCGGGTCGTAAGCCTTCCGTAAACGCTCGAGGCAGGGCTTTCGGAGGCTCGCCTCCCGGGTATCCCGTTGCCGAGGGTCAGCGAGTCAAAGGAGTAGAGATGCGCTACGAACGACGTGCAAGCTTCCGACGCACATATCTCACGATCGTCGCCGGCGCCGCCGCGATCGCCGCCGTGGGCAGCGTGTTTGCCGCGCTGCTCTCGGCCGAATCCGTCGCGGCGCCGACCGTAGCACCGAGCAACGTCACCCAACCGGCCGTTACCGGCACGACGCAAGTCGGGCAGGTCCTGCGTACGAGCCGCGGCACCTGGACCGGAACGGAACCGATCCGATACGAGTTCCGCTGGTTCCGGTGCCAGGGCGCCGGGGCGCCGGATGCGTCCGACTGTCGCCGGCTCAGCAACGCCGCAGACAACACGTACGCCCTCCGGCAGGGCGATGCGGGCTTCCGTATTCGCTCGCAGGTCGTCGCCCGCAACGCTGACGGCCAGGACACGGCGACGTCGAACCCCACGGGGATCGTGACCGCCGCTCGGCCCGTGAACACGGCCGAACCGTCGATCTCGGGCACTGCGCGGGTCGGCAGCACGCTCGAGGCAAACCGCGGCCAGTGGGCAGGCGACCAGCCGATCACGTACTCGTTCGTCTGGCTCCGTTGCACCAACCAGGGTGACAACTGCAGCGAGATCCAGGGGGCAAACGATACGACCTACGTGGTGAGAGACGCCGACACGGGTCGGACGATTCGGGTCCGTGTGACCGCGCGGAACGATCGTGGCTCGGCATCGGCGATCTCGAACCCGACCGCAGTGGTCGGTTCGAACCAGCCGCCTCCCGGCACGGGAATTCCGGTCGGAGACCTGCAGGCTGCGGGCGATCGCCTGGTCGTCGCGACGGTCCAGTTCTCGCCGAATCCGGTGACGAGCCGGACGGCGCCGATCACGGCACGCGTGCGCGTGACCGCGCGCGGCGGACGCCCCGTCAGTGGCGCGGCCGTCTTCATGCGGGCGACGCCACGCGTCGTGCAGGGCCAGACCGCCCAGACGGCGAACGACGGCTGGGTGACGTTGACGCTCCTCCCCAACAATCAGTTCCCGCAGCCGCGCAGCGGGTTCAACGTGCAGTTCTTCATCAAGGCCTCGCGGCCTGGTGACCCCGGTCTCGGCGGCATCGCCGGCTACCGGCTCGTCCAGGTGCGCCTGGCCGGCTGACGCAGCCCGACGTCCACTTCAACCATGACGAGGGCGGCCTGAGGGCCGCCCTCGTCATGTGGTCCGCCACCCTCAGGCCGCCGTGCGCTGGCCCTGGAGCAGGTCCTCGAGAACAGTGCGGAAGTCGACCATCGCCTTACGCAGGTCCTCCGTATGCGCGTTGCCGTCACCGTCCACCATGGCGCGCCCGTGCCGATAGCGCTCGACGACGTCGGGGTGGTCGACGGCAACGAGAGCAAGCCGATGCTCGACGTCGTCGTCTGCCGGATACCCGCGCTCCTCGAGCACGCGCTCGACAAGGCGCTCGGCCGCGCGCGCGGCGTCGCGCGGATCGCTGACGAACCGCGCCTCCGCATGACGCCACTCCTCCAGGTACCGCTCGCGAGCCGCAGTCGGCAGCGCGCGCACCTGGAGCTCGGCGTGCTCTCGCTCGACATCGGCCAAGCGCCGTTCCGCCGTGCCCGTTCCGGCATCTGTGACGGCCCGCTCGTACTCACGCCCGAAACGATCCTGCAGGTGCGTCCGCCGCCGCCGAATCCGAAGCCACAGCACGCCCAGCACGACGACGAGCGCAACTGCTGCTCCGAGAACGATCCATTCCCAGGTTTCCACTGATCCATCCCTCCTTCGGTATTCGAGAGCTAGCTGCCCTCGAAGCCGCGTCTGAAAACGTGCAGCGACGTTTCGCCCCGGCGCGACGCGGGAAAACCGTGCGCGTCAATCACGAGAGGAGCCGCAGTGGACAGCGATCGCGTCGAAGGCAAGGCGAAGGAGACCGAAGGCGAGGTTCAGCAGAAGTGGGGCGAGGCCAAGGACAAGGCCCGCGACACCTGGGAGGACGTGAAGGACACGGCCGAGGACGTCGTCGATCGCGGCGAGGACAGCGTCGACGAGCTGGACGAGACCGACAAGGACGCCAGCAAGTCCGCCTCGCGCTAGCGACTACGTGGTGAGGGGCCGAATTCGTCGGCCCCTCATCCGCGACTACCAGCGTCGGAGGCCGCGGCAGACGCCCGGATCGGGATCCGGGATGGGCTCGGGGAGCGGAGGCGACGGCTCACCAGGATCCGGAGGGGTCGGAGTCGGGGGAACCGGCTCTCTGTGCGCACTCATGATGCCTTCGTGCCCGCGGACGGAGGCATCCAAACTAGCGGGCCGCAGCCCGCAGGAGTCGCACGAGCGCCCGCTCGTCCTGGGAGAGGCGCGGCGGCCTCCGGCTGGCCCGCTGATAGTCGTCGAGCGTGCGACCGTCGAGGTAGGCGTCGATGACGGCGGGGCTCACGTACGACTCGCGCGCGACCGCAGCCGTGTTGCCGAGCTCCTCGCCGACCGAGCGCATCACGGCCGCGATCGTGCGCTTTGCCGAACGCTCGTCCTCTGCCGTGCCGTGCCGGGCGAGCTCCGACGCGGCGAGCAGGGTCCCGCCCCACGTCCTGAAGTCCTTGGCCGTGAAGCCCTCTCCCATGTTCTCCGCGAGGTACTCGTTCAGATCGGGCCCCGTGAGAGCGACGAGCTCGCCGTCGCGCTCGTAGCGGAAGAGCCTGCCGCCACCCGGGAGGTCGAGGAGCCGGGCGACGCCGCGCGCGAGGGTCGCGTTCCGGATCGTACGTCGGACGAGTCGCCGGTTCTTCGCGCGAAAGCAGAACTGCACCTCGTCCCCCTCGACCGACGCGTGGCGCTTGGTGAGGGTCGTCACGCCGTACGTGCGCGAGCGCCGAGTGTGGCGGTCGGAGCCGATGCGGAACCAGGCCTTGTTCACGAGACCGACCGCGAGGGCACAGGCCCAGTCCCGCTCGTGAGTCCCGTTGCGCAGGTGACGGGACGTCGCCGCGCGCACGTCGGGCAGGGCCTTCGCGAAGTCGAGCAGCTGCTCGAACTTCGCGCGATCCTGGGCGGCGCGGTAGCTCGCGTGGTACCGATACTGCTTCCGCCCGGCGGCATCGATCCCGGTTGCCTGGACCCGCGCTCGCGGGTTCGGTGAGATCCAGACCTCGCGCCACGCCGGCGGGATCACGAGAGCCTGGATGCGCTCGAGCTGCTCCTCGTCGCGTATCTCCTCGCCCGACGCGGTCACGTATCGGAAGCGCTTCGTGCCGAGTCGCCTCCACCCCCCGCGCCGAGCCACGGGCTGCCGTTACCCGCCGCAGGCCCACGCGCAAACGCGTTTCTCGCAAGTCGTCGCCGGGTAAACCAGGCGCATGGCGCGCGTGGTCGTGGTGTCGAGCTCGCAGCTCGACAAGGACGCTCTCTGGGGCGTGGTCTCGTCCGACGACGAGTTGCACATCGTCGTGCCTGCGGTGAAGCAGTCCCGGCTGCAGTGGCTGACGAATGACGAAGAGAAGGCGCGCGCCGAGGCGCGTGCCGTCGGCGAGGCGGTGGCCCAGGCTGCGCCGGCCGACGCGCCCGACGTCGACGTGAAGCCCGACCCGCCGCAGCAGGTCGTCCGCGATGCGATCGCGGAGCATCGTCCCGACCGCGTCGTCGTCGCTCTTCGGGACGGCGAGGAGGCGACCTGGCTCGAAGAGGGAGGCTTCGACGAGCTCCCGAGCGCGATCGACGGGGTCCCCGTCGATCGGATCAGGATCCGCGCCTAGGACAGTCGCTCAGATTGGCTCGCCGGCCGTCTCCTGCCGGTACTCGAGGATCTCGCGTGCGATCGCGATCAGCGAGCCCGCCACGGGAATGGCGAGCAGTGCTCCCAGGATTCCTGCGAGCTGCGCGCCGATCAGCACGGCGCACAGCACCGCAAGAGGCGAGAGCTGCACCGTCCTCCCGTAGACGAGCGGCTGGACGACGTGGTTCTCGAACTGCTGGTAGGCGATGAAGAAGACGATCACGATCAGGCAGCGCACCCAGTTGGTCTCGATCAGGACGACCGTCGAGACGACGATCGCTGCCAGCGTGGCGCCGGCCAGCGGGATGAGGTCGAGAATCGCGACGAGCAGGCCGAGTGCGATCGCGAACTCGCTTCCGACGGCGAAGAGCACGACCGTGGCGAGGGTTCCGGCGAGGAGGCTGATCAGCAGGTTGCCGGTCACGTAGCCGGAGATCGAGCGGTAGATCTCGCGCCCGACGCGCTCGTAGCGGGGCCGCGCGCTCTCCGGGACGATGCGAAGGATTCCGTCGATCGTTCGCGGGCCCTCGAGCAGCATGAAGTACGTGAGGAAGATGATCGTGATCACGCCCACGACTGCGGTGATGACGCTGCGCACGACGTCCAGCACGCCCGCGCTCAGCCCGAGCACGCCTCCTGCCCCCTGCCGCTCGATCGCCTCACGGATCCGATCGACGATCTGGTACTCGTCCTGGAGCCAGCCCAGCGGCCCCCGCCCGGCCGTGAGATCGTCGACGAAGTCGGGTACTGCATCGATGAAGTCGCTCACCTGCGTCACCAGTGGCGGGACGACGAGAAAGCCGACGCCTGTGAGCACGAGGAGCGCGAGCCCGAAGACCAGGCTCGCGGCCCAGTGCCGCGCGAGGCCGCGACGCTCGAAGGCCTCGACGGCCGGGTTCAGCGCCACGGCGAGGAAGATCGCGACGAGGATCCACGTGAGCACGTTCCACGCGAGGTAGAGGAGCAGCAAGGTGAGGCCGACGAGGACGGTGAGGCCGATGACGAGGAAGACCGTCTGCGGCCGCAGCTTCACGACGCGATCCTCGGGGGTCGCCATGGTGGTGTGTTCGGCACCGCGCCAGAACTTCCTGGCGCGCTGCTGGATCTAGGCCGAGACCGGCCGCGTGACCGCAGCAGCTTCCTGCGGAGGTGCCTCCCGGGCGGCGGCCGGGCCGGCTCGAACCGCCTCGAGCTGCGCGGCGACCGCGACACCAAACAGGATCGCGAGCGCCGAGAAGAACGTCCACAGCTGGAGCGCCACGAGCCCGGCGAGCGACCCGTACGTCTCTCCGAACGTCTTCGCGTATCCGAACACGAGCGCGAGCGCGGCCGTCGTCAGCGTCCAGGCGACGACGCTGATCGTGGCGCCGAAGGCGAGCCAGTCCCAGCCGGGCTGCCTCCGCGCCGGCGACCAGCGCAGGAGCGCCGCGAGCCCAATGCCGACGAGCGCGATTCCGACCGGCCAGCGCAGCACGAGCCAGATCGACCGCAGCGTGCCCTCGTCCACGAGACCGCGGCCGAACGCGAGCAGGAGGAACGCCACAGCGATGACCAAGCCCGCGCTCACTGCGAGAACGAAGGCCCGCGAGTACTTCTCCTTGAAGGGACGGTCCTTCTCGATGCCGTAGATGCGATTCATCGCGCGCTCGAGCTGACCCATCGCGATCGTCGCGGTGATCAGCGTCCCGATCAGCCCGATCGTCAACGGGAGATAGCGATGCTGCCGGCCGACCTTCGTCGCCTGTTCAACGGCATTCGTGAGGAGGTCGCTCGTCGGGCCTGGTGCGGACGACTGGATCGTGTCGAGGAGCAGCGAGCGGAAACCGGCCGAGCCGGTCGCGACCGCGAAGCCGACGACGATCACGAGCCCCTGCACGAGAACGAGCGAGACGGCGAACGCGAGGCCTCGGGCATGGCTCGTTCCGTCGGCGGCGCGGAGCCGGACAACCGCGTCTCGAACCAGCGCCAGCCGGCCCGTCGAGGCAAGCGCCTCGCGCGCGTCGTCGCCGGTGAGCTCCCAGGTCTCGGGAACGCGGTTGGCGGTGCTCACGAAGCCTCCTGCGGCACCATCACGGTCAGCGCCTCCGGCTTCACCTTGATCTTGAGGCGCTTGACCTCGTTGCGCTCGCCGCCGTCGAGCTCGTACGGCACCTTGCGATCGAGCTCGACGTCGATGCGCTTCGCCTTCGTCACCTGCACGAACGGCGACTTCCCGACGGAGCCGATTGCGGTGCGTGCGACGGTGCGCGCCCACTGCCCGAGGCTCTCGGCATGCGTCACTCCGACCTCGAGCAGGCCGTCCTCCGGCGAAGCGTTGTCGAACGCCTCCAGCCCGCCGAAGAGCGCTCCGAAATTGCCGAACAGCAGGCAGCTCGCGTCGTCGTCGTACCAGAGGTCGCCGTTCACCTCTATCCGGGCCTTGAACGGCTCGACACGGAGATTCTTCGACGCTGCCCAGACATACGCAAACTTTCCAAACCTGTCCTTCGGGTCGCCGTCGGTGTCGCGGATCATGCGCGCGTCGAGACCCGCGCCGGCCATGACGGCGAAGTGCTCGCCGTTGATCTTGCCGGCGTCGAGACGCTTCTCGCGTCCGTGGAGCCCGACTTCGACCGCCTCGGCGATGTCGTCCGGGATCCCGAGATTCGACGCGAAGAGGTTCGCCGTGCCGGCCGGGATGACCGCGAGGCGGACGTCCGTTCCGGCCATGCCGTCGACGCAGCGCTGCACGGTGCCGTCGCCGCCCCAGGCAAAGATCGTCTCGGCACCCTCCGCGAGCGCCTTCTCGACGCGCTCGGGCGCGTACTTGCTCTTCGGCACCTCGGTCCAGTACACGGGCTCCACGCCGGCCCCTCGGAGCACCTCGCGGAGCTCGTCGAGCCCGCCGCCCACCGACTTTCCGGAGTGCGCGATGACGGCGACGCGCGTCATGCTGCCTCTCGAACGTCGCGTTGGCGGGCGGCGGCGCGGGTCGCGCGTGCGACGAAGACGATGATCGCAAGAGCCGCGAGACCCATCAGCACGCCTGCGCCGGTGTCGGTTATGTGGTGCATGCCTCGATACATGCGAGACCAGCCGACGAAGAGCGGTATCGCAATACCCACGAGCAGCGCGGCAACCCTGAACGCCGTGGTCTGGATCCTCGACGCCAACAGGAGCAGGAGACCGCCGTAGAGTGCGATGGAGGCTGCGGTGTGCCCGGACGGATAGCTGTCGTGGACGGGAAGGTCTTCGAGCCGCTCGACGTCGGGTCGGTCGCGATCGACGATCATCGACGTCGCGCGATACGTGGCGGACTCGAGCGCGACGGCGAAGAGGACGAAGGCGGCGAGAAGCCAGCGCTTCGTGACGAGGAAGAACGCGAGGCAGAGGCCGATCACGGCCGGAATGACATGCCCGCCCGCGAGCGTCGACCCGACCCACGAGGCGTCCTCCTGCCCCGGCGAGCGGTTGTCCTCGAGCCACCGGCTGACGTCCGCGTCCGCCCCCGCAAGCCCGTCGATCGGCAGGACGACGTGAATGAGCGTGAGCCCGAGGAAGACCATTGCCGTGACGACGAGCGCGTAGCCCGCAAGAAGCCCGACGATGAACACGCGTACGGGGTTCTCCGGTCCGACGAGCTCGGCGAACCGTTCGGCAAGCCCGCCGGGCAGAGGCTCCAGGACCGGCGGACCCGACGAACGGTGCTCCTCGACGGGCGGGTCGAGATCGCGCGGCCGGGTATGGACGGCCGGCCCGGCCTGGGTCTCGACGTCCATGGGGTGGCGTTTACCCCTCGGTTACGCGGGTAAAACAAGCGCGCCTCTGAGCACTCGACGATGCCCTTCTTCGTTCTCTTGCTGATAGCACTCGCCGCCGGCTTGCTGATCGTCTATGCGAGCCTTCGCTATCCGACGCCTGTCGTGACGTCGCCCGCGGGTCAGGCGCAGACGACGGCGGAGCACGTCGTCGAGGTCGAGATGGAGCGCCACCCGTGGCTGCTGCGTCTCGTGCGAGGTCGGCTCGACCCCGCGACCGCGACCGGCCTGGTCCTCACGCTCGCGCTCGGGCTCGTCATCGTCGGCGGCATCCTCGTCGGCGCGCTCGCGTATCTCATGCGAAGCAGCGACAGGCTCGTGGACTCGGACCGCGCAGTCGGTGAATGGGGCGTCGACCACGCGACGTCCTGGTCGACCGAGGCGCTCGAGCTGGTGACCGAGCTGGGCTCGAGCACCTATGTCATCCCGGCGATGATCCTGGTCGCGCTCGTCGAGTACAGGCGAGTCCCGAACCGCTGGATGCCCGTGTTCCTCGCCACGGTGGTGCTCGGCGAGATCCTCGTCGTGAACACGGTCAAGGAGCTCCTCGACCGCGTGAGGCCGGAATTCAATCCGATCGCCGAGACGCTCGGGCCGTCGTTCCCCAGCGGTCACTCGGGTCTGGCAGCAGCGTTCTACGCCGGCGCCGCCCTCGTGCTCGCTCGCAGGCGATCGCCCAGGACGCGCGCGCTGCTGGCGGGTGGCGCGGTCGCGATCGCCGTCGGCGTCGCATGCAGCCGGGTCCTCCTCGGCGTGCACTGGACGTCGGATGTGCTGGCCGGGCTCGCGCTCGGATGGGCGTGGTTCGGCATCTGCGCGATTGCGTTCGGCGGCCGATTCCTCGTGCTCGGTGCGCCGATCGAGCACGCGGCGGAGGTTGCCGAGCAACACGTCCCCGTCTCCGAGCGACCGAAGTCGTCCGCGGGTCAGACGTCGTAGAGGTGGCTCTGCAGCGGGCCGATCATCCGGCGCCGTCTGCGTGAGACCCCGGGCAGCTTCACGAGCCGGTGCGTGAGCGGCTCGCCGTTCTCCAGCAGCTCGAGCTGCTCCGACGCGATCCGCTCCCAGTGCTCGTCGATGAGCTGGATCGGGTCGATGTCCTCGATCTGCTCGGGCGGAAGCTCGAGATGCTCCGACCACAATCGCAGGCGAGCCGCCCGCGCGAGGCGCTCGTCGAGTGTGACGACGTTCATCTCCGTGTCGTGGAAGAGCGAGTGGGCGTTCAGGTTCGCCGATCCGAGCGTCAGCCAGCGGTCGTCGACGATCCCGATCTTCGAATGCACGTAGACGGGATCGCGCAGGTTGCGCTCCCGCGCGTAGATCGTGCAGGCGAGGAACCGCGTCGTCTCGTCGGCCGCGTGAATCAGCGCGGCGACCTGACCACGCGAGATGTCCGCGCCGTCGTTCGCGCGAGCCGGTAGGAGGACGACGACGCGGAAGTCGTCGCTCGGAAGGTTCTCGAGCTTGTCGGCGAGAATCGTGACGATTTCCGGCGACCACAGGAACTGGCTCTCGAGGTATATGAAGCGCTCGGCGGAGCGAAGCGCGCCGACGTAGGCCTCGAGGATCGAGTAGTCGCCGTGGTGCAGGGCACGGTAGACACGCGCCGGCACCGTTCGCACGATCTGCGCCTCCACCTCCCCCTTCGCCTCCGAGACGGCGGGCCGCGGAAGAATCTCGCGTGTCGCACCGTGCCAGCGTGTCCTGAAGTGCTGCTCGACGTCCGCGACGGCCGGGCCCTCGATCCGAACGGCGGCGTCGTGCCAGCCGATCCCGCCTCGCGCGACGTGGGACGGTGTATCCCACGGATCGCCGCCGTCGAGCGTCAGGTCGATCCCGCCGACGAACGCGACCCGGCCGTCGACCACGACGAGCTTCTCGTGATGGCAGTGGGTGATTCCCGTGCAGCCGTCCGCATGGGCCTGAATCTTCGTGTGGTGCGAGAGCGCTTCCAGCATCTCCCGAACCTCGCGCTGTGACGGCTTGAACACCGGAATCGGCGCGCCCTTCCACGACAGGACCCGCACGTCGACGCGCTCCGCGAGCTCGGCGAGCAGGTTGCGCACGACGACCGGCTCGTCCTCGCGGGACAAGTGCAGCTCGGGCGAGAAGAACCACCCCGCGAGGTGGACGTACGACTCGGCCTTCGCAATCTCGGCGGCGATGGCAGGAAGCGCCTCGGAGCCGTCCACGAGCAGCTCGAGCGCGTTTCCCTTGCGAGCCGGAAAGGTGCCCTCGGCGAACTTCAGCTCCGTTGCGTCGAGGGCGTGCTCCCAGCCCACGCGTCGGAGTCGGCCGCGATGCCGGCTACGCACGGCGTCGTCGATGCGCTCGCCGAACGCGTGGCCGATCTTGACCGTCGCCGACTCGAGGAACCGGGGCGCCTTGAGCTTGGCCGCAACCGAGTCGGCCGGCCGATCGGTCCGTCCCGTCGTGGCGAGTCTCTCGTCGCGTCGTTCGGCCATTAGCTCCTCCGGTGATGCGCGCTACGCCGCCACGGACGGTAGACCCGCGAGTGCGAGGGCGACCTCGTCCTCCGCGTACTCGTGATCCTCGAGCCGCCCTGCGGCGAAGTCGATGTACGCCTGCATATCGAAGTGCCCATGCCCGCAGAGGTTGAAGAGGATCGCCTGCGAAACGCCTTCCTCGCGGCACCGGACCGCCTCGTCGATCGCGGCCTTCACCGCGTGGTTCGCCTCGGGCGCCGGGAGGATCCCCTCGATTCGCGCGAACTCGACGCCCGCGGCGAAGACCTCGGTCTGCGTGTAGGCGCGCGCCTCGATCAGCCCGAGTTCGTGCAGGTGGCTCACCAGCGGCGCCATGCCGTGGTAGCGCAGGCCGCCCGCGTGGAACGGCGGCGGCACGAACGTCGAGCCGAGCGTGTGCATCTTCACGAGTGGCGTCAGGTGTCCGGTGTCTCCGAAGTCGAAGGCATACGTACCCCGTGTGAGGCTCGGGCAAGCAGCCGGCTCGACGGCGATCACACGGATCGACGCTTCCTCGCGAAGCGCACGGCCGATGAACGGGAACGACAGGCCCGAGAAGTTCGAGCCGCCGCCGGTACAGCCGATGACGACGTCCGGGTAGTCCTCGGCCTCGTCCATCTGCATCTGCGCCTCGTTCCCGATCACGGTCTGGTGCATGAGGACGTGGTTGAGCACGGAGCCGAGCGAGTACTTCGTGTCCTCGCGCGGCGCGGCGGCCTCGACGGCCTCGGAGATCGCCATTCCGAGGCTCCCTGGCGAGTCCGGATGCTCCGCGAGGATCGCTCGCCCGGCGTTCGTCTCCTGGGACGGGCTTGCGATCACCCGGCCGCCGAACGCCTCGATCAGCCCGCGCCGGTACGGCTTCTGGTCGTACGAGACCTTGACCATCCACACGTCGACCTCGAGCCCGAAGACACCGCCTGCGAACGCGAGCGCCGAGCCCCATTGACCCGCCCCCGTCTCGGTCGTCAGTCGCGTGACGCCTTCCTGCTTGTTGTAGTACGCCTGTGCGACCGCCGTGTTCGGCTTGTGCGAGCCCGTCGGCGAGACTCCCTCGTACTTGTAGTAGATGCGCGCCGGCGTCTCGAGCGAGCGCTCCAGGCGGCGCGCGCGATACAGCGGTGTCGGCCTCCACTGGCGGTAGACCGAGCGCACCTCCTCCGGGATCGTGATGAGCCGATCCGTGGAGACCTCCTGCAGGATGATCTGCATCGGGAACAGGGGCGCGAGGTCGTCGGGGCCGACCGGCTGTCCGGTACCCGGATGGAGCACCGGCGGAGGCGGCGCCGGGAGATCCGCCGCGATGTTGTACCAGGCCTCCGGAAGCCGGCTCTCGTCGAGGACGAACTTCACCTGGTCGGGCATCGGGCGCTCCTCTCCCTCGGTCGGCGGTGCCGTGAGTCTGGCCGACGGCGTTCGCACGGGCAAGCGGTAGGCTCAGCCGCCGATGGCCGTGCTCACGTCCGAGGTCGTCCGCGACGAGACGTTCGAGCGCCGTCGCGCGTCGATGTCGACGCTGGTCGCCGAGCTGCGCGAGCGCACGGCGCTCGTCGCCGCCGGCGGGGGCGAGAAGGCGGTCGAGCGACATCGCTCCCGCGGCAAGCTCACGGCGCGCGAGCGGATCGACCGGCTCGTCGACCCGGGCACCGCGTTCCTCGAGCTGAACGCGCTCGCGGCCTGGGAGCTGTACGACAGCGACGCACCGTCGGCGGGGATCGTCACCGGGGTCGGCGTGGTCGACGGACGGCAGTGCGTGATCGTCGCCAACGACGCGACGGTGAAGGGCGGCTCGTACTACCCGCTCACGGTGAAGAAGCACCTCCGCGCACAGGAGATCGCACGCCAGAACCGGCTCCCGTGCCTGTACCTCGTGGACTCGGGGGGCGCCTACCTCCCCCTCCAGGCCGAGGTCTTCCCCGACCGCGACCACTTCGGGCGAATCTTCTTCAACCAGGCGCGGCTGTCCGCGCTCGGCATCCCCCAGATCGCGGTCGTCATGGGCTCGTGCACCGCGGGTGGCGCATACGTCCCGGCGATGTCGGACGAGACGGTGATCGTCAAAGGGACGGGGACGATCTTCATCGGAGGGCCGCCGCTCGTGAAGGCGGCAACCGGTCAGGACGTGACGGCCGAGGAGCTGGGTGGAGCGGATGTCCACGCGCGCCGCTCGGGCGTGGCCGACCACTACGCCACCTCCGACGAGCACGCGCTCGCGATCGCACGCGAGATCGTTCGCCATCTCGATCCTCCGCCGCCTATTCCGTGGGAGCTCGCGCCGGTCGAGCAGCCCGCCCTGGATCCCGCCGACCTCTACGGACTGGTGCCGGAAGACTTCCGGCACGAGCTCGACGCCCGTGCGGTGATCGGACGGATCGTCGACGGCTCGCGCCTGCACGAGTTCAAGGAGCTGTACGGCGAGACGCTCGTGTGCGGCTTCGCGCGCATCGAGGGCTACCCGGTGGCGATCCTCGCCAACCAGGGCGTCCTCTTCGCCGAGTCCTCGCAGAAGGGCGCGCACTTCATCGAGCTCGCGTGCAGGCGGCGGATCCCGCTCCTCTTCCTCCAGAACATCACCGGGTTCATGGTCGGCAAGGAGTACGAGGAGGGTGGGATTGCCCGGGATGGCGCCAAGCTCGTCATGGCCGTCGCCTGCGCGGACGTGCCGAAGTTCACGGTGGTGACGGGCGGCTCGTTCGGCGCGGGCAACTACGCGATGTGCGGCCGCGCCTACGAGCCACGACAGCTGTGGATGTGGCCGAACGCTCGCATCTCCGTGATGGGCGGCGAGCAGGCGGCGACCGTGCTCACGATGGTGGGCGACGCGGACCCCGACGAGATCCGCGCGACCTATGAGGCCGAGGGCAACCCGTACTACTCGACCGCGCGCCTCTGGGACGACGGGATCATCGATCCGCTCGACACACGGCGCGTGCTCGCGCTGGGGCTCGCGGCGGCGGCGAATGCCCCGGTGCCCGAGACGACATTCGGCGTCTTCCGCATGTGACAACCGCTGCGACGGTGGCAAGATCCAGTCAGCCTGCGGTCGCTAGCAACCGGAAGGAGCTCTCGTGTTCCGACTCACTCGACCGTCGCCGTCGTTGGTCGTCGCCTGCCTCGCGCTGTTTGTCGCTCTTGCGGGGACGAGCGTCGCGGCCGTCTCACAGCTCGTCCCGCGAAACAGCGTCGGACCCGCGCAGATCCGCAACAACGCGGTGACAAGGCCCAAGATCCGGAACAACGCGGTCAACTCGACCAAGGTCCAGAACCGCTCGCTGCTCGCCGTCGACTTCGCAGCCGGGCAGCTTCCCGCAGGACCCGCGGGACCGGCCGGGCCGGCCGGAGCAGCCGGACCAGCCGGACCAGCTGGGCCGGCCGGCAGCGTCACTCGACTGACCGCAGTCGTCAACCCCACGGGAAGCCTCGCGCGCTCGCAGGGAACGACCTCGGCGGGTCGTGTCGGCCTCGGCCTCTACGAGGTGATCTTCAACCAGGACGTGACGGCGTGCACCTACGTCGCAAGCGTCGGGAATGCGACAGCGGGCGCTGCCACGCCGTTCGGCGAGGCCTCGGTGGTGCCCCGCAACGGCAATGCGAACGGCGTCGGGGTTGCGACCGTCGACTCGGCGGGTGCCGCGGCGGATCGGCCGTTCCACCTGATCGTCGTTTGCTGAACGGCCACGGCGTGAGCGGGGCCGGCGCCCGCTCACGCCGTAGTCTTTCTCGGCGATGGTCCTCCGCCTCTTGATCTGGAACGTGTTCGCGTCGAAGACGACGATCGACGAGCTCCGGGAGTCCCTCCCGAAGCTCGAGCCGCCGAGCCGGTGGATCTGGAACGAGGCGAACGACCGCTTCGGCGTTCTCGCCTTCGGCGACGACGTTCCCGAGGCGGTCGGCTGGGCGCAGGATCTCGTCGGCGAGGAACCGGACGTCTACGAGGAGTTTGACTCCGAATAGGCCAATTACGCGAACTGCGGGGCAGTTGACGTGATGGTCGTGCCGTAACCGCAGCGCTCGGAGGAGGCGCCTCCCCGAGGCGCCTCCTCCCTACACCGTCGAGGATGCCCGCTCGAACCGAGACCCGTACCACGCGTCGAGCTCGTCGGCCTCGTCGGCAGTGAGCGTGCGGAGCGGCGCGCGCACGTCCGCGTTCACGGGCACGCCTTGCAGCGCGAGCAGGCGCTTGAGCGCGGCCTGTCGCGGAAAGCGCTCGACGAACGCGCGAAGTTCGCCGAGCCGCCCTGCTCCTTTCGTCGACGGGCCACGGACCACGGCGGCGACTTCGCGCGGGAGCGCAGATGCGAGGGCCGAGACGGCGCCGCATGCGCCGCGAGCCATCCCGTCGGCGATGAGCGCTTCGGGGCCGACGAAGATGTCGAAGCCGGGTAGGAGGTACTTCTCGAAGGCGGCGAGAGGCGTATCCGAGACCTTGAGGCCGACGACGTTCGACGCCTCGTCTCGAAGCCGTTCGAGCACGGAGGGCGCAACCGCGTACCCCGCCGTCGCCTCGAACTCGTAGACGTAGAAAGGCACGGGCGCGCACGCGGCCGCCGCGGCGAAGAAGTGGCCGTACTGGGCCTTCTCGTCCAGCTTGAAGTACGGCGGGCCGATGACTACGACCGCGTCGGCGCCGACCTCCGCGGCATGAGCTGCGAGCGCGACGGTGTCAGTAGTCGTCTGCGCGCCGCAGTGGACGGCGACCCGGAGGCGGTTGTCTGCGGCCTGGAGGAAGAGATCCGCCACGCGGCGACGCTCGGCGACGCTCAGCAGGATCCCTTCGCCTGCCGTTCCCAGCGCGAGCAGCCCGTCCAGCCCCTCCCGCACGAAGAAGTCGGCGAGGGGGCCGAACGCGTCCTCGTCGACCTCGCTCCCGTGCTCGCGCAGCGGCGTGACGGAGGCGGCGAGCACGCCGCGCAGCCTCTCCATCAGCGATAGGGCTTTCCGTCTCGAACGCGAGCCACGGCGGCCGCGATACGCCGCGAGCGAGTCTCGGGGCGCTTCGCGTCCTCGACCCATTGGACGTACTCGCGGCGATGCGTGAAGGACATCGAGGCGAACGTCTTCTTCGCCACGGAGTCGGCTGCGAGGGCCGCTGCGAGGTCACGCGGAATCACGACCTTTCGCGGCTCGGTGTCGAGCTCCATCCGCACGCGCACGCGGTCGGGAGCGTCGACTCCCGTGGCGGCCTTCACCGCGCGGTTCACGACGATGTACCCCACCCCGTCGTAGACGCCCGGCGTCGTACGCCACATGTGGCCTCGGATTGTCACCGTGACGGGCGGTCGCGCGAGGCCGAACGCCTCCTCGAGATCGAACGGGACGCGGAACATCGTGGCGGTCTTCTGCACTCGCTGGAGCTCCACCGTAAACGACTTCGCAGGCACGGCGGAAACCTTAGGGTGTGCGCCTGTGGGAGCGCTGAAGGTCGTTCGCGACGGAGACGTCCTCCGGGTCACGCTCGCGAAGCCCGAGCGACGGAACGCCTTCGACGCCGGCCTCATCGCCGAGCTGACGGGCGCGTTCTCCGACGTCGGCGATGCGGGGGCCGTGGTGCTCGAAGGCGAGGGGCCGTCGTTCTGCGCGGGCGCCGACGTGGAGTGGCAGCGCGCGGCGATCGAGCTCTCGTACGACGAGAACGTCGCGGACGCGATGCGGCTCTACGCGATGCTCGAAGCCGTCGACTCCTGCCCAGCTCCGGTCGTCTGCTGCGTGCACGGGTCCGCGCTCGGGGGCGGCTCGGGCCTCGTCGCGTGCGCCGACGTCGCGGTGGCGTGGCCCGACGCGGTCTTCGGTTTCACGGAGGTCCGTCTCGGGATCATCCCGGCCGTAATCTCGCCGTTCGTACTCGCGAGGATCGGGAGCACGGCGCGCCGCTACTTCGTCACGGGAGAGCGGTTCGACGCCGACGTTGCGCTCCGCATCGGGCTCGTCTCCGAGGTGTCGGAGGACGCGGGCGAGCGCGCGGAGCAGATCGTGGGAGAGATCCTCGCCGGCGGTCCGATCGCCGTGCGCGAGGCGAAGAAGCTGGTCCGCGAGCGGCCGACTGGCATCGACGCCGCGCACATCGCCGCAGCGCGACGGACGAGCGAGGAGGGACAGGACGGCCTGCGGGCCTTCCTCGATCGCAGTGCGCCGAACTGGCGCGACGATGTGACCTAGGTGCGCCGCTCGTCGAGGTATTTCTTGAGCCCGAGGAACGGGAGGATGAGAGCGGCGAGCACGGACCCGAGCCACACGATCACGGTGGCGGCCAGCCATGTCCCGACTCCCCGGATCGACAGCCCGTCCGTGAAGAGCTCCGTGACGATCAGCGCAACGAGGGTCGCGATCAGCGCTACGGCCCCGAGCACCGGGCCGGGGCTCAGTCGGAGCACACTGAAGAGGAAGGGCTGAAGGAGAGCGAACACGATCGTGAAGACCGCGACGGCAACCAGGAACCCGGTCGCGTCCAGGCTCATCCCGTCGAGCACCGCCGCAGCGACGATCAACCCGACCGCATTCGAGACGAAGGCGATGGCGATGCGCACGAGCAGACGGATCACGTGCTCTCCCAGGTGAAGACGACCGAGTCCGCCGACCGCTCGACAGGCCCGTGGTGCACGGCCTCGACGTTCGTGCCGTCCGGATCTAAGACGTACGCGCCGTAGTAACCGGGGTGATAGTCGCGGTCGCCGGGTGGGCCATTGTCGCGCCCGCCCGCGGCGATTGCAGCTGCGTGGAAGCGCTCGACGGACTCGCGGTCCTTCGCCTGGAAGGCGATGTGCAGGCCCGCTGTGGGCTCGCCGTCACCACTCACGAAGAGCTCGTCGGCCGAGAACCAGCCGTCTCCCTCCGTCACGATCCCGAGTCCCAGCGGCTCGAGGGCTCCGGCGTAGAACCGCTTGCTGGCCTCGACGTCTCGCACACGCAGGTGGATGTGGTCGAAGAGCCTGCCCGCATGCGCTTCAGGCATGCGGGCAGACTACCGCCCTGTGCCCGTCGGAAAACTCCTCGTTGCGAACAGGGGCGAGATCGCGCTCCGCGTCTTTCGAACATGCCATGAGCTCGGGATCGGGACGGTGGCCGTGGTTGCGCCGGACGACGGAGATTCGCTCCACGCGCGCTCCGGCGACGAGCTCGTCGAGATCGCCTCGTACCTGCACTCCGAGGAACACATCCGCGCCGCGAGGCAGAGCGGGGCCGACGCCATCCATCCCGGCTACGGCTTCCTCGCCGAAAACGCGGACTTTGCCGCAGCGGTCGACGCGGCCGGGCTGACCTGGGTCGGCCCGCCGTCGGAGTCGCTTCGCCTCGGCGGGGACAAGCTGGCCGCCAAGCGAATCGCCCGCGAGGCCGGCGTTCCCGTCCTCCCCGATGGCGCGCCCGAGGAGATCGGCTTCCCGCTCCTCGTCAAGGCGGTGGCGGGTGGGGGTGGTCGGGGGATGCGCGTCGTGCGTTCCGCGGACGAGCTGGAGGAGGCGCTCGCCGCCGCGGAACGCGAGGCCGAGGGCGCGTTCGGCGACGGCACGCTCTATTGCGAGCGCTACCTCGAGCGGCCGCGCCACGTCGAAGTGCAGCTCCTCGCCGACGCGCACGGGACGGTCGTCGCGGTCGGCGAGCGCGACTGCTCCGTCCAGCGGCGGCACCAGAAGGTGCTCGAGGAGGCGCCGGCACCCGGCCTCTCCCCCGCGCTTCGGACTGCGCTGCACCGCGCAGCCGTGACGTTCGGCGAGGCGGTCCGCTACCGCAGCGCCGGAACCGTCGAGTTCGTCCTCGACGGCGACGAGCTCTACTTCCTCGAGCTGAACGGCCGCATCCAGGTCGAGCACCCCGTGACGGAGGCCGTCACGGGCCTCGATCTCATCGCGGAGCAGTTCCGGATCGCTGCCGGAGAACCGCTTGTAACAGCTTGTTACAAGCCCCATGGCCACGCTGTCGAGGTGCGGCTCTATGCCGAGGATTCCAGGTCTTTTCTCCCGCAGGCCGGTCGCATCGAAGCCCTCCAGCTTCCGAGTAACAAGGTGTTACAAGCCTCGATTCGCGTCGATGCGGGCGTCGAAGAGGGCGACGAGGTCGGCCTCGGCTACGACCCGATGATCGCGAAGATCGTCGCGCACGCACCGACCCGCCGCGCAGCGCTCGATGGCCTCGCTGCCGCACTCGCCGAGACGCACGTCGCAGGCGTCACGACGAATCTCCCGTTTCTCCGTTGGCTCGTGGCACACCCCGTGGTGCGCGCAGCAGACGCAACGACCGCGTTCCTCACCGAGCACCCGCCCCTCTCGGCCATCGCCGTCGTGCGCGCGCCTGCCGCGTTCCGCACGCCGTGGCGACTGAATCTCCCCGCGCCGCCTCCGGCGCCCCCGCCAGACGTCGACCTCGAGTCGCATCGCCCTGGGGCGGCGCACGGCGAGAGCACGGTCATCGCACCAATGCCGGCCACGGTCATCAGGCTCGAGGTGGCCCCGGGAGACACGGTGCGTGCCCGCCAGCCGCTCGTCGTCCTCGAGGCGATGAAGATGGAAATTCCGGTGCACTCGCCGTTCGAGGGGACCGTGAAGGCCGTCCACGTCGCCGAGGGCGATCGCATCGCCGGCGGCAGCTTGCTCGTCGAGCTCGAGAGCTAGCTCACGGTGTCGGTCGCGGGGCGTGGCGGCCCCTGCGCCAGCGCGGCGCGATATCGCCAGTAGACGAGACCGGCCGCAACCGCCGCGCCGGCGAGACCCCACAGAATCGACGCGCCGAAGTCGGGCTTCACGGTCATGTCGTAGATGATCAGGAAGAGCAGCGTGAGGTCGAGGCGCGCGAGGAAGATGAGCCGCGTCGCTCGCGGTCCGGCCTCAGGCGAGCCCTCGGCCGAGAGCTTCCCCACCCGCGCGGCCTCAGGCCCGAGATAGAGCAGGCCGGCGAGGAAGGTCGTGGCATAGAGGGCGAGACCGATCGAGATCCAATCGTCGCCGAAGCCGTAGAAGTCCGACTCGATCACGAGCAGAAGGCCGCTGACGAATGCGAGCAGCGAGGCGGGGATGAACAACCGGTTCGCGATCCAGTGGATGTCCTGGCCGACCGTCGCCATCCGGCTCGGGTCGCCCGACATGGAGGCACGCATTGCGAAGAACTGCATCATCACCCCGCCTCCGATCCAGATCACCGCCATGGCGACGTGCGCGAACAGCAGGAACGCGTACCACGTCACTTTGCCCCCTTTGAGAGTCCGATCAGCCGCGCACCCTATCCAGTACCCAGCCGACCGTGACGTTCACGAGCCAGATGACGATCGTCGCTCCCACGTACGTCCAGAACCCGTCGATCGAGAAGTCCGGCGTGATCCACTCCGCGAGCGCGAGCATGAGCACGTTGAGCGCAAAATAGGCGAGGCCGAACGTGAAGATGATGAGCGGCAGCGTCAGGATCGCGAGGATCGGCTTGAGGATCGTGTTGCCGATCGTGAGGATCGCGGCTGCGAGCAGGAGCGGCCACCAGCGGCCGATCGTTACTCCGTCGAACAGCCAGTCGACGACGATCAGCGCGAGGACGTTGAGTCCCCAGCGGATGAGGAGAGCGACCCAGATCATCGGGTTGGCGCCGCAGGATCCGGCGCTAGAAGATCTTCTGCAGCTTCATCGCGGCGCCCATGTCTCCCTTGATCTTGAGCTTGCCGGTCATGTAGGCCGTCGTCGCGTTCTGCTCGCCAGAGGCGATCTTCTCGAACGTCTCCTCGCTCGCCGAGAACGTGCAGTCGGCGTCCTCGGCGCCGTCGGTGACCGTGACCGCGCCGTCCGCGACCTTCACCGTCCACGTGCCCGCGCCCTCGATGTCGAAGACGTACGTGTTGTTCATGCCTTCGATCCGATCCGGAGACACGCGGCTCGGCAGGGTGTCGAAGAACTCCTGTGCGGTCGGCATGGTCCCGGGTCCCCTCCTCGTTGGCGAACGGCCGGAGCCTATCGCGCGGATACGATCCGCGCGGCGTGGACTTCGACCTGACTCCAGAGCAGGAGCTGATTCGCGACACGGTTCGGACGTTCGCCCAGGAGCGTGTCCAGCCCGTCGCCGAGGAGCTCGACCTCACCGGCCGCTTCCCCTACGACGTCGTCTCCGAGCTCGGCGAGCTCGGGCTCATGGGTCTCCCCATACCGGAGCGGTACGGCGGCGCCGGCGGGGACACCGTGTCCTACGCGATCGCGATCGAAGAGCTGACGCGCGTCGACTCGTCCGTCGCGATCACCGTCGCCGCCCATACGTCGCTCGGGACGATGCCGATCCTCAACTACGGCTCCGACGAGCAGAAGGAGCGCTGGCTCCCGGATCTCGCTGCCGGGCGGCGGCTCGCCGCATTCGGATTGACGGAGCCCGGAGCCGGCTCCGACGCCGGTGCGACCCGCACCACGGCGGAGCTCCGCGACGGCTCCTGGATCGTGAACGGCTCGAAGCTCTTCATCACCAACGCGGGCACGGACATCACCTGGGGCGTGACGCTCACCGCGCGCACAGGCGCCGACGAGATCTCGAACATCGTGGTCGAGAACGGCATGCCGGGCTACACGATCTCGTCGCCGATGAAGAAGCTCGGCTGGCGCGCCTCCGATACCCGGGAGCTCTCGTTCGAAGACTGCGCGGTGCCGGAGGAGAACCTGCTCGGCCCGCGCGGCGAGGGCTTCAGGCAGTTCCTCGAGATCCTCGACGGCGGGCGGATCTCCGTGGCCGCGATGGGCGTCGGGCTCGCCCAGGGCGCCTACGACCTCGCCTTCGCGTACGCGCAAGAACGCCAGCAGTTCGGCAAGCCGATCGCGTCGTTCCAAGCGATCAGCTTCCAGCTCGCCGACATGGCGACCGAGATCGAGGCGGGCCGCGCGCTGGTTCTCAAGGCGGCGTGGCTGAAAGACCAGGGCCGCCCGTTCGCGCGCGAGGCCGCGATGGCCAAGCTCTACACGGGTGAGCTCTCGAACCGGGTCGCAAATGCGGCGCTCCAGATCCATGGCGGCTTCGGGTACATGGAGGAGGCCGCGATCTCGCGCTTCTACCGCGACCAGAAGATCCTCGAGATCGGCGAGGGCACGAATGAGGTGCAGCGGATGGTCATCGCTCGCCATATCGGCCTGTAGCGCACTCGCGCTCCTCCTGCTCGCCTCACCCGCCGCCGCCCACGTCATCGCGGCGCCGGCATTCGTCCCGAGCGGCGGCTCCGAGTCGGTGACGTTCTCCGGCCCGAACGAACGGGAGGTCCCGATGACCGCGTTCGCCTTGACGGTGCCCGAAGGGCTCGAGATCGCGCACGCTCACGAGATCGAGGGCTGGGACGAGTCGATAGACGGCTCGACGGCGACCTGGCTCGGTGGACCGCTTGCGCCGGACGCGGAGATCGGCTTCGGGATCACGCTCGAAGCCGATGTCGAGCCGGGCGTCGTGGAGCTCCAGGCCGTACAGCGCTACCGGGACGGCGGCGAGGTCTCGTGGCCGGTCGCGCTCACGATCACACCGGCGGACGAGAGCCCGTCGCAGAACCTCGCGCTCGCCGGCGTCGTCGGGCTCATCGGCGTGCTGCTCGTCGCCGCCGTTGCGATGCTCGCGTGGCGCCGGCGGTCGGCCTAGCGCCTGCCACTTCAAGAGAAATAGCGGGAGCCGCTGCTACGGTCGCGCGCGGCCATGATCTTCACGCAGTTCGTCGACGACGCGCTCGGGTGTGCTTCCTACCTCGTCGGCGATCCGCGTACCGGCCAAGCCGTCGTCGTCGATCCCGCCTTCGCGATCGAGCAGTACCTCGAGGAGGCGGAGCGGCGGGACGTCCGCATCGTCCGGGTCGTGGAGACCCACACCCATGCCGACCATCTCGCGGGCCATGGGCGGCTCGCGCTCGAGCACGACGTGGCGGTCAGCGTCCATACCGCGGCCAACGCCGAGTTCCCGCACGACGCGCTGGAGGACGGTGACGAGATCGTTCTCGGCGACATCGTCCTGCTCTGCATCCACACGCCCGGCCACCGGCCCGAGCACTGCTGCCTCGCGGTCAGCGATCTCACGCGCGGCCCGGAGCCGTGGATCGTGCTCACCGGCGACTCGCTGTTCGTCGGAGACGCCGCACGGCCCGACCTCGCGGTCGAGGCGCGCGAGGGCGCCGAGGGCCTGTTCCGCTCGCTCCGCAGGCTCGTCGAGCTCGGGGACGGGGTCGAGGTGTATCCGGGTCACGTCGCCGGGTCGCTCTGCGGCAAGGCCATGAGCTCGAAGGCGTCCACGACGATCGGCTTCGAGCGTCGCTTCAACCGGGCGCTCGCGCACGACGACATCGCGCTCTTCGTCGCGGAGGCGACGAGCGTGTCAGCGCCGCGCCCTCCGAACATGGAGCGCATCGTCGAGCTGAATCGCGGGCCGTTCGTCGCGGCGCCGCCCAAGCCGGCAGAACTCGCTGCCCCGCCCGAAGGCGCGCAGGTTCTCGACGCCAGACCCGTCGAGGCGTTCGCGGCAGGCCACCTTTCGGGAGCGCTCAACGTGCCGGTCTCGGGAACGCGCTTCGCAACGAAGGCGGCGTTCGTTCTCGACGACGTCCAAACCGTCGTGGCGGCGACGGACGCGGGCGAGGCGGCGGCCGCGATCCGCGGGCTGCGCTCCGTCGGGCATCTCGACATCGTCGGCTACGTACTCGGCGTCGGCCCGGAGAAGCTGGAGCTCGTTTCCGTCGAGCAGCTCGACGACCTGCTCGAGAGAGGCGCCGAGCTGATCGACGTCCGCGAGAAAGATGAGCGCGACACGGGCTACATCGCAGGCAGCCGGAACATCCCGTACCGCCTGCTCGCACTCGGTGCGAACGACCTTCCGCGTGACAAGCCGATCGTCACGATCTGCGAAAGCGGCCCTCGCGCCGCCATCGCCGCGAGCATCCTCTCGGCCCGTGGCTTCGACGCGCATCCGGTCGTGAACGGCGGGATCGACTCGTGGGCTGCCTCCGGCAAGCCGACGGTCGAGTTCCGCCGCTGCGGCGGCTAGTGGCCTAGGTCGGCGGGCCGACCCGCTCTACCGCGTATCCGGCTTCGCGAAGCAGCGCGAGAAGCTCCTGGCAGTGCTCCTCGTCGCGGGTCGCGACGATGATCTCGAGCTCCGTTTGCAGAGCCGTCGTCGTCCGCCCCTCGCGGTGGTGGTCGACGGAGACGACGTTGCCTCGACCCTCGGCGATGCGGTCGAGCACGTTGCGCAGCTCGCCCGGCCGATCGGCGATGAGCAGGCGTATCGCCAGGAAGCGGCCCGCCTCAGTCAGGCCGTGGCGGAGCACCGAGATGAGTGTCGTCGCGTCGATGTTCCCTCCCGACAGCACGACCGCGACCGATCCCGTCCCCGGCACGCGCCCGGCGAGGAGTGCGGCGAGACCGACGGCGCCGGCCCCCTCGACGAGCAGCTTCGTCCGCTCGACGCAGAGGACGAGCGCCTCCGTGATCTCCTCGTCGGACACCTGGATCGTGTCGTCGAGGACGTGCTCGAGGATCGAGGACGGGAGCTCACCCGGGTGCTTCACCGCAATTCCGTCGGCGATCGTGAAGCCCGGTTGGCAGACGACTCCGACGGCGCGCACGCCGCGCCGTCGCTCCTTCAACGCGAGCGCGATCCCGGCCGCGAGCCCACCGCCTCCGATCGGGATCAGAACCGTTTCGGCGTCGGGTGCTTGCTCTACGAGCTCGAGCCCGATCGTCCCCTGTCCGGCGATGACCCGCTCGTCCTCGAACGCGTGGACGAGCGTCGCCCCGGTGGAATCGACATGTGCCTGCGCGGCTGCGACGGCGTCCTCGAAGCCCTCGCCCGCAAGCTCCGTCTCGCCCCCGTACGAGCGGGTGGCCTCGATCTTCGCCATGGGTGCGTCCTGCGGCATGAAGATCGTCGCCTTGATCCCCGCTTCGCGTGCGGCCCAAGCGACTGCCTGGCCGTGGTTGCCGGCGCTGGCCGCAACGACGCCTGCGCTGCGCTCCTCCTCGCCGAGAGTCGCGATCGTGTTGTACGCGCCACGGATCTTGAACGAGCCCGTCCGCTGGAGGTTCTCGGCCTTGAGGAAGACCTGGCGCCCGCTCAGACGCGAGAAGGTCTCACTCGGGTAGAGCGGTGTCTCGCGCGCGACACCCGCGAGTCGGGCACGAGCCGCTTCGACATCAGCGATCGTCGGCGCCATCGAGCCGGAACACCTCCTCCATGATCTCGCGCACAGCGCTCAGCGGATCGAGCTCCCGGCTCTCGACCTGCGCGAGGACGCGCTGGAGCTCCGGATCCTCGGCCACCGCGGCACGCAGATGCGCATTCGCACGGCTCGACGCGACGGCGAACACCTCCGCCGAGAGGTTCTTGCGGCGCCGCTCCTCGAGCCGGCCGTCGCTCTCGAGCGCCGACCGATGCTCTTCGATCGCGCCGAGCAGCGCGGGCACGTTCTCGCCCGTGAGCGCCTCGGTGAGAAAAATCGCCGGCCGGGTCTCGGGCTCGGCGAGCGCGACGATGGAGCGCACCTCGTTCAGCATCGTCTTCGCAGCCGGATGCTCCATCTTGTTGACCGCGATCACGTCCGGGATCTCCATGATCCCCGCCTTCAGCGCCTGCACCGAGTCGCCCGATCCGGGCATGAGCACGAGCACGACCGTGTCCGCGATGCCGGTCACCTCGACCTCGCTCTGACCGGCGCCGACCGTCTCGACGAATATCACGTCTTTCCCGGCGGCGTCGAGCAGGAGCACCGCCTGCAGCGTCGCCTCGGCGAGCCCGCCGAGGTGGCCGCGCGTCCCCATCGAGCGGATGTACACGCCGGGGTCGAGGAAGTGGTCGGCGAGCCGTATCCGGTCGCCGAGCAGCGCCCCGCGGGAGAACGGGCTCGACGGATCGACCGACACGACACCGACTGTCCGCTCGCTCTGACGTACGAGCCGGACGAGCGCGCCTATCAGGCTCGACTTGCCCACTCCGGGCGGGCCGGTTACGCCGACGATCGCGGCGTGGCCCGTGCTCGGATAGAGCTCTCGCACGAGCGGGTATGCGACCGGATCGCCGTCCTCAACGAGCGAGATAGCCCGCGCCAGCGCACGCCGATCGGCGGCACGGACGCCCGCGACGAGCTCCTCCAGCGTCAGCTCCTTCCGCGCCACGCGGAGACTCTATTCAGGAGCCGCGTTTAGCTTCCGCCGCTCGCCGCTCCTCGATCTCCTCGAGCAGCGTCGCGATGCGCTCGAGCGGAGGATTGCCCGCGCCGTTGGCAGCAGCCCGCGCCGGCACGGGTAGCGGCACATGCCCGTTGAGCGCCGCGACGGCGGACTCGGCACTCGCCTCCATCGCGTCGTGCTCCGCCGCGGCTGCGATCGGGAGCCATCTCGTCATCACGAGCGCCACGGCCGCGGCGACCAGGAAGACGACGCCGCCCGCCAGCCAGACGGTTCGCGGTCCGTAGAGCTCCGTGAGCACTCCCGCCGCGGCCATGGTCAGGCCGAGAACGGCGTAGTTCGAGCTCATGATCGTCGCGAGCGCGCGACCGCGGTACTGGTCCGGCGCGCCACGCTGGACCAGGAGCCTGTTGCACACCACTGCGGCACCGTTGCCCGCGGCGCCACCGACGACGAAGAGGACGGCCAGCCAGATCGTCGGGCTCAGCGCCGCCGCGCCCCACCCCACGCCCATGAGCACGAGCGCGCCGACGTAGTTGCGGCGCAGCCCGACCTTGCCGAGCGCCGGGGCGACCAGGAAGCTTCCGAGCGCCAGCCCGACGCCGCTCGCGGCGACGATCAGCCCGTACCCGAGGTCACCGGTGTCGAGGGTGTCCTTGGCGAACCCGATCTCGGCGACGTTGATGGCCGCTGAGCCGAGGAGCGCGACGTTCCACACGACGAGGACGGTGCGGAGCGGCCGGCCGGTCAGGACGAGCTTCACACCGTCGGCGACGTCTCGCCAGTGGCCGCGTGTGATCGGGTCCGCGGACCGCAGCTTGGAGTCGGCAACGCGCGCGACGAGCCCGGCGGAGACGAGGAAAGTGACCGCGTTCACCGCGTACGGCACAGATGGGCTCCAGAAGACGAGCATCGCACCCGCGACGACGGGGCCGACCATCCACGCCAGCGTCTCCGCGGTCGCCAGCAACGAGTTGGCGTTGACGAGCTCCTCGTCGGGCACGAGGTTCGGGATCGCTGCGTTCGCAGCCGGGATGAAGAATCCGGTCGCAACGCCCGCCACCGCAGCCAGTGCGACGATCGCGGCGGGGCTCTCGACGAACGGAAGCGCCGCGAACACGCCGCAGCGGACGACGTCGGAGCCGATCATGAGCCGGCGCCGCGACATCCGGTCGACCAGCGGGCCGAGCAGAAGCCCGATCACGACGATCGGGAGGAACTCGGTGATCAGGAGCGCTGCGACCCAGACGCTCGAGTCCGTCAGGTCGTAGATCGAGACGACGAGCGCGATCGTCGCGATGTACGTGCCGAAGCTCGAGCCCGCGGTCGCCAGGAAGATGTACCCGAACGACGGAGACCGGCGAAGGAGGCCCAGACGGCTTGTGCTCTCCACCCTTGGTGACGCTAGCACCAGTTCTCGATTCCGACTACGGCTGTTCCGGCCGTGTCCATCAGGGACATGCGCGAACAGTTCTTCGGCGCTTGCGCGCCGCCTGCCTCACTGACGCGGGCCGCGTCACGGCTCGTACGCGAGGTTCTGTCGCAGCCACCGCTCGGCCTCGGAGACGTCGATCCCCTTCCGCCCGGCGTAGTCCGCGACCTGGTCGCGACCGACGCGACCGACCGAGAAGTAGCGCGCCTGCGGGTGCCCGAAGTAGAGGCCGCTCACGCTCGCGGCGGGCATCGTCGCGAACGAGTCGGTCAGTTCGATCCCAGCACGCGAGGCGTCTAGGAGCCCGAGGAGCCGGCCCTTCTCCGAGTGGTCGGGGCAGGCCGGGTAGCCGTACGCGGGGCGGATGCCGCGGAAACGCTCGCCGATGCGCTCCTCGTTCGTGAGCGACTCGTCGGGGGCGTACCAGGCGTGACGCGCGATCTCGTGCAACCGCTCGGCGAATGCCTCGGCGAGGCGGTCCGCAAGCGCACGCACCATGATCGCGCGGTAGTCGTCTCGCTCGGCCGTGAACACGTCCGCGATCGCCTCGCTGCCGTGGATGGCCACCGCGAATGCACCAACGTGGTCGGTCAGCCCGGTGTCGACCGGTGCCACGTAGTCCGCGAGCGAGCGGTTCGGCCGCGAGTCGGCGTGGTCGCCCTGCTGCCGGAGCATCGGGAAGCGCGCGCCGTCGAGCGTCACGTCGTCACCCTCGGCGACAGCGGGCCAGAAGCCGTACACGCCGCGCGCCTGGAGCGAGGACGCAGTGACGATCTCGTCGAGCAGCTCGTTGGCGTTCGCGAGAAGCTCGCGCGCGACCTCGCCCTTCTCCGGGTCGTCGAGGATCGCCGGGTAGCGCCCCTTCAGCTCCCAGGCGTGGAAGAAGAATGTCCAGTCGACGTACTCGCGAAGCGTCGCCACGTCCTCCTCGACGACGCGAGACCCGGTGAACGGCGCCGGGGCGAGGTCGTCCTCGTGCCAGTCGATCGGCGTCCGGCGCGTCCGCGCCTCGCGCAGGGGGAGCAACGGCTTGCGGCCCCTCTCGGCATGGAGCGCGCGCAGGCGATCCTGGTCGGCGCGATTCTCCGCGTCGAGCCTGGCGCGCCGGTCGCCGTCGAGCAGGTCCGCGACGACGCCGACGACGCGTGAGGCGTCGAGCACGTGGACGGTCGGCTGCCCGTACTCGGGCGCGATCCGCACTGCGGTGTGCTGCTTCGAGGTCGTCGCACCGCCGATGAGGAGGGGCAGCTCGATCCCGCGCCGCTCCATCTCCTTCGCGACGGACACCATCTCGTCGAGGGACGGTGTGATGAGCCCGGAGAGCCCGACGATGTCGCAGTCCTGTTCGATGGCGGTGTCGAGGACGCGATCGGCGGGGACCATGACCCCGAGGTCGATCACCTCATAGCCGTTGCAGCCGAGGACGACCCCGACGATGTTCTTGCCGATGTCGTGGACGTCGCCCTTGACGGTCGCCATGACGATCCGGGCGGCCGCCGAGCGCTCGGTCTTCTCCGCCTCCATGTACGGCTCGAGATAGGCGACGGCGCGTTTCATCGCGCGGGCGCTCTTCACGACCTGCGGCAGGAACATCTTCCCCGCGCCGAAGAGGTCGCCGACGATCTTCATCCCGTCCATGAGTGGCCCCTCGATCACGTCGAGCGGCCGGGCGGACGCCTGTCGCGCCTCTTCAGTGTCCTCCTCGATGAAGTCGACGACACCGTGCACGAGCGCGTGTGCGAGGCGGTCGGCGACCGGCGCCTCTCGCCACGAGAGGTCGAGCTCGCGCTGCGTCGCTCCTCCCGTGACCGTCCCCGCGTGCTCGACTAGGCGCTCGGTCGCGTCGGGCCGCCGGTCGAAGAGGACGTCCTCGACCCGCTGCAGGAGCTCCGGCTCGATGTCCTCGTAGACCGCGAGCTGGCCCGCGTTGACGATGCCCAGGTCGAGGCCGGCACGGATCGCGTGGTAGAGGAACGACGCGTGCATCGCCTCGCGGACGGCGTCGTTGCCACGAAACGCGAAGGAGAGGTTCGAGATGCCGCCCGACACCAGCGCGCCGGGGCAGCGCTCCTTGAGCAATGGGATGGCGTCGATGAACGCCTTCGCGAACGCGGCGTGCTCCTCGATGCCGGTCGCCACCGCAAGCACGTTCGGATCCATGATCACGTCCTCCGGCGCGAACCCGGCCTCGCCGACGAGCAGGTCATACGCGCGTCCGAGGATCTCCACCTTGCGTTCGACCGTGTCCGCCTGGCCGAGCTCGTCGAACGCCATGACGACGACCGCCGCGCCGAACGCGCGCACCGTGCGTGCCTGCTCCAGGAAAGGCTCTTCGCCCTCCTTCAGCGAGATCGAGTTCACGACACCCTTGCCCTGGACGCAGCGCAGGCCGGCCTCGAGGGCCGAGAAGCGCGAGCTGTCGACCATGATCGGGAGGCGCGCGGCCTCCGGCTCGGTGGCGAGGAGGTTCAGGAAGGTCGTCATCGCCTCCTCGGCGTCGAGGAGGTCGGCGTCCATGTTCACGTCGAGCAGATTCGCCCCGCCTCGTACCTGTTCGAGCGCGACGTCGACCGCGCCCTGGAAGTCGTTCGCCTCGATCAGCCGCCGGAACCGCGCCGAGCCAGTCACGTTCGTGCGCTCGCCGACCATGACGAAGCCCGTGTCCGGCCCGATGACGAACGGCTCCAGGCCGGAGAAGCGCGGTCGCGTCGAGCGCTCCGGGACGCGTCGCGGCGGAAGGCCCTCGACCGCGCGGACGATCGCGTGCGTGTGCTCGGGCGTCGTCCCGCAGCACCCGCCGACGAGATTCACGAGCCCGTCCTCGGCGAACGCGCGCAGGTACCGGCTCGTATCCGCGGCCTGCTCGTCGTGGAGCCCGAGCGCATTCGGCAGCCCCGCGTTGGGATGGCAGGAGACGTAGGTAGAAGCGATGTTCGCGAGCCCCTCGAGGAACGGCCGCATCTCGGTCGCGCCGAGCGAGCAGTTGACGCCGACGACGAACGGCTCGGCGTGCTCGACGGAGATCCAGAACGCGTCCGAGGTCTGTCCCGAGAGGTTGCGGCCGCTCTTGTCGATTGCGGTGAACGAGAGCCAGAGCGGGAGCTCCGGCGCGACGGCGCGAGCGGCCACGATCGCGGCCTTCGCATTCAGCGTGTCGAAGATCGTCTCGATGAGCAGGAGGTCGACACCACCATCCTGCAGCGCGCGGATCTGCTCCTCGTATGCCGCCTGTACGTAGTCGAAGGTGACGGCGCGGTACGCGGGATCCTCGACCTTGGGCGAGAGCGAGAGCGTGACGTTGAGCGGGCCGACCGAGCCGGCGACGAAGCGTGGTCTATCGGGCGTTCGCTCTGTCCAGCGATCGGCGGCCTCGCGCGCGAGCCGCGCGCCCTCCCGGCTCATCTCCGCCGCGAAGCCCTCGAGCGCGTAGTCCGCCTGGCCGATCGAGGTCGCGGTGAACGTATTCGTGGTCGCGATGTCGGCGCCGGCTTCGAAGTACGCATCGTGGATCTCCGAGACGACGTGCGGCGCCGTCAGGTTCAGGAGATCGGGGTCGCCCTTCACGTCGTGCGTGTGCGCCGCGAACCGCGCGCCGCGGTACTCCTCCTCGGAGAGCTCGCGGCGATGGATGAGCACGCCCCACGACCCGTCGAGCACGAGGATTCGCTCGGCGAGTAGCTGCTTCAGTTGTGGTCTGAGGTCCTTCATGAGATCGGCTCCCGCCTAAAGGGTCGGGAGCCGGAAG
Organism: uncultured Gaiellaceae bacterium; assembly: GCA_963787855.1. Taxonomy (GTDB): domain Bacteria; phylum Actinomycetota; class Thermoleophilia; order Gaiellales; family Gaiellaceae; genus GMQP-bins7. The sequence continues at coordinate 93,714 of CAWBER010000014.1, forward strand.
GCTCTCGGCGCTTTAGGCGATTTGGTAACCCGGTCGCCAAGCTGCCGTTCAAAGCTCTCCGGGATTCTCAGGCTAGCGAATACGGCTCGTAGTGGGCAATTCCTGCGAAACTCCACCCGTCGACCGACGAGCGCGGCAGAGGGCCTCGAAGCCGTCCGGCCGTTGAGCTTGGTTCCCGCGAGCGATATCCTGATGCATGGTGAGCCCTCGAACGTCGTACGCGAAGTCGCGGTCGCGCGGCAGGTCTCATACAGCTTCCCGGCTCGTCGTCATGCTGACCGGAGGCATCGTCATCGCCATCGCGGCTGCATCCGCCGGCCCGGCTGCCATCAACCAGGCACCGGAGTCGTTCCCCCGCGGCCCGCACTTCGTGCTGAGCTGCGGATTCAGCCACCGGAACAACGACGATCCGATCGTCTTTCCGGGGCAACCCGGACGATCTCACAACCACACGTTCATCGGCAACTTCTCCGTCAACGCCGCTACGACTCCCACCTCGCTCCTCGGCGGGCGAAGCAGCTGCAACTTCGAGGCAGACGCCTCGGCGTACTGGGCACCAACGCTGTACGGGGGGCGCCACGCAATTCACTCCGGAGGCCGTGCGATTCTCCCGGTCGCGGCGTTCGCCTACTACATCAAACGCACGGCAGCGAATGTGGTAGCGCATCCAGCAGGACTCAAGATGATTGCGGGCAACGCTGCCGCGCGCCGGCCGCAGAAGAAGGAAGTCGCGGCCTGGAGCTGCTCGGAACTTGGAGAGGGGCCACGCTTTGCCGTCATTCCTGCGTGTGCGCGAGATCATCTCGTACAGGTCCAGATCACGTTCCCGAACTGCTGGAACGGGGCTTCCGTCGACAGTGTGGACCACAAACGCCACATGGCGTACGCGAGCGCGGGAAGATGTCCTGCGTCACACCCGGTGTCGGTTCCGTCGATCGTCCTGATCCTCATGTATCCGGAGGTCCGAGGTCACGCTCAGGTCGCGTCCGGCAATTTCGCGATCCACGCCGACTTCATGAACGGCTGGAACCAGGCGACCCTCCAGACGCTCGTCGCCCAGCTCAACCAGGAGTGAAGGCGTCGCGTCGCGGCGCGGGTCGGAATGGAACGAGCGCCGGGTCGATCGTGCGCCGCCTGGGGGCTACCGAATCCGCTTCGAAGCGACCTGGGAGATGGTCTTCCACCCATACGGACCGGGAGTCGACCGACGGACTTCATGCTCCAGCCAGCTCCCCTCTACGTTCTATGCGACGTGGACGGTCGATTGAGGGAGGGCTCGTCTCGCCCACCGCGTTGTGAGAGCTATCCGGTCGTCCGCCCGCTGACGGACAGCTGGTTCTCGGCGTGCACGATCCGCTGCTCGAGCTGCCAGCGGTTGGCCTGCGACTCGCCGGCCTCGACCTTCTCGAGCTCGGCATTGGCGGCCTCGAGCTGCGCGCGGGCTCGCTCGTCGTCGATCTCCTTCACGTTCACGGCGTCGTCCACGAGCGCGAGCGCGCGATCGAGCTCGACCTTGAAGAAGCCGGGCCCGGTCGCGAACTCGAGCACCTCGCTCGGGTTGAGATGAACGCGCGTCGACCCCGCCTTCAGCGTCGCGACGAGCGGCGCGTGACGCGCGAGAACACCGATCTCGCCCGCTGCCCCGGGGACGATGACCATCTCCGCCTCGCCTTCGAACGCCGGCCCATCCGGCGTGACGAGCGAGACGTCGAACTTGGGATGAGATCCGGCCACTACGCCGCGACGGCCTCGGCGGCGGCGCGCGCCTTCTCGACCGCATCCTCGATCGTGCCAACCATGTAGAAGGCCGACTCTGGCAGCTCGTCGTGCTGGCCGTCGATGATCTCCCTGAAGCTGCGGATCGTGTCCTCGAGCTTGACGTACTTGCCCGGCGTGCCGGTGAACTGCTCGGCCACGAAGTTTGGCTGCGAGAGGAACCGCTCGATGCGCCGCGCGCGGGCGACGACGACCTTGTCCTCGTCGGTCAGCTCGTCCATGCCGAGGATCGCGATGATGTCCTGGAGGTCGGCGTAGCGCTGGAGGATCTGCTGCACGAGCGTCGCGACCTCGTAGTGCTCGTCGGAGACGATGCCCGGCTGCAGTGCGCGCGACGTCGATTTGAGCGGGTCGACCGCAGGGTAGATCCCCTTTTCCACGATCGAACGTTCGAGCACCGTCGTCGAGTCGAGGTGCGCGAACGTGTTCGCGGGCGCGGGGTCGGTGAGGTCGTCTGCCGGCACGTAGATCGCCTGCACCGACGTGACGGACCCGGTCCGCGTCGAGGTGATCCGCTCCTGGAGCTGGCCCATCTCGGTCGCGAGCGTCGGCTGGTAGCCGACCGCGCTCGGCATCCGGCCGAGAAGCGCGGAGACCTCGGAGCCGGCCTGCACGAAGCGGAAGATGTTGTCGATGAAGAACAAGACGTCCTGACCACCCTCGTCGCGGAAGTACTCCGCCATCGTCAGGCCAGAGAGGGCAACGCGGAGGCGCGCCCCCGGCGGCTCGTTCATCTGCCCGTAGACGAGCGCGACCTTGTCGAGCACGCCGGACTCGGTCATCTCGAGCAGGAGGTCGTTGCCCTCGCGCGTTCGCTCGCCCACGCCCGCGAAGACGGACACGCCGCCGTGCTGCTGCGCGACGTTGTGGATCAGCTCCTGGATGAGGACCGTCTTGCCGACGCCGGCGCCGCCGAAGAGGCCGATCTTGCCGCCCTTCACGTACGGCGCAATGAGGTCGATGACCTTGATGCCCGTCTCGAAGGTCTCGATCGTCGGCGAGAGGTCGCGGAACCCGGGCGGGTCTCTGTGGATCGACCAGCGCTCCGTGTCAGCGGCGATGGCGTCGAGCTCGTCGATCGGCTCGCCGATGACGTTCCAGAGGCGTCCGAGCGTCGCCTCGCCGACCGGGACGGAGATCGGGCCCTCGGTGTCGACGCACACGGCTCCGCGCGCCAAGCCATCGGTAGAGTCCATCGCGACGGCGCGTACTCGGTCGTCACCCAAGTGCTGTTGCACCTCCGCGATGAGCGTCCGGCTCGAGTTGCCGTCTCCGATCTCGATCTCGAGTGCCGTATAGATCTCGGGGAGACGGTCGGGGAAGACGGCGTCGATGACGACGCCTTTGATCTCGATGATCCGGCCGGCGTTGGAGCCGGCTTCGTTTTCAATCTCGGTCAAGGATGCTCCAAGTTAGACGAGAAGAGCGGGCACTACTCGGCGAGGCCCGAGGGAGTCCTAGTTTAACCCGTGGCGGGTTGGCCGAGCTCAAACAGCGCGTGTGATGCGCTGCGCCTCGCGCGTAGCGCGGACCTGCTCGATGATGCTGAGGTCGTACTCGGGCGAATCGAGATATGCCGGTCGTGCCGATTGCCCCGCGCGGGAGCTATCTGCGCCGAGCTGGGCGACACTGACACCCAGGCCCAGGGCAACGGCAATGCTCGCGGCGGCCGAGGCGACACGGAGGGTGGCCGCATGCACACCCCGTCGGCGGGGCGCGATCAGGAAGCGGCCCGACCATTCCTCGAGCGGGGCTTGCCGGATCTCATAGGTGAACGATCCCACGTCCTCGCGAAAAGCTCTGCAACCTCCGCATCGCCGAAGATGCGACTCCACCATCGCCCGCTCGAGGTGAGAGAGCTCGTCGTCGAGCTCCAGCGACACCTGGCTCCGAACACGATCGCAAACAAGTCGCGGCGCAAGAGTCATATTCCGTGTGACGACACGGAGCCGCGATGGTTAGGCGGTGTCGACGTCGACGACGTGCGCGCCGGATGCCACCGCAGCCGACTCGGAGAGATCGAGAGGCTTCAGCACCTCCGGGAAATGGCAGGCGCTGGGGTGACCGAACCCCCGAGGCTCCAGGGGGGGCTCGACCTGCGCACAGATATCCTGCGCCTTCCAGCATCGGGTGCGAAAACGGCAACCCGAGGGTGGGTCTGCGGGACTCGGAACGTCACCCTCGAGCACGATGCGCTTCCGTTTCCCGCGCTGCCCAGGATTCTCGATCGGGACAGCCGAGAGCAGCGCCTGCGTGTACGGATGCGTCGGCCGCTCGTAGATCTCGTCGCGCGACCCGATCTCGACGATCTTGCCGAGATACATGACGGCAACGCGGTCGGACACGTGCCTGACGATCGAGAGATCGTGCGCGACGAAGAGAAACGTGAGGTTGAACTCGCGCTGCAACGATTCGAACAGATTGATGACCTGAGCGCGGATCGAGACGTCGAGCGCCGACACGGGCTCGTCCAGGACGAGCAGGTCCGGGTTGAGCGCGAGGGCCCGGGCAACGCCGATGCGCTGGCGCTGACCCCCGGAGAATTCGTGCGGAAACCGATTCGCGTGCTCGGGGCTGAGGCCGACCGTGCGAAGCAGCTCCTCGACACGTCGGTTCCGCTCGTTTCGGCCGCCTCCGGTCCCGTGAATCGCGAGCGGCTCGCTGACGATGTTGCGCACGGTCATGCGCGGGTTCAGCGAGGCGTACGGATCCTGGAAGACGATCTGCAACTGGCGGCGAACCTCGCGCATCTGCTTGCGCTTGAAGTGCGTGATGTCTCGACCGTCGACCACGATCTTTCCGGAGGTCGGCTCGATCAGCTTGAGGATCGTCCGAGCGAGGGTCGACTTTCCACACCCGGATTCACCGACCAGGCCGATCGTCTCCCCATGTTTGATCTCGAGGTCGACGCCATCGACGGCGTGCACTTGACCGACCGTCCGCCTCAGAAGGCCTTTGCGGATCGGGAAGTACTTGACGAGGTCCTGAACCTCGAGAATCGCGCCGTTCGAGTTCGTCTCCGGCACGGTCGCGGCCGGGTGGCTCATACGGCCGCCCCGGCGAGCTTCGAATGGTAGCCCTCGAGCTCTTCGAGGAAGTGACATGCGGAGAGATGGTCGCCGCCCGCCCCTCGCAGCTCGGGAACATCGGTGCGGCACCGCTCACGCCCGCTCGACAGGAAGCAGCGGGGATGGAAGGCGCAGCCGGGCGGCCGGCGGATGAGGCTGGGCGGCTGACCCGGGATCGGCCGCAGCTGGTCCTCCTCGGCGGTGAGCGTCGGGAGGCTCTCCATCAGACCGATGGTGTACGGATGACGGGGATTCGCGAAGATCGTGTGCACGTCCCCGGACTCCACCACGCGGCCGGCGTACATGACGATCACGCGGTCGGCGAGCTCGGCGATGAGACCGAGGTCATGGGTGATCAGCACGATTGCCGCGTTCGTCTCGTGTTGCGCGGTCTTCAAGACCTCGATGATCTGCGCCTGGATCGTCACGTCGAGGGCGGTGGTCGGCTCGTCGGCGATGAGGACCGAGGGCGAGTTCGCGATCGCCATTGCGATCATGGCGCGCTGCCGCATCCCCCCGGAAAACTCGTGCGGGAACTGGTCGAAGCGCTGGTCGGGATTCGGAACGCCAACGATGCGCAGCAACGCAACTCCGCGCTTGCGCACTTCGTCGTCGCCGACCCCGGCGTTGTGCACCTTGATCGCCTCGCCGATCTGGAATCCGACCTTGAGAACGGGGTTGAGCGACGTCATGGGGTCCTGGAACACCATCGCAATGTCTCCGCCGCGCAGGCGGCGGAGCTCGCGCTTCGGCATCTTCATGAGGTCTCGACCCTTGAACAACGCCTCACCAGCGACGATCTTGCCCGGCGGCTGCGGGATCAAGCCGAGAACCGACAGCATGCTGACGCTCTTGCCGGAGCCCGACTCCCCGACGATTCCGAGTGTCTCGCCCGGATTGACGTCGTAGCTGATGCCGTCGACTGCGTGGACGACCCCATCCTCGGTGGTGAACTCGACGGTGAGGTTCTTGATCGAGAGGACCGGCTCAGGCACGTATCCGCTGGGTCGGGTCGAGCGCGTCGCGCAGGCCGTCGCCGACGAAGTTGATGCAGAGCACGATGAGGACGATCGTGAGCCCGGGGCAGAGGACGAGCCACCACATGTCGGTCGATACGTCCTGTCCCTGTGCGATCAGCAACCCGAGTGCGGGCGTCGGGGGCTGGATTCCGAAGCCGAGGAACGAGAGCGAAGCCTCGAGGAGGATGGCAAGCCCGATCGTCAGCGTCGCGAAGACGATGATCGGCCCCAGGCAGTTCGGAAGCATGTGCCGGAACATGATCCGTAAGTCCCCGGCCCCCGCCGCGCGGGCGGCGTCGATGTAGTCCTTCTCGCGCAACGAGAGGAACTGGCCACGCACGATCCGCGCCAGCGTCGTCCAGAGCAGAAAGCCGAGGATAATGGCGACCCGGTACGGCGAGCCGTGTCCCAGGAACGCTGCAGCGGTCAGGAGCACCGCCAGGCCGGGCAAGGTGAGCATCAGGTCGGTGAACCGCATGAGGCCGTTGTCCACCCAAGCCGAGTAGTAGCCCGCAACCGCGCCGACGGCGGTACCGATCACGACCGCGAGGAGCGCAACGATGAAGGCGACCTCCACCGACGTCTGGATGCCGTAGAGCACTCGGCTGAAATAGTCCCTCCCGAGCAGATCCGTGCCGAAGAGGTGCCAGTTGTCGAACGTGGGGCCGACCCCCGAGTTCTCGAGATCGATGCCGTCGTACGGATACGGCGCAACCCAGGACGCCCCGAGCCCGGCGCCGAGTACCAGGATGAGCACGATGAGACTCCCGACGGCGAGGCGGTGCCGCATGAAACGGCGCCGAGCGTAGGTCCACTGGCTGCGGGTCTCGACCTCCAGCCCGCTCTCGTAGGCAAGGCTCCGGTCGTCCAGCGCCGCCGGGCCGAGCGCCCCTTGCGACGCGAGCGTCCGGTCCGATTCGAGTGAATGATCAGTCATAGCGAACGCGAGGATCGAGCACACCGTAGAGGATGTCGGCGACCAGGTTGAAGAGAATGATCATCGTCGCCGTGATCATCAGCCACGCCATGATCGGATACACGTCCTGGTTGAAGAGGTTCTGGATGAAGTAGTTGCCCATCCCGTCCAGCTGGAAGATCGTCTCGGTGATCACGGCTCCCCCGATCAGGGCGCCGAAGCTGAGCGCCGAGAGCGTGACGACGGGGATGAGCGCGTTACGCACGGCATGTCGCATGGTCACCTTGTTCTCGTGGAGGCCCTTGGCGCGCGCCGTGCGGACGTAGTCCGAATTGACCACCTCGAGCAACGACGCCCGCATGTAGCGGCTGTAGATCGCGATCTGCAAGACGGCGAGAACCATGACCGGAATTGCGAGATGCTGGGCACGGTCGAGCAGCCAGTGGATTCCGGTTCCAGGGTCGACCGAGCTGAGCCCGGAGGTGTAGAAGATGCGCACGTTCCAGGCTAAGAAGAGGTTCGTGAACGCGATCTGGAGCATCAACGCCAGCCAGAACACCGGCATCGCGAACCCGAGAAAGCTCAGGGTCGTGGCCGAGTAGTCGAACAACGAGTACTGGCGGATGGCGGAGTAGATCCCGATCGAAACGCCGACGAGAAGCGCGATCAGTTCGGCGGCGAGGACGAGAGCAAGCGTGTGCGGGATGACCCGCTTCAGATCGTTCCAGATCGGCTCGTTCGGTGAGGAGAGGCGTCCCGAAGCCGTTCGTCACCGCGTCCTTCACCCAGTACCCGTACTGGACGACGAGCGGGTCGTCGAGGTGCTTCTTCTCGCGGACGTTCGCGATGGTTTCTTCCGACGCAAGTGGATTGAGCTCGAGCTCGGCGAGCGGATCGCCCATTGCCGAGACAGCCATGAAGATCAGGAAGCTCGCCGCGATCAGCACCGGGATGCTGTACAGGAGACGTCTCAGAATGTAAGTGAGCACGGTCGCCGCCTTATCGGGTAACGAGTTTCGCTGGGTCCCGCCGGCCGGCGGCGGGCGGGACCCAGCTTCCAACTGTTCTCGCAGCTAGTCGGTCAGCTTACTAACTGATCCACCAGTCTTCCATGTTGTCCGTGGGGCCCTGGTTGGTCGGGTTGTCCCGGATCCCGCGGATCTTCGTCTTGTGCACGAGATACGTGGGCTTCTGGTACAGCGGCAGCGTCGGCACGTTCAGCGCCATGATCGCGTCCGCCGTGTTCACCAGAGCCGCCCGCCTCGTCGGATTGAGCTCCTTGTCGGAGTCCCGCAGCAGCTTCGTCACCTTGTTGCTGCAGTACCCCTTCCAGTTGGACTCGCCGCCGCAGCCGTAGATGTCGGTCTGGCCGTACGGGTCACCGCTGCCGACCCAGGCGAAGAGCGCCATGTGGTAGTTGCCGTCCGAGACCCTCGGGAAGAAGAGGCGCGAGGGCTCGCTGTCGGGGACGAACTGGAACCCCGCGTTCTTGGCCTGCGCCTGCATGATCTCGAGCGCGAGCTCCCGCAGCCTGTTCCCTGAGGTCGTGCCGAACTTGATCGAGGCCTTGACGCCCCCACACGACCAGATGCCGTCGCCGCCCTTCGTGCAGTTGTGCTTCTGCATGATCTGGGTCACCTTGGCCGGGTTGTACTTGTACGCCTCGAAGTGCGGCTTGTACAGGCCCTTCTGGCTGTTGGCGTAGGTCAGGTTCTGCAGCGGCGTCAGGGTCGGGTTGAGCGTCCTGAAGAGCTGCTTCACCATCGCCGTGCGGTCGATCGAGTAGGAGATCGCCTGCCGGAACCACGGGGCGCGCAGGAGCGGCATGCCGCCCTTGAGCTGAGCGTTGAAGTCGATGTGCTCGAGCGTCGTGCCCGCGTTCGAGACGACCTTCAGGCCGGACTGGCCCTTGAGGTCGGCGAGCTGGAGCTGCGGCTGCGGGTAGATGACGTCGACCTCACCGCCGCGGATCGCCTGGATCTCGGTGTCCGTGTTCGTCCGGAAGACGAACGTGACCTTGTCCAGGTACGGCTTGTGGGGCCCCCACCAGCGCGGGTTCCGCACCATCGTGATCGACTGGCCCTTGACGTAGCTCTGCAGGACGAAGGGCCCGTTTGAGATGTTCTGGCCGGACTTGTTCTTGAAAGACTCGTTCCAGACCGTGTTGAAGTCCGTCCCCGTGAGCGCATGGGCCGGGTAGAGCGGGTTCGCCCAGAGCTGCTTCCAGGGGGCGAACGGCTGCTTGAACACGACCGTCACGGTCTTCCCGGTCCCCGAGACGCTCTTGATGGAGTCATAACCGCTCCGGCTCGCAACGTCGTTCCTGGGATTGATGAACGTCCGCCAGGTGAACGCCACGTCCTTGCCGGTCACGGGCACGCCGTCGCTCCAGACCGCCTTCTGCTTGATCTTCATGCGAAGCGTGAAGGGGTTCCGCTTGACGACTTGCCCCTCGCCGTCGGCTATGTCGGGGACGGCCGAGAAGTTCGGCTTGAGGATGTACAGGCCGCGGGTCGCGGTGCCGGCGGTCCACGACGTCCAGGTGTTGTTACACCCGGCGAGCGCCGTGTTCAGGCACGGCGGCTCCTGCTCGGCGGCGAAAACCACCGTCCCGCCTTGCTTGGGCTTCTGCGACGTCCCTGCCGAGCCGCCCGCGGCGAAGACCATCGCCACGAGCCCCACGACCGCCATGGCCGTCAATGTAAATCGACGCATAAACGTTCCTCTCCTTTCGAATGCCACCGGTCCACTTCCGGTGAAGTCCGACCGTTAGAGACGCAAATCGACGCGAGAAGTTAGCACCCTGATACCCGACTGTCTCGTCGGCAAACGAGTATCGTGGAATCGTCACGGCAATCGCATCAGGGGGCCAGTGGTGGAAGGGATCCGGCCCGGCGACGGGCCTAGACAGCGGGAGACGAATCCGGCTCTCGCCGACGTCGCGGAGCTCTCGGAGGGTGCGGCTCAGCTCATGGAGCGCGCGCTCGGCGTCAGTTGGTACGAGGACGAAGGCAATTCCGTGGACGTTGCCGTGCTCGCCTTGTGCAGGCTTCGGCGCGCTGGAGCAGGTGGGGGGGGCAGCGCCGAAGCCGGCGATGCCGTCGTGCGGGACGTGCTCGCACAGGCTGACCTTGAGACGGTGTCGTGGATCGCCAGCCGCACGATCTCGTACATGGACGAGCACGGGTTCCCTGAGAGCTCGAGCGCGTAGCTGAACAGGCTCGCCGAGCTGGGCTCGGTGAGCATGCGCGCCGCGCTCTCTTCTAGCGGGCCAGTCGAACGAGCAGGAACGCGACGGGAAACGCCGCAGCCAGCAGGATGTAGGGTCCGAGTGACAACTCCGTATGGGATTCGGTCTCGCTGACGGTCGGCCCCGTCCCCAGAGCTCGGCGAACGGCCGCCGCCACGGCGCTCACCTCGCCCTCTCCGAAAGCCGAGCCTCGCACGGCGGCCGCGAGCCGGTCGAGCTGCTCGCCGCTCGTCGGATCCGGCTGGTAGTCGACCTCCGGCTTTCCGTTCGTGTAAACGCGCTCGCTCGCATCCCAGACATGGACGAAGTACGCTCGGATCCCCCGTCCGCGACGGAGTCCCGCGCCGACACCCTCGGGATCGAACGGCCGGGTCTCTCCATCGGTGAAGGTCACGAGCACGCGATCCTCCGTGTGTGTCGAGAAGTACCCGCGGTTCGCGACTGCGGACAGAGCTGCGAGAGTCGTGACGCCGGTTCGCAAGAGGGCGATCGGGGGGGGCCGCTCGATCTCGATGGCCTCCTCGACGGTCGCCCGGAACAGCTGCTCGTCCGCGACCGGAAAGAGATGTGGAAGCGTACGGTCGGTGAACGAGGCGACACCCACCCGTACGTCGGGGAACTCCTCGCGCAGCCGTAGAGCCTCGAGCTTCGCCCGCTCGAGCCGGGTCCGGCCGGACGCGCCCACGCTCGCCAGCATCGACCGCGAGATGTCGAGCAGCACGATGAGCTCGGCGTCTGCCCGCACCGGTTGCTTGCGCGTCTGGCCGACGACTGGCTGCGCCGCGGCCAGGCCGACGAGCACAGCCACGGCCACCACGGCGCCGCCGACGGCGAGCGGAGGGCCCGCCGGACCTATCAAGCCGAGCCTGGAGCGAATCTGCCGCGCCCGCGCCGATGTCGCCATGAGCGCCAGGAGTGGAACCAGCCCGACGAGGGCGACGAGAGCACCGAGCGGGGAGAGAAACGTGAGGCCGAGAGTCACGATCAGTAGCCGGATCCGGGACGCCGGGCGCCCGAACCCGACCCGACGCCGCCTTGTGGGCTCTGGCCGGAGGCGCCCCGTTGCGCCAGCTGGTCTCGCAGCCGGAGCAGCGTCAGCTCCAGGTTGTACTTCGCGTGCGAGTGCTCGGGGGCGAGCGTGACCGCCCGACGAAAGTCCTCGGACGCGCTCGTGAGGTACGTGGTCGCTTGCGAAGGATCGAGGAACGTGCTGGCCAGGCGGAGCACCCCGAGCAGGTTCGCCGCCTCGGCCCGGGTGGTCGGAGCCTGGCCGCCGTCGACGATGTCGGCGAGCAGGACCTGCGCGCGCGTTCGCTGGGCGATGCTCTCGGTGTCCGTGTACGTCTCCAGCCGCGGCCGACCGCGCACGAACGTCTGCAGGGCGCGCCTGTAGGCGAGATCGTCTTCGAGCCCGAGCAGGAACCGGGTCGGGGCGAAGGGAGCAAGCGGGGGCATGCGCCACAGCTCGCCCCGCTCGGGAACTGCGGCGAACCGCTCGTCGTCCACGTCCACGAGGTGCTGCCAGCGCAGCGCGTCACTCGCGACCAACATCACGGCGGCCGCGGCCACGAGGCAGAGCGCCGCGATCCAGGCGCGGCGGCGGAGGCTCATCACCGCTGCTCCCGAGCGAGTGTGGGGAGTGCCAGCCGCGCGCACCAGAGCTCGTTCGCTGCAAGACCGAGCAGGAGCAGGCCGCCGAGCAGAAGGAGCCCGAGTGGGAAGTCGCCGTGCAACGTCCGGCGAACAGTCGTCTCGAAGGATCCTGTGTCGCTCGGGACCGGAAGGATCGCGCGCTCCCCGAGGACCGAGCCGAAGAGCTCGCGGCCCCGGTCGGTCGGTCGAAGCGGGATCACCCGGAGCTGCACGTTGTCGTGCCGCAGGTCCGCGAGCGTTTGCGTCAGGATTGCGAAGTCGCTCGGCGCGGTCTCGAGATCGCTGAGCAACACGATCGACCCGTTCGCTCGGTCGCTGCGGTCGAGCATCTCGCGTGCGAGCTTCAACGCGTCGGAGATTCTCGTTCCGGCGCGGAAGGTCGCCTGCCACGGGTTGGGCGGCGCCGCGCCTCGCTGCGTGAGGAAGAATCGGAGGAGCGGTTCGAGGCCCCGCGGGGAGGATCCGGGAGGCAGCACCTCGTAGGCGACGTCGGAAAAGACGACGAGCCCCGTCGGTGTGTCGGATTCGACGTAGCGCCGCAACGTCGCGCCGACGGTCAGGAGGTCTTGGTCCACGACGCTCTTCGAAAGGTCGACGGCGAGGACGCTCGTCGTCCCGCTGGGAACGATGTCGGAGCGAGTGCGCTCGGTGGTCGCCGCGGCGACAGCCGCTATGAGCAGTCCGGCAACGGCGAAAGCGAGAAACAGGCGAAGCGCTCGCGTTCGACGGGCCGAGCGTCTCAGCTCGCGCAGATCGCCGTTCGGCACACTCCCCGTCGGCCCACGCAGGGCAGCCAGCAGCCTACGCAGCGCGGTCATTGCTCCCGCTTCCGTTCAGGCGACGGACGCTCTCCGCGAGCGCGAGCGTGTGCTCGTGCGGCGGAGGCTCCTCCGACCACGCGAGCCGTCGAGCGGACAGCTCGAGCTCGTCCTCACCGCGGCGGGAGAGCTCCGCTGCGACCAGCTCGAGCGCCTCGCGCCGCTCCTGGACTACGTCGTCGCTTCCTCCATTTCGTTCCAGCAGCTCGAGCGCCTGCTCGAGCGGAGGGAGCCTGGGGCCTTCGCCGTCACGCCGCCGTCTGAACAGCGGCAGGAGAACCGGGCTCAGGAGCACGAGCGCCGAGCCGACCAGGACGGCTCCCAGTCCGTACAGGATCGCAGCGACCAGCGTGGGCGAGGCGCGGTACGTGACGGCAGGCAGCGACCCGAGATCCGCGCGCCAAGGAGGCTCGCCCCGAGGATCGCGGGCCGCGACCTCGGCGGCGTCGACGCGGGAGTGGACGAGCACCGGCGGCCACCTGACGACGATGGTGCGCTTGATCCTCACGTCGTCCTCGTCGAGCGAGTAGGTCACGCGTGCCGGCCCGAGCCTCACGCGCGTTTGCCCCTCGTCTCCAGGGAGGCACTTCAGCTCGAGGCAGCGGAGCGAAGCGGTCCAGGAGAGATAGTCCGCGCCGCGGATCTCTCTCCGCCGGACGGTCGGCGGGGCGACGGGTCGGTACGGGCCGAAGCGCGCGTCGATCCGGACGGACGACGGATCGACGCGGTCGCTGTCCGACGCCACCTCCAGGTTCGCCGTGAGCGTGTCTCCGAAGAGAAGAGCACGCGGAGCCAGGACGGACTTGACGCGGATGGGCGCGCCCTGGGACAGGTCCTCGCCTCCGCCTCGGAGGCTGAAGGCGAGGACGATCACGACGGCGACGACCACCGCGACGACGATCGCGAGGAGCTCGACGGGCGGGAGCCGATCTCGAACCTGGGGCGTCACCAGCGTCGTCCCGTTTGGGCGAGGCGGTGTTCGGTCCAGCCCGCAAACGCCTGCAGCACCAGATCCGACTCGTGCTCGGAGACCAGGATGGGTTCGATCGAGAGGTCGCGGAGACTGTCCAGGAACGTACGAAGCCGCTGCTCGTTCCGCTCACGCCTTTCGGAGACCTCCGCTGCCGTGAGTCGCAGTTGCGTGATGCGGCCGGTCCGAGGATCGGCGAACGGGAACGTGATGCCCGCGACGTCGGGAAAGCTCTGCTCCCAGACCGGGTCCTGGATCACGACTGGGACAACGTCCCAACGGCTCTCGACCGCCCCGAGCCACTCCTCCACGGAGAGCGGCTCGATGAAGTCCGACAGGAGAAACACGAAGCTTCCGGCAGGGAGAACCCGTCGGTGCTGCCTGAGATGGCTCAGCGCGAGCGCCATCGTCCTCGGAGGAGAGAGGTACACGCCCTCCCTCCCGTTGGTTCCCCCGCTTGCGGGCGCCGCGCGCACGCTCGTCGGGGGCACCCAGTAGGGCTCGCCGGTTGCGAAGTCGAGGTAGCCGACGAACCCACGTGCGTTGACGACGGCGCGCTCGACGAGCCCGAGCGCGACGCGCATGGCCGCGGGCTTCGAGAGCCAGGGCAGCTGCGCGTCCATGTGCGCCATCTCCGGTCGCCGGTCACAGGCGCAGACGACGTACGGGGCCTCGTCCGCGTACCGCTCCCGAACGATGAACTCGTCCTGCCCTCGTGCGGCGGAAAGCTTCGCCGACCCCGCCCAGTCGATCGCGTCCACGTCGTCGCCCGGCAGGTACGGGCGCGAGCCTGCGACGTCCGATCCCGTCCCTCGCCGAGCACTGTGCATCGCGCCGAACGCGAGCCCGATCAGGCGTTTCTGCGGAACGAGAGAGAACGTCAGCTCTGCGTTTGCCACACGCCCTATCGCTCCGGTCGGCGTGACCAGAGAGGAGAGGCGTCGGACCCGGGCCGCGGAGCGCTTTCGAGGCATTCCGACTTGAAAGCGGCCATGGCCGCCTCCCATCCCGTCTCACGAGCACCGGCGAGAAACCGCGGCGTGAACACGATCCGATGCTCGAGTACCGCTCCGAAAAGCCTCTCGACATCTCCGGGTATGACATATGTGCGACCGTCGAGGAGCGCCCAAGCGCGTGCAGCTCGCTCGAGTGCGAGGCTGCCGCGCACCGAGCTTCCGATCGCGACGCCGTCGGCCGAGCGCGTCGCACGCACGAGGTTGATGACCCACCGTCGCAGGAGCCGATCGACATAGATGGACTTGACGGCATGCTCGACCTCGTGGAACTCCTCGACCGAAACAACGGCCCGAAGCTTCGTGAGCGGGTGGACGAAGTGCTGCTCTTCGACGATTTGCAGCTCCTCGTCGGCCGACGGGTACCCGAGCGCGGTCTTGAGGAAGAAACGGTCGAGCTGTGCCTCCGGGAGGGGAAACGTCCCCTCGTACTCGATCGGATTCTCGGTTGCGAGCAGGAGGAAAGGATCCGGGAGGCTCCGCGTCACGCCGTCGACGGTCACCTGGAGCTCCGCCATCGCCTCGAGCAGGGCGGACTGCGTCTTCGGCATGGCGCGGTTGATCTCGTCCACGAGAACGACGTGAGTGAAGATAGGCCCTGGCCGAAACTCGAAGTCGCGGCTCCGCTGGTTGTACACCGAGAGTCCCGTCACGTCCGTCGGCTGCAGATCCGGCGTGCACTGGATGCGTGCCATCGACGCGTCGGCGATCGAGCCCGCGATCGCCCTCGCCAGCACGGTCTTGGCGGTGCCCGGGACGTCCTCGAGGAGGACGTGTCCCCCGCACGTGAGCGCGGTCAGGACGAGCTTGATCTCCTCGCGCTTCCCGTACACGACCCTCTCGATGTTGTCGATGAGCCGACAGGCGATCTCGCCGGCTCGCTCGAAGCGCTCGGGCTCCGACGACTGGGCTACGGCCTCCACCGACGCGATCGTATCTGGGGTCGTTTCGTGCGCAGGGATCGTCATCGCCGCTCGGGTACTTCTACGCATTGTGGGGCAGCTTGTTAGTAGGAGGCAGGCTTGCCCTGCGCGCCTGGATTCAGACGTGCCTGCAAATTCGACCGCCGTCGCGCCTGAGGTAGCACTGGGGTAGGCGCCGCCACCGGTCACACCCGCGCGCGGCGCTCCCGACAGCCTTAGCCGCCTTCGGCGAGGATTCCGGCGGCTAACGGCTTTCGGCTGCGAGCGACGCAAGACTGACGCCGCGAACTTCCGTCCGCCGCCGAGTTCGCCACAGCTCCAAGCTGCGAGCTCGTCGATCGCGGTCGGAGTGCCGCGGCGTTTCCTGCGATCATCTTCAGCCCGGCAGGGTGCGCCACGACATCGCTCGACGTGCGCTTGATGTAGTACGCAAAGCCCGCGAGCGGGAGAACACTGCGACGTCCGACGTAGAGCGTCGGCGCCCAGTACCGCCCCTGCGCAGCGGTCACCGTCCGCGGACAACTCGCGCAACTGAGCGCAGGCGCCCCGTCTCCGCGATCTAGACGGCACACGAGTTTGGCGCGATACTGGCACCGATGGGAGACGATGCCACCACATTGACGCCTCGGGACGAGGACGACGAGGAGGAACTCGGCAGACGCTTCTGGCTCAAGCTATTCGCAGGAATCTTGACCGTCGGGGTCGTCCTACTGATCGCGTTGCTTGTCTTCTGGCGCGCGCTGTACGCCTGGGGCTTCTTCGGCGTGTTCGTGGTTATCGCTGTCGGTTCGTTGGTGTTCGGCTGGATCTACGACCGTCGCAACCACACGGGTGAACGCGGTATGCGCGCGTGATCAACTCGCGCCACACGTAGGCCGTATCGGTGCGAACCGATATCTCCAGCACGCCTGACGACTACGTCATCGCCTCGGCACCGCGACATCGCGATGGTCTTTCAGAGCTATGCCCTCTACCCGCACATGAGCGTCCGGCAGAACGGGGCTACGCGCTGAAGGTTCGGCGGATGCCGAAGGCGACGACTACGTCAGCGCCTCGGCGCCGCCGACCACCTCGAGGATCTCCTGGGTGATCTCGGCCTGGCGGGCACGGTTCATGCTCAGCGTGAGCGAGTCGATTATCTCGCCGGCGTTCTTCGACGCGTTCCGCATGGCGGTCATTCGGGCACCCTGTTCCGACGCTGTCGACTCGAGCAGCGCGCGGTAGATCTGCGTCTCGAGGTAGACCGGGAGGAGGCGCACAAGGATCTCCTCCGGCTCCGGCTCGAAGATGAAGTCGCCGCGCAGCGTGTCGGCGGCGCGCTCGTCCTCATCCGTCTCCAGGATGTCTGCCGAGATCGGAAGCACGTCCTGCTCGGTCACCCGCTGGGTCAGCGCGGAGACGTAGGTGTTGTAGACGAGCACGACGCGATCGACCTCGCCTTCCGTGAAGAGCTCCGCGACGCGGTGCGCGATCGCCTGCGCGTCCTCGTAGGCCGGCCGGTCGGTGAAGCCCATGTACGAGCCCGACAGCTCGCGCCGCCGGAAGGTGAGCGTCGAGCGCCCCTTCTTCCCGACTGCGACCCAGCGAACGCCCTTCCCCTCCGACTGCAGCGAGCGCTCGAGCGCGAACGCCCGCCTGATCACCTGCGCATTGAAGGAGCCGGCGAGGCCGCGGTCGCCCGTCAGCGGGACGATCGCGACGGTCTCGACGTTCTCCCGCTGCTCGAGCAGCGGGAGCCGGACGGACGACGCGGCGCGCCCCACGCCCGCGATGAGCTCGTTCATCGTCTCGGCGTACGGGCGAAGTGCGGTGATCCGCTGCTCCGCTCGCCGCAGCTTTGCCGCGGCGACGAGCTCCATCGCACGCGTGATCTTCCGCGTGTTACGGACGGAGCGAATGCGGCGCTTGAGGTCCTGGACCGAAGCCATCCGCTAGCCGGCGAGGCCCTTCTCCTCCACGACCGAGAACACGCTCTTGAAGTGCTCGAGCTCCTTCTTGAGCTTCTCCTCGGTCTCCTCGGCGATGTCGCCCGACTCGCGGATCTCCTTCAGGACCGTTCCCTCGGTGCGCAGGTGCTCGCGCAGCTCGTCGTGGTAGCGCGGGACCTGTCCGACCGGGACGTCGTCGAGCCACCCGTTGATGCCGGCGTAGATCGCGACCACCTGCTCCTCGGCCGGCCACGGCTGGTACTGCGGCTGGTTCAGCGTCGCGACCATCCGCTCGCCGCGGGCGAGGGCGCTCTGGGTGGCCGCGTCGAGCTCGGAGCCGAACTGCGCGAACGCCTCGAGCTCGCGGTACTGCGCGAGGTCGAGGCGAAGGCGCCCGGCGACCTTCTTCATCGCCTTCGTCTGCGCGTTCCCACCGACGCGGGATACCGACGTGCCGACGTTGATCGCCGGCCGCACGCCCGAGAAGAAGAGGCTCGACTCGAGGAAGATCTGGCCGTCGGTGATCGAGATGACGTTCGTCGGGATGTACGCGGCGATGTCCCCGGCCTGCGTCTCGATGACCGGAAGCGCCGTGAGCGAGCCCGCCCCGAGGGCGTCCGAGAGCTTGCACGCGCGCTCGAGCAGCCGCGAGTGGAGATAGAAGACGTCGCCTGGGAATGCCTCGCGGCCAGGCGGGCGGCGGAGCAGGAGCGACAGCTGGCGGTACGCGTCGGCGTGCTTCGAGAGGTCGTCGTAGATGCAGAGCGCGTGCTGGCCCTGGTAGAGGAAGTACTCCCCCATCGCGCAGCCTGCGAACGGCGCCATCCACTTGATCGGGGCAGCCTCCTGCGCCGGCGCCGAGACGACGATCGTGTACTCCATCGCGCCGGCGTCGCGGAGGCGCTCGACCACCTGCGCGACGGTCGAGCCCTTCTGTCCGACCGCGACGTAGATGCACACGAGGTCGCCGGCACGCTGGTTCAGGATCGTGTCGATCGCGACCGCGGTCTTACCGGTCGAGCGGTCGCCGATGATGAGCTCGCGCTGGCCACGACCGATCGCGGTCATCGAGTCGATGGCCTTGAGGCCCGTGTACATGGGCTCCTTCACGGGCTGACGCTGAATGACGCCGGGTGCCTTGAACTCGAGGGGGCGCCGCTCCGCCGCCTCGATCGGGCCGAGCCCGTCGAGCGGGTTGCCGAGCGGGTCGACGACGCGGCCGAGGAGGCCCGGGCCGACCGGGACGCTCATGACCTCGCCGGTGCGGCGCACCGGCTCGCCCTCCTTCACGTGCTGCCACTCGCCGAAGAGCGCAACGCCGACGTTGTCCTCCTCGAGGTTGAACGCGATCCCGGTCACGCCGTGCTCGAGATCGAGCCGCTCGAGCGCGACGCAGTTCTCGAGACCGTGGACGCGCGCGATGCCGTCGCCGACCTGGAGGACGCTGCCGACCTCCGAGAGGTCGGTCTCGACGTCGAACTGCTGGATTCGGTCCTTGAGGATCGAGGTGATCTCTTCGGGGCGAAGTTTCACGTGTTCTCCTTAATGCGCCGTGGCGAGTTCATGTCTGAGACGCTCGAGGCGGCCGCGCACGCTGCCGTCGGCGAGGTGCGACCCGATCCGGAGGACGATCCCCGCGATCAGGTCGGGGTCAACGGTGCGGCTGGCCTCGACCGTGCGGCCGGACGCCTTCTCGATCTGGTGGACGATCGACTTGGCCTCCGCATCGGAGAGCTCGTGCGCCGTGGTGAGCTCGACCGTGAGCCGGTTCTGCGCCTGCGCGACGAGCGCGTCGAGCTCGGCACTGATCTCGGGCAGCTCGCCGGCCCTGCCCTTCTCGGCGGCGAGGCGGACGAAGTTGCGGACGAGCTCGTCGGCTTCCCGGGTGAGCTCCTCGAGCACCTCGGCCTTCCCAGCAGGATCGATCTGCGGGTTGCGAAGGAACGCGCGCAGCTCGGGCACGTCGTCCATCGCGCGCGCGAGCGCGGCGAGGTCGGAGGCGACCGCGTCGACGCGATCCGCCTCCTGCGCCGCCCCGAAGAGCGCGCGGGCGTACATGCGCTGCGCGACTGCCACTAGTTCCGCTCTTTCTCGAGCGCCGAGAAGTCGAGCTCCGAGATTGCTTCGTCGATGAGCCGGCGCTGGTCCTCGGCGTCGAGCACCTTGCCGGTCACGCGTGCGGTCGCTTCGAGCGTGAGGTCGGCGACCTCGGAGCGGATCAGGTCGAGGGAGCGCTTCGTCTCCGCGTCGATCTGGCGCTTCGTCTCCTCCAGCCTGCGCGCGCGCTCGGCCTCGGCCTCGTCCTTCACGCGCTCGATCTGCGCGTCGGCAACCTTCCGCGCGTCGGCGAGTATCCCCGCCGCCTCGCCCTTCGCGTCGGCGATGAGCTGCCGGTGCTGCTCGAGGAGCTCGCGCGCCTCCGCGCGCGCCTTGTCGGCCTCGTCGACGGCCGCGCGGATCCGGTCGCGCCGCGCGTCGATCGTTTTCTGGATGGGGCCGAACGCGAACTTGCGCAGCACGAAGAACGTGATCGCGAAGCAGATCAGCGTCCAGATCATCAGGCCCGGGACGACGTCGATCAGCCCGCCGGACGACTCCTCTTCTGCTGCCTGGGCGAGGAAGAAGTGCATCGCTCAGACGAGGACGTACGCGAGAAGGCCGCCGATGAGGCCGTAGAACACGACCGCCTCGGTGAGCGCGAAGCCGAGCCACTGGATGCCGGTCAACTCACCGCGGAGCTCGGGCTGCCGGGCGACCGCCTGGATCATCGAGCCGAAGATGTTGCCGATGCCGATGCCGGCCCCGAGCGAGCCGAGGCCGATGCCGAGCGCGAGGGCGATCGCCTTGCCGGCGTCTGCGCCGTTCGCGGCGGCTTCCTCGGCGGTCTGTGCGAGGAAGAAGAACGAGGAAAGCATTTTGTGGGACTCCTCCTTAGTGCTCGGGCTCGATGGCCGAGCCGATGTAGATGGCGGACAGGGCGGCGAAGATGTACGCCTGGATCGAGACGACGATGACGACCTCGAAGAGGTAGAAGACGCTTCCGAGGAGCACAGAGACCGGGAACACCCACGGCGTCACGAGGAAGATCAACCCGATGAACGTGAGGATCAGCATGTGGCCCGCGAGCATGTTCGCGTAGAGCCGGACGGAGAGGCTGACGAGCCGCATGAACTGGCCGAGGATCTCGAGCGGGATGATCATCGGCAGCATCGCCTTCGGGACGTCCGGGATCCAGCTCGAGAAATACTTCCGCGCCCCGTTCTCTCGGATCCCTTCGACGTGCGTGAAGACGAACGTCATCAGGGCGAGCGCGAGCGTGACCGAAAGCGTCGACGTCGCGGCGAAGATCGCGAGCGTCGGAACCTCGATGCCGCCGATCTCCCAGCGCTCGTCGGACAACGGCAGCGGGATGAAGCCCAGCATGTTGATCGTCCAGATGAAGATCATCAGCGTGGCGACGTATGGGAACCAGCGGCCGATCGCCTTCGTCGGGAGGCCCTGTTCGGCGACCTGCACCTGCGCCACCTCGTAGATCGTCTCCCCCAACGCCTGTCGGCGATTCGGACCACGGCCAGGCCGGACCCGCATGAAGAGGATCCCGATTGCGATCGAGACGATCGTCCCCAGGATGAGGTACGCGACGGCTTTGTTGATCGACATGTCGATCGGGCCGATCTTCAGCTCGGGACCCCAGGTGGAGAGCTCCCACTCGTGTGACGGATCGAACTCGGCCTCTTCGGCGTGCGGCTCGGCCTGGGCGAACGCGACGCTCGGTAGGGTGAGCGCGAGCAGCGTCACGACTGCGAGTGCGCGCTTCACGCCTTCGCCTCCCCGCCGAAGTAGGTCGCGAGGCCGACGCCGAGCTCGACCGTGAAGGCGATCGCGTAGAGGATCGCGGCAGCGAGGCCGACGGTCTCGTTCGACACCGTGACGATGACGAGCACGATGCCGACGAGTAGCGCCCGAGAGGTTGTTCCGATTCCCCGCACTCCTGCGGCGGCGAGGTTATCGGGGCTGTCCGGCAGACGCGTCAGTACGGCCGCGAAGATTTCGGAGGCGATCCAGAGGACCGCTGCGAGCGCCCACGCCTGGAGCGGCCAGCCGGCGATCGCGAAGATCGGAAGCGCGAGCGCGATGATGGTCCCGCCTGCGAGCGTCGGTCCCATTCGGCTCGGCAGCGGGCGCGGCGTCGAGAAGATGCCGGCGCTCATGCGTTTTCGCCCCGGCCGTAGACCTGGTAGACGACGAGCGCGCCCAACGGGATACCGACGATCGCGCCGATCAGGAGGCCGAGCCCCGCGCCCCCGAGAGCCCACCCGATGAGCGCGCCGAGCGCCATTGCGGCGGCGAGCGTGCCCAGGAGCAGCCCCGATGCGGTGGCGAGCGAATGAGGTGAGGGGGCCGCGTCCGGCGTCATCCCGGCCGGAGCATATCACCGTGCTTGTAACAACCGATTTCGCTTCGGTAAGCGGAATCTACGTCACTTCGTAACCTGTCGTAGGATTGTCGCGTGGAGCGGCTCGTCCTCGTTCACGGCAGCGTCGTGGGCGCGCAAATGACCTGGACGGCTCAGCAGCCGCTCGCCGAGCGGTTCGAGCTCGTCCTGGTCGAGCGACCGTGCTTCCCTCCGAACCCGCCGGTCGACCGGGTGGACTTCGAGTCGGACGCAGCCCTCGTGGCCGAGCTGCTCGAGCCCGGGGATCACCTCGTGGGACACTCGTACGGAGGCGTCATCTCGATGCTCGCCGCGGCGCAGAATCCGGCTGCCGTTCGCTCGTTGGCGGTCATCGAGCCCCCTGCGACCCGCGTCGCCGCGGGCAACCCTGCCGTCGACGCGTTCGCCGCGGCCGGAGAGGCGCTGTACGCAGCGGGAGCTCGAGACGATCCCGAGACGTTCCTGCGACGGTTCCTCGTGGTCGTCGGGTCGGCGCTCGATCCTCCGTCACCGCTCCCGCCCGAGCTCGAGCAGGGCGCTCGCGCACTCCAGGTCGAGCGCGGCCCCTGGGAGGCAGAGATCCCTCTCGACGTGCTCGCGGCCGCGCCGTTCCCGAAGCTCGTGTTCTCCGGGAGCCACAACCCGGCCTTCGACGGGATCTGCGACGTCCTCGAGAAGCGACTCCCGGCCGAACGCGTCGTGCTCGAAGGCTCCGGTCACACGGTCCAGCGCCATCCCGACTTCAACGACCGCCTCGCCGAATTCATCGAGCGCGCCGCCACGCGTACCTAGAGCGGAACGGGCGCCGCGACCGACCCGACCAATCCGCACCATTGAGGCCGCAGCTGAAAGACCTTGTAACAACTTGCAACTTGGGGATGTTTCGTATCCGTGTCGGCACACGGGTCCCTGGGTCTGGTGGCACCGTGCGGCCACATGTGCTCGTCGGCACCGCGACTCGACTCCCGCCTCGTCAAGGCGATCGTTCGCCTCGACGACACGTCCGTCCCCATCGCCGAGACCTACCGGCGCACCCGCGAAGTGGCCGCACATCTGGACATTCCTCGACCGAGCTACGAGGCGCATCGTGCGCTCGTTCACGCCGCGCGTCGGGAGCGCGCTCGACGTAGGGCGAACCGGGAGACGCTCATCCGCGTGGCGCTGTACCTCGACCCGGTCGACGCGCTCTACGACCGCGAGCTCGCGCCGCACCTGAGCCTGTAACAAGATGCAACTTGACCAACTGACCGCGTCTGGATGCGTTGGACACGGCGAGTCGGGTGCGTGCATGGTCACGCCGACCTGGGTCGTGACGAGCGCGCCGGAGCCGCTCAGGCGCTCAGGCGCTCGCCCGTCTCGGCTTCCTCGCGCTCGCGGCGACGGACGCGCGGGTTCGCGAGCTTCACGATCTCGAGCAGGTACACGACGTAGATCGAGAACGCGATCGCGAACAGGCCGATGGCGAGGACGACGAGCGTCTCCCAGAGATGCCACTCACCGCCGTCGCGGAAGGGCACGAACCGCGTCGCGAGCGCAGCACCGGCGAGGCTCGCGCACCAGAGCCACATCGTCGCGGCCGCGCGTCTCTGCGTGAAGCCGATGTTGAGGAAGCGGTGGTGAAGGTGGCCGCGGTCGGCCGTGGTGATCGGCCGGTTCTGCTTCAGGCGGCGCGCGACGACGAAGGACGTGTCCATGATCGGCACGGCGAGGACGAGCAACGGCAGCACGAGGACGACCGTGGACGCCGTCTTCAGCAGGCCCTGGATCGAAACCGCCGCCAGGATGAAGCCGAGGCACAAGGCGCCCGAGTCGCCCATGAAGATCCGCGCCGGGAAGAAGTTGTGGCGGAGGAAGCCGAGACAGGCTCCGGCAACGATCGCGGAGAGAATCGCCGGATCCGGCTTCCCGAGTGAGAGCGCGAGGATCGCGTAGGTCAGGCCCGCGATACCGCACACGCCGGCGGCGAGCCCGTCCATGCCGTCGAGGAAGTTCACCATGTTCATCACCGCGACGATGAACAGCATCGAGAGTGGCACGCCGATCCAGGCCGGAATGTCGAGCACGCCGACGAACGGGAACGTGACGTGGTCGATCCAGACCCCGAACATCGGGGGGATCGAGGCGGCGACGAACTGTCCTCCGAGCTTCACGGACGGCGAGAGCCCACGGAAGTCGTCGACCGCGCCGACGACGGTCGCGATCGCCGCGCCGAGGAGCACGCCGCGGCTCTCGCCCGAGAGATCCAGGAAGGCAAGGGCCGGCACGAGAATCCCGAGGAAGATCGCCAGGCCGCCGAGCCGAGGGATCGGGCGCCGGTTGATCCGGCGCGCGTCCGGGCGGTCGACCGCGCCGAGCATCCGCGCCATGCCGCCGACGGCCGGGGTCAGCAGCACCACGACGACGAACGCGATGAGCGCTCCGTAGATGACCTCCGGCGTCGCCCGCAGCTCGTCGAACACGCTCGCCTACTTCGTCCCGTACAGCCGGTCGCCTGCGTCGCCGAGGCCCGGGAGGATGTACCCCTTCTCGTTCAGGCCGCGATCGACCGAGGCGACGACGATGCGCACGTCCGGGTGCTCCCGGTGCACGCGCGCGATGCCCTCCGGCGCGGCGATCAACGCGATGAGCCGTACGGAGGTCGCGCCCAATCGCTTCACCGTCTCGACCGCGGCGGCGGTCGAGTTCCCCGTCGCGAGCATGGGGTCGAGGAGGATGACGTCGCGGTCGGAAAGGTCGTCGGGGAGCTTCACGTAGTACTCGACCGGCTCCAACGTCTCCTCGTCGCGGAAGAGGCCGATGAAGCCGACGCGCGCCCCCGGAACGAGCGAGAGGACGGCGTCGAGCATGCCCATCCCGGCGCGCAGGATCGGACAGACGGCGACCTTCTTCCCGGAGATCCGCCGCGCAGCCATGTGCTCGAGCGGCGTCTCGATCTCGACCTCCTCGTCGGCGAGGTCCTTCGTCGCCTCGTAGGTCAGCAGCAACGTGAGCTCGTTGACGAGCTGCCGGAACATCTGCGTCGTCGTGGTGACGTCGCGGAGCAGGCCGAGCTTGTGCTGGACGAGCGGATGGGTAACCTCGGTGACCGAGCTGCTGGCAGTCGCGTCGAGGTCGGTGCGCGTGTCCACGTGCGCCTCCTAGCGTCCGAAGTCTGGGAATGCCGACAGGCCCGGGTACAGCGGTCGTCGCGCGGCAAGCGCGGAGCTACGGGCGGCGAGCGCCTCCACATCCGCGCCGTCGGCGAGCGCGTCGCACATGATCCGGCCGACCTCGCGGAAGTCGTCCTCGTCCAGGCCGCGCATCGTCATCGCCGGCGTCCCCACGCGGAAGCCGGACGCGACCGTCGGCGGACGCTCGTCGAACGGGATCGTGTTGCGGTTCACCGTGATCCCGACCTGCGCGAGCCGATCCTCGGCGTCCTTGCCGCTCCATTCCGTGCGGCGCAGGTCAACGAGCAGCAGATGCGTGTCCGTGCCGCCGGTGAGAACGTCGAGGCCGCCCTCCTGCAGCGACTCGGCCAGGGCGTCCGCGTTCGCGCGAACCGCACTCTGGTACTCGCGGAACGGCTCCGAGGCGGCGATCCGGAAGCACGCCGCCTTGGCGGCGATGACGTGGTTGAGCGGTCCGCCCTGCATGCCGGGAAAGACCGCGCGGTCGAGCGCCTGGGCATGCTCCTCGCGGCACAAGACGAACCCCGACCGCGGGCCGGCGAGCGTCTTGTGCGTCGTCGAGGTGACGAAGTCGCAGTGCTCGACCGGGTTCGGATGCAGCCCGGCTGCCACGAGCCCGGCGAAGTGCGCCATGTCGCACAGGAGCAGCGCGCCCACCTCGTCGGCGATCTCCCGGAAGTGCCACGCCTCGACCGTGCGCGGGTACGCCGAGCCGCCGCACACGATGAGCTTCGGCCGGTGCTCCTTCGCGAGCGCGAGGACGTCGTCGTAGTCGACGAGGTTCGTCTCGCGCGAGACGCCGTAGTGCACCACGCGGTAGAGCCGCCCCGAGAAGTTGACCTTGAGCCCGTGCGTCAGGTGCCCGCCATGTGAGAGCTCGAGCGAGAGGATGGTGTCGCCCGGGTCGAGCACGGCGAAGTACACGGCCATGTTCGTCTGCGCGCCGGCATGCGGCTGGACGTTCGCGTGCTCCGCATCGAAGAGCTCCTTCGCGCGGTCGATCGCCAGCTGCTCGATCTCGTCGACGACCTCGCAACCGCCGTAGTAGCGCCGCCCGGGATAGCCCTCGGAGTACTTGTTCGTCGGGATGCTTCCGACGGCCTCGAGCATCGCCGGCCACGTGAAGTTCTCCGAGGCGATGAGCTCGATCTCACCGCGCTGCCGCTCGAGCTCGCGCTCCAGGAGCGCGGCCACCTCGGGATCGACGTCTGCGAGGCCAGCCGTGCGGAGCGCCTCGAGCGTCATCGGCGTCGTGGCCATGTCGGAGGATGCTACTTCGCGTACCGGGCCAGAGCCTCGGCCGCGGAGACAGCGCCCTCCCGAAGCACGCGCGGCTCCGCTCCGGTCAGGTCGAGCACCGTCGACGGTGTTCCCGGGAGGTTGCCCACGTCCAGGACCGCGGCGATGCCGTCGAGGAGCTCCTGCGGGATGTCGCCGACTCGCCGCGGATCCGCTCCGCCGTGCAGGTTCGCGCTCGTCGCGGCGACCACGCCGACGCGCGCGAGGAGCTCGGCGGCAAGACCGCTGACTTCCGGGATGCGGACTCCGATCGTGTCCGGCCGGCCGCCGGCGAGCCACGGGAGACGACGCGACGGGTTCGGGAGGACGAGCGTGAACGCGCCTCGGACGAGGTCGTCAACTCGAAGCTCCGGGATCAGCTCGCGGAGCGGGTCGACTCCGGACGCGACGAGCGCGATGGGCTGCTCGGGCGACCGCTGCTTGAGCGTCGACAGCGCGCGCACGGACTCCTCTCGATCCGGCCGACAGGCGAGCCCGTAGACCGTGTCGGTCGGGATGACGACGAGCTTGCCCGCCTCCACCGCCGCGGCGACGTCGTCGACGGTGCTCACGCCGCGAGCACTCCTTCGACGACTCGATCTCGTCCGGCCAGGTCCGTGGTCGTCGTCACATCCACGTATCCGAGCTCGCCGAGCAGCGCCGCGACGCGCGCAGCGTCAGCCGCCGCCGCCTCGAGCACGAGCGCACCGCCTGCCACGAGGACGACCAGCGCGCCGCGCGCAACGGCCTCCGTCGTCCCGACACCGATCAGGGCCGCTCGCGGCTCCCACTCGCGAACCTCCGGCTCGAGCACGTCGATCTCCTCCGGAAGGACGTACGGCGGGTTCGAGACGACGACGTCCCACGGGCCCTCGGGTAGCCCGTGGAAGAGGTCCCACTCGCGAAACGTGACTGCGAGCTCCGTTCGCAGCGCGTTCGCACCCGCAACCTCGAGCGCATCCGGCGAGGCGTCGATCCCCGTGACCAGCGCGCCTGGGTGCTCGTCGGCGAGCGCGAGCGCGATCGCCCCACTCCCTGTTCCGACGTCGAGAACGCGCGGCTCGGCGATCCTCGACAGCCGGGCGAGGCACCGCTCGACGACGACCTCCGTCTCCGGACGGGGAACGAGCACGCGCCGATCGACGGCGAGTGTCAGCCGCCGGAACCCCCACTCGCCGAGCACGTAGGCCAGCGGCTCACGTGCCTCGCGCCTCGACACCAGCCGCTCGAGCTCCTTCTCCTCACGACGCGATAGCTTCCGCGCCGACTCGAGCGCGAGCTCCGACCGCGCGACGCCGAGCACGTGCGCCACCAGGATCTTGGCGTCGACGCGCGGTGACTCGCAACCCGCGTGAGTCAGTCGCTCGGTCGTCTCGGCCAGCGCCCGCGCGACCTTCACGCGGAGGCGGCGGCGAGCGCCTGGCGCTGCTCCTCGGCGCGCAACGCCGAGGTCAGCTCGATCATGTCGCCGTCGAGCACCTGGTCGAGGCGGTGCAGGGTGAGCTTGATCCGGTGGTCCGTCACCCGGTTCTCCGCAAAGTTGTACGTCCGGATCTTCTCGGCGCGCTCACCCGTTCCGATCTGGGAGCGGCGCGACGCCGCGAGCTCCGCCTGCTGCTTCTCGCGCTCGAGCTCGTACAGGCGGGCACGGAGGACGCGCATCGCCTTCACCCGATTCTGCAGTTGCGACTTCTCGTCCTGCATCGCGACGACGAGGCCGGTCGGCAGGTGGGTGATACGCACGGCAGAGTCGGTCGTGTTCACGCTCTGGCCGCCGGGACCGGTCGAGCGCATGACGTCGACGCGCAGGTCGTTTTCGTGGATCTCGATCTCGACCTCCTCCACCTCGGGCATGACCGCGACCGTCGCGGTCGAGGTGTGGATACGGCCCTGCGACTCCGTCTCGGGTACGCGCTGCACGCGATGCGTTCCGCCCTCGAACTTGAAGATGGAGAACGCGCCCTGTCCCTTGACCGCGAACACCGTCTCCTTCACGCCGCCGCTTTCGCTCTCGCTCGTGGAGAGCGTCTCCGTCTTCAGGCCGATCCGCTCGGCGTAGCGCGTGAGCATGCGCTGGACGTCTCCTGCCCAGAGCGCCGCCTCGTCGCCGCCGACGCCCTGGCGGATCTCGACGATGACGTCCTTCTCGTCGGCCGGGTCGCGCTCGACGAGGGCGAGCTTCAGCTCGTCCTCCAATCGCGCGATCGTGGCTTCGAGCTCGGGCACCATCTCCGCGAGCCCCGAATCCGCGCGCGCGTCGTCGAGGTCGGCCCGCGCCTGCCGCCACTCGTCGGCGAGCCGCTTCGGGGTCTCGAGCTCCTTCAGCCGCCTCCCGGCGCCGGCAGCCTGGCGGTGGTCGTTGTAGACCGTCGGGTCGGACATGCGCTCCTGCGCCTCCGCGTGGGAGCGGTCCAGCTCGTCGACGAGGCGCTCGATCCCGTTCACGCCGTGGATGGTATTCGGGCGACTGTGAGGGCGAGGCTTGCCTCGCCCTTTCTACGCCAGCGCGGCGTCGACCGTGATCTCGGGAACCGAAGCCAGCGCCTTCGAGACCGGGCAGTTCTCTTTCGCCTCCTGCGCCGCGTGCATGAACGCCGGTTCCTCGATCCCGGGCACCGTCCCGCGCACACTGAGCGCGATCTTCGTAATCCCGGTGCCGGGGACGAACGTCGCGGTCGCGTCGACCTCGAGCTTGTCCGGAGGCGTGCCGCCCTGGGCGAGGCCGTGCGAGAGCGCCATGGAGAAGCAAGCGGCGTGCGCAGCGGCGATGAGCTCCTCGGGGCTCGTCAGCCCCTCCGAGTCCTCCGTGCGCGCCGCCCAGGTGACCTCGAGAGGACCGAACGCGCCGCTCTCGACGCTGGTGATCGTCCCGGAGCCCTCCATGAGCGAGCCGGACCAGGTGACGTGCGCGGTGCGGTCGGCGGCCATCAGCTGCCTCCTTCGAGAGTTGCATCGACGGTCACGGTGGCCGTGGCCCGGATGAGAGCGGAGAACGGGCAGCCGGCGTCGGCAGCCTGGGCGGCCGCGGTAAGGGAGTCGGCGTCTGCGCCGGGCACCGTCGCTCTGGCCGAGATGTCCGAGGCGACGATCCGATGCCCCGCTCCTTCGACCTCGTCCATGGTGATCGTGCAGTGGACGTACATTCGCTCCGGTGGAGTACCCACCCGCGCCAGCTCGCTACCCAGGGAGGTGACGAAGCAGGTCGCGTGCGCCGCGGCGAGCAGCTCCTCGGGGCTCGTCTTGCCTTCGGTGACGTCGATCCGCGCGGCGATCGTCGACGGCAGCTCGAACGATCCCGTGCTCGCCGCGCGAACGGCACCCGATCCTCGCGCCGTCGTCCCGACCCAGTCGATCTCGGCCTCGCGGACGATCCGGGGCACTTACGCCATGACCTCCACGCGCTGCTCGAGCCTGCGCTCCTCGGGGGTCTCGGCAGCTTCCTTCTCCATCACACGCCGTAGCGCCAGGATCGAGACCTCGACCTGATCGTCCGTCGGCTCGCGCGTCGTCAGCCGCTGCAGCCAGAGGCCGGGCGCGAGTAGAGCCATGAGCACGCGGTTGTCCTGGTGCTTGCCCGCGTAGCGGATCAGCTCGTACGCGAGGCCCGCGATGACCGGAAGCAAGAGGATCCGGCTTGCGATGAGCCACGGCCAGTCGGGCCGTCCGACGAGCGCGAAGACGAAAATTGCGATCACCATGACCCAGAGCAAAAATGCGGTTCCGCAACGTGGGTGAATCAGGCTGAACTTCTGCACGTTGGTCGGCGTGAGCTCCGCGCCGGCTTCGAGCGCGTTGATCGACTTGTGCTCCGCGCCGTGGTACTGGAAGACGCGGCGCAAGTCCGGGAGCAGCGAGATGAGGAGGATGTACGCGATGAAGACGGTCACCCGGATCAGGCCCTCGACGATCACGAAGAACTCCGTCGACTCGACCGGAAGCCAGCTCGTCAGGAGCGCGGGGCCGACCTTGAAGAGCATCAGCGCGAAGCCGATCGCGATCGCGAACGAGAAGATGATCTGACCGCGACTGATCTGCGTCTCGATCTCCCCGTTCTCGTCACGCTCCTGGGAGGCGACGTTGGCGGAGATCGCGAGCGCGCGAAAGCCGATCGCGAGCGACTCACCCAGCGCGATCACGCCCCGGATCACCGGAAGCCGCCAGATCTTGCGGCTCTGCATCGGCGAGGTGATGTCGTGGACGACCTCGGTGATCTCGCCCTCGGGCGTGCGGATCGCGACCGCCCACGAGGACGGGCTGCGCATCATCACGCCCTCGAGAACGGCCTGCCCGCCGTAGCTGACGGCCATGTCGCGTCTAGTCGTCGCTGCCGCTGCGCGAGCCGGCCTTCTCGAGCCGGCGCTGGAAGCGCTCCACCCGACCGCCGGTGTCGACGAGCTTCTGCTTGCCCGTGTAGAACGGGTGGCACTCGGCGCAGATCTCCACGTGGAGCTCCTCTTTCGTCGAGCGCGTCCAGAACTCGTTGCCGCACGAACATGTGACGTGCGCGAGGACGTAGTCGGGATGGATGTCGGTCTTCATCGGCGGGCCAGGATAGCAGCGGCGGTTGCGGTGGCGACATTCCCGCCCGAGACGATGCACACCGTTCGAGCATCCTCGACCTTCCCCGCCAGCACCGCCGCGACGGCCGCCGCGCCGGCCGGCTCGCAGGCGAGCTTCGCCCGCTCGTAGAGGAACCGGAAGCCGTCCTCGATCTCCTCCTCGGAGACGAGGACGACCTCCTCGACGTGCCGTTGCGCGATCTCCAGTGCCGCATGACCGGCGTACGGGGCGTTGAGGCCGTCGGCGATCGACGTCGGCGTCACGTCGACGCGCTCGCCCGCCGCGAGCGCGGAATGAAGCGCCGTCGAGAGGTCGGGCTCGACGCCGATCACGCGAGCCCGCCCGGCCGCCGCAACCGCGACGCCGGAGATCAGCCCGCCGCCGCCGATGGGGACGACGATCGTCTCCACGTCGGGGAGGTCCTCGAGGATCTCGAGCCCCACGGTGCCCTGGCCGGCGATCGTGAACGGGTCGTCGAACGGATGGACGAGTGTGCGTCCGGTCTCCTCGCGTAGTGCCTCGAGTCGTTCGAACGCCTCGTGCGGGTCCGCCGCCTCGAGGTCGACTGCGGCCCCGTAGCCGCGCGTCGCTGCGATCTTCGCTTCGCTGGCGCCGCGCCACATCACGAGGAGCGCGTCGATTCCCTCCTCTGCAGCCCCCCACGCCGCCGCCTGCGCGTGATTTCCGGCCGAGATCGCGATGATGCCGCGCGCCTTCTCCTCCGGCGTCAAGGACGCGAGCTTCGTGAGCACGCCGCGTGGCTTGAACGAGCCGGTGCGCTGCAGCAGCTCGGCCTTAAGGAACGTGTCGGACCCCAGCGTGCGGCACGAGAGGAGCGGCGTCCGATGGAGGCGGCCGCGGATCACCGCTGCTGCCTGCTCGACGTCGGCACGCTCGACCATCGCGCGATCCTACGACCTGCATCAGAATGGTCCCCGTGGAGAACGCGGCGCAACGCCCAGTCCGGCTCGTCGTGCGCGACGACCTCGAGCGCAGCCGCCTGACCGTGTTCTTCCGGCTCTTTCTCGCGATCCCCCTGTTCCTCTGGGTCGTGCTGCGCGGAATCGCCGCGTTCGTCGTCGGCTTCGTGAACTGGCTCGCCGTGCTGATCCAGGCCGAGGTGCCGGACAGCCTCCACGACTTCGTCGCGAGCTACATCCGCTACTCGACGCAGGTCGGCGCGTACGTGTTCCTCGCCGCCAACCCGTACCCGTGGTTCCGCGTTCAGCAGGACTATCCCGTCGACGTCGAGATCGATCCGCCCGTACGCCAGGGACGCTGGGGAGGCTTCTTCCGGCTGCTCCTCGCGATCCCGGCGCTGCTCATCGCGACCGTGCTCGGCGGCGGCTTCGCGACCGGCTCGTCGGGTCAGAGCTCGGCGACGGCGTCGTCGCGCGGAGACCAGGAGGCCTTCTGGCTCAACGCGTCGTCGGTCGGCGGCGTGGCGGCGGCAGCTGCGTTCCTCGCGTGGTTCGCGATCATCGCGCGCGGAAATGCGCCCAGGGGGCTTCGCGACCTGATCGCGTTCACCCTCGGCTACGCGGCGCAGGCGGGGGCGTACCTCTTCCTTCTCACGCCGCGCTACCCGACGTCCGACCCGGCGCTCTCCGAGCCGTACTCGGAGCTTCCGGAGCACCCGGTTCGGATCGTGGTCGACGACGACCTGGGTCGGCCCAGGCTGACCGTCCTCTTCCGGCTCTTCCTCGCGATCCCACACTTCATCTGGCTCGCGCTGTGGTCGATCGCGGCGTTCTTCGCCGTCATCGTCGGATGGGTGCTCGCGCTCGTCCTGGGGCGCCTCCCGGATCCACTCCACCGCTTCCTCGCCGCCTATGTCCGCTACGCGACGCACCTGTTCGCGTTCGTCTATGTGATCGGTCGCCGCTTCCCGGGATTCACCGGGCGTGCAGGCTCGTACGGCATCGACGTCGAGATCGATCCGCCCGCGCGACTGAGTCGGTGGAAGACGCTCTTCCGCTTCTTCCTTTCGATCCCGGCGCTGATCCTCGCGAGCGCGCTCGGCGGGGTCGCGCTCGTGATCGCGCTGCTCGCCTGGTGGTACGCGCTCGCCACGGGGCGGATGTCCGACGGGATGCGCGACCTCGGCGCGGCGTGCCTGCGCTACTCGGCCCAGACGTACGCGTATCTGATGCTGCTCACCGACCGCTATCCGTACGGCACGCCGATCCTGCGTGCGCCGGTGCCCGTTGAGGTAGAGCAAGTGCCGCCGGGGACCGCGCCGCTCCTCGGAGGCGCCTTCTGAGAACCGCCTTCGCCGCGTTCGTGTTCGCGGCGCTCGCAGTCGGAGCGTTCCTCCTCTACCCCACCGCGGTGCCGGACGACCTCGCGCGCCCTGCGGTCGACGTCGACGCCGTCTTCGGATCCGGCTTCGTGGCAGAGGCGAAGCGCTACGAGCGTGTGTTCTACGTGCTCTGGGTGCTCGCGCAGGTCGCGCTCCTGCTCACGCTCTGGCTGTACGCGCGGCGCGGGGTTGCCTTCGTCCGCGAGTCCTCGGCGGGGCCGATCGGCACGGGGATGCTCCTCGGCATGCTCGGGCTCGGCATCGTGTGGCTCGTCCACCTGCCGTTCCGGTTCGTGGCGCACTGGTGGGCGCGTCGCAACGAGCAGAGCGAGCTCGGCTACCTCGACTGGCTGTTCGAGGACTGGGCGATCCTCGGCGCGCAGTTTCTCTCCGTGTGCATCGCCCTGCTCGTCGTGATGGGCCTCGCGCGGCGACTCGGCGACTGGTGGTGGCTTCCGGGCGCCGCCGTGTTCGTCTCGATCGCGGCGCTCTTCACGTTCGTCGCGCCGTACCTCGACTTCACAACCGATCCGCTGGACGATCCGGCGCTCACCGCTGCCGCCGACGATTACCGCACCGAGCTCGGCGTCGGCGACATCCCGCTTCGCGTCGAGGAGGTGAGCACGGACACCGAGCAGGCGAACGCGTACGCCTACGGCATCGGGCCGTCGCGACGCATCGTCTTCTGGGACACGATGCTGCTCCCGCCGTTCGACGAGGACGAGCAGAAGGTCGTGCTCGCGCACGAGCTCGCGCACCACTCGCAGCGTCATCTCCCGGAAGGGCTCGGGTGGTTCGCGCTGTTCGCGATCCCGGGCGCGTGGATCCTCATGCGGACGACCCGAGGGCGCGGCGGCATGGGCGCCCCGGAGGCGATCCCCCTCGCGCTGCTCGTCGTCGCCGTCTTCCAGCTCGCGACGGCACCGCTCGCGAATCACGTCTCGCGGCGGATGGAGGCCGAGGCGGACTGGAAGGCGCTGCAGGTCACCGAGGACCCGGCCGGGCTCGAGGGCCTGATGGTCGGCTTCTCGAAAACGGGCCTCGGCGACCCCGATCCGCCCGGGTTGGGTGCAGCTCATGGTCGGGACGCATCCCGCCCTCGCCGACCGCATCGCGATGGCGCGCGCGTTCGAGGAACTCGAGCGCTGAGGAACGGTCGCCTGGGGCGGGCGGCCTACGATGCGTCGGGGATGGATGACGAGGTGGTGGTCGCCACCGCGTCGGGCATCGGCGCACGGTCCGATGTTAGCGTCAGCCTGCGCTGGCGCGCGTCGATCGCACTCGTGTGCTGAGCCTGGGACCGGCGCTAGGTCAGCGTGTACTCGGGGCCGGAGCCGCCCTCGGGCGGCGTCAGCCGGCCGCCTTTCGCCGTGATCGCGCCGCACTGGACGCAGTTCGACGGCGTGATCTCGACCGTCACCATGCCCGTCGCCCACGTCGCGACCGACCTCGTACACGTGCGCGGGGCACATCCACTGCCACGCCTCGGCGACGGGGCGACGCACGGTCGTCCGCAGCTTCAAGTGGTTCGGCTGGTCGTCGCGCGTCCGGTTCCCCGACGCGAAGACCGACGAGAGCTTGTCGAAGAGGTACGTGCCGTCGGGAGTGGGATAGCGGGACGCACGGCCCGTCTTCTTCAGCGAGGCGGACGCATTCGGATGCGTCGGGAAGCGGCCGTTGGGGGCACGCCCCTTCGTCACGGTCATCATGCTCGCGAGCCCACCGCCGACGAAGAAGCCCTTGTCGAACGCCTGCCGCATGTTGCGCACCTCGTAGAGCTCCTTCACGTACGTGCTCGCGCGCAAGGCCTCGTCGTACGAGTCGAGGGCCCCGAGGCGGCTCGGTACCTCGCCGCGCTGCAGCGCCCGAAACGCTGCCTCCGCGGCGAGCCGGCCCGACTCGATCGCGTAGTGGACGCCCTTCAGCCGCGGCACGTTGACGAGCCCGGCGCCCTCACCGACGAGCAGCAAGCCAGGCGCGTTGAACCGAGAAGGCAGCGAGTAGTAGCCGCCCTCCGTGATCGTCTTCGCCCCCCACGCGACCGCTCGCCGCCGCCGAGGATCCTCCAGACGAGCCGGTGCGTCTTGAACTCCTGCAGGACGTCGTGCACCGAGAACTCGACGTCCGAGGCCTCCAGCCCGGCGACGAAGCCGACCGTCACGAGGTCGTCGCCCATCGGGTAGATGAAGGAGCCGCCGAACTCGCCGAAGCTCGGGGACGTCCGCAACGGCCAGCCCATCGTGTGGACGATCTTCCGCAGCGGCTTCCGCACGCGCCAGACCTCCTTCACGCCGAGCGCCCAGATCTGCGGGTTCTCGCCGTGCAAGCCCGAACTCGTCGATCGCAGCGGCGGTGAGGTAGCCCTGCGTCCCCTCCGCCAGCACGGTCAGCCCGGCGACGACGTCGCTCCCGGGCTCGAAGGTCGGCAGCTGCTCGCCGTTTCGACCGCGTCCGCGATCGCCGGTCCGCACGCCGACCACGCGCCCGTGCTCGACGAGGAGCTTCGTCGCCGGCCGTCTCCGGCAAGACCACGGCGCCCATCGCCTCGGCCTGCTCGGAGAGGAAGCGGCCGAGCTCCGACAGCGAGACGATGAGGTTCCCGTGGTTGCGCATCGTCGGCGGCGGCGGGATGCGGAACGCCGACCGGCGCGTGAGCACGTATACGGCCTCGCCCGGCACCTCGCCGTACGTCGGGAAGTCCGCCGTCTTCAGCCGTCCACGGAACAGCTCCCGCAGCGGCTTTGGGCTCATCACCGCTCCCGACAGGAGGTGCGAGCCGGCCTGCTTGCCCTTCTCGAGCACGGCGATCGGCACGTCGCCGAGCCGCTCGCGTACGTCCGGGTGCTCCTCGAGGAGCTGGCCGAGGCGGATCGCGCACGCGAGCCCGCCTGGCCCCGCGCCGACGATCGCGACGCCGACCTCGATGCGCGCGTCGAGCGGATCCGTGGGCGCGCCGACCGCGTCGCGCGCGCCGAACGGAGGTGGGAAGTCGATCGGCCTGGCCACGCAGCTCCTCTAGCCGCGCGAGCGCACGAGCTCCGTCAGCTTCGGGACGATCTGGTGCAGGTCGCCGACGATGCCGATGTCGCAGAAGTCGAAGATGGGCGCGTTCGGGTCCTTGTTGATCGCGACGATCGTCCCCGAGCCCTGCATGCCGACCTTGTGCTGGATCGCGCCGGAGATCCCGCACGCGATGTAGAGCTTCGGCGAGACCGTCTTGCCGGTCTGGCCGACCTGCGTGGAGTACGGGTACCAGCCGGCGTCCACGACGGCGCGCGTCGCGCCGACCGCGCCCCCGAGCGCCGCGGCGAGCTCTTCGAGCATCGTGAACCCCTCGGGAGAGCCGAGCCCACGGCCGCCCGCGACGATGATGTCGGCGTCCTCGATCGACGGGCCGCTCGACTCCTCCTGCGTCTGCTCGACGAGCGTCGCGAGCGTGGAGAAGTCCGAAAACGTCGTCTCGAACGACTCGACCTCCGCAGCCCCGCCGGACTCGACGGGATCGAACGTGCCCGAGCGCACCATCCCGAGCATCGGGCCGCCCTTCCAGCCGACCTCCGCGAGGACGGTGTCGCCCAGCGCCGGCCGCGTCCCGACGAGCGCGCCGTCCTTCACCGCCAGGTCGGTGAGATCCCAGTTCAGCCCCGCGTCGAGACGCGCCGCGAGGCCGGAGGCGACGTCGGCCGATAGCACCGACGCGCCGAACAGCATGGCGTCCGGGCTCACCTGCTCGACGAGCGTCGCGAGCGCGTCGACCCGCGGCTGCGGAAGCGGCGACGCGAGCTCGGGCGCCTCGCACGCGTAGACCTTCGAGGCGCCGAACGCACCGGCTCCGGCGGCGACCTCCGCCGCACCCTCGCCGAGCACGACACCGACCGCGTCGCCGATCGCCGCTGCCTTCCCGAGCACACCCAGGCAGCCCTTCTCGAGCGCCCCGTGGTAGTGCTCGAGGAACACGAGGAACGTCACAGGAGCTTCCTCTCGACGACGAGGTCGAGCACCTTCTGCGCGGCCGAGCCGTCGTCCTCGATCTTGATCTGGTCGCCGCGCGAGGGAGGCGGACCGAGATCGAGAACCGCGGTCTTGGCGCCGGCCTCCCCGGCCGAGCCCGCGTCCACGCCGACGTCACCGAGCGAGACCGTCTCCTGCGGCTTCGTCTTCGCGCCCATGATCCCCTTGAGCGACGGGTAGCGGGGCTCGTTGATCGCGTCCGAGACGGCGACGAGCGCGGGCAGCGGCGCGCTGATCACGTCGTACCCGTGCTCGGTCTGCCGCTTGCCCGTGACCGAGCCCGGCTCGGCCGTGAGCGACGCGACCTGCGAGATCACCGGCCGGCGCAGGCGATCCGCAACCGCGGCCCAGAGGACGGCGCCGTCGCCGTCTCCCGAGGCCTGCCCGAAGAGGACCAGGTCCGCGCTCTCCTTCTCGAGCGCCCCGGCGAGCGCCCGTGCCGTGCCGAGGAGATCGGAGCCGACCGCTCCCTCGTCCGCCACGAGCACGGCCCGGTCCGCCCCCATCGCCAGCGCCTTGCGCAGCGAGTCGACGGCCTTCTCCGGGCCCGATCGACACGAGCACGACCTCGCCGCCCTGCGCCTCCTTGATCCGGAGCGCCTCCTCGACCGCGTTCAGGTCGGTCGGGTTGAGTGCCGCCTCGCCGGAGCGGTCGAGCCGCTTCGTCGCCGGGTCGATCCGCTTGTGGACGGTCGCGTCCGGCACCTGCTTGACGCAGACGGCGATCTTCATCGGCGCTGACTCTATCGGCGCCGCTCGGGCGCGCCGCCACCTAGTGACGCGGCAACGTGCGGCGTCCGCCGCGCATGCACGCGTCGACGAGGACCGGGCTTCCGGTCAGCGCGCGGCAGTCCCGCTCGCGGGCCGCGGCGGTCGTCCGGAAGCGCCCTGCGACCGCGCCGATGCCCTCGAAGCACGGCTCCACGAGCGAGCTCGGAACGAGCTCGCACAGGGGCAGCGCGTGCGTCGCGTTCCCGAAGTTGGCGACCACGTCCTGCGCGGCCGCGTCGATGCAGTCGGCCTCGCCTCCGTAGGGTCGCGCGACCGCACACGTCGAGATCGTCTCGGCCGGATCGCGCTCGCTGCGACTCGACGCGTCACGGCCGAGCGATCCGAAGCAGATGCTCACGAACGCTCTCTCCACCGTGCGAGCAGGTCTCGGCGGCGCGAGCCCAGTCGTCTCCGACCGCTGGAAGGATGCGCGACGTGACCAGCTGGTAGCAGCGCCGCTTCGCTTCGAAGGCGACCGAGTTGCAGGGGTAGACCGGATCGTCGTCGCGAAGCCACCGCGAGCGAAAGCCGTACGAGCTCGAGAGGTTCTCCATGAAGACGCCCCCGCGACAGGCATCGCGGTCCCACCACCGGCCGAGGCGCGAGCAGACGTCGAGCGAGGTCGGGAGGCTCAGCCCGGTCGCGATCATGAGCCCGTGCCCGAGACCGTGCAGGCATTGGTACGCGATCCACGGAGTCATGCTCGGACGCGTCGCCGCAGAGCTTGCGCGCAACCGGAGCGAGCACAGCCGGCTCGCGAGATTTCAGGTCGACGAGCGAGCGCTCGAGCACGCCGTGGTAGTAGCCGGACCCGCACGACGAATCGCCTTCGGCGAACGTGCGCGCGACATTGCCGCGATACCGTGCGAGCGCTGCTGCACCGATCGGTGTGCACGCCGCGATGGCAGGCCTGGCTCGCCCCGGACCCGTATACCTTCGGCGACGAGGTCGAGCGCGACCTTCGGCCCCTGCCGGTACGCAACGTTGCCGAGAGCCTGCTGGAAGCAAGCCTCGTCACTGCAGCCCGACAGCTTGCGTGTCGTCCGGGACGAAGCTCCCCGCCACAGGATGCAGTGGCGCCGCCACAGCCGGCGCCGCAGCGCTGTCCTCGCCGAGGACGGCAAACGCGAGCGCCGCGTCGGCCAGCACGAAGACGACGAGAAGGCCGACGATCGCGCGTCGGCGCGTGACCCGCTCTCCCCAGAGCATCCCTCTAATACTTAGTTGATATCACCCGGAAGGGTAGTACCCGTTCGAGTGATTTCTACCCCCAGGAGTTGCGGCCGCTCGGATCGACCTCCATCTCGGCCGCCCGAGCGCATGCGCCGACGAAGCCGGGAGCGACTTGCGCGCACGCAGCGCGCCGAGCCGCTCGCGTCGGGTGGAGCGTGCCCAGCACGACCCCGATCCCGGAATAACAGTCCGCTCGGTACCGAGCGGGAGCCCCGACGCACAGTCGCCGCGCAGGTTCTACCCCGGCCTGCCCGGAGGCGTTCGCGATCGTCCGGGCGGCCCCGTACAGGCAGTCGGCCTCGCCGCGGCCGGCGAGTTCGCAGAGCGGACGAACCTTCACGGCCGCGTACCGGGCCCGCTCCGCGGCATCGCGCCCGTAGCCGTGGAAGCACGTGCGCGCCCACCGACCGAGGGCGGCACAGCCCGCCGCGGTCGCCTCGAACGAGCCGTTCGCGTGAACGAGGATCCTCCAGCTTGCGCGGAGGTAGCAGGACCGCTGGTCCCGCACGGCGACGCGTCGACACGGGTACAGCGCATCGGCGTCGTCGAGCCATGCCGACCGGTAGCC
This sequence comes from uncultured Gaiellaceae bacterium, assembly GCA_963787855.1. Taxonomy (GTDB): domain Bacteria; phylum Actinomycetota; class Thermoleophilia; order Gaiellales; family Gaiellaceae; genus GMQP-bins7. Next base: position 133,376 of record CAWBER010000014.1, read on the forward strand.
GAAGCGCGTATTGATGTTCTCCATGAACGCGCCGCCTGCACATGCCTTGTGGTCCCAGCCCGTCCCGAGCCGACCGCAGATGGTGAGCGCGAGCGGTAGGTCGTATCCGGTCTGGATCATCAGCCCGTGGCCGAGGCCATGACGGCACTGGTAGTCCAGGAAGCCTCGCCGTCGGAGATCACCAGATGCGCAGAGTTCTCTCGCGGTACGAGTCAGGCCCGACTTCGTCTCGACACCCAGGAACGCTCGCTCGAGGATCCCGTGGTAGTAGCCGGAGACGCACGCGGGCGACCCGAGCGAGAACGTCCTCGCGACGTCCCCACGGAAGCGCTCGAGCGCAGCGGAGCCGATGAAGTGCGAGATCCGATGGCAGTCCTTGAGGACGATCGGATCCGTCCTCAGGCGCTCTTCGAAGAGCGTCAGCGCAGCGCGAGGGCCTTCGCGATAAGCGAGGTTCCCGAAGCCCTGCTCGAGGCACGCCTCGTCCACCCCGCACGCATCCAGGTCGGTGTCGTCGGCGACGAAGCCGCCGGCGATGGGATGGAACGCCCCGCCGACTGCGCCCTGCGCAACCGGAAGGCTGCTCCCCCGGCCTCCCTCCGAGAAGACGAGGTACGCGCCGACCGGCATCGACGACCAGCGGGACCAGGAGGATGAACGGGAGCACCCGCCACCAGATCCTGCGCCGTCCTGTGCCATTCATCTCCAGCTCCTCGCCGGCCATCGTACGAGGGCTATCGGCAGATGCGGAACACCCGGAGAGCCGGGTCGAACGAGCCTTTCGGACGGAACGCTGCTAGCGTCCGGCCCCTTCGCGCGCGAACCGGAGCGCTACGTCCCATGAGACGCCACCGGACGACAGCCCGAGCGACACTCGTCGCACTCACTCTCGCAGGCCTCGGCGGCCGCGCTTTCGGCACCCGCCAGCGGGAACGAGCAGGGCGCCGTCCCGCGGCTCGTCTTCCCGCTCGTCGCGAAGACCGACCTCTGGGACAACTACGGCGACCCGCGCGGAAACGGCCGCCACGCGGGCATCGACATGGAGAATCCGTGGCGCGCGCCGGTCGTCGCGGTCGAGGACGGGCGCGTCAAGTACTGGGAGTCCGGCCTCGGCGGCTGCATGCTCTACCACTACGGCGCGAGCGGAACGACGTACATGTACATCCACCTGAACAACGACCTCACGCCGCGCAACGACAACAAGGGCGGCTGCGTCGAGGACGTCGCGTTCGCGGTCCCGAACGGCGCCAAGGTGACGGCCGGCCAGCAGATCGCCTGGAACGGCGACTCGGGCGACGCAAGCGGCAACCCGCACCTGCACTTCGAGGTGCACCCGAACGACGGCGCGGACGTCAACCCGTTCAGGCACCTGAAGCGCGCGACGCAAGCCGCTCTTCGCCGCGCGCAGGGGCGCCGTCTTCAGCCTCGGTCTCCGCGGCTCGCTCGTCGCGGCCGGGGCCGGCGCGGCGACGCTCGAGGTCGATCGCGTCCGGCAGTACCCGGGAGGCCGCTGGCTGGAGATCGACGCGCGCGCGCTCGAGCTGACGATGCCGCGCGGTGTCGACGTCGCGCCCGCACTCGGTCAGCTCGACAGCTCCACGCTCCGCGCGCTGAAGAAGCCCGTCGCCGTCGACGGCGTACACGCTGAAGGCGAACACGACGCCCGAGGCGATCGTCGGAGCGCCGGGCGAGCTCGTGCTCGGCCGCGTCGCGCCGACGCCGTAGCGGTAGGACCTCGGAGCCGACGGTCGAACTCCCAGAGACGATGGCCGGCGGCCTCTCGATTCTCATGCCCGTGTTCAACGAGCGCTCGACCGTCGAGGCGGCGATCGACGACGCGCTGACTGCAGAGCTTCCGGTCGCGAGCCGCGAGCTCGTCATCGTCGACGACGGCTCGACGGACGGAACGCGCGAGCTCCTGAGCGACACGACCTGGCCCGACGGGGTCAAGGTCGTCTTCCACGAACGGAACCTCGGCAAGGGCGCCGCCGTGCGCACGGCGACTCCAGCATGCGACGGAGGAGTTCGCGGCGATCCTCGACGCCGACCTCGAGTACCAGGCCGCCGACCTCGCGCGACGTCCTCGAGCCGCTCGTCTCCGGCGAGGCGCACGTCGTCTTCGGCACGCGAGCGTGGACCTCCCAGTCGTCGTTCAGCTTCTGGTACGTGATGGGGAACAAGTCGGTCACGTTCGCGACGAACGTCCTCTACAACTGCTGGATCTCGGACGTCATGACCTGCCACAAGGCGATGCGGACGGAGCTCTTCCGCTCGCTTCCGCTGCGGGAGCGCGGCTTCGCGATCGAGCCGGAGATCGCCGCGCGCGTGCTCCGCGCCGGCGAGCGCATCCACGAGGTGCCGATCTCACTACCACGCGCGCTCCCGCGAGGCCGGCAAGAAGCTCACGTCGACGGACGGGCTGCGCGTCCTGCGGACGCTCGTCCGCTGCCGGCTCACATAGGCCTCGGCGCACGCGCGAGCCATACGCCACTACCACGACGACCCCGACGGCGATCGCAGCATTTGCAAGAGCCGGCCACAGACCTGGCGGAGCGTGACTGAAGACCCACGCGACGAGCGGGACGTCGTCCGGGCGACAGCATGCGCTCCCGCCGGGCTCGAGCTCGCTCGAAAGCAGGAGCGGTCGAGGCAGCTGGTGCGTCCAGTAGACGAGCAACGGAACCACCCACAGGGCCGAGAACCGCGGTCGCAGGATCGCGATCGGGACGAAGAGGAGCGCGTAGTTGTACTCCCACACGATCGGCGAGCCGAGAATCGACGGCGAGCACCGCGAGCGCGACCGACGCCTCGTCGAGCCCCCGCCGTGCCGACGACCAGCGCAAGCACGGCGATCGCGAGACCCGTGGCGAATGCGAGGCGGAGCGCGAGCGTCGGTGCCGACGCCGAGCGCACTCGCGATCGTGCTCACCGAGTAGCTGTGCACGCCGTAGATCTCGGACGCGATGCGGAGGAGATCCGGGTACGCCGTCAACCCGTCGAAGCCGATCACGGCCCACGGGACGAGGAGGGCGAGGGCGGTCGCGGCGAGCGCGGCGCCGGCAGCGCGGTAGCGCCGGGTGCCGAGCAGCCAAAAGAGAAGTGGCCAGACGAGGAACTTCGACGAGATCGCCAGCCCGGTAGCGACGCCGCAGCGCAGCCAACGCTCGCGCCAACGCCACGCGAGCGCAACGAGCGGGACGAGAAGGAGCGTCGCGTTTCCGGTCAGGAGGTCGCCGAACACCGGCGCCGAGATGAAGGCGAGCGCGTAGCACCTGAGGTCGCGAACACCGAGCGCCCAGAGCGCGAGCGCGAAGCCGGCGCTCAGAACCGCGATCCAGAGCGCGAGCCCCAACGACCAAGGCAAGCACGGTGAACGGGGCCACGAGAAGCATGAGCAGCGGCGGATAGAGAGCGGGGTTCCCGACCTGAACCTCGGATTCCATCGCGCGCGGGTACGGCGAGTCGCCCATCGCGAATCGCTGTAGCACCGTCCCACACCGTGCCGGCGAAGTCGAACCCGACCGTGTCGTCGGCGATCGACGTGCGAATCCGCACGTACACCCAGACCACCGCGGCCAGCGCAAGGACGAAGGCAGGCATCGCGGCCCGCGCGAGCAAGCCCGTCCGCAGTGAGGCGAGCGCGGCCCCGCCGGAGGGCGGCAGCCCCCGCGCGCAGACCAGCTCTCGTCGCGGCTCGGTCACAGCCTGATCGAGCGTCCCGTCACCGTCATGAGAATCGCATCGCCGCCGTCGAACGAGAGCCGCAGAGACCACTATCGGCACGATCTAGACGTTCGGCTAGTGTGTCCCCGCTGGTGCGTCACCTGAGACTCGGGCACGCTCAGGTCTGGGCCCTCGGATCAGCGTGAACGCAATGAACGAAGCCGTCGTCCGACTGCTCGAACAGCCTGGCGTCTACCTCGCGTGGCAGCGGCCATTCGTCGCGACGCAAGCTCGCCCCGGTCTGGCGGCACAACGACCGCGCGCCGATCCGACGCGTGCTCGACGTCGGCTGCGGACCGGGGACGAACAGCGCCGAGTTCGACGGGCTCGACTACCTCGGCGTCGACCTCAACCCCGCGTACATCGAGCACGCGCGACGGACGACACGGCGCGCGGTTCGAGGTCGCCGACGTCCGCACGGACGCGTCCCGGGCGAGGGCACGTACGACTTCGTCCTCGTGAACAGCCTCCTCCATCACCTCGACGACGGTGCGGTCGTCTCCTGCTCGCTGACCTTCCGCGACTACGTGAGCGACGACGGGCACATTCACGTCATCGAGCTCGACCTGCCCGAGCAGCGCGGAATTCCGCGCATGCTCGCGCGCTCGGACCGCGGCGAGTATCCGCGCAGCCTCACCGCGTGGCGGGCGCTGCTGACCGAGCACTTCGAAGAGGTCGTCTTCGAGCCCTTTCCCGTTCCCGCTCGCGGGCCGATGCTGTGGAGCATGGTCTACTTCAAAGGGACGCCGAGGACGTGAGCATGAGCCACGTATCTCGGTCGCGATCGCCGCTGCACAACGAGGAGGAGGTCTTCCCGGAGCTCGTTCGCCGACTCGACGCAGTGCTCGACGACATGCCAGGCGGCCCACACGAGATCGTCCTCGTCGACGACGGCAGCACCGACCGCACGTTCGACCTGATCATCGAGGCAGCTGCGAAGGACGCGCGCGTCGTCGGCGTGCGCCTCTCACGGAACTTCGGTCACCAGGCAGCGCTGACCGCTGCCCTCGAGAGCGGTCACCGGAGACGTCGTGATCGCGATGGACGGCGACCTGCAGGACCGCCCGGAGGAGATCCCGCGCTTCGTCGCCGAGTACGAGAAGGGCTACGACGTCGTCTACGCCCAACGCGTGCGCCGCAAGGAGCGCTGCCGCTGCGCGCCGCCTACTTCCTCTTCTATCGCCTGATGAGCCGGCTCTCCGAGGTCGAGGTTCCGGTCGACTCGGGTGACTTCGCGCTCCTCTCGCGGCGCGTCGTCGACCAGATCAACCGACTGCCCGAGCGGCACCGTTACATCCGGGGCCTTCGCACCTGGGTCGGCTTTCCGCAGACGGGCATCGAGGTCGAACGCGATGCCCGGGCAGGCGGCGAGCCGAGCTACACGCTGCGGAAGCTCTTCCGACTCGCGTTCGACGGCGTATTCGCGTTCTCGGTCACTCCACTGCGAGCGGCATGGCTTTTCGGCGCCGTGCGTCTCGGCGATCGCCTCGCTGTATGCGCTCTACGCGATCTTCCAGCGCCTCTTCCTCGGCGACTCGCCCGAGGGCTTCACGGCGCTGATCGTCGCGATCACGTTCTTCGCCGGCATTCAGCTGCTCTTCCTCGGCCTCATCGGCGAGTACCTCGGTCGCGTGTACGACGAGGCGAAGGGTCGACCCCACTTCATCGTCACCGAAGTCGTCGGGACCCAGCACGACGAAATACGCGGGGCCGAGTCACTCGATCGCATTCCCTACCGCTGACCGACTAGATGACCGAGGGTTCCTTGGCTGAGGTACGGCGGGATGACGCCGTAGATCGCGTTAGGCAGCTGCTCGTGGCGCACCAGGCACGGTGCTCCAGCTTGCCTCGGTCGCGATCGGCGCACTAGTCCTCGCGGGCTCCTTCGACCAGGGCTGGTGGCCTCACGACGACGGCTCGCTCGCGCACAGCGCGGAGCGTGTTCTCAACGGCGAGCTGCCCCACCGCGACTTCACGGACCTCTACACCGGCCTCCTGACGTTCCTGAACGCAACTGTCTTCGCGCTGTTCGGAGAGGACATCGTCAATCTGCGGATCCCTCTGTTCGTCGCCTTCCTGGGGTTCGTCGCGTCATTCTTTGCGATCGCTCTTCGGGTCTCGAACCAATGGCTCGCGTTCCTGGCGACGCTCGTCGCGATCGGATGGACGGTTCCCGTCTACCCAGCGCCGATGCCGTCTTGGTACCTGCTCTTCCTGTCGACGATCGGGGCGTACTTCCTCGTTCGCCACTTCGACGGAGGTGGGAACTCGAGGGTTTTCGCGGCAGGCGCGTGCGGAGGACTCGCCATCGCAATCAAGGTCGTTGCCATCTGGTACGTCGTCGCTGTCGTGCTTGCGCTCCTCGCAGCGCCACTTCTGGCCCAGGATCGCACGACGCTGCACCGCACGATGCCTCGGGCGTATGGCGTAGCCGTGGTCGCCTCGGCGGGAGTTGCATTCGCGATGGTTGCCATGCTCATCAGCCGGCAACCGGGCGGCGGGGAAGTCGTCGGCCTGCTTCTGCCTATTACCGTCGTTTGTGCCGTCATCGCGCTCATCGGCTGGCGCACTACCCCGGCCGGCACCTCCGTTGCTCGGTCGTCGGCTCGGGAGATCACCGTGTTCCTCGTCGGGGTGACCGTTCCCATCGCTTTGCTCGCGGCGCCCTACATCGCCACGGGCAGCGTGACCGACCTCGTCACGGGCGTACTCGTCGCACCCCAGTCCCGGTTCGACTTCGCCTCATGGAGCATGCCGCACCCCGCGACGGTGCTCTGGGCTGTCCCGCTCGCCGCACTCCTCTATCTGCGTCCGCGCGTGGCTGCTCGAGGACGGCAATTGCTCGACGTTGCGGCCGGTACGACCATCGTGTTCCTCGTCGTGACCGCTGCTTCGGAGCCGAGCTATTCGGTTCTCTGGGGCATGAGCCGCGCACTTACACCAGTGGTAGTCACCATCGGTGTCCTGGCGCTCCTAGGACGCAGAAGTGGCCAGTCAGACCGCGACTCGGCCGTCACGTTGCTGCTCCTACTCGTCGCAGGGTTCTCGACCCTGTACCAATTCCCGTTCGCGGCCTCGGTCTACTTCTGTTACATCGCACCGCTCGTCGCCCTTGCGGGGCTGGCAGTCGTAGGCCGTCTTCGCCTGAGCAACGGCGTACTGGCGGTCTTTCTCGCAGCCCTTGCGATCTTCGGGTTCCGGCAGCTGGACCGGCAGCCGGTCGAGACGTTGGGCCGGACGTACAAGACCGATCGCCAAGCCGCGATCCTCGCTCCTGGGCATGCCTCGATCCGGGTCTATCCATCGGTGGCAGAGCGCTACCAACGAGTACAAGAGCTCGTCGCGAAGCATCGAAGTGTCGGGGAGACGATCTTTGCCGGGCCCGATTCTCCGGAGACTATTTCATCACCGGCACGAAGAACCCGACACCCTCGATCCTCGACTTCCTGGAGACATCTGGATCGACGCGAGGCAGGAAGCTCATGCAGCTCTCTCGCGGGTAGGTCGGTTTCACTCGTCGTCATCAACCACAGACCCGAGCAGTCGCCACGGCTCGACGAGTGGACGCTCGCGGCTCTTCGCAAGCGCTACGCAGGCGGCGAGCGTGTCGATCACTTCGAGGTGCGCTGGCAGGCGTAGTTCTGTGAACGGGTTCGACACCGAGCCGAGCCATGTGAGCGGGGCCGAACGCAAGCACCACACGGAGCGCCTATGGAAGGGCTCGACGGTTGGGGCTCCCCGAACGCAGCTGCGTTAGACGGCAACGGCGCCGCGCAGGAAGTCGACGATCTCGCCCGTGGTCGCGCCAGGCCCGAAGACCTCGGCCACGCCGGCCGCCTTGAGCTCGTCGGCATCGTCCTGAGGGATCGTCCCGCCCACGACGACGAGGACGTCCTCGGCGCCGTTCGCGCGCAGGCCGTCGACGATCGGGGCACGAGGGTCATGTGTGCGCCGGAGAGGATCGAGACGCCGACGGCGTCCGCGTCCTCCTGGATCGCGGTCTCGACGATCTGCTCAGGCGTCTGGTGGAGACCGGTGTAGATGACCTCCATACCCGCGTCGCGGAGCGCTCTCGCGATGATCTTCGCGCCGCGGTCGTGTCCGTCCAATCCGGGCTTAGCGATCACCACCCGTATACGCCCGCCCGGCACATGGGCAGAATACCGCGGTGCGCCTGACGGTCATTGGCGAATGAGCCGTGCCGCGACCGGCGCTGCAGCGGTCGTATTCGTCCTAGTCGCCACCGCCGTGCAACTGTGGCGCCTGGCGGACGAGAACGTGTTCGGGACCGTGTGATACGAGGACGGGACGATCTTCTACCAAGACGCCCTCGACTTCCCCTCACAGAGACCTTCTCCAAGTCCTACAACTCGTACGGGACACGTCCTGCCTTGCGTCCTCGCCACCGTCGGGACCTGGCTTCCTCCCGAGTGGTACTCCGCGTGGGCGGCGGTGGTCGTCGACCGTGGTCGTGTCATTGCTCGCCCTGTTTCTCTACTTCGCGTCGGCACCCCTGCTACGAGCGCCGATCCGACGGGGCGATCTCGCTGCTGGTGCTGCCGGTGTTGTCGCTCGAGGTTGCAGGCCACCGTGTGCAACCTGCAATTCACACTGCTGATCGCGTGCCTGTTCGCCGTGCTGTTCCCGTCGAGGGCTGGGGCGGGATAGTCGTGCGAGGGCTCATCGTCGTAATTGCTCCGCTCACGAGTCCGTTGAGTCTCCTCGCGGCACCCTTTGCTTTCTACCAGCTGGTGGCGTTCGCGCAGCGACGCGATACGTCGCGACGGTTCGTGGTGCCGGCGCTGTACCTCGGGGCCTGTGTTGGGCAGATCCTCATGATTCTGGGGGGCGAGCATCGTCCTCGTCGCCGTCACCGGCGAACCCGCGCCTCCGTGTCGGTGGCGTACTTGGTGACGTCGCCGACCTCTACAACGTCGGAGTCCTCGTCTACGGCGGCTCGACACCGAAGCGAGCACTGGTCTGTGGCGCTCGTCATCTACCTGGGTGGGGTGGGTCGCTCTCGCGGTGACCAGCTGCTGATGCTGGTCGTCAAGCTCCGGCGAGCCCAGCCGACCGCGCGATTGTGGATCGCCGGCTTCGCCCTCGCCAGCCCCCTACTGTTCGCCTTCACGATGTCGCAGCGCTCCGGGCGCGCCGCCCCCGCGCTCGCGTCGCTGCCTTGACACCCGCTACTGGGTGGGCCCACAGCTCTTGCTGCTCGTCGCGTTGCTGGTGCCTCCGGTCGTCGACCGAGGTTTGTTGCTCGGCTCGTACAGCGACGAGCGTGTCGGGGTCGCGACGATCGAGCGAGAACGTCTCGGTCGATGGGGTGTGGCGCTCAGCGGTGGCCTGCCGTGGATCGCGCTCTCGGTGGTCACAGCCACCTGGCTGGCGGTGGCGGTTGTCCCGTCGTACCGACACGACGTCGGTCGGTCCGAGCTCCCGTCCTGGCGCCGACGAAATCGACGACGCTCGGGCCGCATGTCGTGTCGACCCGACATCCCCGAAGGTGCTCGATGTGTCGCCGCCCGACTGGCAGCTCGAGATGACATGCGACGAGCTGGGCGCCAACGCCTCGTAGGCGTCGAATAGCGCCGACGAGCGGATGATTCGAATTACCCGCGCCGCATCGGCAGAATACCGCGGTGCGCCTGACCGTCATCGGCTCGTCGCCGGCATGGCCGAACCCCGGGAGCGCGCACTCCGGGTACATGCTGCAGGCCGACGGGTGCCGCGTCCTGCTCGACTGCGGGCCTGGCGTGCTCGGCCGTCTCCGCGAGTCCGCGGAGTGGCCGGACGTCGACGCGATCGCGATCACGCACTTCCACCTCGACCACTGGGGCGATCTCGTTCCCTGGGTCTGGGGCAGCTTCTACCTCGCGTCGAAGCGAGAGATGCCGAAGCCGCAGCTCTGGGTGCAGCCGGGCGGCACTGAGTTCCTCGAGGAGCTGGGGACGCGCCTCGGCTTCCCGGACATGTTCGAGCGCACCTTCCGCCTCTCGGAGTACGAGCCCGACACGCCGTTCCTCACCGGCAAGCTCCAGGTGACGGCGACCCGCGTCCCGCACTACCGGCTCGAGACCTACGCCTTCCGCGTCCAGTCGAACGGCGCCGTGGTCGCGTACTCGGGAGACTCGGCTCCGTCCGACGAGCTTGTCGAAGCTGCACGCGATGCCGATCTGTTCGTCTGTGAAGCGACCCTTCTTCGTGGCGAGCTCGACGGTGAGCCTCGCGGCCACCTCTCGCTCGACGAGGCCGTCGAAGCGTTCGAGGCATCGGGCGCGAAGCGCCTGCTCCTCACGCACCGTCCCCGCGAGCTACCCACGCCCGACCTGTTCGAGCTCGCGTACGACGGCCTCGAGCTGGACGTGTAGATGACGCGCAGCCGGGTGGTCATCGCCCTCGGCGGCCTCGCGATCAGCGCGATCTTCCTCTGGCTCGCGATCAGAGACGCCGATCCGGACGCGGTTCGCGCGGCTCTCCGCGACGCGGACGTCGGGCTCGTCCTGCTCGCGGTCGTGGCGTTCATGTTCGGGTATCTGCTCCAGGCCACGCGCTGGAGGAGGATCGCGAATGCCCCCCAGCTCGGGCTGCGGCGGTTCTACGAGATGGTGCTCGGCGGGCTCGCGTGCAACAACGTCCTGCCGATCCGCATCGGCGAGCTGATCCGCGCCGGCTGGCTCAGTCGCGAGGCGCCGATGCCGGGCGGCCGCGCGCTCGGCAGCGTCGCGCTCGATCGCGTGTGCGACGTGATCGCCCTCGTCGCTCTTCCTCGTCATCGGCCTGCAGGCGGTGCCCACGCCCGAGTGGCTCCAGCGGATGGTCATCGGCGCCGCGGTGCTCGTCGTGCTGATCGTCGCCGCGCTCGTGTTCGCCCGCCTGTACACGCGCTCACAAGATCGCGACCGTCGCGAGCGCGGGCGCATCCGCCGGATCGTCCGCGACACGGTCGACTTCCTCGGCGAGCCGATCGGGCGCCACCGGGCCGCCGCTGTGGCTGGCGCTGAGCATCGGAGCGTGGACGGTGGGCGCTTTCGCCGTGTTCCTCGTCGCGCGCTCGGTGGGCGTCGAGCTCGATGCGCTCGAAGCCGTGTTCGTGGCGTCCGCGCTCGCGCTCGGTGTCGCGATCCCGTCGTCGCCCGGCTACATCGGGACGTACCAGTGGATCGGCGTCGCCGCCCTCGGCCTCCTCGACGTTCCGGCGAGCCAGGCGCTGGCGTTCGCGATCCTCATGCAGGCGAGCTGGTACATGCCGACCACGTTGATCGGCGGCGCGATCATCGGCTGGCGGGCGCTACGGATGGCAGAGCGGCCCGGCGCCGTAGCGGCCAGAACCACTCATGTGCGGGACTAAAGCCCCGGGGCGACGCCTCCGACTCATTGGAGGCACACCCCAGGGGGTCAGATCTGCCGCTCAGGTACACGCCATCACTCGACGGACTCCGCGCGGTCGCGATCGCGTCGGTCGTCCTCTATCACGCCACGGACTTCACGTTCCCGGCAACAGGGCTGCTCGGCGTCGACCTCTTCTTCGTCCTCTCGGGATTCCTGATCACGACGTTGCTGCTCGACGAGCAGCGTCGCGCCGGATTCGTTGGCCTCGGCTCGTTCTACCGCCGGCGCGCGCTTCGGCTGCTTCCGGCCGCGCTCGCACTCCTTTCGGTGTTCCTGGCCGTCGCGGTCGTCGTCGCCAATCCGCGTGAGGCGGTTCTCGGCGTCGCGGCCGGCCTCGGCTACGTGATGAACCACGCGCTGGCCGCTGGGCATGCCGACGCTCTGCCTGCGGAGCTCGCGCACCTCTGGTCGCTCTCCGCAGAGGAGCAGTTCTATCTCGTGTGGCCGCTCGTCCTGCTTGGCTTCTTCCGCGGGCGCGTCGGACTGGCCGCGTGGGCGTGCGCGACCGGGCATCGTGCTCCTCCAGCTGCGTGCGTTCGACCTGCTCGCCTCGGACGCGTCGACCCAGCGCGTCGAGTTCGGCGTCGACACGCGCTCGCTGTCGATCCTGGTCGGGTGCCTGCTCGCGCTCGTCCTCGTCGGCGCGCGCGAGCGTGCCGAAGATCCCGCAGCGTCTGGAGCTCGTCGCCCCCGTGCTGTTCGTCGCGCTCGTCGTCATCGACTGGAAGCGGTCGGTGTTCGCGGGGCCGCTGCTCGTGACTGCGCTCTGCTCGGCCGTGCTCGTCGTGCAGTCGCTCGACCGCTCAAGCCCCGTCGCGCGCGTTCTCTCGGTCTCGCCGATGGTGTTCCTGGGGCGGATCTCGTACGGCCTCTACCTGTGGCACCTGCCAATACTCGCGGCGTTCGGCGTCCTGGGCGCGGGGCTCACGCCGATGGCGATCCCGGCCGTGGCGTGTTGCCGTCTTCGCCGCGACCGCGTCGTACTACCTCGTCGAGCGTCCGTTCCTGCGGCGCAGATCGCCGCTCTGCACCAGAGTCGGAGCCTCGGGGCGTGCCGACGCCCGAGGTCGTCGTGGTCGTGCAGCCGCGCTGAAGACGACGACCTGAGACGCCGATACCCTCCGAGTCGTGATCTCGGTCGTCGTTCCTCTGCTCAACGAGGAGAGCTCGCTCGAGGAGCTCTACACCGAGATCGCGGCCGCGCTCGAGCCGAGGGACGAGCCGTTCGAGGTCGTCTTCGTCGACGACGGCTCGACCGACGGCAGCATCTCGGTCCTCTCGCGGCTCCACGACGAGCACGCGAACGTGGTGGTGGTCCGGCTGCGCCGGAACTTCGGCAAGGCAGCCGCGCTCCAGGCCGGCTTCCTCGAGGCACGCGGCGAGATCATCGTCACGATCGACGCCGACCTCCAGGACGACCCGGCCGAGATCCCGCAGCTCCTGGCCAAGCTCGACGAGGGCTTCGACCTCGTGTCCGGCTGGAAGACGCGGCGCAACGATCCCTTCCTCCGGCGCGTCTTCTCGCGGATCTTCAACTGGACGACAGGGGTCATCTCGGGCGTGCGGCTGCACGACGTGAACTGCGGCCTCAAGGCGTATCGCGCCGAGGTCGTCCAGGGCATGCGGATCTACGGCGAGCTTCATCGCTTCATCCCCGTGCTCGCTGCGTATCAGGGCTACCGCATCGCGGAGATCCCGGTGAATCACCGTGCTCGGCAGCACGGCCGCTCGCGGTACGGGCCCGAGCGGTACCTCCGCGGCTTCTTCGACCTGCTCAGCGTCACCTTCATGGGGCGCTACCGGCACCGCCCGCTCCACCTCTTCGGCGGCATCGGCCTGCTCATGGGCGCCGTCGGCTTCATCATCCTCACCTACCTCACCATGGTCTGGTTCTGGGGAGAGGCGATCGGCCACAGGCCGCTCCTCACGCTCGGCGTGCTCCTCATCGTCGTGGGCATCCAGTTCGTCTCGCTCGGATTGCTTTCCGAGCTGATCACGTCGCAGCACGAGGAACGCATCGACGAGCGGGAGCGCACCGAGCGCATGGTCGAGGAAGTCGTGCGCTGAGCGCCCTTGCGAGTCCTCTACTTCGGTACGTACGAGCGCGACTATCCCCGTAACACGGAGGTGATCGCAGCCCTGCGGCGGGCGGGCGTCACGGTTACCGAGCGCCACGCGCCGGTGTGGGAGGACCGGCGCCACAAGCTGTCCCTCGGTCTCGCGGACGCCGCGCGGCTCGCAGGCGCCCAGGTGCGCCTGGTGACTGGATCAGCCGGGGACTCGGATGTCCTGATCGTCGGCTATCCGGGGCACGCTGATGTCCTCGCGGCGCGACGTGTCGCGCGGGGCCGACCGGTCGTCCTCAACCCTCTCGTGTCGCTCGAGGACACGTGGGTGCGCGACCGCGAGCTGTCCACGAACGGGCTCGTACCGCGAGCACTACGCGTGGTCGATCGGACTGCGTTTCGCCGATCAGATCTCGTGGTCGCCGATACGGACGCTCACGCGCAGTACTTCGCGGAGGCGTTCGACTTACCGGCCGAGCGGCTCGCTGTCTGCTTCGTCGGTGCGGACGACCGACTCTTCACACCGGGCGAGAGGCCGACCGGCGAGTTCAGCGTGCTGTTCGTCGGCAAGCTGATTCCGCTGCACGGCCTCGAGACCATCCTCGAGGCCGCTGCTCTTACTCCGGAGATTCGGTTCGACGTCGTCGGCAGCGGCCAGCTCGACGAGGCGCTCGCAAGGCGGCCCGAGAACGTGAACGCACGTGCCGTGGGCCGACTACGAGAAGCTGCCCGACCTCTATCGAGCCGCCGGGTGCGCGCTCGGCATCTTCGGCACCTCGGACAAGGCGGCGCGCGTGATCCCGAACAAGGCGTTTCAGGCGCTTGCGACAGAGACTCCTCTGATCACTGCGGACACGCCGGCCGCGCGCGAGCTACTCGAGGATGGTCGCGATGCACTGCTCGTTCCCGCGGGCGATGCCGAGTCGTTGGCGACGGCGGTTGAGCAGCTCGCTGCGGACCAGTCGCTCGGAACCGAGCTCGCAGCGAGAGGTCGTGCCACCTATGTCGAGCGGGCGACCGGGCAGGTTCTCGGCGAGCAGTGGCGTTCGCTTCTGGAACGGCTCGTCGGCCAGGGTCAGGACACCGAGTCGCGGCGTCGAGCGAGCGCGAGGTAGCCGAGACAGCCGCGCTCGACGCCGACGAACAGTCGATCGACCAGCAAGACGGCACGAAGCAAGCGCTTCGCGACCGCATGCTCCCGTCCGTCCTCGGCGAGTGCGGCGGCCCTCTTGTCGTAGACGGCTCGGTGGTACAGCGCTGACATCGGGAACCCCCAGGGCCGGACCTCGTCGACGCCGAACCCGGCGCTTTCGAGGGCCTGCGAAAGCGTCTCACGCGTGTACCGACGGACGTGTCCCGCCCAGCGATCACTATGGCCGAACCACTCCGGATGCGCAGGTACCGAGGCCGCCATCACGCCCGCCGGTCGAAGCACGCGACCGACCTCCGCGAGAGCCCCCTGCTCGTCATCGATGTGCTCGAGCACCTCCCCCGCGACAACCGCGTCGAATGTTCCGTCCGAGAAGGGGAGCGCCGTGAGATCGGCACGCACGACCTCGCCGCGAACGCGTGTCTCGAGGACTGCAACGGCCGACGGCGACAGGTCGGTGCTCACGACCTCGTAGCCGCGGTCTTCGAGCAGGCGTGTGAAGGACCCCTGGCCCGCCCCGGCGTTGAGGATGCGTCGCCCCGGATGCGCGGACTCCAGCAGGTCGAGAAGCAGGCGCTCCCGCAGCTCGTGGCGCGGGCCAACGAACTCCGGGGCAGAGCCCCACTCGTGAACACCCGGCTCGGACGAGCTAGGGACGACCCACCGCCAGCAGATCGAGCGAGCTCGAAGTGTCGTCGAGCGTGTGCCGCATGTGCTCGACACCGATCTCTGCGGGTGCCGCGTTCGTCTCGCCTGAGCGGCGGCGTAGTGCGACTCGCAACTTCGTGTCGACTGACTCGGGAAGGCGGTACCGCAGCCCGAGCGGATCGAGACGTGCGAGCTTGCGCGCCCTGGCAACGCGACTGCGCTCGATGTCGGTCATCGCCTGCGACCCGTGAATTCCATAGAACTCGACGCGACCGAACGACAGGCGCATCAGCGCTTCCAGCTCGGCCGGATTTCGAGCAGTCGGTCGGTCTCGTTCGCGTACTTCTCGACGAGCGCGTAGGCATACCGATGCATCGCATCGATGACCCTCTCCTCGACGGTTCGGACGCGGTCAGGCGAGTGGCGCTCGGTTGTCTGTCTCACCGGGAAGACGCTAGAAGACCGGCGTCTCGCGCCACACGCCCCACACCTCGCGGAGCGCGTCGCACATCTCGCCGAGCGTCACGTAGTCGCGCGAGGCCTCGATGATCAGCGGCATGAGGTTGACCCCGTCCTTCGCGGCGCCCTCCTCGAGCGCCGCGAGCCGAGCCTCGACCTTCGCCGAGTCGCGGCCGGCCTTCACCGCGGCGAGCCGGTCGATCTGCTTCTGCTCGAGCGCGGGGTCGATCTTGAGGATCTCGATCGGCTGCTCATCGTCGAGGATGTAACGGTTCACGCCGACGATCACGCGCTTCCCGGACTCGACCTCCGACTGGTAGCGGTACGACGCCTCGGCGATCTCGCGCTGGAAGAAGTTGTCCTTGATCGCGGCGACGACTCCACCGAGGCGGTCGATGCGGTCGAAGTATTCGTATGCCTGCGCCTCGAGCGTGTTCGTGAGCCGCTCGACGTGGTACGAGCCGCCGAGGGGGTCGATCGAGTTGACCGCGCCCGACTCGTGCGCGATCACCTGCTGGGTTCGCAGCGCGATGCGAACGGCGTCCTCGGTCGGCAACGCGAGCGCCTCGTCGAAGGAGTTGGTGTGCAGGCTCTGCGTGCCGCCGAGCACGGCGGCGAGCGCCTCGAGCGCCGTCCGCACGATGTTCACCTCCGGCTGCTGCGCCGTCAGCGAGACGCCCGCGGTCTGCGTGTGGAAGCGCATCAGGAACGAGCGCTCGTTGCGGGCGCCGAAGCGGTCGCGCAGCTCGCGCGCCCAGATCCGGCGCGCCGCGCGGTACTTCGCGATCTCCTCGAAGAAGTCGAGATGCGCGTTGAAGAAGAAGGACAGACGCGGCGCGAAGTCGTCGACGTCGAGGCCGCGCTCGATCGCCGCCTCGACGTAGGCGAAGCCGTCGGCGAGCGTGAACGCGAGCTCCTGTGCCGCGGTCGAGCCCGCCTCGCGGATGTGGTAGCCGGAGATCGACACCGGGTGGAAGAGCGGCATCTCGCGCGCGCAGAACTCGATCATGTCGACGACGAGCCGCATGGACGGCTCGGGTGGGAAGATCCACTCCTTCTGCGCGATGTACTCCTTGAGGATGTCCGTCTGCGCGGTGCCGCGAAGCTTGTCGCGGGGGACACCCTTCTCCTCGCCCACGCAGACGTAGAACGCGAGGACGATGGCCGCCGGCGAGTTGATCGTCATCGAGGTCGAGACGTCGCCGAGCGGGATGCCCGCGAAGAGCGTCTCCATGTCTGCGAGCGAGTCGACCGCGACGCCCTCTCGCCCGACCTCGCCGAGCGAGCGGGCGTGGTCGGAGTCGTAGCCCATGAGCGTGGGCATGTCGAACGCGGTCGAGAGACCGGTCTGGCCGTGGTCGAGCAGGTAGCGGAAGCGCTCGTTCGTCTCCTCCGGCGTGCCGAAGCCCGCGAACTGGCGCATCGTCCACAGACGGCCGCGGTACATCGACGGGTAGACGCCTCGGGTGAACGGGTACTCGCCGGGGTAGCCGAGGTCGCGCCCGTACTCGAGGTCGACGTTCTCGGGCGTCGACGAGCGGCTCGTTCTCGATGCCCGAGATCGTCGAGAAGAGCTCGTCGGTGCGCTCCGGCGCCTTGTCGTACGACGCTCGCGCGCCAGGCGTCGAGCGACTCGGCGCCGCGATCCTCGGTCGTCGCCATCGGGCCGCATTGTAGGCGCGGGCTTCAGGCGGCCTCGTGTGGCGCGATCCGAGGATGGGTCGGGCGACGGCACGCACACAATCCGGTAGCTCAGGGGCTCGGGGGTGCGGGCCGCGAGCTTCGTCGCCGCATCGGCGGAGTAACGAGCTCTAGGCGTTCGACACGCCGACCGCGCGCAGGACGTCGCTGCTCGGCGGAACGCCCATGATCGTCGGCCACGCGGCGACGAGTCGCGGATCGGCGCAGGTCGCCGGGATGGCGACGCCGTCCGCCGGGTCCGGAGCATGCACCGTGAAGCGGGGCTCGTCCGAGCCGCAGCCGAACGTCAGGAGCGACGTCGTGGGCAGGTCGACGCTCTCACCACGGTCGTTGGTGGCGGCGATCGCGACCCTGCACGTATCCGGCGCGCACGTCGCGCTGTACTCGAGAGTCGCGAGATGCCGGCTGTCGATGCGAGGCAGCCCGTACGTGCGAGCGACGACGACGCCTGTCATGAGCACGAGCGTGCCGACCGCGGCCGCCGCGAGACAGGAGCGTGACGGCGACAGCATGCGGCTCGTGCCGGGGATGCGGAGCGATCCGCGCCGGAGGACGGCCCGGTAGATCCAGGCCGTGAGCAGGCACACGCCGACGATCCCTGCAAGCAGCGACGCCAGCATGAAGTCGCGCGCGAAGCCGAAGCGGAGCGCGCTCGAGCTCGCCCACGTGCTCGCGAGGTACCCGAGCACGAGTCCCGATGCCGCGATCGTCATCTCGACCAGGAGCTGCAGCTCACGCGATCGAATGCCAGGTGACACGGTGTCACCTGGCGTCGAGGGCGTCCGCCGCCGTGCCGTGCGCACGACCAGCCAGCCGACGGCCACCACGCACAACGGGATGAGGAGGAGCGCGGGAAGCTGGACCGAGAGCGGCTGCCGCCACGCCGCGCGGATCCCGGCGTACTCGTGCAGGCTGCAGAGCGAGTAGAAGCACGGGTCGAGGAAGAGCTGGACGACCTTCAGGTGCAGATTTGCGAGATCGAGCGACGGGATCGTCGCGACCTCCTCGGGGAGCAGGTCCCCGTAGAGGTCACCGGTGCCGGACTGGTAGAGGAGAAACGAGCCCCGCTTTCCGGTGACCGCGTACACCGCCGCGACCACGACCAGGAACGACCCGGCGCCGAGCGCGAGCCTGCGGACGGGGAGCCTGCTCGGAGCGTGAACCCGCAGCGCCCAGAGCACGCCCACGGCGAGCGCCCACGCCGCCACGACCGCCATGAACTCGAAGCTCCGCGTCACGGCGAGAAGCGCGAGCACAGCGCCTGCGAACGAGAACGAGAGCGTGCTCGAGCGCGCGGGGCCGAACCGCAGCGCGTAGAAGCCGACCGCCAGGAGCGTCGCGTAGAAGTGGCTCCACGGGACGTCCGACCAGTGCCACGTGCCGGCCGCGAACACGATCATCGTGAAGACGACCTGAGCGGAGAGTGAGACGCCGGCAGGCGCCGGCGCGGGAACCAGGCGTCGCACGGTGACGCGCACGAGGACGAGGCAGATGGCGATCGCGAGCACGTACGACAGCCGCGTCAGCGCGACCAGCGCGCTCTCGGGCGAGATGCGGGCGACCCAGTGCAGCGCCGCGGCCGTCGCGATGTACCCCGGCCCGATCAGGTTCTCGGCGATCGCGTCGGCCCGTCCGTCGGCCAGCACCGAGCGGAGCGCCTCGAGGTCACGCGACTGGTCGAAGTTCGTCTCGAGCGCGTTCCTGCCGTCGCCGGTGACGGGGAGCAACGCGTAGAGGCCGACCCAGACGAGCGCGAAGTACCGGTCGACCGCGGCGACGATCCCCGACCGTCTCGGCGCAGGGGTATCAGCGGCCGCGTCGGTCATTCCGCCGTCACGGCTGACGGATTCGACGCCGGTCGCCGATATCCGTCCCGAGGCGGACAGCGACCGAGGAGCGGCCGTAGACGCTCCTCAGCCCTGTCGCTTCACCCTCTCCCCCGAAAGGTCTGACCGGCGAAAGTGACTCCCAGATGCACCTTCGAACTCGTCCGAGAGTAGCCCCCTGCTCGGGGCACGTAAATCCCTCGAATGAGGGCATGTTCCGACGACCAGGCCCATTCACGTGCCCCGTTCGGGGGCACCGGACATCGCCCGACGGGGGAGCGTCGGGACGCTGTGCGACACTCCAGGCGATGCGCGTCGTGATCGCCGACGACCACCGGCTCGTCCTCGACGGGATCAAGCGGGCGCTCGAGGAAGACGGCGGCTTCGAGATCGTCGGCGAGACGCAGTCGGGCACGCAGGTTCTTCCGCTCGTCGGCAAGACGAGCCCCGATCTCGTGCTGCTCGACGTGCGCATGCCGCACATGGACGGGCTCGCATGCCTCGACCAGATCAAGTCGCGGCATCCAGACGTGAAGGTCGTGATGCTCTCCGCCTCCTCGAACCAGGAGCTCGTCGAGTCGGCTCTCAGACGCGGGGCCTCGGCGTACGTCATCAAGACGGTGAACCCCGACGACCTGCCGGCGACGCTACGCCAGGCCCTCGAGGGGAACGTCCACACCGCGGTCGGAGGCGAGGAGGGGGAGCGCGCGAGCGCGAAGGCACTGGGGCTGACCGAGCGCGAGCTCACGATCCTCGGTGCGCTCGCCCGCGGCCTCTCGAACGACGAGATCGCGAAGGAGTTCTGGGTGGCGCCGCAGACCGTGAAGTTCCACCTGACGAACATCTACCGCAAGCTCGCCGTGAAGAACCGCACGGAGGCGACGCGCATCGCGTACCAGCACGGGCTTGTGGAAAGCCCGATCTACGCCGACGAATAGCGCATGACGTCGACGGTCAGCCCTGCCGGCACTGGCCCCTCCGGCCATGTCCAGGGACCAGACCCCGGACCCGACCCCACGCCCGTCCGAAGAGGACTCGTCCGCCGGATCGCCGAGGAGGAGTACATCCTCATCGTCCTCCTGGCCGGATTCGGCCTGATCTTCCTGCTGATCTTCCCGCCCGCGCTGGTCGTCAACGACAGCTGGCTCAACCTCATGGCGGGCCGCGAGGTCGTCGAGAACGGCCTGCCCAGCCGCGACGCGATCACGGGGTACGGCCTCGGAGCCACCTGGACGGACCAGCAGTGGCTCGCACAGGTGCTCATGTACGGCATCTACAGCCTGGGCGGCTTCGCGCTGCTGTCGCTCGCGACTGCGACGTCCGTCGTCGGGGCCTTCTCGATCGCCGCTGCTGCAGCGCGCTGGCTGGGGGCGGGCGCGCGCGCGATCTGGGTGATGTTCCTGCCGGTGCTCATTGCGGCGCCGTGGGGCTGGTCGATCCGCGCCCAGATGCTCGCGCTCCCGCTCTACACCGGGCTCCTGTGGCTGCTCGCGTCCGAGGCGCGCAAGCCGACGAGACGTGTCTGGCTCGCGCTCCCGCTCCTCGTCGTATGGGCGAACGTCCACGGGAGTGTCGCCCTCGGCGCCCTGCTCGTGCTGCTCCTCGCGGTCTACGAGCTGGTCCGCAGTCGGGGCGGGACCTGGAAACGAGACTTCGGGCTCATCGTCCTCGCGCCGCTCGCCGTCCTCGCGACGCCGTACGGGCCGATCGAGACGGCCCGCTACTACCACCTCCTGCTCGTCGACCCGCCGTTCGCGGGGCGCGTGACAGAGTGGCGCTGGGCGGCCCCCGCGACCAACACGATGTTCTTCTACGCGCTCGCGGCGATCGCGGTCGTGCTCGTGATCCTCGGGCGGCGGCGACTCACGGTGTTCGACTTCGCCGTCCTCGCGCTGACCTTCGCGGGAGGCGTGAACGCGATTCGCGGGATCGTGTGGTTCGCGCTCGCATGCATGGTCTTCGTTCCGGTCGCCATCGGACACAAGCTCGAGAGCAAGAACCCCGGCGAACCGCGCCGGAGGCTGAACGTCGGGATCGCGGTCGGGCTCGCCGTAGCGGTCCTCGCCGTCGCCGGCTCGCTGTTCGCGCGGGACGAGACCTGGTTCGAGGAGTACTGGCCGCGAGAGGCGGTCGAGGCCGTGCGCGGCGAGCTGCGCCCCGACGATCGCGTGTTCGCTCCCGATCGCTTCTCCGACTGGATGCTGTTCAAGATCCCCGAGCTCCGCGGGCGAGTCGCCTACGACGTGCGCTTCGAGCTTTACGACCGCGAGTTCTTCGACGAGCTGCAGGATTACGCCGGCGAGTCGACGCCCGACTGGAAGTCCTTCGCCGACGGCTACCGCATCGTGATCGTCGACGAGACCCGCAGGTCGCACACTTCGGACTTCCTCGAGGAGCCGGGCGCGCGCGTCGTCTACGAGGACGACGAGATCACGGTGGTCGCCCGCGACGGAACGTAGCGGCGAGGCCTCCCCAGAGGCCACGACGCCGGCGCCACGGCGAGCGCGACCGTAAGCGCCATCGCAAATAGAACCGCGGCGTTCTGGAATGTCGAGCCGTTGTAGACCCCGGTCGAGACGACCACCTGCAGGGGGATCCCCAGGAACCAGACCGGCGCCAACCGAGGCCGCGCGATCGCCACCGCGACGAGGAGCAGCGCGAAGTAGTGCAGCCAGACGATCGGCGAGAAGGCGATCGCCGCCGCAAGGGCGAGAACGAACGCGCGCTGCTCCTCTCCCCTGCGCGCGAGCAGAACACAGCCCGCGAGCACGGCGACCGCGACGCCGAGCCAAAGCGACCACGCGATCCCCTCGGGCAGACCGAGATCGACGCCGAGCGCGTACACCGTGTAGGCCCGCTCGTCCTGGCGATCGGCGAGCCGGCTCACGAGATCCGGGTACTTGGTGATACCACGAAAGCCGACGATCGCCCACGACAGAAGCAACGCCACAACAGCGACGGCGACACTCCACGCGGCCGCACGGACTCGCCGGGTCGCGACGAGCCAGATCGCCAGCGGCCACAGGAAGACCTTGGCGGCGATGCTGAATCCGAGCATGGCGCCGGCCACCCTCGCCCGGTCGCGATACACCCAGACGACCGCCGCCGCGAACCCGAGGAGGATCGAGATGTTCCCCGTTGCGACGGCGTCGGTTACCGGCGGCCAGAGGAAGGCGAGGCCGTAGCAACGCCAATCGCGGACGCCCAGCAAAGCCAGCGTCCCGATGAAGACCGCGATGAGCAGGAGCTGGAGCAGGACCTCCGCGAGACCGACAGGCATGAACGTCCACGGCACCGTCAGCAGCGCAACGAGCGGCGGGTAGACGTAGTCGATGATGAGGTCGTCCTGCCCACGCACGACGAAGTCGACTGGCGGATAGAAGTTCTCGCCGGCCCTGATCGCCTCGGCGGCCTCGTAGTAGCTGTAGTGGAAGTCGGCGGCCTGCGAGTCGCCGAACACGTTCGGGGCGATCGCGTAGTAGAGCGCGAGCAACGGCAGCGCGCCGCAGAGCAGAAACCAGAAGAGCCGCGTCGCGACGAGCCGCCCGCTCACGACGACACCCGCGCGAAGACGACCACGCCGGCGCGGTCGAACACGGTACGCCACGACGTATCTTCTTCCAGCTCGGCGACGAACGCGCGGACCACCTCGGGGTGCTTGGTGAGGATCGGGGAGTCACGCGAGACGACCCACGGATCGGCCCGGTCGACGACGACCCACGTCGCGCGCTCGAGCACCGGCACCGAGTAGACGTACTTCCGGGCCGAGAGGTGCGCTCCGGCCACGTTCGACGACGTGACCGCGGCGTCGTCGGGCACGAGCGCGATCGCGGCATTCAGCGCGTCCACGCGAGCCTGAGGCACCGTCTCGCGCCCGCCGAGCGGCTTCATGCCGACCGCACGCGCCCACGGCCCGACGAAGAGCGCTAGGGCAACGCTGCAGACGAGCACCGCGCCCACGACCGACGTCCGGCGCGAGGGCCGGATGCGCGCGATGCCGAAGACCGTCGCGGCCATGAGGAACGGGACGATGGCCGCAATGCTGTGGTAGCGCGGGTCGCGTCATCGAGCGGAAGTCGGAGAGGCTGTTCGCGAGCAGCTGCGGCAGCGCCACGAGTGCGAGGCCCGGCGACAGGACGAAGAGGAAGAGCAGCGGCACGCCGAGCCAGATCACGTAGCGGACGTCGTGCGCCTCGAAAAGCGCCGACGAGGACCTTCCCGGGATCGGAGAAGAGCGTCCGCACGAGCCCGTCCGGCGAGCCGCCCACGTGCTCGTAGAAGCCGTAGAAGATGCTGTCTCCGCCGGAGAACTGCTTCACGACGACGTAAACGGCGATGAAGGTCCACGCTGCTCCCGCAAGCGCGATGGCCGAGCCCGCCACGCGGCGCCCGCGCGCAAGGGCGTACCAGATGCCCAGCCCGGCGATCGGGAGTCCCATCAGCTCGCCTGTCGACATCGCGAGCGCGGCACAGATCGCGAACGGCCACAGCCGATCCGAGTCGAGGAACCAGACGCAGAAGAGGAACAGCGGGATCGCGAACGTGACCGGATGGATCGACGCGGCCGCGGTGACCGCAGCCACGGGTATGCGAGGTACGCGAGCGCGAGCAGGCCGGCGGCTCTCTCCGATTCGAGATGCTTGCGCGCGAGCCAGAACACCGGCAGCGCGCCGAGCGACACGACCACGATCTGCGCGAGCCCGAGTGCGAGCGGCGACGGCCAGACGAGCCACGACCGGCGCGAGCAGGACGAGGAACGGATCGACGTGGCTGCCGAGCCGGGTCATCAGCTCGCCCGTCGCGCCGTGCGTGGTCTCGAGCGCCCGACCCTCGGCCGTGCTCCAGACCGCCTGCACCATGTTCCCGAGGTCGAAGCGCCCGACGCGGTAGTTCACGAAGCCGTCGCGCACGATCCCGAAGAGGACGACCGACCAGACGGCCATCGCACCCCAGACGACCACTGGCCACGGACGGTCGCGGACGGCCGCGAGGACGCGCGGGGAGGCGCTCTCGCGCGGCATCGCCGAGCTCGTCACGCCCGTCCCGCCACGGCGCGGCCGGCTGCCTCGGGCGCGCGAATCGACCACAGCGCGAGAGCGACTGTCGCACCCGCGATCGCGAGCGTCGCGGCCGTCTCGAACGGCGTCGGCTGCCCGCTGCCCGGCGTGATCACCAGCGCAAGCGGCACGAACCACACGAGCGACAGCCTGGGTCGCGCGAGCGCGACGACCACCGCGAGCAGCGCGAAGTAGTGCAGCCACACGATCGGCGAGAGGAGGAGCGCGGCGGCGAGCGCGAGCACGAAAGCTCGTCGCTCGTCGCCGCGGCGCGCGACGACGACGACAGCCGCGAGCACCGCGATCCCGACAGCGAGCCAGATCGCGCGCGCCACGGTCGACGACGCGCCGGCGTCGAGCGCGACGACGTAGAGAGTGTACGAGTCGAGCTCGACGACGTCCTGCAGCCGCCTGAGCACGTCCGGGTACTCCCGGAGCCCCGTGAAGCCGATCGCGGCCCACGACCCGAGCGCAAGCAGCGCCCCGACCGCCAAGGCGGCGACCGCCGACACGACACGTCGGGTCGCCGCCTGCCAGACGAGGAGCGGCCACAGGATGAGCTTCAGCGACAGCGTCGCCCCGACCGAGATCGCCGAGACGGCAGTTCGGTCGCGGTAGCGCCAGGCAAGCGCCGCACCGAGCGCCAGGAGCAGCGTCACCGTCCCCGTCTGCACTGCCGA
Organism: uncultured Gaiellaceae bacterium; assembly: GCA_963787855.1. GTDB lineage: Bacteria > Actinomycetota > Thermoleophilia > Gaiellales > Gaiellaceae > GMQP-bins7. Next base: position 158,081 of record CAWBER010000014.1, read on the forward strand.
GATCACCGGTGGCCAGAGCAGCAGGAGGCCGTAGCACCGCCAGTCGCGCACGCCGAGGAAGTACGGGATCGCCAGCGCTGCGCCGACGAGCAGAGCCATGACGAGCAGACCTGCGACCTCGACCGGCAGGACCGTCAACGGGATCACCGCGAGCGCCGTGATCGGCGGGTAGACGTAGCCGCGGGCCACGACCGCGTTCTCGTCGTCGGGATCCTGGTACGGCGAGTCGCCGTCGAGCACCGCCTCCGCGGCGCCGTAGAAGACGCGGAAGTCGAACGCGACCGCGTCGTCCTCGATCGCGCTCACGAAGAGCAGCAGCACGACGATCGCGGGAAGCGCGCCAAACAGCACCCACGACGCGAGCTGCACGAGGCGGGCACGGCCGAGCGGCTGCCGCAGCGCCTCCGCGCGGGCGCGGCTCCGCGATCACGAGGCGCCCTCGAGCGCCGGCTCGGAGCGCGGCCGGGCGACGAGCAGGACGATCATTGCGATCACGACGACCATGGGCACGAAGGGAAGCAGCCCGTCACCGTTCTCGTCGTTCGGGCTCACCCAAAGCACTATCGGCAGCAGCCAGAGCGCGGAGAAGCGCGGGCGTGCGAGTCCGAGCGGCGCGATCAGCAACGTGAGGTAGTGAAGCCACACCACGGGGCTCAACGCCAGGCACGCGGCCACGGCGAGCGTGAACGAGCCGATCTCCTGCCCCCGGCGCCACTTCGAGATCGATGCGACGAGCAGCGCCGCCCCGACCAGGGCTGCGACCACGGCTCCGACCGGGCGGAGCCCGACCTCCTCGGCGACAGCGACGAGCGAGTAGTTCTCCTGGTCCCCGACCTTCGAGAGCAGCTCGGGGTAGTCGCCGAGACCGGCGAATCCGATCGCCGCCCACGATCCGAAGGCCAGCGCGAAGCCGATCGCGATCCCGAGCGCCGCCGCAGAGCGGCCGTCGCACGAACGCGACCCAGGCGAGCAGCGGCCATAGGAAGAGCTTGACCGACACCATCGCGCCGAGGGTTGCAGCCAGCGGCCAGAGCGTCGAGCGAAAGCGCCAGACGAGGGCGACGCCGAGCGCGAGCGCCGCGGACACGTTCAGCGTGTCGAGTGCGTTCCACGTCGGCGCCCAGAGCAGCACGGCCGCGTAGCAGCGGACGTCGCGCACGCCGACGAGCGCCACGGCGCCGAGGAGCGCGCCGACGGCCGCGAGGAAGACGAGGAAGACGGCGAGGTCGGTCGGGAGCCACGACAGCGGCACGAGGCCGATGGCGAGCTGCGGCGGGTAGACGTACGCCCGGCGCAGGTCCAGCGCGGGGTCGGCGGGGTCGGCATACGGCGAGTCCGCCGTCCCACACCGCCTCCGCGGCCGGGAGGTATCCCGCCCGGAGGTCGAAGCCGATCCGGTCCGACTCGGACGAGAAGGTCGCGATCGACGCCGCAACGAGGAGCGTGACGGCGGCGGCAACGAGCAGCGCCGTGAACACGACGTCGACGCGACGGATCGTCTGCGGCTGGAGTGAGAGACGCGGCGCTCGGAACTGCCGCTGCGCGCTCACGCCGGCACGGTCGCGGGCACGACTCGGCCCGGTCGAGGCCGAGCGAGGAGCACCGCGACGAGGGTGGCCGCCACGAGTCCCGGCATGAAGGTCTCGTAGCCCTCCGCGTAGCCGGGCCGCGGGCTCACCCAGAGCACGACGGGCAGCAGCCAGAGGAAGGAGAAGCGGGGTCGCAGGATCGCAAGCGGCACGAGGAGGAGGACGAGGTAGTGCAGCCAGACGATCGGGCTGAGCGCCAGCGTCGCCGAAACCGCGCACGTGAACGACCGCTCCTCGTCGCCGCGCCGCGCGAGAACGACGCAGCCGACGAGCAGCGCGCCACCGACGAGGAGCGTCACGACCTGGCCGACTCCTTCCGCGAGCCCGAGCGTCGAGGCCATGCCGACGATCGAGTAGCTCCGCTCCGACTGGATCTCCGAGAGCCGCTCGAGGAGGTCCGGATACTCGGCGAGCCCGGCGAACCCGATGATCGCCCACGCCACGAGCGTGACGAGCGCGCCCACCCCGACTGCGAGCGCGACCGTGCGGAGCCGACGCGTCGCGAGCGCCCACACGAACATCGGCCAGAGGAGCAGCTTCGCCGACACCGCGAGCCCGAGCGAAATCGCCGGCGGCAACATCGCGTCGCGGTATCTCCAGACGACCGCAAGCGCGAACGCGAGCGGGATCGACACGTTCCCGAGCAGGACCCCGCTGATCGTCGGCACCCAGATCGCGGCCGCTGCATAGCAGCGCAGGTCTCGGATCTCGAGGACGTGGAGCGTCGCGAAGACGAGCGCGAGCATCCCGAGCGCGACCAGGAACGACGCCAACGGCACGGGAAGGATCGTCAGCGGTACGAGCAGCAGCACGAGCTGCGGTGGGTACACGTACCCCTTCTGGTCCTCGAGGATCGGGTCGTCGACGGCCGGATACGGCGACTCGCCGTCGAGGACCGACTCAGCTGCCGGCAGGTAAGCGAATCGGACGTCCCACGACAGAAGCCCTTCCGCGGCGCTGAGCCCCACGAGACCGGCGAGCAGGGTCGCCGCCACGAACACGAGGGCAGCGGTCAGCAAGCCGCCCCGCGACGACTTCGGGCGGCTCTCGGACCACGATCCGGAAGCGTCGGCGGCCGGCCTCACGCCCGTATGGTGGATGTGAGGCCGGAAGTCGTGTTGCCGCCGAAGGTCTAGTCCGAACCCACCCTTCGGCCGGTTGCCTGGAGGGGCATACCTGACGACCCTGAGTGAGCCCGAGAGTCAGACGGGCGTTCAGTCACACCAGGGGTGTTGTCGCGCCCCTCTGACCGGAGGAGGACCTCCAACATGACCGACATCCTGATGCGTCCGCTGGTTCGGCTCCAGGTTGCCCTGGCCGAGCTGCGGGAGCGCGAGGATGGCCAGACGACGACCGAGTACGCAATTCTGCTCGGCTTCCTCGCGATCGCCATCATCATCGCGCTCTTCTTCCTCAGGAACGTCCTTCGTGACCTGTTCTCGGATGCAGCGAGCAGCGTCTCGAACGCGCCTGGGCCGTAAGGAACAGGTGCCGGCCGTCTGAACGTCTGACGGCGTGGCAACAAAGTGTGCGCCGGCCCGGTTACCCCCTCGACCGGGCCGGCGCATACGTCTTTCAAGGGGAGAGCTGTCCGACATGAGAACCACCCTTTCGGAATCGGGGATTTGGCTGCACAATGAGTCGATTCACCTCAGCCCGCAGCTGTCGCCCAGGGGAGGGAGACAGACACTCATGCATCAGCTCGACCGTTCCGATAGGAGCTCTGAAGTCTCGTGAGACGATCCGGTGACACCACTGCGGCGCGCCGTCGCCAGGACCGCGAGAGCGGCCAGGCGATGGTCGAGTTCGTCCTCGTCCTGTTTCCGCTGCTCATGTTCGTCGGCGGCATCATCCAGTTCGGCATCGGGCTCAACTACTGGCTGGACATGAAGCGGATCGCGAACCAGGGCGCGCGCTGGGCCGCGGTGAACAACTGGCCCCCTGACTGCCAGCCGGGCGCCCCGACCTGCACCACCACGCCTCCTTGCGACTCGCTGACCCGGGCCAACACGACGCTCCAGAACACCCTCGAGTGCCAGATTCTCACCACCGGCCTGCAGCGCGCGATTGACGTGAAGATCTGCTACCCGAACGCCGGCGACAAGGACACCGGCGAGCCGGTGAAGGTGCGGCTGGAAGCGGACTTCGCCTTCCTGCCCATCATGAACCTCGGGACGATCCAGTTGGGTGCGGACGCGACGATGCGACTGGAACAGTCGCAAGTAGCGGCAAAGGGCGGAAAAATCACCGGCGACGTCGCGACATGTTGAGCGCTCGCCGCGACCGACATGGGGGCGAGCGCGGACAAGTCGTGGTCGTCTTCGCGCTCCTCATCCCCGTCCTCTTTGCGCTCACCGCGGTCGTGATGGACGTCGGCAACTGGTACGTCCACAAGCGACATCTGCAAAGCCAGGTCGACGCAGCAGCCCTTGCTGGCGGAACGAAGTTCGTCGGGTGTAACTCACTTTTCGACCCCGCAGCAGCGAACAAGGCGATCAAGGGAACGCGCGCTCGAGTACGCGGGGGACTCGCTCAGGCCGCCGACCACCATCGATCCGCTATTCACCTCGACTGTTCGGAACCCACAGGTTCAAGAGCCTAACGACGTTCGTGTCGCGCTGAACAGCGCCACCTACTGGAGCCCTTCGAACGGAACGAACCCAATCGGCGGGTACGGGCTGGACGACTCCGAAGATCGGGACGGCAACCCGCTCACTCCAGGTGATCACTGCACAACACGCGCGCTCGATGTCAAGGGCACTGACGAAGATGCGCCGTTCCTAGCAGGCTTGCTGCCCTTGTTTCCCGACCCGAAGGCGAAGGCGCGCGTCGAGATCCGTCAGGTGCTCGAGGAGAGTGGCATGTTGCCGTTCGCCGTCCCCGAGATCGACCCGGCTGCTGTGGGCGCAATCTTCGTCAACGAGAACACGGGGCTGGTCGTTGACTGGCAGCTGCTCATTCCCAGTGGAGGACCGGGCGACAACGCCTTCTCGTACTGGTCGACGCCCGCAGGGCAAGAGATCGTCGAAGTCGATGCGGAGAACACGAGCGTCATCATCCTGATTAGCAAGAACGACACGAACCCATCGATGACCGGGACGCTTGCGGAGATCTGCGGGCAAGCCCCGGGACTCGTGCGGTGTCATGCCGGCGGCACTCCGACGAGCGGCGTCAATTTCATCCACGGCTGGTCGGACAACCCAGGCGCGCCCGCGAACCCTCAGGTGCGAGACGTCAGCGTGTTCGGGATTGGCTGCTCCGACCCATCGGAACCGTACTTCCTCAACTCCGCGGACTGCCACGTTGGTGCGACCGTCAAGATCGACTTCGATTTCCCTGGCAATCCCGTGCCCAGCCGGACTGCCAGTCCGGCGGGCATAGGTGCGGAGGCCTCGCTTCACGCCTCGATCAATTGCGGTGGAAGCGGCGACCCACTGACCTGGCAGAGCACACTCGGGACGGTCAGTACGTGGAGCGGTGGCGGCAAGCCGATCGACGCCGGCTCCGGTCGGAACCCGCTGTCAGTAGAGTGGCGGAGCCGGCCTACCGCGGGACCACCCAACTCGGGATGCTTCCCGCTCGTGGCCGCACCTTACGCCGCAAACGATGCATCGGGGCCGCTCGAGTACGTGCAGATCACGGGGAGTGACGGACCGCCCTATCCACCAACGATCGATCCGAACTCCAGAAACACCGGGCCGAACCACAACATTGTCGTCACCGTCGGGCTCAACAAGCCGCTCCAGATCGTCGACCCGCTCCTCCCCCCGTATCTTCTGAGGTTCGCCAGCAAGTCTGGCTCGCTGAACCAAGCGCTCGACTGTGATCATGGGATCATCTTCAAGGACGAGATCGCGGACGGATGCGAGACGACCTATCGACTCAACTACTACGACTGGGACGACAATCCCGCGACGCCGTACACATGGGACGACATTCTGTGCAGCGCGTACCCGAGTCCCAGTGACCTGCCGCCGCCGACGTTCGAGCCACCGGCGGGCACGGACGCACCGAACTGCGTTGCGGCCAAGACAGGCGATGTCGTGTCCATGCGCCAGGGTCTCTGGGAGCGATTCCAGGATCCGGCATGCACGCCGAACAACTGGCCGACCAAGGCTTCGTCCCCGGCGGTCGATCCAGAGGAAGTAGACGACTTCTTCGCGAGTATCGACACCCTTGGAGACGATCCTCGTTACGTGACGCTCGTCATCACGGACTTCACTGCCTTCACGGGCTCGGGCGCCGAGAACATCCCTGTCAAGTACTTCGCCGGGTTCTACGCAACTGGATGGGACATAGGTCCAGCCGGCGGCGGAAACCAGACGGGATGCCCGGGCGAGAATGACCCTCATCCCCTCGGCCTGAACGACCAAAGGGACAACGGCGACGTCTGGGGTCACTTCGTGAACATCGTGGTCCCCGGCTCGAACGGGGAGCCCTCCGACGAACTCTGCAACTTCGATGCCGTCGGTAACTGCATCGCCGTCCTGGTCGAATAGCCAGTGGTGGTGGGCGCCGTCTGGGGCGGATGATGTGCTATTGCAGCGTCGAACCTCATGTAATCCCTCGTTCGTGCCGAAATAGGAGCAGCACAGAAAGGACGTAAGGAGAGGAAGCCATGTCCAACACATTGACTGGAAAGGTCTCGGGCAGGATGTCGTCGCGCGGATGGGCGATCGCCCTCGGCATCGGCGCCGTCGTGCTCGCAGCGGTTCTGCTCGTCGTATACCTGGATCGCTACCGCGACCGCGTCGCGGGCGAGAACGCTCCCACGCCCGTTCTTCAGGCGAACCGGCTGATCCCGGCCGGCACGCCAGGGTCGCTCATCGCCACCCAGGGGATGTACACGTCGACGACGCTGCCGCAGAAGGAAGTCATCGTCGGAGCCATCGACGACCCCGCGTACCTCAGCGGTCGCGCAGCCGTCGCCGACATCTTCCCGGGCTCCCAGCTCACGGCCGAGGCGTTCGCGACCAGCGACACGGCGTCCGTCGACTCGCAGATCACAGGAGCCGAGCGCGCCTTCGCGATCTCGATCGACGGCGTCCACGGCGTCAGCTCGCAGGTGATGCCCGGCGACTCGGTCGACGTCTACATCGTCCGTCGGCGGGACTCGTGAAGCTCTTCCGGCCGAACGTCAAGGTCTTGACGACACCCACGGTTCCCGGCCCGGCCGGCGGCGGCAACCTCATCCTGCGCATCAACACGGCAGAGGCCGCGACCTGGCTCTACGCAGCCGACAACTCGCAGTTGATCTTCGTCCTTCGGCCGGTCGTGGGCGCCAAGCAGACGAAGAAGTCGCAGGCGACGGCAGCGTCGTTGCTGAGGTAGAAGGGAAGTACGATCTGATGCCGAGCCGCCCGGTACAAGCACTCCTCGCCGTCGAGCCCGGAGTCGACGCAGAGGACGTGAAGGACTCGCTGCCCGGCGGCGAGGACTTCAACGTCGTCGCCGTCGTCTCCGGCGCCGAGGAGGCGATGAGCGTGGCTGCGCGGCGGCGTCGCCGATCTGCTCCTCGTCGCCTGCGCCGGCTATTCGGACCGCGCCTTGCTGCTCCTGGACGGGGTGGCCCGCCAGAACCCCGAGCTGAACGTGATGGTGCTCGGGCACGGGTCGCCCAACGGCTTCCTCAGGCGCGCGTTCGAGGCCGGCGCAGACGACATCGTCATGCTCCCGGCGACGCCGGAGCAGATCCGCTTCGAGATCCACAAGCTCATGGCCCGCAAGCAGGGTGCGGACACGCCCCTGCAGAACGAGAACTCGCGGCTCGTCTGCATCCTCGGGCCGAAGGGCGGCACCGGCAAGACGCTGACCTCGACGAACCTCTCGGTGAGCCTCGCCCAGCGCGGCGAGAAGGTGGCGCTCATCGACCTCGACCTCCAGTTCGGCGACGTGGCGCTCTGCCTCGGTCTGCCCCCGGAGAAGACGGTGTACGACCTCGCCCAGTCTCCGGGCGCGCTCGACTGGGACAAGCTCCAGGCGTTCATGGCGCAACCACTCCTCGGGCGTGCACACGCTCATCGCGCCCGCGGCGCCCCGATCAGGCGAGCGCCGTCGGCGCCGAGCTCCTGCGCGAGATCTACGCGATCCTCCGCCAGAACTACGACTGGGTGGTCGTCGACACGCCTCCGGGCTTCACCGCCGAGGTGATCACGTCGATCGACCACTCGACCGACATCGTCATGGTCGGGATGCTCGACTCGCTCTCGCTCAAGAACACGAAGCTCGGGCTCGAGACGCTCGAGCTCATGAAGTACGACCCCGACCGCATCTACCTGCTCCTCAACCGCGCGCACAGCCGAGTCGGCATCAGCCAGTCCGATGTCGAGGCGGTCCTGGGACGGACGCCGGATGTCTTCATCCCGTCCGACCGCGAGATTCCGCGCACGGTCAACGAGGGCATCCCGATCGTCGTCGCCCGCCCGCAGTCGGAGCCGGCCGAGGCCTTCGGTCGCCTCACGACGCTGCTGATGGGCTCGGATCAGGTCGCGGAGCCGGTGCCCGCGATGGCTGCAGCCGCAGCCTCCGAGTCGTCGACTTCCTCCCCCTCCTCCCGCCGCCGGCTCTTCGGAAGAAAGGGCTAAGTCATGGAACTTCACGAGCGAATCTCGAGCCAGCGAGGCCCCCTCAGAGACCAGGAGCCGTTCGCCGAGCTGAAGAACCGCGTGCACATGAGCGTCATCTCCGAGCTCGGGCCGCAGCTCTTCAACATCGCCGTCGACCCCAACGAGCTCCGCGACCGCGTGACCGCGGACGTGCGCCGGCTCCTGAACGACGAGCCCGGCATCGCCCGCGAGGACCGCGAGCGCCTCACGTCGGAGATCCTCGACGACATCCTCGGCTACGGGCCGCTCGAGCGCCTGCTCGCGGACGACTCGATCACCGAGGTCATGTGCAACGGCCCGGACGACGTCTGGATCGAGCGCGGCGGCAAGCTCTACGAGACGACGGTGCGCTTCACCGACGAGTCGCACCTGCGCCGCATCATCAACAAGATCGTGTCGCAGATCGGCCGGCGCATCGACGAGTCGTCGCCGATGGTCGACGCACGCCTCCCGGACGGGAGCCGCGTGAACGCGATCATCGCGCCGCTCTCGCTCTCCGGGCCCGCTGCTCACGATCCGGAAGTTCAGCCGCCGGCGCCTCTCGATGGAGGACATGATCAACATCGGCTCGCTCTCCGAGCAGTCGGTCGAGTTCCTGGCCCGCTGCATCGAGGCCCAGTGCAACATGCTCATCTCCGGCGGTACGGGCTCGGGCAAGACGACGCTCCTGAACGCGCTCTCGGCCTCGATCCCGAACAACGAGCGGATCGTGACCATCGAGGACGCTGCCGAGCTCTCGCTGCACCAGCGCCACGTCCTCCGGCTCGAGGCGCGCCCGCCGAACATCGAGGGCGAGGGTCACATCCCGATCCGCGACCTCGTGCGCAACTCGCTGCGTATGCGGCCGGACCGCATCATCGTCGGCGAGGTTCGCGGCGCCGAGGCGCTCGACATGCTCCAGGCGATGAACACGGGGCACGACGGCTCGCTCTCGACGGTGCACTCCAACTCGCCTCGTGACGGTCTCCACCGCATCGAGACGATGGTGATGATGGCCGGCTACGACCTTCCGCTGCGGGCGATCCGCCAGCACATCGCCGCGGCGCTCGACCTCCTCGTGCACGTCGACCGCATGGAGGACGGGTCGAGGCGCGTCGTGGCGGTCACGGAGGTCCTGCGCATGGAGTCGGACGTCATCCAGCTCCAGGACATCTTCGAGTTCGAGATCGACTCGGTCGCGCCCGACCGCACGATCACGGGCGGCCTCAAGCCGACCGGCCTGCGGCCGGTGTTCCTCGAGAAGTTCCGCAAGCGCGGCATCGAGCTCCCGCAGAGCATGTTCGGCGAGCGCGTCCACTCACTCGACGAGCGCAGGGGCGCGACGGCGTGAAGCTCGGTCTGCGGCTTGCGATTGCGTGCGCGGCCCTGGCCGCGCTCGCGCTTCCGGCGCTGGCGACGGGCCAGGGCGGCGGCTCCCCCACGCTCACCGAGGCGCAGGACTCCGAGTTCCCTGACCGCGTCTGGCTGTACCGCACGCCGACCGCGACGCAGCTGAACAGCCTCGACGTCACGGAGAACGGCGGCGCCGTCTCCGGGCTCTCGGTCGACAGCGGCTCGAAGTCGAGCGGCGCGGTCCTGCTGATCGACGCGTCGAACAGCATGGCCGGCGAGCCGATCGAGGCCGCGATGGCGGCCGCGCGGGCGTTCATGGCGCAGCGCAAGGACGAGCTGCCCGTCGCGGTCATCGCCTACAACCGCGACGTGACGGTGCTCACCGACTTCACGACGGAGTCGGGCGAGCTTTCTGCGGCCATCGCAGAGGCCCCGCAAACGACAGAAGGCACGCGCATCTACGACGCCCTCATCGAGGCGTCGCGCCTGGCCGAGGAGGAGGGCTACGCCCGCACGACTGCCGTGCTGCTCTCGGACGGACATCGTCGCTTCGTCCAGGCATCGCGTGAGGAGACGATCGCCGCTCTGAACGCCGCCAACGTCCGCGTCATCTCGGTCGGCCTGCAGTCGCCCGAGTACAACGCCGAGACCCTCCAGAGCGTCGCGAATGCCACGAACGGCACGTACGTCGAGAGCGCGACCCCGGAGCAGCTCGAGCCCATCTTCACGGCGATCGGACAGCAGCTCTCGCGCGAGTACGTCGTCAGCTACCGCTCGCTTCTCCCGCCGAACGTGAAGGCGACGGTGAGCGCGGTGAGCCCCGGGCTGGCTCCCGCCACCGACGACCTACACGACCCCGCCTCTCGACTTCACGCCGCAGGGCACGTTCGAGACGACCTGGGTCGACGAGGTCATCACGTCGCCCTGGCTGATGATCTTCGTGGTCGTGTCGATTCTCGCGCTCGTCGCGTTCGCGATCTTCTCCGCCATCGACGTCCGCAACCGCTCGCTTCGGCGCCGCATGTCGGCGTACGTCACGGTGCCGAGCGAGGAGGAGTCGCGCCTCCGGCGCGCCGAGGTCACCGCCATGCTCGCCGACACGGCGCAGCGCACGGTCGGCGACCAGCGCTGGTATCAGCGGTTCGAGACCGACGTCGATCTCGGGGGCTTCAAGCTCTCGCCGCTCGCGATCATCGGCTGGACGATCGTCGGCGGGATCCTCACCTCGCTCGTCGTCGCCGCCTGGCAGCAGTCGCTCTGGGGCCTGCTTGCCGGTCTCGCCGCGCCGTTCGTCACGCGGTTCATCGTCAAGCGGCGGGTCTCGAAGATGCGCAGGGCGTTCGAGGAGCAGCTCGCGGACAACCTCGACGTGCTCGCCGGCGCGATGCGAACGGGCCACTCGACGATGGGCGCCCTCTCGGTCATGGTGGACAGCGCCATCGAGCCGTCGAAGACGGAGTTTCGCCGCGTCCTCCAGGACGAGCAGCTCGGCGTCCCCATCGACGACGCCCTCATGGTCATGGCGCGCCGGATGGAGAGCTACGACGCCGAGCAGCTTGCGCTCGTCATGCGGCTGCAGCGTGAGGCCGGCGGTAACACCGCCGAGGTGCTCGACCGCGTCGCCGAGGTCATCCGCGGCCGGATGGAGCTGCGCCGCCTCGTCGACGTGCTGACGGCCCAGGCGCGGATCTCGCGCTGGATCCTGACCGGGCTTCCGATCTTCGTGCTCCTCGCGCTCAGCTTCACCGGAGGCGACTACCTCGATCCGATGATCGAGTACTCTGGTCGGGAAGATCGCGCTCGTCGTCGGAGCATTCATGGTCTTGATCGGGTCGTTGTGGATCAAGCAAATCGCGAAAATGGACGTGTGAGATGGGTCTCGAGCTGATCGCAATCGCAGGCGTGCTCCTCCTCGGAGCGGGCGTCATGATCCTGGTCGGTCAACCTCGGCAAGGCTCGCGGCTCGTCCGCCACGATCGACCAGATCCAGACGTACGGCTACGTCGCCGAGACGACGGGCGGCTCGGAGGAGTCCACCGCGCGTCGCCCGCTCGACTCGATGGCCGGGCGGATCGGAGACTGGGCTGCCCGCCGCACCGGCAGGCTCGGCGAGGAGAAGATCCGCGAGAAGCTGATCTCCGCCGGGATGTACGGCACGACGCCGCGCAAGGTCCTCGGCTACCAGGTGCTGTGCGCAATCGCGTTCTCGCTGCTCCTCCTGTGGCTCGTCCCGGCAATGGGCGGCTCGATCATCTTCGCGGTCGTGCTCGCCGTCGCCGCCGGTGTCGGCGGCTGGTTCGCGCCCGTGTACTACGTCGAGCTCAAGCGGCGGAAGCGCATGGAGCTGATCGACAAGCAGATGCCCGACATGATCGACCTGCTCGTCGTCACGATCGAGGCCGGTCTCGGCATCCTCGCGTCGATGCGCGTCGCGTCCGAGAGCATGTCCGACCCGCTCGGGCAGGAGCTGCGTCTCACCCTCCAGGAGCAGCGCATGGGCCTTTCCGTCGGTCAGGCGATCGAGAGCCTCGGCCGTCGTGCGGACGCGCCGAACATGCGCATCTTCGTCCGCGCCATCACCCAGGGCGAGCGCCTCGGCGTCTCGATCGGGACGACCATGCGCAACCTCTCGCTCGAGATGCGCAAGCGCCGCCGGGCCATGGCCGAGGAGCGGGCGCAGAAGATGCCGATCAAGATGCTCTTCCCGCTGATCTTCTTCATCTTCCCCGCGCTCTTCATCGTGATTCTGACGCCGATGATGATCAACATCGTCGACGCACTCGGCTGAGTCTGAACGCCTAGAGAGGGAGGCCGACGACATGGCAACGCTGACGCTCCGCCGGGAGGATGGCCGGATCGTCTGCGAGCGCGTCGTCGTCGCGGATCGCGCCCACCGGAGGATGCGCGGGCTCCTCGGCCGCAAGTACCTCCGCCAGGGCGAGGGCATGGTGCTGCGGCCCGGCTGGAGCATCCACACGGCGTTCATGCGCTTCCCCATCGACGCCGTCTTCCTCGACGCCGATCAGGTCGTGATCCGGGTCGAGCACGAGGTCGGCCCGTGGCGGACCGTCTCGTGCCGTGGTGCGCGAGAGGTCGTGGAGATGGCGGCGGGCGAATGCAGGCGCCGTGGCCTGGAGGTCGGCGACCGCGTCGCATGGGCGTCGCGCAGCGCTGCCGACGCTCGCGCCGAGCGCGGCACCGTCGAGTTCGACGACGAGGACGACGAGCCTCGCGCCCGCATCCTCGTCGTGAGTCGCGACCCGCGCTTCCTGCGCCTGGCGCGGTTCCTGCTCGGCGGACGCGATCTCGAGGTCGAGGAGCTGACGCACCCCGAGCGCCTTCCCGAGGCGGTCCTCGACCCGAGCGTCGACCTCGTCGTGCTCGACGGCGCCGACGCGGTCGCGGATGCACTGCGGACGGCGAACGCGACGAGGGCGCGCCGTCCGGAGGTCCCCGTCGTCATCGCGGCGGACACCGGAGGGAAGAGCCCGACGGGCGTTCGCGTGTTCGATCGCTGGAACGAGACGGAGGAGCTGCTTCTCGACGTCGAGCGCCATCTCTCGGAGCGCGCCGTGGGAGTCGTGTCACCGGCGCGGTGAATGTGAGCTCGGGGGACGCAGGAGCGTTGAATTCGTGCGAGAACTCACGAAGATGAGGCGGTAGCTCGTATATGACCGAGGCAGGCACGCAGATCGGTTCCGGGGGGACGGCGCCCCTCCCCCGTTCCCTGCCCGAGCGTCACGCGTACCGCGGGCCTGAGGAGCGCCTCGAGCGGCTCCACGCCTATTTCCTGGAAGGCTGCACGGACGAGATCCGGCCGGTTCTCGGATCGGTCCTCGCCGACGCGCGGCGTGTTCACGCGGGTTACGCGGACGACGAGGTCGGCGACGGCCTCGCGTCGGTCTGGTACGCGGCGACCGCGATCGTCGAGCTGGGCGCGGCGCTCGAGCTCGACGAAGCCGACGTGCGGGGCGCCGGCGCTGCGATCGCCGAGGCGTGCGCGCTGCCGCTGTCGGCCGCGCGCTACGTCCTCTTCCGCGAGGTCGTCGGGCATCCGCGCCTGCTCGAGCTCCCGCCGCTCTTGGCGATCGAGCTCCAGCTCGGGCTCCTGCTGGGGCTGGACGTGCTCAGCGACGTGTCGCTCTGGACGCGGACTCCGGGAGGTCTCGACTGCTTGGTGACGCTCGGCGGCGAGGGCGCGTCCGAGCCGGCGCACGCGCGCGGAGGCGAAGGCGACACTGCGTCAGAGGTCGCGTCTCTCGCTGCTCGGTGGCTCGCAGCTCCGGTCGGCGACCGTGCTCCGCTTCGGCGAGTCGTACGCCGCGATCGTCGGGCGAGTCGGCTCAGCCGAGCAAGCCGTCGCTGACGCCTACCTGCTCCAGATTGCAGCGGCGCTGAGCCCGGTCATCGAGCGCGAGCACCTGCTCGGCTACTCGGCGAGCCGCGAGCAAACGCTCACGTCTTCGGCCGAGCGCCGGCTCACGCGCCTCGGCTTCGATCTCCACGACGGGCCGATTCAGGACGTCCTCGCTCTCGCAGGCGACGTGAAGCTCCTCCAGCAGCAGGTGTATCCCTTCGTCCTCGAGGACTACCGCGAGCAGGCGCACGGCCGCTTCGACGACCTCTCCGCGCGGCTCGTCGAGCTCGACCGGCAGCTCCGCGAGATCGCCCATTCGCTCGAGACGAAGAGCGTCATCAGCCGCCCGCTCGGCGAGATCCTCCATCGCGAGGTCGACACCTTCTCGGAGAGGACCGGCGATCGCTGCCGATCTCGAGATCCGAGGCGACCCCGACTCGCTGTCGTCCGCGCAGCGGATCACGGTCTTCCGCGCGATCCAGGAGGCGCTCGCCAACGTGCGCGAGCACGCAAGCGCGACCTCGGTGACCGTCCGCGTGCGTGCCCGGCGGAGCGCCATCGAGCTGCAGATCGTGGACGACGGGATGGGCTTCGAGGTCGAGCGTGCGCTCGCGAAAGCCGCGCAGCGCGGGCGCCTCGGGCTCGTCGGCATCGGCGAGCGAGTCCGGATGGTCGGCGGGACGTTCGAGCTCGAGAGCCGTCCCGGCGGCCCGACGTCGCTCAAGATCACGCTCCCGCGCTGGGAGCCGCTAGTCGCGTCATAAACGCGACTCGCCAGGTGTCAGACACAGTGTCTGACACCGAAGTGGCTCTTTTCCCACACGGCCAAACCGGCCATCTCGCGGAGGCCACCTCGTGCCTGCACGATGGAGCAATGCCACGCGCGCAACGAGTCGACGCTGCCGGCGCGACGCACCACGTCATCGCCAAGGGCATCGGCGGGCAACCGATCGTGCGAGACGACGTCGACCGGGAGCTGCTGTTCGCGCGCATGGGAAGTACTGTGCTCCGCCATCGCTGGTCGTGCCTCGCGTACTGCCTCCTCGACTCACACTTCCACGTCATCCTCGGAACGCCGGTGGCAAACCTGGGGCTCGGAATGCAATGGCTGCTCGCCCCGTACGCCCGCGAGTTCAACAAGCGTCACGAAAGACAGGGAAACGTCTTTCACACGCGCTTCTATTCAAAGCAGATCCAGTCCGAGGATCATCTCCTTGCAGCGCTCGTCTACGTTCACCTCAATCCGGTTCGGGCAGGTGTCGCGAGCGAGCCAGAACACTGGCGTTGGAGTAGCTACGCACCGTCGATCGGGCGATCCGATCCACCGGGCTTCCTGGCCCTCGAAGCTCTACTCGAGCGCATTGCCGCCGAGCCGAGCCTTGCGCAGAGACGGCTACAGACCGCTGGCTCGCGAGACGGCTCAGGCGTGAACTCGGCTGAGCGTCAGTGTCAGACACGGTGTCTGACACCCGACTGCCACCATCGGCACTAGCCCGAACACGACGAAGGAGGCCTCCCGACCTCCTTCGTCTCTTCCCCCTACCGCCGCAACTGGTGCCGCCGCCCCTGTTGCGGATCCTGATGTGCCCGGTCGGCTCAGCCCGTCGTGGCCTTCTTCGCAAGCTTGGAGACGCACTTGCCGAAGGCGTTCGACTTGTTGGCGTTCGTGCCGTACTTCGTCTTGAAGGCCTCCGGGTCGAGCGCGCGCTCGGCCTTGCACGTCTTGGCCGCGTTCTCGCGTGCCTCCGCGGTCTCGGCCTGCTCCTCCGCCTTCTTCACCTTGCCGGAGACGCACTTGCCGAAGGCGTTCGACTTGTTGGCGTTCGTGCCGTACTTCGTCTTGAAGGCCGCCGGGTCGAGCGCACGCTCGGCCTTGCACGCCTTCGCAGCGTTCTTGGTGGCCTGCTGGCCCGGCGCCGCAGCGCTCTTGCCGGGGCTCTCGGGCTTGCCCTTGCCCTCCGGCGGGGCCGCAAGGGCCGCCGGCACGGACAGGGTGAGGAACGCAGCGAGAACGATGAGTGTCCGGGTCATGTGAGGTCTCCGTCTTTGAATTTCGTGCGTGACACCAGGAAGACGTCCTCGAGCCACGGAACTTGCGCGTTCCGAGTGTTAAGAACATGTGAGGTGGGTTGCGGCTCGTTCGGCGCTAGACGACGGTTGAGAGGCATGGCCGTAACCGAGACGGGCCATCTCGCTTCGCGCGAGATCGACGACCTCTACCGCGCGCACGTCGCCGAGGTCTATCGCTACGCGTTCGCCGTGCTCGGCAACCACGCCGATGCGGAGGACGTCACGCAGACGACGTTCCTGAACGCATACCGCGCGCTCGAGCAGGGCGTGAAGCCGCGGAAGCCGTCGAACTGGCTGTTGACCATCGCGAGCAACGCGATCAAGCAGCGCTTCCGGCAGGAGCAGTCGAGGCCCCGGCAGGTCGAGCTCGACGACCGGATCCCCCACGCCGAGCCGCAGGACGACGACGGACCGAGCGTCGGCGAGCTGCTCACCGCGCTCTCGAAGATTCCGCCGCAGCAGCGTCAGGCGATCGTGCTCCGTGAATTCGAGGGCCGCTCATACGTGGAGATCGCCGAGATCCTCGGCGTGACGACGTCGGCGCTCGAGACGCTTCTGTTCCGAGCCCGCCGCTCGCTCGCCGAGGAGCTCGAGCACCAGCTCACCTGCACCGACGCGCAGCTCGCCGTTTCCCGGTCGGTCGACGGGCGTCTCGGACGCAAGGAGAAGCGCCGCCTCCGAGACCATCTCGCGGAGTGCCCGGACTGTGCCAGCTTCGCCCGATCGCAAGAGCGCCACCGCTCGGCGCTCCGCGGGCTCGCGCTCGTGCCCATTCCGCTGTCGCTGACGTTGTTCAAGGGACTCGAAGGGACAGCTTCGGCCGCCGTCGTCCCGATCACCGCGGGAGCGGGTGCCGGAGCGGCCGCGGTTGGCGCCGGCGTCGGCGTGAGCGCCGGCGGGATGGCTGCCGGCACGTCGGGCGGTGTCCTCGCGGGCGGGGTCGGCCTGAAGGTGGCCGCGGTCGTCGCAGCCGCCGGTGTCGTAGGAGGCGTCGGCGTCGCCGGGTCGAGCGAGGTCGACAAGAAGCCCGCGAAGGCGAATGGCGTCACGTCTCAGAGCCCGGGCCTCAGGCTCGGTCAGGTCGCGCCGCGTGGTGTCTCGGTGCCCGGAAACGGCGTTGCGCGCGGAAAGCTCTCCGCCCCGGGCCAGACCACGGCCAACGCGAAGGCGAAGGCGGCGGCCGCACGTCGGGCGCGCGCGCAGGCCCAGAAGACGAAGTCCGCAGCGCGCGGACAGGCCGTCAGCGCCCAGAAGCGCGCAGCGTCGGCGGAGCGGAAGGCGACGAAGACGCAGCGTGGCGCAACACCGAGCGCGAACGGGCAGCAAACGCATGGCACGCCGGAGCCCAAAGTGACTCCGCCCAAGGAGACGAAGGACACGGCGCCGCCGCCCACCACCCAGACGACGCCCGAAGCAGCTCCGACCGGCACCACTCAGCCGAACGCCGGAGGCCCGAAAGAGCAGTCGGCCGACAAGGCCGGAGGCCCGAAAGAGAAGTGACCTGAGGCGCGGCTCGCGCCTCACCCGTCCGAGGGAGGGCTTGCACCCGGAAACGGCCGATCTCGTTTCCACGCATGCGCTTCCTCGTCGTATTCGCTCTCGTATCGGCGACCGTCCTCGTCGCGTCGCCCGTGGCAACGCCCGGCGCCCCGACCAAGGTCGAGCGCCGTGCCATGCTCGAGGCGGCCGTGGTGCGTGAGATGAACCGCGTCCGCGCCGCGCGCGGGCTCGGCCCGCTCCGCGCGGCACCGGCCCTCAGAACGGCCGCCCGCAGTCACTCGCAGGCGATGCTGGCGCACGGCTTCTTCAGCCACGACTCGGTGGACGGCACCGCGTTCAGCGAGCGCATCAGGCGTCACTACACGAACGCCGGCTACGCACGGTGGTCCGTCGGCGAGGCGCTCATGGCCAGCCAGGGTCGCTTCGTCGACGCCGAGGCGATCGTCACGGCCTGGCTCGACTCGCCTTCCCACCGCGCGATCATCCTCTCGCCGACGTGGCGCGACACGGGCATCGGCGTCCTGTACGACTCGAGCGCGCCCGCGACGTTCGGGGGCGCCGAGGCAATCGTCGTCACCGCGGACTTCGGGCTCCGGGAGGGCCGAGCCGGAACGTCGTGAGGGTCGCGCGCGCCTACGCGGCGAGCGTATGGATCGGCGTCGCGTGCGGATCGATCTCCGAGGCGAAGCCGCGATCCCAGGAGACGACGACGCGGCCCTGCTCGTCGATCTGGTCGACGACGCCGCGATCGCCGGCACTCAGGCGGGAGTCGTCCCGAGGATCCTCGACGAGCTCGATCCTCGCTCCGATCGCCACACCGGCCCGTAGCCGGGCGGCGAGAAGCCGTGCGCCCTGGGTGTCCATAAGGCGCATATCGGTTTCGCGGGCCGAGACCTTTAACCTCCGACGGGAGATGCATGCTGAAGGAGTCGAATCGACCCCGAAGAAGTCGCGCTGGGCCGGCGGATCGCTCCGAACTCGACGGCTTAGGATCGTTCCGCCGGCACTGCACGCATCGGCCGCGCTACCCGGATGACCAGCCACGACTCCAGCAGTGAGGAGGAACGCCGCGGAGGGCTCGTTCGACGTGTGCTCGCATCGGGGTCGAATCCCGAGGAGCGGCTCGAAGAGCTCCTCGCTCAGCGGCGCCGAGAGCTCGACGCACACGCGGAGCAGCTCCATGCGTCGATCGCGGAGCTCGAGCGCCGCGAAGAGCTCTTGCGGGACTCGCGCGCCTCGGTCGAACGCATACTGCGCCTCGGCACCTCCGACCTCGAGGCGAGAGAGGAAGAGCTCGCCGGGTACCTCCGCGAGCTGACCACGCGCGAGAAGGAGCTTGCCCAGGCCGAGGAGGAGCTCGGAGAACGGCGCCAGGAGCTCGGCGCCGTCGAGCTCAAGCGCGCCGCGGTCGAGCGGCGCGAGCGCGCTCTCGACGCGCGCGAGGCCGAGCTTGCCGAACGGGAAGCGGCCGCGCCGCGGCTCCGTCCCGAGAACGAGCAGGTGGAGCTCGCGCTCGTGCCTGGTGCGGAGTACGTGCTCGTGGAGCTCGACGCGGTTCCGCTGTCGGCGGGGCTCGAGCTCGAGGTCGCAGACGCCGTCTTCGTCGTCACCAGGATCGGCCGCTCGCCGCTGCCGGGCGACACCCGGCGGTGCGCCTACCTCACCCGCGGCCCGCGCCTCGACGGCTCCCCGCCCGGAAGCTCGTAGACGGCGAGCCGCCGGCGCGCGTCCGCGGAGTCGCCGACCGCCTCGAGACGGCGCTCGGCTTGCGCGACGAGGAACTTCGCGACCGCGACGTCCTCGTCCGTAAAGCGGCGATGGCGCATCTCGTACAGCTCGACGAGACCACAGGACCTCCCGCCGACGCGCACGGGAAGCATCAGGAGCGCGTTCATGCCCAGGTCACGGAGGATGAACGCCTCGGACGGGTCGACGTCACCGTCGGCGAACGCGACCGCTCGCGGCTCGCCGGAGCGCAGCACCTCGGCGGTGAGCGGGAAGTCGGCGATGCGGTAGGCGGCCTCGTCGCCGAGCGAGACCTCGCGAATCGCGTGCTCGGTGGCGTCGACGATGAGGTCGCCGACGACCCGAGACGCGGAGCAGGCCGTCACCCCCACCACGAACACGAGGGTCTTGCACAGCCTGGTGTAGACAGCGTCGGCGGTCTCCTCCGCCTCGATCGAGCTCGCGGCCGCCATCGCGTCGGCGAGCACGGCTCCCGTGCTGTCGTTCCGTCCGCGGCTCCGACCAGCGAGCGCTCCTGCCGACTCGGAGGCGATCGCAGGCGCGGCGCCCGTGAGCTCACGAAACGATGCGACTCGATCCTTGCCGGCCGCCTTCGCGGCGTACATTGCCTGGTCGGCCGCTCGGAGCAGCTCGGTCGCAGTCGCGCCGTCGAACGGGTACGTCGACACGCCGGCGGAGATCCTCAGCGGGTACCCCGCATCAGTCAGGCTGTCGGCGAGCAGCGCGCGAGTCTGGGCGCCGAGAGCCTCCGCCGCGTCCGAGCCTGCTCCAGGGAGCATGACGACGAACTCGTCGCCGCCGAGCCGCGCAGCCTCGGCGCCGTCCGGGATGCAGCGCGAGAGCACGTCGGCGACCTCCCGCAGCAGCGAGTCGCCGAATTCGTGGCCGGCCCGGTCGTTGATCTCCTTGAAGTCGTCGCAGTCGATGACGAGGAGGCTCAGCGGCACTCGCCGGCCCTGCGCCACGGCGACCTCGCGGTCCAACCGTTCCTCGAGGCCGCGTCGGTTCAGAATGCGGGTGAGCGGATCCGTGACCGCGCTGAGTCGCTCGCGCTGGAGTGCGAAGGCTGCGTCGAGCGACGCGGCGACATGCGCAGCGAGGACGGCCGCGGTATCGAGCACGTTGGGATCGACGGACGTCGACTGCGGGCTCACTCCCACCATCGCTCCGAGCTCGCCCGCGTTCGCGCGCAGCGGAAGCCAGACGACGGCCGCTCTGCGCTCCGTTCCTCGCTCGAGCTCCAGCACCTGACAGACCATGCTCGGATCCGACTGCGCCCGAGCGATCTCGATCTCGTCGGCGGAGAGAGGTGACCGCGTTCCGGCCTCCGATGTCCACGACGCGAGCTCCGCCGAGGCACCGAGGTCGTTCCAGACGACGATCTGTGTTGCCTCGACGGGCAGGACGCGCGGAAGCGAGGCCGCGGCGAGGGCAGCGATATCGGTTGGCGCACGGAGGCTTCCAAGATGGACGAAGAGCCGCGCGAGCGCCGACAGGTCGAGCGTGCGGTTCGCACGGAGCGCAGCGGTCAGTGGTGACAGCGCACGCACGAGCGGCCTGAGCGCCTCGACAGCCCCGTCCGGGAGCGCGCGCTCCGACTCGACGTTGAGGATCCCGATCACGTCTCGACCCGCCCGGAGCGGGATCGCGAGCTCGGAGACCACGCCTGGGAGCGCCTGCACGTAGTCGGGGTCCGTGTGGACGTCGGTCGCGTGCTGAGCTCGGGACTGACGTACAGCGCGGCCGATGATCCCGCTCTCGACCGTGATTCCGTCCGGCACCACGGCGTAGCCGGATTGCGCGATCAGCCAGAGGCGGCCGTGCTCGAGGACGAAGACAGACGGCATCGCACCGGCGACCGCTTCGTACAGGGCCTTGGTCGCGGCCTCGATCGCCGTGGCAGGCTCGTCGTGCACAGCAGCTTCGTCCGCCGCTCGCTGCGCCGCAGCCGCGAGGAGACCGACGTCGATCGGCCGGACCGTGCGCGCAACCGCAGAGGCACGCTCCATGGCGTGGTTATCGGCGTCGGGGGCGCAGCGCTACAGCCTCCGTACGCCCTGCTTCACGAAGCGCTTACCCGGTGCCGAGCTCGCGGTACCAGTCGAGAACGGCGTCGCCCCAGAAGAGTGCGATCACGCCTCCCAAGGCCAGGAACGGACCGAGCGGGATCGCGGACTTCCGCGCGTCCTTCCCGTGTCGCGCAAAGAGAACCGCGGCTGGGACGAACGCGGCGAAGAAGCCGACGAACATCGCGACGATCACCGAGATCCCCAGACCCGCCCCGAGAAGCGCGGAGAGCTTGACGTCCCCCATCCCGAGCCCGCGCGGATACACGAGGACGACGAGGAACAACACGAGGCCCGCACCGAGCGCGCTCAGGATCCACTCGACGCTCGGGTCGTCGATCGTACGCAGGGCGAGCACGGCAACGGTTCCCGGGAGGACGACCAGGTCCGGGATCAACCGATGCTCCAGGTCGGTGCGCGTGACGACGACGAGGACCCAGCAGAGCAGCGTCGCAGCCGCCGCCTCGACCGTGAACCCGAAAACGAGGCCGCACGCGCCTCCGAGCAGCGCCGTGCCGAGCAGCACGAGCGGCAGTCGCGGCGACCGAGGCACGCTCCGAAGCAGCGGGTCGTGGAGCGGTGCGTTCGTCGCGATGCGGTCCGCGACGGGAGCGACGAGCGCGCCCAGGAGCAGCCCGACGACCCCTGCAGCGAGATCCACGCTGTCGAGTTCCGCGGTAGCGCGCGGGATCCTGCCCGGAGCACGGGGGTGGTGTTCCCTCCCCCAGGGGATGCCCGTCCCTCGTTCTGGGGACGATGACGAGTCGATCCGGCACTACTGTCGGAAAGACATGCGGCAGCCCCGGCGGTGGGGCAGAACGGCGACGGAGTGACAATCCGAACAAGGCGGCGGCAATTGAGAAGCACGTTCGCGTGGGCGCTCAGCCTCGCCGCGCTCGTGCTTGGTGCAAGCTTCTTCACCGCGGTCTTCCGCGAGACGCCCGATTACGTGGTCGCTGCGCTCGTCGTGTTCACGTTCTTCGCGGCCGGCGCAGGCGTGTTCCTCAACTGGCGGCTCGGCAGCGCCCACTCGGAAGCCCTCCGCGATCCCCTCACCGGACTGCCGAATCGCGTTCTCCTGGACGACCGCATCGAGCAGGCGTTCCGGCGCTCACGCCGCTCGGGTGAGCCGTTCACCCTGATCGCAGTCGATCTCGACGGGTTCAAGGACGTGAACGACGTCCGCGGCCACCGCGCCGGCGACCTCGTCCTGAAGTCGCTCGCGCGCCGCTTCGAGGCGATCGTGCGGGAGGCGGACACGGTCGCCCGGGTCGGCGGCGACGAGTTCGTCGTACTCTCGATGGGCACGGGAAGCGACGAGCGGGCAAGTGCGCTCGTCGGCCGGCTCCAGAACGCGCTCCGGCGCCCTTTCCGCGTCGAGGGCGCGGCCGTCGAGATCGATGGGAGCATCGGATTCGCGGTGTTCCCCGACGACGGCTCGAGCGCCCAGGAGCTCCTCGCCCGTGCCGACGGCCAGATGTACGCGACGAAGCGGGACACGAGCGACGAGAACGTCCTGCTCCGCCGCGGCGTGGACGCCGGCATCGTGCGGGACGTCGAGTCCGCGCTCGAGAAGAACGAGCTGCTCGTCGTCTACCAGCCGATCCTCGAGCTCGCGACCGGGATGCCGCGCTCGGCCGAAGCGCTCATCCGCCGGACGTTGCCGGACGGAGGGCTCGTACCGCCCGCGGAGTTCGTCCCGCACGTCGAGCGCACGCCGCTCGTCCGCGAGCTGACGTTCCTCGTGGTCGCCGATGCGCTCGACTCGGCCCAGCAGTGGGCGAAGGCGGGCCACAACCTCGGCGTCTCCATCAACATCCCGTACCGCCTCCTCGACGACTCGCAGTTCGCCGACGGCCTCGCCGAGCTCCTTCGCGCCGTCGATCCGACCTCGCCGCAGGTCACGCTCGAGGTCGTGCCGTCCGGGCCGGGAGCCGGCACGCACATCGACGAGGAGGTCCTCGGCCGCTTCGACGCCATGGGCGTACGCCTGTCTCTCGACGATGCCGGGCGGGCGGCCTCGTTCGCCGCGCTACGCGTCTTGCCGCTCGACGAGCTCAAGATCGACGTCGGCTTCGTCCACGGGGTCGGCCGGAGCCAGACCGACGCCGCACTCGTCCGCGGGATGATCGACATCGGCCACGCGCTCGGCCTCACGGTCGTGGCGGAGGGCGTCGAGACCCGCGACGCGTGGAGGGTGCTCCACGAGTGGGGCTGCGACTACGCGCAGGGCTTCTACGTGGCGACCCCGAGGCGCGCCGAGGAGCTCGTCGAGTGGCTCGGGGCCAGCTGGCCCGCTGTCGCCTGACGGCCTAGCGCGACCCTCCCGGCTTCCACAGCGGCTCGTCGCCGGCGGACGCGTTCGCCGTGCGGGCGAGGATGAAGAGCAGGTCCGAAAGCCTGTTGAGGTAGACGAGCGCAAGCGCGCTGAGCGCGTGCTCCGTGGACGCCGCGAGAGCCTCGCGCTCGGCCCGGCGGCACACGGTTCGCGCGACGTGGAGCTGCGCCGCGGCCTGCGTCCCTCCGGGAAGCACGAAGCTCTTGAGCTCGGTGAGCTCCGCGTTGAAGCGGTCGCAGTCGAGCTCGAGCTCGTCGACCTGCTCCTGCGTCGTGCGCAGCCTATCGTCGTGCTCGAGCGGAACCGCGAGGTCGGCGCCGAGGTCGAACAGCTCGTTCTGCACGCGAGCGAGCACGTCGCGGATCTCGGTTGGGCATTCGCCTGCGAGCACCACTCCGAGCGTCGCGTTGAGCTCGTCCACCGTGCCGAACGCGGCGATGCGCCCGTCGCGCTTCGAGACCCGCGAGCCGTCGCCGAGCGACGTCTCCCCCGCGTCGCCGGCGCGCGTGTAGATCCTCGTCAGCCGGACCGGCTCGTCGCGTTCGCGCGGCACGGCCGTAGAGTACGCGGGTGCTGCGACCGGCCCGGCCAGAGGACGCCGATGCACTCGCCGGAATCCTTCGCGCGGCGATGCGAGGAGCCATGCCATGGCTTCCCGACCTGCACACGCCGGAAGACGATCGCCGTTACCTGCGCGAGGTCGTCCTTCCGGACAAGGAAGTCTGGGTCGCGGAGGCAGATGGCGTCGTCGCCGGCTTCACAGCGCTCGGCACGCGAGCCGGGGTCGAGTTCATGGAGCACCTATACGTCGGACCCGAGCACCAGCGCCGCGGGATCGGGACAGCGCTGATGGAGAGAGCGAAGGCTCGCCGCCCCGCGGGATTCCGGCTCTGGGTGTTCCAGCGCAATACCGGCGCGCGCGACTTCTACGAGCACCACGGCTTCCGACTCGTCGAGCTCACGGACGGGTCGGGAAACGAGGAGAAGGCGCCCGACGCGCTCTACGAATGGTCCGGCGCAAGCACGGAATCCGCGAGTGCGGATTCCGTGCGCGCGTAGATCCCTGAAGGCGTCCGCTTCGCGGCCGCGCGTCCGCGACTCACACCGTCAGTGGGCGCCGTGAGCCACGGGCGGCTCCTCCCGTAGCTGCCGCCCGAGGATCGAGCGGGCGATGACCAGTCGCTGGATCTCGCTCGTGCCTTCGTAGATCTCCGTGATCTTCGCGTCGCGGTAGTAGCGCTCGACCGGGAACTCCTTCGTGTACCCGTATCCGCCGAGGATCTGGATGGCTTCCGCCGTCTGCCGTCGGGCCATCTCCGACGCGAAGAGCTTCGCCTTCGCGCCCTCTGTCGCATGCGGGCGTCCCTCCTGCTTCAGCCAGGCAGCGCGGTACGTGAGGAGACGCGCAGCATCGATCTCCGTGGACATGTCGGCGAGCTTCCACTGGATCGCCTGGAAGTCGCCGATCCTGCGCCCGAACTGCTCCCGTTCCTGTGCGTATGCGCGCGCGACGTCGAAGGCTGCCTGCGCGATGCCGACCGCCTGCGCGGCGATCCCGATCCGGCCGCCGTCGAGCGTCGCCATCGCGATCCGGAAGCCGCGGCCCTCCTCATGGAGGAGACGGTCGCGCCCCACACGTGCGCCTTCGATTGCGATGTCGGACGTGGTCGAAGAGTTGAGCCCGAGCTTCTCCTCCTCCCGCGTGACCCTGACGTGATCCGGGTCGAGGACGAAGCACGAGACGCCGCGCGCGCCCGCCGTCTGGGGATCCGTGCGAGCGAACAGGAGGAACGTGCCGGCGCGCGACCCGTTCGTGATCCACTGCTTCGCGCCGTTGAGCACCCAGTCGTCGCCGTCGGCGACCGCTGTCGTCCGGAGCGAGCCGGCGTCCGAGCCGGCTCCCGGCTCCGTCAGCGCGAACGCGCCCAGGTGCTCGCCGCGCGCCAGCGGCGGGACGAAGCGGGCACGCTGCTCGTCGGTGCCGAACGCGAGGATGGGCAGCGTCGTCGCGCTGGTGTGCACGGCGACGGTGACTCCGACGCCGGCGTCCGCGCGGGACAGCTCCTCCAGCACGAGGACGTACGAGACGAAGTCCGCGCCGGCGCCTCCGTACTCCTCGGGCACGCAGACGCCCATCAGACCCAGCTCGGCGAGCTTCGGGTAGAGCTCGTCGGGAAAGCGATGCTCGCGATCCCACGCGCCCGCGTTGGGGACGATCTCCGCCTCCGCCAGCTCGCGGGTCAGCGTCTGGATCGCCCGCTGGTCGGGCGTCAGCTCGAAGTCCATCAGGCGTAATCGTAGAAGCCGCGGCCGGACTTCCGCCCGAGCCGCCCGGCAGCGACGTACTGACGTAGAAGCGGGCACGGCGCGTACTTCGGGTCGCCGAGCCCCTCGTGGAGCACCTCCATGATCGCGACGCACGTGTCGAGGCCGATGAGGTCGGCGAGCGCGAGCGGCCCAATCGGATGCGCGAAGCCGAGCTTCGCGATCGTGTCGATCGCCTCGGCCTCCGCCACGCCTTCCATCAGCGCATATGCCGCCTCGTTCACGAACGGCATCAGGATGCGGTTGGAGACGAACCCGGGGAAGTCGTTGGCCTCGGCGGGCGTCTTGCCGAGATCCTCGGCCAGGGCGACGATCGCCGCCGCCGTCTCGTCGGACGTCTGCAACGCGCGGATCACCTCGACGAGCTTCAGGACGGGGACCGGGTTGAAGAAGTGCATCCCGACGACCTTGTCCGGCCGGCCCGTGACCGCAGCCAGCGACGTGATGGGGATCGACGACGTGTTCGACGCGAGGATGGCCTCGGCGGGGAGCGCCTCGTCCGCACGACGGAAGATCGTCTCCTTCACGGCAGCGACCTCGACGACCGCCTCGATGAGAAGGTCGGCCGAGACGAGGTCGTCGACCACCGTGACCCGCGGAAGCACCTCGCCGGGCGCCGGACCGCCCTTCTCCGCCAGCTTGCCGAGGCTCTTCTCCATGCCCGCAAGCGCTCGCTCGCCGGCGCCCGGCACCTCGTCGTGGAGGGAGACGCGGCGGCCGGACGCGGCGACGACCTGCGCGATGCCGCCGCCCATCTGGCCCGCGCCGACGACGAGAACGTGCTCGAAGCGCATGACGTCGGCAGGCTAACGTCCGGCTGATGACTACGGTGCGTCCAGCCACGGCGGCCGACGCGGACGCGATCGGCCGCATCCAGGTCGAGTCCTGGCGTGCGGCGTACTCCGGGCTGCTCCCCGAGGAGACGATCGCCGCGTTCGACGTCGAGGCGCGCCGACAGATGTGGCGCGAGGGGCTCTCGCGAACACCGAGGCCCGGCAGCGCGACGTTCGTCGCAGTCGTCGAGGAGAAGATCGTCGGGTTCGCGACCGTCGGCGCGTCCCAGTCCGAGGACGGGACCGGCGAGCTCTGGGCGATCTACGTCCACCCGACGACGTGGGGGCATGGTGCGGGGCGTGCGCTGATCGAAGCGTCCGAGCAGTCGCTGCGCGACTCGGGGTTCACGCACGCGCTCCTGTGGGTGCTCGAGGGGAACGAGCGCGCGGAGCGCTTCTATCGGGCGGCAGGCTGGACGCGCGATGGCGAGAAGGAGGACGTGTTCCAGGGCGCGACCGTCACCGAACTGCGGTACCGCAAGCAGCTCTGAGGAGCGGCTACTGCCCGGGCGCCCCGGGGAGATCCGGGCGCGAGCCCTTGCGCAGGCGACGCAGTGCCCATAACAGCACGAGGCCGAGAATCACGGCGCCGACCACGACCTTGATCGGGCCGCCGCGAGGCTCCCCTCCCTCGACCACGAGCTGGCCGGGGATCACGACGCTGCACGCCGTCGCCAGCCACGCGCCGTCCGGTGCCGCCGTGAGCAGCAGCCCGACGGACTCGTCGCGCGGGATCTCGAGGTCGCAGTCGGTGCCGGACGGACTACGGATCTCGAGCGTGCGATCGAGGTCGCCTTTCACCCGTTGCTCGACCTCGACGGTGAGGTAGAGCTGGCGCAGCCCGTTCAGCTCCCCCGTGCGCTCCCCCACCACCCGGCCGACGATTGCCGCGTCCGCGTCGTCGAACCGCTCCTCGACGGGTGCGTCGACACAGACGCACGCAGCTGCCGGGCTCGCGAAGGCGAGCGCCGCGAGCGCGATGACGAGAAGCGGCTTCAGACCTCGACGAGGAGCGCGTCGCCCTGGCCGCCGCCGGAGCAGATCGCCGCCAGTCCGAGCCCCCCGCCGTTCCGCCGGAGGTCGTGGATCATCGTCGAGACGATGCGCCCGCCCGACGCCCCGATCGGGTGCCCGAGCGCAACCGCGCCGCCGTTCACATTGACGATCTCCTCGTCCGCGCCGAGCATGCGCGTCGAGTTCTTCGCGACCGACGAGAAGGCCTCGTTGATCTCGACGCGAGAGACGTCGCCGATCGATTTGCCCGCCTTCGCCAGCGCCTGCTCGCCCGCGCGGGCGGGCGTCCGCGCGAGGTACGCGTAGTCGTCGGCGACGTAGCCCTGCGCGAGGATCGTCGCGAGCGGCTCGAGCCCATGGCCCGCCGCGAACTCCTCGGAGCACACGATGACGCACGACGCGCCGTCGTTGACACCAGGGGCGTTCCCCGCGGTCGTCGTTCCTTCCGGATCGAACACCGGTTCCAGGGAGGCGAGCTTCTCGAGCGTCGTGTCACGTCGCACGCCCTCGTCCGCCGCGACGTCGCCGACCGGGACGATCTCGTCCGCGAACCGGCCCTCGTCCTGAGCCGCGGCGGCGCGCTGGTGAGAGCGGTACGCCCATTCGTCCTGCTCCTCGCGCGAGATCCCGAGCTCGCGCGAGACGAACGACGCCTGCTCGACCATGTGCATCCCGTCGAACGACGACGTCAGCCCGTCGAAGACCATGTGGTCGACGACCTCGCCGTTGCCGAGGCGGTACCCGAAGCGCGCTTTCGGGAGGAGGTACGGCGCGTTGGACATCGATTCCATGCCGCCGGTCACGACGAGCTCGTGCTCGCCCGAGCGGATCATCAGGTCGGCGATCTCGATCGCGCGGATCGACGACGCGCACACCTTGTTGATCGTGTCGGCGGGGATCTCCTTCGGAATCCCCGCGCCGGCCGCGGCCTGGCGGGCAGGCGCCTGGCCTGCCCCGGCCTGCAAGACCTGCCCCATGATCACGTACTCCACCTCGCTCGGTGCGAGCCCGGCACGGTCGAGCGCCGCGCGTATCGCGATCGAGCCGAGCTCGGTCGCCGGGTGGGCCGCGAGACCGCCGCCGAGGCGGCCGAACGGCGTGCGCACGGCGGCGACGATGAGGGAGCGGCTCACGCGGCCAGCGTACCGATGGGATGTGGCGCTGAGTTTGTACGCAGCACTGGAATCCGCTCGCGCGGACTCCAGTGCGCGAGATCCCTAAAGGCCGCCGCTTCGCGGCGGCATCGCAGTCATGTCCCGGGACCTGACCCCTGCATGTCCGTTCCCGGCCCTAGGCCTCAGTCGTCCGGGCCGACCTTGACGAGCATCTTCCCGATGTTCTCGCCCCGCAGAAGACCGAGGAACGCCTTCGGCGCGTTCTCGATCCCGTCGACGACGGTCTCTCGATACCGAAGGCGCCCGTCACGGACCCACTCCGAGGCCTCGGCCACGAACTCGCCGAAGCGGTCGTAGTGGTCCCGGATGATGAAGCCCTCGATCCGTAGGCGCTTCGTGACGACGAGGAACATGTTCCGCGGTCCCGGCGAGGGCTCGGCGTCGTTGTAGCGGGAGATCGAGCCGCAGGCGACGACGCGACCGTGCGTACGCAGCGAGCCGATCGCCGCCTCGAGGTGGTCGCCCCCGACGTTGTCGAAGTAGATGTCGATCCCGTCGGGCGCGAGCTCGGTCAGCGCCTCTCGCGGGCTCTGCTCCCGGTAGTTGAAGACACCGTCGAAGCCGAGCTCGCGGAGCCAGGCAAGCTTCTCGGCCGAGCCCGCGCTGCCGATGACACGGCATCCGGCGATCGCGGCCATCTGCCCGGCCGCGCTCCCCACCGCGCCTGCCGCTCCCGAAACGAGGACCGTCTCGCCGTCCTGCGGCCGTCCGAGGCCGAACATCCCGTGCCACGCCGTGAACCCCGGCATGCCGAGCACGCCGAGAGCCGTGGAGACCGGTGCAGCCTCGGGATCGAGCCGCCGCACGGCGGCCCCGTCGGTGAGCGCCCACTCCCTCCAGCCCAGATAGTGGAGCACCCAGTCTCCTTCGGCATACCGCTCGTTCCGCGAAGCGGCGACACGGCCGACGGCTCCTCCCGTCATCGCCTCTCCGAGCGTGAAGGGCGCGACGTACGAGCGGACGTCGTTCATTCGCGGGCGCATATACGGATCGACGGAGAAGAACGTGTTGCGGATGAGCACCTGGCCCTCGGCCGGATCCGGGATCGGCGCCTCGGCGACCTCGAACAGCTCTTCGTCGGGGAACCCCCGCGGCCGCGCGACGAGACGAATCTCTCGTGAGACGCCCTCCATGTAGCGATGATACGACGGTGACCTCGCTGCGAGGGAGCCTCCTCATCGCCGCGCCTGGACTCGTGGATCCGAACTTCTGGCGCACCGTCATCCTGGTCGGCGAGCATTCCGAGGAAGGCGCGCTCGGCGTCGTGCTGAACCGCACGTCGGACACGCCCGTCGACGAGGCCGTGCCCGAACTGGCCGTGCTCGTCGACGGCATGGGCGAGGTGCACGTGGGCGGTCCCGTCCAGCCGTCCGCGGTCGTCGTCCTCGCGGACTTCGAGGAGCCGCCCGATCCGGACGCGCTCGTCGTCGAGTCCGTCGGCTTCCTCCCGGCCGAGGTCGACCCCGACGCGCTCGGGCCGCTGCGGCGCGCTCGCGTCTATGTCGGCTACGCGGGATGGGGGCCCGGGCAGCTGGACGACGAGCTCGACGAGGGCTCGTGGATCGTCGAGCCGGCGCTCGCGGAAGACGTCTTCACCGACGAGCCGGACTCGTTGTGGAGCACGGTGCTGCAGCGCAAGGGAGGGCCGTTCCGCGTCCTCGCGGCGATGCCGCCTGATCCATCCCAGAACTGAGGACGAGAGCAGATGTGTAACGATCACGGCTCGAACTGGGGCCGACGGAGGAGGGAACCATGAGCGTGGTCCACGAGCGCATCAGCGAGCTCTCCGCAGGGTTGTCCGGCCGCCTGCTACAGCCGGGTGATGCGGACTACGACGAGGCCAGACGCGTCCACAACGGCTTGATCGACAAGCGCCCGGCATTGATCGCGCGCTGCCGAACCGCGCAGGACGTCGCCCGGGCGATCGTGTTCGCGAACGAGCACGGACTCGAGATCGCCGTGCGCGGAGGGGGTCACAACGTCGCGGGCCGCGCCGTCACCGAAGGCGGTCTCATGATCGATCTCGCCGAGATGAAAGCCGTTGACGTGGATCCTGACGCCCGGACCGCGCGAGCCGAAGGAGGCGTGACCTGGAATGAGTTCAACGCAGCGACGGGACAGCACGGTCTGGCCGTGACGGGCGGCGCGATCTCGACAACGGGGATCGCGGGCCTCACGCTCGGCGGCGGACTCGGCTGGCTCATGGGAGTTCACGGGTTCGCCTCGGACAATCTCCTGTCGGTCGAGCTCGTCACCGCGCAGGGCGAGGTGCTCGACGTCACGCAGGAGTCGCACCCGGATCTGTTCTGGGCTCTGTGCGGCGGCGGCGGCAACTTCGGTGTCGCAACGTCGTTCGAATACCGACTGCATCCGGTCGGCCAGGTGATCGGCGGGCTTGCCGTGCACCCCTTCACGGCGGCGAAAGAGGTGCTGACGTTCTACCGTGACTTCACGAGGTCGCTCCCCGACGAGCTGACGGTCTTCGCCGCGCTCGCTCACGCGCCTGACGGTTCAGGGGCCAAGATCGCCGCGCTGGCTGTCTGCCACGTCGGCCCGACCGAGCAGGCCGAGGCCGATCATCGCGCCCGTGAGGGCATTCGGCGCGCCGGCGATGGTCGAGATCGGGCCGATCCCCTACCCCGTCATGAACACGTTGCTCGACGACGCCTTCCCGAAGGGGGCGCTCAACTACTGGAAGGCGAACTTCGTGGCGACGTTCGACGACGGTCTCATCGACGTGGTCGTCGAACGGTTCGCATCCGTGCCCTCGCCGATGAGCGCAATCCTGTTCGAGCACCTTCACGGCGAGGTGACCAGGATCCCCGTGGAATCGGCGGCCGTCGCCCAGCGCGATGAGGGGTTCAACGTCCTCATTCCGGGCGTCTGGATGGAACCGAGCGAGACCGACACGAACGTCGCCTGGACTCGGGGGACGTACGACGCGCTCCGACCGTACTTCCGAGACGGTCGCTGGCTCAACTACCTCGGCGACGACGAGCCGGCTGACGCGGTTCGCGCGGCGTACGGCCCGAACTACGACCGCCTCGTCGAGGTGAAGCGAAAGCACGACCCCGAGAACCGCTTCCATCTGAATCACAACATTCAGCCGTAGGGGTAGGCTCGGGCCGGCTTGGCCGGCGTCGGAGCAACCGTGTCGTCCCTCCCCCGGGCGGCGATCCTCCATGCGGCGGAGAGCTCGCGGCTCCAACGGCTCGTGCAGAAGCACGGGAGGCGCGTCGGAGCGGCGCGCTTCGTCGCCGGCGAGAGCCTCGACGAGTGCGTCGACGCGCTCCGCAAGCTGAACGACGCGGGGCTCCACGCGAACACGACCCTGCTTGGCGAGGCGATTCCCGACGCAGAAGGCGCGGCGGCGGTCACCGACGAGTACGAGCGCATCCTCGAGCGGCTCGTCTCGGAGGGCCTGAATGCGAACGTCGCGCTCAAGCTCACGCATCTCGGGCTCACGTTCGACGACGAGGTCGCGTACACGAACGTCGAGCGAGTCGTCGCGAAGGCCGGCGAGCTCGGCACGTTCGTCCGCATCGACATGGAGCAGTCGGAGTACGTCGAGGTGACGCTCCGGATCTACGAGCGCCTGCGCGACGCAGGACACGATGCCGTCGGGACGGTGCTCCAGTCCTACCTCTATCGCACCCCGGGCGACCTCGAGCGACTGCTTCCGAGACGGCCGAACCTTCGCATCGTCAAGGGCGCCTACCTCGAGCCCGAGTCCGTCGCGTACCCAGAGAAGCGAGACGTCGATCGCGCCTACCTCGAGCTCGTCCAGCAAGGGCTGCGCGAGGGCGCGTACATCGCAGTGGCCACGCACGACGAGACGATCATCCGCGAGGTGCAGGCCTTCGCGTCGCGCGAGGGCATCCCCCGCGACCGCTTCGAGTTCCAGATGCTGTACGGCGTCCGCCCGGCGCTCCAGCAGTCGATCGCCGCGCAGGGCTTCAAGGTTCTCGTGGCCGCGCCGTTCGGCCCGGACTGGTACCCGTACCTCATGCGTCGTCTCGCCGAGCGCCCCGCGAATCTCGGGTTCTTCCTGAAGAACCTCGTGCGCCGTTGACCGAGCTGCCAGCAACAGCCGAGGTCGTCGTGGTCGGAGGTGGCGTGATCG
This sequence comes from uncultured Gaiellaceae bacterium, assembly GCA_963787855.1. Classification (GTDB taxonomy): domain Bacteria; phylum Actinomycetota; class Thermoleophilia; order Gaiellales; family Gaiellaceae; genus GMQP-bins7. The sequence goes on from CAWBER010000014.1 coordinate 191,154, forward strand.
GCACGAGCATCGCGTTCCATCTCGCCGAAGCGGGAGTCGACGTCTGTCTCGTCGAGCGAGATCAGCTCGCCGGCGGCTCGACGAGCCGCGCGGCCGGCGGCTTCCGCGCACAGTTCTCCGACCCGCTCAACATCGCGATCGGCCTGCGCAGCATCGAGGCCTTCATGCGCTTCGGGGATCGGCCCGGCGCCGAGATCGACCTCCAACAGGTGGGCTACCTCTTTCTCCTCGACCGTAAGGAGGACGTCGCGAGCTTCGAGTCGAGCGTGGCTCTCCAGAACGAGCTCGGCGTTCCGAGCCGGTTCGTCGATCTCGACGAGGTCGCCGAGCTGTGCCCCGTCGCAGGGCTCGACGGCGTTCTCGCGGCGACGTACTGCGCGCTCGACGGGCATGCGAGCCCCGAGGCGGTCGTCCAGGGCTACGCGGCCGGGGCGCGGGCGCACGGCGCCTCGGTGGTCACGGGATGTGCCGTGTCCGAGATCGTCACCGACGGTGGCCGGATCGAGGGTGTCGAGACGGCGCTCGGCATCGTCGAGACCGGGGCCGTCGTCTGTGCCGCCGGCGTGTGGTCGCCCGAGCTCGCACGCTCGGTCGGCGTCGAGCTCCCCGTCGAGCCGTATCTCCGCGAAGTGGGCTTCACGGGCCCGACTCCCGGGCTGCCGGATCGCCTCCCGCTCACGGTCGACTTCTCCACCGGCTTGTACTTCCACCGCGAAGGACCCGGGCTCCTGTTCGGCATGGCCGACCGCGACCAGCCGCCGGGTCTCGACGCGCCGAGCGACCCCGCCTGGCTGGAGCACGTCATGGAGGTGGCGGAGCGCCGTCTCCCCTCGCTGCTCGACATGGGCATCGCGGGCGGCTGGAAGGGCTACTACGAGGTGACTCCCGACCACAACGCGCTCGTCGGCGAGTCCTCCGAGGTCTCGCGCTTCCTCTACGCGACCGGCTTCAGCGGACACGGGTTCCTGCAAGGCCCCGCCGTGGGCGAGATCGTCCGCGACCTCGTCCTCGGCGCCGAGCCGTTCGTCGACGTCTCGCCGCTCTCGGCCGATCGCTTCACCGCGCCGTACCGAGACCTGAACGCAACGTCATCTAACGTGCCGCGGATGGCATCCGCCGACACGCTCGTCTTCATCCCCGCCTGGAACGAGGAGGACAACCTCCCGGCCGTGCTGGACGAGCTGCGCGCGGGACTTCCCGGATGCGAGGTACTGGTCGTCGACGACGGCTCGACGGACCGCACCGCCGACGTAGCCCGCGACTCGGGCGCGGAGGTCCTCTCCTTCGGCGAGAACCGCGGCCTTCGCGAAGGCATCGCGGCGGGGTACGCGTTCGCCCACGAGCACGGCTACGAGCTCGTCGGCCGCGTCGACGCCGACGGTCAGCATCCCGTCGACGAGCTCGCCCGACTCCTCGCGCTCGTGCGAGCCGACGAGGCCGACGTCGCCGTCGGCTCGCGGTTCGCGACGGGAGAAGGCTACGAGGCATACCGCTACGACGCCCTCCCCGAGCCGACGCCTCGGGACCTCGGTGTCTGCGCCGCGCGATGCACGCGGCGCTCGGCCGCCCGTTCCACGACGCGACGAGCGGGATGTACGCGGCGAACCGGCTCGCGATGCCGATCCTCGGCGTCCCGTACGCGAGCGGCGCGCCGGAGGTCGAGTCACTCCTGCGCCTGCGCGACGCCGGGCTTCGCGTCGTCGAGGTGCCCGTGCACATGCGCGAGCGCGCGAGCGGCGAGTCGAAGCTCCGCGGGAGCAAGGCCGTGAAGCTCGTCGCGACGGTGGTCGGCACGCTCCTCCTCTACGGCGTGTGGCGACGCCTCCGCCACCGATGACACGCCTCGTCGCAGTGCTCGGCTACTCGGACGGGACTACGACCGAGCTGCACCCTGTCTGCGACGCGCGACTCGAGCGAGCCGCCGCGGTGACGCGGGCGGACGACGTCGTCCTCTTCTCCGGCTGGAGACGCGGGACGGCCGCCGCGCCCGAGGCGGATCTCATGGCCTCGCGGTGGTCGACGCCGACGCGGGCTCGGTTGGTCGACCGTGAGGCGCGAACCACACTCGGCAACGCTCTCGCGGTCGCCAGAGCTGCACGACGGCTCGGCGTCGACGAGGTCGTCGTGGTGACCTCCCGCTGGCATGCGAAGCGTGCCGGGGTTCTCGTGCGAGCGGCGCTGGCCGGCTCCGGAGCGCGGATGCGCGTCGCCGCAGCAGACGAGCCGGTTTCGCCGGCGCACAGGCTGCGTGAAGCCGCTGCCTGGCTCGCCGTCCCCCTGCTCGCCGCGGTTGCAGTCCGGACCCGCTAGGTTCCGCGTCGTGCGTCGCCGTCTCGCCTATGCCGGAACCGCGCTCGCGCTCGCCCTGGCGGGAGTCGCCGCCGGCTGCGGCGGAGACGACACCGAGGAAGATCCGACCGCCGCGTGGGCCAGCAGCTTCTGCAGCGCGATCACGGGCTGGACCGACGACCTCGAGGGCGTGACGTCGCAGTTCACGGACACGTCGAACCTGTCGGAGGAGGGAATCCGCTCGGCGGCCGACGACGTCCGGAGCTCGACGCAGACGCCTCGTCGACGAGCTCAGAGGCCTCGGCAGGCCGCCGACCGAGTCGGGCGACGAGGTGGAGACTGCCCTCGACACGCTTTCCGACACGCTCGAGGCGGAGTCCACCGAGATCCAGGAGACGGCCGAAGGCGTGTCGGGCCTCACCGATCTCCCGGGCGCGATCACGGCCATCACGACCTCGCTCTCGGCGATGGCGACGTCGTTCTCCACGGCGCTTACCACGGTTCAGAACGCGGACGTGGAGGGCGAGCTCCAGACGGCACTCGAGGACTCGCCCGAGTGCGCCGACATCTCGTCGGGCTAGATGGTTGATGCCACGATCTCGCGCGTCCAGATGCGCGATCTGGCGCGTCCGGGCCGCTACCGCCCGGACTGAGGTCGTTTCACGCCCTCAGTCCGGGCGTACGCTTCGCAACGGGAGAACGCTGTCAAGGCGTCGGCCTTGCCACCGCTCTCCCGTCGCGCCCCGGAGCGGCCAGCCCACGCCCCGGAGCATGCGATCTCGTGGCATCAACCATCAAGCCGCTCAGCCCACGCGGGCGCGCTCCTCGACGGACGCGAGGTAGCGATGCACATGCTGGATGACGACGGACCCCTCGCCTACCGCTGACGCGACGCGCTTGACCGAGCCAGCGCGCACGTCGCCGATCGCGAAGACGCCAGGCAGGCTCGTCTCGTAGGTCGGGCCGGCGGCGACGAAACCTCGCTCGTCCCGCGCGATCTCCGGCGGTATCCAGTCGGCCCGTGGCTCCGCGCCGATCAGAATGAAGAGGCCGCTGGCGTCGACCGTCTCGTCGCCTTCTGGCCCATGCAGGGTCAGGCGCTCGAGCCGGCCGTCGCCGTGAACCTCGACGACATGCGTTCCCAGACGCACGTGGACGTTCTCCTTGCCCTTGATCTCGTCGATCAGGTACTGCGACATCCGCGAGAGCGCCGAGCCCCGGCAGACGAGCGTGACGTTCGCTGCGTAGCGCGCGAGGTAGACGGCCGCCTGGCCGGCCGAGTTGGCGGCACCGACGATGAAGACGTTCCCGTCGGTGAACCGCTGCGCCTCCGACGGCGACGACCCGTACTCGACGCCTTCGAGGCCCGCGAGCCCCGGGACGTCGAGCCGGCGATAGGAGACGCCCGTTGCGAGGATCACGCTGCGCGCCTCGACCGTGGTGCCACCCGAGATGCCGATCTCGAACCCGATACCTCCCGTCGCGAGCGTCTCGACCTCGCGCGTGAGCAGGAACGTCGCACCGAAGACCCACGCCTGCTGGTAGCCGCGCTGTGCGAGCTCGGCGCCGCTCACACCGCGCGAGAAGCCGAGGTAGTTCCGGATGCGCGTGCTCGTTCCCGCCTGGCCGCCGATCGCCAATCGCTCGACGACGAGGGCATCGAGGCCCTCCGATGACGCGTACACCGCCGCTGCGATGCCGGCCGGGCCCGCGCCGACGATGACGACGTCGAACTCCGTGTGGTCGAGGTCGGTCCGCATACGCGTCGCGTACTCGGCGAGATCCTCGGCTCGAGGATCGACGAGCGGCGTCCCGTCCTGCAGCACGACGACGGGGACGTCCGCGCCTTCCTGGTTGCAGGCGGCCAGGAACTCGAGCCCCTCGGCAGAGTCGGGCGTGTGGAACGCGTGCGGCACACCGCTTCGGGCCAGAAGGTTCCGCAGCTCCGAGCCCCGAGCAGACCACGGATCGGCGACGACGGTGAGCTCCCGCACGCCGGGCGCGTTCTGGCGCCTCCACTCCTGCAAGAACTCCGAGATCAGGCGATGGAAGATCTCGTCCGGAGAGCTGAACGGCTTGATCGCGTAGTAGTCGATGTAGCCGAGCGCCATCGCTGTGCGGATCGCCTCTGCGGTCTCCTCGTCGGCCCACCCGCCCCACGGGATGAGGAGCGCTCGCTTCGCGTGCGGGTGCAGGTCGTGAACGCGCTCGAGAAGCTCCTCGCCCATGAGCGTGCCCGAGCCGCGCGCTGCCAGGACGATCGCGACTGCATCGCCCTGCTCGCGGAGCCGTTCCAACTGCGAAAGCGCAGCCTCGGTCGACGGGCCGCAGATGACCTTGTACTCGCGCGCGTAGCGCTGGAGCTCGTTCGTGATCCGCTCGAGCGCCTCCGGATCCTCGTCGACCGCGAGGATGAGTGGGAGCTCGGCCGTCACGCCTGCACGTACGCGGCGAGCCGCCACTCGCCCTCAATGCCCTTGAACGTATGCATCCCGCGGTCTTCGAAGTGAAGACCGGCCGCGCCCGCGAGCGCACGCGTCATGTCCGAGACGAGGACCTCACCGGGTCCTGCGGCAGCCATGACGCGTGCGGCCTCGTGCACCGCAATGCCCCGCACGTCCGATCCGACGAGCTCGACCTCGCCGACGTGGACGCCGATCCGGATCTCGACGCCGTGCCTTTCGGCACACCGTAGGAGCGCGGCGGCGCAATGGAGTGCGCGTGCCGGCCCGTCGAACGTCGCGAGCATCCCGTCACCGGTCGTGTTTGCCTCCCGGCCGCCGAAACGCTCGAGCTCGTGCCGGCTCGCCTCGAAAAGCTCTGAGAGGAGCGCGCGCCAGCGCGCGTCACCGAGCTCCGCCGCCTTCGCCGTCGAGTCGACGAGATCGGTGAAGAGCAGCGTCGCCAGGACGCGGCTGTGGATGCCGGTCGGGAAGCCCGCCCAGGCGCGGATCCCCGTCCACTCGATCTGCACGCAGGGCTCGTCCCCGACGGTGTAGCCGTCATGGCCGGGCGGAATGTCGAAGACGTCGCCAGGGCGGAAGACCGCCCGGGTTCCGTCCATGAACTCGACGCCGAAGCTCCCGGAGATCACGTAGCCGACATGCCGCGCCTGGCAGAACTCGCCGCCGACCGTTGGGCGAACGTCCTCCGACCAGCGCCAGCCCGGCTCCGAGACCAGCTCCCCGACCGTGAGATCGCCGAGCTCGACGATGCGGCTCCGGATGTTCGGAAACTCGACGACGTTGTCTGGCGCCAGGAAGCTCTTCGAGACGACATCGGCCACAGTTAGCGGGCGGACACGGTGTCGCCGACGTCCGCGATTGCTCGCATCGCCTGTCCGAGCGCAATCGGGATCGTCGCGATGAAGATGGAGATGGGGAGCCCGAGGAGCAGCACGCCGATCGTCTGCCAGAACCCCTCCACCTCGAACGCCCATACGATCGACCCGATCGCCGCCGCGATCATCCCGAAGACTCCGACGAGCGTGGCGATGAATGCCCACGCGCGAAGCGTTCCGTACTGCGTCATTGCTGAACCTCCCTCGTCGCTGACCGGACGAGACTACTCCGCACGCGCGTGGATCGCGCGTACCGTCTCGACCGTGTCGGCCTCGCTCTCCCGCTTGTCCGGCCGGTAGCCCTTCACCCGCGCGAAGCGCAGTGCCATGCCGCCCGGATAGCGCGGGCTCGTCTGTATCCCGTCGAAGGCGACCTCGACGACGAGCTCCGGACGGACATACACGACGTTGGCCTCACGGTGCGTCTCGAGGCCGAGCAGCTGCTCCGTCTGCCACGCGAGCATCTCGTCGGTCATGCCCTTGAACGTCTTGCCGAGCATGACGTGCCCGCCGGACTCCGGATCGCGCGCGCCGAGGTGGAGATTCGAGAGCTTGCCCGTGCGGCGGCCGTGGCCCCACTCGGCGGCGAGCACGACGAGGTCGAGCGTGTGCGACGGCTTCACCTTCAGCCACCCGGCGCCTCGTCGCCCCGCCTCGTACGGCGAGTCGAGCGACTTGACCATCACTCCCTCGTGACCGCGAGCGAGAGCGTCGTCGAGGAACGCCTGCGCCGCCTCCGCATCGCCCGTCTCGACGCGCGGCACGACGTGCTCGGCGGGAAGCCGCGCATCCAGCACGGCGAGCCGGTCGTGGGCGGGGCGGTCGATCAGGTCCTCGCCGTCGGCATGCAGGCAGTCGAAGAAGAACGACGACAGCGGCGTCGTCTCGGGGCCGACCGCCTTCGTCCCGAACCGGCTCATCGTGACCTGGAACGCCTCGGGGCGACCGTCGGCGCGGAGCGCGATCGCCTCGCCGTCGAGGACGATCGACGTCGCGTCGAAGCCGCGGACGGCGGCGACGATCTCCGGCACGCGGTCGGTGATGTCGGCGAGGTTGCGCGTGAAGACCGCCACCTCGTCGCCCACGCGGTGCGCCTGAATCCGTGCTCCGTCGAGCTTCCACTCGATGTACGGGCTCTCGACGCGCTCGAGGCCGGACGGGATGTCGGCCGCCGTCTGGGCGAGCATCGGGCCGATCGGCTGGAGCGGCGTCAGGCGGAACGCGACCAGGCCGCGCTGCCCTCGCGCATCGCGACCTCCGCCACCGTTGCGAGGTCTCCGGCGAGCATGGCCGCGCGGCGCACGTCCGCGGTCGGCACGCCGGCGGCCTTGGCGACGGCATCGGCCATCACGCCTTCGAGCGCTCCTTGACGCAGCTCGCCGAGGAAGAGGCCAACGAGCAACCGCTGCTCGGGCTCGGTCGCCCGCGCGAAGAGCTCAGCGAGCTCCTCCTTCCGTGCCGCCTGCGAACCCGTGCCGGAGATTCCCTGGAGCCGCGTCATCGTCTCGTCCACCTCGAGCACCTCGAGCGACGGCTCGGCGCGCCGGCGCCGGACGCTCTTTCAGCGCGGCCCAGCCGACTCCGACCGTGCCCTGTGGCAGCTCGCCCGAGAGGTACGAGACGGCAACTGCCACCTCCTCGGGCGACGCACCGAGCAGGCACTCGGTGAGCCGGGCGACCTTCGCAATCCGGGACGAGGTCGAGGCGACGTCAGCCGAGGTCGCCGCTATCTCCGCGAGCAGCATCCCCGTCATTCAAGCGACTCGGGAGAGACGAGCCAGACGTCGACACCACCCGGGTCGGCATTGGCCGCGTGAGCCGTGCCACCGTGCGCGCGAGCGATGGCGTCGACGATCGCAAGCCCGAGACCGGCTCCTCCACCTGTCCGCGCAGGATCGGCACGGCTGAAGCGATCGAAGGCGTGCGGCAGGAAATCGGGCGGGAACCCCTGGCCCTGGTCGGAGACGCGATGACGACGAGGCCGTTGTCCGCTGCGCATGGAGGCGCACCGTTCCGGCCCCGTGGCGAAGCGAGTTGTCGACCAGGACGTCGAGCGCCTGCTCGAGCCGCTCGCGATCTGCCGCAAGCGTCAGGTCCGGGGCGCGGATGACCAGCAGCGAACGCCCGGCAGCAGTCGCACGCGGCTCGTTCCGGCGCGCCACGGCGTCGAACAGCTCGAGACCGCGTGCTCTCCACACGGAGACGGAGCTGACCCTCGTCGGCACGCGCGAGGACGAGCAGATCCTCCGCAAGCCGCACGAGCCGCTCCACCTCCTCGCCGGCGGAGTGCAGCGCGGACTCGAGCTCCTCCTGCGTCCGGGGCCGCCGCGCCGCGAGCTCGAGCTCGGTCCGCAGGGACGCGAGCGGCGTCCGGAGCTCGTGGCTCGCGTCGGCGACGAAGCGCCGCTCGCGCGCGAGGCCGGCGTCGAGGCGCTCGAGCATCTCGTTCAGCGTCTCGCCGAGGCGATGGATCTCGTCGCGCGCTTGCGGGAGCGGGAGGCGGCGCTCGGGTGAGTCGGCCGAGATCTCCGCAGCTCGACGGCGCATCGCCTCGACGGGGCGGAGCGCCGCGCCCGCGACGAGGTAGCCGATGACCGACGAGACGAGGAGCGCGATCGGGAGAACGAAGAGCAGCTGTGTCGAGGAGCCCGTCGAGCGCCTCGTCGCGATCGTCGAGCGGCTCGCCGACCACGACGATGCGGTCGTCGACCGGAGTCGCGCGCAGGCGGAAGTCCACTCCGCGACCTCCGTGTCGAATGATGATCGAGCCGCGCGTGCCGCTCGAGCTCGCGCTGCGAGAGCAGGGCGCGCTCGGCGCTCGCCGGCGCCCTGCAACGACCGATCCGTCCGCACTCGAGCACCTGCGCGAGCCCTTCCTCGCCGGAGACGCCGGGCGAGGTCACGTCGAAGCGTCGCCGCGAGCGCGAGCGTCCTCGCTCTCCAGCGTGTCGGCGATCCGCTCGTCGAGCGTGTCGCCGAGCCGGACGTAGAGGATCGCTCCGACGGCCGCGAACACGACCGCCATGACGACTGCGAACGCGAGCGTGAGCCGGACGCGGATCGGGAGCCGGCTCACGCGGCCGTCCTTCCGGAGCCGGTAACCAACGCCTCGCACGGTCTCGATCGAGTCGCGCGCGAACGGGCGGTCGATCTTGTCGCGCAGGTAGCGGACGTAGACGTCGACCACGTTCGAGCGGTTCTCGTATGCGTAGTCCCAGGCGTGCTCGATGAGCTGGAGCCGCGACAGCGCCTGTCCGGGCCGCCGCATGAACGTCTCGAGCAGCGCGAACTCCTTCGCCGAGAGCTCGACCTCGGTCGGCCCTCTCCAGACCTGGTGCGTCGCCGGGTCGAGCCGCAGGTCGCCGACCTCGAGGACAACCGGTCGCTCGGCGCCGCCACGACGGACGAGCGCGCGCAGCCGCGCGAGCAGCTCGGCGAACGAGAACGGCTTCGGCAGGTAGTCGTCGGCGCCCGCGTCCAGTCCGGCGACCCTGTCACCGACCGCGTCGCGCGCCGTGAGCATGAGCACGGGCGACCAGACGCCGTTCTCCCGCATCCGCCTGCAGGCCTCGATGCCGTCGACGCCGGGCAGCATCAGGTCGAGGACGATCGCGTCGTACTCGACGGCCGCCCGCCATCCAGATCGCATCGTCGCCCGTGCGTGCGACGTCGACCGCGTGCCCCTCCTCGACGAGTCCACGCCGCAGAAGGCCCGCCATCTTCAGCTCGTCCTCGACGACGAGGATCCGCATGCGCTCATTGTCGCGACGAAGATGAGAGCTTGATGAGAGTCAGGGGCCGGCGGCGAACCGCCGAGCCCGTCGCGACCCGTCAGTCGTCGTCGTCGCTTTCCCGTCCTCCGACTCCGACCCGGTCGTCGTCGGCGGCCGAGCCGACCGGGTGCGAAGCCCGCATCGAGGTGGATCTCGACCTGCGAGCCGTCCTCGCGTCGAACCTCGACCTCGTAGCACTCCGGCGCCGTCGCCGTCCTGGTGCTCGATCTCGAGCACCGTGCCGCCGCCGGCCGCCTCGAGGGCGGCGTCGGCGCCCGCTTCGCGTCCGGCCCCGTCACCGGCTCCTCGGCCCGAGACGGCCTGCGCGATCCCGGCACCGCCCGCGACCGCGACCGCCGCGACGGCGCTCCAGCCAGCAGTGAGCGTCCGTTTCCGTCTTCATCTCCTACCTCCCTCGCGTGTAGCGCACGAGCTCCTCGCGGTCGGCGCCGCCGGAGACTCCGACGGCGAGAACCGGTCCGATTCCCCGTGCGTAGAACTTGAACTCGAGGACCTTCGGCTCGAGCGGGTTGAGGTCGCGGGTCATGAGCACGCGTCCGGTGCCGAAGTGACCGAACGGAACCTCGACCTGCTCGCGAAGGCTGACGATCTCGGCTCGATCTTCGGCCTCGCCCGTCGAAGTACTCCTGCCGGTAGCGCATGCCGGGCTTCGGCCTCGCGGGCACGACCACGCCCGCCTGCGCACCGTCGACTCCCGCCTCGAACGAACCGCTCGTCGACACCGGCTTGCCGTTCTCGTACTCCGTCGTCGCCTCGCCCAGGTACCAGACGTTCCCGCACCGATCCTGCGCGTACCAGTCGTCCGTGACCTCGACGGGCTCGCCGTCCTCGGTGACGACGTCGTGGACGACCCTGGCGCGCACGCCGTTCGCGATCAGCTTCGTCCGCTCGAGAACCGAGACGACGATCTTCTGGACCGTCCCGTCCGGGGCGGTCTCGCGGTACACCCAGCGACGCCGGGCCGCATCGGCCACCACGGGTTCGTGATCCGCGTCGTGAAGTCCGCTCGGCTCGAGCGAACCCGCTCGCTGCCCTCGGGGCAAGCCGGCACATACCGTCGCCTGGTTCCCGGCGTGCGACCGCCGACGGTGGCTGCTCCGAGCGCGACGGCGGCGACGACGACTGCTGCTCCGACGGTTCGTCTCATGCCCGATCGTTCTACGGAACCGCGATGAGACGACGATGAGAGCCCTACCGCGGCTCGCTAGATGCTCCGAGAGCGGCGAGCTCGTCGGTCGTGAGCCTCCACGAGGAGGCGGCGGCGTTGGCGCGCACCTGTTCCGGCTTCGTCGCGCCCGCGATGATCGAGCCGACGCCGGGCGTCGAGGCAAGAGCGGCGATCGCAAGCTCGTGTATCGAGCGCCCGCGTTCCTCCGCGAAGGCCGTGAGGGCCTCGATCCGATCGAAGCGCTCCTCCTCGATCTCACGCCCCTCGAGCCGCGTTCCCTCGGGTGCCGGCTCGCCGCGCCGGTACTTCCCCGTCAGCAGGCCACTGGCGAGCGGGAAGTACGGGATGTACGCGACTCCGAGCTCCCGACAGAGCGGGAGCACGTCCGCGTCATCGTCACGCCGGAGCAGGTTGTAGTGGTTCTGGAGAACCGTGAAGCGGGCCGTGCCGAGCTCGCGGGCGACGCGATCCGCCTCCGCGAGCTGCTCGGCCGAGAAGTTCGAGCAGCCGATCGCCCGTACCTTGCCCGACGCGAACGAGCTCGTCGAGCGCGCCGAGCGTCTCGGCGATCGGCGTCGACGCGTCCGGCTTGTGGAGGTAGTACAGGTCGACATACTCGGTGCGAAGGCGCTCGAGTGACTCCTCGAGCGACGTCCGAGCGGTGTCGGCCGTTCCGTCACCCGCCTCGGGACCCCACCCGAACTTGGTCGCGAGCACCACGCGGTCGCGACCGGCCATCGAGGATCTCGCCGAGGAACCGCTCGCTGTCTCCACCGTTGCCGTAGACCGCAGCCGTATCGAAGAACGTGACGCCCGCGTCGAGAGCGGCGTCGACCACCGCCCTCGTGGCGTCGAGGTCGATCCGGCTGCCGAAGTTGTTGCAGCCGAGCCCGACCCGCGAAACCGTCAGGCCGCTGTCGCCGAGGGACACGGGCTCCATCGCCGGAACGCTATCCGGCCCGCGGTAGCGTCCCGGCGCGATGCCGAGACAGAACCGCGTCACCCCGTTCGGCGACCTCGTCGCCGATCCCGCTCGCGGCCTCGTCTACGGTAACCGCGGCTGTATGCACGACGAGCGCGGGCGTATCCGTCGGCGCTTCGGGGTCAAGCGCTGGATCTCCTGTCAGCTCGAGTACCGCGGATGGCACCGCACGCCGCTGATGCAGCCTGGCCGCTTCACCGAGCTCTTCTTCCTCGACGAGGCGACGGCGTTCGCGGCCGGCCACCGCCCGTGCGCGCTGTGTCGTCGAGCCGACTACGACCGCTTCGTGGAGATCTGGAGGTCGCTGCACCCACGACAGCGCGGCGCCGACGCGATGGACGAGCAGCTCCACGCCGAGCGGATCGATCCCGAGACGAGGGGGCAACGTCGGCACGCGGCGCCGTACGAGGACCTGCCCGACGGCGCCTTCGTGCTGGCGGACGGCGAGCCCTGGCTCGTGCGTGGCCCGCAGGTCCTGCGCTGGACGCTTGCGGGGTACGCCGAGGCGAGGGCTCGGCCGACGGGGAGGGCCGTGCTCCTCACGCCTCCGTCGCTCGTCGCAGTTCTCGCTTCCGGATGGGACGGGCTCGTGCCGTTCCTCCACCCGTCAGCGGACGAGGCCTGATCTCGTCAGACGTCGCCGAGATCGAGCCGTGGCGGCAGGACGCCTTCGAGCTCGAGAAGCCGCGTCTTGAGCTCGAGCCCGCCGCCGAAACCGCCGAGGCCGTCCGAGGCGACGACGCGATGGCACGGGATGACGAGCGGGAACGGATTCCGCGCCATGAACACGCCGACGTCGCGCGGGTCGTCGACGCCAGCTCGCCGCCCGAGCTCGCCGTACGTGACCGTCGTCCCGTAGGGCGCCAGCTCTCGTAGCGTCTCGAGGACGCGTCGGTGCATCGGCTCGACGCCGTCCCAGTCGAGCGTGACCTCGAAGTGCTCGCGCTCCCCACCCGCGTACTCCGCGAGCTGTGCGGCGGCCGTGGACACGTTCTCCGCGGCGCGTCCGTCCCCGTGCTCATCGACCGGCGCCCGGCCCTCGCCTGGAAGCCGCACGCGTCGTACGCCGGTCTCGGTCGCCTCGATTCCGATCGTCCCGATCCGGGTCTCGACTGCTGCAGCGCAGTGTCGGTGCTCACGCGCTCCAGCGTACCCGCACGCCCGGCGAGCTGATCCGGCCGCACTACGGGCAGAGCAAGGCGGTCTGCTCGGCAAGTCGCAGTCGCGCCACATGTATTGGGCGTAGGCGTGACCAGCCACCCGACTCTGCCGGCGCTCCCACTCGAAGAGTGGGAGGCGACGAAGAACACCCTGCACCTCTGGGTGCAGATCGTGGGCAAGGTGCGGATGGCCTCGACTGCCCCGCGCAATCACTGGTGGCACGTGCCGCTCTACGTCGACGTCCGCGGACTGACGACCCGCCGCCTGCATTCGCCGGGCGGCACGAGCTTCCAGATCGACTTCGACTTCGTAGACCACCGCCTCGTCGTCCGCACGAACGGCGGCGCCGTGGAGTCGTTCGCCCTCGTCGACGGGCTCTCCGTCGCGGCTTTCGACGCGCAGCTTGCACGAGATCCTGCTCCGGCTCGATCATCGACGTCACGATCCTCGAGTCTGCCTTTCGGCGTGCAGACGACGACGCCGTTCCCTGCTGACGACCAGCATGCCGCCTACGACCGGGAAGCGGTCGAGCGCTTCTGGCGGATCCTCGAGTGGACGGACGGGATGTTCGAGCAGTTCGCCGGCTGGTACTGCGGCAAGACGAGCCCGGTCCACCTCTTCTGGCACTCCTTCGACCTCGCCGTCACGCGGTTCGAGGCGGGCGCAGCGCACCGACTCCGAGGAGCTCGACGCCGTCAACCGGGAGACCTACTCGCACGAGGTCGTCTCTTTCGGGTTCTGGGCGGGAGACTGGCGCCTGCGCGAGCCGAGCTACTACGCGTACGCCGATCCCGAGCCGCCGGGTCTCCGCGCGCAACCGCTCCGGCCGGAGCAGCCCACTGGGTCGAGCTGGGCAGCGGCTCGCTTGCCGTGCTGCCCTACGAGAACGTGCGGACGGCTGCCGACCCGCGCGCAACTTCTCGCATTTCTCGAAAGCGCGTACCGCGCTGGTGCACGCGAGCCGGGCTGGGACCGTGACGAGCTGGCGTCGTCGTGGTGTCCTGACCCGATTGAACTGGCCGCGCTCCTGGACGATCAGGGGTGAGCAGGTCCGCCACCTCGAGCTGACCGAGCTGGCCGGCACTACGGCACGATTGGCACATGCATCTCGAGGCTCAGGACGGCGTCGTCGCCTTGGCGCTCATCGTCGCGGTCGCGGCGATGCTCGCAGTCGCTCCGGCCCTCCGGATCCCGTACCCGATCCTGCTCGTTCTCGGCGGGCTGCTCATCGGGATCGCCCCCGGCATGCCCGAGTTCGAGCTGCCGCCCGAACTCGTTTTCTTCGGCGTCCTGCCGCCGTTGCTCTACGGCGCGGCGTTCTTCACGTCCCTTCGCGATCTGCGCGCGAATGCCAGACCGATCGGCTTGCTTGCGATCGGGCTCGTGGTCGTCACGACGGTCGGGGTCGCCGTCATTGCGCACGAGTTCGTGGACGGGCTCTCCTGGGGCGCCGCGTTCGTGCTCGGCGCGATCGTGTCCCCCACCGACCCGCTCGCCGCAACGTCGATCGCCCGCAGGCTCGGCGTCCCACGCAAGCTCGTGACCATCGTCGAAGGCGAGAGCCTCGTCAACGACGGCACCGGCCTCGTCGCGTACCGCGTCGCCGTTGCGGCTGTTCTCACGGGCTCCTTCTCGGAATGGCACACGACCGGGCTGTTCGTCGTGAGCGTAGGAGGCGGGATCGCAGTCGGGCTCGGCGTCGGCTGGCTCGTCAGGCAGGTGCGCCGTCGTCTCGACAACCCGCCGGCCGAGATCACGATCTCACTCATGACGGGCTACGTCGCGTTCATTCCGGCCGAGCTCATCGGCGTCTCCGCAGTGCTCGCCGCCGTCACCGCCGGGATCTACCTCGGATGGCACACGCCGGAGCTCACGACGTCCCAGGTTCGCCTGCAAGGGGTCGCAGTGTGGGAGATCGTCCAGTACCTGCTGAACGCGCTGCTGTTCGTGCTGATCGGACTGCAGCTCCCCGTCGTGATGGACGCGCTCGAGGACGTCTCGGCGTCCCAGCTCGTCGGGTACGCAGCGATCGTCAGCCTCACCGTGATCGTGCTGCGCTTCGCCTGGGTCTTCGCCGTCCTGAACCTCCCGAAGTGGGTCGCTCGGCGGATGTCGAACTGGCGCGGTGCGTTCTTCCTCTCGTGGACCGGCATGCGCGGCGCGGTCTCGCTGGCCGCTGCGCTCGCTCTGCCGCTCGAGACCGATGCGGGAGCCCCGTTCCCCGGACGCGATCTCATCCTCTTCCTGACCTTCGCGGTCATCCTCGCGACGCTCGTCGGCCAGGGTCTGACACTGCCGTTCGTGATCCGTGCACTTCGGCTCGAGGACGACGGACTCGAGGACAGCGAGGACGCGAACGCGCGGATCCACGCAGCGGAAGCGGCGCTGGCTCGGCTCGAGGAGCTCATCGACGAGGACTGGGTGCGCGAGGACACTGCCGAGCGCGTTCGCGGCGCGTACCGCTTCCGCACGAGCCGGTTCCAGGCCCGGCTCGACGACGGCGACGACGGCTCCATCGAGAGCCGGTCACAGGACTACCAGCGCCTTCGTCGCGAGCTCCTCGACGCGGAGCGCCGCGCGCTGATCGACCTCCGCCGAAGCGGGGCGATCAGCAACGAGGTCTGGATCCGCGTCGGTCGCGACCTCGACCTCGAGGATCAGCGCCTCGACATCTGAGCGGCCGACAGCCGCTGCGCCTGGCGCGCCTCGCACCTATGATCGGCGTGGAGGCCGGCAAGCTGGCACGCAACCACAGACCCCGGAGTGTGCTTGTCGAGCTGGGCATCGTGAATGCCCTCGCGAGCCAGCTGTTCGATCGTCGGTTGGCTCAGCTCGGTCTCAAGCCCGTGCAGTTCGGGCTACTCACCGTCGTCGCCACGCACGGCCCGATCACCCCGACCGACCTCGGGGTGGAGTCCGGCCTCTTGCCGACGACGCTTCGGGAGCGCCTCCGCGTCCTCGAGCGCACGGGATTCGTACAGCGAGTCCCGAATCCCCGGGATCGGAGATCTCACTTTGTCGAGATCACACCCGAGGGCGTGAGCTTCCTGAAGCACGCGTCGATCGCAATCCGCGCGGTGGAGAGCGACATCTCTCGGGCGCTCGGGACGCCGTTCGAGGACTACCGACCGCTCCTCCAGAAGCTTCGCGTCGCCGAGCAGTCCCTCCTGGCTGAGGCGCCGCCCCTTCCGCAGGAGGACGCAGGAACGGACGTGACCTTTCGCTGACGGTTCGGCGGCACCCGCAGATGTACCGCGCTTTCCGCGGTACATGCGTAGCCCAACCCTCTCGGGGTGTGCGTGACGACTGGCTTAGACGGCGGCTCACTGGATTTGTTAGCAAGAATCGCTAACCACCCTTTTCCGTTCTAGCGCGGAATCCGCGGTACCATTCTGGAGGTGAGCCTCCCCGGCCGCCCGCGATCCGAGATGAAGCGATCTCCGGACTCGGCCGCCGCGCGCGCGTGGGATCCAGGTATCGCGGCCGACTGGTACGGGCTGGATCTTCGCCACCTCGCCGCCCTGCGGGCGATCGCCGACCAGGGATCGTTCAAGGGCGCGGCCCACGCCCTGGGGTACACCCCGTCGGCCATCAGCCAGCAGATCACGAGCTTGGAGCGGACGATCGGGTCGCGGGTCGTCGTGCGGGAGCACGGGAAAAAGGCACTCGGCCTGACGGAAGCGGGCGCCATCATGCTCCGGCACCTGAACGCGATCGAGGCGCGCCTCGAGACGGCTCGCGCGGAGATCGCGGCGCTCGCGACCGGCTTGGTCGGCCCGCTTCGCGTCGAGGCCTGCGAGAGCATCGCCGCGCGATTCCTTCCCGAGGTCCTTCGCCGCTTCCGTGCGGAGTGCCCCGACGTCGACATCGTCGTGGACGAGACGCCCGTCGATCCGGAGTTGACGTCGCTCGAACGCGGAGCACACGATCTCGGCTTCGGCGTCTTGCCTCTCCCCGACGGACCGTTCCAGGCGACTGTCGTCATGACCGATCCTTGGGTTCTCGTCGCGGAGGCCGGCTCCGCGGTCGTCCGGCGTGGAACCCCCCGCACGCTTCGCGAGCTTCGCGGGCTTCCGGTCATCGCCTCCCGCTCGACGCTGGAGGCCCCGCCGTGCCTCAACTGCCTCCGCGCGGCGGGAGTCAATCCGAGCGATGCGCTCCGGTCGGTGAACGACTCCGTGGTCCAGGCTTTCGCGGCGGCCGGGCTCGGCGTCGCGGTCATGCCGCGTCTGGCGGTGAACACCGCAGACGACAGTGTCGGAGTCGTCGAGCTCGGAGAGCTCATCCCGCCGCGGCGAATCGCGATCGCCTGGCATGCCGACCGCACGCCGCACCCCTCCCTCGACGTGTTCGTGACGCTCGCAGCTCGAGTCGGCTCCCAGCTCGAACACCTGCGCGCGGTCGAGTCGCCTGCTGCCTCAGGACGACTGCTCGCACGACATGCGAGTGGGTTGCGAAGCATCGCCGGCGTCGCCTGAGATCGTCTCTCTCGACGCGACGGCGCTGGCTCGAGCCCTCGTCCGCTCAGGACCTCCCGGTGTGCCGAGGGGGGCCCTGAGCGAACCTCGGATGGAGGGCTTGAAGGAACGAACGGTAATGCGTCGACGCTCGAAGAGAAATGAGGACTCGTAATCACCTGATGACAAAAGCCGCCGATAAGCGAGCCGCAATCGGCGGTAAGCACTCCTAATCACATTTCGGCGCTCGCCGCCGTCCCACTTGACGAGCAGGTCACGAACGTGCGTGACAACGCTGCTCGAAATCGAGTGGACGGGAGGTGCGCGAATTCCGAGTTGTGAGGGGCAGTCATGGACTCACTTTTCGCGCCGAGACATCGGCGTCGACGTGCGGCGATCGCCGCGCAAGGAGGGACTACCTAATGCGTAAACGCTCGTTCTTGCTGCTTGCCGGCGCGGCCGCCATTCTGGCGAGCCTCATCGTCGGCCCAGCGGCAACAGCCGGCCCGGACAGGGCGTCGGCGGGCACGGTCGTGTTCATTCACGACCAGGAGCCGCCGTCGCTGCGCCCGAACTGGGTCGACAACAACCTGTACGCGACCAGCCTCGTGACGAACAACATCTTCCTCGGGGGCATGATCCGCGACAACAACGCCAACTGGGTGCTTCGGAACTTCTCGTCGAAGCCGAAGCTGGTGAAGAAGAGCCCGATGACCGTCACGTTCCAGGTCCACCCGAAGGCGGTGTGGAGCGACGGACGGCCCGTCACGTGCAACGACTGGCGAGTGGGCGGCTGGCAGCTCTTCATCAACCCGGCCAACAACGTCGTCAGCCGGACCGGCTGGGAAGACGTCAAGTCGGTGAACTGTCAGGGCAAGAAGGGCACCGTCGTCTTCAAGAAGGTCTACGCCGACTGGGAGACGCTGATCGCAGGGAACTCGTCCGGCATCTTCCCGGCGCACGTCGTCCAGGGCCAGGACGGGAACAAGCTCTTCGAGAACTCGATCCCGGTCTCGAACGGGCCGTGGAAGTTCCAGAGCTGGCAGAAGGGCGTCCAGATCACCGTGGTCAAGAACCCGCGGTTCACTGTGGCGCCTGCGATGAAGCTCGATCGCGTCGTCTTCCGCTACATCACCGACACGAACGCGCGCTTCCAGGCGCTGAAGGCCGGCGAGGGTCACGCGATGGAGCCGCAGGGCCAGCTCCAGATCGCTGACTTCCTGAAGGACTCGAACTTCAAGGTCGAGTCGAGGGCGGGCTACAGCTACGAGCACCTCGACATCCAGTTCGGGCCGAAGGGGCCTGCTGCCCTCCGCGCGCCGTACGTGCGCCAGGCGCTCATGCAGGGCATCAACAGGCCGCAGATCGCCACTGCTCTCTGGCAGACGATCGCTCCCGGCCTGCCCACGCTGCAGAGCCTGATCTACAAGACGTTCGAGAAGGGCTACACGCCGGTGTTCAAGAAGTACCCGTTCAACCAGACCAAGGTCATCAGCATCCTGAAGGGCAAGGGCTGCACCGGTGGGCCTGACAAGCCGAGCGCGGGCAACAACAGCATCTTCTCGTGCCCGGGCCTCGGCAAGCTCAGCTTCCGCTTCTCGACCACGGCGGGCAACCAGCTTCGCGCCCTCACGTTCGAGATCATCCAGCGGCAGCTGAAGTCCGTCGGCATCGAGCTCGTGCCGCGCTTCCAGCCGGCCGGTCTCCTCTTCGGCACGACGCTGCCGTCGAGCGACTGGGACATCATCATGTTCACGTGGAACCAGAGCCCGGCGTCCAAGATCACCGCGAAGGATCTGTACGCGTGTGGCGGTGAGCAGAACTACGGCAACTACTGCAACCGCAGGGTCACGAGCCTGCTCAACCAGACCGCGCTCTCGCTCGACGAGGCCACGCGCACGAAGCTCCTCAACCAGGCCGAGGCGCTCATGGCGAACGACATCCCGTCGATCCCGATGTTCGTGCGGCCGGTCTTCGCAATCAGCAGCAAGAAGATGAAGGGCCTGACGGCGCCTACCACGCTCGAGGGCAGCACCTGGAACGCCAACGCCTGGGGAGTCTCGTAGCCCAGCGTTACCCGTGAACGACGTCTCGCCCGGCCTTCTGGCCGGGCGAGACGAGTTCTGCCCTTATGAAACGACCGTGGGTGCCTGCTAGCTGAGCTGCGAGAACATGTCGTTGCCGCTCGCCGTGGCCTCCGGCACCGTTTGCAGCACGTCCCAGTGCTCGACGATCTTCCCGTCAGCGTCGAAGCGCCAGATGTCGGCGCCGGCCATGCCGAACGTCTTGTAGTGGGAGTGCGCGACGACGAGGTCGCCCTCGGCGATCACGCGGTACACGTCGACGTCGACGGGGCCGACCGGCGCGAAGAAGTCCTTGACCGCCTGGAGGCCGTTGCCGGCCTGCGGGTTGTGCTGGACGTAGTCCTCCACGATCAGGTCGTCGAACGCGTCGGTGTCGCCGGCGCGGAAGGCCTCGAACAGGCGCTCCACGGTCTTCTTGTTCCTCACCAGATCCGACATCAGTGGCTCCTCTCCTAGCTGGGAGAGGTGACTCGCCAGGCCGGCTGACGAGTCACCTCGGTGCCATTCAGCTCAGGCCGAGCTCGAGAGCTCGTCGGCCGTCGCGCTGACGATCCCCTCGAGCTCGCCGGCGAGCTGGGCGAGCCCTGCCTGCTCGAGCTGGCGGATGCGCTCCCGCGACAGGCCGAGCTCCTGTGCGATGGCATCGAGCGTCTGCTGCTCCCCCGCGAAGCCGAAGCGAAGCTCGAGGACTCGACGCTCGTTCTCGGGAAGCGCCTGCAAGGCAGCTCGCACCGAGCCGCGGCGCACCGCGTCGCCGGCCTCCTCGGCCGGATCCACGGCATCGGGATCGGCGAAGAGATCGCCGAGCTCGCCGGCTCCGTCGTCTCCCACCGCCTGGTTCAAGGACACCGACGCCTCGACAGCACCGAGCGCCTCCTCGACGTGCAGGTCCGCGTAGCCGCTCATCGCCGCGAGCTCCTCGATCGTCGCCTCCCGGCCGTGCTCGACCTCGAACTGGCGACCCAGGCGCGCGAGCTTCGTCCTCCGCTCGTGGACGTGGGCGGGCACGCGGATGGTGCGCGACTGGTTCGAGACCGCGCGCTGGCACGCCTGGCGGATCCACCAGGTCGCGTACGTCGAGAACTTGAAGCCCTTGCGCCAGTCGAACTTCTCGGCGGCGCGATTGAGGCCGATGACGCCCTCCTGGATCAGGTCGCCGAGCGAGAGACCGTGACCCTGGTAGCGCTTCGCGATCGAGACGACGAGGCGCAGGTTCGAGTTGATCATGCGCTCCTTCGCGCGGCGGTCGCCGCGCTCGATCTTCTTCGCGAGCTCGACCTCCTCGGCCGCCGTGAGGAGATCGTGCTTGCCGATCTCGTTCATGAACAGCGTCAGCGAGTCGACGACGCCGACGGCGTCGGGTCGCAGGTCCAGCTCGAGCGCGTCCTACGACACCGTCGTCGGTGTCGCCGTCGACGTCGAGCTCGTCCTCGTCGTCGCTCTCGCTCGTGACCTCTACTCCGCGGCCCTCGAGCTCGCCGCGCAGCGATGCGAGCTCCTCGTCGTCGAGGTCGAGCTCGACCGCCTTCGCGTCGAGCACGCGCTCATCGAGGACCCCGTCGTCCTCGGCCTCCTGGATGAAGGTTGCTACTGCGTTGTCTTCGAAGATGGTGCTGATCTCTTCCTCCTCTTTCGGTCGCCACTGCTCGGACGCGGTATCGCTCGACCTCTGGATGGCCACGCGATCTCGCTCGAGCCGGTGCACGCAGCGCACGGGCCGACCGCTGAGCTACTGGCCTAGGGTCCGCTCCTTGCGCGCGCAATGAGTAGAACGAGGATGCGGCCGGCCGAATTCCCGCCCCTCAGCCCGACCGGGCCGCAGAGCTCGGTGCCGCCAGTGCTTTGCGTAGCCGTGTGTGTCAGGCGGTCGCCGTGATCGTGATGCCGCCGCGCGCCTTCTGCCTCAGCGTGACCGTGACCTCGTTCGACTCGAGCTCGAGTGCCGCGGCCACGTCGTCGCGGATGCGTACGGCAAGCGCTTCGCCGAACGCGCCCTCGTTTCTGTAGCGGGCGAGATAGAGCTTGAGCGACTTGGATTCCAGGCAGAGCGCTCGGGGGCTGTAGTCGATCGTCACGACGTACATGTCGGGCTGTCCGGTGATCGGACACACAGCGGTCAGCTCGTCGCTCGTCATCTCCACCCGTGAGACTCCCGGATTCTCGAACGTCTCGAGCCCCGCGTAGTGCTCCGACCCGGCGTGCCCGAGTGCGACGAAAGCCTCGGTGCTGCGAACCTCGGTCATGCGCGTACTGTAGGCGCTCGATTCGAGTGGCGAAGCGTGTTTACCTGGCTGGTCCGCCCTTCGCGGACGAGTACCGACATGTTCTGTGCGTCCGCGAAGAGGCCGAACGTCACGCCGGGCACCTCCGGGGCCGTATGGATGATCTACCTCGCCGAGCTCCTGCGCTCGCTCGAGCGTCGCTGCGACATGCTCGACGCCGACGAAGTAGAGGACTGCGTCGGCACCACCTTGCAGGGGGCCAATCGCCGCGGGGAATGCCGCTGTCCACGTTTGCCCTGCCGGCCAGCGCCACGACGCCACGTAGCAGTCTTCCCCAGAGACAGCAGCGAAACTCGCTCCTACGGACGCGCCCGCCGAGACGCCTCGCGTGACCTAACGTCTTCATCAAGATGGCGGTGACGATCGACGACGTGCGCGCGCTGACCGCGGGGCTGCCACGGTCATACGAGGTCCTCGTGCACGGCCGAGTCAAGTTCCGCGTCGGACAGATCGTCTATCTGGCGTTCTCCCGTGACGAGACGCTGATGGGCTTCGCCTTTCCCAAGGAGGAGCGCGAGGCTGCGCTCGAGACGTACCCGGACAAGTTCCTGCGCCCGAAGCCGTCTGAGATGCGCTTCCAGTGGCTCGTCGTCCGTCTGGACGCCATCGACGAGGACGAGCTGCGCGAGCTCGTCTTCGACGCCTGGCGCATGGTCGTGCCGAAGAAGCTGTCTGTGCTCTCCGACGACGAGCTCCAGCAGCGACCAGTGAGCTAGCGCCGGGTCGGAATCACTGTCGCCAGCAAGCGCTACGACGACCGCATCGATGCGACAATCGAACCGTGACCGTCGCTCACGACGTCGTGGCGACCTCCGAGTTCGATGCGCTCCAACTACCCCTGCCCGAGAACGTACTGCAGGAGCGGTTCGAGACCCTCCAGCGCAAGCTCCTCTCGCAATGGGAACTGATCGAGGGGTTCACCGACGAGCCGTACGGGATCGTGGTCGTCCCCTCGCTGAGCGGGATCGACCTGCCACTCGACGCGGCGAAGCGCCAGGCGTACGAGGAGCGTTACCTCTTCCTTCTCTTCCTCCTCCGACAGCCGCGCGCCCGGCTTGTCTACGTGACCTCGGAGCCGATCCAACCGAGCGTAATCGACTACTACCTCGGGCTGCTTCCTGGCGTCGTCGCCAGCCACGCGCGCCGGCGGCTCCACCTCGTGAGCCCGCACGACAGCGGCCCGCCGCCGCTGTCGGCGAAGCTCCTCGAGCGTCCCCGACTCCTCGACGAGATCCGCTCGCTTGCGGGCGATCCCGATCGCGCCCACCTCGTTCCCTACAGCACGACCCGACTCGAGCGCGATCTTGCCCTTCGGCTCGGGATTCCGATGTACGGCGCCGACCCGAAATTCGCTGCGCTGGGAACGAAGAGCGGAGGGCGCGCGCTCTTTGCCGAGGCGGGCGTTGCCCTTCCCGAGGGCCGCGAGGGCGTGCGCTCACGCGACGACCTCGTCGACGCAGTGGTCGAGCTCACGTCGGCCAACCCGAGCATCGAGTCCATGGTCGTGAAGCACGACGAGGGGGTCTCCGGCCTCGGGAACGCGGTGCTCGACGTCCGCAGTCTCGGTGGAGCAGGCCGAGTGCGCGTCGAGGAGCGACTGAACGACCTTCGCCCGGAGGATCCGTATGCGAGCGCCGAGCAGTTCATCGAGCGGCTCGCAGGCGGTGGCATCGTCGAGGAGCTCGTCGTCGGTTCGGAGATCCGCAGTCCGAGCGTCCAGATGCGCGCGACGCCGGTGGGGAAGGTCGAGCAGCTCTCGACGCACGATCAGCTGCTTGGCGGCCCGAGCGGGCAGCTCTTTCTCGGGTCCGTGTTCCCGGCGAGCGACGCGTATGCACGCGAGATTGCGCACGAGGCCATGAAGGTCGGCGAGGCGCTCGCCGGACGCGGCGTCCTCGGCCGATTCGCAATCGACTTTCTCACCGCCCGGACCGATCGCGGCTGGAAGCCCTACGCGATCGAGCTGAATCTGCGCAAAGGCGGCACCACGCACCCGTACCTGACCTTGCAATTCCTCACGGACGGCGAGTACGACGCCGAGCGTGCGCTCTTCCTGACGCCGACGGGAAAGGCGAAGTTCTTCGTCTCCACGGATCGCCTCGAATCCAACGCATACCGCGTGCTGCAGCCAGACGACGTCTTCGACCTCGCGCTTCGCGAGAGGCTCCACTTCGACCACACGACCGAGACGGGGACCGTCTTCCACATGATGACGGCGCTCGGCCGGCACGGGATGATCGGCGTCACCTCGGTCGGCGACAGCCATGAGGAGGCACGGAGCCTCTTCGACCGGACGAGGGAAGCCTTCGACCGCGAGGCTCGAGACGCGTCGCGTGACCGGGAGCTTCCGGCCGTCGACTGAACGGGAAAAGCCCCGTTCCCGGGGCTTTTCCAGTAGTGGGGGCAGGATTTGAGCCTGCGACCTCAAGGTCATGCGATGAGGTCTTTGGAGCGCCCCCGGGTAGGATTGCCGCCGCTCAGTTCGCGGCCACGCCGACGACGTGGCCCTGTGCGTCGGCAAAGACGCCGAACGTCACGCCGGGCACCTCCTGCGCCGGCTGGATGATCCTCCCGCCGAGCTCTTGCGCTCGCTCGAGCGTCGCTGCGACATCCTGAACGCCGACGAAGAAGAGGACGGCGTCGCCACCACCTTGCACCGGGCCAATCGCGGCGGGCAATGCTCCTTCCACGCCCGTGTCGACGAACGTGTAGCCGGGAAAGGCGCCCTCCGTGTACGTCCAGCCGAAGAGCGCGGAAAAGAACTCTCGCGTCGCGTCCGGGTCTTGTGAGCGGATCTCCGCGTGAATCACTGGGTGGGCCATGGTGTTCCTCCTCGAGTTGGATGTGGTTCCGCGTTTGCTGTGATCGTTGGAACGACGAACGAGCAGCACGTAAATCGACACGACAGCAGTCGGCGCGTTGTCAGGGATCGGCCGCTCGTCCGTCGAGTCACGGCAATGAGACCCCGCCCGTGGGACACGTGCCAGAACGCGCCGACGCCAACGCGAGAAGGCAAGAGTTGGGCAGGGTTTGCCTCGCCGATCACTCGCCAGAGAACGGAAAAGCCCCCTTTCCGGGGCTTTTCAGTAGCGGGGGCAGGATTTGAACCTGCGACCTCCGGGTTATGAGATGAGTCGATCTAGGTCATCCGCGGTGAGATTGGCTCATCTAACGCATGTCCGAGCACGCTCGATCATGTGAGATCAGCTCAGGTGGGTGCAAAATGGGTACCAATTTCGCGTCAGTCTTGACAACACCAGCTTTGACCAAGGACGAACCGGTTTCCGCTTGGTACAGCCGCGCAGACAGAGCTTCAGGCGGCCGGTCGACCCGTGTAGCCAAGATGGGCTACCTCTGTCGAGCGCTTGAACGTGGCTCGGCGATATGCGAGGCTTGCGCGTGCTGCAACGAGGGGAGAGACAACGTGCGATCGCGCGGGCTCATCGTTGCTGCGGCGCACTCAACGCTTGATCCGAGCGGCGTGTCCGCCTGATGGCCGGCCGCCGTCGCGCGCCGCGAGCCCGGGTCCTGACCGTCGACCGCGCTCGGTTTGCGGCCGGCTGGCGACTTGCCTCCGGAGCGGTCGAGATCGTCCCGGCCGCGCTCGAGCCCGATCTCGTCGTCGACCTCGTCCGGCCCTCCGACTTGGTCGCTCTGACTCTCGAGGGCTTCGACGTCGAGCTCGTCGGGGGAGCAAAACCCGCGATCCGGCCGAAGCAGGGGAAGACCGGGCGGCTAGTCGTCCGGCTCGCTTTCCAGCACGTCGCCGAGAAGGCGATCTACGAAGTGGCTGCCCCGATCCGTGTCGACACGTCCCCGCCGCCACCCCTCGATCCGAACAAGCTGCAGAAGCTGGACACCCGTCCCGTCGACGGGGAGGCCGCCCGGCCCACGCCCCCCATCGACGCCCGTCCCGCACGGACGAGCCGTCTTGTCCTGGAGCTGCCCGAGGGAGACACGGTCCCGTTCAGCACCGCCGGCATTCTCGAGGCGCTCGGCCGCCTCGAGCTGCTCGTGCACCCGCTCGCGAAGCCCCGTGCCGGACGAGTGCGGATCCCTGTCGACGGCGCCGTCCTCCACCTTCCCGGAGGGCTCATCGCGACGGCCGCTGCCGGAGGCCTCGTCGTCTCTCCGGCGCCGCGCGGCCTCGAAGTCCCCGACCCGACGACCGCCTCCGGGTTGTCCGCCCTGGCTCGAGACATGCGGAAGGCTCGATCCTTGCTCGCCACCCGCGGCGGCACGTCCGTCGCAGGGCTCGAGCTCGAGGAAAGCGGCGCCCCCGGTGAGGTGACGATCGCCGGCGAGACCTTCAGCGTCCCCGCACTGCTCGGGCGCGCGGGGCTCGTTCGTCCCGACATCGTCGTCCGACCACGTCCACGGCCGACGTTCAGCCGGCCTCCACGCCAGTTCGAGACGGCGATCGAGGCGCCGTACCGGCTCGTCATCTCACCGAGCGAGCGAGGTGGCTGGACGCACTCGCCGGAGCCGGTCGCCGCCGAGGGCGCGCCGCACCGCATCGAGCTGTGGCACACGCGGCTCGGAGTCCGCGTCGAGGTGGACAAGAAGGTCACCGTCCACGAGCGGACGGATTCGCAACGGGTCGTCCGGGCGCTGTGGGCACGGGATCGAGAGAGCCCTGAGCTCTTCGAGGACGCCCAGGGCGGTGTCGTCTTCCCGAACTGGCAGAGCCTCAAGTGGCCGGGCGCGGTCGAGAAGCCGTTCCGCAGCTCACTCGATCCAGGGGACCGGCACATGCTGGTTCGTCAGAGCGCGGAGACCTGGCTGGACAAGAACCGTAAGCCGATCCCACCTGATCCGGTCGACGTCGAGGGTCTCTGGCTTTCCGCCCTCGGGGCGTGGCTCGACCTGCACGGCGAGTGGGAGACCGACCCGTACTCGTTCGCGAACATCCGCTCGATCCTGCTCTGGGATCACGTCGCGCCGATGGGCCGCGACCAGTTCGTACGCGTCGTGTACCCAGGCTACCTCTTCCCGTTCGGGCACAAGACGACGCTCGTCAAGCTCACCGAGCGGAAGATGAAGGACGCCGCTCCTTCGGTCGCCGGCCTGTACCAGCGGAAGTTCCTCGTGGTGGGCCAGCCGCTCCGGAGCTGGCCGCTCTCGAAGCGCAGGCTGCCGTTCCTCGACGTCGGCGTCACGCCGCTCGTCACGACCACGCTCGCCGAGCCCGCCAACCCGAGCAAGCCGTTCATCCCGCACGTCGAGGACGGGCCGTTCCCGTGGGTGCTCCACAACGCCGACAAGGAGCGCCGACCGGTCCGGCTCGTGACGCCGCTCGTCTGGGTTCCGGCCGGCTACCCGAACCTCCAGGAGGTGGTCGACCTCTACCACTCGAGCGGCATCGACATCGTCGCCGCCGATGGACAGGACATCGCGTTCGCCGAGGTCGGGAAGGGCGGCGACACGATGGTCGCGACCGTCTCGCTCCACTTCGGCGGCAAGCCGAGCGAGGTGAGCGCGGAGCCGGAGTTGCTCGACGCCTCGGTCGAGCTGCCGGCCGTCCAGAAGCTCTCCCCGATCGGCCCGGTCACGATCAAGTACAGCGACGTGTACGCGCCGACAAGCGGCCCGGGCGGCGGGTTCGGCGGCCCGAACAACATCGCCGAGGTCTGGGCGGAGCTCGTGACGCCGGCGAAGCTGGCCTTCGGTCAGGGCGCCGCAGCAGGGAGCGACAAGGCGGGCGGCTTTCTCGAGCCCAACCTCGAGATCGCGGGACTCTCTCGCGTGAAGGGGACGGTCGGCGACGTCGTCGAGACGGCAAAGGGGAACTTCAGGCCCGATCAGTTCCTTGGGAGCGCACTGCCCAAGCTCTTCGGCCTCGTCGAGCTCGTCGATCTGCTCGAGCTCGGCGGTCTGAACGACGCGCCCGACGTCGTATCCGAGGCGCTCGAGCGGATCGACGGCTTCCGCGCTGACCTCGAGCGTGCGAAGAAGGCGGTCGGGGACGCCGTGAACGAGGCCAATGCGCTCAAGGACCGGGCCGACCTGAGGAACGTCGCCGAGCTCAAGCAGCAAGCGCAGCAGGCAATCGCCAAGGCGCAGCAGGTCGAGGCGCAGGTCAAGAGCGCAGTCGACGGCCTGGCGAATGCGCTCGCGACCCTGCCGGGCAAGACTGAGGCGCAGGTCGCGGCCGCGCTCGGCGCACCACTGGATGCGCTCCGCGATGCGACCGACGAGATGAACGACGTCGCACCGATGCTCCCGCCGCTCATCCGCGACCAGCTCCTGGCCCTCGCGAAGACGCTTCGCGAGCTCGCGGATGCGGCCGATCTCGTCGCGGACGTCTTCCGCTTCGTGAACGGGCTTGCGAGCGGCGACGTCCAGGCGCGGTTCCGGTACGAGTGGGTGCCGAAGCTCAAGCCGTGGCCGGAGCCGCCGGATCCACCTATCCTCGACCTTCCTGAGCGTGCCCTCGTCCTCGCCGTCGAGGGCCGCGCGGCGAAGGACGAGATGCGGGTCGACGTCCTCGCCGAGCTCAAGGACTTCACGCTCACCCTCCTGCCCGGCGAGCCGCTCGTCCGTTTCAAGTTCGACCACCTCTCCTTCCACGGTGGCAACAAGGCGAAGCCGGACGTCGACGTCGTCCTCGGGAAGCTCGAGTTCCTCGGCTTCCTCGGGTTCATCGACACGCTTCGGGAGCTCATCCCGTTCGACGGGTTCTCCGACCCGCCCTTCCTCGACGTCACGCCCGAGGGGCTCTCCGCGGGCTTCACCCTCGCACTTCCGAACGTCTCGGTCGGCGTTTTCAACCTCTCGAACATGTCGCTCGGCGCCGACGTCCAAGTGCCGTTCCTGGGCAAGTCGGTCACGGTCGGCTTCAACTTCTGCACCCGCGAGCGGCCGTTCACGCTTGCGGTGGCGTTCATCGGCGGCGGCGGCTGGTTCCTCATCCGCCTGTCGCCGGACGGGCTGGACGTCCTCGAGCTCGGCCTCGAGGCGGGAGCGATCCTCGCAGTCGACTTCGGGGTCGCCTCCGGCTCCATCTCGGCGATGCTCGGGATCTACATGCGGCTCGAGGGGGACGAGGGCTCCCTCAGCGGGTACTTTCGGCTGCGCGGCGAGGTCGACGTCCTCGGGCTGATCTCCGCGTCGATCGAGCTCTACCTCGAGCTCATGTACGAGTTCGACACCGGGAAGATGGTCGGCCGTGCGCAGATCACGGTGAAGGTCGAGGTGTTCTGCTTCTCGACCTCGGTCAAGATCTCGGCCGAGCGCCGCTTCGCCGGATCCGTGGGCGATCCGAGCTTCGCCGACGTGATGATGCTCCCGAACGGCACCGCGCCGGCCTGGTCCAAGTACTGCGTCGCGTTCGCGGGAGCGTGAGACATGGCTAGCGAGCTCTTCAGTGTCGTCGCCCTACCCCACTCCGTCGCCGCCGGCGCGGACTACCACGTCTCGCTCTTCGTCTCGCCCCGTCTGACTCCGAACGGAGCCGAGGGGAAGCTCAAGGACTTCACGCACTTCCCGCACTGGGCGAGGCTCGTTGAAAGCGACGCGACGATCGAGCTCTTCGACCAGATTGGGACGATCGCCGCACAGCCGCATCTCGCCGACGTCGATGCCGACTTCTGGGACAAGGTCTTCCCGCCCGCCACGCCGGTCCGCGGACAGCAGAATGTCGACTTCTCGGGACGTCACTGGCGGACGTTCCGCGCCGGGGAGCTGCATGACTCCGCGAAGCTCCTCCACCTGGTCGCGATGTTCGCCGACCCCACCTCGCCACCCGCGCCGAGTGTCCATCCGCTCACCCGGCTGATGGGCCAGATGGGCGTCGGGACCATGGGCCGCCGCGAGTACGACGAGTCGGTGATCACGCGGATGCTCGACGCGCGCATCGGTGAGAGCGGACAGTCGATTGCTCTCCCGGAGCTCGAAGGCATGGTCGAGTCGCAGGAGAACCCGCTCATGCGATTCGCCCTGCAGATGCACCGGGCCCGTCGCTTCTACGAGCGGCCCGAGTCGAAGCGCAAGTACCACGAGCGCCCGCCGGACCCGGCGCCGAAGCCGGCCAAGCTTCCGAAGCCGAAGCCCGACTTCCACGAGCGTTGCTCGCTCGTCGGCGACCACCCAGCCCTGCAACGCCGGCTCGGGCTCGTCGTCGACCTCGTCGTGGACGACCCCAACCGGCTGAGCCAGAGCCAGTGGCTCTCCGCACGCATCGTCCCGCAGGGAGACGAGACCGCATGTCGCACGACGCGCACGCGTTGCCAGGTCGCGGGAGACGACCTCGTCACCGTCTCGCGAACCGACGAGTGGGAGGAGGAGCGCCTGCGCATCGGAGACGCCGAGCTCTTCGAGCTCCTCGACATGGATCCCGACGGGAGCGCGCTCAAGCTCGACCGCTATGTCTGGACGATCCCGCGCCTTCTCGCGATCGAGCAGAACGGCGATCCGATCCACGCCGCCCC
Source organism: uncultured Gaiellaceae bacterium (assembly GCA_963787855.1). Lineage (GTDB taxonomy): Bacteria > Actinomycetota > Thermoleophilia > Gaiellales > Gaiellaceae > GMQP-bins7. Next base: position 221,140 of record CAWBER010000014.1, read on the forward strand.
GACCGCGCTCCGCTCACTCGGCTTCACCGTGGTCAGAAACAAGAAGGCGGTCGAGACGCAGGAACGTCTCGATCACCAGGCCACGCTCGTCTCCGCCGTTGCCGGCGGCGGAGCGCCGCTCCTCGACACCGAGGACGTCGTGCACGGGCTGCGGGTCGAGGTGTGGGACGACACGGCGAAGGCGTGGTTCACGCTCCACGCGAGGCGCATCGACGCCGAGGTCGTGAACCAGGGGGAGGTGGTCTCGGACCTCCTCGAGGAGGGCTTCATCCAGGGGACGAACGCGACGGAGACCCCTGGCGTCGACAAGAGCCCGGTGCACGTGCACGAGTCGGTGTTCGGCTGGGAGGGCTGGAGCCTGAGCGCCGCGAAGCCGGGCAAGCGGATCCGGAGCGAGAACGGGAAGGAGCTCCTCGAGGACCAGGACGCGGATCCCGATCCCGCGACGCCGCTGATCGTCAAGTCGGTAGTCGAAGACGGCAGCCTGCCCCGCTTGCGCTACGGGCGCTCCTACGCGTTCCGCGCGTGGTCGGTCAACCTCGCGGGCTCGAGCCGGAGCCACGACATCGGAAAAGCGCCCAGCCCCGCCCCGCCTACGGTCGCCGCGGTCGCCGCGTCACTCGCCGACGCTCCTGTGGCCCTTCCCGGCGAGCTCCTCATCCCGACGCTTCGTGCCGAGACGGCAGCGGGACTCCTGCGCCGCCGGTTCGAGGTGGTGGCGGAGCCCGAGGAGCCCGCGCCCGTCGAGCTCCCCGACCTCGCGGACGCCGGGATCGAGCGACTCGTGCTCAGCCGCCTGCGCACCCGCCGCGCCGAGACGCAGTCGCGCGTGAGGGCACGGCCCGACGCAGAAGTCGATCGCGCGTCGCTCGTCGCCCGCGCGTTCGCCGACGCGGCGGTCGACGAGGCACAGCCGTTCATCGCCGACACCGCCGTCCGCGACCCGGAGCACCTCGCACACGCGATCGCGCTCCCGAGCTCGTCGGAGTCGAGCCGGCGGAGCTTCTCGACCTGATCTCGCCGCTGAAGCCGTTCCTCCGCTGGGATCCCGCGCAGCCTCCCGCCGTGGTGGCGCGGCACCGCTTCAGCGCAGGTGAGTCGCTGCGCCAGCTCGTCGTGCGCTCGGGCGTCACCCAGGATCTCGACACGCTCGAGATCACGGTCGAGCCGCCCGCCCCCTATGCAGCCAGCCACGTTGCTCTCGGCTACCGGGGGGCGAGCGAGCGCCATCTCGCTCCCCCGAAGACGAGCCAGAGCGAGGCCGAGCTCCACGGCGCTTTCGACGAGGCGATCGGCTCGAACGACCCACAGGCTCAGGCGAAGCTGCTCGCGGTCGCGATTCGCGAGGCGGGAACGTTCTTCGACGAGGAAGTGCCGAGGCTCGACAATCCGGGCCTCAGCGACCCCCAGCAGGGGATCGCCCTCGTCGCGGACCCGACTGTGCCCGCCTCGACGCTGAAGTCGCTGCCCCTCGGGGGTGAGCCGCCGGCGCCCGGCCAGTACGTCGCCCACGACATCGACGCGCTTGTCCTTCCCTACCTGCCGGACGTCCTCGCACGAGGTGTCTCGTTCGTCTTCCAGGAAGCAGGCCGCGACAGGGTCATCTTCTTCCCGTTCGGAACCGAGGGCTTCACGGCCCGCTTCCTCGGCGACTGGCCGGCGCTCCGTCCGTTCCGGCTCGTGCTCGCAGGCTCAGACGTGCTGTCGGGCGAGCTCGACGAGCACGTGGTGCGCATCGGCCTTCCCGCCGGGGACGTACAGCGCTTCCGCCTCGCCTCCTCGCTCCATCGCGCAGAGCTCGACCTCTTCGGCCCCTGGCGGAGCCTGCCCGCCGTCATCCGCTCGAACGAGGACGTCGCCGAGGCGGCCGCGGACGGGTGGCTCTGGGCGCTGACCCCGTTCGAGGAGGTCACGCTCGTGCACGCGGTGCCGCGCCCGCTCGAGGCTCCGCGGCCGACGGCGGTCGTCGCGATGCGCTCCGCCGAGGGGGCAACGGACACGTTCCTCCTCGGCGCCGTCGACGTCCACGGCCCGAGCACGGAGCAGCTCACGGCCGAGGCCCACTGGACCGACCCGATCGACGACACGAGCCTCCCCGCGCCGGACACGCAGACCACGCAGGCGATCGCCTTCACCACCCCGATTCGCGAGAGCGAGGATCTCGCTGTCCTCTACGGCGGCAAGGACGTCCAGGTCCCCATCCCCGGAGCCGGGCCGGTCTGGTTCCACCAGGCGATCCAGCGTCTCGGCGACACCCGTCACCACGCGATCCACTATCGCTTCCGAGCCTCCACCCGCTTCCGCGAGTACTTCGATCCGGAGACGCTGGCGCCCGCGCCCCCGGAGCCCGGGAAGCCTGTCGACGACGGCCAGAGCGTCGTCGGCTCCGAGATCACCCTCTCGGTTCCGAGCTCGGCGCGCCCGGCTGCGCCTGTTGTCCACTCCGTGCTCCCGCTGTTCCGATGGGAGACCGGCACCGAGCCCGAGCAGCCCGTCGCAACCCGCCGCAAGCGCCGCGCCGGAGTCAGGATCTACCTCGAGCGGCCGTGGTACTCGTCCGGAGAGGGTGAGCTTCTCGGCGTGCTACTCGCTCCCGGCGGGAACGACATGCAGGCGATGCGGTTCCCGGTCAGCCAGTGGGGCGCCGACCCGGTCTGGCTGAGCGCGCCGGTCACGCGTCGCGCGATGTTCCTCGAGCTCGACAACCTGCTGCGCGCCTTCGGCGTCGACGACCGCCCCGGAGACGCGCTTCCCATCGTGCCGCCGGCGACACTCCCGCTCGGTGGGCTCGGCGGCCAGCAGGTCGTCGTGCTCGGCTACGAGCCGCAATACAGCGCTGCGCGCCGGATGTGGTACGTGGACGTCGCGATCGACTCCGGAAGCACGTTCTGGCCCTTCGTACGGCTCGCGGTCGCCCGCTACCAGCCGGACAGCATCCCCGGCTGCCATCTCTCGGCCCCCGTGCAGTGCGACTTCGTCCAGCTGACGCCCGAGCGGACGACGAGCGTGAGCCGCACCGACGTCCGACACGTCCGCGTCGTCGTGAGCGGGCCGATCGGAGTCCGCGAGCCGCCGCCGGGCAGCGGGCCTTCTCTGGTCGAGCTCGCACCCTCGATCGACGACTACAACGCCTGGATCCGGATGCACCGGGTCGTCGTAGCGCGCTTGCAGCGCCGGACCCGCAGATCCCGACCGATCTCGGCTGGGAGACGGTCGCGACGGAGGAGCTCACCGTCCGCGGCTTCGGCCGCAACATCTTCGAGGCGGCGTGGGTCGCGGAGCTCGAGGCGCCCGAAGACCTGCCCCTGCGCACTCCAGGAGCCAACGCCGACTGGCGGGTGACGGTGGAGGAGTGGGAGCGCCTGAAGGGCGACCCGGCGGATCTCGCAGACCCGGACTCGCCTCCTCTGTGGGAGCAGCGGCTGATCTACGCGGACGAGATCGCCCTC
>CAWBER010000015.1:0-325707 GCA_963787855.1 uncultured Gaiellaceae bacterium
TACTGCCGTGTCTCCTCGACATGTTCCGGCGTCCGTAACCGAGCTCACGCGAGTGGGACTCTTCGCCAACCTCCCGGGCGAGACGCTCGGCAAGCTCGCCGACCTGATGGAGCGAGAGGACGTGTCGTCCGGAACTGTGCTCGATCCGCGAGGGCGAGCCGGGAGATCGGTTCTTCGTGCTCCTGTCCGGCGTAGCGGGGGTCTCGCAGTCGCGCTCGGTGAGCGTCGCATCCTCAAGGCGGGCGAGTTCTTCGGCGAGGTTGCCCTCACGATGCGAGTACCTCGAACGGCCACGGTCACGGCGATGACGCCCTGCGTCGTCGCAAGCTGCGACGAAGCGACGTTCGAGAGCTCGTGCGACCTTGTTCGCGGACGACGGCTAACTGACGAGCTGTCGTCGCGCAGGAATCGAATGACCTCGGCCGCGATCCGGTCGGCAGCGAAGTGCGCCGCCACGTGGTCGAGCTCCTCGAGCCCCACGAACTCGGCGTTCGGAATCAGGGCTGCGGCTCGCCGAGCCTGCTCGTAGAAGTCCTCGTCACCCGCGCCGAGGTAGACGAGGCACGGAACCCGCCACTCGTCAAGGCGGGTCGACAGGTCGCCCGAGGCCAGCATGCCCTCGAAAGCCGCCGCCACGGACGGGCCGTCCTGACCGACAACACGTCCGCTCGAACGCGGCAATCTGCGCTCCCGAATGCGCCTCCAGCGCCTCCACGAAGCGCGCGGCACCCTCCCGTCGAGTGGCGTCCGTCGCGCCCGCGAGGGTACGTATCAGCGGACCGTCCGGGTTCAGCGCGTACGGCTGCTGACCGCGATCGCCAACGAACGAACGCGCTCGAAGCGTGCTCTCCACGCCAAGGCGAGCCGTGCGCCATACGAGCTGCCGACGAAGTGCGATCGCTCGACCCCGAGCGCCGTGAGAACGGCGATGAAGTCGGCGACCTGCAGCGGCATCGCGTACGCCGCTGTGTCGGGTGCTTGTCGCTTCGCCCGAGTCCACGGTGGTCGGCGTATACGAGCCTGAACTCGGTCACCTCCTGGAGCGCCCTCGCGAGCTGCGATGCCCGGACGGACTCGACCGAGTCGAGAATCCCGCCATACAGGACGACGGGTACGCCAGGCCCACCCTCGTCCTCGAAGTACACGGACGTTCCGTCCATCGCATTTCGCGCGTACGGCACGCATGCGAGCGTACGCCGTTGCCCCACTCGAAGCTAGAGGGGTCGCTGTACCTCGTCCAGCACGGCATCAGCGAGGAGCGGCCACGCCTCTTTCGCCCATTCGTCGAACTCGCGCGTCGTGAGTGCTGCGCAGACGAGGAGGGCATCCGGGTCGAACCAGAGGAACGTCCCGGCACCGCCGAAATGGCCGAATGCGCGCGATGACGTTCGCGAACCCATCCAGCTGGGTGGTCGAGTGTTGAGCTGGACGCCGAGGCCCCAGTCGAGTGGGTCGTAGCGGCCAAAGTCGGGGAGCACACCGGCTCGCCCCGGGAACTGGACGCTCGTCATCTCGTCGCGCGTCTCCTCTGCGACGAGCCGCAGTACAGCAGCTCGCGTCCGATCGCGAGCACGTCCGCGAGCGAAGCATGCATCCCGGAGCCCGGGTCGCCGTTCGGGTCGAGGCCGATCCCGAGCGCGCGCAGACGGCTCTCCGCGCGTACTCGGCGAACGGCATCTCGGCGCGCTCGGCGAGATGGTCGGCGAGCACGCGGAACGCCTGATTCGAGTAGATGCGGCGGTGGCCAGGGCGGGCGATCGGCGTCTCGCCCTCGAACGGAAGTCCGGATGTGTGCGCGAGCAGGTGCCGCACGGTGGAGCCGTCAGGACCGGCGGGCTCGTCGAGGTCACCACCCCCTCTTCCGCGGCGACGAGCATCGCGAGCGCGGCAACGGGCTTGGACACCCAGGCGAGTCAACGGCGAGTGCGGCATCGCCGTACGTCGTGGAGGTCCGTTCTGATCGACGACACCCGCGGCCGCGAAGTCGACAGGCCAGCCGTCGATCTGGCGAAGTGCCTGCACGCGCGGCGATACTAGTCGTGGCATGGAGCGGAGAAACATCTCCGGGACTGGCGCGTACGAGCCGATCGTCGGCTACTCGCGCGCGGTCGTCGTCGGCGACCGCGTGCACGTCTCGGGTACTGCCGCGAATCCGGCCGACGGCTCGCCGCCGCCCGAGGACATCTACGACCAGACGCGCGTCTGCTTCGAGCTCATCGGCACCGCTCTGGAGCAGGCCGGGAGCAGCCTCCAGAACGTCGTGCGCACACGCGTCTACCTCGTGAACGCGGACGACTTCGACGGCTTCGCGCGTGCGCACGCCGAGGTGTTCGGGGACGTCCGCCCCGCGAACACGACGGTCGTCGCCGGCCTCTTCGACCCGAGCTGGAAGGTCGAGATCGAGGTCGAGGCCGTGCTCCCATGACGGGCAAGCAGGCGTTCCCTTCCTCAATCACCGGCAACGGCTCCGCGCCCGCCGGAAGCGTCCTCGACCACAAGTTCGGAAGGGGCGATCCGTACACACTCGGCGTGGAGGAGGAGTACCAGCTCCTGGATTCGGAAACCTTCGATCTCGTCCAGCACATCGAGACGATGCTCGCCGCGGTAACGGGCCACGAGCTCGAGACTCGGATAAACGCGGAGCTCATGCAGTCGGTTCTCGAGATCGCGACGCCGGTCTGCCACAACGCGGGCGACGTGTTGCGCTGGCTGACGACGATCCGCGGCTACGTCACGGAGATCGCGGCCGAGCAAGGCACGCGCGTCGGCTCTGCGGGCACGCACCCCTTCAGCCTCTTCGAGCGTCAGCGGATCACCGCGAAGGATCGCTACCGCGCGCTCATCGACCAGCTCCAGTACGTCGCACGGCGCGAGCTCATCTTCGGGATGCACGTGCACGTCGCGGTCGACGATCCGGAGAAGGCGATCCAGGTCGTCAACGGGCTCCTCCCCCACCTCGCACCGCTGCTCGCTCTCTCGGCGAGCTCCCCGTTCTGGCGTGGCGAGGCGACCGGGCTCGCGTCGAGCAGGCAGATGGTCTTCTCGGCCTTCCCACGGTCGGGGCCGCCGCCACGCTTCCGCGACTACGCCGACTACGCGTCGGTCGTGGGGCAGCTCGAGCGCTCGGGCTGCATCGCCGACTACACGCACATCTGGTGGGACATCAGGCTGCATCCCCGCCTCGGCACCTTGGAGATCCGCATCTGCGACGCGGTGACGCGCGTCGAGGACGCCGTCGCGATAGCCGCGTACTGCCAGTCGCTCGTGAAGCAGCTCTGCGAGCAGCACGAGTCGGGCGAGGAGATCCCCTCGTACCACCGCATTCTCACGAGCGAGAACAAGTGGCTCGCTGCGCGCTACGGGCTCGAGGCTCCGGTGATGGATCTCGGGAGCGCGAGCCGCAACCGCGTGCCCGTCGCGCGGCTGATCCGGCGAACGGTGAACGAGCTGCGTCCGCATGCCCGCGAGCTCGGCTCCGAGCGGGAGCTCGAAGGCGTGCTCGAGATCCTCGGCCGCGGCTCGTCGTCGGACCGGCAGCTGCGGATCTACAACGCGAACCGCGACATCGTCGAGGTCGCCCGCGAGATCGCGGACGCGACCGAGGCGCTGCCGGCGCTCGCCTAGCTGTTCGCGCGCGCTTTCTGCATCTTCCACGTGCCGTGTCCACTCCGTGGTGTCGGCCTGGTGGTTGTGTGCGGTAGTGGCGTGCGGTAAGACGCCGAAAGCCCGCCTCCCAAGCCGTCGAAGTTGGAGACGGGCTCCCGGCGAACCCGGGTTCGGGGCCGAGGGCTCTCAGCTGAGGGGGTCGCTGAGCTGACCTTTAGACTCCATGTGCCCGGGCGATTCGGTGAGCTGCTGGGGGTTCCCCCTTCCCCTTACCCCCGACCGCAAGGTGCGGCTTGGACGCTAAACCGTCGCCCGGGCACTTGCTCTTGTCGAGGGTCCAGTTCGCACCTGGCCCTAGGTACCGACCCGTCGAACCTGGCGACGTCGACGGCGACCGACTGGGCTACTCGAGCCCGAGCGCGACGCTCTCGTAAGCGCGGCGAGGGCGGAAACCGCACCACCGCCCCATCCCGAGCTAGTGAGGTTGAGACTGGGTTGGTGAGCGACAGGCAGCTCGAGTCGGACTCGTCGTGGAGCCGCCAGGCATCGACGACCCGTACAACCACGGGGCCTACCTCGGGCTCGAGCGGGCCGTCCGAGAGTTCGGGATCAGAGGGCGAGTGCTGACACCCGCTCCGAAGGAAGGCTACGTCCCAGCCTCTCACTTCTCGCGCGGCAGAAGTACGACCTCGTCATCGGAACCAACTTTGCCGCCCCCGCGACCGACAGAGTCGCCACCGGGTTTCCCGAAACAAGGTTCGCGATCATCGACTTCGCCCACGACGATCCCCTCGACCTCGCCCAATACGACGTGGCGCATCGCCCGAAGAACGTCCTGGACCTCGCGTTCAGTGAAGAGCAAGCCGGCTATCTGGCCGGCCATTTGGCTGCGCTCGTGCTGGCGCTGTCTCCCGGGGAGGAGGTGGTCAGCTCGGTCGGCGGCCAGCGGGTGCCGTCGGTGGAGCGGTGGATTGCCGGCTACCAGGCAGGCGCGAGAGGAGCCAATCCTCGCGTCACGACGTTGAACACTTATACCGACGACTTCCTCGACCCCGTGAAAGGTAGGTCGGTCGCCCTGAGCCAGATCGCGAAGGGATCGCGAGTCGTGTTCCAGGTCGCCAGCTCCTGCGGTCTCGGGGCGCTGGAGGCGGCACGCGAGCGTGGAATCTGGGGGATCGGAGTCGACGTCGACCAATCCCATCTGGGCCAGCACATACTCACGAGCGCGGTGAAGAGGATGGACGTGGCCGTGTTCGACACGATCGAAGAGCTCGCGCGCGGGACGCTCGAGACCGGTCGCACTTCTCGCTTCTCCCTCCAGAACGACGGTGTCGGCCTCGGCACGATCAGCGCGCGCGTGCCTCGCTCGCTCAAGGCCGAGGTCGAGAGTGTCAGGGCCGAGATCGTCGCGGGGAAGATCCCGATCGCGAGCTCGGTCACATAGCGCTCTCGCTCTGTATCGAAACCCAGACGATCCCGTCCGAGGAGGCCACGTCGGTCGGCGCGTGGCCAACCGGAATGAGGCCTACAACCCTACTGTCCTGCGGATCGATCTGGACGACTGTGCCGTCGGCATTGTTGGCCGCGAACACCACCCCATCCGTAGCGCACATGCCCACGAGCGCTCCGCCAACCGGAGTCGTCTGACTCACCGTTCCCGTGTCCGGGTTGATGCGCCAGACCTGGCCTCGCAAGTCGGAGACCCAGACAGCCTGCTTCCCGGCCGCCAACGCGACGGGGTACCCGATGGGCACCTCGGCCGTGGCCGTGTTCGTGTGCTGCTCGATGCGCAGAGCCCGCTCGGCGGTCGTCACCACCCAGAGTGCCTCCTCGCGGAGTGCCAGGCCTACCGGCACATGGCCGACGTCGATGATCGCCGAGGACTCGTTCGTCGCCGAGTCGATGCGGAGCACATGGTGAGGCCCCGCCGCGACCCAGACGGAGTCGTCATCGGCGTCGACCGCGTAGGTCGGGTTCCAAACGAGTTCGCTCGAGCCCCTCAGGTCGATCGTCTCGACAACGGCGTCGGCGCTGGGATCGATGCGCGGACCGTGCCGTCGCTCCCGTTCGCCACCCAGACCGCATCGGTTGTGACAGCGAGGTCTATTGCCGGTGCTCCGATTCCGATCGTCCTGATGACTTCCTGGCGATCCTGATCGATGCGAGAGACCGTTCCATCGTCTGCGTTGGCGACCCAGACCGAGCTGTGCCCGATCGCGAGGGCGACAGGCCGTCGGCCCACGAGTACGTGGCTCACGACCCGCGAGCGTTGCAGGTCGATCACGGCGACCGGTCGGGAGGAACCGGCGCCTCAGCATGTGACGACGCTCGGCGAGGCCGTGCGACAGAAGGTCGTTCGACCCCCGAGCCAACCGGCAACTCGAGCGAAGGATCGTGGTTGAGAATGGCTCTCTCGAGGCGTTGGAGCTCGTCGTCCGGCTTTAGCCCGAGCTCCTCGTCGAGCAACCGCCGGCCCGAGCGGTAGACCTCGAGCGCGTCCGCCTGGCGGCCGGAGCGATAGAGGGCCAGCATCAGCCGGCCGCGCAGACGTTCCCGCAGTGGCTGCTCGCGCACGCGCCCCTCGAGCTCGGGAACCAGTTCCGCGTGGCGCCCCAGCGCGAGCTCGGCATCGATCCGCTGCTCGAGCGCCGCCAGCCGCTGCTCTTCCAGCCACGCTCGCTCGGCGCGGGCGAGGGAGTCGCCCAGCTCGGCCAGAGGCGCTCCACGCCACAGGGCCAGCCCTTCCCGCAGCAGCCCGGCCGCCTGGGCGGGCTCCTCCGCGCGCGCCGTCGCCACCAGCCGCTCGAAGCGATGAAGGTCGAGCTCACCGTCACTGATCCGGATGAGGTAGCCCGGATTCTGGGTCACGATCGCGTCGCGGCGAAGTAGCTTGCGCACCTGCGAGACGTGCACGTGCAGGGCGGTGTTGGCGGTATCTGGCGGCTCGCCGCCCCACAGCTCGTCGATCAGGCGGTCGCGGGAGACCACCTCGTTGGCGTGCAGCAGCAGCACCGCCAGGAGCGCCCGTTGCTTGGCCCCGCCGAGCGCGACCGGGCGGCCCTCGTCGAGCACCTCGAGGGGCCCGAGGATCCGAAACTCCATGCGCCTCCTGGCCCTCCTTTACGGCTCTTTAGGTCACGACAAGCCGTCTTTTAGCCGCTTCGGCTCTTGTGTGCAAAGACCGCACGACGCGGTCTCGAGGAACAAGGAGGACAGAATGACCAGCTCGACCCACATCGCGCTCAGGCGCATGGGACTGGTACTTGCGACCGCCGTGCTCGGCGCCGTCCTCGCCGGCTCCGCTCTGGCGGGCAACGGCTCTGGGTCGAACCTGCCGCCGCAGGCCGCGATCGACGCGGCGAGTGCCAACTGGGCCGCGAAGGCGAAGCTGCTCGACGCGAACGGGCAGCCCCGCGTCAGCGGGTTCGTTCCCAACGCGATCGACGCGGCGAGCGCCAACTGGGCCGCGAAGGCGAAGCTGCTCGACGCGAACGGACAGCCCCGCGTCAGCCTGTTCGTTCCCAACGCCGCAATCGACGCGGCGAGCGCCAACTGGGCCGCGAAGGCGAAGCTGCTGGACGCGAACGGGCAGCCGGTCCACCCAACCACCCAACGGTCCCGAGCAAGGGCTCGAGCAGCTTCGATTGGGCCGACTTCGGTATCGGGGCCGGCGCGATGCTCGGCATCCTGCTGCTCGCAACGGGGCTGCTGGCCGGCGTCCACTACGGCCGCAAGAGCGGCGTGCGTCCGCACCCCACCTCGTAGGCGATCTCTCCAGGGATCCGGCCGGGGCGCCTTCCTTGTTGCCGCCCCGGCCGGTCCGAACCCGAAGGCGACTCGCTCAAGACGGCCTGCCAAGCTACGTACACCCGGCTTCGGTAACTCGTCGTCCGAGTCGTTGTTACGGTCTTCGGATGCTCGAGCCTGGTGATCGGGTACCCGACGTTCGGGTTTGGGCGGCGATCCGGGAGGAGCCGCGTCCACTGAAGGAGATTCTCGGCGCCGGGCGCTGCTTCCTGTGTTTTTACCTCCACGACTGGTCGCCCACCTGAACGAACGAGCTCGTGCTCCTGCGTGACAGGGGCGACGACCTCGCGGCCGCCGGGATCCGGCCGTTCGCGATCTCGCGCGACTCGCTCTGGTCGCACCGTGCGTGGGCACAGACGCTCGGCGTCGACGTCCCGCTTCTCTCGGACTGGAACGGGGAGGCGATCCGCGCGTTCGACGTCGCATTCGAACCACTCGGCATGCACGACGTCGCGGTTCGCTCTGCGTTCCTGGTTCGTGACGGCGAGACGATCGAGGCCGCCTGGATGCTCGGAGGCGAGCTTCCCGAAATCGACGCAGTTATCGCCGTCGCGAGGGATCTCAGCGCTGAGCGTCGTGCGGCGCGCGAGGTAACTGCGACCGAGCCGCCACGCAAGAAGACCGAGCAACCAGTAGATCCGACGCATCCTCGGAACGTACCCCGTACCGCCGAGCCGGAAACGGCGCGTCGCCTACGGAACGACGACGAGCTTCACGCCGGCGCCGTCCCCCTGGCGGCGCCACGCGTCGGCGACCGAGTCGAGCGGCACACGCTCCACGTCGAGTCGGATCTCCCCGGCGATGGCGTGGCCGACGAGCCGTCGGTAGTGCTCCGCCAGTTCGCCCGGAGGGACGGCGAAGTTCGTGTGGCCGAGAATCGCGAGACTCTTGAAGCGCACAGCAGCCGACGCGAGCTCAGCGGTCGCGCCGGCCGACTGTCCGAGATTGACGATCGTCGCGTGCGGGACGGCAGCCCGGATCGCGGCTGCCGCGGGCTCGCCCCACAGCGGGTCGAAGACGTAGCTCGGCCCATCACCGCCGAACGCTTCCTTGAATGCAGCTTCCAGGTCACCCGCCTCATCGAGGCTGAGGGTTGCGTCCGCTCCGAGCTCGGCAGCGCGCTCGAGACCGGCGGCACTGCGTCCGGCCGCGACGACTCGGGCCGCTCCCAGCAGCTTCGCCGCCTGCACGGCAACGAGTCCGACCGAGCCGGTTGCCCCGAGGATCAAGACCGCCTCACCGCCGGTGAGCGGCGCGCGCCACGCGAACGGCAGCCAACCGGCGAGGCCGGCGATCCCGAGCGCCGCCGCAAGCGCGGCATCGGCGCCCTCGGGCACGTCGACCGTGTATGCGTCCCCGACCGGCGCGCGCTCGGCGATGGCGCCCTGCGACGTCCGCCCGAGCGAGCCGCCGAAGATCCAGACCAACCCGCCGTCGGCCGTACGACCCACGGCCTCGCAGCCCGGGACGTAGGGCAGCTCTGGGTGACCCGTCGCGAGAACACCGCGCGAGACCGCGAGGTCGATCGGGTTGATCGGCGCCGCGAGCACCTCGATCGTCTCGCCCGCGGGCTCGGCGACGACGCCGACCTCCGGGAGCGCGCCGACCTGGTGTACGAGAGCTGCCTTCATCGTCGAGTTCCTACTCGACCTCGAAGATCGCCCAGCTGTACCGACACATGTCCCGCCGCGTACCAGCACGGCTACATGCCCATCGCGTGGTAGCCGGCATCGACGTAGAGCGTCGTGCCGGAGACGTTCGAGGCGTCGTCCGAGAGGAGGTACGCCGCGGCGCCGCCGCAGTCCTCCGACTCGATCGGGCGATGCAGCGGGGCGCGCTCCTCGAACATCGACTGCATCGTGGTGAACCCGGCGATCGAACGCGCCGCGAGCGTGCGGATCGGGCCGGCCGAGATCGCGTTCACGCGGATGTTCTTGAAGCCGAGATCCCACGCGAGGTAGCGGACGCTCGCGTCGAGCGTCGCCTTGGCGACGCCCATGACGTTGTAGTGCGGCACCGCGCGCTCGCCGCCGAGGTAGGTCATGGTCACGATCGAGCCGCCGCCGCGCGCCTCCATGAGCGGCTCCGCTGCGCGGGAGCACGCGACGAGTGAGTAGGCGCTGATGTCCACGGCCATCCAGAAGCGATCTCGCGGCGTGTCGACGAAACGGCCCTCGAGATCCTCCGCCGCGGCGAACGCAACCGAATGGACGAGGACGTCGAGACCGCCGCCGAACGCATCCGCCACCTCGGAGAAGACGCGCGCGACGTCCTCGTCGGAGCGCACGTCGCACTCGGTGACGAGCGGGCTCTCGATCGTCGCCGCGAGGTCCCTCACGTTCTTCTCGATGCGCTCGCCCTGGTAGGTGAACGCGACGGTCACTCCCTCGTCGGCAAGGCGCTTCGCGATCGCCCACGCGATCGAGCGCTGATTCGCGACGCCGAGGACGAGCGCCTGCTTCCCTTCGAACCGGCCGGCCACCTGGCGATCCTAATCGGATAACGCTCGCGATTTCGGATCTCAACGTCCTAGCTCCAGAAAGGCCTGGTAATCCCCGCCTTCTATGCGTTCGCGAACGTTGCATTGCTCACGTCGCCGCGGTACAAGGCAGGTACGCTAAACTAGGCGGAGACGACCGCGTGAAGCTTCCAGGTGCCAGGTACGCCCTTAAGCTCGTGCTCGCCTCGATCCTCAAACGCGATACCCGACCCGGCGACGAGATCCTTGACGGTGCTCGAAGCGAGCACCTCTCCGGACGGTGCGGCCGAAGAGATACGCGACCCGACGACGACCGCGAAGCCGGCCGTCTTTCCGTCGATGATCTCGCACTCGCCCGCGTGCAGGCCCGCCCGAACGTCGATTCCGAGTTCGGGGACGCCTTCGGCGATCGCGCAGGCGCAGCGCACTGCACGGGCAGGCCCGTCGAAGCTTGCGAAGAACCCGTCCCCGGCCGTGTCGAGTTCGCGTCCACGAAAGCGGACGAGCTCTTGCCGCACGAGCGCATGATGGCGCTGCACCAGATCGCGCCAGCCGGCGTCGCCGAGCTCCGCTGCGCGCTCCGTGGAGCCGACGATGTCGGTGAAGAGGAGCGTCGCCAGGACACGATCCGGCTCGCCTGCTTCCCAGGCGCCGGCTTCCCACGCCCCGCTCAGAAACTCTTGGAGAAGCTCGAGGGCCTCGCTCTGGTCGACCGCCCAGAGAGGGGGATCGCCCGGTGTCAACTCGACGAACCGGGCGTGCGCGATCCGCTCGGCCACGTAGCGGCTCGCTTCGACCGGGCGGGAAAGGGGGTCGCCTGGCCCGGCCGCCCTGGTGGATCGATGTGGGTCACGAGCGTCGGCGCTCGGATCGTCTGGAGAGCTTCCCGCACGTCGACGGCGAAGGCCATCTCCGACAGCTTCGCGAAGGTCGTCGGGCTCGCGCAAAGGCGCTGGTAGGCGGCCATCTGTCGCACGAACTCCTCGTCGCTTGCCCTACCCGGCAAGTGCGTCGCGACGAGCTCGCGGACAGCCTCCACGCTCCCCCACGAGCCTGCGATAGCCGCTGCGCTCTCTCCCTCGGCTCGGCTTCCCCACGGGTAATCCGCCGCCCATCTCCCTCGAACGACCGGGATATTGAGAACGAGGGCAGCCGTGCGTTCGGGGTACGTGGCCGCGAACAACGCCGCCATCGCAGCACCGTCCAACGCGCCCATGAGTGCAGCTCGTTCCGAGCCGGCGGCGTCCATCACCGCCCGCACATCGTCCATTCGTTCCTCGGCCGTTGGTGCTTCCGGCACCGGATCCGAGATCCCGGTGCCTCGCTTGTCGAAGAGGAGGACACGTGCAAAGGAAGCGAGCGTGCCGTAGTAGTTTCGCCAGCTCTCGAACTCCCAGCCATACCCGATATTCGAAAGGCCGCCCGGTACGACCACGAGGTCGAACGGGCCCTCGCCGAACGCCTGGTACGCGACGAAGACGTTCCCGCTCCGCGCGTAGCGGACTTCCGGCATATCCACGACGAAGAGTCTCCCACGTCAGGGTCCTTGCGAGCCCCCGGACGTGCCGCTCGCGGACGCGCTTGCAGACTCGTGCATCTCTACTTCAGAGCGCGGCTCGCCGAACGCGGAGCCGACGGCGAGACGGTGGCTGTGCGCTACCTCAGCGAGGGCACGCCGAGCTTGCGGGATGTGGCGGGGGTGAAGGCGACCTTGGCGGAGGTCCGGCGCCTAGCCCCCGCGCTTACGCCGCCGACTCGACGGCAGGAACTAGAACCGCCGTGAAGCGAGCGCCGCGCCAGGAGACGCAGTCGACCCCGACTCGCATGATCTCGGCGTCGGCGGAGCCGAACGAGCGGGCATAGTCGACCGCAGCTTGCAGTGGGCTGACCGAGTACTCGGTCGAGACGACCCGCTTCCCTGAGTAGATCTCGTACTTCTTGGTCACATACGCATAGAACGTGAGAGCACGAGCTTGCGATCTGGACGTACGGCTAGTTCCTGGCTGGCCAGACAACTCCCTGACCCCGGTAGAGCGGCGGCTATGCCGCCACAGCGTCGCCGCCGCTCGATTACCGGGATGCCGCTAGTCAGGAAGATGCGCGCGTTGCGCAAGACTTGCGCCTCGAAAGGGTGAAGATGGCGAGCGGCTGGCACCGCCGCCGCCGCGCGGTGCCAGCCATCTTGTCCCGGCGCTATCGCCGGAACGTGCGCTGTCGCCGGCAGGCTCGTCCTGCCCGACGCATCCCGTGCCCGCAGCGTGATCGTGTACCGACCTGGGCCACGGAACCGCTGAGCAGGTAGCCAACTTCGCGTGTACGCGCCACACGGGCGCGGCGGAACGCGGGTTGCGAACCGCCTAAGCGCGGGGCGCACACCCGGGCGCGTCTCGCGGACGAGGATGCCGAGGTTCCGCGGCTGGTCGTCGCAGACGCGGAAGCGCACGTAGATCCTCGCGCCGAGGAACGTCACCTTGAGGATGCGAAGCGTCGGCCGCGCGTTCGTAACCGGGGTTGTCGGTTGAACGACCGCCGTCGGATTCGACGTCGCAATGCCCGAGCGTCCATCCGTTCGAGCCGTCACCTGCACCCGCAGGCGGAAGCCGAGGTCGGCAATCCGCACGCCGTATGTGCGACCGGTAGCACCGGTGACGTCCAAGCACGTGATCGCGTCGATGTTGCACCGCTGCCACTGGAAGGCGAACGAGGATGGGTTGCCAGTCCACGTGCCCTCCGTCGCAGTGAGCTCCTGCCCGACACGCGCTTCACCGGTAATCGTCGGTCGGGCGGTGTTCGTGAGTGGTGCGGCGTTCGAGCCCACGACATCCGTCTGCTCGGAGCGCGCGTTCGTTGCACCGTCGGCATTCACCGCTGTAACACGCACTCGCAGCGTGCTACCGACATCGGCCTGTCCGACCCTGTACGTCTTGCCGTCAGATGCCAAGAGCACACAGTTGTTGCCGCCACCGTTACAGCGCAGCCAGCGATACCGAAACGCCGTCGGACTGTTGTCCCAGGTGCCGTCTTGAGCTGTCAGGACTTCGCCGACACGAGCCGTGCCGGTGATCGACGGTGGATCGATGTTGACGGGCGCAACCATGGGCGAAGCCTGCACGGCGGCGACGGCGACCAGAAGCCAGAGAGCCGCCGACAGCGCACACCGTAGGCGCCGCCAATCGAGTCCTTCTCTCCTGCGTCATGTGATTTCCCCCTTTTCCCTACTGCCCTCCACGGGCAACAGGTCTTTCCCAGTTAGGGCAGACGCAGAAACGCCTCTTTCGAGGGAATTACAAGTTTCGAACGGGACGTTTAGCGGCCGGCCTTGCCGTGGTTGGCCGAGGACGCTGCCCGCGAGCTCCCGAACCTGCGCTCGGGGACGCGTTGCAGCTCGTGCATCTGTCATCGAGCGAGGGTCCCCGAAGGCTGAGCCGGCCGCGAGGCGGTGGCTCGAGCGCTATCTCTGCGAAGAGTCTTGCTGAGCAGGAGGAGCGAGAGTCGCGGTAAATCGAGCGCCCCGCCAGGACACTGAGTCCACTCCAAGCCTCGTGATCTCGGCGTCGGCGATGCCCAACGAGCGAACGTAGTCGACCGCAGCCTGCAGCGGGGTAGCCGAGTCCTGCAGAGAGACGACCCGCTTCCCTGAGTAGATCTCGTACTGCTTGCTCATCACAAGTAAGACGCCCGTCCAAGCGAGAACTTGCGGATACGACAACCGCGAGTTCCCGCGAAGGCCCGGTGGAGCGGCGGATCGGCCGCCACAGCACCGCTGCTCGATATCGGGCAGCGCGATCAGAACCTCGCCATGACGGCAACGATCATCGCCACGGCCATCGCGACGTACAGCAGCAAGCCGACGAGCGATACCAGGAGATCTCTCTGATCACGCATCCTCTCCCCCTGCGACTCGAGAACAGTCGAGGAAGCGGCGAACAGGAGACGGGCCAGACCGCTCCACGAACGCAGCTCCCTCTGACCTTTTTCTTCCTTGTCCCGTGAGGGAGTAAACGTTCCTGCGCTCAAGAATCCCTCAATGAGGGTAGTGCGCCGCCGTTCCCGATCCTCTTGCAGATGCGGTCGGCGTACGTACCGTCAGAAGTGCGCCGAGCCCGACGCGCCGGTAGGACGAAGCTCCTCGAGGATCAGCCAACTCCATGGGCAGCAACCTCGTTCTAGGGGTGGACGAAAGCGGATTCGGCTCGGCGCACCAAGTCGCCGCACGGTCACCACTGTCGCGACTGCCGCCGCCCCTCTCGAGCTGCAGCTCGCGCAGGTTGCGGTGCCGAGCCGTCGCCCGATTTCCGCCGTCGCTGCAGTCACGCGAGTGTCGGTGCTCGGGCCTGCGTAATGCAGACGTTCGCCGTCGACCCCCCAAGTGTCAGATCAGTGACGCGCCACCCTGACCCGCTCGAGGCCGGACGACCGGCAGGCATCAGCCAACCTCGAACAGCAAGCGACTGGCCGAGGCGGATCGGCTCGAGGAGGCCGACGACCCTCGATCCGTTCAAGTGCACGGTACGAGATGTACGGGAATAGGGAAGACCCCGACTAATGCTAAGCCCGTTTCTCGGCAACCATTCGAAACTCGTTGCAGACATTGAACAGGTGACGGCGAGCCCAGTTGAAAGGGATTACACGCCGCACCAACCAAGGCCACGCGACGTACTCCGGTGACGGATGGTACTCAGCCGAAACAATCCGAAAGAGCCGTTGGAAAGCAAGGTTCTCGCTGAACCACTTTTCTGTTAGGAACGCTGAGTGGCCGGGGTAGAGCCCATCATCTGAGAGCGCGTAAGGCATCGTGTTGTCAAAGAGGCCACCGGGCACCAGCACTCTGTGGACCTCCCCGAAGATCGTCAGCGGACTATGTTCGAGATAGTGACTACTCCTGACGATGGCCACCGATTCGTCTGGGAACGGCAACGGTTCGCTGTGTAAGTCGATTTCGATATCAGGCGGAGTCCCGATGGTTGGATCTTGAGCGGCGGCGCCGGAGTAGTTGTCCAGACCAATGAATCCATCGGGTTTGTAGAACCCAGAACCTAGATCGATCTTGAGCCGCCCCAGCCCCCCGTATCGCCCGTATAGAGCCTCGAGTCCTTCGTCGGATTCCGTGAGCCGCACCTTTCAACCCTAGAGTGGAGGAACGTGCCGGAATTATCGCGTTTGCTCGTGTGGTGCACACCCCCGTGCACACCTGCGTCGCACAAAATGGACGAGAGCAGGGACGTTCGAGTCCCGTATGGCCTTTCGAGGGGGCTTGGCTAAGCGGATTTGGCTTAGCTATGCGAGTCAGGTGTGCCGGAAGTGACGCGAACGAGCAAACGGTGCGGTCCCCGGCGTGGACTGCCGGGAAGGCTTCGGCGGGCTGTTCAACAGGGCGACATCCACCGACCGGGGCGCGGGCTGTCGATCAGATTATTGGTCGCCTTCGCTGAGTCGGTGCGGGTGGACGATCCGGTCGTAACGGGCACTGCCGCTATGGCGACGCGTTCACGCCCCTGGGTGACCCCGTGCCCGCACCGCACTACCTTGCCCCAGAAAAGCGGAAGCCCCACCGGTGGGCGATGGGGCTTCTACGCACTGCGGGAGGAACTGGGTGCCCTGTTCATCGGTCGGGCGTGGAGAGCGTGCATCCCTCATCCGGGTTTCTTGTGGACGAGCGCGAACGCACACCCCGCCCTGAATCTTTCTCTCCCGGATTGGAATGGGCGACGGGTGGTTGTCCTCAGGGGTCCGCCATCGCGTTCTGCTCCGCAGGTTGCCGCCGCATTGGGCGAGCGCACGACGAGCGCAAGTACGCCCGGCCCGAGCACCGGGCACGCGCCGACGATGGCGGCCGCTCGTCGCCAGTGGCATGGTGCGCTGTGCTCGAGGTTCTGCCTGCCGACGCGCCGAGCTCGTCGACGGAGAGCTCGTGGGTGGCTTCATCGAGCCCACGGAGCGATGGCATGTAGGCCATCCCGACGGCGAGTCGGACGGCGGCCCGGAGCACGTCGCCTGCAACACGGGAGCACCGTCGCGGCTCCGAACAGGAGTGAGGCGGGGATGACGCGCCGTGTCGCTTGAGCAGTACCTAACCTTGCGACCGTGGCTGAGGAGTGGTTTCGGAGTTCGGAGTGGAGCCTTCGAGCGCAGGAGGAGTTCGAAGAACGACTGCGCCGCGCGAGCTCGTTCAACCGGCCGCAGTACCTACGCATCAAAGCCCTCGCACTCATGGGTCACGGCGGCAGCGCGGAGGCGAGTGGAGCTCGTGAGCTCCTCGTTCGCGTGATCGAGATCTACCCCGGGTCTCTGGACGTGGTCATGGCACACGAGCACCTAGGTGAACTCGATGCGCGGGAGGGCCGCCGCTCGGAAGCAGAGGCGCACTTCAGAGCGGCTATGCGCCTTGGGCCCGAACGGAACACACGGGGCGAGGCCGCACTCCGCCTTCCAGAACTCCTGATCGAGGACGACACGGACGAAAGTCGGCGAGAGGCGCACGAGGTGCTCGACGCGATACCCCCCGGATTCCTGGTTTTCGCAAGTCAGCGGTTTCGCTTCGCTGTCGCGCGGGCGCGGCTCGCTTCTGCCGAAGGGGAAGACGCCGAGGCGCAGCGATATGCCGAGAACGCGCTACAGGAAGCTGGGAAAGACGCTCCCGACTTTCCGCGTCATCCAACCGTGGGACTGGTTAACGTCGACACGGCGATGATCAACGAGATGCAGAAGCTCGCGAGTCGCTAGCGCGACTAGGCGGCGAGCTTCCGCCGCAGGCGCCAGAGCGCGACCTGGAGCGCCTTCTCGTCGCGCGCGATCTATCGTGCCTATTGTTGCGAGGCGTTGGAGCTGGCGACCCTCATCGCTGGTCTTTTAACCGCAGCTGCGGTGGCGGGGTCGGTGCTGTTCCTTGCACGTCAGACCCGACAGTCAGTTGAACAGTTCTTGGTCGCCAACGAGCTGGCTGGTGCTCGGGCCTTGGCGCAGGGTTACGAGCTGTGGGATCACGTCATCACCCGTTTCATCGATTACCCAGAGCTTCGCCAGTACTTCTACGAAGGTGTGGAGCTGCCTGAGGAAGATCCGACAACCAGGGCGCGTGTTCTCGCGATGACCGAACTGATAGGTGACGCGCTCCAGTCCACCCATTGGCTATATGAGGGCAAAGATGTTGCGTTGTTGGGATCGGTGGATCCGGAATCCGACATCCGATCCGACTGGAACGACTGGACGGAGTTCATCCTCACGATGTCGCCGGCGCTGCGTTCTTTCGTGCGAGAGCGCCCGCTTCAGTACCCGTTTCTCACCAGGATGCTCGGCACGATCGAGCCTGCCACGACCGGCTGAGACGGTGACACCTGGCCGCGACCCGCTCAAACCCAGGAACTAGGCCGCGAGCTTCCGCCGCAGCCGCTAGGCCGCGGTCTGCAATGACTTCTCGCTGCGCCTGATCGGCTCGCCGCGCAGGATCCGAGCAAGCGCCGGCCCGCTCGTTCTCGGTCTGGGCCGCTGCCAGCACCGCGCGCAGGCGGTCGCGGACGTCGACGACGTCGACGACATCCGACGTCTCGACCTCGACGAGCTCGACGAAGCGCGGGCGGCGCTGTGCGGCCTTCAGAACGTCGAGGACGCGCCTCCTCGCGAGCGAGGACGAGCTCGACTATGCGGCGGCGTGCGGTGAGCAGGAGCGCGCGCGCTTACCCGCACACATCCCCAGGCGGCACGCGATCCTTGTCGTAGCCAGGAGCACCGATCCGTCCGAGCGGCCAGTAGATGTAGACCACTCGCCCGAAGATCGCGTCGCGGGGTACAGGCCCGAAGTCGCGGCTGTCCTGCGAGAAGCTGCGATTGTCTCCGAGTACGAAGTACTCCTCGTCGCCCAGACGGGTCTGTGGGAAGGGGTCGGTGCGGATGTCGTCCGCGTTCCTGCCGTTGACGACGACGCGCCCTTCGCGGCCGACGACCGAGTCGCCCGGAACCCCGATTACTCGCTTGCCGATATTGAGGTCGCGTGCGTCGGGGTCGGGTACGACCGGCCCACCGAGTTGGCCCCGAGCGCGAAAAGCGACTATTTCTCCTCGGTGTGGGTCGCGGAAGCGGTAGGTGAATCCCTCGGTGAGCCAGCGGCCGTCACAAGCAGGGATCGTCTGGGACATACTCGAGCCGCCAGCAGCCCGCCCCAGGACGACGAGGCTCGTCCACGAAAGCACCGCGACAAGTGCGACGACCGCGATGATCGTCGCGACCGGAATGACGACGCGCTTACGGCGAAGGCGCGATGTCGCGCTCATCGGGTCGGATCATCACCCTCGGCGACTTCTTTCGCCAGAAAGTGCCCGCGCGAGCTCGCGTCGTGCTGTCCCGGTGCTGTCCCGGCCGAGAAACATGCCCATTTGCAGGCGGGTTCGAATCCCGTATGGGCCTTCGAGCGCCGCATCGCTAGGCAGATTTGGCTTAGCTGAGCGGGTCGGACGTGTCAGGGACGCCGCGATTGCGCAAGCCGTGATCCCCGGTGTTCCCTCGAGCCGGCGGCGTCGGCGAAGAGCAGCGAGTGCCGCGAGCGCGCTGTCTCGGGTCTCACGATCGAGCCTCCCACCGACAGCCGGTCCTGCCGGGTGGCCTGGCAGCCGGCTGCACTTGACACCAGCGACGACCGGGGGGAGTCTCGCAGGACCTCGCAGGACCCGCGAGTGACCGAGGGAGGCGTCAGGTGCTGAGAGTCAGGCTGATCATCGGAGCGGTTCTGCTTCTAGGGGTCCCGGTGACCCTCGCGGCCGCCCAGTCGTCCGTTCCCACCGTGGCCGTGAGCGTGTCAGGCTCGAACGTCGTCCTCGACCCCTCCGGACCGATCGGTGCGGGTCCCACGCGCTTCACGTTCGACGGGCGGGGCGAGTTCAACCTCGCCACGTTGCGTGCGGGGGTGAGCGTCGATCAGCTCCGCAGGTCCCTTTCCAACCCCCGCTCCGTGAAGTCGCTCGGCCAGGTCTTCATCGAGGCGGCGGTGGCGCCGGGCCAGGCGGTCACGGTCGCCCTGCGGCCCAACACGACATACGTAGCGGTCGTGATCGCTGGCCGGAGACAGGCGTTCACCACTTTCACCACAGGTGGTCCCAACGGAGCGCGCGCACCGCGGCCGGACGCGCGTATCCGAATGGTCGACTATGCGTTCCTCGGTCCGAAGATCCTGCCGCGAAGCGGTCGCATCCGGGTCGAGAACGCCGGGACGACCCTCCACTTCGCGATCGCGTTCCCGCTGCGTCCGGGCGTGACCGGCCGCCAGGTCGATCAAGCCTTCCGCGGCACGAATGAGCGGGCCCTCGGGCGTGTGGTGGCGGGCGAGCCTGTCAACGTCCAGGGGCTTATCAGCCAGGGCTCGACTAACGACAATGAGGTGAGCTTTGGCCGTCCTGGGCGCTACGCCATGGTGTGCTTCTTCAGCGAGCACAACAGGCTCGGCATGTTCAGCGTCTATCAAGTGCGCTGAGGTCTGGTGACTCGCGCCGAGCGTGAGGCAACGGCGCCGCCGCTTCGGGCTCGCTCTACTCAGACAGAGATGCGCAAGGTGGTGACCGCGTGGATCGACCCGCAGGACGCGGAGCGGCTCGATGACGCCGCGCGCGCGGCTGAGCGTTTCCGGAGCGCGGAGCTGCGCGTCGCGATTCGCGAGCACCTCGCGCGGGGCAGCGAGAACGAGGAAGGACGTGACCTACGGCTTCGAGCGTCGGGCTTGGACGATGGCGGGCACGCCGTCCGCGACAACGGGCGCGACGGGTCTTCGCCCGCATTACCACGCCGGGTATTACGCAGCGTTCGTCATTGACCCGGACAGGAACAACGTCGAAGCGGTATTGGACCGCCAGCTGCCAGTCGCGTGATGCTCGCCTGAGCGAGTGAGCGTGGTGTTCGACTCGGTGTTGTGCGATGCGGACCGTTCTGCTCCGCCCTAGCAAGCGTGTTAGTGCCCCATTCCGCGGTCACAGGCCACGGAGGCGGCGCAGGATGTAGTGCTCGCGGGTGACGAGCGGCGGGTTCGCGAGCGCCCTGAATCCCTTCGCGGCCACGCGTAGTAGTAATTGCCCTACGGCCCTGCCCACCGCGAAAGCGTTAGCCGGGTCAGAGCTTGCGAGCCCGCGAGCGCCTCCGCACCCATCCCCTCGCGAACCGGAGCGGGCGCTGGAGCGTGGTCACGGCGAGCTAAGGTCGGGCGCGTGTCCGAGGCGGACCGTGAGGTCGAGCTCGACGCGGAGCATCAGGTCACTCCGCTCGAGCTGTTCTTCGACCTCACGCTCGTGTTCGCGATCACCCAGGTCACCGTCATGCTCGCGGACGACCCGACGTGGCGTGGGGTGTTCCGCGGGATGCTCGTCCTCGCGGCCCTCTGGTGGGCGTGGACCGCTTACGCCTGGCTGACGAGCACATTGGACGTCGACGAGGGCGGGATCCGACTGGTGATGCTCGGCTCGATGGCGGCGATGTTCGGTGTCGCCCTGGCCGTCCCGGGCGCCTTCGGCGACGACGCCCTCGTGTTCGGGGTCGCGTACTTCCTCGTGCGTCTCCTTCACCTCGTCCTGTCCGCAATCGTTGGCCGCGATGATCCCGTTCGCCACGGCGCGATTCTTCGTTACGCGCCGACTGCGCTCATCGGCGCCTCGCTGCTCGTGCTTGCCGGATTCCTCGAGGGTGACGTGCGAATCGCGATCTGGCTCGTCGCCCTTGCGATCGACTACCTCGGGCCGGTCGTGGTCGGCGTGGGTGGCGGCTGGCGGGTCGCGCCCGAGCACTTCGCCGAGCGACACGGGCTGATCGTCCTGATCGCGCTCGGCGAGTCGATCATCGCCATCGGCCTCGGGGCAGGCCTCGAGCTCGACACGGGAGTGATCGTGGCGGCGGCCCTCGGAATCGTCGTCGTCTCGGCGCTCTGGTGGCTCTACTTTGACGTGGCCGCGATCATCGCGCGGAGGCGGCTCATGCAGGCGACGGGCCTCGAGTTGCACCGGCTTGCGCTGCACGCGTACAGCTACATGCACCTTCCGCTGATCGCCGGAATCGTCCTCTTCGCCCTCGGTCTCAAGACGACGGTCGACCACACAGGTGACCCACTCGCAACGGTCCCCGCAGTCGCGCTCTGCGGCGGTGCCGCGCTCTATCTGACCGGGCACATCGCGTTTCTCTACCAGATGACCAGCCGGGTCTTCAGGCGGAGGACGATCGGGGCGGTCATGCTACTCGCACTGATCCCGCTTGCCGTGGAGATCCCGGCGCTCGCCGCGCTGGCCCTCGTGAGCACCGTCTGTACGCTCGTTGTCGCGTACGAGGCGATCCGCTATCGCGAGAGTCGGGCCGGGATCAGGCATCCCGAGACGGCGGCCTGACCCCGAGGAGGCAACGCTCGCGCATGGCCCTGGTCGTGCGTCGTTGTGACTCCCGTTACTCGCACGTTCGCTCCTTTCATTGCGTCGAACACGACAAATCACACTGGCTCAATGAGCCTGCCGCTCTTTGACAGGTTCGGGTCGGTGCATGCGGCAAGGTTGAAGCAGCACGGCCGTCGCTTCCCGCTCTTCATTTTCGAGACGGTCACTTCGACCCGTCGTTTGCGCGTCTCAGGGTTTGCGGTTGCATTGACCCAGCGAACCCACTCCCAGCGCGCCATCGGCGTAATGTCTTCCCATAGGTCTTGGATCTTCTGAGGGGCCGCTGCCAGAGCTGCCTCAAGATCCTCTGGCACGCTCGGCTCCGGCCAGTCTTGGAGTAACTCGATTTCGAGCGTGGCGGTGTCACCCGCGCTCAAATCAGCGGCTCGTTGTAGCTCTCCATCGATCCTCATCCAGTGGCCCAAATAGCCGTCTGGTTCCACCACCGTCTGGAACCCATGGCCATCGATCGTTCCTTGTACTGCCACCTGCCCGCGCGACGGCAGTTTCCCGCTCGCTTTCTCGGGCAAGCGCAAAACAGTCCACTTGTCGATCGTGTACAGCGGGGCGTCAAAACGAACTGTTGGCACAACTGTGCGCTGACTCATGGTGGTCATATTCTTGCAGTCCTCCGATCGCTATCTCAGCCGCTCAGGGGTGGGCGACGACACGGCGCCGCGTCGCGGAAGGCGTCCTCGAGGGTTACTGCTCCTTGAGTGGGCGAACCTCCACCGATCCGCCCATGCGTGCAGCCGGGATCTTCGACGCAAGCTCGATCGCCGCATCGAGGTCGTCGGCCTCGTAGAAGAGGTAGCCGCCGAGCGCTTCGTTGAGGGAGACGAAGGGCGCATCGGTGGTCAAGGTGTTGTTCTCCTGCACCCGCACGGTCGTTGCCTTCGTGGGGTGCTGCAGCCACTCGCCGGGGGTGACACCAGGAGTCTCGTTGACCGCCTGGTAGCCGGCGAAAACCGCCTGCTGCTCATCCTGCGAAAGGCGATCCCACTCCTCGGACGGCGGTACCGGGGTGTCGCCGTACTGAATCAACAGCATGTACTTCATCACGTCCTCCTTGGATAGAACTTTCGTCTCCAAGACGAACGGCGGAAGGAGAAGAGGACACCCTCCGAGGGGTGTGCCGCAAACCCTGTATTCGTGGCGACCCTCCCCCTCGCTGAGGTGCTCGGGCGTTGGGGTCTGTACGCGGGGCGATCCCTTGGCCTGGGATGCAGGTCTCGATCGTCGCGCTCTCCGGGCGCTCGTCGCATCGCGGTGTTCGGGCTGCCCGCTGACGACTTAGCTCGCGGCTGACGCCTGTTCGACCCGCGCCTCGAGCGCGGTATTCATCTGCTCGAAACCGGCCTCGGTCTTTGCAAGCGTGCCTTTGACGAGTCCGACGAGGAGGCCGCTGAAGCTCTCCGATTGGACGAAGCGGCTGCGGCCGCCGTCGAGCGGCTCGATGCGAAGGCTGTGTTCGCCGTCGAAGACGCCGGGGACGAGGAGGCGGCCGAGCCAGCGCAGCTCCCGGCTCGCCTCGACGGCGCGAACGGTGGGCCTGAACGTCATCGCCCGCGCTCCTGGCGGTTCGATTCGTACTTCGAGCTTTGCGCCCTCATGGAGTTCGCCGCTGATCGAGGCCACGCCAAACAGTCAAGGCGATACTGCCGCGATGGGATTTGCAGTGCTCCGCGCGTCCGAGCTCGACTGGGTACCGCGCGATGACGGGAGCGGACGAGCCGTTGCCCGTCTCTCCGACTCGATGGCGCAGTCGCGCGCGAACTTCTGGCGTTACCCGCCGGGCGCACGCGGCAAGCGGCATGCCGACGAGGCGCAGGAGGCGGTCTTCGTCGTCCTTGACGGAACCCTCACGGTCGACCTCGGCGAGCCGCCGGAGCGGTACGAACTCGATCGCGGCAGCGTCCTCGTCGCCCAGCGCGGGACGATCCCGCAGCTTCGGAACGCGGGCGACGACGAGCTCGTGCTCTTCATCTACGGCGTTCCGCCTGAGCAGGGTGGCGCCCACTTCTTCGACGACGTGCCCTCGGCCGCGGTCTCGCGGCCCGCCTCGTTCGCCGACTCGGACGCTTCCTCGGCGAGCGCGACGGCTGCCGCGTCCCACAGCTCGAGCTCGCGACCGCGCATCACTGCCGCGAGGAACGACGGGCGCGTCTCCGCACGCAGCTCGTCGCGCCACCGAACAGCGCGAGGGCCGAGCATGCCTCCGACCTGCTCCGCGATGGCGCCCCAGAGCAGTCCTGCCCGCTCGAGGTCGTCCCGGGCGAGCGCGACGCGCGCAAGCCCGGTGATGGTCTGGAGGGCTGCGAGGCCGTACTCCTCCTCGACCTCGAGCGCGAGGGTCGAGCGTCCGTGCCGCTCGGCGTCGGCGAGGTCGCCTCGTTCGAGCGCGACAGCGAGGCGCGCGGTGCCGACGATCGTCTCCCACCAGGCCCAGCGCAGACCGGACGCCAGCTCGTGGCTCTGATCGAGCAGGGCCTCTGCGTCCTCGAGTCGGCCGTCCCCGAAGGCGAGATACGCGCGCAGGAGAGCGCCCTGAACCTCGATCAGCTGGTACTCGCCCTTCGTATCGCGCCGCAAGTCGTCTAGAAGCGATAGAGCTAGGTCGGCGTCGCCCCGTTCACGGGCGCGATACACGAGCCGCATCCGCACCAGCGCCGCACCGCGGGCGTCGCCGAGCTCGGTGCAGATGCGGAGGCTCTCCTCGTACGCGGGATCGGCGACGTCGAACGCGTGGAGCTGATGGGCCGCGCCTGCGAGGTTGCGCAGTGCTCGAGCTCGAAGGAGCGGCGGGAGGTCGACGCCGCGTGCGAGGAGGTCGCCGATGCGGCGTACGCCCTCCGCAGGAGCGTGTGGACCCCAGAAGTTCTCCAGCTCGGAGGCTAGCTCGAGGCCAAGGGCGACGTCCGCTTCGATGGCCCAGTCGAGGGCGGCCCGGATGTCGTCGCGCTCCAGCAGCGCGACTGACTGGTCGAACGGCTCGTCGTCGTCCTCGCTCAGATGCGCAGCTCGGACGATCGCGAGCATCAGCTCCGCGTGTCGTCTGCCCATGGCATCGGCCTCACCTGACACAGCGAGCCGTTCGGACATGTGCTCCCGGATCGTCTCGAGCATGGAATAGCGCGACCCGTGCAGCGTCACCGCACGGACGAGCAGGTTGTGGTCGACCAGCGACGAGAGCCGTTCGAGTGTCGTCTCGCAGACCGTCTCGGCGTACTCGACGGTGCAGCCGCCGGCGAAGACCGAGAGCCGGGCGAGATCCCGCCGCTCGAGGTCGTCCAGGAGGTCGACGCTCCAGTCGAGCGTGGAGCGCAACGTCTGCTGGCGCGCGGGAAGGTCCCGCGGTCCTCCGGTCAGAAGCGGGAGTCGCTGCTCCAGTCCGCCGAGGAGCTCGGCGGGGGTGAGCGTCCGAATGCGGCCTGCCGCGAGCTCGATGGCGAGCGGCAGTCCATCCAGCCGACGGCAGATCGAACGAATCGCGGCCTCCGCTTCGTCGGAAGCCACGAAGCGGACGTCGGCCTCCGACGCGCGCTCGAGGAAGAGCTCGACTGCAGCGTCCTCGCCAAGGGGGTCGACCGGGTAGACGTGCTCCCCGGAGACGTGAAGGACGATGCGGCTCGTCACGAGGAGCGTCAGGCGCGGCGCCTGGGAGAGGAGATCGACGAGCATTGGAGCCGCGTTTCGCAGATGCTCGAAGTTGTCCAGGAGAAGGAGCAGCTCCCGCCCGCGCAGCGTCGCGACGAGCGTCGCGAGCGGCTCGCTTCCGACCTGCTCGATGCCGAGAGAGCTGAAGATCTCGCCGACGATGAGCTGCGGATCGTGGACGGGTGCCAGCTCGACGAACGCTGCCCCGTTTGCGAAGGAGCCGGCACTCCGACGTGCAGCCTCGAGCGCGAGCCGGGTCTTCCCGGACCCACCGGCGCCGGTCAGGACGACGAGCCGCACCTCGTCCCGACCGAGCAATCCTCCGAGCTCGGTGAGCTCGTGCTCGCGCCCGAGGAGCGGGTTCGGCGGCATGGGCATGCAGGCGCGTGTCGCTTCCTGGGCATCGGTCGCGCCCGCAAGCGTCGGGTCGTGCTGGAGAATCCGCCGCTGCAGGTCGCGAAGCTCGGATCCGGGCTCCAACCCGAGCTCGTCGTGCAGTTGGCGGCGCGTCGCGGCGAACCGGTCGAGCGCCTCGGACTGCCGTCCCGAGCGGTACAGCGCCAGCATCAACTGCGCCTGCGGGCGTTCACGTAGCGGGTAGGAGTCCGCGAGGGCGTGGAGCTCGGCCAGAACAGCCGCGTGACGACCGACCGCAAGCTCGGCGGCGAGCCGCTCCTCGAACGCGACCAGCCGGAGCTCGTCGAGGCGCTGGGCATCTGCGCGGACGAACTCCTCGTCGGCGAGCTCTCCGTACGCATGTCCGCGCCAGAGCGCGAGCGCACGCCGGAGGATCGACGCGGCCAGCGCGGCGTTTCCCGCCCGCGCGGCTTCACGCCCGTCCTCGAGGAGGCTTTCGAAGCGCGTGGCGTCGAGCACGCCGTCTTGGAGCTCCAGGGCGTAGCCCGATCCGTGCGTCCGGATGCCGGCCTCAGGAGGCAGGCGCTTCCGGAGCTTCGAGACATAGACCTGTAGGAGCTTGGGCGAGGAGCGCGGAGGAGACTCACCCCAGATCGCGTTCGCGAGGGCATCGCTCGAGCGGGTCGTGCCTGCCTCCGCGATGAGCGCCGCCAGGAGCCTCCGCTCCTTCGGTGCACCGAGAGGGAGTGGGCCACGCTCGCCGATGAGCTCGAGCGGGCCAAGGACTCGAATCTCGTCTCGCACGATCGCATTCTCGCGCGGCGGGACTCCGCACGAAAGCACCGCTATACCGGCCCGAAACCGCCTCCCTCGATCCTCCGCGACGTCAGGTCGCAACGGAAAGGAGGAGGGGTGGCGTACGCGTACGTCCAGGACATCGCCTCGAGCTGGGAGCAGTACGAGCTGGTTTCAGCCGGGCTCGTCGACCCGCCGCCCAGCGGCTTGCTGGTGCACGTCGCCGGCCCGACGGACGAGGGCGTGCGGATCATCGACGTCTGGGAGAGCGAGGAGGCGTGGGAGCAGTTCCGATCTGACCGTCTCGCACCGGCGATAGCCGCCCTTGGTGGCCCGTCGCGCCCGCAGCCCACTTTCCGTGACCTTCATCCGGAGCACGTCCTGCTCCGTAATCGACCAGCCTCGCGAGCGCGAGGCAGAGAGAAGGAGGAACGATGACGAACCTGAGACGCGGCATCCTCGTGCTCGTGACCGCCCTCGTGGCGGCCGGAATCGCCACCGGCTCGGCAATCGCGGGCGAGATCACGGGCAACGACAAGCCGACGGCCGCGCCGGCGAACGCGAACTCGGAGTGCAGCTTCTCCGGGCTCGACGACCCGGATGACGACGGCTTCGTGCACACCCAGAACTGGGGCCAGCTCTCCACGGAACAGCGCGCGTTCCTCGCGTCGATCGGGGTCACTCCTGGGATGGCGTGCAACGGGCATCTGAGCCCTCAGAAGTGACGCACTCGGCCCCCGCCACTACCGAGCGCGGTGATCGGCCGCGCTCGGTAGCCGAGCAGAAAGGAGCACGTCGATGAACACGAACGGCACTCCCGATCGAGCTTGGCGTGCTCGATCCAGCCGCTCGCTCGTCAGCCTCGTGGTCGTAGTGAGCGCGCTTGGCATCGCGTCTGCTGGCTTTGCCGCGGCCCCGACGAAGGGCGGTGTGTACCAAGGTGAGCTCTTCGCGACGAGCGCCGTCGCGCTTCCGAAGAAGGTGCGCCTCATCGCTACGAAGACAGGAAGGAGCGCGCGCGTTCTCTGGTGGTGCGGCTCGGGGCGTGCGCCGAGCACGCTCCGCGTGCAGATCGCGGCAGACGGCACGTTCAAGGGGACGAGCAACGTCGGGACGCTCACCGTCTGGGCGATCAAAGGTCGCTTCGTGTCACCGAGCAAGGCCCGAGCGGCGCTTCAGCTCAAGACCATCTGCGACGGCAAGGGCGGCACCGTCAACCTGGAGCTGCAGTCGTGACAGGCGCCTTGCCGATGAAGGACGCCGTGTCGCGCTACTTGTCGATCCGGAGCACGAGCTTGCCGAGCCAGTAGAGGCCCCATACCGCGGCGGCGACAACCAGCTGGTCGGCCCGGTTCCTCATGTGAGCCTCCTCGCTTGCATTCGACAAGTAGAAGATGGAGGAAGAGGCAAGGGGGTTGCTCCCCCTCCATCGCTAGGAAGCGTGTCCTGTCCTCGCCTCACCCGCTAGGACACAAATGGGTCTATTCGTTGGCCGCCCGCGTCGCCGACCTCGACGAGAAAGACGAATGGGTGGGTCGCGTGCAACGGGTCCTGCATGACATCACTCCCGTGTAGGCAGAGAGTCCTGCGGCGATCCATGGAGAGTGGCTACGCCTCTCTCCTAAACCAACAACGGAGGTTGATGTGCTCCTCGCAACTTACGGCTGGTGGCCCTGGCTTCTGCTCTACGGAGCCATCGCCGTCGTCATCGTTCTCGCCGTCGTCTACTTCCTCGAGCGCCGCAGGGCGACGCCGTAGCCGAGAACTTCGCGTCAGGTTGGCCGGGTGGCTGCCCCAGACGCCGCAGTGCCGGCGACCTCTGACGCTCGGTCGGTGTCTCCTGAACCCACCGCTTTCGCGGGGGGTGGATCAACGTTGCGTGCGGCTTCTGCGAGGCGCTCGCTTAGCGCCTTTGCGCCCTTGACATCCATCCCTTGTTCTCCTTCGTGGGTGATCGAGACAAGTGATGGAGGGAGCGGCAAAAGGGGATTCAACCTCCATCGCTAGAAGCGTGTCCTGTCCTCGCCGCGCCCGATAGGACACGATTGGGTCTATTCCACCGCGACCGCCGCTGCCAACCAGCCGCAGTGCCCCAGATCGCACGCGCCATCGCCGCGCACTCCTCAGCGATGAAGCGTTCGAGCCACCAGCTGCAGAACGTCTCGCGAGACACGACCTCACCTCGGCGGCAGTCCCGGCAGCGAGCGGCGGTGGCGCGGTTTCGGTAGGAGACGGACCGCAACCCGAGACACTCCGGGCAGCGCACGAACGCCGGCTTTTCGTCGAGGCGCGGCCCGAGTCGCTCTAGCTCTGTCCTTCCGTGTCTACACGGGGAACGGAATCCGACTGGGACCCGACAGCCTTCGCGTGGCGCATCTTCCCGCAACGTGAGCAGATAGTCACCGAGCCAGCTGTATCCGTATTCGTCTCCCAGCGGTGACCGCCGCGAACCCAACAGGAGACCTGACGAAACCACTCCACGGCTGAAGTCTGCGCCGAACGGTGAACCGTTTCAACCGCGTTCGCCGTCCCCGGTTGCAAGCGGACCTGCTTTGACACCCGTTCCATGTGGGCGGACAACTCGTGCCGGGGTCGGGCGACATCCCAGCTGTCGGCGATCCCCGAGGGGGGCATCGACCCGCAGACTCCCCGCCCGGCCCCGGTGTCCCGTTCACGTGGCCAGGATGAACCGCGACCTATCGGTAGTCCTCGGGCTCATGCGTAGCACGATGATCCAAAGGACGACGCTCGTGCGAACGAGAAGCGTGAACGGGAGGCGGATGCATGATGAGATTTCGAGAGTTGGCACATCGGAGCGATCACGGCGTCACCGTGAGACTCTTCTGGGACACGACGCTGGATCGGGTCCTGCTCCGCTATCGAGATGCTCGCGAGGGTGATCTCTTCACGACGGTCGTGCCGAGCGCGGAAGCGCTCGCGGCGTTCGAGCACCCGAACGCGTACCGGCCTGCCGCAAGCTTCGTTGTCGCACCTGTCCGCTCGTGAACGAGTAGAGCTGGTCCCGAACGCCATCTTGTCGCCCGAGCTCGAGCGCGTCGTGTCGACGGAGGCCGGGTGCCGATCGGTGGAGCTCACGGCGTCGTGGCGGTTCAGCTCGCAGCCCGGCCTCCGCGTCTTTAGGAGAGTCGGAACAGCACCCTCTGAATCACGAGACGCTCACGCAGATCACGTATGCCCGAGCCGTCTTAGCGGAGGCCGAGCCGTTGTAGACGTATGCCTCCCACCCGGTCTTCGCCGCCGTCGGGCGTGAGTGGCTCACCACGACGCCATCGCTGATGGTGTTGAGGTAGTAGCCGCCGCCAACCGCCAGCTTGCCGCCGGGGCACTGGGCTGTCACAGGGCGGCCGGTGAAGTAGTCGCCGTTTCCCACTGGCACGTTCACATCGGCGGACGTGATCATCTCGTGGCCCGACATGCCGGGCGCACCGGTATCGCCCTTCTCGCCCTTGTCTCCCTTGGGACCACTGGGAACTTGACCGGGCTTGAAGTCGGCCGCGAGCAGCGAGCCGTTGAGGACGTGGGCTGTGCGGACGGCGTTCGGTGCCAGCTTCGCCGGTTTGACCGCATTCCTCTTCAGCTCGAGCGTCCCGACGCTGTTCCGGGGGACGTTGAGGACGGTGGCATAGCTCGTGCCTCCGAGCGCGACCAGGAGCGCGAGGCAGGCGACCACGAGGGCGGGAGAGGGACGGTGCATCTGACGACCTCCTAGACGGGGTGGCTTTGCGTCGCACCGTAATAGGCCATTCCGCGCTTGGCATGTGAACATGCGTTCGTATGACCGTCCAGCCCCACGCTCGCGTCCGCTTCCGCCGAGCCATCGAGCGCCGAGCCCTGTGGTTGGCCGAAGATGCTGCCCGCGAGCTGCCGAATCTCCCGTTCGAGAACGCGCTGCAGCTCATGCATCTCTACTTCGCGCGAGGGTCACCAAAGGCTGAGCCGGCCGCGAGGCGGTGGCTCGTGCGCTATCTCAGCGAAGCCTCACCCGGGATGTCGCGAATGCTCACCGCCTAGCTCGCAACCCGCTCAGGCGAGCTGCGTTAGCCTGCGTTACCGAGCCCATCGGCAGGAGGTGAACGATGGCGTCGGAAGTCCGAGGCAGCGCCACACGGTGGGGACCGCTGTTCGGAGCAGGCGCAAGTACCTGGGCAGAGACGTGGGAGGGCTCCACGGGTTGGGGAACGCCTGTCTACGAACACGTCATCGAGCTGGCGGAGGTCGGTACCGGCACAGCCGTTCTCGACTGCGGTTGCGGCGCTGGCCGCTTCGCAAGCATTGCCGCCGAGCGAGGGGCCAGCGTCGCCGGCGTGGATGCATCCAAGGAACTGATCGAGATCGCGGCAGCGCGTGTCCCGGGCGGCGAGTTTCAGACTGGAGACATGGAGGCGCTGCCGTGGGCCACCAATTCGTTTGATCTCGTCACAGGCTTCAGCGCCTTTCAGTTCGCAGACGACAAGGTCCGAGCCCTGAGCGAGGCAGCCCGTGTGTCTCGAGACACCGTGGCGATAGTGATCCCTACCCGCGCCGTCGAATCGGGGATCGCTTCCGTGTTCAAGCCGGTGTTTCCTCTCTTCGGCGACGAGGCACTCGCGAGCTTGAAGCAGAGCGGGATATTCGCGCTGTCGGAGCCGGGGAGGCTCGAGGAGGTTCTCGCCGCCGCCGGATTGACGCCATATGCGG
This sequence comes from uncultured Gaiellaceae bacterium, assembly GCA_963787855.1. GTDB lineage: Bacteria > Actinomycetota > Thermoleophilia > Gaiellales > Gaiellaceae > GMQP-bins7. Next base: position 30,790 of record CAWBER010000015.1, read on the forward strand.
ACGATGAAGTGGAGTGCCCTGCTGTGTTCGAAGATGCTGCGGAGGGCGAGCGCGCGCTCCTCGGAGCCGGGCCGACGCAACTTGCAATCAGGACTTCAGGCAAAACGACGGTTGCAGAAGCGATCCGTGCCGCGCTCACGCCGTTCACGGACGCTGCCGGGCGCGTGGTCTTGCCTGGATGGTTTCGGGCTGTGCTTGTTCGGGCTTAGGTCGATCGCCCTGATTACATCGGGCGGATTTCTGAGAGCAGTCGTCCACCTGTAGGGCTCACCGCAAGGCTGAGGCGGTGGCTGGTGCGTTATCTCAGCGAGGGCAACGCCGAGCTTGCGGGATGTCGCAAGGGTGACGGCGAGCCTGGCTGAGCGCGAGTTCGAGCGAGACTAGGCCGAGGCGAGGCGCTGGCGCATCCGTGCGCCCATCGATAGCGGCACGTCGTCCATGCGAGGGGCTTGCGACCACACCCAGGCGATTGCGACGAGCCAGGGGGCTCCGAACAAGAGCGAGAGCCATATCGCTTCCATGTGCGCCAGAGTGCCTGGCGCACATACCGCGGCGCAGCATTCACGGCGTCTCCTTACGACATCTCCACAAGTTCGACCCATAGACGCCTCCGACTCTCGGGCTCCGAGCGGGCGGGTTGAACGACGGGTCGCTTAGACGGCCGCCACGATGCCGAGGAATACAGCGCCCCAGAACGCGAGACAGACCAGCAGGCCGACGACGATCAACGGACGGTCCCCGGCTGTGCGGGCGGCGCGGGCCGCCCGTGTATCCGCCTGTACAGGGCGCGGGCGTGGCCGCGCTGGCTCCCGTACACAGCATTCGGGTTGACGACCCGCCGGCCGAGGCGCACGTACCCCGTGGGGACGTTCACTCCACGAGCGAGCGCAGCGATGACTAGACGTCTCATGCGTCTTCCTTTCGTCTCTGTGATCGAGACCGCATCCCGCCCGGCTCCACTGCGTCGAAGTAAGACGCGAGCCGCGGGTGGTGACCTCGCGGGTCACTCGAATTGATTACCTCATTCGAGGGACACGTTATCGCCGCGGATACGCGCCGTCAGTGACACGAATGAGTCAACTCCAGCGGGCATCTGGCTCATTCGGCTACTTCTGAGATACGAACGGACGTTCATGTTCGACGAAGTGCAGCTCGCCGGCGTACCGATCCGCGACTGACGACGTGCGCGAGCTCGCGCGGCTGCTCCGGGAGGGCGAGGTTCGCCGACGTGGCGCACAAGCTCGACCACGGGCTCGTCATGCAGACGAAGGTTCTGGCGCTCACGGTCGCCGACCGCGAGTCGATGCTTTGGGCGCTCGACGAACCGCCGACCGATGCGCTCGCGGAGCTCCGGGGAGTGCTCCTGCGCGAGCACGAGTGGCGGGTGCGCGAGGGGCTGGTCTAGGCACCGACTCGGTAGCGTCTGGGCGTGGACTCTCGAGACGTCACGCGGGAGATCCGGCGTGTCGTTTGGCCCGCGTTGCACGACGTGGGCTTCAATTCATTCACCGGCCGGACGGCTTGGCGCTACGGCGACTCCGCTGTGGACGTGGTCAACTTCCAGTCGTTCAGTGCGAGCTTGGCCGACTCGGTTGGATGCACCCCGTTCTCGTTCTCGCTCAACCTCGGGGTATGGGTCGCAGGCGACACCGAGGCGAGAGTGCTCAAGCCGGACAAGCAAGGACGCGCACGACCAGCGGAGTGGGAATGCACGAAGCGAACACGGCTCGCAAAGTCGATGCAGCAACCGTTGTTCGAGCCGTTCACGGCCCAGAGCTCTTCGCGGTGGCCGAGGAGCTTGCGGCTGCACCGTGAGGGGCTGAAACGCGTGATGCGGAGCGATCGACATGACCGCGAAGACATCTGGTTCGTGTTCGCCGACGGCTCGAATGTCAACGAGATGGTCGGGGATGCGCTTCGCGCAATTCGCGATACCGGCTTCGCGTGGCTTGAGGCCGCGTCGGCCGACGCCGTACAGGATTTTGAGCGGCGAGTGCGCGAGGGGCTGGTCTAGCCGCCGTATCTCTCGATCGCCTGCTCGAGCGAGATGACCACCTGCTGAAGGTTCTTTCGAACACGCTGGTCTTGGGGATGCGTCTCGTCGAGAGCGCGTCGTTGATTCGCTTGATGGAATCGCGCCGTCTGGAGGTCGTCCTCCGACCAGCTGGGCGCGTCACCGACGAACTCGTTCAGCCCGATGTAGTCGAAGTCGTCGGGCACCCCAGGATCGTGCCGTAGCACGAGTGGAGCGTGCGCGAGGGACTGGTCGAGCCGCGAGGGCAGTCAGAAGCGGAGGCGCATCTTACGATCGCCAGGACTTCCCGAAGTCCATTCGCCCAGAGGCGAGGGCTGCCCCGCACGGCATGTGTCGATCGCGTCTTGCCAGGCGCGGTTGTAGGCGACACGGGGCACTCGACTCCAGCTGAACTCCACGTTGCCGACCGCGACGAGGCCCGGACTGCGGTGCTCGAGCTTACGAGTGCGCCGGATGCGATCGATCATGTCACCGTCGCACTCGGCTAGGTACACGTGCGGGCCGTCCGCCTTCACCCATGCCCACCATCCCTCCTCGAGGGCATCCCATGCCTCCTCGTCGGCGTGGGTGGGAAAGTCTCCCTTTCTAGGCCCGAGCAAGATGCGATCGGCGTTGTCGTGCCAGGGAAACGCGAGCAGCACGTCACCATCCGTGCTGGTGAGGTGCGCCTGCCAGTTCGTGGGCTCGTAGCGATCGAATGCGACGACGACGTCGTCGTAGGGTTGCGCCCAGTCGGTCGGGAGTTCGACACTTCGGTGCCCGATCCACCCAGACAGTTCGAGCACCCGTTGTGCGGATCTCTGCGCAGTCGCCGTTTGCATGGTCTCCCCTCGATCGTGAACCGATGCCGCTGACGGTAGGAATCCGGGCGGCTCGGTATAGCCCTCTAAAGGGTGACCCGGCTCCGGCTCCGCCTTCAGGCGCTGCGCCGATTGACCGTCTGCCAGACGCCGGTCCCGATGTAGAGCTCGACGAACCCGGGACTGCCGCTGATGTTCACCGTCGTGCCCGGCGGCGGGTCTTCCGACCATCTTTGCGACCACTTGTACGGCTGCTCCTCGAGATCCATGCGCTTGACGGTGCCGAGGTGGCTGCCGTTGGCCGAGGCGACCATCTTCTCCCAGCCCGCGCGGTGGTTGCACTTCGCGTGCGACGGGCCGAGCCAGCCGCGGCCGTCATCGCGGTGATCGAGGTCCACGGTGTGTTTTGGGCTCGATGAGCTCACCGCAGCGCACACACGTGACGGTTCCGCTCTGGACGACCGGGTCGAGCCGGCGGCGCATCGCTTTGTGAGCCTGGCCGTTAGCCCGAGGGGTATGGGCGATTCTTTGCTGAAACGTGGGCCGTCTCCGGCTGGATCACCAGGCTGACGTCCGCGAGTTCGACGAGCGGTGCCTCCTCGACCTGGTAGGCGTCCGGAATCGTCCGGGCGAGCTCGGTTTCCCGAAAGTCCATCAGCGCCTTCTCCGAGTCCCAGACGTAGACCGCACCAAACTCCCCACTCTCACGGAAGCGGAGATAGATCTTCTCCACGAGGCCCGGCACGGTGCGGTATTGGTCGGCCCGTTCCTCGAACATCGCCTGTACGGCGTCGTCGGAGAGCCTCGACGTGAAGCGAACGAGCGAGACGATCACTCCCATCACCTCCGATCGATTCACCCACCATGTTGCGCTCTCAATCGCGGCTGGGCAAGTCATCCCGAAAGCAACCGCGTAAGCCGGTGCGCGGTCTCATTCTCACGCGGAACGCAGGGAGGGAAAAGTAACGGCGGGGGTCGGTGTTTGGCTCACCCCGGTCACAAAGCCGTGACACAGGCGCTGTAGAGCCGCGACTTCGCGATGCCTGACCGTGTCGGTACCCTCGGAGGAGAGGCAGGTCATGAGCTTCGCCCAGAGGACGCTCGGTACGGCTTTCGTCGCGGTGGTTGCCGCTCTCGGCACAACCGTGTTGGGCGTTGCCCAGGGACATGACCGCCCGGGCGCGTTGTGGAGCGTCGCGGAAGCCGAATCGATCTCGGTCGTGCGCAGCATGCGGGTGCGCGTGCGGGAGTGTCGAGGTCTCGGGAGACCGGTGACCCACGACGGTCGTCGCCGCTACCGCCACTTCCGATGCCTTGCGGGGACGCGGGCGCCGTGGCAGACCTACGACACGATCGCGGTGCTCTTCGTCCTCCACCCGCTCGGCCAGTACACAGGCCCGCGCACGCGCTACACCCTCACGAACGTTCGCTTCATCGGCGGACCTGGCATTCCCTAAGAGACTCGATCCTGACGCAGTGGGCAATCAGCGCACCGTGATCGGCGTCTCGAAATAGCGCCTGCTCCGCGTCAATCGAGTGGAACGCTGTCTGATGCTCGCAACAGCCGTCTGACCCGCAGCTTGATCTTCAGCACGCCAGCAACGCCCGAAAGACGCGTGACCCTCCACGTTCCGAAGGTCTGCGTACCGCCCTTCAGTACGTAGCCGAGATCCTGTTTCGGCATCGGGCCAGGGATGCAGACGAGTCCAGTCGGTCGCTTCTGGCAGAGCTGGTACCTCACGCCCTTGAACGATGCAGGCGACCACCCGACGATCGTGAGCAGGTCGCCCACGTCGGCAGATGCCGCTTCCGTTCCCGGCGGCCTCTGGATGATCAAGCCCCACGGAGATCGAGCAGGTGCATTGTCTCCAGCGAGCGACGCATGCGACAAGGGCGCCAGGACTCCGACGAGCGAAAGCTGAGCAAGGATCAGGATTCGCCTGAGCCCCACGGAGTGATGGTGGCGCACCCCCGGCGCCCGCGTCAACCGACCTCGCTCTCGCGACCACGTCGACGCTCAGCGAACTCCGAGAACCTCGCCGATGTTCCGGCGTACGACCGCCCCGGCGCGAGCAGCGCATCCCCCGGTGAACGACTGAGAAGTGCATCCTGGGTCAGCTGCTCGAGCGTCCCCGGCGAACAATGGATGCCGAGAGCTCGCAGCCGGCGCTCGAGATCGCGAGCGCGGAGCCGGCGTCGGCCTCGCTCACGCTGACGCCTGCTGGTGCGCCTTCATGGCCTGCCGCCGGATGTACTCAGACCACGTCGGCGGATGCTGAATGCGCTCGAAGAAGCGAAGCTGGTCGTCGTCGCCAACGATGAACGAGAGCTCGGCCGTCTCGGTCAGGGCACGATCGAGTCAGCCACCAACATGGCCCCTCGGTAGGGGCGTAATCCGATCCGATCCGATCCGATCCGATCCCATCCGATCCTGCGCTCACGAACCAGCCGCGTCCACGCGGTACGAGGTCGCCCTCTATCTCGTGCAATCCCCGGACGCGACGTGCGGCCTGTGCACGCGCCGGCCTCAGCTTCGCGTCGTGTGCTGCCCGCACCCTCGCGTCGACCTCCGTGGGCGTGCCCTCCAAGGCCGCGCTCTCGGCGCTCAATCCAATCCTGCCCAACAAGCTCGTGAGTCCTCCTGTCGCGTGCGGCAGCCCCCGCAGTGACCACCGCAAGCCCGCCATTCCGGAGGTGCTCTCTGATCGCGAGCCTCAGCTCGGCGGAGACGCTTCTATCCTCGGCGCGTGCCCGCTCGACGAGCCGCTCGTGGTCGTCAGGGTCGACGAGGGCGGAGATCGAAACTCGCTGGACGGTGCGCATGATCTAGAGCATAGCAACAGATCCGCAAATACTAGATCACAATGCATATTCGCAAAGTGACCGCACGATTCCCTCGATTGAGCGAGCTTGCAGTCCGATGCCGACGGGTATCTCAACGGCACATGGGGAGGCTTGGAATCGCAAGCCATCCAAGGGGGATCGGTACATGAAGGCGCTTGTCGCAACACTCATGACAGTCGTCGTTCTAGCGTTCGCGTCTGTCGCACTGGCAGATCCGAGCTCGGACGAAAATGGTTGCCACGGCTATTGGACGACCCAGGCAAAGGCCACTGATCGTGGTGCTCAGGGCAGCGCGATTGGGGGTCTGGGCAACTCGGACGGAGATCCGACCAACGGTCAAGCTCACTCCGCAGCCGGACGCGGCGAGACGCTCCAGGCGTTCCTCGCGGCCAACTGCGGCGTCGGTTCGGACGCTCCGTAAGGACAGAACCGAAGGGAGGGGCTCCCGCCGCGGAGTCCCTCCTTCGGCAGTCGCACATGGCGCCTGATGACCTGGGGAAACTCGCAATCGCGGAGAGAACGTGCGCCGTCGAGAAGATCAACTGGCTGTAGTGGCCAAGCTGCGTGCTGGCCGGCCTCGCCTACTTCGAACATCCCGGGCGCTATCTCCTGGAGTGCCGACGGTGCGGACGGCTCGAGCCGATCCGTCGGCCCGACGAGTGAGCGCGGAGACCGGGCTGCGACCTGAACGCCACGACGCCGTGAGCTCCACCGATCGGCACCCGGCCTCCGTCGACACGATGACGCGCTCGAGCTCGGGCTACAAGATGGCGGTTCGAGACGTGTCCGCGAGGCGTGACGACGACCGGAAGCGGGTATACAGGTGGTGAACACTGATGGACGAACCTGGCGTCGGCTTTGTCTGTCCTGGCTGCGGCATCCCGGTCGAAGACGATGAGCCGCACGTATTGGCGCGAGAGCACACCGCCGAGTCAGACGTGACGCTGCACACGCACGACCACAGCGCGAGTACTCGTCGACGCTTCCACGTCGCGCATTTCAGGCGGCGCATTGGTGACCGCGTGTACGAGCTGCTCGAACCGACAGGCAGCGAGCGCTGACCGTCTTTGCTCCACGACCGGCTGTCCCGGTGCTGTCCCTGGAATCTCTGCCCGGACGTGGCGCTCGAGCGGTTGTGCACGAGGCTACCGCCACTCAGTAACTCGCGGCCTCAGCGTCGAGCGGCGACTCTGCGACCGCCCGGAGCGCAAGGTTGGCGCGAGGGAAGTCGAGGGTCACGTCGGTTCCTCTGCGTCAAGGAAGCTCGTCACGCTGACCCTCGGCTTCCTGGGAGGCGAGGTTGGGCGGGTGTGACCTCCTGACGTTGCCCCCTCGCTCGTTCTGCGGCCAGCGTACGCCGGTCGCCGCCGCCTGCTCGTCCCCCTATGGCGGTACGGGCGCTACTTGCAGATCAAGGAGCGCGAGCTCGAGGTGGCGGGCTGAACTAGCCCCTTCGCTCCCTCTCCAAGGCGATGAAGCCAATGAGGAACGCGACGACGACGGCCACCGCGACGGCTTGTGGCAGCCAGTCGGTACCTGCGACCGCGACGAAGACGATGCTCGCGACGATCACGAATAGAGAGAGGCACCCGCCGCACCCGAGACAGCTCAAGCCTCCGTCGTCTGGACGTCGATCACTCATCGTGCGGCGATCCTAGGCCTTGCGGATCAAGGAGCGCGAGGCTCGAGGCGGGAGGGCTGGCCTGAGGAGGGAAGGGGCGCTGAGCCCCTTCCCTCTCGCGTGTCAGACGACGACGACTAACGCCGAGCCGGCGTCGATGCGAGCCACGACTCAGGCGAGATCTCACGCAAGATGAACTCGTCGTAGCCGAAGAGTGTGGCGGTGATCGACGAGATCAAGCGTGCGCCGTCGAGCGGCGTGAGGTAGTTCTTCTCCACCGACAGCTTGACCTCTTTCAAGAGGCGCTCGCCGACTTGCCACTTCGGATCGATCGTCGGCGCGAACTCGTTCGGCTTCATCGAAGCGAACTGCTGGACCATCGAGTGAGTGACCGTCGCTGCCATTCAAAACACCCCCTTTGACTGGAGGACGGTTACGCATCGACCGTCGCCCACTCGGTTCCCTGCTCGTCAACCTCGGCTTCCGCACTTTGCGGCAAGTTTGGGCCAACGTGGGAACATACGTTCGTGACCGCGCACCTCACGCGACGCCCGTCTGTCGCCCAGGCTCCAGCGCGTCATCGTGTCGAGGAGGTCCATCTGTGGAGCCGAAAGGGCATCCAGGTAGCCGCCCGGCCCCCGAAATCTCCACCTCATGAAGCTCAGGAACCGAAGCCCAGGAACCGCCGACGGCGCTTCGGCGGAGTCTCATGCTCCATGTGGTCGCGGATCAGGCGCAGGACGACGTCGGTCGCGTCCTCCTCGTCTGCATCACTCGACGGGCTGGGCAGCGAAGGGAAGCTCCGAGTTGTGCTCTGCGGCCGAGCGTGACCATCTGCCGGCACGACTATCACGTCGTCGGCGTCGGAATCGCGCGCTGCGATGATCTCCTCAGGCTCCTCACTCGGAACCATGAGGAGCCTCGGAGGCACGCTCCGAAGGTCGTCCGCGGGAATCAGGATGAGGTCCTCGATCCCGAGGTCGCCGTGCTCCTCCTCGAAGGCGTCCGCAGGCACCGGAAGGAACTCGTCCCCGGCAGAAGCGTCGGTTTCCACCTCGGTCTCTCCCTCGACCTCGACCTCGGCGACATCGACGGACAGCCGAGGCTCGATGCCCAGGCGTCCGATTCTTGCGGCGGCCGCATCGTCCGGAACATCGAGACGCCGCCGCGCCTCCTCGGCCAAGGCGGCATCAACGAGAACGAGCTCGGGACTAACGCGTTCGAGGACGTCGCCCGCAAGGCGATCGGCAGCCGCAGCCATGCACTGAGCATCCTCGCTGGGGGCGGTCGACATACCCCCCGAGGGGGGGATACGTGGTGCGATGCTCGTTGGCTCCCGCTCGTCGACAGGGACGCCGCCTGCGAGCTGCCGAACCTGCCGCTCGAGGAGGCGCTGCAGCTCGTGCATCTCTCTTCGAGCGAGGCTCACCGGAGGCTGAGCCGTCGGCGAGGCGCGGAATGTACGCCGCGTTGGTCTACGCAACATCCAAAGTAGGCAACGTCCCTATGGGCGGCGGCTAGTAGCCAACGTTGCGCCGCGGGCTCACCCAGGATTTCCAACGATTGCGGACCCGTGGCAACAGCTACTCGCGAATCACGACGTAACGAACGGGGATTCCTTGGACACTCTTCGTGGGCGCATTGGCAGTCGCAAGCGACTCGACCTTCCCTTCCTGATCTCCTGGTCGCACCGCGACCACGATCTCATCGGCCGGGAAGGTCGCGAGAGCGTCGCGAATCGCAAGGTCGACGTTTGCTTCTCCCGCCATCGCCCCGACAGTCTCACCAGGTAGCTGAGCGGCTACGTCTTCCGCGACGTTCTCCGCGTGCGTGAAGGCTTTCTCGTCGTTAGCGAGCCAGTCCAGGACCCCTTGGCGTACGACGGGTACCACAACCTTGAGCCGGTCGTCTTCGCGGACGTATGAGCGCAGCACGTCCTCTGGATGATCGACGGTACTGATGACGAGGACATTTCCCACCGTGTTGAGCTAATGCCGCCTCAGGGCAGATTCGAAACAAGTCGCGAGGCCCTGCGGATCGAGGAGCGCAAGCTCGAGGTGGGTGGACCGTTCCTACGCGGCGTCGGTTCGCGAAGGCATCGTGCTGGGCGGAGCGAGGATTGGCGAGTCGCGCCTGAATCCCCAGATGGCGCAGTAGATGCCGAGGAATGCCTCCCAGATGAACTCCGGGATGACCAAGAGGCTCACCGCGCCGGTTTGGTCGTGCATCTGATCGTCAGCCATCCACCGTCGCCCCTCAGTCGCCGTCTGGCGGTGCCTGCCCAGTCAACGGGAAACGCAAACTTCGTGGCCTCACCTCGTGACACACGGGTGCTGCGCAACCCAGGAAAGGTGACCTGTGAAGGGAGGCCTGTAACCCGTATGGGCTTGCGCTAAAGCGCTGCCTGAGCGGGCTTTTCTTCTGTCTGGCCTAGTCCGCCGGCTCGGACTCTGGGACGAGCACGGCCGTAAATCGGGCGCCCCGCCACGAGACGCAGTCGACTCCGACTCTCATGATCTCGGCGTCCGCACACCCGAATCACCGTGCGTAGTCGACCGCAGCCTGAAGTGGGCTGACCGAAAAGTGGATCGAGACAGCCCGCTTCCCTGAGCGTCGAGCCTTGCGACGCCGAGAGTGATCCGGCCCGCGCCCGCCTGCGCCGTGTTCGGCTCGATAAAGGGGGTGGCGTGCTCATCGACCTCACTCGGACTCGGCGCCGGCGGGCTCAGCCACGGCTATGGCCGTGTAGACGGCTCCGCGCCACGCGACCGCGTCGGCTCCGACCGCCTCGATCTCGTCATCGGTGGAGCCGAGGGAGCGGAGGTAGTCGGTGACGGCATACCGCGGCGTGAACGACTCGACCTGTGTGACCACGCGGTCACCGCAGCGAATCTCGTACTTCTGCACACCCTAGGTGTACCCGATCCTCGCCATACCTACCCAGCCGGTGCGAACATCTGGGCGTGGACACGCTCCCGAAGGAGGCCGACTCCCTGTTCGCCGTCGCGGCCGACGACTTCGTCGACGAGCGCAAGCGTGTCGCGCGTGCCCTCCGCGACGAGGGGCGCCGCGCGGATGCCGAGGTCGTCGCGGCGCTGCGGAAGCCTCCGCCCGTCGTGCTCGCCGCAAACCGTGCAGCGCGCGACCGGCCGCAGGCCGCTCGCGCGGCAGCAAAGGCGGCCGAGCGGGTCGCGAAGACGCAGCTCGGCGCCGATCCCGAGGGCTACCGAGCCGCCCTCGCCGAGCTCGACGAGTCGCTCGACCTCCTCGCCCAGGTTGCGCTGGCGCAGCTCTCGCGTGGCGGGAAGCGACCGACCGACGCGGTGACACGCCGTCTACGTGACCTGCTCCGCAACGCGGTCGCAGACGAGGAGGCCCGCTCGGCACTCAGCCGGGGTGTGCTCAAGGAGGAGCCTGGCACTGCCGGCTTCGGCGCCTTCGCCGCCGTCGCGCCGCCGTCAGGACGAAAGCCTACGAAGGCTGCCGAGACTCGGCGGAAGAGGGACGAGCAGCAGCGCCGGAAGAACGAGCGCGCTCTCCGCGACGAGCTCGCACGTGCAGAGAAGACGCTCGACGAAGCAAAGCGCGCAGAGCGGGAGGCGACGCGAGCCCGAGAACGTGCGGAGAAAGCACTCGAGTCGATCCGAGCCCGACTCGACTACTCGGCGCCCGAGGACTAGCCGGAGACCGCTGGCTTGAGAGCCGGAAGCACGCTGATGCGGAGCGTCTTCCTCGCGATCACGCCGTACGAGTCCTTGGCCTCGAAGAGCACACGGCGCGTTCCTGGCCGGCTCGGGTAGCCGTAGAGCACGCCCGCGTGGCGGTCTAGGAACACACCGCGCGGGAGCGGCCCGCGAGCGACTCGCCACACGGCAGGCTTGACCCCGCCGACAGTCGCGAGCTTGCGCTGGAAGAACGTGCCGACGCGCGCCGGCAGCACGAGGCGAGTCGAGATCGTGAGCTTCGGCAGCACGACGATCCGAGCCGGATAGTTCGCGACGCGTCCTTCGGAGTCCGTTGCTGTCACGGTGAACGAGTAGGTGCCGGCCGCGCCGGGCGTCCCGCTGATCGCGCCGTTCGCGAAGAGCAGGCCGTCCGGGAGCGTCCCGCTCGAGAGCGACCACGTGTAGGTGCCGTTACCTCCGGTCGCGGTCAGCATCGCCTCGAACCGCGCGCTCACCTCGCTGGGAGCCCGTCGAGCGGACGTGAACGGATCGGACGCGACGATGGAGACAGGGTTGCGGACGACGATCGCGAGGCCCTTGGTGTCGCTGCGCCCGTCTGCATTCACCTTTGCGAGCACCTGGAAGTCGAACTGGCCCGCGGCCGTGGGCGTTCCGGAGATCAGACCAGTGTTCGCGTCGAGCGCGACGCCGGGAGGAAGCGTTCCCGAGGTGATCGACCAGGTCTTCGCATCGGGCACCGACGCTGTCATCTGCAACGAGTACGGAGCGCCCATCGTGCCGGGAGTCGTCGACTCGGGCCCGATCGTGAGCTTGGCGACCCCAGGGTTGATGTTGATGATGAAGCGATCGTCCGAGGGGTTCTTGAACGGGCAGGTCGTCTCTTTGTCGTACTTGACTGTGAGGAAGAAGTCGTACATTCCTGCCTGCGTCGGTGTGCCACTGATGACGCCCTCACTGGCGATGGACAGTCCGGGCGGGAAGTTTCCACTCGTGTGGTGGAACGTGGCGCATTGGAAATCCTCCCCGCGACCGCCGTCGGGCGGCATGAGGTAGATCGTGATCGAGTACGGCACGCCTTCGGCGCCGGTCGGGCAGGTGGCCGGGTTGCTCGCCGACGCAGCCCATCTTCTGCTCGTCGAAGTTGCCGGCAGGCGCCGACGACGCGAGGCCCAGGGACATCGTGGCCGCGACGACCACGAGAAAGAGGAGGCGCTTCAGTCCCACCGGCGGGCCAAGGTAGCAGACCTGTCCGACGAGGCCAGAGGTTGTTAGGACACTGTCAGGGAGACGAGTTCGGCGACACACACGGGTTTGTCGACGCCTTCGCACTCCACCGTCGCCTCGATCGTGGCCCGTTCGCCGAGCGCCGTATCCTGGACGCTCAGCACGCGGAAGCGACCACGAATGCGGCTGCCCGAGGGCACCGGGGCCGGGAAGCGCACGCGGTTCAGCCCGTAGTTCAGGGCCATTCCGCCGCCGCGCTCGGGCAGGACGTCGCGGAGCAGCGGCAGGCACAGCGAGAGCGTGAGCAAGCCGTGCGCGATCGTCGTCCCGAACGGGCCTTCGGCTGCACGATCCCGGTCGACGTGGATCCACTGCGGGTCGTCCGTCGCCGCCGCGAAGGCGTCGATCCGCTCCTGCGTCACCTCCAGCCACGAAGTCGGGCCGAGCTCGGTGCCCACGAGGTCGGCGAACGCGCTCACGAGGCGGCCTCCGCGCCGGCCCGCATCCGCCCGAGTGACGTCTCGCGGCCGAGGAGCTCCAGGCTCTCGTAGAGGCCCGGCGAGACACGCGAGCCCGTGACCGCGACGCGGATCGGGAGATAGACGGTGCGTGGCTTCTCCCCGAGGTCGTCGCAGAGCTTCTTCAGGGTTGCCTCGACTTCCGCGGCCGTCCACGGATCGACCTCGCCGAGCGCGTCCTCGGCCGCGCGCAGGATGCGCGCATCGAGTAACGACGGGTCTGGCTCGACGTCATGGAACAGGAAGCCTGCGAAACCCGTGAACTCGTCGAGCCGCGCGATCTTCGCCTGCACGAGCGGCGCCGTCGCGCGCACCGTGTCCTCGGGCCACTCGATCCCCTGCTCGCGGAGGAAGGAAACGAGCCGATCGGCGTACGCGTCGACAGGCAGGGCCCGGAGGTAGACGCCGTTCATCCAGTCGAGCTTGGCGTAGTCGAACGTCGCCGGGCTCGACCCCACCCGCTCGAGCGAGAAGCGCTCGACCAGCTCGTCCGCCGACATGATCGTCGTCTCGCCGTCGGGTGCCCAGCCGAGGAGCGCGAGGAAGTTCATCAGTGCCTCCGGCACGTACCCCGCCTCGCGGAACTCGTCGACCGAGACCGCCCCGTGACGCTTCGAGAGCTTCTTGCCGTCGATGCCGAACACGTTGGGGGCGTGCGCGTAGACAGGTGGCTCGGCGCCGAGGGCCTGGAGCACGTTGATCTGCTTCGGCGTGTTCGATACGTGATCCTCGCCCCGGATGACGTGCGTGATGCCGTCGAGCCAGTCCTCGAGCGGGGAAGCGAAGTTGTACGTCGGCCGGCCGTCGGACCGCACGAGGACGAGATCCTCGAGCTCGGCGTTCGGCACCTCGATCCGGCCCTTGACGGCGTCGTCCCAACCGGTGGTGCCCTCCTCGGGCATGCGGATGCGGATCGCGCCCTCGTCCTCGTAGGCGGCGCCCTCTGCGACCAGCCGCTGCGCCTCCTCCTTCGCACGCTCCATCACGTTCAGCTGGAACGTCGTCTCGCCGTCCCACTCGATCCCGAGCCACCGAAGCGAGCGCTCGATCTGCTCGACCGACTCCTCGACCTCGCGGCTCGTGTCGGTGTTCTCGATCCGAAGGAGGCACTCACCGCCCTGCCCGCGTGCGAACAGCCAGTTGAAGAGGAACGTCCGCACGCCTCCGATGTGCAGGAGACCTGTGGGCGACGGAGCCATGCGGACACGGACGGGCACGGCGGAAGTATCGTCGGCACATGCTCTTCGGCGCCCACGTCTCCGCCGCCGGGGGCATCTCGAAGGCGATCGACCGCATCGAGGAGATCGGTGGCAACGCCGTCCAGGTCTTCACGCAGAGCCCACAGATGTGGAAGCCGACGGCGCACGACCCTGACGAGCTCGCGCGCTTCCGGAGGCGCCGACGCGAGGCACGTGTCAGGCACGTCGCCTGCCACGCCGTGTACCTCGTGAACCTGGCCAGCCGCGATCGCACGATTCGCGCGAAGTCGTTCGCCGCGTTGTCCGCGACGATGGAGACGGCCCGCGAGATCCGCGCCGACACGGTCGTGTTCCACGTGGGCTCGCACGTCGGACGCGGCTTCGCCGCCGCGGTCAAGACCATCGCCCCGCCCTTACGAGAGCTTCTGACCCTGACGACGGACGATCTCTGGCTCTGTCTGGAGAACGCGGCGGGGGCCGGCGGCACGATCGGCCGCTCGATCGACGAGCTCGCCGTCATCGCGGACGCGCTCGACGGGCACGAGCGGCTCGGCGTCTGCCTCGACTCGTGTCACTGGTGGGCATCCGGTGTCGACGTCACGAGCCCGGCGGCGCTCGACGAGGCGCTCAGAGATCTCGACGTGCGCCTCGGGCTCGACCGGCTGCGGCTGCTGCACGTGAACGACGCGAAGACACCCCTCGGCTCGAACCGCGACCGCCACGAGGTGGTCGCCGACGGCCTCGTCGGCAACGGCCTCGCCGTGTTCCTCGGGCATCCCGCCTTCCGCAACCTCCCCGCGGTGCTCGAGACGTGGCCCGATGGCGGCCTCAGCACGGCCGACATGGATCTGCTGCGTACGCTTCGTCGCCGCGGGCAAGCCCGCTGGAGGCGACGCTCGCCGACTGTGACGCGCGCCTAGTCGGCGACGGTCGCGAACACGCGGAAGGTCGCGCGCTCGCGGGGAAGCTCGTGGAACTCGGGGATGCGGCAGCCGAGCTCGTCCTCACGGTGTGGGTACGTCCCCACGACCTCGACCTCGCACATCGGAAGCGGCGCGCGCGTCGCGCGGATGCCTCCGAACCCCGACCGCCCCGACTCGGCCTCCTCGAGGAGGTCGAGGTCGATCTCGACGTCGTAGACCTTCTGCATGCAGCCGACGTACGTGTGCCCCCACGCCTCGTACGCGTAGACGAACGGGCAGGCCATTCGGAGGCACGCTGCGGGGTAGACGACCTTCTCGCAGTGGACGTCACAGTGGCGGCAGGCCACCTCGTCCTGGATTCGGAGCGGGAGCTCGAGCCCTGCTTGCGTGTCGTCCACGTCCCGATTGTGTTCATGCCGTGTCGCCCTCCGCAAGACTTGACAAGACGGCGGTTTTCAGGCAGTGGCGACAGCGCCGCGGATCCGCGGGACGGTGCCGGAGTCGTCTGTAGCCTTCTCCAGCCTTGGTACGGAAAGTTCTCTACGCGCTGCTGGCGCTCGGTCCGCTCACGATTGGCCTGCACTACCTGGTGCATCCGCCGGAGACGTTCGAGTTCATCCTCGCGGCCCTTTCGCTCATCCCGCTCGCCTGGTTGATCGGTGAGGCGACGGAGCACGCGGCCGAGCACACCGGCCCGGGCATCGGCGGCTTCCTCAACGCGACCTTCGGTAACGCGCCGGAGCTGATCATCGCCCTCATCGCCGTGAACGACGGCCTCACCGAGGTCGTGCGCGGGTCGCTCACGGGAAGCGTCGTCGGGAACCTGCTTCTCGTCCTCGGCGCTGCGCTCGTTGCGGGCGGACGAGGTCGGCTCGACCGCTACTCGAGCTTCCTCTCGTTCGGCCTCATCGGCTTCGCGACGCTGCTCTTGCTCATCCCGTCGATTCCCGGCTGGGACGGCAGCGATCCCGACACCGACGAGCTCGCGCGGGTGTCCGCGGCGATCTCGATCGTGCTGTTGATCGTCTACGTCGCGGTCACGTGGTACTCGCTGCGGCGGCACCACACGCTGCACGTCGCGTCGGACGAGGAGATCAAGGGCTGGTCGCTGCGCGCCGCAATGGGCGTCCTCGCGCTCGCGACGGTCGTGACCGCGTTCGTGGCGGAGATCCTCGTCGGGTCGCTCGAGGTGTTCGCGGACAAGGTGGGCTTGAGCGAGTTCTTCGTGGCCGCAGTCATCGTCGCGATCGTCGGGAACGCGGCCGAGCACGGAGGCGCCGTCGTCGTCGCGGCCCGCGGGAAGATCGCGCTCGCAGGCGAGATCGCGCTCGCCTCGGCGGCGCAGGTAGCCGTCTTCCTCATACCCGCGGTCGCGCTCCTCTCGTGGCTGATCGACCCGCTCTCGCTCAGCCTGCGGCCGGTCGAAATCGCTGCGCTGGGCGGCTCGACCGTCTTCGCGCTGGCGGTGCTGTACGACGGCAACTCGAGCCGTACCCGCGGCGTGCTCCTGCTCGTCGGCTACGTCGCCGTCGCGACCGCGTTCTTCCTCGCGGGCGACCGCTAGCCCGCAACGGCCGCGAGCAACGCCTCGGGAATGAGCTCCGAGGCGCATGTGATGTCCTTGTCGTCGATCTCGAGATGCGTCACCGCGCGCAGCACGGTCGGATGCGGCGTCGACGAAAGACCGACGCCGACCGACTGGAGGCGCGCGATCGCATCCCCGCGCTCGAGGCCGAGCCGCGCGACATCGACCTGCACGAAGTTCGTCTCGACCTGCTCGAGATCGACGGGCACGCCGGCTGCGTCGAGCGCCTCGGCGAGGGTGCGCGCGCGGGCGTGGTCGTCCGCGAGCCTCTCGACGTGGTGGTCGAGTGCGTAGAGGCCGGCCGCAGCCACGATCCCGGCCTGGCGCATCGCCCCTCCGAAGAGGTGCTTCTCGCGCCATGCGCGCTCCATCAGCTCGCGCGAGCCGGCGAGCAGCGCCCCGAGCGGGCAGCCGAGCCCCTTCGAGAGGCAGAGCGTCACGGTGTCGAAGCGCGCCGAGATCTCGGCAGGCGGAAGGCCGAGCGCCGTCGACGCGTTCAGGACCCGCGCTCCGTCCAGGTGCACCGCGAGGCCGACGTCGCGCGCCGTTGTGACGACCTCCTCGAGCGCGTCGAGCGGCCACACGCGCCCACCCGAGGCGTTGTGCGTGTTCTCGAGCGCGAGGATCGCCGCCCGCTGGTCCGCCCCCTTCGTGCTCGGCTCGGCAGCCGCCCGCACCTGGTCGGCCGCGAGCCGGCCGCGATCGCCCGGAAGCCCGAGCGTCATGAGCCCGGCGTGGGCGGCCGCGCCCCCGTACTCGTAGATGGCGACGTGCGCGTTCCGCTCGGCGATGAGGACGTCGCCCGGTCGCGCGTGCAGCTTCAGCGCGATCTGGTTCGCCATCGTCGCGGTCGGCACGAAGATCGCCGCTTCCTGGCCAAGCAGTGCCGCAACCCGTTCCTGCAGCGCATTGACAGACGGATCCTCCCGCTTCTGCTCGTCGCCCACGGCTGCCTCCGCGATCGCGCGGCGCATGCCCTCGGTGGGCTGCGTGACGGTGTCCGAGCGAAGGTCGATCACGCGCGGGACGCTACCGTCCGGCGCATGGATCTCGCGCTGCTCGAGAGCACCCTCGCCGAGCGTGGGGAGCCGGCGTATCGCACGCGTCAGGTCTGGGAGTGGGCGACGCGCGGCGTGGCGTCGTACGACGAGATGACGACGCTGCCGAAGGCGCTGCGCGCGATCCTCGCGGACGCGGTCCCGCTCTCGACGCTCGAGCTCGTCACCGAGCGCGAGGCGCGCGACGGCACGATCAAGGCGCTCTTCCGCACCGCCGACGGGCACCCGGTCGAGGCCGTGCTCATGCGCTACCGCGACGGCCGCCGCTCGCTCTGCCTCTCCTCCCAGTCGGGCTGCCCGCTCACCTGCACCTTCTGTGCGACCGGCGCGATGCGGTTCGGGCGGAACCTCACGACCTGGGAGATCATCGACCAGGCGCTCCACTTCCGCCGACGCGAGCCGGTGAATCACGCGGTCTACATGGGGATGGGCGAGCCGTTCCTCAACGTCGATGCCGTGCTCGCCTCCGCGGCGCGGCTGCCCGATCTGGGGATCACCCCTCGCCGCACGACGATCTCCACGGTCGGTTGGATGCCCGGCCTGCGCCGGTTCGTCGACGATGTAGAACAGCCGATCCGGCTCGCGCTCTCGATCCATGCGGCCGATGCCGCCAAGCGCACCGAGCTCATGCCGGTGAACGAGCGCTACCCGCTCGAGGACGTGCTCGCGGAGTGCAGGCGCTATGTCGAGCTACGCCGGCGGAAGGTGTTCGTGGAGTACGTGATGCTCGCCGGAGTGAACGACTCCCCGGCGGACGCGCGGGCGCTCGCCGCCGCGATCGACGGCAGGTCGTTCAAGGTCAACCTCATCCCCTACAACCCGACCGGGCTCTACGACGGATCCTCGCGAGAGACGATCGAGCGCTTCAAGTCCGTGCTCGAGCGCGCCCGCATCCCGGCGACGGTACGGCTCACTCGCGGCCGCGACATCGAAGCCGCCTGCGGTCAGCTAGCTTCGACGCGCTGATGGAGCGGGTTAGGCGGGGTCTTCTTCCGCGCGGAGGACCCAGAGGCGCTCGTCAAGTGGTACGCAGAGCATCTCGGGATCCCGGTTCAGCCAGACGGGTACGTCGTCTTCGAAGAAAGCCGCTCGGCACACGTCTGGGCGCCGTCTCGCGAGGACACCGACTACTGGCCGGCGGGGAAGCAGGCCATGGTGAACTTCATCGTCCCGAATCTCGACGCCATGCTCGCCCAGCTTCGCGACGCCGGGATCGAGGTCGACGAGAAGGTCGAGGACATGGAGGGAGTCGGCCGATTCGGGTGGGCCATCGACCCGGAAGGCAACCGCTTCGAGCTGTGGGAGCCGGCGACCTAGCCCACGAAGGCCGGGTCGTCGTCGAAGGCGTAACGCAGCACCGGCTGCTTCGCGGCACGCACCTCGTCGAGCCGCCGCACGGGCCGCCCGTGAGGTGCCTCCTTCAGCAGTTCCGGTGACTCGGCCGCCTCGCGCGCGATCGCCTGCATCGCGTCCACGAAGTCATCGAGCCGCTCCTTCGGCTCCGTCTCGGTCGGCTCGATCATCAGCGCCTCGGGCACGACCAACGGGAAGTAAACGGTCGGCGGGTGGATCCCGTAGTCCATGAGCCGCTTCGCGACGTCGAGCGCCGTGATCCCGTGCTCACGCTTGAGGCTCCGCGCGGAGAGCACGAACTCGTGCATGCAGAGCCGGTCGTACGGAAGATCGTATGCCTCGCGCAGCTGCGCCAGGACGTAGTTCGCGTTCAGCACGGCCACCTCGGACATCTCGCGCAGGCCCGGCCCGTACGCGCGCATGTACGCGTACGAGCGGACGAACACGCCGAACGGACCGGCGAACCCGCGCACGCGGCCGATCGACTTCGGGCGGTCGTGGTCGAGCCGGAAGGCATCGCCCTCGCGCACGACGACCGGCGCGGGCAGGTACGGCTCGATCCTCTCGCGCACGGCGACCGGGCCACCGCCAGGGCCGCCGCCGCCGTGCGGCTGCGAGAACGTCTTGTGGAGGTTGTAGTGGACGATGTCGAAGCCCATGTCGCCGGGCCGCGACAAGCCGACGACCGCGTTCAGGTTCGCGCCGTCGTAGTAGAGGAGTGCGCCGGCCTCATGGAAGATCCGCGCGACCTCCTCGATGCCCTCGTCGAAGAGGCCGAGCGTCGACGGGTTCGTGAGCATCAGCCCGGCTGTCCGCTCGTTCACCTTCCCGCGCAGGTCCTCGAGGTCGAGATTCCCGCGTGCGTCCGTCTCGACGCGCTCGAGCTTGTAGCCCGCCATCGTCACGCTCGCGGGATTCGTGCCATGGGCGGTGTCGGCCGTGATGATCGTGTCGCGCTCCTCACCGCGGTCGGCGAAGTAGGCGCGCATGAGCAAGAGTCCGGTCAGCTCGCCCTGTGAGCCCGCGGCAGGTTGCAGGGTTACAGCAGGGAGCCCGGCGACCTCGGCGAGGATCCCCTGCAGGGTCCACATCAGCTCGAGCGCGCCCTGGGCGCCCTCGTCCTCCTGATGGGGGTGGAGATCCCGGAAACCGGGCAGCCGTCCGACGCGCTCGTTGACCCGGGGGTTGTGCTTCATCGTGCAGGAGCCGAGCGGGTAGAAGCCCGTGTCGACGCCGAACGTCCGGTCCGCGAGGGCAGTGATGTGGCGAACGAGCTCGGGCTCGGCGAGCTCGGGGAGACGAGGAGCACGACGGCGGGCGAGCTCAAGCGGCAGCTCGGGCTTCGGCAGCCCGTAGTCCGGCACGCGTCCGGCACGTCGACCCGACCTTGACCGCTCGAAGATCAGCGGCGCGTCGTCCCAGGCGCGTCCGGGCTCGGTCACGCGAGCACGTCCTCGAGCGTCTGCGCGAGCCGGTCGATGTCGTCGGGAGTCCGCTTCTCGGTCACGGCGACGAGGAGCACGTCGTCCATTCCCTCGTAATCGCGACCGAGCGCGTAGCCCGGGTGCACACCGCGCTCGCGCATGCGGCGAACGAGCTCCCGGCCGGGAATCGGAGTCCTGAACGCAACTTCCTTGACGGACGGCGCCTCGAACGCGGCCTCTAGCGGGAGCTTCTCGCGCGCGTACTCGGCGAGAGCCATGCACGTCTCCCCTACCTCTCGCAGACCTTGCGGGCCGAGCCAGGAGAACGTCACGAGCCCGGCGAGGGCCAGCAGCGTCTGGTTCGTCGTGATGTTCGAGGTCGCCTTCTCGCGCCTGATGTGCTGCTCGCGGGTCTGGAGCGTCAGCACGTACGCTCGCCGACCGTCCGCGTCGAGGGTCTCCCCGACGATCCGTCCCGGCATGCGCCGCACGAACTCCTGCCGCGCAGCGAAGAATCCGTAGTGCGGCCCACCGAAGAGGGGCGGGCAACCGGCGCTCTGACCCTCCCCGACCGCCATGGCGCAGCCGTACTCGCCCGGCGCCTCGAGCACGCCGAGCGTCATCAGGTCCACGTGCGCGATCGGATGCGCGCCGGCGCTCGCGGCAGCGGTGGCGAGATCGGCTGCGGGCTCGAGGCAGCCGAAGAAGTTCGGCTGCTGGAAGATGACGGCCGCAGCGTCGGCCGCGGCGGCACCGAGCTCATCGGGATCGGTCGTCCCGCCGCGATGCGGCACCTCCACGACCTCCAGGCCGAAGCCGAGCGCGAACGTCTTCACGACCTGGCGCACCTGCGGGTTCAGCGTCTCGGCCAGGACGACCTTCGAGCGGTCGCTCGTGTGCTTGGCGACGAAGCAAGCGTCGGCGGCGACGGTTGTGCCGTCGTACCCGGACGCATTCGACACGTCCATCCCGGTCAGCTCGCAGATGACCGTCTGGTACTCGAAGATCGCCTGCAGCACACCTTGGCTCATCTCGGGCTGATACGGCGTGTACGCGGTCAGGAACTCACCGCGCGAGAGCAACACGTCGACGACCGCGGGCACGTAGTGGTCGTAGATGCCGGCGCCGAGGAACGACAGCTCGACGCCGGCGTGCGCGTTCTTCGCAGCGAGGTCGGAAATATGCGACACGAGCTCGAGCTCGGACAGCGCCGGAGGCACGTCGAGCTCGCGGTCGAAGCGCACGCCCGGCGGGATCTGCTCGAAGAGCTCGTCGATCGACGAGACGCCGATCGCGGCGAGCATGTCCTCACGGTCCTCGTCGGTCAGGCTGAGGTAGCTCATGCGGTCTGGGGACGAGGGCGAGGCAAGCCTCGCCCCTACGACTCGGCGACGTGCGTGCGGTAGGCGGCCGCGTCCATGAGCGCGTCGAGCTCGGACGCGTCCGACATCCGGATCCGGATCAGCCAGCCCTCCCCGTACGGGTCGTCGTTCACCGTCTCCGGCGCATCGACGACCTTCGCGTTCACCTCGAGCACCTCGCCGGAGAGCGGCGCCACGATGTCCGAGACGGCCTTGACGGACTCGACCTCGCCGTACGACGAGTCCTTCTTCACGGTCATGCCGGCCTCGGGCGCCTCGTAGTGGACGAGCTCGCCGAGCGAGTCCTGCGCGAACCACGTGATGCCGAGCGTCGCCTCGTCGCCGTCGACCCGCGCCCAGTCGTGCTCGGGGTGGTAGCGGAGGTCGTCGGGGTAGCTCTCTGCGGCGGCCACTACTGCTCCTTCCGGTAGATCGGCTTCTTGACGACGCGGGCCCGCCGGGGCTTGCCGCGGACGTCGATCACGAGCTCGGTGTCGGGTGTGGCGGACGCCACCGGCACGTAGCCCAGGCCGATGCCCTGGTCGAGCATCGGCGAGTGCGTCCCGGACGTGACCTCGCCGCCGCCGACGATCGGCATCCCCTGCCGCGGGACGGCGCGCTCCTCCATCACGAAGGGAATGAGCTTGCGGGTCGGTCCCTCCTCCTTGGTCCGACGGAGTGCGTCTGCGCCGGTGAAGCCGGTGTCGAGCGCACACGCCCAGCCGAGCCCCGCCGAGATGGCGTCCGTCTCCGGGGTGATGTCGTTGCCGTGCAGCGGGTAGCAGACCTCGAGGCGCAGCGTGTCGCGCGCACCGAGACCGCAGGGAGTGACGCCGCGCTCGACGATCGCGTCCCAGAGCGCGAGAGCGTCGTCCTCCGCGCAGCACAGCTCCACGCCGTCCTCGCCGGTGTAGCCGGTGCGGGCGACCATCACCTCGATCCCGTCGAGCTCGCCCATCGCATGCGTAAAGGCGGGTGCCTCGGGCAGGCCGAGCCGCTCGAGCGCTCGAGGCCCCTGCACTGCGACCAGGCCGTACTCGTCGGAGCCATCGCGCACCTCGCAGCCGCGCGGCTCGCGCTCCTTCAGCCAGCCGTACACGGCGGCGCGATTCGACGCGTTCACGACGAGATAGAACTGGCCGTGGCCGAGGCGGTACGCGATGAGGTCGTCGACGATCCCGCCCGCCTCGTTGGTGAGCAGGGTGTACTGCGCCTCGCCGTCTTCGAGCCGGTCGACGTCGTTCGAGAGCGTGGCCTGCAGGAACTCCTGCGCAGTAGGGCCGTCGACGTGGATCTCACCCATGTGCGAGACGTCGAACGCTCCCGCGTCGGTTCGAACCGCCCTGTGCTCGGGGATGACGCCCTCGTACTGGACGGGCATCTCGTAGCCGGCGAAGGGAACCATGCGCGCAC
The DNA here is from genome assembly GCA_963787855.1 of uncultured Gaiellaceae bacterium. Classification (GTDB taxonomy): domain Bacteria; phylum Actinomycetota; class Thermoleophilia; order Gaiellales; family Gaiellaceae; genus GMQP-bins7. The sequence goes on from CAWBER010000015.1 coordinate 53,834, forward strand.
CGAGCGCCACGTGGCGCTCGTAGAGCGGCGTGCGCAGGAGCGTCGCTTCCACGGACCGCGACTCTAACGACTGGCGAACGCTCGCCAGAGTTCTAGGCCCGGAGCCAAGCGGACGCCTTCAGGGATCTTCGCGACCGCGACTCCGCGGTCGCGGAAGTCGCGGTCTGCGAGGAAGCTCAGTCCTCCTTGAGAAAGGACGGGATGTCGAGCTCGACGTCTTGCACGCTCGGGGCGCTGAACGGCGGCCGCTCCCGCTCCGACGAGACGGCCACACCGACCGGCGTCTCGACGCGGCGTCTGCGCGTCGCGCGGGTTCCGAAGCCGGTCGCGATCGCGGTGACCCTGACCTCGTCGCCCATGCCGTCGCTGATCGCCGCACCGAAGATGACGTTCGCGTTCGAGTCGGCAGCGGCGCGCACGACCTCGGCGGCCTCGTCGACCTCGGCCAGCCCGAGCTCCGGACCGCCCGTGATATTGAGGAGGATCCCGGTCGCGCCGTCGAGCGACTGTTCGAGCAACGGCGAGGAGATCGCCGCCCGGGCGGCCTCGACCGCACGGTTCTCGCCGCTCGCGGAGCCGATGCCCATCAGCGCCGACCCCGCGTCCTTCATGATCGTCCGCACGTCGGCGAAGTCGAGGTTGATGAGACCCGGCACGGTGATCAGGTCGGTGATCCCCTGGACGCCCTGGCGCAGAATGTCGTCTGCCATGCCGAACGCCTCTGTGACGGGCGTCGAGCGCTCGACGACCTGGAGCAGCCGGTCGTTCTCGATGACGATCAGCGCATCGACGCTGTCGCGGAGCGCCTGGATCCCCTGCTCGGCCTGGTCGGAGCGAAGCTTGCCCTCGAACGCGAAGGGCCGCGTCACGACGCCCACGGTGAGCGCCCCGATCTCACGTCCGATCTCGGCGACGACAGGGGCTCCGCCGGTGCCGGTCCCGCCACCCTCGCCGGCGGTTACGAACACCATGTCCGCGCCCTTCAGCGCCTCCTTCAGCTCGTCCCGGCTCTCCTCCGCAGCGGCCTGACCGACGCGCGGGTCGGCCCCGGCGCCGAGACCTCGCGTGGCGCGCGAGCCGATGTGGATCTTCTCGTCGGCCTCCGTCATGAGGAGCGCCTGTGCGTCCGTGTTGACTGCGACAAACTCGACGCCGGAAAGACCGGCCTCGACCATTCTCGTCACCGCATTCGTGCCGCCGCCGCCGATACCGACGACCTTGATGACGGCGAGATAGCTTCCAAGTTGATTGCTCATGTCTCAACTCACCTCAGGGTGAAGTTCGGATTGAACGTGCGACCTGCCGCCATCCTTCGCTGCCGAGGGTAGGCCTCCTTCGGCGCCTTGTCAACGATTGCGATCATCGTAAGTCTCAAGCTCAAGTAGAGACTTAAGTTTGCTCAACCGGCGACTGGACGCTGCGGAACACTGACGTCGACGTAGCTCGCTCCCGAGTCGACGAATGCGAGGACCTTCACGGCGACCGTGAGCTTGAGCCCGACCTCGGTGGCCCGCCCGAGTCGAATCTCGATGCCACGGCGAAGCACGAGCGTGAGCTCGTCCCCTTCAGGCCGAATGCCCTTGACCCGCGAGCCGAGGCCGACGGAGTGCGCATCCGCAAGCGCCCGCGTGGCTGGTAGCCAGCCGGCGGGTACGCTCCCGCCGAGCCGGATGCTCGTGCCTTTCGCAAGCCAGAGGCGCGGGAAGGCGCGCTGGGTGCCGGTCTGGATCGGGCGGATGACCTTGCCGGCGCCGGTCACGAACCACGACGACTTGCCTCGCCTGACGACCGCGACCGGACGCTCCGGCGCGACCCTGACGATGAGCGTGCGGGGGAACGCACGGTCCACGGAGACGCCTGCGACCGTCGGCAGCGCACGCAACTTCCCTTCGATGGCCTCCGCGTCGACGGCGACCAGGCTCGACCCGACGAGGTCGCGCGTCGCCACTTTCACCTGGCGTGCGACCTCAGGGGGCGCGCCGCGGACGTCGATGCGCTCGACCGCGAACACCGGCGTCGAGTAGGCGACCCAATACGCGACCGCCGCCGCGGTGAGCAGAGCCAGGCTGACGACGAGCGAACGGCCGGAGGGAACGAAGCGCACGAGGTCCAGGCGAGCACCGGCCGCACCTCGCGGAAACGGGACGACGACGCTTGCCGCAGCGCCGCGCCGACGCGAACCGCGCGCACTTCGTCCCCCGACCATGCGGCTGGATTCGGCGTGGGTAGGTCGGCTCCTACGTGGTCGGCGGCAGCTCCGGCAGTGCCGCGAAGACGACCTCGCGCTCGAGGACGACACCGTACTCCTCGTGCGCTCGCCTACGGGCCTCGACCAGCAGCGCGACGCAGTCGGCACTCGTCGCGGCGTCGGCGTTCTCGATGAAGTTCGCGTGCTTCGGCGAGATGGCCGCGCCGCCGATCCGGTGGCCCTTGAGACCGCACAGCTCGAGCATCCTCCCCGCGCCGAGCTCGCCGTCGGGGTTCTTGAAGACGCTCCCGAACGTTCTCTTGTTCGTCGGCTGCGTGTCCTTGCGGCGCGCGACCAGCTCCGCAACCGTGGCCTTGATCTCGGCGGGCGGTCGGGGCTCGAGCCGGTACTCGACCCGCGCGACGACGGCGCCGGGTTGCAGTGACGAATGTCGATAGGAGAGCCCGAGCTCGTCGACCGACAGCCAGCGTTCGCCATCGGCCGTCGCGACGAGCGCGCGGACGAGGATGTCCGCCCAGTCGCGTCCGTACGCGCCCGCGTTCATGAAGACGCCGCCACCCGCGGTGCCGGGAATCGCACACGCGAACTCGAAGCCACCGAGCCCGGCGTCACGCGCACGGTGGAGACAGACGGCGTTCGTCGCCCCGGCCCCCGCCCGAAGGACGTCTCCGTCCACCTCGACAGCGGCGAGCTCGCCCGCCAGCTTGAGGACGAGCGCATCGACCCCGTCGTCGGATGCGAGCAGGTTCGAGCCGAGGCCGACCGGAAGGACGGCGAGCTCCTCGTCGCGCGCGAAGCGCAGCGCCTCCACGAGCTCCTCGACCGTGCGCGGCCTCGCCAGGGCTCGCGCCGGCCCGCCGACGCCGATGGTCGTGAGCCGCGCGAGCGGGACATCGTGCTCGATTCGCGTCACCCGGGCAACCCCTCGACCACCGACCTCGCGATCCGCCACGGCTCGCCGACGCCCAGCGTGACGATCACGTCGCCAGGCCGCGCCCACGCGAGCGCGAGAGCGGACGCCTCCTCGAGCGACGGCGCCCAGCCGCGCCGCGTCGGTGCCGGCACGTGATCGAGCACGAGCTTCCCGGTCACGCTGGGGAGCGGAGCATCACGGCCTTCGATCACGTCGGTCACGATCGCACCGTCCGCAAGGCCGAGTGCCTCTCCGAGCTCGTAGTGGAGCTGGCGCGTCCGCTCGTAGACGTGCGGTTGGTAGACCGCAATGAGCGCGCGCGGCTCGAGCTCTCGCGCGGTCCGCAATGTTGCGGCGATCTCCGTCGGGTTGTGGCCGTAGTCGTCGATTACACGGACTCCGCCTCGTTCCCCCACGAGCTCGAAGCGGCGGCCGACGCCGGAGAACGACGCAATCGCTCTCTCCGCCTCGTCGCGGTCGACCCCCGCCCGGGCAAGGACGGCGAGCGCCGTGGCCGCATTCGCGCGATTGTGTTCGCCCCGGACGGCGAGCTCCAGCGTTACGGGCTCGAGCTCCCAGCCGCGGACTGCATGAGGCGCGGCGGCGAGCCACGTGTCGAAGAAGCCGGCCAGCTCGGCCTCGGAGCCGTACGCCGCGTGGTGATCGAGCTCCACGTTCGTCACCGCGGCGATCTCCGGCTCGAGAAGCGCGATCGAGCGGTCCGACTCGTCTCCCTCGACGACGAGCCATCCCTCCCCCACACCCGCGTTCCCGCCGAGCTGCGGAACGACCCCGCCGACGATCCACGCGGGATCATGGCCGAGCTCGCGCAGCACGTAGGCCACCATCGCGGCCGTGGTCGTCTTGCCATGAGCGCCACCGACGACGATCGCGCGGCGCAGGGAGACGAGCTCGGCGAGAAACTCCGCACGCGAACGGCCTTCGATTCGACCTGCGTGGGCCGTCGAGACCACGACCTCCGCTCCCGCAGGCGGAGACGGCTCACCGCCGATGTCGACCTCGACGTCGTCGAGCGCGTCGAGAAAGATCGTGTCGCGCGCGTCCCAGCCCTCGACCTCGGCTCCCAGCGCGTGCGCGAAGTTCGCGTACGCCGAGAGCCCCGCACCGCCGATTCCGACGAAGTAGAAGCGCCGCCCCGCCAGTGGGAGCGCGCTCACGGGCCGCCCTTCGCGAGCGCGACGAGCTCGTCGGCGACGACATCCGCAGCGTCGGGCTTCGCGAGCGAACGCATCGCCTCGCTCATCTCCGTGAGCCGCGGCGGGTCGGCGAGCAGCTCCTCGACCAACGACGGGACGCGCGCGAGCTCGCCTTGATCGACGACGACGGCCCCGCCGCCCGCCTCGAAGTGCCGGGCGTTCAGCGTCTGGTGGTCCGCGGTCGCGTGCGGGTACGGCACGAGGATCGCCGGCGTACCCGCGGCAGCGAGCTCCCAGACCGTGCCGCCGGCGCGCGAGATCGCCAGGTCGGCAGCAGCGAGAGCCGCTCCGAAGTCGTCCGTCGACTCGAGGAGGACGTAGTCGTCGCGAGCGACACGAGGTCGCACGGTTTCGTAGTCACGCGCCCCCGCCACGTGGAGCACGGCCGGTCCCGTCTTGCCGAACGCCTCGACCGCAAATTCGTTGAGCGCCTGCGCGCCGGCCAGCCCGCCGAACACCGCGAGCACCGGACGGTCCTGCGGAAGCCCGAAACGAGCTCGCGCGTCCTCTCTCCCGGCACCGAGATGCGCCGCGGGGATCGGGCGCCCGACGACGCGATACCTCGCACCGTCCCGTCCGTCGATCGCGTAGGCCAGGAACACGCGGCGAGAGAGAGGTGCGGCGAGCCGATTCGCGAGCCCGAGGTGCGCGTCCGCCTCCGTCAACGCGGTCGGGATCCCCCGAACGCGGGCGGCAAGCACCATCGGCCCGGCCACGTACCCCCCGCCGCCGAGAACGACGTCAGGCCGCCGCCGCGACAGGATCCGCCAACACGCGAACGGCGCGCGCATCGCCTGCCAGACTGCACGTACGACCCCGAGGCCGATCCGACGCGGGAAGCCCGAGACGGCGAACGTGTCGAGCTCGAAGCCCGCGTCAGGAACGAGCTGCGACTCGACGCGGCCGCGCGACCCGGCGAACGTCACGCTCACCCCGCGTGCGCGTAGCGCCTCCGCGACTGCGAGAGCGGGTCGAACGTGACCGGCTGTCCCGCCCGCCGCGATCACGCACCGAAGCCTTGGCGACTCGTGCATTGACGGCGATGTTAAGGAGAACCCCCATCCCGGTGAGCAGCACGACGAGGCTCGAGCCGCCGTAGGAGACAAACGGCAGCGGAATCCCGGTCAGCGGCGCGATGCCGAGCGCGGCCGCGAGGTTGATCGCCGCCTGCCCGCAGACGAGCGCGGTGATGCCAGCCGCGAGGAGCTTGCCGAAGGGATCCTGGCAGCGCATCGCGATGCGGAAGCCGGCGATCGCGAGCAGCGCGAACGCGGCGATCACGAAGGTCGCGCCGATCAACCCGAGCTCCTCGCCGATGACCGCGAAGATCATGTCCGTGTGCGCCTCGGGGAGGTACGAGACCTTCCCGACACCCTCCCCGAGCCCCGCGCCGGTGAACCCGCCAGAGCCGATGCCGATGGTCGCCTGGACGATCTGGAAGCCGGCGCCCTGCGCGTCCGACCACGGATCGAGGAAGCTGAAGATGCGCGCGCGGCGGTACGGCTCGATCCAGACGGCGAGGAGGCCGAGCCCGACCGCCAGCGTTCCGGCGCCGACGAGCAGGCGGATCGGCACGCCCGCGACGAGGAAGATCGCGAGCATCATCCCGCAGAGCGTGATCGTGGTTCCGAGGTCGGGCTCGACGACGATCAGCCCGGCGAAGATCAGCGTGAGCGCGCCGAGCGGGTTGAAGAGCTCGCCCACTTTCTGCGGCGCCTTCCGCCGGGCGAGGTACGTCGCCGCGAACAGGCACAGCGCGAGCTTGGCGAGCTCGGACGGCTGGAAGCTCGCCGGGCCGACGATGAACCAGCGGCGCGCGCCGTTGATCTGCGGCCCGAGGACGAGCACAGCGGCGCACAGCACGAGCGCAGCGAGGACGAGCGGCGGCGCGACGTAGCGGAGGCGGTGGTAGTCGAATCTTGCCGCGAGCACCATGAAGACGACGCCCACGAACGCGTACACCGCCTGACGCTTGAGGTAGCTCATCGGGTCGCCATTCCCGAGCGCGGCGGACGCAGACGTGGCGCTGTAGACCATGACGAGGCCGAACGCGACGAGACCGAGCGTCAGGAACGCGACCAGCCGCTGATCCGCGTAGCCGTCCCCGGTCCTCACCGCAGCGCCTCCACGAGCTCGCGGAACGCGTCGCCACGTGCCTCGAAGTCGCGAAACTGGTCGAAGCTCGCACACGCGGGCGAGAGGAGGACGACGTCGCCGGCTGCAGCGGCCGCTGTCGCCCGGTCGAGTGCCGTCGCGAGGTCGCCGGCGCGAACGAGCTCGACACCCGCGTCCGCGAGTGCGGGCGCGAGCTCGTCGGCCGCTTCGCCGATGAGATATGCGCGGTCGTCGTGCTTGAAGGCGGCGGCGAGGGGCTGGTACGACTCGTGCTTTCCACGCCCACCGAGGACGACGTGCAGGCGCTCGTTGCGGAACGATGCGAGCGCGCGGAGTGCCGCGGCGACGTTCGTCGCCTTGGAGTCGTTGACATAGCGCACGCCGCGGAGCTCGCGAACGAGCTCGATCCGATGCGGAACGCCCTCGAAGGTCGCGAGCGCGTCGGCAATCGCCGCGTCGTCGACGCCTGCGGCTCGAGCGGCGGCCGTCGCAGCCGCGGCGTTCTCACGGTTGTGCGCTCCGGGGAGGCGAGGCTCGGCGGGGAGCGCGTCACCCGCGGCGAACTCGGCGCGCCGCGCGGCGCCGGGCACGTCGCCGAAGTCGCGCGGCACGACGGCGACGTCGTCGACGGACTGCCGCTCGAAGATCCGCAGCTTCGCGTCGGTGTAGCGCTCGAAGGTCCCGTGCCGGTCGAGGTGGTCGGGCTCGAGGTTCAGCAGCACGGCGATCTTGGGCTTCAGCGTGTGGACGTCCTCGAGCTGGAACGACGAGAGCTCGCAAACGACCCACGTGTCGGGCGAGGCGGTTCCGACGAGCGAGGTCAGTGGACGGCCGACGTTGCCGGCGACCTCGACGGGCCTCCCCGCCGAGCGAAAGACGGCACCGAGCAGCTCGCTCGTGGTGGTCTTGCCGTTCGTACCGGTCACGCCGAGGATCGGGTTCGGGAGAAGCCGGGCGCCGAGCTCGATCTCGCTCCAGACGGACACGCCACGAGACCGCGCCCGGTCCACGAGCGTCGTCTCCCCCGGCACTCCCGGGCTCTTCACGACGAGGTCGATCCCGTGCAGCAGCGTCTCCTCCTCGGTTCCGAGATGGATTTCGACGCCCGCTTCGCGGAGCCTTCCCACGTCGAGCGCCTCGTCGCGGTCGAAACCGATGGGGGTGGCTCCCGCGCCGAGCAGCGCCTCCGACGCCGCGACTCCGGAGCGCGCGAGACCGACGACGAGGACGCGCCTAGCGGCGAGCGCGCTCATCTCACGAAGGCAGGACGAACTGCAGGAAGTCGCGGTAGAAGAGCGCGAAGCCAGATGCGCAGAAGATCGCGCAGACGACCCAAAAGCGCACCATGATCTTCGTCTCCGACCATGCCTTCATCTCGAAGTGGTGGTGAATCGGCGCAATGAGGAAGACTCGCCTACCCGTCCGCTTGAAGCTCACCACCTGGATGATCAGCGAGAGCACCTCGATGACGAAGATGCCCGCGATCAGGGGGAGCAGGATCTCCGTGCCCGTGACGATCGCGAAGCCGGCGACGGCGCCGCCGAGCGCGAACGAGCCCGTGTCGCCCATGAAGACCTCGGCGGGGAAGGCGTTGTACCAGAGGAACCCGATCGTCCCTCCGATCAGCGCGGCCGCGAGGGTGGCGATGTCGAGCAGCGTGTCGCTGCGCGCGCCCGGATCTCCCGAGCGGAGCCACGCGATGCCGGCGATCGCGAGGAACGTGAGAAGCATGATGACGACGACACCGGCGGCCATCCCGTCGATCCCGTCCGTCAGGTTCGCGCCGTTGACCGTCCCCGCGATGATCAAGAACAACAGGACGTAGTAGCCGGCGGACAGGTCGAGCGTCCAGCCGGCGACCGGCACGTACACCTCGGTGGTGAAGCTCGCGCTCTCGTTGAGGACGAGAGCGGCGATGACCGTCACGAAGACGAGCCCGACCATCTTCCACCGACCCGGGAGCCCGAGCGAGTGACGCCGGCGGATCTTCAGGTAATCGTCCGTGAAGCCGATCAGCGCGCAGCCGAGGACGATGAAGAGGACGGTGAGGCCCTCGGCCGTGTACTGCGAGAGCGCGAGGAACGGCAGGACGGCGGACGCGAGGATCAGAAGACCGCCCATCGTCGGCGTGCCCTGCTTCACGACATGCGTGGCCGGGCCTTCCGCGCGGATCTGCTGGCCGAAATTGCGCGCGCGGAGGAGCTCGATGAACTTCGGCCCGATGACGACGCCGGCGACCATCGCGAGCAGGCCGGCTATCAGGACGGGAATCATGCTCGGGCGAAGTTCGCGATCTCGTCGGCGAAGCCTTCGAGCCCCACGGCGCGCGACGCCTTCACGAGCACCGCGTCGCCCGGCTCGACGGTCGCGCGCACAAGCGCGAGTGCCTCGTCGGGTGTCGGAGCCCAGGCGACGGGCTCGTACGCGCGAGCGGACTCACCCACGCCGATGACCTCGATCCCGAGCTCGGCGGCGAGCTTCCCGATTCCATGGTGGTACGCATCGGCCGACGCGCCGAGCTCCGCCATCTCTCCGAGGACGGCCACCTTCCTGCGCGAGCCCGCCCGCTCGGCGAGGTGCTCGAGCGCCGCGCGCATCGAGTCCGGGTTCGCGTTGTACGCGTCGTTCACGACGAAACCGTCACCCGGCAGCGCGAGCTCCTCTCCGCGCCAGGGCGAGAGCCGAATTCCGGCAACACCCTCGTGCGCTCGCTCGAGTGGGAGGCCGAGCGTGTCATAGGCGTGCAGCGCGGCGAGCGCGTTCAACGCGAGGTGGCGCTGCGTGAAGGGGAGCGTGAGCTCGACCTCGCGGTCGCCGACGCGGAAGCTCGTGACGCCGTCGCGCCGATCGAGGTCCTCCGGCGCGAACCTCCGGAGCGCAACGTCCTCGCGCGTGAGAAACGGCTCGAGCTCGGGAGCGTGTGCCGGCACCACCGCGGTACCTCCGGCCGGGAGTGCCGCAACGGCCTCCGCGTTCGCCTCCGCCACGCGCTCGACGGTGCCGAGGAGCTCGAGATGCTCCGGCCCGATGTGCGGGACGACGACGACGTCGGGCCGGGCGATCGCGCAGAGCGCGGCGACCTGGCCGAGCCCGCGCATGCCCATCTCGGTCACCAGCACGCGCGTTTCCGGCTCGAGGCGGCATACCGTGAGCGGTAGGCCGATCTCGTTGTTCAGGCTCCTCTCCGCCCAGATCGTGGGTACGTGCGGGGCGCAGAGGGCGCCGAGGAGGTCCTTCGTCGTCGTCTTCCCCGCCGAGCCGACGACCGCGACGACCCGCGCGTCACTCTTCGAGCGGACGAGCGAGGCGAGCGCTGCCAGAGCCGCATGCTGGTCTCTGGGGACGAGCGTCGCCGCGCCACGCTCCAGCGCATCGTCGACGAAGCCGACGCCGGCGTTGAGTGCGACGAAGAGATCGCCCGGGCCGACCGCGCGCGAGTCGCCCTCGATGCCGATGATCTCGTCGCCACCCTGCAGTGTCCCGAGCCCCAGCTTCTCGATCTCGCTCCAGGCGAGCGGGATCACGAACAGCTCCGCAACGCCTCGCGCGCGACCTCGCCGTCGTCGAACGGCGTGACGACACCGCCGACATCCTGACCCTGCTCGTGCCCCTTGCCCGCGATCACGACCACGTCGCCCACGTCCGCGATCGACACCGCGCGCGCAATCGCGCTGCGCCGATCCGGGTCGATCTCCACCTCGAGCCCCGTTCCCTGGAGCACGTCCTGGATGATCGCGAGCGGCTCCTCGGAGCGCGGGTTGTCGGAGGTCACGATCGTGACGTCCGCGAGATCTGCGGCCACCTTGCCCATCAGCGGGCGCTTGCCGCGATCGCGGTCGCCTCCCGCCCCGAAGACGACGATAACGCGTCCCGACGCGAGATCTCGTGCCGCGCTCAGCACGTTCGCGAGCGAGTCGGGCGTATGCGCATAGTCGACGAGGACGGAGAACGGTTGCCCCTCCTCGATCGGCTCGAAGCGACCCGGGACGCCGCTCACGCTCGCGATGCCCTCGGCAATCGCCTCCTCGTCGAGGTCGAGTAGCAGCCCTGCGGCCACCGCCCCGAGGACGTTCTCGACGTTGAACCTCCCTCGCAGCCGGGTCTCGACGTCGACGCCCGCGGCGCGGAAGCGACTGCCGCCCGCGCGGATCTCGAGGTTCTCCGGCCTCACCTCCGCTTCCCTGTCGAGGGCAAAGGTGACGAGCGGCGCACGGTGGAGGTCCTCGAGGTCGGCGGCGAGCCGTCGCCCCCAGTCGTCGCCGACGTTGACCGCGGCCGGAGGCGGCGCCGGGCCTGTGAAGAGGCGCCGCTTCGCGCCGAAGTACTCCTCCATCGACCCGTGCAGGTCGAGGTGGTCCTGGCTCAGGTTCGTGAACACGAGCGCGTCGAGGCGGACGCGATCGAGGCGCCGCAGCGCCGCTCCGTGCGAGCTCGCCTCGACCGCCGCGCTCCGGTTGCCTGCGTCGAGCATCTCGCGGAACAGCCGCTGCAGGTCGATCGCCTCGGGCGTGGTGAATGGTGCGGGACGGCGCTCGCCTCCGACCTGCCATTCCACGGTCCCCACGAGCCCAGGCCTGCGACCTGCGGCTTGCAGGATCGCCCGCAGCAGGAACGCCGTCGTCGTCTTTCCGTTCGTCCCGGTGACGCCCGCGAGCTCCAACCCCTTCGTCGGCTCGCCGAAGAACACGTCGGCCGCGACCGCCATCGACTCCCGCGTCGAGGGGACGAGTAGCTGGGCGACGTCCACGTCGAGGATCCGCTCGACGACGACCGCGACGGCACCTCGCTCGATCGCCTCCCACGCGAGGTCATGCCCGTCGACCCGCTCACCGACCACGCAGAAGAAGAGCGCGCCAGCGGAGACGGCGCGCGTGTCGTATGCGAGATCGGAGATGGTCGCCGTCCGGCCCCCGGCCACCTCGCTGGGCGCGAGCGCCCGAATCAGGGCGTCTAACTGCACGTTCTACCTCCGCAGGAACGGAATCCGCTAGCGCGGAGTTCCGCTCCGCGAGAGTCCCTGAAGGCGGCCGCTGCGCGGCCGCGTGGTCGTCATGGTCATATCGCTACGCAGTTCTAGCGGTTCGAGTCCGCAGTCTTCGGCGCGTCCTGTGGGATCTCGAGGTACTGGAGGTTGAAGCTCGCGATGTCGCGGAACACCGGAGCAGCGACCGTGCCGCCGTAGTACCCACCGCGCGGCTCGTCGACCATGACCATCACGACGAGCTCCGGCTTCGATGCCGGGACGAGGCCCACGAACGACGCGACGTACCGTGAGGTCGAGTAGGTCCCGTCGGAGTCGATTTTCGCTGCCGTGCCCGTCTTGCCCGCGACGGTGTACCCGGGGATCGCGGCCTCGGTGCCGGTTCCCTCGATCACGACGCCGCGCAGCATCGAAAGCATCTGCTCCGCTACCTCGCGGGAGACGATCCGGCGCGCATTCCGCCTGGCGACGCGCTCGCCGCCGATGCGATCGAGCAAACGCGGCTTCACGAGCACCCCGCCGTTGGCGATCACCGAGTACGCGCGCGCCATCTGCACCGGCGTCACGGCGATGCCGTGTCCGATCGGGACGGTGCCGATCGTCGACCCCGACCACTGCTCGAGCGGAAGCGCGAAGCCGGCGGACTCCCCTGGGAACTCGACGCCCGTGACCTTGCCGAAGCCGAAGCGGTCGACCCATGACGCCAGCCGCCCCTCACCGAGGCGCTGCGCGATCGTGACCGTCCCGATGTTGGACGAGTATTCGACGATCTGGCGCACGCTCATGCGCTGCGTGCCGCGTGTGTGAGACTCGCGGATCGTGCGGTCGGCGACCTTCAGCGTCGACGGCAGCTGGAACGACGAGCGCGGGTTCACCATCTTTTCCTCGAGCGCGGCGGCGACCGTCACGAGCTTGAACGTCGAGCCCGGCTCGTACGTGTCCGTGACGGCGCGGTTGCGCCGCCGGTCCGCGCGCGTCTTCCCGAATCGGTTTGCGTTGAAGCGCGGGGCGGTGGCCATTGCGAGGATCTCGCCCGTCTGAGGATCCATCACGACCGCGGTGGCCGACTTCGCCGACCAGCGGCGCACGGTGTCGGCAAGGATCTCCTCGGCGTTTGCCTGGATCTGGCGGTCGAGAGTGAGCCGCACGTCCTTGCCCGGAGTCTCCGGCTTCGTCTCGACCACGTCGAGAGCGCGGCCGAACGGATCCTTGACGATCGTCTGGCTCCCGGGCTGGCCGGCGAGCGTTCCTTCGAGCGACCGCTCGAGCCCCTCGAGGCCCTTGTTGTCGAGCCCTGCGTACCCGAGGATCTGAGCCGCGACCGGGCCTTGCGGGTAGAAGCGCAGCTCCTCCGGATAAAAGCCGAGGCCAGCGTAGCCGAGCTTCTCGAGCTTCTCGGCCTTGCGCGGATCCGCCTTTCGCTCGACGAATACGAAGCCTCGTGACCGGTCGGTCAGCGTCGGATAGAGCACGGCGGGGTCGGAGCCGAAGATCTTGCCGGCGGACAACGTCAGGTCGCGCGCGTTGTCGACCTGCCGGGGGTTCGCGTAGATCGTCGTCGTGCTCCGGCCGATTGCGAGGGGCTCCCCGTTCCGGTCGACGATCGTTCCGCGTCCGGCCGGCACGACGACGGTCTCCCGGTGCTGGCGGAGCGCCATCGCCGCGTACTCCGGCCCCTTGATCACCTGGAGCCAGACCGCTCGGGCGAGCGCGGCTGCCAGGAGGATCAGGAACGCGGCGGCAAGGAGGCTGATACGGCGGTTCGTCGCAGGGCGCTTCACTTCCCGAGCTGGATGTAGGTGGTGTCCTCGGGATCCACCTCGACGAGCCCGAGCTCACCCTCCGCGAGGCGCTCGATGCGGGTCGTCGCTGCTGCGCTCGAGATCTCCGAGCGCAGCTGGGCAATGTCGGTCTTGAGCTCCGTGCGCTCGCGGCCGGCCTCGTCGAGCTGGAGGTTCAGGCGTAGCACCGCGACGTTCACGGCGACGACTCCCGCCAGCAGCGCCGCGAGCAACAGGATCCAGACGACGCCACCACCGAGCGCCCAGGAGCGCTTGCGGGTGGCGGCTCGAGCTCGTGGCGCCCGCGCGGGCTGCGCGATCGACGACATCAGGTGCGAACCGCCGCCCGCAGCCGCGCCGAGCCCGCGCGCGGGTTGTGATCCACCTCGCTCGCCGAAGGGCGCACGAGCTTCGGCGTGAGGATCCGGGCCTCCGGCTCCTTGCCGCACACGCACACCGGGAACTCCGGCGGGCACGTGCAGCCCCGGGCGCGGTCGCGCAGGAAGCGCTTCACGATCCGGTCCTCGAGCGAATGGAAGCTGATGACTGCCAGCCGTCCGCCGGGACGCAGCATCTCGAACGCCGCCGGGAGCCCTACCTCCAGCGACTCGAGCTCATGGTTGACCTCGATCCGCAGGGCCTGGAATACCCGCTTCGCGGGATGCCCCTCGCCGAAACGTGCCGGCGCCGGGATCGACGCCTTGACGACGTCGACGAGTTGCCCCGTACGCACGATCGGCTCGCCGGCCCGTCGCCTCACGATGCCGCGCGCGATCTGGCCCGCGTAGCGCTCCTCTCCGTACCTCCGGAAGATCGTCGCAAGCTCTCGTTCGTCGTACGTGGCGAGGACGTCCGCAGCGCTTACCTCGTCGGACGGATCCATGCGCATGTCGAGCGGCGCGTCGGTCGCGTACGAGAAGCCGCGCTCCGGACGGTCCACCTGCATCGACGAGATGCCGAGGTCGAGCAGGACGGCGTCGGCGCGGACGCCGTTGCCGGCGAGCTGTGAGAGCACGACCGCATAGTCGCCGCGCAGGAATCGGGTCTGCACGCCGCGCGCCCCGGCCTTGACGCGGTCGAAGTAGGGCCGCACGCTCGGGTCGCGGTCGATCGCCACGAGCTTTCCCCGCCCCGCGAGATCGGCCGCAAGAAGTCTCGAATGGCCGCCGGCGCCAAACGTGGCGTCGACAACCGTCTCTCCCGGCTGCACGTCGAGCAGCTCGCGCACCTCGTCCGCGAGGACGGGGACGTGATCAGCCGCGTCTGTCCGCTGCACGTTCGGCAACATCTCCGACGCTCCCTTCGATCGCGCTGACGTGATCCGCCCACTCCGGGCGACTCCAGATCTCGACGTGGTCGTGCACGCCGACGACTGCGACGTCCTTGCCGAGACCGGCATGTTGCGCGAGGTCCGGCGGCACGAGCACGCGTCCCTGCTTGTCGAGCTCGGCCACGGTCGCGCCGGCGAAGACGAATCGCTTCATCTCGCGCGCGCCCCGCGTGAGCGAGTCGAGCGCGGTGATCCGCTCGACGCTCGCCTCCCAGCTCCGACGCGGATAGACGTCGACCGTGCCGTCGATGCCGCGGACGAGAACGACCCCACCGCCGAGCCCGTCGCGCCACTTCGCGGGCATCGTGAGGCGGTTCTTCTCGTCGATCGTGTGCTCGTGGGTTCCGTAGAACATGGGCTCGTCATGGGCTTGCACCTCCCACGGCGTCCCACATTAGCCCACTTTGTCCCACTGCGCAACCCCTACGCCCCACGGACGTCTTTTACAGTGCCTGACCCTGTAAGGGCCACAATTCGTCGGCGATCTGTCCCCCACCTCCCCGGCTCAGGGAAGCGGCACCGCTTCGGCGTGAACGCCGCGGCCCGCGAGCGCACCGGCCCCGCAGCGCGACGCGAACTCGAGCGCGTCGAGACCCTCGAGACCGGCGGCCAGCGCGAAGCTCAACCCGGCCGCGAAGCAGTCGCCCGCGCCGTACGCGTCCTCGGGGATGGGCGGGAGGGCAGCGGCATTGTACGGGCCGCCGGGCTGCGCCCAGCCGCCGAGCGCGCCCGACGTCGTCACGACAAGACGCGGCTCCGGATCGATCTGCCCGGTGTGGTACCGCTCCGCGTCGTCCTTCCCGCTCGAGACGAGGGCGTCGAGCTCGACGGACGCCTGCCGCAGCGTGGCGAGCTCTCGCGCAGTGGCGACCACGACCCGTGCTCGGCGCGCGAGGAGCACCGCGTCGGCGTCGCCCGCGCAGACGTAGACGCAATCGCACTTCGCGAGCTCATGCCAGGGGAGTGTGTCGTCGTGTCCGCGGGGGTGCAGCTTGCGGCCGATCGTCGTGATGGTCCGCTCGCCGGCCTCGTCGACGAATGTGAACCCACGTCGCTGCGGCAGGTCGACCGGCGTGGCGTGCACCGTGATGCCTCGTTCCGTCAGCTCGCCCCGCGCGCGCTCGGCCCGCTCGTCGTTGCCGAGCGCCGTGAAGAAGTCGACGGAGTCCGCCAGCTTCGAGAGCTGGACCGCCGCGACCGACCCGCCGCCCGCGGCCTCCTCCCACGAGTCGTCGGCGTGGACGATCTCTCCCGCTCGCGGAGCCTCCTCGACCGGGACGAACTCCATCCACTCGATGTGGCCCACGACGGCAGCGCGCATCCGGGCATGCTCACAAATCGGCGCTCCGGGGCGTTGGATGAGGATGATGCAGGCCGTGGCCATTCCCCCGTTCGAGCGCTTCTACGAGGAGCATCGCACCGACGTGCTGCGCCTCCTGCGAAAGCGCCTCGGCCCCGAACGAGCCGAGGACGCATTCCAGGAGACGTTTCTGCGGGCGCTTCGCGCGTACGGCCGGCTCGACCACGCCGAGCACCTGCGAGCGTGGGTGCTCACGATCGCGCACAACGTCGCACTCGACACGCTGCGTCGCACGCGTCCGACGGACGAGCTCGTGGAGACGCCGTCGACCGATCACCGCCCCGCGTATGCCGAGCTCGCCGACCTCACGGACGGGCTCGGTCCCAAGGAGCGAGCAGCCGTCGTGCTGCGGTACGGGTACGACCTCTCGTTTGAGCAGATCGCGTCCGCGCTCGGCTCCAGCCCGGACGCAGCTAGGCAGGCGACGTCCACGGGCGTCCGACGCATCCGAAGGAGGATCGCCTCATGACTGTCTCACCCGACCTCGACCGCCGTTTCCGCGACGCCGCGGTGACCCTCGACCTCGTCGACGTGGGCTTCGACGTCGTCGACTCGCCCATAGGGCCGCTCCTCGTGGCCGCGTCCGGGCAGGGCCTGGCCGCCATCTCGTTCCGGGCGGAGCCGGACGCGCAGCTCGACCGCCTCGCGCAGATCGCCGGACCGCGCGTCCTTCGCTCGGCGAAGGTCGTCGCTCCGGCCCGCCGAGAGCTCGACGAGTACTTCCACGGCGAGCGGCAGGGCTTCGATCTCTCACTCGACCTCCGCGGCCTGCCGCCGTTCACGGTCTCGGTCCTGCGCGAGCTCGCCCGCGTGCCCTACGGCGAGACGACGACCTATGGCGCGCTCGCGGCGAAGATCGGGCATCCGCGCGCGGCCCGCGCCGTCGGCACCGTGATGAACCGCAATCGGATCCCGATCGTGCTGCCCTGCCACCGCGTCGTCGGCGCGACCGGCGATCTCACCGGATACGCAGGCGGCCTCGAGGTCAAGCAGGCGCTGCTCGAGCTCGAGGGGGCGCGCTGAGACGAGGTCCAGGCAACCCTCGCGCCTACTCCAGCATGCGGTAGCCCACTCGCCAGACGTTGACGACGAACCGGTCGTCGGGAGCGACGCACAGCTTCTTCCGCACCCGGGACGCGTGAGACTCCAGCGTCCGGGTCCGTCCTGGCAAGCGTGGTTTCCACCCCACTCGCCACGGGAGCGGCAGATTGCTAGCGCGGCGAGATGGTGAACTTCCACGTGTTGAAGGTGAACGCGCCTCCATCTTCCAGACGCGATCTGTACCGGATCAAGTGAGTTCCCTTCGCACCCACAAGGACGATCGCCCAAAGGCGAAGCAGCACTAGCTTCTTCGCAGCCGGACGCCTCGGGTGCTGAATCCATTGGTCCGTGGTTCCAAAGCGATCGAGGTCGACGCGCCGCCCGTCGATCCACAGTGCCCACGCTCGCTTGTGCCAAGCCTCATCGACGACGTTTCTCGACTCTCCCCAGATTCCGTATCCGGCGAAGATCCGCCGGGTTCGCGGCACGGAACATGTCCGGGCTTCGGGTCCCGGCGCGGTCACGATCGGGTTGCAATACGTCCAGATCGAGAGGTCGGCGTCACTTTCGGGGCCCTGCACAACCAGCATCCCGCTGACTCGTTGCCCTGGATCGATCGCGGCGTCATGGGAACTCGTGGCCGATGCGCCGGCCGTGACTGACAGTGCGACGAGGACGATGGAGACGAACCATCGACGGACCCCGAACATCTTGTCTCGAAGAGTACTCCGTTGAAACGGCGATCACTAAGGCGTGGTTCGCTGTCCTTTCGAGCGATCAGTCGAGCAGCCGGTAGCCGACGCCCCAGACGTTGACGATGAACCGATCATCCGGGCCGATGCAGAGCTTCTTCCGCACGCGCGACGCGTGCGATTCCAACGTCCTGGTACGACCGAGAGCCCTGAACCCCCAGACGTCGCGAAGCAGCTCCTCCTTCGTCCAGACGCGATACGGCTGCGACGCGAGCTTCGCGACGAGCTCGAACTCCTTCGCCGAAAGGAAGACGGGCGTCTCGCGGACGTGGACGCGACGCGTCGGACGGTCCACGACGAGATCTCCGGCGACGATCACATCCTCGGAGGCACCTGTCGTCCGCCGGATCAGCGCGCGGATGCGCGCGAGCAGCTCGTCGTATGCGAACGGCCGGCCGACCACGTCGTCGGCGCCGCGATCGAGCGCCCGAACGCGCTCCACCGGATCGGAGGTCGACGCGAGGACGATCACGGGGACGTTCCGGTCCCAGGTCCGCCCGGGTTCGCCCTCTCGCAAGCGCAGGCAAAGCTCGAGCTCGGCGAGCAGCACGACGTCGGGGCGAGCGCTCTCGGCCAGCTCGAGCGCCTCGCTCCGTCGTGCGGCGCCGAGCACGTCGAAGCCGTCGTCGCGCAGCTGCCGGCCGAGGAGCTCGCGCGTCTCGGGCTCCGGCTCGGCGACGAGAACGGCGCTCGGCATGTCGCCGACGCTAGCCCGGCAGGTGCGGCTCCGCCAGATGTCCTTTCGAGCGGATCAGAGAAAACTCGTCCTCAGCCGTCCAGCCGCGACATGGCCCTGCGAGCTAGAGCCGGCCATGCCGCATGACTCCCCAGACGAGCCAGAGCCCGAAGGTGCCGGAGATCACGAATCCGAGCACGGAGAGCAAGTGGAGCCCGAGCACGTGCGGTCCCTCGTCTGCGAACACGCCGATGATCGCGGAGCCGAGGAGCCCGCCTGCCACGATGAGCGCGACCGCCATCCGGTTCGAAGCCTGATCGATGTGGTCGTCGATCTGGTCGATCCCGGGGTTCTCGATATGCACCTGGAAGGTCCCGTCGCGCAGCCGCTCGAGAATGTCCGAGAGCTGGTACGGCATGTCGCGCGCGACCGAGGCCAGCCCCAGCGCCTCGGCACGGGCGCGTTGAGAGAGCGCACGGGGATGGAACCGGTCCGCCAGAAGACCGCGCGCGTACGGCTTCGCGACCTCGAAGACGTTGAACTCGGGGTACACCTCCTGCCCGACCGACGCGAGCGTCGCGATCGCCTTGTCCAGGATGACGAAGCGGCTCGGCAGCTTCAGGTTCATCGAGTAGATGAGCTGGAAGCCCTCGCGTATCACCTGGATCGGGTCGATGTCCGAGAGCCGGGTGCCGTAGTACCGGTCGAACAGCACCTGCAGCTCGCTCTTGAACTCATGCTCGCGCGCCGGGTCGTAGCGCACGCCGAGCTCGCGCAGGCGCCGCGGGATGGCGTCGATGTTCTCGGTCGCCGCGTCGACGAAGAGCATCGTCAGACCCGCCATGTCGTCGTCGGTCAGCTTCCCCGCCTGCCCGAAGTCGACGAGCCCGAGAACGCCGGACTCGAGGACGAAGATGTTCGCCGGGTGCGGGTCGGAGTGGAAGAAGCCGTGTCGGAAGACCATCGTCATCCACGCGTCGGCGAGCCGATACGCGACGTCGCGCCGTTCGTCCGGCCGCATCGCCTCGAGGTCGAGGTCCGCCACCTTCGTCCCGCGCAGGTACTCGAGCGTGAGGATCCGCGAGGTCGAGTACTGGCGGATCACCCGCGGAACGACGACCCGGTCGTCCCGGACGAAGTTGCGATGGAATGCCTCGGCGTTGCGCGCCTCGTGGCTGTAATCGAGCTCGAGCCTGATCGACCGCGCGAACTCGTCCACGAGCTCCTGCGGGTCCATGAACTCGAGCGCGCGGACGCGCTCCTTCAGCAGGCGCGCGGCCTGGTAGAGAAGACCGAGGTCGGCTTCGATCTGCTCCGCCGCGGCCGGGCGCTGCACCTTGACCGCGACCTCTTGGCCGTCCGGCAGCACCGCGCGGTGCACCTGGCCGATCGACGCCGACGCAAGGGGCGCGAAGTCGAACTCGAGGAACGCTCGATCCATGCGCAGGTCGAGCTCGGCCTCGACGGCGTCGCGGACCTGCTCGAACGGGATCGGCGAGGCCGCGTCCTGGAGGCCGCGGAGCTCGGTCACGATGTCGGGTGGCACGACGTCGGGGCGGGTCGAGAGGAGCTGGCCGAACTTGACGAACGTCGGGCCAAGCTCGTCGAGCATCATCCGCAGGCGCCGGCCGCGGTCCGAGCTCGTCGCCGCGTCGCCGTTGGCGTCGGGGCCGAGGTCGCCTGGGCGCTTGCGGCGGACGACGTAGCCGAAGCCGTGCCGCGCGGCGACCTGCGCGATCTCCGAGAGACGGCCGAGGTTACGCGACGACCCCTGCGTAGTGGCCATGCGCGGGATTGTAGGTCGCTGCGCTGTCGGCCTAGCTCTGGCGCTCCAGCAGCCTGAGGCGATGCTCGAGCTGCGCCACGCGGAGCTCGAGGTCGCTCACGACGTCGCGCGACGCAACGCCGAGCTCGGATGCGGCCTTCGCGGCGGTATTCCCCGCCGTCTCGCCGAGACGAGAAGCCTCACGCCGCCAGCTGTCGAGCACGTCCGCGATCGCGGCACGTACCTCGTCGCGCTCGACGCCGAGCCGCGTTCCGATCTCCGCCGAGAGCTCGTCCGCGTGCTGCGCGACGAGCGCGATCGCGCCGACTCCGGCGAGACCGAGCGTCTCCAGCGGGCTGCGCTCGCTAGCGGGCACGGCCATGGGGGCGAGTCGCGCGCCGCTGCCTGCGGCGCTCGCGCTTCGACGAGGTTGCGCCGGGAGGAGCCGCAACAGGTGCGCGTGGTGTCTCGAGCGCTTCCGCATCGCCGTCGACCGCACCGTCGCCGTCGCCGTCTGCCGCGATCTCCTCCGCTTCCGCGGCCAGCGTTCCGCCGACCGTGGTGATGCCCTCGAGCGCCCCGAGATCGTCGCGGCGGCGGGCGAACTCCGGCTCACGCTGCTTCAGCATCGCGAGGAGCGGCGCGGCGAGGAAGATCGAGGAGTACGAGCCCGCACCGATGCCGATGAGGAGTGCGAACGCGAAGTCCTTCAGGGTGTCGCCGCCGAGCACGTAGAGCGAGGCGACCGGAAGGAGCGTGATGAACGTCGTCGCAAGCGACCGGGGGATGACCTCCCACAGCGACACGTTGCCGATCACGCGCATCGAAGCGCGCCGCATGAGGGGCACGTTCTCGCGCATGCGGTCGAAGATGATGATCGTGTCGTACATCGAGTAGCCGAGGATCGTGAGCAGCGCCGCGACCGTCGCAGTCGAGACCTCGCGACCGGTGAGCGCGTAGATCCCGATGGCGATCAGGAGGTCGTGTGCCAGCGCGACGAGCACGCCGACCGAGTACTTCCACTGGAAGCGGAACGAGATGTAGGCGGCCATCAGGAGCAGGCTCACGAAGATCGCGAGCAGCGCGTTGTTCGCGATCTGGCGCCCAAAGCTCTCGGAGACGTTCTTCGCGCCGAACGCCGTGGCGTCCACGGCGCTCGCGAGACCCTGCTGGAGCTCGTTCTGCTCTGCCGTCGTCAGCGACTCCGTGCGAACCGAGAAGTTCGTGTACCGGCCGTCGGCCGACTCGCCGCGGCCCTGGATGACGGCGTCGGCCTGCCCGATGTCGGCGGCCTCCTCGCGCACCTGCTCCAGGCTGGTCGGCTGCGGCGTGCGGAACGTGAGCTGCGTCCCGCCCTCGAAGTCGATCCCGAAGTTCAACCCGATGGCTGCGATCGCGACCACCGCGATCAAACAGGCGGCGCCCGAGATTGCGAACCAGATCCGGCGCCGGCCGATGTAGTCCCAGCGGAGCCACTTCGGGAGACCTTCGCCGGTGGCACCCATGACGCGCGGGTTCTCGAGCCAGCCGGCCCCGCCGAGCAGCGCGAGGATCGCGCGCGTCGCGAGGACCGCGGTCAGCAACGACAGCAGCGTTCCGATGAGCAGCATGAGCGCGAACCCGCGGACGCTGGCCGTCGCGACGGCAAAGAGGACCATGGCCGTGATCGCGGTGACGACGTTCGCGTCGACGATGGTCGCGAAGCCCTTGCGGTAGCCCTGCGCGATGGCGGCGCGCATGGATCTCCCGGCGCGCACCTCTTCCTTGATGCGTTCGAAGATGACGATGTTCGCGTCGGCCGCGACGCCGAACGTCAAAACGAGACCGGCGAAGCCCGGCAGCGTGAGCGTCACGTTGAAGAGGAGGATCGTCGCGTAGAGGAACGCCGCGTAGATCGCGAGCCCGGCGACTGCCACGAGGCCGAGGAAGCGGTAGAAGATGAGCAGGAAGATCGCGACGAGGATCAGGCCGCCGATCGCAGCCTTCCAGGCCTCGGCGAGCGAGTCCTTGCCCAGCGTCGCGGAGATGTCCGTGCGGTCGAGCGTCTCGAACTTCACCGGGAGCGCGCCGGTCTGGAGGACGAGCGCGATCTCCTTCGCCTCCTGAAACGACTCGAGGCCCTGGATCTGGGCGCGTCCGCCGCCGATTCCGCCGCTTAGGCTCGAGTCGGTGAAGTCGATCTGCGGGAACGTCTTGATCTCGCGGTCGAGGACGATCGCGAAGTGCTGCGGCGTGTTGCGCAGCTTGCCGCGGATCCAGAGGTCACTCGTGATGTCCTCGAACTTCTCGGAGCCCGCGCCTGTGAACTCCATCGTCACGATCGGCCGGCCGGAGGCGCCAGGGCTCGTGTCGAAGTCCGCCCGCGTCCCCGAGAGCTTGAAGTCCTCACCTGTCATCTGCGGGACCGTCGGCGGGTCGTACTCGAAGAGGTAGTAGTAGGTGCGGTCGGGCGCAACGCCGGCGCCGCCCGCGCCAGGGCAGACGACCGCGCCCTCGCCACACGTGATGACGGCCATGCCCTCGGGCACGGCGAAGAGCCTGCGATTGGCCGGCAGTTCCCCCCCAACCGCGCGCAGCGCGTCTTCTTCCGAGGCGTACGGGCCGGACACGACGCGCTGCGTCCTCGGGTTCACGATGTAGTACGCGTCGGAGTCGTCACCCTGCGCCTGTGCCTGGACCTGCGCGAGGAGTGCGTAGAGCGACGGCGACTCGACCGGCTCTCCCCGGATCGTGATCGACGGCCCGGTGAGTGAGTTCTCGAGGTCGAAGAGCTCGAGCTGCGCAGTCGTGCCGATGATCTCCGCGGCCGCCTGCGGATCCTGGATGCCGGGAAGCTGGATGACGATCTGGTCGT
The DNA here is from genome assembly GCA_963787855.1 of uncultured Gaiellaceae bacterium. GTDB lineage: Bacteria > Actinomycetota > Thermoleophilia > Gaiellales > Gaiellaceae > GMQP-bins7. Next base: position 76,828 of record CAWBER010000015.1, read on the forward strand.
CGCCCTGGGTGCGGATCTCGGGCTCCGAGACGCCGAGCTTGTCGACGCGGTTCCGCATGATCTCGACCGAGCGCTCGAGGTCCTCCTCGGTGAGCTCGCGGTTCGGCGGCGGAACGGCCTGCAGTGTGACCTCGAGGCCACCCTGCAGGTCGAGGCCGAGTGTCGGAGACTTGTGGAGCGGCGAGCCCGGGATCGCGAGCAAGGCGACGCCGACGAGCGCTGCGACGAGCAGCCCGAGGACGAGGAATGAGTTTCGCCTGCTCACGTTCGGCGACCCAGGTTAGCGGCGGTCTTCGCCGGGCGATACGTCCCCGGCAGCGGCGCTAACCGCTTCTTCGCCGTCCGTAACCGCAGATTCATCCTGCTCCTCGGCATCTTCGAGCTCTTCGACCTCCTCGTCCTCCTCGTCCTCCGGCGGAAGAACAGCTGCGATGCCCCTGCGGGTCATGTGCACGGTGACGCCGCTCGCGATCTCGACGACGATGTCGTCGCCCTCGACCTCGGAGATCGTGCCGTAGATACCTCCCGTCGTGAGGACGTCGTCGCCGACCGAGGCGCCGTCGATCATCGACTGCTGCTGAGCCTGTCGCTGACGCTGCGGGCGGATCATGAGCACGTACATCACGCCCAGCATCAACACCATGATGATCAGGAATTGCACGGTTCCTCCTCGGGTGGGCCGGCGAGTCGTGCGAGTGCCTCGTCCCGGAAGGAGGAGAACATGCCTCGCTCGATCGCCGCTCTTGCACGCGCGGTCAGGTCGAGTACGAACCGCAGATTATGCAGGCTGAGCAGCCGAAGTCCGAGCATTTCCCGTTGCGTCACGAGGTGGCGGATGTACGCGCGCGAGAAGCGCTCGCACGCCGGGCAGTCGCACTCCGCGTCGAGCGGGCGCGGATCCGCCCGGTATGCGGCGTTGCGAAGGTTGAGACGACCTTCCCACGTGAGCGCCGACCCGGTCCGCGCCGTGCGGGTCGGGAGCACGCAGTCGAACATGTCGACGCCGCGGGCGACCACCTCGAGGATGCCCTCCGGGTCGCCGATTCCCATGAAGTACCTCGGGTGGCGCTCGGAGAGCAGCGGCGCCGCCCACTCCACGCAGTCGAGCATCTCCCCCTTCGACTCGCCCACCGCGAGACCGCCGAGCGCATAGCCGTCGAAGGGCAGGGCGGTGATCTCCTCGATCGAGCGTCGGCGCAGCTCCGGATGGGTGGACCCCTGCGCGATCCCGAAGCGGAGCTGGCCGGCGGCGCGTGGCGCATCCACCTGCCGCCGGGCCCAGTCGGTGGTGATGCGTACCGCGCGCTCGAGGTCGAAGGCCTGCGCCACTGCAGGCAGGCAGACGTCGAGGCACATCGCGATGTCCGAGCCCAGGCGGCGCTGGATCTCCGCGACACGCTCGGGCGTGAACCGGGCGTCGGAGCCGTCGTACACGGAGCGAAACGTGACCCCGTCGTCGTCCAGCGCGGCGATGGTGTCGCGGAGCGAGAACACCTGGAAGCCTCCCGAGTCGGTCAGGATCGGGCCGTCCCACCCGGAGAAGGCGTGCAGACCGCCCAGCTCCTCCACGACCTGCTCTCCCGGCCGGAAATGCAGGTGGTACGTGTTCGCGAGAACGACGTCGGCCCCCAGTGCCCGCACCTCGTCCGGGTGCAGCGACTTCACGGTGCCCTTCGTGCCGACTGGCATGAACGCGGGTGTGCGGATCTCGCCGTGCGCGGTCGCGAGAGCTCCTGCCCGCGCGGCGCCGTCCGTCGCCTCGATGCGAAAGCTCACGTCAGAGGACCAGCATCGCGTCGCCGAACGAGTAGAAGCGGTAGCGCTCGGCGATCGCCTCCCGGTAGAGCTCCCGGACGACCTCGACTCCCGCGAACGCCATGACGAGCGCGAGGAGGGTCGAGCGTGGCAGGTGAAAGTTCGTGAGCAGCGCGTCCACACGGCGAAACTGGAATCCCGGTACGACGAAGAGAGTCGTCCGCCCGGTGAGCTCGCCCGATCGCGCGACGGTCTCGAGCACGCGAACCGTCGTCGTTCCGACCGCAAGCACGCGCTCGGCTGCGTCGATCCGCTCCCATGCGCCGAGTGACACCGAGTAACGCTCGCCGTGCAGCTGGTGCTCCTCGAGCTTCTCCGCCACGACGGGACGGAACGTGTCGAGCCCGACGTGCAGCGTCACGCGAACCGGATCGAGCGCGGCGAGGAGCTCGGGCGTGAAGTGGAGCCCGGCGGTCGGAGCCGCGGCCGAGCCCTCGACCTCCCCGTAGACGGTCTGGTACCGGACCGGGTCGGCGAGCGGCTCGTGGATGTATGGCGGCAGCGGCATATCTCCATCGGGCGTTCCCCGAAGGGCCACCAGCCAGCGACCGTCGCCCAGCGGCTCGCGCAGGCGCACCGGGCCGAGCTCCTCGCCGACGCGCAGACGGCGCGACGGTCGAACGAGCGCCTCCCACGTCCCGTTGTCGTCGACCTGCTCGACGAGCAGCACCTCGGCCGCACCGCCCGACGCGCGCCGGAGCCGAAGCCGGGCCGGCACGACCCGTGTGTCGTTGACGACGACGAGCTCGTCGCCGAGCACGTTGGAAAGCTCGCGGAAGGTCAGATGCTCGATCGTCCCTGCGGTCCGGCGATGGACGAGGAGCCGTGACGCGTCACGCGGCTCGACGGGGACCTGCGCGACGAGCTCCGGCGGCAGGTCGTACTCGAGGCTCGACGTGTCCATCCGGCGAGGAGAGTAGCCTCGCGCCCGTGGATACCCAGGCACTCGAGCGGGCGAAGCAGCGCATCGCGGACGCAGCGGCCGGCAGGCCCGAGCCCGCAGCGATCGAAGCCGCGCTCGAGCGATCGCGCACCCAGATCGAAGGTCTGGCCGCCACCGCCGCCGAGCTCGAGGCCTCCCTGCCCGAGCACGTGGGCGCTGCCGTGCGCGACGGTGTGCGCGCCGAGGTCCTCCCCGCCGCACGGCACATCGCCGAGATCCGCGGCCTGCTGAATCAGGCGATCCGCCGGCTGGAACGGATCGAGGGCGATCTCCTCGCCGAGCGTCACGCGCGCGTCGACGACCTCGCGCTCCTCGTCGACCTCGTCAGCTCCGGCTGGCGCGGTGTCGACGTGAGGCTCGCACACCTCGAGAGTCACGCGAACGACTCCGACGCGCCGATCGAGCCGCTGCCGCACGACGAGCGGGCTCTCGAGCACGCCGCAGCGGCGTAGGAGGGCTTGGCGGAACGGGCCTCGTCGCCGGGGTGCCGCTGGTCGTCGCGAGGCAAGGACGCAGAGAGCCCCAATAGTTCACCTATTGGGGCGACTGAGGACGCTGCATCGCGGCGATGCAGCGCTCCCCGGGCGGCACAGCGCCTGTTTCGCCAAGCCTCCTGGGCTAGACCGCCGGTACGACCGGCAGCACGACCCGGAAGCGGCTCCCGGCGCCGACGTTCGAGCTGAGCTCGATGCCGCCGCCGAGCGCGACCGCGAGCTCGCGGGCGATCGGCAGGCCGAGGCCGGTGCCGTCAGCGTCCTGCGACACGAACGCCTCGAAGATGCGCGCCCGCTGCGACGCGGGCACGCCCGGTCCCGAGTCGACGACATCGACCGATACGACCCCGTTCGCCGACCCGAGGCGGAGCTCGATCCTGCCGCCGTCCGGCGTCCAGCGGAACGCGTTGGAAAGGAGGTTGGTGATCACCTGGAGCACGCGGTCCCCGTCGGAAACGATCACGGGGGCGACGTCGGCACCCGAGACCGAGTACTCGATCTCCCTGCGACGCGCCTCCTCGGTGAACGCTCCGTAGGCCTGGTCGAGCACGCGCTCGAGATCGACCTCCTCCTGGCGCACGGTGAACCGGTGAGCCTGGAGCTTCGCGAGGTCGAGCACGTCTCCGACGAGGCGCTCGAGCCGGTCGGTCTCCGCCGCGATGATTTCCAGCGACGTCCGAACCTGGTCCGGCTCGCTGACGACGCCTTCGCGGATGGCCTCGACGTGTCCACGGATCGCGGTCAGCGGCGTGCGAAGCTCGTGGGTAACGGACATGAGGAACGAGCGCTTGAGCTTCTCCGCCTCCGCGAGCTTGTCGACCATGCCGCGGAAGCGCTTGCTCAGGAGCGCGACCTCGTCTCGCCCTCGAGCTTCCGGGATCTCGACGTCGTACCGGCCGGCTGCGACGTGCTCCGTGGCGCGTGTCAGCACGCGCACCGGCTCGGTCAACCGGCGTGACAGCCAGAGGAACAGCAGCCCCGCCAGCCCTATGCCGACCGCGAGCGCGAGCGCGAGCCGCCCGAGCAGGGTCAGCAACTCCTCCCGAAGCTCCGCCTCGGGCTTGGCCACGACCAGCCAGCCGAACGGCTCGGTGCCCTGTACGAGCTGTACGGGCTGCACGGCCGCGATGAGCCTCCGACTCTCGCCGGGAGGAGTGAACTCGACGATCACCTGCTGGTCGCGGTCGAGCTCGGCACCGCCGAGCGCGCTTCGCGGAAGACGAGTCAGCCCGAAGCGCTGTGTGGGAAACGGCGTGAGCCCGACGTAATAGAGCTCGTCACCTGTCGCGAGCTCGAGGCTCTCGGCCGCGAACTCCGGCGCCTTCGTCCCCTCGTCGGACGAGCGCAGGGCTGCCGCGGCGTACAGGGCGGCGAGACCGGACGCCTCGCGCCGCAGCTCGTCCACCGACTGCTGGCGCGTCACGTCCTGGAAGAGGCGCACGGCGAGCGCGATCGAGGCGAGACCGAAGACGAGGACGACGGCGAGGAACACCGCCGTGAGGCGGAACCGAAGCGTTCCCAGCATGGGATTCAGGGTAGAGCCTCAGAGGGTCGACGCGGCCGCGCGGTCCGACGCGACCTTGTAGCCGACGCCCCACACGGTGACGATCGGCGATGCATCGCCGAGCTTGCGCCTGATCTGGCGCACGTGGACGTCGACGGTGCGCGTGTCCCCGGCGAACGTGTAACCCCACACGCGCTCGAGGAGCTGGTCGCGCGTGAGGACGATCCCGCGGTGGTCGAGCAGCTCCCAGAGGAGGTCGAACTCCTTCGGCGCGAGCCGGATCTCCTCGTCGCCGACGTGCACCTCGCGCTTGCCCGAGTTGATCGTGAGGTCGCCGTGCTGGAGCTCCTCGGACTCGGGGCGCCGGCGCTCGGGCGCCGCCCGGCGGAGGATGCTCTTCACGCGCGCGACCAGCTCACGCGGGTTGAACGGCTTCGTCATGTAGTCGTCGGCGCCCACCTCGAGTCCGATGATCTTGTCGATGTCCTCGTCACGCGCCGTGAGCATGAGAATCGGCACGTCCGACGTCTTGCGAATCCTCCGGCAGAGTTCGACGCCGTCCCCGTCCGGCAGGTTGAGGTCGAGGATGACGAGCGCGGGAGTCTCCCCGGCGAGCGTGATCAGAGCGGTCTGCGCGCTCGCGGCAGTCTTGACCGTGTAGCCCGCGTTGCGCAGGTACGCGGCGACGAACGACGCGATCGACGTCTCGTCCTCGACGACCAGGATGGTGTGCGGCGTCGTCACTGCACGGCCTTCGGCTGCGGCTCGAGCGGCTCGAGGAGGAAGCGCTCGGGCTCGAGCGGGAGCGGAGTGCAGGTCAGCGGCTCGACGCTGCAGTCGGTGCCGTCGAGGGAGTAGACGCCGAGGTCATCCGCTTCGAAGCGGGGCTCGCCGTCGAGCATGACGTTGCCTCGTCCGACCGCGGACACGGTGATTCCGGTGCCCCGGGCGACCATGCGATAGCCGCCGCCGAGCATCCTGAAGCGAAGGCCGGCGCCCCTGTAGACAATCGTGCGCGCCCCGACTCGCTCCTGGGTGAGCTTCCGCCCGGACACGACGGCGGCATAACGATCGAACGGCGTGTGGTCGGTTACGCGCAGCGAGCCGCTGGTGAGGCGGCCCACGACGGATCCCTTGAGATCGATCATCACCACACCCCTACCGCGCTCGACGGACAGCGTGCCGGGGGTCGACTGCGCGAACGCCGCCGCGCCGGCGGCTAGGGCCGTAATCGCGCAGAGGAGGACAGCGAGCTTCCGCATTGGCTCGCCGTAGTATCGGCACGCGCCGTGTGACCGCGATGAGATGCGTGTAAGGAGACTGTTAGCGGACGGACGGACGAGAGCGGCCGGTCGCCCCCGTAGATTCCGAGTCTTCCGATGACGGAGATCTCGGACTTCGGACTCATCCTCCTCGCGGTGTCGGCGACCGTGTTCGTCGCGCTGCTCGGGATGAGACTGGCCGACCGCCTCTCGCTCCCTTACGCCGCCGTGATCCTCGTCGGCGCGATGGCGCTCGCCGAGACGTCCGACTCGGTCAAGGATGCGCTGTCGATCCTGGACGTCGAGCGCCTCACGGTGGTCGCACTCGTGATCATCCTCTTCGACGGCGGCCTCCACATCGGCTTCCGCCGCTTCCGGCGGTCCCTTGCGCCAATCCTGGCTCTCGGCGTGCTCGGCACGTTCGCGACCGCAGGGCTCATCGCGGTCGCGGCCCACTACGTCCTCGGGCTCGACTGGATCTTTGCCGGGCTCGTCGGCGCAGCGATCGCGCCGACCGACCCGGCGGTGACGTTCTCAGTCTTCGGCTCGCGCGAGATCCGCGGCCGGGCAGGCACGATCCTCGAAGGCGAGGCCGGGATGAACGACCCCGTCGGCATCGCGCTCATGATCGGGATGATCGAGCTCGCGACGCACGAGGACGGGGACTTCTCGATCGTCGTCTCCGAGTTCGCCGTCGAGATGACCCTCGGGCTGCTCGTCGGAGTCGTGGGGGCCCTGGCGCTCCTGCCGGTCATGCGGCACGTCCGGCTGACAGCGCCGCCCCTCTATCCGATCCGGGTACTCGCAGGCGCGGGAATCATCTACGGGCTCGCCGCGGTCATCGGCGGCTCGGGCTTCCTCGCGGCCTTCGTCGCGGGGATCCTCCTCGGCGACCTCGCCGCGACGCGCAAGGGCGAGATCGAGGGCTTCCTGTCGTCGCTCTCCGGGCTCGCCGAGATCGCCGCGTTCGTCGCGCTCGGTCTCACGGTCGCCCTCGGGGACATCGAGTCCGGAGAGACCTGGCTCGACGGCATCGTGCTCGCGCTTATCCTCGCTTTCGTCGCGCGGCCGCTCGCGATCCTTCCACTGCTGCTCCCGGCACGGCTCAGCTGGGGCGAGCGCATCTTCATCGCCTGGGCAGGGCTCAAGGGCGCGGTCCCGATCCTGCTGGGCGCGCTGGCGGTCCTCTCGGGCGTCGAAGACGCCGGTCGGCTGTACGGAATCGTGTTCATCGTCGTCCTCTTCTCCGTGGTGGTGCAGGGGGCTTCGGTGCCGATCGTCGCGCGACGACTTCGAATTCCGTTTCGGCGTGTCGACCACGACCTCGCGGAGGTGCTCGAGTTCGTCGTTCGCGACGACGCCTTCGCGAGCGGCCGGCGGATCGCGGAGCTACCACTCGGCGAGCGTGCGTGGCTCGGCGTTCTCATCCGTGACGGCCGCCCTCGACACGTCTCGGGGAGCGTTGTCCTCGAGCCAGGCGATCGCGTCCATGTCTACTGCCAGCCCGAGGACGCGGCAGCGCTCGAGCGCATCTTCGCCGGATCGTCGGGCTGAGTCCTAGGCGTACGCGTAGAAGCCGCGGCCGCTCTTCCGGCCGAGCAACCCCGCGTTCTTCATCGCGACAATCCGCGCAGGCGGCGCCATCCGCGGCTCACGCAGCTTCTGGTAGAGCGCCTCCGACGCATGGACGTGCACGTCGATGCCCACGAGATCGACGAGCGTGCACGGGCCCATCGGCCACCCCGCTCCGGAGGTCATCGCGGTGTCCAGGTCTTCAGGGGTGACGCGCGCCTCGTCGAGGACGCGGATGCAGTCGTTCAGCAACGGGATGAGGACGCGGTTGACGACGAACCCGGGCGTGTCGTGGCATCGAATCGGCCGCTTCCCCATGCGCGCGCCGACCGCGAAGGCCGCCTCGACGGCCTCGTCGGACGACAGCTCGGCACGGACGATCTCCACGAGCGGCATCAGTGGCGCCGGGTTGAAGAAGTGCATGCCGACGACGCGCTCCGGCGTCGATACGGCGGCCGCGATCTCCGTCACCGAGAGTGCCGACGTGTTCGTGGCGAGGGTCGTGTTCGGGCGGACGATGCCCTCCAGGTCGCGAAAGAGCTCGAGCTTCGCGTCGAGGTCTTCGACGATGGCCTCGATGACGAGATCACACTCGGTGAAGTCCTCGAGCTCGGTCGTCAGCGAAAGGGACGCGAGCGCAGACTCGCGCTCCCCGGCGCTCATCGTCTCCTTGTCGACCTTCCGCTGCAAGAAGTGCGCGATGCGCTCACGAGCCTTCGCGCCGACCTCGTCGTCGACCTCGCGCCCGACCGTCTCGAAGCCGGCTTCGATCGCCAACTGCGCGATCCCGGCGCCCATGGCGCCGAGACCCACGACGCCGACTCGACGGATCTCCGGGCGGCTCATGACCGGCGGGATCCTACCCGCGAGTCACGAGCCCGAGCGCCTACCGGGTTACCCGTGGAAGCGGCGCCGCCAGTCGATCTCGTCGATGCGGGAGTCCGCGCCGGCGAGGTACGCGAGCGGCAGGAAAACCACGATGGCAGCGATGAGGATGTACCCGAGCATGGCCTCATCATGCACCAGCTGTATCGATCAGTTCCAGTCGGGAATATCAACCAATTGATCAGTGAAGCTGATCTGGTGAAGGGATGTTCAGAGCCGCTCGAGAACGCCTGCGATCGCCTGGCCCTGCCCGATGCACATGGTCGCGATCCCGTACTGCGCTTCGCGCCGCTCGAGCTCGTTCAAGAGCGTCGCAGTGATCCGCGCGCCGGTCGCGCCGAGCGGATGACCGAGTGAGATCCCACCGCCGTTCGGATTGACGTCGCCCCTCTCCCAGCGGGCGTGCAATCCGGTGTCGGCGAGAAATTGGAGGACGACGGACGCGAAGGCCTCGTTCACTTCGATCACCGAGATGTCGTCCCAACCGAGCCCCGCCTTCGCGAGCGCCCGCTCACAAGCCTCGGGATTCCCGTGGAGCATCCGGTACGGATCGACGCCGGAGAGCCCGAACGAGACGAACCGCGCGCGCGGCTCGAGCCCGTGCTCGGCGACCGCCGCCTCGCTCGCAAGGAGCATCGCGGCGGAGCCGTCGACGATCGAGCTCGAGTTGCCGGCCGTGACGACGCCGTCGGCTTTGAATGCCGGCTGGAGCGACGCGAGCTTCTCGAGCGAGGTGTCCCGGCGAGGCGTCTCGTCGACCGCGAACAGGACGACCGCACCACCCGCCCCGACCTCGATCGGGACGATCTCGTTCTCGAACCTGCCTTCGTCGGTTGCCGCGACCGCCCGGCGGTGCGACTCGAGCGAGTACTCGTCGAGCGCCTCGCGCGAGAGGTTCCACTCCTCAGCGATCACCTCTGCCGAGATCCCCTGTGGGACGATCGGCCAGCGCTCGCCGATCTTCTCGTTGACCGCCCCCCACCCGAGGTCGCCCAGGTTCGAGCCCATCGGCACGCGCGTCATGTGCTCGACGCCGGCCGCGACGACGAGATCGAGGTGTCCCGCTTGCAGGGTCGACGCGGCGTTGAACGCCGTCTGCAGCGACGAGCCGCACTGGCGATCGACGGTCGTCGCGCACACCGTCTCCGGCCATCCGGCGACGAGAACGGCTCCGCGCCCGACGTTGAGCGCCTGCTCGCCGACCTGAGTCACGCACCCCATCTGTACGTCCTCGATCTCGCCCGGATCGAGATCTACGCGTCCGACGAGCCCGTTGAGCACCTGAGCGGCGAGCTCGTCCGCGCGGATCTCCGAGAGCGACCCGTTTCGCCTCCCGATCGGGGAGCGAACGGCGTCGACGAGGTAGGCGGTGGCCATCGCTCGGAGCATAGAGCGCACGCGCCGGGGGCCGCGCGAGGTGCCTCTACACTCAACCCGTGGCCACCACGGCGACCGAGCGCAAGATCCTGATCGGCGGCGAGTGGGTCGAGACCGGCCACTGGCTGGAGGTTCTGTCTCCCTACGACCGCTCGCTCGTCGGGCGCGTCGCGAAGGGCGGCCGCGGCGAGGCGCGCCGAGCGATCGACGCCGCGGAGCGCGCGATGGCCGAGCCGTTTCCTGCGCATGAGCGCGCTGCGATCCTCGACCGGACCGCGCGCCTCGTCGAGGAGCGCAGCGAAGAGATCGCGCGGGCGATCTCGGCCGAAGCCGGCAAGCCCATGAAGGCGGCACGGATCGAAGCGGCGCGCGCCCAGTCCACGTTCACGATGGCTGCCGTCGAAGCCCGCAAGCTCGCCGGCGACGTCGTCCCGATGGACGCGTCCCCCGCCGGCGCCGGCAAGATCGCCCTCACGCTCCGTGTCCCGATCGGCGTCGTCGGCGCGATCTCGCCGTTCAACTTCCCATTCAACCTCGTGGCGCACAAGGTCGCACCGGCGCTCGCGGCCGGTTGCGCCGTTGTCCTGAAGCCCGCGTCGCAGACACCGCTGTCCGCGTTGCTCCTCGCCGAGCTCGAGGAGGAGGCGGGCCTGCCCGCAGGGTGGCTCAACGTCGTCGTCGGGCCGGCGAGCGAGATCGGCGACGTGCTCGTCGCGGACGAGCGAGTCGCGTTGATCACCTTCACGGGCTCGTCGGGCGTCGGCTGGAAGCTCCGCGAGCGTGCGCCCCGCAAGCGCGTGAACCTCGAGCTCGGGAACGCGACCCCGGTGATCGTCGCCGCGGACGCGGACCTCGATGACGTCGCGGCGCGCCTCGCGATGCACGCATTCTCCTTCGCGGGCCAGAGCTGCATCTCGGTCCAGCGGATCTACGTCGAGCGCTCCGCCTACGACGCGTTCCTCGAGCGCTTCGTGACACGGGTCGACGCTCTCGTGGTCGGCGATCCGGCCGACGACGCGACCGATGTCGGCCCGCTCATCTCGAAGGCCGACCGTGACCGTGTCCTCGAGTGGATCGATGAGGCGAAGGCGAAGGGCGGCAAGGTCGTCGCGGGTGGTGAGCTCGAGGGGGAGCTCCTGCGCCCGACCGTCGTCGCCGGCGCGCCGCCGGACGCGAAGGTCTCCTGCGAGGAGGTCTTCGGGCCGCTGTGCACCGTCTCGCCCTACGACTCCCTCGACGAGGCGATCGCTCTCGCGAACGGAACGAGCTACGGGCTCCAGGCGGGGATATTCACGAGCGACGTGAAGGCCGCACTCCGCGCGGCCCACGAGCTCGAGTTCGGCGGCGTGACGGTGAACGAGGCGCCGACGTTTCGCGCCGACCAGATGCCGTACGGCGGTGTCAAGGACTCCGGCAACACGCGCGAAGGCCCGGCCTACGCCGTCCGCGAGATGACGGAGGAGCGCCTCGTCGTGCTCCAGCTCTAGGCTGAACCAGGCATGGCGAACCCACCTCCAGACCCGCTCCGCGACCCGGCGACGTACGTCCCTCCGGCTCCGCGCGAGCTCAAGCGCGAGCGGAAGGCGCTGCTCGAGATGCGAGAGGAACGGCTGCGCGACCTCGGTGGGCTCGCGCTCGAGATGTACAAGCGCGACCGCTTCAACGCAGGTCTGGTCGTCGAGCGCTGCGCGGAGCTCGTGGCAATCGAGGCACGGGTGCAGCAGATCGACGCTCTGCTCGACGGCAGCGCGCTCGTTCGGCGCGGCGGAGGCGGTGCCGTGTGCATCTGCGGTGCGCCGATCCTGCTCGGAGCCAAGTTCTGCGCCACCTGTGGACGCGCGCTCGGTGGCGCCGTAGAGGCGCGGCCCGCGGGCTCGGACGCGGTCGGATGACGAGCTGTCCGCGGTGCGGCGAGCCGCTCGCGGCCGGTCAGGGCTACTGCCTCTCCTGCGGCGCTCGCGTCGGCGACACCGTCTCTCGAGTCGGAACGACCCCTCGCACGCAGTGGGCGCTCCGCGCCGTCGCGACCGGCGTCGTCGCCCTGCTCGGCGCCGCGGCAGCGGTCGCCGCGACGGGCTCCGACGGAGGCGACGCGACCCTCGTCACCGCGATAGGCGGCTTCGCCACGGCACCGGACAGCGCGGCAGGTGAGGAACCCGTCGGGCCCTCGGGTGTCGCGGAATGGCCGACGGACGAGGACGGCTGGACGATCGCGCTCGCCTCCATGCCACAGACTGCCGGGCGTGCGGCGGCGCTGAACCGCGCGCGGGCTGCGCGCCGCCGAGGACTTCCGCAGGTCGGCGTGCTCGACTCCTCGCGGTACGCGAGCCTCCATCCGGGTTACTGGATCGTGTTCTCGGGCGTGTACTCCTCCGAGGCTGAGGCGACCAGCGCCCTCGGGGACGCCCGGCGCGCCTCACGCACCGCCGTCGTGCGACACGTCGTGCCCTGAGTCCCGCGCGTTGTCTTCGCGGGCGACTGCGGGGGCGACTTTGTAACACGGTCGAAAAGCCGCTACACTCCCCCATGCGAAGCTGGCGCTTCGCGATTTTTCGCCCAGCAGCACGCAAATCGGGGAGATCGAGCAGGTCTCGTGGACGATCACGCAGCTCAACTTCGCTCCTGTATGTATCAATACTCGCGAGCGATCTACCGCTCGATCAAGGATCTCATCGACCCGTACGCGTCGCGGGACGAGCAGCTCGATTACCGCCGCTCCGTGCTCATCGAGTGCGAGCGGACGATGGCACGCCTCGCCGACGATCCGCATTACTTCGCGAACCCCGATCGCGCCCTGTTCGCAGACATCCGGCGCTACTTCCCGATCACGGCGCAGGCGCAGGTGGCGTGGTCTGTGCAGGAGGGCGTCGGCGCCGCGACCTCGTTCATCGAGCAGCAGGTCGAGGCCGGGCTCCTGGACGGTGGCGTCGCCCGCTGCCACGCCACGACACGCAAGGGGAAGGCCTGCCAGCGGACGCCGCTCCCCGGCCGCGATTACTGCCCCTCGCACCAGCATCTCGAGCAGGCCGCCACGGTCGCCGCGTAGCGACCGAGGCGCACTTTCCACCGGGCGAATCGCCCGAGCCCGCTCACTGTAAGCTCGCCTGGACGTGTCGCACGACGCCGACAAGCTGATCCGGCAGCTCTCCCTCGTCGCGTTCCTGATGGCCGAGCGACGCCTCCTCACGGCCCGTGACGTCAAGTCGAACGTCGAGGGCTACAGCGAGATGTCCGACGAGGCGTTCGCGCGACGGTTCTACTCGGACCGCGCCGAGCTGACCGCTCTCGGCGTCCCGCTGCAGTCGCAGCGCGACGAGTTCACCGGCGAAGAGCTGTACACGCTCCGGTCCGAGAACTACTTCCTCGAGCGGCTCGACCTGGACGACGACGAGCTTGCCGCGCTCCAGACCGCGCTGTACTACCTCGAAGGGAAGTTCGCGTACGCGGAGCCGTTCCGTCTCGCGCTGCAGAACCTCGCGCTCGGACGCGCCGGCTTCGCCGAGCCACCGACGGAGACGGCGGCACGGGTACGCGTGAGCGCCCCGGACTACTCGCCCGAGCTCGCGGGACGACTGGCGAAGCTCGAGTCCGCGATCTCCAAGCAGCGCACCGTCCGGTTCGGGTACTGGAGCCCGCGCCGTGCGCGGCCGGGAGAGCGGTCGGTGAACCCGTACGCGCTGCGTCTCGACGAGGGCAACTGGTATGTCGTCGGCCACGACCTGGATCGGGGCACGACGCGCACGTTCAAGGTGTCCCGCATCCGCGGGGACATCCGCTTCGCCACCCGCCGCGAACGCGACTTCCGGATCCCTCCGGACTTCGACGTCGAGCTCCACCGGATCCCGCGTCCGTGGCAGATCGGCGAGATCGTGGGGCGGGCACGCATCGCCGTGTCGGACGACACCGCGTGGTGGGTCGAACGCACGCTCTCGGATGCGGGGACCGTCGAGGACGGGACGTTCGAGACCGACTTCGCGAACGTCGATCTGCTCGCGGGCTGGGTGCTGCGCCAGAACGGGCGCGCGATCCCGCTCGAGCCGGTGGAGCTCGTCGAATCGGTCGCAGCCGCACTCTCGGCTCTCGCAGCCGCGCACGACGGTGAAGCACCCGCGATCGCCGGGCCGAAGCGGACCGATCCCCGCCGACCTCTTCCCGAGCGACCCGTCGGACCGGTCGCCCCGGAGCGCTTCGGCGTCCTGCAGGCGCTCCTCGCACACCTTCTCGCGTCGTGCGGCGACGAGCGCTCCGCAACCCTCGACGCCGTCGAGGTCGCGGCTCGCTTCTCGATCCCGCTCGAGGAGCTCCAGGATCACCTCTCGCTCCTCAACCTCGTGAACTTCGGCGGCGGCTGCTACGCCGTATATGCGGAGCACGACGGCGACATCGTGCGGGTCGAGAAAGAGCTGTACGGCGACGTCTTCCGGCGCCCGCCCAAGCTGACGCCGCTCGAGGCGCGGGCAATCCACCTCGCAATGGAGTACGTCGGCCCGACGATCGCGGCCGACGCGCATACACCGCTCAAGCGCGTCCGCAAGAAGCTCGAGGAGACGTTCGGCCGCTTCGACCTCGCGGGGACGCCTGTGGCACGCGACGCCTCGGCCGAGGAAAAACTCGTCCGCGTGCTGTCCGATGGCGTCGAGAAGCGCGTGGTGGTCGAGATCGAGTACCTCAAGGACGGCGACGACGGCCCGAGCCTGCGACAGGTCGAGCCGTACACGATCGAGCGCGAGCTCCCGGTCTGGCGCGTCCACACGTGGGACCTGGGCGTCGACGCCGCACGGACGTTCCGGCTCGATCGGATGCGCTCGGCGCGCCTGACCGGCGAGCGCTTCGAAGTCCGTGACGGGTTCGATCCGTCGTATCTGAGCAACCCACGCGTCGCACGACTTCTCCATTCCCCTGAGGTCGCACGCTGGAAGCTCGAACGCGGTGCACGCCCGCTGACGGACGGGTCGGCGGTGGCGGACGTCCCGTACAAGACCGAGGAATGGCTGCTCTCGGAGATCCTCGCGGATGGCGGTGAGACCGTCGTGCTCGAGCCTCAGCGACTCCGGGACGTCGTGGCGAAGAGGGCTCGGCGGCTGCAGCGTGAACTCGGCCGCGTTCCGAGCAGGCGCTGATCGTCACCTAAGCGTCAAGGAACCGCACCGAGTCGGTCACGGCCGCCCATCCTGAAGCCGATCGCCTCTACCGTTGTCCGAAAGGCCAACAGGAGAGTGCGACATGCAATCGAGACAGCGCTTTCGTCGACCCTCGTTCGCGTCGACACTCGGGGTCGTCTTCGGAGTCGTCGCCGGCTTCGGTGCCGCGACGTGGTCGGTCGCGGGCGCAGGGCCGTCGAGCACGGAGCCACACGCCGTCTTCGACGTCACACACCTTCCACCCCTCCTGACCGCTCCGGACGAGTCGATCGACCTCGCGTACGACGTCCACTGCGCGGCGGCCGAGGACGAGAGCGCCGACGCGGGCTGTGACGCACGTGGCACCGTCTTCGTCCGGGCCATTGGGAGCTCCTCGTTCGCGGCCCTCCCGCTCGAGAACCGGGCCGGAAGCGGCGTCCGCCAGCTCGCGGTCGTCGTCCCGGACCGCTTCCGTGGCACCGGCGGAATCGAGTACTACGCCGAGCTCGAGGCGCCGGCGGTCGGTCGAGAGATCACGCTCCCCGCAGGTGGAGCCACCGCCCCGCACGTCTCGCGGCCGCTTCTCGACAGCGTGACCGTCGAACTCGGGCACCACGGGTTCGGGAGCAACAGACGCGACGGCGCCCGCGTCGCATTCGCGAGCTGGGGAGACCGACCAGGAGAGGCCGGGCTCGAGCAGGGGCGGAACCTCGGGCCGATCGGCGCGTCTGCCTTCGACGTCGACACGAGTGGGAGTGTCTTCCTCCTCGACCAGGTCCATCGCCGCGTGCTCCGGTGGGACGAGGGGTCGAAGCTCGCTGCCAACGTGCCCGTCTCGGTCAACGGGACGCTCGCCGACATGTCCGTCGCGAACGACGGATCGACGTACGTGCTCGAGACGACCGCGCCCCCCGGCCGGCGTCCGCTCGTACGACGCTTCGACGCCGGTGGTCGCGAGCTCGAGGCCTTCGAGACTGCGGAACGGACGACGTCGCAGATCCGAATCGAGAACGGCAATCCTGTCGTCCTCGGCCGCCCGTCGCACCACTGGACGCCGGTTCTCGTGGACGGTGTGCCTGCGTCGCCCGCGCGACAGCTCGAGCGTGGACGGCCCGGCAGACGCTTCGGGGGCGGGTTGGAGGTGGTCGCAACCCGCGACGGGAACGAGATTCGGGTTGCAGCGGTTATCCGCCGCGGCGTGACACGGTCGTGGCGCGTGAGGAGCGCGACACCGCTTGCAGAGGTGCAGCTGGCCGAGCCGTGGGGACCGCGAGTCGTCCTCGTGGCGAGGGTGTACGACGCCACGACCGACGAGTTCGTCGTTCTCGTCCTCGGCAGCAACGGGCTCGTCGACCGCTTCGCACTCGACTCGGCGGACTGGGCGGAGGCGTTCCCGCTCGCGCGGTTCAAGCTTCTCGGACGATTCCTGTACAGGCTCGGGTCGTCCCCCTCCGGAGTGTTCGTCGACCGCTACGACCTGGAGGTGCGCTGATGTTGACACCACGACGCGTCGTACTGGGTTTCGCCCTGGCATTTGCGCTCGCCTATGCCGGGACCGCTTCTGCGTACCACACGCGCTTCGTCGCGGACAACTGCAACTACGCGGCTTCGACGCCGGCGTCGTTCATCACCCGCGACGGCTCGGCCGCGGTGGCACTGCGCGCTCGCCACGAGGGCTACCAGTGGGCCGGCGGATGCTGGAACGACAACGACCGCGACGACTCGCCGGACGACCCGCGCGAGGATCCGTACACCGGCGGCGAGGGCGGCGACTGCTCGGGCTTCACGTTCAAGGTCTGGCGCGAAGCGCTCGACACGAGCAACGCCGGCTTCCAGCAGTGGGGGCTGCTGCGCTTCGTCCATGGCCCGTACACCGCAGCGGCGTTCAAGGCAGGCGCCGGCGCTCCGAACGTCACGGTCCCGAAGTCGAGCCTCGTGAAGATGGACGCGCTCGCGAGCGACGGTCACATCGGCCTGATCTACGCGGTGAACCCCGACGGCAGCGATCAGATCATCGAGGCGAAGGGCGAGGCGTACGGCACGAACATCTGGACTCGGACGTATCGGGGAAGCTCGAGCTACAGCGGCGTGCGGCGAACCGGCTGGAGCTCGTGACGCCGACCGGCCGTAGCCTGGTCGCGCTCGGGCTCATGTGTCTGGCGACGGGATGCCTGCACAACAATCCGCCAGCGCCGCCAACCATGCTCAGCGACGGATCCCGTGCGCGTCCGCCGCGAGTCGCGCTGGACGGCGTGGAGGGGCCGACGGTGACGACCCGCGTCCGCGCCGTCCGCTCAGGCGCCGTCGCAGCCGGCAGTGCGGCCGCGAAGTGTCTCGGCTCGTCCAGCCGCTCCGAGGGGCTCGTCGTCGAGCGCACGGACGTGCGCGGCGCAACCGTCACGTATCTCGGACCGGGCCGACGGGCCGCGTACGCCTGCGAGCGAGCCGGCAACGGCATGGCGACCGTCGAACCGTGGTGTGGGCGCACGTTCGGAAGGCTCGAGAAGGGACGGTTGCGTGATCCGCGGCTCGACCTCATCTGCCGTGACGGGGACGGCGAGCCGCTCGCATTCGCGTGGATCCAACCTCGTCGTGCCGCGGCGTACGTCGTCGTGGCCCATCGCGGCTACAACGAGGTCTATCCCTTCGTGGGCGGCGTGCCAGTACGAATCGCAGGCGACGACGTCGACATCGCGTCGTCTCGGGCGACGTTTGCGATCAGCGAGCACGCCGCGGACGGGAGTCGGCTCCGCGACTACGAGCTGGAGGCGGCAGTGTCGGGTTGAGCGGGCAGCGCGGGCAGCGCGAGCGTGAAGGCCGCTCCATGCCCCGGAGCCGACCGTGCCGCGAGAGAGCCGCCGTGCGCCTCTGCGAGCGCGCGCGCAAGGGCGAGCCCCAAGCCCGACCCAGGTGTCTCGGTGTCAAGACGCACTCCGGCGTCGAAGATCCTGTCGAGCTGGTCGGTCGGGATCCCAGGACCAGTATCGGAGACGACGACGTGGACGTTGCCTTCGCTTCGCAATGCGTGAACCGTCACCTCGGACGAGCCTCCGTGGACGAGCGCATTCGCGATGAGGTTGTCGACGACCTGCCGCAGGCGCACGGGATCGCCTTCGACGAGGAGTCCCTCGCCCGCGGAGACTGCGACAGCGGCGCTGCGTACCCTGTGCGCAGCCACGGCATCACGGACGAGTGCGCTCACGTCCACGGGCTCGAGGCGAACCGACGCGATCGCGACGTCCATGACGATCCGCTCGATCGCCCGACACGCCGCCAGCGCGAGCCGCATGAGCACGCCAAGCGCGTCGGGCTCACCGCCTGACGAATCCGCTGCCGTCTCGGCGACGGCTGCCAGCGCGGCGACGGGGCTGCGAACCTCGTGAACGAGCACGGCGAGACGATCGTTGTCGAGGCCCGCGGTCACTCGTCGCGATCCGAGATGCGCGCGAGCGCCCACTGGGCTGCGTCGCTGAGGATGGGGTCGGGGTCGTCCTCGTACCGTTGCACCGACGGCTCGAGCGCGCGCGTGCCGACGTTGCCCGCGGCGATCAGTGCGTTGCGTCGCAACCACCGAGCCTCGTTGCGCGGCACGTACAGACGATCCAGGTCGGCGACCAGCTCGTCCCCGTCGCGCGAGAGCCAGTCGGCGAGCCCCACACGGCCGTCGACTCCAGTAGCCGTGTCCTGCCCACGCCGTCGCTTCTCGACGCCGCGATTCCACGGACACACGTCCTGGCAGACGTCGCAGCCGTAGACCATTGCCCCGAGCTCCGCTCGGTACTCCTCCGGAATGGCCGCCGGCGCTTGCGTCCAGTACGAAAGGCACTTGGTCGCGTCGAGGGTGCCCGGATCGTCGAGAGCGCCCGTCGGGCAAGCGTCGATGCACAGCCTGCATTCTCCGCAGTCGAGCTCGAGCGCCGGCGTGGTTTCGATCTCGACGTCCGTGACCAGCACGCCGAGCACGACCCACGACCCGTGCCGCCGGGTGATCGCCATCGTGTTCTTCCCGTAGAACGCGACTCCCGCGCGCACGGCTGCAGCCCGATCGACGTGGGCATTCTCGTCGACGAGGACGCGAAACGAGCCGCCGAGCCGCCGTCCCAGCGCGTCGAGCCGTACGCGTAGCTCGGCGTACTCGTCGCGCCACGTGTATCGCGGCAAGACGCCTTCGTCGGCGGACGGCGGCGACCCTTCCCGGTAGTAGCAGCGCGCGGCGGCGACGACTGTCCTCGCTCCGTCGAGAAGCGTCTCGGGATGGCACGAGACGTCGGGGCGGGCCATCGTGAAGCGCATATCGGCGAACAGTCCGCGCGACCTCCGCTCGTGGATGTGTCGCTCGGTGTCTTCGTAGGGCGCGACGCGTATCGCGCCGACCGCGTCGATGCCGAGATCGGCTGCCAGCTCCATCAGCTCGGCGCCGGTCATGAGAGGATCATGCCTCGTGAAGGCCGTGCGCATCCACGAGGACGGCGGGCCTGAGGTCCTTCGCTACGAGGACGTGGAGGATCCGACCGCCGCGCCGGGCGAGGTGCTCGTGTCACTCCGTGCCGCCGGCCTGAACCACCTCGACGTCTGGGTGCGCAAGGGGCTTCCGTCGGTGCCGAAGCCGCGGATCCTCGGTGCCGACGGCGCCGGTGTGGTCGCAGCGCTCGGCGAAGACGTCGAAGGCTTCACGGTCGGCGACCGCGTCGTCGTCAATCCAGGGGTCCCCCACGACGGCCGCATCACCGTCATCGGCGAGCACACGGACGGCACGTACTGCGAGCTCAAGGCGCTCCCCGCCGGACAGCTCTATCCGCTCGACGACGGGCTGTCGTTCGAAGAAGGAGCGGCGTTTCCGCTCACCTTCGAGACCGCACACCGAATGCTCGTCACCAAGGCCGCCGTGCGCGAAGGCGAGTGGGTGCTCATCTGGGGCATCGGCGGAGGAGTCGCGCTGGCCGCGTTCGAGATCGCGCGCGCCCACGGGGCACGCACCGTCGTCACGTCGTCGAGCGCAGAGAAGCTCGAGAGGGCCCGCGCGCTCGGCGCGGACGTCGCCGTCGACCACGCGACTGACGATGTCGTGCAGGCAGTGAAGGACGCGACGGGAGGCACGGGGGCGGACATCGTGGTCGAGACCGTCGGCGAGGCGACCTGGGAGCGCTCGCTCGCCGCGGCGGCGCAGGAGGGCCGCATCGTCGTCTGCGGCGCCACGACGGGGCACAGCCCGCCTGCGCGTCTGTACCGCCTGTGGTGGAAGCAGCTCATTGTCTACGGGTCGACGATGGGAATGCCCTCCGACTTCGAGGGCGCCTACGAGCTCATACGCTCGGGACGAGCGCGCATCCACGTCGACAGCGTCTTCTCGCTCTCGGAGGCCGCGGCCGCCCACGAACGCCTCGAGTCGGGCGGCCAGTTCGGCAAGGTGATTCTCTCGATTCCCGGCTAGCCGCCGACCGCCGTCCTGAGCCGGCGCGCGGACGCGACAGCGGACGCCTTCAGGGATCGTCGCGATCGAGTGTCCGCGCGAGCGGATACTCGATCTGCGGGGCATGTCAGCCGAAGCCGAGGATGAACTTCGCGTCGTCCGACATGCGGTCGGGCGTCCAGGGCGGGTCGAAGGTCAGCTCGGCCTCGACCTCGCTGACACCCGGCACGGACCGGGCGGCGTCCACGATTCCCTCCGCGATCATCGCGCCGGCAGGGCAGCCCATCGACGTGAGGCTGTAGGTGATCCTCACCTTCGAGTCGTCGACCTCCACGTCGTACATCAGACCGAGCTCGACGATGTCCATCCCCAGCTCGGGGTCCTCGACTCCGTGCAGTGCCTCGACGACGTCTTCGCGCGCAACCACGCGCCCAGTCTAGAGACGCCGCTCTAGGTGACGCCGACCAGCTGGTCGGCACGCCTCAGGACGAGGTCGAGCACGTCGCCAATGGCCTCGTCGAGCGAGTCGTTGTAGATCACAGGCACGTCGTACCGGCGCGCGCGCTCGACGAGGTAGTCCTGGATCTGCCGGATCTGTGGGAGTGAGTCGAGGTACTTCTCGAGCGGTCGCAGCCCCTCGGTCGCGTAGTCGCGCACCCAGAAGTGGCTTCGGTGCAGGTTCTCGTCTTCGATGGCGACGACGCACTGCACGACGAACGTGTCCGGATAGCTCGCGCCGACCATGCCGGGCACGAGATGCACGCCCTCCAGGACGGTCGACCACCGCTCCGTGGCCGCGCGCTCGAGCGTCGCGTCGACTCCCACGAGCACGTTCCGCGTCTGGTCGAGGAACCCGAGGATCGCGGCGTCGCCCGACTCCTCCTCCTCCGCCCGCGTGAGCGCGAGCTGGGCCTCGAAGCTGGAGTAGTGCACCGACGGCATGAACTCCTTCGAGAAGAACGTGCGCATCGTCTGCCGGATGAAGTCGGTGGACGTCACGCGGGTGATGCCGAGGCGATGCGCTGCTTCCGTCGCGATGGTCGACTTGCCGGTGCCCGTCGCCCCACCCACGAGCAGAAGGAGAGGCTCGTCGAGCCGCTGCAGCGCGTCGATCCTGCGCAGCCTGCGAACGGTTCGCGCCGCCTCCTCCTCGCCGACGAGCTCGGCGGCCAGCTCGCCCAGGCGGTCGAGGTCGAGCGACAACGCGCCGCGTTCGGCGAGGTCGCGGTCCGCGCGGCGCGCGATCAGGTAGGCCCGCTCGGGATCGAGGCCCGTGACCACCAGCGCGCGGGCCATGAGGCCCTTCGAGAACGGAACCTCGTCGCCGAGCGGCAGCGGAAGATGGTGGCGTCGCTCTCTCATGATTGGAATTTGGCCATGTCGAGGAGGATCTCGTCAAGTCCCGGCTGACCCGGACGGGGTACCACATCGTTCGAGGCGAGCACGACCTCCGCCCCTCGCGCGAGCGCAGCCTCGGCCACGACGTCGATCGCAGCGGCCTTCAGCTCCACGAGATAGACGTCGGCGGAGACGTCTACGAGGTCGTCACGAAGCGCCGTGCGATTCGCGAGGTTGCCGGACACGCTGACGACCTCGGCGCCGTGCTCGTCCTCGAGGTGCGCGCGAACGCGGGCGTGCGCCTCGGGCGGCGCCGCGCAGAAGTAGGCGATTGTTCGTCCGCGCACGTCGACCAACGGACGCGGTCGCAGCACTGTGGCGACGACCGGCACGCCTGGTCGCACGATCGATCTCACGGCCTTCTGGACGGCCTCCCAGCCGGTCCCGGAGTCCGCCATCGTGACGACGACGACGTCGGCCAGGAGCAGCCGGTACGCGTTCAGATATCCGGCTGCCACGCGTGGATCCTGGTGCCCTCCGACAACAACGACCGTCAAGTCGGCCGCCACCGGCGGGAGAGCAGCGCCGCTCCCGTCGAACACGACGACGTCCGGCTCGAGCTCCACGGCGACGCGAACACCTTCGGCGACGTTGGAGGTCGCGACCGCGCCGGCGAGACCGCCTCCGCAACGCCGGCACCCGACCGTTGCCACGCCGACGAGCGCAGCTGTCTCCAGGTGGTCGGACGCAGCGTGACGCCCCGAACGCGAGAGCTCGACGAGCGACTCGACGGTCGGAGGAACGATGACCACCTCCGGATCCGGCGGGCCTCCACGCCCCATCGCCACGACGACGACGTTCCTGTCCCTGGCAAGAAGCCGCGCGAGGTGCCCCGTGACGGCCGTCTTCCCCACGCGCTTGCCGGTCCCGGCCACGGTGATCGACGGCTTCGCGACCGGCGCGCGCACCGGCGGCTCGAAGCGGAAGTCGGCACCGACATACGGAACCCCGAGCGCGAGGACGCGGCTCGCGAGCGCGAGACGCTCCATCGGCCCGAGGACCGGCTCGTCGGAGAGGTCGACGACGACATCGGGCGCGTGGCCTGCGATCGCGGACTCGACATCGGCCGCGAGGGGGATCCCGTAATCCTCTCCGCCTCGGAGCTTCTCCTGGCCGCCGATCAGCACCGCTGCCGCGAACTCGTACGGCAACTCCGCGAGCGCGTGGCGAACGACCGCGACGTAGTGCTCGCCGTCGACGATCGCGACCGCCCTCACGTGCGCGCGGTGACCTCGTCCTCTATCGAGCCGGTGAACTTCGCGTACTCGAGCGTGTCCAGCGAGAAGGAGACGAGCCGCTCCTTGCCGTGGAACGGGTGCCTCCGCCAGACGTTCACGCGGCGCTCGTCGATCTCGACGATGTTGTAACAGGGGCGCGTGTTTCCTCGTAGACGCAAGGACGAGACGGTCCCGGCGTTCACGACGAAGAGGTCCTCGAGCCGCCAGACGTAGGGCACGTGCTTGTGACCGGACAGCACGAGGCGAACGCCGGCTCGCTGGAGGCATTCGATCGCATCCCCCGCGTCGTAGACGACGTTGCGCTCACGCCCGGTGCCGGGAACCGGCAGCAGATGATGGTGGAGCACGAAGATCTTGAGGTCTGCCGGCTCGGAGAACTGCTCCTCGATCCAGACATAGCGACCTCGCCCGATCTGCCCGTGGTCGAGATCCGGCTCGCTCGAGTCCACCGCGACGATCGAGACAGGCCCCTTCCGGAGGACGGAGTTGCGCTCTCCGAACATCTCCTCGAAGTGCACGTAGCCGACGTTCCGCGAGTCGTGATTGCCGGGCACGACGACGACTGCGTCGCAATGGACGCGATCGAGGTACTCCCGCGCGGTCAGGTACTCGTGGCGAAAGCCGAACGTCGTGAGGTCACCCGAGCAGACGACGACGTCCGGCTCGAGCTCGTTGATCTCCCCGATCGCCCGCTCGAGCAGGCTCGCCTCGAAGTACGTCTCTCCGCAGTGCAGGTCCGAGAGCTGCGCGATCCGGAACACACTCGAAGTCTACGGCCCACTCGGGCGTCGTCCGAGGCCCAAGGTACCCTCGCGTGGGTGCGGGTGGAAGAACCCGTTTTCCAGGCATATTGTGGGAGCGAGCCCCCGAGGTTCGCCAACCGTATCGAGGTCGAGTGCGCCAAGATCCTCGACTACTACGGTGTCCGCTGGGACTACGAGCCGCAGTCGTTCGTCCTCGAGCGTGACGAGAACGGTCGCGTCCTGAGCGCGTTCACGCCCGACTTCTATCTTCCCGAGCAGAACCTGTTCATCGAGGTCACGGTCATGAAGCAGTCGCTCGTGACACGCAAGAACCGCAAGCTTCGCGAGATCCAGCGCCTCTACCCACACGTCCGGGTCAAGCTCTTCTACCGGCGAGACATCGAGCGGCTGGCGCAGCGCTATCGCCTGCAGTTGGCCTCGTAGTGGCCGAGCTACGCGAACCCGAGAATGGCATCGTCGGCGAGGTCTATCTCAGCCGCGACGCAATCGCGGCGCGGATCGGAGAGCTCGGCGAGGAAATCGCGACCGCATACGCCGACCTCGACCCCATCCTGATCGCGCCCTTGAAGTCGAGTGTCGTCTTTCTCGCCGACCTCACCCGGGCGCTCCGCATCCCCCATACGCTCGACGTCATCGAGCTCGCGCCCTACACCGGCGGCCAGGACGGTGCGGTGCGGCTGCTCAAGGATGTCGACTCACCGCTCGAGGATCGTCACGTGCTCCTCGTGGAGGACGTCGTGGACACCGGGCTGACCCTGAACTTCCTGTGCAAGACGCTCGCACTGCGCGATCCGGCCAGCCTCGCGGCCGTGACCTTGCTCGACCGGCCGTACCGGCGTCTCGTGGACGAGCTTCCGCTCCGCTTCGTCGGCTTCACCGTTCCCGACGAGCTGTTCGCCGGCTACGGCCTCGGCCTGGACGAGCGCTGGCGCGCGCTGCCGGACCTCCACGTGGTCAGCTCGGTCGCGCTTCCGCGCGCGGCGACCGAAGCAGCCTAGGCTCCCGGCCGCGTGAGCGGACGCCTCTACAGATACAGCAGCGGATCGACGGCCTGGCCGTTGACCCTGACCTCGAAGTGCAGGTGTGGGCCGGACGAGTTCCCGGTCGAGCCGACGAGCGAGACAGTCTCGCCCTGCGACACCGACTGCCCGACGCCGACCAACAGCGTCGTGGCATGCGCATACGCAGTCGAGAGCCCGTTTCCGTGGTCGACCACGACGAGGTTGCCGTAGCCGCCGAGCCAGCCCGAGTAGATCACCGTGCCGGAAGCGGCCGCACGGTTCGGCGTCCCGAACGCACACCCGATGTCAATGCCCTCGTGCATGCGTCCCCAACGCAGTCCGAAGCCACTGACGACGACGCCGTCGCACGGCCAGACGAGGCCTGCCGCGGACGGCTGACCGGTGCCGCTCGAGCCCGCTTGCTCCTGGGCAGCGCGGATCGCAGCGGCGAGCGCTGCGCTCTGAGCGGCGAGTGCTTCGACCTCCTCGAGGTACTCCTCCCGTGTCTCGCGTGTGTCGGTGAGGGCGCTCGACTTGAGAGACTGAACCGTCGCCAGCCGGTCCCGGTCGCCTGCGAGCTGGTCCCGAGCAACCCGCGCCTCGTCGGTTCGCGCGGCGATCACGGAAACGGTCGCAGCCTGAAGTCGCTTCGTGCTGATCGTCGCCCTGCGCTCGGCCGCGGCGTCGGCGCGCGCTTTCTCGACCTGCCGTGCGATGCGCTGGTCCTGCCTGCCGATCCGCGAGAGCAGCTCGACACTGTCGATGATCTCGTCGAAGGTCGAGGCCGAAACGAGGAAGGCCAGGACGTCTGGCGGCTCGTCGATGTACGCAGCGCGGACGCGCGCCTCGAGGATCGCGACCGCCTTCTCGTACTCCGCCTGGAGCCGCTCGAGCCTCAGGGTCTGCCGCTCGAGGAGAGCAGTCAGCTCGTCGAGCCGTGCCTGTGCGCCGGCGAGCTCGGACTCCAGTGCCGACACGCTCGCCTCGGCGGTTTCGACCGCCGCCTGGGCATCCTCGAGCTCGGCGACGACCGCAGAGAGCTGCGTCGTCAGCACGCCTTCCTCGGCTTTTGCGTCGGCGATCTCGGCCTGGAGCGCGGCGATGCGAGCATCGACGAAAGCCTTCTCGCTCTCCGGCGTTTGGGCGGCGGCAGACGCAGCCAGCACGAGCGAGATCGCGAGTGCCAAGACAGCGAACTGACGCCGTCCCATGCCTCTAGTTTCGCCCATCGGCGGGCCGACCCTCCCCCGCTCGGCCGAGGGCCTGTAGCGCCGCGGCAACGTCGCGTCGCAGCGGGCCGACCTGCGCCCGATAGTCCTCGTCCGAGACCGTTCCGGTCCGATGCTCGAACTCGAGCTCCTTGAGCGCCGAGAGCGCGCGGTCACGCGTCTCGAGCAGCTCGAGCTGCCGGCGCTCGTCCTCATCGAACTCGTCGAGGACGTCGGACTCGGGTTCGGGCTCCCGGATGAACGGGAGCGCGACGGCGACCACACAGACGACGGTGAGCGTCGCAGCGAGCACGAGTGCCAAGGTCAAGGCGTCGCGGGAAGGCCGGCCTCGGACGCGCGCGCAACCAGCCTGCGCTGCTCGCGGCGGTCGGGCCACAGCGTGACGAGCGAGCCGACGAGAAAGACGAGGCCCGCCAGCCAGATGAGGTTCACGAGCGGCTTGACGAACACGCGGAACTGGACGCTTCCGTCACGGTTGATCTGCTCGGCGATCACGAAAAGATCCTCTCCCGTGAGACGATCGCTCCGGATGCCGACCTCGTTCGAGATCTGGTCCTCGATCGTGTAGGCGTTCTTGCCCGCCTGCATCGTCCCGAGGTCCCGGTCACCGCGTTGGACGTCGAGCGTCGCACGGATCTCCGTCGCGTTGGCGGTCGCCCGCTCGTCGAGCGAGCTGTACCGGAGCGTGTAGTCGCCGATCGTCATCGACTCGCCTCGTGCGAGCTTCGCCTCGGCCACGCTGTCGAATGCGCTCGAGCCAGCGACGCCGATCGCGAGCATCACGATCGCGGCGTGCACGACGTAGCCGCCGTACCTCCGGCGGTTGCGCGAGATCAGCGACGCGAACGCAGCGGGCCACGATGACGCGCCGAGCGCCTTGCGGGCACGCGTTCCGCGCGCGAACTCCATGACGATGGTCGCGAGGACGAACGCCGAGAACGTGTACGCGACGAGCCCGGGCACTGAGCTGCCGGCGCCGAGCAGGAGCAGGACGATCCCGGTCGCAGCCGCGACACCCGTCGGCCAGCGGAAGGTGGTCGCGAGGCTCGTGAACGACGCGCGCCGCCACGCGATCAGCGGGCCGATGCCCATGAGCAGGAGCAGCGGCAGGCCGAACGCACGCAGGAAGAAGTCGTAGTACGAGCGCCCGAGGACGACCGCCTCGCCGCGAACCAGCTCGGAGAGCATCGGGTAGACGACACCCCAGAAGATCGCGAGGCACAGCGCCAGGAGAAGCAGGTTGTTGTAGAGGAATGCCGCCTCGCGCGACACGGGCGACTCGAGCTTCGTCGGCGAGCGTAGCCGCGGGAGGCGCCAGAACAGGAGCCCGAGCGAAACCGTGACGACGAGCACGATGAACGCGAGGAACCACGGCCCGATCGAGCTCTGGGTGAACGAGTGGATCGAGTTGACGACGCCCGAGCGCGTCAGGAAGGTCCCGAAGAGCGAAAGGGAGAAGGCCAGGATCACGAGCAGAACGTTCCAGACCTTCAGCATCCCGCGACGCTCCTGGATCATCACCGAGTGCAGGAACGCCGTCGCCGCGAGCCACGGCATCAGGGCGGCGTTCTCCACGGGGTCCCACGCGTAGTAACCACCCCAGCCGACCTCGACATACGCCCAGTGGCTCCCGAGGAGCTGCCCGATCCCGAGGGCGGCCCAGGCGAAGAGCGTCCACCGCCGCGTCGCAATCAGCCAGCGCTCGTCGAGCTTCCCCGAGAGCAGCGCGCCCATTGCAAACGCGAACGGCACGGTGAGGCCGACGTACCCGAGGTACAGGAGCGGCGGGTGGGCCAGCATGTACGGGTTCTGCAGGCTGGGCGTCATGCCCGCCCCGTCCGGGGGCGCGGCCTGCGTCGCGAACGGGCTCGCGACGGCCACGACGAGGAAGGCGAAGAACGTGGCGACGCCCGCGAAGACCGGCACGACCCACACGATCAGATCGCGTGCCCACCTGCGATTCAGCCTCACGGCGGCTGCGCCGAACCCGGTGAGCACGAGCAGCCAGAGGAGCAGGGACCCTTCCTGCCCTCCCCAGAACGCGGAGATCGTGTACGCCGTCGGAAGCGCCTCGCTTGTGGTGCGCGCGACGTACGTGAACGAGAAGTCGTTTCTGAGGAGCGCGGCGAGGAGGACGCCGGCGGCGACGCCAGTCGTCGCGAACGACGCCACGAGCGCGTTCTGCGCGGAGCGCGCGAGCCGTCGTCGGCCGAGGTGGGCTGCCAGGGCGCCCGCGACGAGCGCGTAGACGGACAGGCCGAGTGTGACGAGGAGCGCGGCGCGTCCGAGCTCAGGCATGCGCTCGGGTCAGGCCGAGTCGCTCTTGGGCGTGTACTTCGAGGGGCACTTCGTGATCATCGACCCCGGCTGCGTGACGAACGTGCCTCTCTTCAGCTCGCCGTCCACGACGATGTGGCGACCGACCTTGAACAGGTCTGGCACCGATCCCGTGTACAGGACTGCGACGGTCTTCCGGCTGTCGCCCGAGATGTCCTTCAGCCGGAAGCGGAGCCCGCCGTCGTGCGCGTCACCGCGCACCGGACCGACCACCAGGCCGGCGAGCTGAACGTCACCGGTCCGACCCGCGAGCTCGCTCGGTGGGAGCGAGGGATTCCCGCCTCCGGCGATCGAGGTGTAGAGGAGAAACACCGCGAGCACGCCCGCGACCGACAACGCGATCACGAGTCGGGCCGGACTCGCCTTCCGAGCCATGCCGAAAGTCTAGCTCCGTGAACGCGCTCGGCCTGCTGAACAGCGGCTTACGCCGCTCGTTCGGCTCGATCCCACTCCGCGCGACCCTGCCCGGGCGACTCGTGCGGCGCGAGCCTGCGATCAGGCATGCGATAGCCGTGATCAACGCAGAGCGAGCCTGGAGACTCCTCTGTGAACGCGTCGCAGTATCCCTTGCCGTACGCGGCACGGATGAACGCGGCGACGATCTCGAGGCTCCAGTCCTCCACGTCGACCGCTTCACGCCACAGATCGGCGAGCCGCAGGTCGATGTCGAGCTCGAGCAGGTCGATTCTGGACGGGCCGTCTGACGGGTTTCCAGCCATGCGTCGAGCGTACGGGTCCCGTCGGACGGACCTTCGAGCGGCTTATTGCTCGTCGCCGCGAACCGTGAATGGGAGCGTCCAGTCCGCGCGTGCGTCGCCGTCGATGGTCAGTCGCCACTCGTAGCGCCCGGGCTCGAGCGGGAGCGGCGTCGAGTTGACGGCAACGGGAAAGTCGAGTGGCGTGCCCGGTTTCAGCCCCGGTGGGCGCCCCACCTCGAACTCACCTCCGAATGCGACGACCTGGTCGGAGTCCTCGTCGTCCTCGAACCCGATGGGCGATCCGTCGGCATCGAGGAGCTCGACCGAGAACGTGTGGCGCGTGTTCGCCTGGTCCCACGGCACCTGGATGAGGAGGCCGATCCCGAACGTCGCGGGGTCGGGGCCTGTCTGCGACCAGCCACCGCCGACGATCGTGAGCTTGCCGTCCGAGACGACGGCGTAGTCCGCGAGCAGCATCGTCGCCTTCACGCCCTGGAGCCAATCACATCGCTACTACGATCGCGTGGTGTCGTCGCGCATCCGCGTCGGTCCGGCCCGCATGCCCTCCCGGGAGTCGCCCGAGCAGGCGATCGAGACCCTGCTCGAACGCGGGTACGACGCGTGCGAGATCGACTTCGAGAGCGGGTTCTGGATGGACTACCCGTTTGCCGAGCGCCTCGGCGAGCTCGCGCGTGAGAACGACGTCGCGCTGTCCGTGCACGCGCCGCTGTTCGGGTTCATGGGCCATCTCGAGGCGAGTGGTCGAAAGTTCAAGTCCGCTGTCGGAGCACTCGACCGCAGTGCGGGCATCGTGGCCGCGAGCGGTGCCGAGCTCGTCGTCTTCCATCCGGGTTTCCTGCTCGGACGCAGTCGCGACGATGCGATCGCGGCGGTCGTCGAGCAGCTCGGCACGCTGCGCGAGCGCCTCGAGAGCAAGGAGCGCGCGGTGCCGTTCGGGATCGAGGTGATGGGCCGCGTGCGCGACCTCGGCTCGGTCGACGACGTCGTCGAGATCGCACGCCGCGTCGACTGGGTTCGGCCCGTGCTCGACTTCGCGCACATGCACGCGACGAGCGACGGCGCGTTCCTCGAGGCGGAGCCGTTCGGCGAGGCGCTCGCTCGCGCCGACGACGTCCTCGAGGCCGGAGCGCCCTTCCATATCCACTTCTCCGACATCGCGTTCGCGAACCGCAACGAGACGAAGCACCTCCCCTACGGCGAGGGCACGCTCCGCGCCGAGCCGCTTCGCGACGCGCTCGCGGCCTTCGACCGCCCGACGACCGTGATCTCGGAGTCGCCCGACGAAGAGTCGAGTCAGGCGATCCGCTCGGTCCTGACGTCCGTCACCGGAGCGAGCTCGGCAAGCCGAGCCTCGTAGCCCGCAGCGTCGTCGTCGCGGCCCCGACCGCGGAGGAACGTGATCAGGTGCTCCAGGGGATGCAGCTCGATGAGCGCGAGGTCTGACTCCCTGGCCATCGCCACCGCGGACAGGAACAACTCCTCTGCTTCTGCATCGCCCCCCTGCGCGCCTCGGATGATCGCGAGCGCCGTCATGGCGAAGATCTGGCAGCTCGTGTCCTCGGGCACGGCGTGGGCGAGGGCGTCGAGTGCGAGCCGCTCCCCTTCGTCGATCTTCCCCAACTCGGCCAGCGTCGTCGCGAGCGCGGCCTGGTAGTCGGGCTCGAGCCCGCGATCGCCCCGCGTCGCAGTGATGCGTAGGGCCTCGCGGAAGAGCTTCTCCGAGCGCTTGAGATCGCCCTTGGCCCGCGCGAGCCAGCCCAGCTTCAGCAAAGACGCCGCCAGCACAGGCTCGATGCCGAGCTCCTCGGCGGTCTCGCGAACCTCGTCCATCATGGTCTGCGCAGCGTCGAGCTCCCCCTTCACCTTCAAGAAACCGGCGTACGCCAGCGTGGCGCTGATGCGGGCCCGAACGCTCCCGCTCTCTCCTGCCAGCTCGAGAGCTCGTGTCAGCAGGATCTCCGCCTCGTCGAGCTCGAGTCGGACGATGTGCGCGGACGCGAGCGCCTGGGCGGCGATCGTCTGCAGATCCTTTCGCCCGGCGTCGAGGGCCTTCACGTACGCACGCTCCATGAACCGCACGTAGTCGTCGCTCGAGCCGAGCCACTGACCGATGACCGCCCGGGCGGTCAGCGCGTCGAACTGAGCGACCGTGTCGGAGTCGCTGGGCAAGAGCTCGAGGGCCTCATCCACGAGTGCTCTCGCGCCCGACGCATCGCCGTCGCGTTTGAGCGCGGCCTCGCCGAGCGCCGTGAGTGCGAGCGCCTCGTAGACTCGATCGCCCTCCTCGCGCGCACCGTCCCGTACCTTGGCCATCTCGACCTGCACCGCACCCCAGTCCTGGAGCCGCCACGCTGCCCGCGCCGCGACGTAGCGCCCGCCCAGCGTCGGGTGGAGCTCGAGAGCACGGAGCCCGAGCGTGCGCGCGTTCGCGTACGCCTCGCGCGCGATCGCGCGCTTCGCCGCCTTGACGAGAGCGCCAGAGGTCTCCTGTGCGAGCTCCTCCGGCGCGGCGCCTTCGAGCTCGGTCAGGAACTCGACGGACTGGTCGAGGTGGTATGCGCGAATCTCCACGAGCTCCTCGCCCGTCCGCTCGGCGAGCCACTCCGCGAAGCGCGCGTGGTACTGCGCCCGCGCCAGCTTCGCCATCCCCGTGTAGGCGACCTCGCGGATCAGAGCGTGCTTGAACCGGTAGGCGATCTCACCCGAGATCGAGGAACGGGGCTCGCGCAGGAGGAACTCGCGCTGAAGCAGGTCGTCCAGCAGTTCTTCGTGCCCCTCGACGTCCGGCGACAGGTGCTCGAGCGCTCCGCGCCAGAACACGCGCCCGATGACGGCCCCGCGTTGGAGCAGCGTCTTAGCGGCGGGATCGAGGTGATCGATACGTGCAGCGATCAGCGCCTGCAGCGTGTCCGGGACTCGACCGGCCGAGCCGTTGCCCGAGCCACTCTCGACCAGCATGCGGATGGTCTCCTCGACGAAGAGTGGATTTCCCTCGGCGCGATCCAGAGCGTCCTGCGGCAACGAAGCCGGCCGCTCGCCCGCAGCACCGGCCAGCTGGCTTAGGAGTTGCTCGACGAGCTCCGCGCTCTCGTCCTCCGACAGCGGCTCGAGCTCGATCGCCGTCGAGCGCACACGACCGCCGCCCCAGCCGGGGCGTGCGTCGAGCAGCTCAGCGCGCGCGAGACAGAGGATCAGCATCGGCGCTCGCACCCGATCCGCGATGTGCTCGATCAGGTCGAGCAGCGGCGCCTCGGCCCAGTGGACGTCCTCGAAGAGGAGAACGAGAGGCTGGACGTCGGCGATGCCCTGCATCACCTCGCGCGCTGCCCACGCGATCTCCTGCGGGCTGCGCTCGCCCTCGAGTGCCTCCATCAGGCCAGCGGCGAGGCCCAGGACGTCCGCGACGGCCTCCTCGGCGCAGCACTCCCGGAGCTTCTCGAAGGCCTCCTCGAGCGGGTCGTCGTCGGAGATGCCGGCGGCGGCCTTCACCATCTCGCCGAGCGGCCAGTACGTCACGGCTTCGCCGTACGGCAGCGCGCGGCCGATGAGGACGCTCGCGCGCTCCACGCCGTCGAGGAACTCGCGCGCGAGTCGGCTCTTCCCGACTCCCGCTTCTCCGTAGATCGTGAAGAGGTGCGCCCGCTTGTCGCGAAGGCTGCGCTTGAACGTGTTCTCGAGCAGCTCGAGCTCGTCGTCGCGGCCGACGAGCGGCGCACGCGGTCCCAGCGGCCGTCCGGGCCCGTCGAGCATGTCGACCACGCGCCAGGCGCGCAGAGGCCCGTCGATGCCCTTGAGCTCGATCGGTCCGGCGTCCTCCACCACGAGGCTTCGCGCCGCGAGCCGATACGCCGTCGGGCCGATCAGGACCTCGCCGGGACGGGCGGCTTCCTGCAGCCGAGCGGCAAGATTCACAGCCTCTCCCGTCGCAAAGGTCGACTCCGCGTCGTCGACGACAACCTCGCCTGCTTCGATCCCGATGCGGGCTTCGAGCTGGAGATCCTCGACCCCCGCGCGTATGGCCAGCGCGGCGCGAGCCGCGCGCAGAGCGTCATCCTCGTGCGACTGAGGAACCCCGAATGCCGCCATCACCGCGTCTCCGGCGAACTTCTCGACGACACCGCCGTGCTGCTCCACACACCTCGACACCATCTCGAAGAACCGGGTGACGCGGCGCCGGACGACCTCCGGATCCGAGCCGGTCACGAGCCGTGTCGAGTCGACGATGTCGACGAACAGCACCGATGCGAGCTTGCGCTCCATGCTTCTAGTGTAGAAACGCCGGCGGGGGCGACTAGCATCCCGCCGTGCTCGATGCGTCCGTCTTCAAGGCCTACGACATCCGTGGGGTTTACCCGAGGGAGCTGGACGAGGACGGTGCGTACCGCGTCGGACGGGCTTACGCCGAGCATTTCGAGCCCCGCGCGGTCGCGGTCGGGCACGACATGCGGACGTCCTCCCCGGCCATGTATCGAGCGGTCGTGGACGGTGTTGCGGACGCCGGCTCGGACGTGGTCGAGCTCGGGCTCGTCGGGACGGAGATGCTCTACCACGCCGTCTCCGAACTGAGCCTCGACGGGGGCATCTACGTGACCGCGTCGCACAATCCCAAGGAGTACACGGGGATGAAGATCGTCCGGCGCGGCGCGCTGCCGGTCGGAGGCGACTCGGGTCTCGCGGAGATTCGCACGCGTGCGGAGCGTGAATTCGGCACGTCCGAACGGCGCGGGTCGGCACGGAGCGAGGACGTCTGGCCGAGCTTTGTCTCGAAGGTCCTGTCCTTCGTCGACGTCGAGTCGATCAGGCCGTTGCGCGTCGTCGTCGATGCCGCAAACGGCATGGCAGGCGCGATGCTGCCGCCCGTCCTCGAGCGACTGCCCCAGCTCGACGTCGTTCGCTGCTACTTCGAGCCCGACGGAACCTTCCCGAACCACCAGCC
Organism: uncultured Gaiellaceae bacterium; assembly: GCA_963787855.1. Taxonomy (GTDB): domain Bacteria; phylum Actinomycetota; class Thermoleophilia; order Gaiellales; family Gaiellaceae; genus GMQP-bins7. Next base: position 110,832 of record CAWBER010000015.1, read on the forward strand.
GAATCCGCTACTGCCTGAGAACCGCGAGTTCATCGTCGCGAAGGTCGGCGACGAGAAGGCCGACCTGGGTGTCGCGTACGACGGCGACGCCGACCGCTGCTTCTTCGTCGACGACGCGGGCGAGTTCGTCCCCGGCGACTTCGTCACGGCACTGCTCGCCGAGGCCGTGCTCGCGAAGTCACCGGGCGAGAAGGTGATCTACGACGTGCGCGCGAGCTGGGCCGTACCGGAGACGATCGCGCGATGTGGCGGGACACCTCTCGTGAACCGCGTCGGGCACGCCTTCATCAAGCAGAGGATGCGCGCGGAGGACGCCGTCTTCGCAGGGGAAGTGTCGGCGCACTACTACTTCCGCGACTTTTCGCAGGCCGACACCGGAGTCGTGCCGTTCCTCGTCATGCTCGAGCTGCTCTCGCGCAGCGGCGCGCCGCTGTCGGAGCTGCTCCGGCCATACCGCGAGCGTTTCTTCCTGACCGGAGAGATCAACACGCCCGTCCCGGACGTGCCTCTGAAGCTCCAGGAGCTCAAGGAGCGCTACACGGCCGAAGGCGGTCGTGTCTCGCACCTGGACGGGATCTCGATCGACTTCGACGACTGGCACTTCAACGTGCGACCGTCCAACACGGAGCCGCTGCTGCGCCTCAACCTCGAGGCGCTGTCGGAGGAGCGCATGGTCGAGAAGCGCGACGAGGTGCTCGGAGTCATTCGCGCGTGACCGGCCTCCCGGAGCTCGGTCGCGTCACGGAGCGGCGACCGCCGTTCAAGTACTCGGCCCTGGCACGCGTCTGGTTCTCCGATACGGACGCGCAAGGCGTCGTCTACTACGGCCGCTACCTGCCGTACTTCGACCACGCGCGCACCGAGTACCACCGGCACCTCGGTGGGCTCAGGACACCGGGGTGCGAGCTCGTGATGCGCGCATCGTCGGTCGAGTACCACGCTCCGGCTCGCTTCGACGACCTCATCGAGGCCTTCGTGCGCGTGTCGCGGATCGGGCGGACGAGCATGACCTACGAGTGCGCCGCCTATCGTCTGCCGGACGACGCGCTGATGGTGACGGCGCAGCAGACCCTCGTGCTCATCGACGTCGAGACGCGACGTCCGACACCGGTCCCGGACGACCTGCGCGCGACGATAGGCGCCTTCGAGGGCGGCGACCTCGAGGGGTGAGCGCGGCCGCGCTCGAGACGATCGACCGCCTCCTCGCCGAATCGCCGGACGCCGACGACGTCCTCCGCGGAACCGTGTCGGCTCTCGTGGCCGAGCCTGACGTCGTCTGGGCGGGGATCGGCTTCGTCGAGGGCGACGACGTCGCCCTCGGGCCGGTCGCCGGCGACCCGGACGAAGCGCGACGCACGCGCGTTCCTATCGCCTTCGAGGGCGCGATCGTCGGCGAGCTCTGGATCGATGGTGAGCCCGACCCGCGCTTCCTCGAACAGGTCGTCACCCGCGTCGCGCCTCAGGTGCTCATCGGCTGGGACACGGGCGGCGAGGTCTGGGAGGCATGAGCATCCCCCGATCGAGGGAGATAACTCGTTCGAGGGATTGCATGCCCCAAATGCGTGACTACAAGGAGATTTGGGGAGAGGGGAAGGGAGCCGCGCGCTCGTCTTCGCGACGGGCGCGCGGCGTTTGTCGTCGGAGTTCTCTACAAGCGGCTCGAGGCCAGACATGCGCCTGACCCCGAGTCCGTACGTTCGCCCCTATGCGGGAGGCCCGCCGAAGAACGACGGTGGCGCGCGCGGCGAGCCGACACCGGGCCAGAACCGGTGTTGCTCGCCGTCGCCGCGCCCGCGAAGCTCGCCGTTCACGAGCTCCTGCATCCGCTCGTTCAGTCCCGTCTCGAGCTCAGTGGCCTGCTCTTCCGTGATCCTGCCGTCGACGACCGCTTCGTCGATCCGCTTCGTCTGCGTCGCGACGAGCTGTTGCACGAGACCCGAGGCGGTCTTGCCTTGCTCCTCGGCGATCTCGGCGAGCGTCTGGTCCTCGAGCGCGTCGCGGAGCTCTGCCTCGGTCAGGTCGAGATAGGACGCTGCAGTCTCGAGGAGCTCGAAGTGTCCAGGCCCCGGGCCGCCATGGAAACCGCGACCGAACAGTCCGAGGCCGCCGAGCAGCGGGAACTCGTCCGCGTCGACGCGCGTCTTGAGCTCGTCGGCCTGCTCCTCGGTCAGGCGGCCGTCATCGACCGCTTCGTCGATGCGGTTCTTCAGCGCCTGCTTCAGCGCGTCGGACAGCTCGGCAGGCTCGACGCCGAGCTGCGACGCAGCGTCGTCGATGACCGCCTTGCTCTCCTCGCTCGGCTCGAGCACCCAGGAAGCGGCAACCGCGCCTGCCGCAGCGACGGCTGCAACGAGGAGCGTGACAGCCACGGCACCAGCTGCGAACGTGAGCTTTCGTCGTCTCGTCATGGCCGGCATCAGACCAGCGGCGGCTAAGAGCGCACTGAGAGCGAAATAAGAAGATCCGAGGACTACGACGAGGTGGCGAGCCCGTGCGACCCGCCGAGCGTCAGCACCATTTGCGTCCCTCCGCCCTCCGCCCGCTCCGCCACCACGCCGCCGCCGTGGGACTCGGCGACCTGGCGCACGATCGCGAGACCGAGCCCCGAGCCTGGCAGACCGCGTGCTGCGCGCGCGCGGTAGAAGCGGTCGAAGACGTAAGGCAAGTCCTCGTCGGTGATCCCCGGCCCGTGATCTCGCACGATCAGCCGTCCGCCACGCACTGCGACCTCGACCTCGCCGCCGGCCGGGCTCCACTTCGCGGCGTTGTCGAGCAGATTCCCGACGGCGCGCTCCAGGGTCACCGGGACGCCGGCGACGGTCGCCGGTTCAAGGTCGACGGTGTAGACGACCTCCGGGCGGTTCCGTCGGGCGCGCTCGACCGCGTCCGCGACGAGGAGGTCGAGCCGGACCTCCTCACGCTCCGCCGCGACCTGCTCCGCTCGCGCCAGCTCGATCAGCTCCGAGATCAAGTTGGTCATCTCACCGAGTTGTTCCACGACGTCCGTGAGGAGGCGCGCGCGATCCTCCGGAAGGAGCATACGGTCGCCGGCGAGAACCTCGATGTTCGTGCGCACGCTCGTGAGGGGCGTTCGAAGCTCGTGCGAGGCGTCCGCGACGAGCTGGCGCTGGGCACGCGTCGACTCCTCGAGCGCGCCGAGCATCGTGTTGAAGCTGATCGCGAGCCGGCTGAGCTCGTCGTTGCCCGAGACCTCGATCCGCTCGGAGAGATCCCGCGTCTCGCTGACGCGCTCGATCGTCTCCGTGAGGTCGCGAACGGGCGAGAGCGCGGCGCGCGCGACGACCAGCCCGAGCCCGGCCGCGATGACGATGCCACCGGCGGCGATCAGGAGCAGCACTAGCCCGATGCGGCGGAGCGACTCGTCGACCTCGGTCAGCGGACGTGCGACCTGGACTGCCGCGTTGGGCCCGTACGCGAACGTGAAGACCCGAAGATGCGTCCCGTCGACGTCGATGTTCCTCCAGAAGGCGGCGCCTCTCTGGCCAGCAACCGCCAGGACGTCGTCGTCGACGGGGATACGAAGGTCCTGGCGTGGCGGCGCGAGCACGGATCCGTCGCTGCGTACGAGCTGCACGTATCCACGCGCCTCGCCGAACTCCGGGCGGACGGCGAGGTAGCTCTCTCCCTGGCCGGGAAGGATCCCGAGCTGCTGCACGGAGATCTCCGCAGCGCGTGCCTCCAGCGCTTCGTCCACGGAAGCCCGCAGCTGGTCGCGCGCGACGAGATAGAGGAGGATCGACGCCGCGACGACCGTCAGGGCGACCGCGGCGGCAGCCGAGACGGCGATGCGCGTCCTGAACGTCATGCCTCACGGAGCGCGTAACCGACACCGCGCACGGTGTGGATCAGGCGCGATGCGCCGCCCTCTTCGGTCTTGCGCCGCAGATACCCGATGTACACGTCGAGCGAGTTCGAGGTCGGGCCGAAGTCGTAGCCCCACACCCGCTCGAAAATGATCGAGCGCGTCAGCACCTGACGCGGGTTCCTGAGGAAGAGCTCGAGCAGCGAGAACTCGGTGCGCGTCAGCTCAATCGCCATGCTCGCCCGGCGCACCTCGCGCGTCCCCAGATCGACCTCGAGATCGGCGAATCGCAGGATGTCCGTCGTGTCGTCGCCGTTCGCCGCCCTGCGGAGCAGCGCGCGGAGCCGCGCGAGGAGCTCCGCGAGCGCGAACGGCTTCGGCAGGTAGTCGTCCGCCCCGGCGTCGAGCCCCGCGACCCGGCTGTCGACCTCAGCGCGCGCAGTGAGCATGAGCACGGGAATGGGATTGGCCCCCGCCCGCAGCCGTCGGCAGACCTCGAGGCCGTCGATGCCCGGCATGAGCACGTCGAGGATCACCGCGTCCGCCTGCGCGGTCCCTTCCAGTCGCTCGAGCGCGGCCTCGCCGTCTTCCGCGAGCTCGACGTCGTAGCCCTCGAGCTCCAGCGCTCGGCGGAGGGACTCCCGAACGGCTCGCTCGTCATCCACGACCAGGATGTTCATCGCCCGCATTGTGATCTTCGCGGCGACCTCAGGCCCGCGTCTTAGCGACTTCTTAGCCACCCCTTACGCAGCGCTCATGCGTGGACAGGGCGGCTTCCGCCACACTGGGAGCATGGCCAGCAAGCGCTCTCGCGCCGCACTCGTCGCCGGTCTCGGCGCCGTACTCGTCCTCGGTGTCGGACTGGGCGCTACCGCGATCGCCGTCCTCGACGACGGCTCGACTACGGTCGTCCGGCAGGTGACCGTCGACGGCTCGGATCCTGTTGCGGTCGGCGGCATGTCGGCGAGCGAGATCTACGAGCAGGCATCGAACGCGGTCGTCGAGATCGCCGCCGGCGGCGCCTCGTCGCGCGCGCAGGGATCCGGGTTCGTATACGACCGCATCGGCCACGTCGTCACGAATCAGCACGTCGTTGCCGGCGCGTCCTCGATCTCGGTGAGCTTCTGGAACGGCGTCGAGCTCGACGCCGAGCTGATCGGGACGGATCCGTCGACCGACCTCGCCGTCCTCCGGGTCGACGCTCCCACCGGGCTGCTCGCTCCGCTGACTCTGGCGGACTCCAGCGCGGTCGATGTCGGTGATCCGGTGCTCGCGCTGGGAAGCCCGTTCGGGCTCGAGGGAACGATCACGAGCGGAATCGTGAGCGCGCTCCACCGCGAGATGACCGCGCCGAACAACTTCACGATCATCGACACGATCCAGACCGATGCCGCGATCAACCACGGCAACTCCGGCGGCCCGCTCCTCGACGGACGGGGCCGCGTGATCGGAGTCAACGCGCAGATCGAAAGTGAGTCTGGTGGCTCGGACGGCGTCGGGTTCGCGATTCCGTCCAGTACGGTCCGCTCCATCGTCCGTCAGCTCATCTCGACGGGCGAGGTGGAGCACGCGTATCTGGGCGTACGCATGGCGCCGGTCGACGATGGCGTCGCGATCACGGAAGTCGTTCCCGACACGCCCGCGGACGAGGCTGGCCTCCGTGCCGCGACCGGCACCGAGCTCGTCGACGGCCAGGAGGTTCCGACCGGCGGCGATGTGATCGTCGAATTCGACGGCCAGGCCGTCACGTCGCCCACCGCGCTGCAGAGCGCCGTGGACGCGCGACGCCCCGGCGAGACGATTCCCGTCGTCGTCCTCCGAAACGGCGACCGGCAGACCATCGAGGTCACGCTCGACGTACGCCCGTGAGGCGCCGGCGTCCGGCGGTCTAGGTAACACCTAGACGTTCGGCTGGTGTCGACATTTGCTCGAGCGTCTGTATCCTCCGATCGGGAGGTTGAGGAAATGGGTAAAGCACGTTCATCCGCGTTGTTCGCGGCTGCATACATCGCTCTTGTCGTCGGGCTCTTCCTGGCACTGGGAGGCGCTGCCTATGCGCAGTCCCCGGCCACGGATCAGTACGGGGACAAGGTCGCGGGCGTTCAGGTCTCGGCGACGGCGGGTGGCGACTCCGCCTCGGCCGCCGCAGAGTCCCAAGCGCTTCCGAACACCGGTCTTTCGCTCCTCGGTGTCGTCGCCATCGGCGGCGCACTGGTTGCTGGCGGGCTCGTCCTCCGGCGCCGCGAGCAGCGGAAGAACTAGCCGGATCCTCGGAAGCTCACTCGCCTGGTAGACCCTTGACGAGAGGGTTGAGTTCATGCACCCGGTCGTACGCGGCGTCACTCTCGACGCCGCGTGCGACCTGGGCGAGCCGAAGCCATGCGAGCCAGTTGCGTGGGTCCTTCTCGATCGCCTCGCGACTGGCACGTAGCGCCCCCTCGCGATCACCAAGCCCCGCCGCGGCGTCGGCACGCACGAGGTCGGGCTCCTGCGACCAGAACAGGAGTGCTTGTGCACGGCGTGCGTGGTCGCGCGCCTCGACCCAGTCCTCGCGCTCGATTGCGTCGCGGCCGGCGAACAGCGCCTGGTTGCCGACGAGGCTCCAGACCGCAAGAACGCTCAGAGTGGCCGTCAGCCCGACCAGCGCAAGGCGACTTCCCGGGTGCAGTGGGCCACGTGGGCGACGTTCCGCCGCAAGCAGCGCAACCGAGCCCGCCAGGAACGCGATCATGGTAAGGCCGACCATCTCCCAGTGCCAGTCGAGGCCGCTTGCCGACACCCAGGCGAGATAGGCGCCACATGCGGGCGCAACGAACCGCGAACGTCGCGCCCGCACAGCCGCGGCGAGAGGGACGATCAGAGCTGCGCCACGAGAAGCGCGAGCCCCACGAAGCCCAGCTCGGCGAGCGTCTCGGCGTAAAGGGAATGCGCGTCGCGAATCGCATACGCAGCCGGCCTGCGCTCGTACCAGACGATTTCGAACGTGCCGGCGCCCGGTTCCGACGACGGGATTCTCGAGACCGCACTGTCCCATGCGACGCGGATCGACTCCGCGCGGCCGCCGCCCGACGCGCTGAATAGGCGATCGTTGAGGCCCGGCCCTGACACAGGCTCCGCCTCGAAGCGATCTGCGAATGCTCCTCGAGAGCGCTCACGGGTCCGACCGCCGGCGGCCACCGACGACGAGCGATGCCGCACCAACGGCTCCCGCGGCGAGAACGGCCGCGAACACCGAGCCGAAGGCCGGGTCGCGATCGGTACGCGCTCGCGCGAACCGATGGGCGATCCAGCCCAGCGCCGCCGAGCACACGATCATCCCGGCGATGAGCCACGCGAGCCGATGACCTTCGCGAGCTGCGGCCGCCGACGGCGCATCCTCAGTCGTGATCGCTTCCTGACGCGACGCAACGGCCACGCCGCGACCGACGGCTGGAGCAAGAACGAGGAGCGTCCAGAGCACGGTGACGCGTCGCGGGTCGAGCGCGACGGCAGCTGCGAGCCCCAGAAAGAGAGCCAGCCAGGAGCCGCGCGAGAACGCGAAGTACAGCGCGTCACGAGGATCGGAGCGGTCGCTCCCGCGACGATTGCAGGCCAGGATCGCCGCGCGTGCGCAACCGCGACCGACGACGAGGATCACCCCGATCGCCGTAAAGAGGCCGAAGGCGTTCCAGTACCCGAGTGGCTCTGCGAGCCGGTACGGGTTGAGCGGGTCGATCGTAGGCGTCGAATCGGTCCGGAAGCAGGCGCGTCGCGAGCCCGTACGCGGTGACCACCGTGATGCCGGTGAGCAGCCCGGCGAAGACTCCCGGACCGTCGCCGCGCTTGAGCACGAGGGCGACGGCCAGAGCGAACGCGACGTACACGAGAACCCGCTCGACCTCGCGCACCGATCCAGGTGCCAGATCGACCACACAGTCGACAAGGCGATCCACACGCCGACGCCCCCCATAAGCGACGCGAATGCGATGCGCAGCTGACCCGGCACCGAGACGCGGTCCAAGATGAGGAGCACCGTCGTCGGGACGAGGAAGGCGAGCGCGACCCATCCCCACGACTGGGAGAAGTACGCGCCTGAGCTTGCAGTTCGCCGAAACGGCGATGGCTGCGACGGCTGCAGCCACGATGAGCGTGCGTTGCGTTCTCGTGATCACGACTAACCGGCTCCGCGGCTCTCCGTACTCTGTGTTCGAGCCATGGGACATCGCCTCGGAACGCTCCTCCTCGTCATCGGCATCGGCGTCCTTGCCTGGGCCGCCACCGTGTATCTCTGGAAGGACCCGTTCACGACGGCGTATACAGCGTACGAGCAGCGGCGGCTCGCGTCGAACCTCGACAGCGCCTTCGACGAATGGAGGCCTGCGGCCGATCCCGTCTCCGAAACGGGCAACACTCCACCGTCCCGAGACGACGTGTCGCGCGAGGCAAGGCGGTTCAGGCTCGCGAGCGACGACGGGGACCCTATCGGCCGCCTGAAGGTGCCACGCCTCGATCTCAGCATCGTTGTCGTCAACGGGACGAGTACGAGCGACCTGCGACGCGGGCCGGGCCGGCACGAGGACAGCTTCATGCCCGGCGAGGGCGAGCTGGTGTACGTCGCCGGGCATCGGACGACATACGGTGCGCCGTTTTCGGCTGTCGACGAGCTCGAGCCGGGCGACACGATCACGGTCGAGCTTCCATACGGCACGGTCGAGTACCGCGTGACCCGACACCGGATCGTGGACGACAACGACCTCTCGGTGCTCGAGTCCAGGGGACGCGAGGAGCTCGTCCTCCAGGCGTGCCATCCCCGGTTCTTCGCGAGCCAGCGCTACCTCGTCTACGCACGGCCGGTCTCCGTGGAGGCGCGCAGCTAGGTTTCTGCCGTGCCCGACGGCTGGCAGAGCGTGCACCTCGACGCGATCGACCCGATTGCCGTCGTCGACGGGAAGCTCCTGTGGCGCCCCGTGCGCCGAACGCTCGACGTCGGCGCGTTCGGGATAAACGCGTACGTCGCGCCGAACATAGGCGACGACGTCGTCGAAGAGCACACGGAGCGCTCGCTCGGGCACGAGGAGGTCTACGTCGTGCTTGCCGGCCGGGCGACCTTCACGCTCGGTGACGAAACGCTCGACGCGCCGGCCGGAACGATCGTGTTCATCCGCGACCCGGAGGTGCGACGCCATGCTCGGGCCGAAGAGCCGGGAACGTCGGTGCTGGCCGTCGGCGGGCCGCGCGATGCGGCGTACGAGCCATCGCCGTGGGAGGACTACTTCGCCGCCGAGCGCCATCGCACGGCGGGTGACTACGAGTCGTACGTCGCCGAGCTCGAGGACGCCCTCCAGCGTCGCCCCGACCACCCGGCGACGCTCTACAACCTCGCCTGCGCCGAGGCGCTCGCCGGTCGCTCCGACGATGCGATCGCGCACGTGACGCGAGCGCTCGAGCTGAAGCCCGAGTGGAGCGACGCGATCGCGAAGGACGAGGACTTCGTGGCACTGCGCGACCGGCCCGACTGGCCGCTCTAGCCGTCTACGACGGTGTCACACGGTAGGCGTCGAACACTGCGTCGAGGTTCCGGAGACCCGTCAGGAGCGAGCGGAGCTCCTTTACGTCCCCCACCTCGGCGGTGTACCAGTTCCGGGCCATGCCGTCCTCGACGACGCCGCCGTACGACACGATGTTGGCGCCGTGCTCGGCGAACGTCCGTGCGACGTCCTCGAGCAGGCGTGACCGATCCCAGGCGTCGACGGCGATCTGCACGAGGAACCCGGACGACGCTCCCCCCTCCCACTCCACCTGCGTGAAGCGCTCGGGGTTGCGCTTGAGCGCCCGCACGTTCGGGCAGTCCTCGCGGTGCACCGTGATCCCGCGGCCCATCGAGATGTAGCCGACGATCTGGTCGCCGGGTACCGGCGTGCAGCACTTCGCGAGACGCACGAGCACGTCCTGGACACCCGTGACGTGGATGCCCACACGATCGCTCGCCACGGCCTTGCGGGCGCGCGACGGCTTGGTCGTAACGACCGGCTCGGAGGCGACCTCCTCGGTCTTGAGCCGCTGGATGACCTTGTTGACGATCTGGGTCGGCGAGAGCTTCCCGGCGCCGAGTGCGACGTAGAAGTCCTCCGCCTTCTTGAAGCCCGTCTCGCGAATGACCTGCGCGAGGACACTCGATCCCTGCAGCTTGCGATACGGGAGCTTCTGCGCCTTCAGCGCCTGGTCGAGCAGTTCGCGGCCCTTGGCCTCGGTCTCACCGCGCGTCTCGCGTTGGTACCACTGGCGGATCTTGTTGCGGGCACGCGACGAAGTGACGAGCGCAAGCCAGTCCCGGGACGGGCCGCGCCCGGACTTCGACGTGAGGATCTCGACGAAGTCGCCGCTGCGGAGGCGGTAGTGCAACGGGACGATGCGGCCGTTGACCTTCGCGCCGACCGTCCTATGGCCCACGTCCGTGTGCACCGCGTACGCGAAGTCGATCGGCGTTGCTCCCGAGGGGAGCACCTTGACCTCGCCCCTCGGCGTGAAGACGTACACCTCCTCGGCGAAGAGGTCCGTCCGCAGGCTCCGCATGTACTCGCCCGGATCCTGGTCTTCGTTCTGCCCCTCCATCAGCGACTTCACCCAGGTGAGCCACTCGTCGTCGGCCTTCGCCGCGCGCCCGCGCTTGTACACCCAGTGGGCCGCGACGCCGTACTCCGCCTCCTCGTGCATGTCCCGCGTGCGCACCTGGATCTCGAGCGGGCGTCCCTCGGGCCCGATCACGGTCGTGTGCAGCGAGCGGTAGCGGTTGAGCTTGGGCATCGCGACGAAGTCCTTGAACCGCCCGGGCATGGGCTTCCACAGCGAGTGCACGAGCCCTAGCGCGGCGTAGCAGTCGCGCGTCCCGTCTTCCCCCGACCGCTCGCAGATCACGCGAATCGCGGTCAGGTCGTAGATCTCGTTGAACTCGCGGCCGCGCTTGGCCATCTTGTCGTAGATCGAGTAGAGGTGCTTGGCTCGCGCCGAGATGTCCGCCGGAACGTCGGCTTTCGTTAGCTCGTCGGCGAGAACCTCCGCAGCCTTCTCGGCCTGCGCCTCGCGATCGGCGCGCTGGTCGGCCACCATCGCCTTGATCTCCGCGTACTTGCGGGGATGCAGCGTCTGGAACGCGAGGTCCTCGAGCTCCCACTTGAGGGCGTGGATGCCGAGCCGGTGGGCGAGCGGCGCGTAGACCTCGAGCGTCTCGCGAGCTTTCTGCGCCTGCTTCTGCTTCGTCTGGTACTCGATCGTCCGCATGTTGTGCAGGCGGTCGGCGAGCTTGATGAGGATGACGCGTACGTCCTGCGCCATCGCGACGATCATCTTGCGGTAGTTCTCGGCCTCGGCCTGCTCGCGGCTCTGGAAGGTGATGCGTGTCAGCTTCGTGACACCTTCGACGAGCTGAGCGACGTCGGCGCCGAATTCGGTCCGGACCTCGTCGAGGTCGGAGTCCGTGTCCTCGACGACGTCGTGCATGAGCGCTGCCGCAATCGTCTGCTCGTCGAGATGGAGCTCCGCGCAGATGCGAGCGACACCGAGCGGGTGATGGATGAACTCCTCGCCAGACCGGCGTGTCTGACCTGCGTGCGCGCGCTCGGCGAACTCGAACGCCCGCCGGAGCAGCTCCTTCTCGACGTCGGGGTTGTACGCCTCGACCTCGGCGATCAGCTCCTCGACCAGGTCTTCGCGATGCCGCTTCGCGTCGAGGACACTCATGGAATCAGTGTACTCAGCCCGGTTTCGGGCTCCTCCCGCACAGGCAGGAGCTCGTCAGGTGCCCGCGAACTCCGACCTCCCATGACCGGTTTCAGACGCTGGTGGCGTCGTCGCACGGCTCGTCGGCTCGCGCTCGTCATGCGTGACGCGTTGACGCCGTCACGCCCAGGCCTGAGCTGACCTCTATGCGGCGCGTGGGAGCGCCGGATCGAGGAGGAGGATACGGAACGACTCGGATTCGAGCAGTTGGCGCCGCGCGCCGTCGTCGAGCTCGAGCTCCGCGAAGATGCGCCTTGCCTCCGGCGTCCAAGCATCCTCGCCCAGCCGCCAGAGCTCTGCGAGCGAGGCACGCAGCTCCTCGTAGCCCTCGGGCGTATCGAAGACGCGCCGGACGACGAGTTGCGGTGCGACCGTCCCGTTCCAGTGGTTCTCCTTCAGCCGGAACGCGACGTCGAAGCGCCCGGCGGCGCGTAGGCGGTCGATCTGCGTGCCTTGACCGAAGGCAATCGCGCTTCCTGCGTCGCGGCCGTGCTGGCGAACCCGGAAGCGGAGATGCTTCCCCTCGCCGACGGTCGCCGGAGCGACCGCCTCTGTCGCCGGCACGAGCAGCGTCGGCTCCGGATTTCCGAGACCGAACGGCGCGAGCCGCGCCAGCTCCTCGGCAAGGTCGAGCGTCAGGTCGCGGGCCGAGACGACAGCGTCGATCTTCACCACCTCGAAGAGGTCGCCCTGCTCGAGATGGGCGTCCGCATGCGCCGCGAAGGCGTCGGCGAACGCATCGAGATTCTCCGCCTGGATCGAGAGGCCGGCTGCAGCTCGATGTCCGCCGAACCGCTCCAGTGTCGCGGAGCACGCGGCGAGGGCGCCGTGCAGATCGAACGAGGGAATCGAGCGCCCCGAGCCCTTCCACCGCTCCTGGGAGCGCGTGATCAGGACGACGGGCCGGTGGAACCGCTCGACGAGCCGTGACGCGACGATTCCGATGACGCCCTCGTGCCAGTCCTCGTTCCAGAGGACGTACCCTCGGCGACGGCGACGAGGCTCGACCATCTCCTCGACGGCGGCGACGGCCTCGCGCAGGATTCGGTCCTCCACGGCCTGACGGTCGCGGTTCAGCTCCTCGAGCGTCGCGGCGTGCCTGCGGGCCTCGTCGGCGTCGTCCGTGAGGACGAGCTCGAGGGCGAGATCGGGCCGACCGAGCCGCCCGGCGGCATTGATGCGTGGCGCGAGCCTGAACCCGACGGCGCCCGAGTCGACGGTCGCGGGGTCGACGCCGGCGCTCCGCATGAGTGCCTGGAGGCCCGGGCGGCCGGTCGCGGCGAGCGCCCGGAGGCCGGCCGCCGCAAGCGCCCGGTTCTCGTCGACGAGCGGGACGACGTCCGCGATCGTCGCCAGCGCGACGAGGTCGAGGTTGCGACGGACGGCCGGGTGATCCGTGCCGAGGAGCGCCTCGCCGAGCTTGTATACGACGCCCGTTCCGCACAGCTCGGGAAACGGGTAGCTCGACGGCCTGGTGGCCACGACCGGGCAGTCGGGAAGGACGTCGCCGGGCCGGTGGTGGTCCGTCACGACCACGTCGAGACCGCGACGCGCCGCGTCCGCGACCTCCTCGATCGCCGTGATCCCGCAGTCGACCGTCAGGAGCAGCCCGACACCGTCGTCCGCGAGCCGGCCGAGCGTCTCTCGCGAGACGCCGTAACCCTCCTCGAACCTGCTCGGCAAGTGCCAGTGGACGTCGGCTCCGAGCTCGCGCAGGAGCAGCATCGCGAGGGCTGTCGCGCAGATGCCGTCGACGTCGTAGTCCCCGTGAACGCAGATTCGTTTGCCTCCTTCGACGGCGTTGTGAATCTGCTCGACGGCGGTCGCCATGTCACCCAGCAAGAACGGGTCGTGGCCGGGGAGCTCGGCGTCCAGGAAGCGTCTCGCGCCGGCCGGGTCCTCGTACCCACGTCGGGCGAGCACCGACGCCGTTACCTCGCTGACGCCGACCTCGCGAGCGAGCACCGCCGCCGCGCGTGCATCGACCGGTGCGATCGTCCACGAGCTCGTCACGCAGGTGACGGTACGGAGGGCGTCGGACGCCGTATCCGCGCGTGACTACTGCTGTTCTCGGCGCCGCCGGACGGAGTCCGTGACCACCTTGACCCAGAGCAGGACGATGCCGATCGTTGCTCCGACCACCACGACGGCGACCGGGGTGACGAACGCCATCTGCTCGAGCGAGTACTTCGTCACGGCGGCGCCGACGAGCCAGATCGCGAGCACGACGACGGCCATGACCGCCCACAGGCGACGATCTCCCATGTCCAGAAGCCTAGATACGCTGAGCCCGATGCTTGCCGCCAACTACCGCTCCGGAGACGACTTCGTCGTCGAGTTCCTGGGCCACCGCTTCGAGTTCTCCGCGACCGACTTCGAAGAGCGTGTCATCGCCGCAGCCGTGCGGCTCGAACTGCTCGCCTCGAACGACGTGGACGAGCAGGAGTCCGCCGACCTCGTGGAGCTCGTCGCGGACGGGCGCATCGAGGACCCGCGCAGCGGTCTCGGCCTCTACCTCGTGCGCCACTGGGAGCGCGTCTCGCTGCAGAACGGCGAGTCGCTCGTCTACTGGCTGCGCAAGCTCGTCTTCCGCGGGGCCTGGCTCGACCACCGGGTCAAGGAGGGCCTGCTCGACGTGTCGTGGCTCGAGGACACCGGGGACTTCGGGTACGCCGAGCCTCAGGGCGGCCGGACGCTGCTCGAGCTTGCTCCCGTTCCGTCCTGGAACGAGCTCCAGTACAGGGGCTGAGCGAGCTCGCTACTCGGCGGGGACGAAGCCGACCGGACGCTCTGGGTCCGGCGCCGAGATCTCGATCGAGCGAACCGCCCCGATCGGGACGATGAGCTGCTTCGGCTCGTCGCCCTCTCCCTGATAGGGCGTCAGCGAGAAGAACCCGAAGCCTGGCTCCGGGCTCGCAGTCGCGAGCGTGAAGCGGGAGCCGTCGGCGAGCTCGATGCACACCTCGGCTTGCTCGAGCTCGTGCTCGCTCGCGAAGGCGGCGATCATTCGGGTGAGCCGGCTGACGAACTCGTCGAGCGGTCCTGCAGCGCCGGGGGTCCAGACGTGGGCGGACATCCTAGAAGAGCCCCTCGCCCTTGCGTTCTGCTCCGATGTGGTCCCGTCCGAGCTCTGTGATGACTCGTCCACGCGGCGTTCGCTGGAGGAACCCGAGCTGCAGGAGATACGGCTCGTAGACGTCCTCGATCGTGTCCGGCTCTTCCCCGAGGGACACCGCCAGCGTCGACAGCCCCACCGGCCCGCCGCCGAACTTGTGCGCGATCGCGGAGAGGAGCTCACGGTCGACCCGCTCGAGCCCGGCCTCGTCGACCTCGAGCAGCTCGAGAGCTTCGCGTGCGACCTCGATCGTGACCGCGCCGGTATGTCGCACCTCGGCGACGTCGCGGATGCGCCGCAGGATGCGGTTCGCGACACGCGGCGTCCCTCGCGCGCGGCGAGCGACCTCGTCCGCAGCCACATCCGCGACTTCGACGCCCATGATGCCGGCCGAGCGCCGCACGATCGTCGCGAGCTCGTCCTGCTCGTAATAGCCAAGCCTGAAGGTCATCCCGAAGCGGTCGCGCAGAGGCGTGGTGAGCAGCCCGGTGCGGGTCGTGGCGCCGACGAGCGTGAAGTGCGGCAGGTCGAGCGTCAGCGTCCGCGCGCCCGCTCCCTGGCCGACAACGATGTCGAGCCGGAAGTCCTCGAGCGCCGGGTAGAGGATCTCCTCGATCGCGCGGTTCACGCGGTGGATCTCGTCGACGAACAGGACGTCCTTCGAGTCGAGGCTCGTCAGGATCGCCGCCATGTCGCCCTTTCGCTCGAGCGCGGGACCGGCGACCGTGCGAATGCCGACGTCGAGCTCCTCGCGGATGATCGTGGCGAGCGTCGTCTTCCCGAGGCCAGGCGGGCCGACGAGCAAGACATGGTCGAGCGCCTCGCCGCGCGCCTTCGCGGCCTGCAACGCGATGTCGAGCTGCTCTTTCGTGCGCTCCTGCCCGACGAACTCGTCCAGTCGCCTCGGCCGCAGTGACTGCTCAACCTCCTCGTCTCCCTCGCGGAGAACGGGTGCCAGGAACTGGCTCACTACGCAGCGCTCCTGAGCGCTTCGCGTACTCGCTCCCCCGCGGGCAAATCGGGATCGATCGCGGCCAGCGCTTGCTCCGCCTCGACGAGCGAGTATCCGAGCTCGACGAGGGCATCGCGCGCGACGAGCTCTCTCTTGCCCTCGGTGCCGGGCGACGCCACGGCCTCGGCGATCGAGCCTTCGAGCTCGAGGACGATGCGCTCCGCCGTCTTCTTGCCGATGCCGGGAATCGCCTGGAACCGGGCGGAGTCGCTGAGGGCGATCGCACGCTGGAGCTCCTCCGGCGAAGCGCTCGAGACGACAGCGAGCGCGACCTTCGGCCCGATCCCGCTGACGCCGAGCAGCTGGACGAACAGCGCTCGCTCGGCCGAGTCCGCGAATCCGTAGAGCTGCATGGCGTCCTCGCGCACGTGCAGGTACGTCTCGACGGTGACCTCGGACGCGCCGTCGGCGCGCCGGAGCACGCTCGGCGTCGCGCTGACGAGGTACCCGACGCCTCCCACGTCGATCACGAGGCCGTCGAGCGTGCGTCCGGCCGGCGTGCCGCGGAGCCGCGAGATCACCTGGCGACTCCGACGAGCGGCGAGCCGAGCGCGTGGCAAATCGCCACGGCGAAGGCATCCGCCTCGTGCGAGGAGGCCGGCTCGGCGTCGAGCGCGAGGATGAGCTTGACCATGCGCTGCACCTGTCCCTTCTCGGCCCGTCCGTAGCCGCAGACCGTCTGCTTCACGCGCGCGGGCGCGTGCTCAGCACATTCGACCCCCGCCGCGGCGGCCGCGACGAGCACGGCGCCGCGCGCCTGCCCGACGGAGAGCGCGATGCGGGCGTCGGCACCCACGTAGGACTCCTCGAGCGCGACGGCGTCGGGCTCGTGCTCCGCAATGAGCCCCCGAACCCCTTCGAAGATCGTCAGCAGCCGGGCGTCGAGCCGTTCCCGCGCCGGCGTTCGCCAGCACCCCGACACCCCCGCCCGGAGGCGCCCGTCGCTTCCGTGGACGATCCCGTACCCGCACGTAGCCATCCCTGGGTCGATGCCGAGGACCTTCACGAAGAGAAGTTACGCGGGAGCCCGGATGTTCCTCCGGCTCGGGAGGCTCAGGCTACGAGCCGCAGTTCTCGGTCGTCCAGGCGGTCAAGCGCTCGGACGCGGCCGTGACGTCCTCGGTGCCGACCGTCTGGAGCGCAGCCTGGAGCTCTTGCGCCTGCTCTGCGGTCGGGATCTCGCCGGGCTGCAGGCCGGCCTCCTGGATCACGTCGATGTACTGCCCGTACGCGTCGGCGAGCGTCTGGACATCGGCACGGATCTCCTCGGGGACGTCGTCGGCGAACTGCGAGAACGCCTCGGCCTGCGCCTCGACGTCCTCGTTCGAGGCGCCGGCGGCCGCTGCGAGTGCCTGGCTGACGGAGGCGTACGCGGCGATGAGGCTTCGGCAGTCCTCGTCCGCGAAGTCGAAGTCGCCGCTGGTGCCGGTCGTGTCGTCCGTCGTGGTCTCGTCCGTGGTGGTGTCGGTGTTCTCCTCGACCGTCGTCGTGTCCGAGGCGGACGAGTCGTCGTCGCCTCCGCCGCAGCCGGCAGCGACGAGCGCAAGAGCCAGCACCAGGATCGAGAGCCACCGCATTGGACGGCGACCCTAACAGGGAGCTAGGACAGGTGGTGCGAGAAGAACCCGACGATGGTCTCGTAGCAGCGGACACGGTTGCCGAGCTTGAGGACGTCGTGCCCCTCGTCCTCGAACACGAGGTAGTCGACGTCCCGTCCGAGCTCGCGCAGATTCTCGACCAGGTCGCGCGACTCGCGCTCGACGACGCGCGGATCGTTCTGGCCCTGGATCACGAGGAGCGGGCACGAGATGTCCGCGATGTGCGTTCTCGGCGATCGTTCCGTCAGGAAGTCGCCGTCCTTCGCCGGATCCCCGACCGCCATGGCGAAGTACGGCTTCCACGTCTCGGGCAGGCGGTCGATGAACGTGAAGAGGTCGTACGGCCCGAACATGTCCACTGCCGCGCGCCACAGCTCGGGATGCCGGGCCGCGAGCGTCAGCGTCATGTACCCACCGTAGGAGCGGCCGACGACGCCCGCCCGTGCCACGTCGAGCCGCTCGTCCTTCGGAAGCACCTCGGTCATCGCATGGACGTGGTCGAGGCGGTCGAGACCGCCCCAGTCACGATCGACGCGCTTCGAGTAGTCCAGGCCGTAGCCGGTCGAGCCGCGCGCGTTGGGGACGAATACGGCGAAGCCCTCGAGCGTGAGAATCTGGACGAGCGGCATCGAGAACCATGCGAAGTCCGGCCGCTCCTGGCTTTGAGGCCCGCCGTGCACGTAGTACACGAGCGGCCGCGCCCCCTCGTATCCGAGCTCGGCGGAAGGGAAGTACAGGCGTGCGGACACGCGCAGGCCGTCGTGCGACTCGAAGGAGGCGTCCTCACCCGCGGCGAGAACATCGGTCGCGACGCCGAGTGCGCGCTCGCGCGTCAACGTCTCCGGCGGCCCGTCTTCCGCGGGTAGAACGTGGAGCTGCGTCGGGCTGGTCGCCGTGCAGAACGCCGCGACGAAGCGGCCGCTGCCCGCGTCGAAGTCGATCCCGTGGAGTACCCCGCCTGCGAGCTCGCCTTCGCCGACGAGCACGCGTTCGACCGTGAAGCGCCGCCCAACCTCCTCGAACGAGCCCGCGTAAGCCCACGAACAACCGTCGATGTTGAACGTCAGCCGATAGCGGTCGCCCTCGAGGTGCTCGAGGCCGTAGAGCTCGCCGTCGCCCGTGTGAGTGAGCCCGTCGAGTGCGACCGGCTCCAGCTCTCCTGGTCGCGACAGGTCGAGATACGCGAGCGAGCCCGCGTCGTCGTACAGCGCCGTCGTCAGCAGGACACCCACGCCGCTCGACGTGCCGTGGCCGGCCTGGAACCCGCTCAGCGGATACTCGCCGTCGGCGTCGCGCTCCTCGATCGGAGTTCCGAACAGCATCGTGCGGGCGCCCGCAGCGTCGATCTCGTAGAGGACGACGTCGCCCATCGTGTACCCGTCGGCAAGCACGATGCGCGAGTGGTCGGGCGTCCAGGCCACGACGAGCGCGCCGTACGTGCTCTGCCACAGCGACTCGGCCGCGCGCGTGGCGACGTCGACGCAAACCGCAGTCAGCACCGATTCCTCGCGCGACTCGACGGTGAAGTACGCGATGCCCGCGTCGTCGTCGACCTTGGCCAGATGCGCCCGTCCCGAGACGAACACCTCGTCCACGAGCGGCTCCGGGAAGCCGCCTTCGATCGGAATCAGGTGCGGGACGTAGTTCTCGTCGCCGTCCGAGTCGAGCATCACGAGGATCTGCCCGATCCGGGGCAGCACGTGGTAGAGCTCGCCGCCCACCAGCTCCGGGTTCTGCAGCGCGATCCGTGGCGGGATCAGCGGCTCGGGCACGCCGCCCGACGCGTCCATCGCGTACAGGCTCAGCTGCCCGGAGAGGTTCGAGACGAAGAAGATGCGGTCGTCGACGAGCTGCGGCTGGACGAACAGCCGCGCCGAGAGGAGCGACTCGATCCGATCCGCTCGACGATCCGCGACGTCTGCGGTGACAGTCGCCACAGGCCTACGACGCTACCGCTTCGAGCACGGCCTCGGGGATGTCGAAGTTCGCATAGACGTCCTGCACGTCTTCCGTGTCCTCTAGCCCTTCGACGAGATTCACGATCCGCCGCGCCGTCGACTCGTCCGCGACCGCAACGGTCGACTTCGGGACCATCGCGAGCTCGACGGACTCCACGGCGAACCCGGCCGTCTCGAGCGCTTGCCGCACCGGCGTCAGCGACTCGGGCGCACCAGTGACGACGAAGCTCGATCCGTCGAGGGAAACGTCGTCGGCGCCGGCATCGGCAGCGACCAGCACGAGCTCGTCCTCGTCGGAACCTTCCGCCGCCACGACGACGACGCCGCGGCGCTCGAACTGCCAGGCGACCGCGCCGGTAGTGCCGAGGTTGCCGCCGTGCTTCGTGAACGCGTGCCGCACCTCCGACGCGGTGCGATTGCGGTTGTCGGTCAGCGCCTCGACGAGCACCGCCACGCCCTCGGGGCCGTAGCCCTCGTACACCACCGTCTCGTACGTCGAGCCGTCGGCGTCGGCGCCCGAGCCCTTCGCGATCGCGCGCTCGATGTTGTCCTTCGGCATCGAGTAGGAGCGTGCCTTCTCGATCGCGTTCTGCAGTGCCAGGTTGCCGTCAGGGTCGGGGCCGCCCTCTTTCGCCGCCACGATGATCGCCCGCGAGAGCTTCGAGAAGAGCTGGCCGCGCTTCGCATCGGCGGCGCCCTTCTTGTGCTTGATGCTCGACCACTTGCTATGCCCGGACACGGCTCGCCTCCTCGACCAGCTGCAGGAACAGCTCGTGCACGCGCAGGTCCTCGGTCAGCTCGGGATGGAACGACGCGAGCAGAAGCCGGCCGTCACGGACGAGCACGGGCTCGCCGTCGAGCTCGCCGAGCACCTCGACGCCCGCACCTGCGTCTCGGATGCGCGGCGCCCGGATGAACACGCCGCGAAGCGGAATCTCGTCGTCCGCGAGAGCGACATCCGCCTCGAAGCTCCGCACCTGTCGTCCGAAGGCGTTGCGGTCGACGGCGAGGTCGGCGAGGTCCCAGTGGTCGCGGTCGAGGACGATCATCCCGGCGCACGTGCCGAAGATCGCGCCGTCGTAGCCGCGTATCGCGTCGTCGAGGCCGTAGAGCTCGGCCAGGCGCATCATCGTCGTGGACTCGCCTCCCGGGATCACGAGCCCGTCGAGATCGTCGAGCTCGTCGGGCAGCCGCACTTCGACGACCTCCGCTCCCAGCTTGCGAAGCGCCGCTGCGTGCTCGCGAAACGCTCCCTGCAGAGCGAGGACGCCAATGCGCAGCGACCTCCCCACCGCAGGCGCTACCAACCGCGGACTTCGAGCCGCTCGTCGTCGGCGAGCGAGCTCGCGGAGATCCCGACCATCGGCTCGCCGAGCCCGGCGGAGACGTCCGCCAGCACCTTCGCGTCGTCGAAGTGCGTGGTCGCCTCGACGATCGCCTTCGCGCGCGTCTCCGGGTCGCCCGACTTGAAGATCCCCGAGCCCACGAAAACGCCGTCGGCACCGAGCTGCATGCAGAGCGATGAGTCGGCGGGCGTGGCGATGCCTCCGGCAGTGAACGTCACGACGGGAAGCCGCCCATTCTCGGCCACCCAGCGCACGAGCTCGTACGGGGCGCGGTGCTCCTTGGCCGCAGCGAAGAGCTCGTCCTCGCGGAGCGCCTGCAGCGCCCGGATAGCGCCGAAGACGGCGCGCATGTGAGTCACGGCGTTGACGATGTCGCCGGTGCCGGCCTCGCCTTTCGTGCGGATCATCGCGGCACCCTCGGAGATGCGGCGGAGGGCCTCACCGAGGTTCGTCGCACCACAGACGAACGGCACCGTGAACGCCCACTTGTCGACGTGATGCTCGACGTCGGCCGGAGTCAGCACCTCCGACTCGTCGATGTAGTCGACCTCGAGCGCCTCGAGGATCTGCGCCTCCGCGAAGTGTCCGATCCGGCACTTCGCCATGACCGGGATCGTGACCGCCTCCTGGATCTCCTTGATCTTCTCTGGGTCGCTCATGCGCGCGACGCCGCCGTCGCGGCGAATGTCCGCAGGGACGCGCTCGAGCGCCATGACGGCGCAGGCGCCGGCGTCTTCCGCGATGCGCGCCTGCTCGGCGTCGACGACGTCCATGATGACGCCGCCCTTCAGCATCTCGGCAAGCCCCGTCTTGACCCGCAGCGTCCCGTACTCGGCCACGGTCGCAGTCTAGCCACGGCCGGCTGCGGCCATCCCCTGTGGATAGCTGCGACGGACTTCGCCGAAATTGCGGCTTTCGAGGTGTGGAAATCCCCTGGAAAACCTCGGGTCCGTCCGCACGATGTGAAATAGGTACGGGCTACCGGCGCGACTCCTCTCCCCGCAGGCGGATTCGCCTGGCCCCGAAGTTGCGCCGCATCGGCAAGAGGCCCACCCACCTGAGTCTCTTGCGCAGACCGAGGATTCCCGAATGGGAATCCTCGGTCGCGCGAAATCCCAAAGCGCGGCTGCTTCGCAGCCGCGGTCGCACTGAAAGGCGACCCGCTCCGTGCTGCAGTTCGCTCGAGCTCTAGCTCTTGCTCTCCGCCAGCACCGCGGAGTCGGGCTGGTCGACGATCCGGATGTACGGCTTGGGCTCCTCCCAGCCGTGGGGCCAGATCTCCTTCGCCTCGTCGTTCGAGACCGAGCCCGCGATGATGACCTTGTCGCCCTGCCTCCAGTTGACCGGCGTCGCGACGCGATGCTTCGCGGTGAGCTGGAGCGAGTCGATGACTCGCAGCACCTCGTCGAAGTTGCGACCAGTCGTCATCGGGTAGACGAGCACGAGCTTGATCTTCTTGTCCGGACCGACCACGAAGACGTTCCGCACGGTCTGATTGTCGGCAGGCGTGCGCGCCTTCGGGTCGCCCTCGACCTCGGCCGGGAGCATCCCGTAGAGCTTCGACACCTTGAAGTCGGCGTCCCCGATGATCGGATAGTTGGGCGCCGCGCCCTGGGTCTCCTCGATGTCCTTCGCCCAGCCCTCGTGGTCGCCGGTCGAGTCGACCGAGATGCCCATGATCTTGACGTTGCGCCTGTCGAACTCGGGCTTGATCCTCGCCATGTAGCCGAGCTCGGTCGTGCACACGGGCGTGAAGTCCTTGGGATGCGAAAAGAGCACCGCCCACGAGTCTCCGATCCACTCGTGGAAGCTGATCTCTCCTTCGGTCGAGTCGGCCGTGAAATCCGGCGCCGTGTCGTTGATCGTCAGAGCCATGTGCTGCCTCCTCCCGCGGCGGCGGGAACGCCCCGCGTTCGAGTCCCTGTCTACGAGACGCTCAACGCGCGTCCGCCTTCCATTCTTCCATGCGGCGTCACGACGCCGCCGTCGTCCCTGGACGGGCGCGATGTCACCCGTGTGGGGCATGTCGCAAGCGAGGCACCGGCCTACCCTCGTCCAGGCCCGGGCGTCCGGCTGCCGTGGTGCCTCGCCGCAGGGCGCCTCAGAGGTTGACCCCGCGCCCGGGTCTCCTTCCGCCGTTTGGCGCCGTGCCTATTCATAGAGCGTCGCGATGAAATCGTCCACCTCAGCGCTGCCCGCGAGCTGCGCGATGGAGGTCTCCGACCCGCTGCGTGAAGTCACCAACATTGCAGCGGCAGCCAACGTGACCGCGAGTCGATAGCACGGCACTTCGCCGGCCAGTCCAGGTCCTGTTGATGCCTGTCGCCTCGGGGTTCCACACCGGGGGTAGCGCCAAAACGCATACCGGGCACTTCTGCACGTACCGCTTGGCTCTGTTGAGCCAAACCCGCAGGACAAAGGGATTGTATGGGCAGCGGCCTCGCGGGCCTCTCTCTCCTTGCAGCGCGGCGCGGTCCGTTCGATCCCGCCACCCTTGGTGCGGCGGCGAGCTCTGCCCCTGACCTCGAGCACGAACTTCCGTTTCTACGTCCGGGTGGACGAAAGCTCTTTCACGACCGCCTCGGCTGGCACCGCGCCGGACGTTTCCCGGTCTCCCTCCAGCTTCTCCTAGCCGGTGCAATCCTCGCTGCGCTCTCGATGCGCAACTAGCCAGGACGCTCCCACCGCCAGCGAGGCGTCGACGCGCGGCTAGAGCCCGTTCTCGCTGGGCGGACGCGGATCTTCAGGCGGGAGCTCAGGTGGTCGGGGATCGGGAGGCACCTGGGGGTCCGGAGATGGCTGCACTTCCGGTGGCTCAGGGTCGAGGATCGGTTCTGGAGACAGGTCGGGGCTGGGAGGCTCGGGGGTCGGGGCAGGAACGCGACCCGGCAAGCCAGTGTTCGGATCGACCATTTCCAGGCTATGCCCGTTCCTGCCTTGAGAGAAACGATCACGAGCACCATCGTGTTCGTCCACAGGTCCCGGCACGAGGACATGCCGCCGACGCTGAAAGCCCGCCTCCCATAGCCGTCGAAGTTGGAGACGGGCTTCCAGCTAACCCGGATTCGGAGCCAGAGCTCTCAGCCGAGGGGGTGGCTGAGGTGACCCGTAAACTCCGTGTGCCCGGGCGATTCGGTGAGCTGCCGGGGTTCCCCTCCCCCTACCCCGACCGCAAGGTGCAGCTTGGACGCTAAACCGTCGCCCGGGCCCTAGCTCTTGTCGAAGGTCCAGTTCGCACCTGGCTTTACGTACCGACGAGCCGAGCGGTTCCTTGGGACGGGGTTGACGGGTTGACCCTCCGTTACCTTCTCTCCCCGCGCCGTGCGATGCCGCTAGGAGAGCTTGGCGGAACGAAACGACAAGTTCTCGAAGTCGACCAGCAGTTCGAGGGAGCTCCGGCTCTCCCATGTCTGCGCCTTAAACAGCTCGTGGTAGGCGTCGATCGGATGAGACGAGCGCTCTGCCACCTCACGCGCAGCTGAAAGGCTCCGTGCCTTCATGTAGTAGACGAGGTAGTCACCCTGGTCGTTCGAGTCCAAGAAGACGGACTCAACCACGACGCCTTCGTCACGGAGCGTTGCCAGAACCTCATCGGCTCTCGAGCGAAGCTCGTCGGCCCACTCATGGACTTGCTCGAGTGAACCGGGCTTCAGCTTCACCTTGACGCAGACCGTCTCCACCGCCGCAAGCTACATGGGAGGCTGCGTCGCCAGACTGAAACACGTCACGCGCGTCGAACGGCCTTTAAGCGCGGTCGAGTAGCTCCTTCCAAGCTGCAATCCGATCCGCGTCTCGCTTCGCTGTGCGCGCGTGCCGCAGGGCCATCCGGAATGACCCTGAGTCGACCCTGAGTGCACCCGCGCGAACAACTCCACACATATAGAAAAGGCATCGAGGGCAGCCCGACCCCCGCGAACGCGTTAGTCGGCCCGGGGGCCTGGTAGGGCCCGGCCCAGCCGCACGAGAGCTCATCCTCGCGCACAGGCGCGCACACACGCGTAATAGAAAGGCGTGCCGCTCACCCACCCCCTCAACGTGTTCGTCGGGTTGGGCTGGCGCGGCTGCGAACGCGTGTTGCTTAGCTCGGTGGGATATCTAGGCTGACCACGACGTCGTCGCCATCGAGGCGAACCGAGTACTGCCGCACACGGAGGCGCTCGTCAACCGTGCACCGGCCAGTGGCGATGTCGAACTCCCACTTGTGCCAGGGGCACCGCACCACGCTGTCGGACTGGCCGACCGTGAGCTCGCCGCTCTCTACTCCGATCGGCGTTGCGACAGCCCCGGCGCACAGCGGCGCTCCACGATGGGGGCAGCGGTCGGCCAGCGCGTACACGGAGTCGCCGACTCGATAGAGGCCGATGCGATGCGTGTCGACCTCGACGACCCGTACCTCTCCTTGGCGAGGCAGCACGTCTCCCGAGAAGCGAGCTTCGCGCTCTCTCATGCCGGGGCAGCTGCGGGGAGTCGGAAGAACTCGAGGGCATTCTTCGAGCGGACGGCGTCACGCCACCCCTCGGGCAGCTGCCGTAGCGTCTGCTCCGGCTCGTCGAAGTCCCAGTGTGGGAAGTCACTCGCGAACATGAGCGTGTCCCATGGCCGAAGCCCCTGGATCGCCGGCGCCAGAAGCTCTGCGTCCTCAGGGCTCTCGAGCGGCTGCGACGCGAAACGGATGTGCTCCCACACGTATTCGGAGGGTCGGCGCCGGCACCACGGAATCTCCGTCCGGCACGACTTCCAGTTGGTGTCCAGACGCCAAAGGAGACCGACGAACGGGACGAGCCCGCCTTCCACCATCGCGAGACGGGCGTTCGGAAAGCGCTCGAAGATTCCGTGACAGAGGATCGACACGAAGTGCCCGTACATGCCGGAGCCACACAACGTGTGGTACTCGACGTAGTAGTCCGGTAGGCCTGCAGCGGTCACAGGCCCGGCGATGCCGACGCCTTCGAAGTGCGTGTGGACCGCGACGGCGAGCCCCAGCTCGTCGACCGCCTCCCAGATCGGGTCGTACATCGGGTTGCCGTACGGGACGCGCGCGGCCCCTGGTAGGAAGACGCCGACGAACTCGTCACGTCCGCCCATTCTTCGAATCTCGGCGGCGGCCGCCTCTGGGTATTGCGCTGGGACGACGAGCATCCCTCGCAACCGCGGCTCTTCCTCGAGCCATCGTTCGAGGAGGAATTCGTTGTACGCGGAGCAGAGCTTCGCGGCCAGCTGCGCGTTCGGGAGGAGCGAGAACACCGCGGCTTCGTCCGGTTCCACGATCCCGATGTCGACGCCGTAGCGATCGAGATGACGTTCCCGAAGCGTCTCGAGGGAGATTGCGACGAAATCTGACGAGTAGGCGCCGTCCTCATCGGTGTAGAGATCGCGCCGAATCCAGCCCGTGGGGTGGTTCCACGGGTAGGTGGGCATCGAGAGTCCGTGCGAACCCGAGTGGAGGACGAGCTCTCGCGTCGGCGCATCGAGATATGGAAGGAGATCGGTAAGCGAGTCGTAGCCGAGATGGATGTCGCAGTCGACAAGCACGAAGCCACACCCTATACAGGTTGACCGCATCGTGAGCTAGTCTGCTCATTATATGAGCACGTCTCCTGGCGTCCCGCGCACGAAAGCGCTACAGCGTGCAGTGTCCGTCTTGCACGCCGTCGCTGCCGAACCCGGTGCCAGTGCGTCCTCGCTCGGCCGTACAGTCGAACTGCCTCGGGCGACCGTGACGAGAACGCTGCGAACGCTCGCGGACGCAGGGCTCGTCGACGAGGTAAACGGCGGCTGGATGCTCGGGTACGAGTTGGTCAGGCTCGCGCGTGGGGCGGATCCTTTCCGGGCAGTGATTCGCGCTGCCGGGCGGCCGCTGGATCAGCTGCGAGACGCGACAGGCGAGTCGGCGCTCCTTGCGGTCCCTGTGGGCCGCACTGAAATGGAGATCGTCCTCCAACTCGACGCGTCGCACATCGTCGGAGTCACGGATTGGGTCGGGATTCACCCGCCGTTACACGCTTCCTCGGCA
This sequence comes from uncultured Gaiellaceae bacterium, assembly GCA_963787855.1. Taxonomy (GTDB): domain Bacteria; phylum Actinomycetota; class Thermoleophilia; order Gaiellales; family Gaiellaceae; genus GMQP-bins7. The sequence goes on from CAWBER010000015.1 coordinate 137,452, forward strand.
GGGAAGCTGCTCCTGGCTGACTTGCCCGAGCCCGAGCTCGATGCCTGGCTAGCGGATCACATGCTGCAGGCAGGCACCGATGCGGCGATCCATGACGAGATGTCGCTTCGAGACGAGTTGCGCCGTGTGCGACGTAGAGGCTGGGCCGCGATCGTCGACGAGCTCGAGGTGGGGCTCACCTCGCTTTCTGCGGCCGTGCGCGACCATGACGGAGCACTCGTGGGAATGCTCGGGATCAGCGGGCCGACGTTTCGGCTAAGGCCGGGCCGACGACGCGAAGTTCTGGCCCGTGTTCAGGACGCAGCCGCCGAGGCGAGCGCCCGGCTATTGGAGCACTGACTCCTCAGTAGCCTCGTGGCAGACCGCCAGTAGCCTCGTGGCAGACCGCCAGCTTGACCCGGCGCTAATCCGGCCGCTCGGGCTACCGACCCCCATGAGCATGTTGATCAGGCGGGGCCTGGTTGCCGGGATCGCCGGCCCACGAGACTCGGAGCTCATCCTCGCGCGCACGCGCGCGCACGCGCAATAGAAAAGGCGTTGAGGGCTACCCACCCCCGCGAAACGCGTTCGCCGGTAGGGCCTGGATGCGGGGGGCCAGCTTTCGCAAGCCCTCCTCGACGTCGCCGACCTCAAGTGCTACATGGTCGATCCTGACCAGACGTGTCACGGCAGGATCAGGTGGAGGTCGCCGAACTCGTGCCACAGGTAGTCGTGCGCAAGCGCGGCTGCGTAGGAGCGCTCAACGAGCTCGGCACCGGCCGCAGCCTCGAGCAGCTCGAGGTGCGAAGACTCGCGCTCGTGCAATCCGCTGAGGAGGCCGTCGATTGCGCGCAACCCGCGCTCCGGCGTGACGGCGAGGCTCGTCCATCCCTGACCCTCGGACACGGTGCCGTCCGCTGCGGCCACCGTCTCGAGTGCGCGCACCACAGTCGTCCCGACCGCGATCACGCGCCCGTTCCAGCCGTGAACGGCGTTAACGAGCCTGGCCGTCGCGGCCGGGACGCGGTAGCGCTCGGGGAAGGGTGGCTCGCCGAGCTCGAGCGAAGAGACGCCCGTATGCAGGATCACGGGTGCCACGAGCACTCCGTGCACGACGAGCTCCGTTACGAGCTCCGCCGTAAACGGCCGGCCGGCACTCGGCATTTCGGCGCTCCCGTGCTCGCGGGCGAAGACGGTCTGGTAGGCCTCGAGCGGCCACGGCTCCGGGACGTACCCATACCTGATCGGTCGCCCGTGGCGGCGAAGGTAGTCCTCCAGCGGCTCGGCGAGCTCGAAACGCGCGACGGCGAGTCGTTCGCTGCCGGCGAAACGCGCGACGAACTCGGCGTGGACGCCACCGGCGAGGGCGAGCCGAGCACCCACGGGCGGCCGCAGATGGGGGGCTCGGTCGCTCGTTCGCAGCTCCACGACCCAGTTGCCGTCGGTCGTCGGCGCCGAGAGCCAGAGCTCCAACGGTTGATCGCCGAGGCGGGCCTCGAGCGCAGCCGGCAGCGTCGCCGAAACATTGACGACGAGCAGGTCGCCCGCGGAGAGGAATTGCGGAAGATCGCGGAAACGGGCGTGGACGAGCCCCAGATCGTGCCGCGTCGCCACGAGCAGCGCCACGTCGTCGCGGCCCTCGCCACGCACCTCCGGTGGCTCGTGCGCCTCCAGCCGCACGGGGAGCTCAAGCGCGCTCACGCAGCAACACCCGCGAGCTCGCGCGCCCGGTAGCGGCCGCTCGGAAGCGAGCCCTCGATCAGCGCGAGCAGGCCGGGCACGCTCGCCTCCGGCAGGGGCAGGTGCGAGATGTCTTCGCCCGGGAACGCCTCCTGGTAGGTCTGCGTGCGCATGTCGCCCGGGTCGACGCTGTACACGCGAAGTCGCGTCTGCTCGGTCGCGAGGATCGCCGTCAGCTGCTCGAGGGCGGCCTTCGAGGAGCCGTAGCCGCCCCAGCCCTCGTACGGCTCGACCGCTGCATCCGAGGTGATGTCGAGGATGGCCGCCCCCGGGGTGAGCCGAGGAAGCGCCTCCTGCACGAGCGCGAGCGGGGCGAAGACGTTTACTTCGTAGACGCGCGCGAGCTCTGCGAGCGGATAGGCGGCGAGGAGGGGCTGCGGGCTCGGACCGAGCAGGCCGGCGTTGTTGACGAGCAGGTCGATGCGAGCGCCTGCTGCCTCAACGAGCGCTCGCCGATGATTCGGGTCGGCGACGTCGCCCGCGATCGCAACAACGCCCTCGAGGTCGGCTACCGCTCCCTCGAGGGCAGCCGCTCCGCGCGCATCGACGATGAGCCGCCACTCGCGCTCGACGAGGGCGCGGACGAGGGCGAGCCCGAGCCCGCGTGAGGCGCCCGTGACGATGCCGACGGACATACCGCTATGCGGCTGCCTGCGTCGGGAGGCCGTGGCGTGCGACCACGCGCTCGTAGTTGAGGCGTAGCAGCGCGATCACGTCCTCGACGTCGGCTTCGGTCCCGATCCTGCGGGCGCCGAAGCCCGGCCGGCCCGGGAAGACCGGGTGGTAGTCGATTCGTCCCTGCTCGAAGAGGGTGCCCCAAACCTCCTTGGGAAAGCCGAAGTGGGCGACGGAGTTGCCGTGCAGGTGGCCGATCTCCCGCCCGCCTACCTTGAACGCGAACTCCCCTCGCCTGCCCGGTCCCGACGCGACCCCCGGCCAGGAGGTGACCTGTTCGGTGATCCGCTCGCTCGCTCGCTGTCGTGTCGACATGACTGCCTCCTCTCGACCGTATGACTACTCGAAGCAAGATACAAGTTAGAGTTAACTTGAAGTCAAGCCCGAACATGACGTAGCCTCCGCTCATGTCCGAACTGCTGACCATCGGTGAGATCGCGCGCCGGAGCGGCGTGGCCTCATCCGCCCTGCGTTTTTACGAGCAGCGAGGCCTGATCACCTCGGAGCGAGCCGGCTCGGGCCATCGGCGGTATCCGCGCGCAGTCCTCCGCCGTATCGCCTTCATCGTCTTCGCCCAGCGCATCGGGTTGACGCTCGAGGAGATCGGCGCCGAGCTTGCGAAGCTCCCTCCCCACCATGCTCCCACCCGACGCGATTGGTCACGTCTCTCAGCCACCTGGAGCTCGAGGATCGATGACCGCATCGCCGAGCTGCAGCGCCTGAAGCTCGGGCTCACGGAGTGCATCGGCTGCGGCTGCCTCTCGCTCGACCGCTGTCAGCTCGCCAACCCCGGTGACCGTGCCGCCCGCTTCGGGTCTGGCCCGCGCTACTGGGTTGGCGATCGGCCTGCGCGCTGACGACCCTGCCTAACGCTCGCGCTCGTGGGGGTGGGTGGGTCTCGTCACACCTACTCCCTTACTGCCGAAGCGCGAGCGCGACTCTCGTTCGCTCGCGCGCCCGTCAACGCTTATAGATGAGCGCGCGGCCGATGAGTCTCCGCCGTCCCCCGCGTCTAATCAGTAACGCGACGAAGGAGGGCACATGCAACCTCGCGTACTGCTCGACGGCCTGGCGATGCCCGAGTCGCCTCGCTGGCACGACGGCCGGCTGTGGTTCTCGAACTGGGGAACGAGGCAGATCGTCGCCGTCGATCTCGACGGCAAGAGCGAGGTGGTTGGAGAGGCCCCCGATGGACTCGGCTGGGCGACGAACTGGCTTCCCGACGGACGGATGCTCATTACGGGCCTTGAGCTGATCCGGGTCGAGCCCGACGGGTCGCGCTTCCGGCACGCCGACCTCAGCCACATCTCGCCCGTCGGGTGGAGCGAGATCACCGTGGACGGGCGCGGCAACGTCTATATCAACACCATCAACTTCGACTTCGCCGAGTTCAACGAGGTGCTCAGCAGCGGCAAGGCGCACGGCAAGATCGCGCTCGTGACGCCGGACGGCGAGGCGCGCGAGGTCGCGAACGAGCTCGCCTTCCCGAACGGCATGGTCATCACGCCGGACAACAAGACGCTCGTCGTCGCCGAGTCCTTTGCCACACGCCTCACCGCTTTCGACATCGCCGACGACGGCACCTTGTCAAACCGTCGGGTCTGGGCCGACGGGGTCGCCCCCGACGGCATCTGCCTCGACGCGGACGGCTGCATCTGGGCCTCGACCACCCACACGGCGAACGACTCCGCCCGGATCCGCGAGGGCGGCGAGGTGCTCGAGCGGATCGAGGTCGGTCGCCCGTGCTTCGCGACCATGCTCGGCGGCCCCGATCGGCGAACGCTGTTCATGCTCACGGCCGACTGGCGCGGCACCGAGGGCGTCGAGGAGGTCATCGAGGCGCGAACGGGACAGGTGCTCGTCGTCGACGCGCCTGCGCCCGGCGTCGGCTGGCCGTAAACCGCTGCGACGCCGACGGCGCTCGTCTTGGGATCGAGGTCGAAGAGCACGAAGTCCGCGCGGTGCGGCTGTCGACGCGCGAGTACCAAGCGTTCCTGTCGAGCTTCTGCCAGCGTGCCACCAGCCCTAAGCTGCCCAGATGGCCGGCGTAGCCTCTGACAACGCCGAGCTCGCTCGGCAGCTCGAGGACATGCGCGAACAGCAGCGCGCGATCGGCGGCGTCCTCCGCGCGGTCGCCCGCAGCGCGGGGATCCAGCCCGTCCTCGACGAGGTGGTCGAAGCCAGTGAGCGGCTATGTAGGGCCGACTACGGCGCCCTCTACCTGCTCGAGCACGGGCTTCTACATGTCGTGGCGCACCACACAGACGCCGACGCTGCTGAGTGGGACAGAGAGCATCCACACGCTCTCGACCGAACGACAGCCGCTGGCCGCGCGGCGCTGGCTCGTGAGCCGGTCCACATTCCGGACATCCACGATGACCCGGAGTACTCCTACGGCGGTCCCACGGAGTACTACAGATCAATGATCGGCGTCCCGATCACGGTCGAGGACGACCTCATCGGGGTCGTCGTTCTCTCTCGTCGCGAACCGGAGCCGTTCACCGACGAGCACATCGCGCTCGTGCAGACCTTCGCCGATCAGGCGGCGATCGCTGTTCGGAACGCGCGCCTGATGGAGGCGGTCGAGCGGCAGCGCACGGAGCTCGCCCGGTTCGTGTCGCCGCAAGTGGCGGAGCTCCTCTCAAGCCGGGACGGCGAGCAGCTCCTGGCCGGCCATCGCGCCTACATCTCGTGTCTCTTTTCAGACCTCCGCGGCTTCACAGCCTTCGCCGAGACGGCGGCCCCCGAGGAGCTGTTCGACGTCTTGCGCGAGTACCACGCCATGCTCGGCGAGCTGATCCCTGTGCACGAGGGGACGTTGGAGCACTTCGCGGGCGACGGGGTGATGGTGTTCTTCAACGATCCTCTCGCCGTCGCAGAACACGAGCTGCAGGCCGTGCGGTTCGCCGTCGCCGCACAGGCGCGGTTCGCAGAGCTAGCCGAGGTCTGGCGTAAGCGCGGAATAGAGCTCGGGCTCGGTATCGGGATCGAAGCCGGCTACGCGACGATCGGGCGCATCGGCTTTGAGACGCGTTACGACTACGGCGTCCTCGGGCCCGTGGCGAACCTCGCTTCGCGCCTCAGCACCGAGGCTGCAGCGGGACAGATCCTGGTCGGCCAGCGCCTCTTCGCGGCCGTAGAGGAGCTTGTCGAGACGGCGCCTGCCGGCAATCTCGAGCTCAAAGGGTTCGCTCGCCCGGTCGCCGCATACGAGGTCCGCGGCGTCCGCTAGCGCCTGGCGCAGGTGTGGCGGACGTCTTGTGAGAGTGTGCGCTCCGTGACGCGGTCGGTCTTGACGAGTGGGGTGCGCGCTTTTCTTGCTGCTGTAGTGCTCGCAGGCTGCAGTGGAGAGAACCAGCCAGAGGTCGCCTTCACAGGTGCCGACGCCAGACGACTCGCGCAGATTGCTCCGGCAGCGCCCGGCTGGCTCTGGCCCGAGCATGCGGCGACGAGACAACGCGCGGGCGGGTCTCTCGAGGAGGCCCTTGCCAACGACCCGCTCTTCGCCGAGTACCACCGACGCACGTCGGAACTTGCCGGTGATCTGGACGCCGGCGACTCCGGCAATCGGTGGGAGGACGAGAACAAGCTCGCAAACCTCAGCGTCGGGACGTTCGCCAGCGCTGCCGACGCCCATGTCGCGTTCGATGCGAGCAACGACCTGGCGCGTGGTTACGGCGAGCAGTACGGCGATGTGACCAATGCCGAGAAAGTGAAGGGGCTCGCAGACGAGGCGTGGCTCCTGTGGGCGACCGGCAACGGCAGCCAGGTGACCTACCACTGGCGTCGCGCCAACCTCGTCGGAGAGGTGCACATCCACTGCTTCGGCAGCTGCCCGTCCGACGTCGACGGAGCAACCCAAGCGTGGGCCGAGGCGATCGACGAAGCGTCGCTGGCAGGCAACTAGTGGTCGCATGACTCCCGCGCGTTCCGGCGCACCGACCGCGAGCGTTGTGGTGCCGGCTCGCGGGCTCCGCGGCGAGCGTAGGCGGTGGCCGAGCGACACCCTAACGCTCGCGCATCCGAGCAGGGACGATCAACGTTTACTGACGCCGATCTGCTGTTCGCTCCCATCCTGGTGGCCGTCACCGCCGACCACGGGGCTGGCCCTGCGGGTCGAACTCTGTTCGCCTAGGCTCTTCGCCTCTCGCGCCTGCAGCAGCGCGTCGGTGTGCACTGCGGGCCTTCGGCCGGGGTTCTGGCCAGCAGGGCCAGTCCATCGAGTGTACTCCCTCCTCAGCACCGCTCGACTGAGGAGTCCTCGGGCCTCCTCTTTCGTTGGTTCCGCGAGAGGCCGCGAGTTGGGATCGAACTCTCCGCGATCAGTTTGCCGATCCCGAGAACCCGTTGTAACTTCGGCCGAGACGAGCCAATTACGGGACGGACGAAAGGAGACCGGGATGGCTGGGCCATTCATCTTCATCGGAACCCACAGGCTCAAAGATGGCGCGTTCGAGAGCTTCCTAACGAGCTCGGAGGCCCTCGCCAAGATCGTCGAGTCCAACGAGCCGCGCATGATTGCCTTCAATTTGTTTGCGAACGAGGAGGGCACCGAGGTCAGCGTCGTACAGGTTCACCCCGACGCCGAGTCGATGATGCTGCACATGCAGGTCGTGCACCAGCACATCACCGATGCATATGCCAACTCGCTCGACAAGACGACGAGCATGCAGGTCTACGGGCCACCGAGCGACGATGTGTTGGCGATGATGACCCAGTTCGCGTCCGAGGGGGCTCCGGTCGCCGTCAAGCCGCGCCATCTCGCAGGCTTCACCCGCTCGGCGGCGGCTGACTGAGACCCCCGGGCTTCGCCCGCTCCGCAGTCAGCGGACACGTTGCATGCACGACCGTTCGAGTCGCAAGGAGACCGCACATGAGCAACCAACGCATCCACTCCGTCACCACCACCGACGGCGTCACCATCGGTGGGACCGTGCACGGCCAGGGATCCCCGCTGGTGTTCGTCCACGGGATGCTGGCCGATGGCGACATCGACTGGCAGGCGCTGCTGCCGCACCTGACCGACCGGTTCACCTGCCATCTGCCGAGCATGCGAGGCCGTGGCCTCAGCGGCGATCACCCCGACCTCAGCCCCGGTCGGATGGTTGACGACATCCTCGCCTACGTCGACAGCATCGAGGCACCGACCGGACTGGTGGGCTGGTCGAGCGGTGCCTATCTGGCCGTCACCGTGGCCGCGGCGCAGTCCGACGCGGTGGACGCGGTGGCCCCCATTGAGCCTGGGGTGCTGAGCTTGATGGACGAGCAGGAGCAAGCGGTCTTCGGCAACGCCGCCGCCCGCATGGGCGAGTTGGCCGCCGAGGGCGAGATGACGGAGGCGGCTCGCGCGTTCGCTGGCTGGCCCTTCAACGACGAAGAGATTGCCATGGCCGATGACGCGGGCTACTTCGAGACCGCAGGACGCTACGTCCCGAACCTGCTCAACCTCCTTCAGCAGTGGGGGCAATACGAAGGCCCAACCCCCGATGATCCGGCCGTGCTCGGCGCGATCTCAGCACCGGTGCTGGTGCTGCACGGGGCGAACACCAAGCCTTTCTTGACCGCCAGTGCGCGGTACGTGGCCGACCGCGTCCCCAACGCACGGGTGCACGAGATTCCCGGCGCTGGGCACACCGCCCCCTTGACCCATCCCGAGGCGCTTGCCGAGGCACTCACCCAGTTCTTCGCACCAGCCCAGCAGCCGACGTAACCCGCGCGGACACTGACGGGCAACGCTTAGATCGACGGGCGAACGGTGCCAGCCTCGCGTTGCGAGCAGAGCATCTGAACGCACAGAGACGACCGTCGAGCCCTTTCGTGACGCCGATCAGAGTGGATTCAGCAAGGCGAATCCTGAAAATTGATGCATGCAGGCTGTGGGTTTGCGCCCTGAAAGCACCCCGCCCCCCTTCGCGGTGGCAGCGGAGTTTCAAGCCCCTCAGGGTGCATTCTGCGAGCCCGACGCGAGCGACAGCAGAAGTCCTGCCTCGATTCCCGACTCGGCCTCGGGCCCGTTACGGCCGCAAGCAGAGCGCGCCGAGGACGATGCCCCAGATCGGCTGGTAGGTCTGGCATCCGATCCGCGCCGAGAAGAAGTCGCGGCTCGCAGTAACCGCGAACGGGGCGGCAGGAACGAGGTCGCGCTGGAGCTCGAGCGCGAGACGGCGTGCTGCCCGGTCGCGCTTCGCGCCCGACAGCCTCGCCGCCGCTGCGAGCTTCCGGTCGAAGGCCGGGTTCTCGAAGTGCGAGAGATTGATCGAGCCGATCCCCCTCCTCCTGTACATGCCGAGCATCTCCACGGGATCCGATGCAAACGACCAGCCGGAGACAGCAAGGTCGAACGGCTCCCCGGGACTCGAGACACGCGTGAAGAAGTCGCCCATCGCGAACTCTTTGATCTGCACGTCGATGCCGAGCGGCCTCAGGTTGCGGCGCACGATCTGCGCCTCTTCTCGCCACGGCGAGATGTTCGGCGTGTACATGACCGCCATCGCGCGCACGTGGCCCGCGATGCGCTTCGCACGCCGGAAATCTGGGCTGTTCAGCGGATACACCTGGAAGTTCGCGGCTCCGGACGCGGACGGAGGCATGTAGTCGTCCGTGGGCTTGCCCGCATTGAAGGGATTGATCTCCGCGGCCCTTCGTCCTTCGGCTGCCAGGGCTTGCCGATCGATGGCGTAGTTGACGGCGCGTCGCAGTCGTACGTCCGAGAAGAGCGGCCTGCTGGTGTTCATGTGCAGGACCCGGAGTCCGAGGGCGTCGCTGACGAAGTACTGCTGGTGTCCCGCCCTTGCCGCCTCGCTATCGGAGCCGTAAGCCGACTCCAGCCGCAGGCCCACGTGGCGCGGCAGTTGCGTGGCGTAGTCGGCGGTGCCGTCCTCGACTTGCTCGAGGGCGCGCGCCGGGTCGACGGCGATCGCGACGACGAACCGCTCGAGTCGGTGCGGGCGATTGCCGTGGTAGTTGGGATTCCGCTCGAGGACGAGCTGCTGGCGCGGCGTGTACGACGCGATGTAGTACGGCCCGGCGGAAGGGATGGCGTTGAGACCGCCGACGGCCGGCGTACCCAAAGGGACCGCACAAGCTGCACTGTCCGCAAGGTTTGCGAGCAAGGCGCCCTTCGGTCGTGACAGTCGGATCGTGAGCGTGTTTCCGCGAGCAACGATCCCCGAGATCCCGCGGGTCTTGCCGGCGACGTACGCCTGGTAACCGACGATGCCGCTGAAGGAGCTCGCGTACCAGGAGTTCATGCGCAGGTCGACCACACGTTCGATTGTCGACTTAAACGTTCTCGCCGTGACGACCTCGTTCGACGGCGGTGAGAAGCGGAAGCCGGGACGGATCCTGAACGTGTACGTCGTCCCGCCTGCCGTCGGAACGGGGACCGCCTCGGCGACCTCCGGGATGATGCGCGACCCCGCGGGCCCCGCCTTGTCCGGGTATCTCACGAGGTTCGCGCAGAGCTGGTGGTTGTGCCAGATACCCGAGGCCGGGTCGAGGGAGGCGAAGTCGTAACTCGTCGTCAGGCGTGCGCCGTCCTCAGGGGGTAGATCCGGAGGAGCGGGCGCGAGCGCGACCCAGACGTTCCCGTCGGCGGTCGCGAGGGCGCTGGGCGCGCCACCCAGACGGATCGTCTTCGCCACCTTCCCGGAGCGGCGATCGAGGCGCATGACCGTGCCATCGCGAAGGTTCGCGACCCAGAGCGCGGTCGCGGTCGAGAGGATCGCGGCAGGCCCGTCACCGACGGGCATCGTGGCCGTAACGGCGTTGGTGTCCGTATCGAGGCGCACGACCGCGTTGTCACCGGCGTTCGCAACCCATGCGCCGGTGTCGTCGACCGCGACCGCTGCAGGATCGTTACCGACGGGGATCGTCCTCGTGGCCAGCGTCTGCGGGTCGATGCGCGTCACCGTGCCGTCGTTGCCGTTCGTGACCCACAGGGATCCCGCGCCGGCGGCGATGGCGGTCGGGCGGTTTCCGACACCGACAGTGGCCACGACGCGCCCAGAGGAGGGGTTCAGACGCAGGACGACCCCGGCCGGACTTGCTATCCAGACCGACCGGAACGCTGTGAGCGCCGGTCGAACCGTTCCCCCGAAAAAGCCGATGGTTGTTGCGAGCCCGCGTGTGTCGACCGTCCGGTCGTACCTCGGGTCGATGCTCGAGACATTGCCGCTGTCGTCGACCACCCAGACCGTGGCGCTCGTCGCGGCAAGCCCCGTTGGCGTGCCGCCGACTGCGATGTGCCTCACGGCTCGTCGGGACGACGTGTCGACCCGCGTCACGGTCTGGTCGTCGAGATTCGCGACCCACAGTGCGCCCGCGCCCGACGTGATCGCGATCGGCCGCGCGCCGACGGGAACGGTCGCCGCGATCGTGCCGGATGGGTCGAGGGCGACAACCGAGTTCGGCGCGGGCGACGGCGTTGCGGACCCACCTGTGAGTCCGACGACGAGGATGCCGGCGGCGACGAGCAACGCGATCGCCGCGGCAGGAGCCACGATTCTCCGAGAGCGTCGAGCAGGCGTACGGGATCCGGAGCCGGCCGGGCTGGCAGGCGGCCGGGCTTCCTCGACCGACGTCGCTGCGGGGGGAGGCGCGTCGAGCAGCCGGCGATAGATCGCGTCGGTCTCGGCGGACGGATAGGCGCCGAGCTCCTCGACCAGAAGCCGTCGACAGCGCTCGTAAGTGCGGAGCGCCTCCGCATCGTTCCCGGCCGCCGATTGGGCCTGCATCAGCAAGCGATAGCCGCGCTCGCGGAACGGTTCGAGGCCGACGATCTCCTCAGCGCTGCGAGCCGCCGCGGCAGGCTCGCTCGTCCTGAGACGCACCTCGGCGAGGCAGTCGAGTGCGCGAACGAGGACCTCCCGCAGTTGGTCGCGCTGTTCGGCGACCCAGCGGCCCTCCTCGCCGGGCAGGAATGTGCGGCGCGCGAGCGACTCCGCGGTCGACGCCTCGATGCGAGCGCGTTCGACGGCGCCGTCGGCGAGCGCGCGCTCGGCCGCGGCTGCCGCCTCGGCCGCGGCGGCCAGGTCGATCCAGGTATCCGAGGGAAGCGTGAGCTGGTAGCAGCCGAACGCACTTGTGAGAGCCTCCGTGCCGTCGACGCCCGACTCCTGGAGCAGGACCCGAAGCTTGCTGACGAGCACTGACAGCGCCTTCTCCCAGGTGGCGGTAGGCGCGTCCCCCCACAGCGCCTCTGCCAACTCGTCCCTTGGGACCGGGCGTCCGTGATGGGCGAGGAGATACGCGAAGACGAGCCTGCCCTGTCGTCCAGGAAAGCGCTGCTCGAGGAGAACGGCTCCGCCGCTCGTCTCGATCTGCACCTGGTCCGTCAGCGAAACCCTTACGGCCACAACCCCGCTCCTTGCCGGCCCTATTGCCGCCGGCTTGCCGTCCTATTGCCCGCCGCGCGAAGTATCGACTGCGCCATGCCCGACTACAAGGCACTGCGCTGCGACTGCGGTTACGAAGTGACCGCCCGGGACGAGGCGACACAAGTCGAAGAGATTCGCCTGCACGCCCGGGAGGCACACGGAATCGCGTTCTCCGTCGAGGACGCGCTCCTCGTCGTGCTCCGGTCGGAGCTCGAGCCGTCTCGGGTGTCAATGGAAAGAGGCGTGCGCCGATCGCGCGCGTCGAAGGGAGGTTCGCCATGAAGAACCAGCGCACCAGCCAGCCGTCGATGGGAGGAGGAGAAGTGAAGCGATACCGCCGTTTCCTGGCCATCGCCGCGTTCGGGGTCGTGCTCGTGTTGTTTGCCGTGCTTGTTGGCGTCACGGCGGCGTCTCCGGCCTCCGGCGTTACGCGGACCCCGCTCGCGCGGGGCACCGACCGCCAGGCGGCTATCGCGCCGGCCGAGTCGTGCCACGCGCGCACGCGCGACGGGCTCAACCTGTACTTCGCGTCCAGGCATGCCGGAGGCATCGGCGGTCTGGACATCTGGGTCTCCCAGCGAATGGGCCGCGGCGACGCTTTCGCTCAGCCGATCGTGCTCAGAGAGCCCGTGAACAGCCGAGCGGATGACTATTGCCCAGCCCCAATGGCCGACGGCTGGGTCGTGTTCCTCAGCACGAGGCCGAACGCGTGCACCGGCGCCGCGGTGTACGTCACCCGCCGAGCGGGTCGCGGCTGGCAAGCGCCCGCGCGTCTTGGTTGCACGCCTGACTGAGATGCCGTGCAAGCAATCGCAGGAAAGCGCCTGCGAAGCACCGCTAGGGGGGCGTCTGCTTCGCAGCGCGCGCAGTTCTCACCGAGCCTGGCGCGCCCGCCGTGAGAATGTCTGGCCCGGTTTGGCACTGCCTCTCGGGTGGTTCTGCTCAATCCTGGAAATTGATGTATGCAGGCTGCGGGTTTGCGCGCGAGACAGGTCGGCTTCATGGCGTCTTGATCGGGCCGCTTGGCGCGAGACCGACGAACGCCGCCACCGCGGTCCGGACGCCCTCGTCGATGGGGACGACCCGGAGGCGACTGGGAATGTCTGGAAGGCACCTGTGAGAACGCCCACGCGCCCATACGGTTCATAACCATGCGGTTTTGGCTCTACGACTGGGTTGCATTGGGCCCGCCTGGACTCGAACACCCCTGCTAATCGGCACCTTTCGAGCGCCGAGGTAACCACCGGGGTAACCACCGTTTGACGCGCACCACGCCGTTTGGGTTACCTTCGGCGCCTTGTGTTCGACATGGCTTTCTTCGACGAGCACTTCGCCCAAATGGTTCGCGACTGTAGCCGGGAACATGACGATTCGAACGTGGTTGTCGAGGTTGTGACGGACACGGGAGAGCGGCTTGACATCTTGCGTCTCGAAGCCATCGAAAGCGGCGTACGGGTCTCGACGAGCGAGGACCGGTTGGTCTTCCTCCCGTACGCCCACATCGCGCACATCGACGTCTCACCCACAGCCGATCAGCGCCGCGTCGGGTTCCGCCTTTCGACAAGCTCCGAATAGCCAACCTCGTTCCCGTCGATCAGCACGTGCGTGTACGTGTCCGCGGTGACCGACAGCTTTCGCTGGCCGACGAAGCGCGCGATCTCGGCCCACGAGCGGCCCTGCCGATGGAGCAAGCTGATGCGCCGGTGTCGAAGGTCGTGCGGTGAGAACACCGGCACGCCGGCCGCGCGGCACGCTCGAGCAATCGCGGTCCGCAGCCTGTCCGAGGACGCGCCCGGGAAGAGTGGCGCGCCGGGGTCGCGGTCCTCGCGCGGCGGGAGCGTCGCCTCGAGCGCCTCCGCGAGCTCGTCCGGGACCTCGACCCAGAGCGCCGCGCGCGTCTTCGTGGTCGAGGCGCGTAGGCGCACGCGGCGGTCGCGCTCGTCGTAGTCGGCGACCGTGAGCGCATCGACGGAGCCGACGCGCGCCCCGGACCAGTCGAGCCAGAGCAGCGGGAGCCGGTACACCGGCGCGAGCAGTCGAAACACGGCTTCGACCTGCTCGGCGGTCGGCGGGTTCAGCTCCTCGTGTTCCTCGTACGGGAGCCGTATCGACTTCGCGCGCGCCGGGTTCGGGTCCACCCCACACTCCTCGAGCACCGCGGCGAGGTACTTCACGCTCTTGCGGATCGTCTCGCGCCGCTTGCCGGCTGCGGCGAGCGTCTCGACGACCTTCGCCACCGCGGCAGTGTCGACGTCGTCGACGGGCGCGGCACCGATGATGTTCGTCACGCGTCGGAGCGCGACGCGGTGCAGTACGCGCGTCGACTCGACTACGTCGACCCGGCTCGCGCGCCAGCGGTCGCAGGCGTCGGCGACGGTCTCGACTGACCGCGCGCCGTCGAGCAGCGACGGGTCAGGCACGCGCAGGCTCGCGAGCTCGCCGGCGACCCAGTCGCGGCGCAGCTTCGCCTCGCGCATCGTCGGGAAGCTGCCGGCGTAGCGGTTCGCGCTCTCGCGACCGCCGACCTTGAACATGACCCGGAAGCGCATCGAGCCATCCTTCGCCGGCCGGCGCACTATGAAGGCGCTCGCCATCAGACCACCTCCTCCACGTCGTCGGGCTCCGGCGTCTCGGGGAGAAGCCCGCTCGCCTTGCCCGGCTCGCCCTCGGAGAGCTTGCCGCGGCGCCGCGCTTCCCCGATCCAGCGCGCGACGGTGTCCGCCGGCGTCCCCGAATCGACCGCCAGCGTCTTCCGGGGGTTCAGCCCGAAGTGCACGGCGTCGGCGTACGCGCGCGCGACGTCGGAGTAGAAGCCGTCGTCGAGCCGGCGCTTCGCGGGACGCTCGAGCTCGAATCGCACGCGCTTGCCGCGGACGCGCGCCTTCACCCGGAAGAACTCGAAGGGGTCGTTGTTCGGGACCTCTCGCTCCATGTTCTGGACGAGCTCGAAGCGCATGTTGAAGTCGGCGTTGACCGCGTTCACGACTCGCGCGAGCGGGAGCTCGCGGTGCCTGCGCGCCGACGGCTCCATCAGGCGGAGCTCCGCAAGCGATAGCGGCTCTGCGGGCGTCGTGGCCGTGAAGCGGATGCAGGCGACGACCTCACCCGTCTCGCCTTGCCAGGTGGCGTGAACCCATCCGCTCCACCCCGCGATCAGGGCGAGCGGCTGGTCGGCTTGCTCCCGCTGCATGTCGCCACCCTATACGAGTTTGACACGGTCTGCGAGGTGACCCTCTCCGAGACCGTGGTAGTGTCATCTTCGTGAACGACACGGTGATTCTCACCGGCTCGGATGGGAGGGCGATGACCGCAGCACAGGAAGAGCTACTCGAGCGCGTCCGTGCCCGGCGCGTGCTGCCTATTGCGGAGGACCGGAAGCGCATCCGCGAGGACGCGAAGGTCTCGCAGCACGAGATGGCGCGGGCGCTTGGCGTTTCGTGGACGGCCATCTGGCGCTGGGAGAACGGCGCCCGGCCGCGCGAGCACCGGAACGAGGTCGCGTACGCGGACCTCCTCAACGAACTCAAGCGCTTTGCGCCTGAGGAGGTGAGCGCCTGAGAAGAGACGCGCCGGTCTCGGGCTCGAGCGGCGGCTGCGCGCTCCCGCGACCGGCCCCCCGAAACCACAGAGGCCCCCGGGCGTAGCACCGGAGGCCCCCACAGCAACGGAAAGGAAGTTCCGTGAAGAAGCGTAGTACACACATCGACCGGGTCGCACTCGCACTGCGTGACCGGCGGCGGGACATGGGCATCAGCCGGCGCGAGTTGGCCGAATGCGCCGGGGTCTCGCCCGCAACCATCGTGCGGCTCGAGGAGGGCACCCGGGTCAGGCCGTCCAGCGTGACGCGCGTCGCGGTGGCGATGGCGGCATTCGAGTTGTACGCGTCGGCGCCGAAGGCGGAGGCGGAGGCGACGCCCGAGGACGAGCTCGTGGCGCTCGTGAGGGTCGCGTCGTGAGCGTCTACGACGAGGACATGGGCATCGGCCCTCCACGCTGGAAGGGCAAGAAGTCCGGCGACGTCATCGAGGGGCCGGTCGCCGCGGTGACCCGGCTCGAGGGGACGCAGTTCAACGCCGAGAAGATCGGGTTCGCGTACGAGCTCGACACGGGTGACGGCCCCGTCGAGTGGACGGCGTGGAACGCTCATTCGAAGCGCCAGCTTGCAGAGCTCCGGCCGGAAGTCGGGGACCGGATTCGGGTCACCTTTGACGGGCTCGACGGTGCCGCCGCCAATCCGGCGATGGCAACCCGGCTCTACAAGGTCGAGGTCATCGCTCGCGCCGGCGAGGAGGTGACCGGCGATGAGGACGACGGATTCCCTCTATAGCCGGCACGTTCCACGGCAGAAGCCGCCGAGGGCGGTCGACGCCGCGCTCAAGCTGCTGAAGGCCGAGCAGCGGCCCCCGACCGCCGGCGACGCGCCCCGTAGGCCGTCGGCGTTCTCGGGGAAGCCGCCGCCGCACATCGCGGGCCAACTCGAGCTCCTAGCCGAGCCCGCCGAAGGAGGCACGTCATGACCGAGCTCTACGAGGAGCTTGCGGAGTGGGCAGTCAGCCGGCGCGAGATTGAGAGGCACGGCGACCGGCTCCTGTTCCGCGCGCAACAGCAAATGAGCTTCGCCGACATGCTCATGGCCCTGAACACCGCGGTGGTCGCGGCCGACGAGTACCCCCGGCGAGAGCTCGAGGACATGTTGATCGCGATTAGGAACCGCCTCGCGCACTACAGCCGAGCGGCTGCGCTCACGCCGACGGAAGCCGACTACCGGGCCGGCGCGGTCAGCACGCCGGTCGAAGGAGGCACGCCATGGAACGAGTGACCGACCTCCATGACGACATCGCAGAGTGGGCGTTCGCCCGGCGTGTGGTCGAGCGGCACGGCAGCCGCGTCTCTCGGCGCGAGCTCAAGCAGCGCGGAGACGAGCTCCTGATGCGTGCGAAGCACTCGGGCATGGGTCCGAAGAGATCCTCGAGGCGCTCAACCTCGTCGTGAAGGACTTCTACTACGACAGGTACGAGCAGCAGGAGCTCGAGGTGCTGATGCTCGGAACCGAGAGCCGCCTCGTGCTTGAGGCAGCCGCGCGGCGCATGAGCCTCGCGGACGACGAAGCCGGCGGCTAGCAAGCGAGCCCGGCAACAGCGATGGACGAGGAGGTGCGAGGGCCGTGCCGGCGTTGTGGGCACACGCGCGGCTCTCGCGTCGCCTATCGCTACTCGAGCGGCGCGCGCGCTGTGCGCCACCGGTGCTCGCGGTGCGAGACGCTCACCATCTACTCGCTGCCCGGCGGTCAGAACTACGCGGCGACGCTGCCGCTCGCGCTCGACCGGCTCGGAGAAGCGCCGCCTTGCGAGCGCTGCGGGGCCGCTGGCACGGAGCTCCATCACTGGGCGCTCGTCTCACTCTTCCCTGACGCCGGCGAGTGGCCGACGTCGTACCTGTGCCGGCGCTGCCACGACTACTGGCACCGGCGGACCGGCGTCGCATGGGTGGCGGCGTGAGCGAACTGCTCGACGCCGTGCTCGGCTACGCCGCCCGTGGCTGGCACGCTCTCCCGCTTCACGACGTGACTGCGGGGCATTGCTCGTGCCGGAAAGCGTCCACCTGTACGACGCCGGGAAAGCATCCGCGCCTGCAGAACTGGCAGAACTTCGCGTCAGTCGACGCGGACCTCATCGCCGGCTGGTGGAGCGTCTGGTCGAGCGCGAACGTCGGAATCCTGACGGGCCACCGCTCGAATCTCGTCGTGCTCGACGTCGACCCGCGCCACGGTGGCGATCGCGCGCTACAGGAACTGATTGGCGCGCATGAGCCGCTGCCCGATACGCCGGTCGTCGTCACCGGCGGCGGCGGCTGGCACTACTACTTCGCGCTGCCCGCCCGGCGACGAGCCGATCAAGAGCGTCACGCTCGCCGAGGGGCTCGAGCTAAAGGCCGACGGAACCTTCGTCGTGGCGCCGCCGTCCAAGACATGACGCGAGCGCCGCATCGTTGGGAGGAGGGAAAGAGCCCCGAGGTGCTCGAGCTCGCCGCGCCCCCCGAGTGGCTCGAGAAGAAGCGGAGCAAGCGCCCGAAGGGCGGAGAAGCTCCCGCCCGTCATTCGAGACGGGACATGGCACAAGACGATGGTGAGCGCGGCGGGGACGATGCGCCGGCGGGGGTTCAGCGAGGAGGCTGCGACGGCGGCGCTCATCGCCGAGAACGGCAAGTACGAGGGCACGTTGCCGCTCGACTCCGACGGGGAGATCGCCGAGCTCGTGGCGGACGTGTACGGGCGCTACGAGGCAGTCGGGTCTGTCTCGCCGGACGACCCGGACACCCGGACAACTTCCCGGGAACCCTCACCGTTGAGCGAGAAAGTCGTCCAGGTAGGCGATTCGGACACGACCGGACAACCTCCCGCACTCGCGCTCGAGCCTGACATTCTCGGCCGGCTGCGCGGGGACCTCGGACGTGCCGGGCTTGCGGGAGAGCGCCGGCCGGCGCAGATCATCTACCTGTGCCTGGCGAGCCGGCTCCTGCCGTGGGGGCGCGCCTCGAATCGCCCGGTAAGCGCCATCGGCAAGGGCACCTCGAGTGCCGGCAAGAGCTACACGCAGGGCGCGGTTCTGCGCTTCCTACCGCCGTCGGCGTACTTCGACCTCGGCTCCATGTCGAAGCGGTACCTCCTGTACGCGGAGGAGGGTCTCGAGCACCGGTTCGTCGTCGTGCCCGAGTGGTCGCTAATCGCCGACGACGACGAGATCGTGGCCGCACTGCGGACGCTGCTCTCGGAAGGGCACCTCGTCCACGGCACGGTCGACACGGAGGGCGCCCGGCGCGTCGCGCGCCGCATCGAGAAGTCGGGGCCGACCGGGCTGCTCATGACGACGACGGCGCCCGTCACCGACCCCGAGCTCGAGACGCGCTGCCTCTCGTTCACGCTCGACGACTCGCGCGAGCAGACCGGGCGCATCTTCGGCATCGTCGCCGACCTCGAAGAGGGCGACGCGGCGCCGGTCGACTACGAGCCCTGGCACGAGCTCCAGCACTGGCTCGTCGACCACGGCGAGAACCGCGTCGTCATCCCGTACGTGCGCGAGCTCGCGGAGCTCATGCCAACCGTGGCGACGCGTCTCCGTCGCGACTTCGTCTCCGTGCTCTGCCTCGTGCGCGCGTGCGCGCTGCTCCACCAGTGCACCCGCGCGCGAGACGAGCAAGGGCGCATCGTCGCGACGACCGGCGACTACGCGGCCGTTCATGGGCTGCTCGACGACCTCGTGGCGGAAGGGGTCGACGCGAGCGTCTCGCCGGCGACGCGCGACACCGTCGAGGCCGTGCGCGGACTGCTCGCGGATCGCGCCGAGCACACGTCCGTGAAGCGGATCGCGGACCGCCTCGAGGTCGGTCGCTCGGCGACGTACGACCGCGTACGCCGCGCGCTCGCCGCCGGCTTCCTGGTCAACGTCGCGAGGGAGAACGAGCGCGGGCTGAAGATCGCGCTCGGCGCCGAGCTCCCCGTCGCCGGCGGCAAGTTCCTGCCCGACCCGGCCGAGGTTGTCCGGTTGTGTCCAGATCGGGCACCCGGACAACTTTCCGGCTCAACCGTGCGCGATTCCGACGACTCGTCCGGTCGTCCGGGTCGTCCGACTAGCCCCCGGATGGACGCGGCTCCGTGAGCGAGCGCCCGACACCCGCGGAGCTCCTCGAGAACCCCGACGCGCTGCTCTCGCGTACTGACCTCCGCGAGCTCGGGCTCGAGCGCCGCGCCGTCGACGCCGTGTTCCGCGCGCTCCCCGTCGTCGTGTTCGAGGGCTACAGCCGGCCGCTCGTCCGCGTCGCCGACTACCTCGAGCTCGTCGAGCGTTCGACGTACCGCGGCGACCGGGTGCGCCCGTGAGCGCCGACCCGTACTGCCGCTGGTTGTCGCGCTACTTCTACGCGCCGGGGTGCGATGCCGATGACCTCTTCCAGGAGGCGCGCGTCGCGGCCTGGAGGGCGCCGGCCGGGCTCGAGCGGGTCGCAGCCCGCCGGCGGGTCATCGACGTCGTGCGCTCCGCGCGCCGGCGCCCCGAGTTCGCCAGCGAGGTCGAGCTCGAGGAGCGCGATAGCGTCGCCGACGTCGTCGACGCGCGTGACCGGCTACGTGCGGTGTTCGCCGCGGCCATGACCGAGAACGAGCGCGCGGCGCTCGCGCGGGTCATGCGCGGCGAACCCATCCGGCGCGACGAGCACGCGTTACAGACCGCGCTCTGGCGTCTGCGGCGGAAGCTCGCCGCTTAGTCGTCCTCGAGCCGGCTTGCGTCGCCGGCGACCCACTCGTCGTTTTCGTCGAGGTCCGCGACGCCGTGCTCGCGCGCGATGTCGAGACCGCGGCCGAGCTCCGGGTGCTCCTCGAGCAGACAGCCCAGGTGGACGACGCTGATCCCCTCCGGCAGCGACCCGGGCTCGTCGTCTTCCATGTTGTTCGGGTCGGGCGCATCGGCGAACAGGATGGAGAACCCGCTGTCGCCCGGCCACATCGGCTCGCAGAGCCCGATCGAGAACGCCGGAGGCTCCGAGCCCCACAGCACCGCGGTGGAGTTCACCATCGCTGCGCTCTCGCTCGGAGGCGCGACGGTGCTCCTGTGTTGCAGGCGACGTGCTCGGGGCCACCGACCGATTCGCCGTCGGGATGACCGAGATGCCATCGCTCCGTTGACTCGATCAAGCCTCCGACGAGAACACCGTCGATGAACTCGGCACGTCGGCAGGCGGCACCGCGAGCGCAGCGCACTACGCCGTGGGCCACGATCACCGCCCACTGCCGTCGAGCACCGCGATGGGCCGGGTTTGCGTACTTCTCCTCGATGCGCTTCCTCGCGAGATACCTGCAGCGTTGCGAGCAGAAGCGCTGTGTCTCTGCGACGGCCAGAAACTCACGCCAGCAGCGATCGCATCGTCGCTTCCCGAAGGTGCGAGTCACTCCTCGTCGTAGCTCCGTAGGACGGCCGGCCTTGCAGCTCCCGCAGAGTTTCTGGTTTCCGTGGGACGCATAGAACATGTTCGAGCATCGGCTACAGCTCTTTTTCACGATGAATCCCGCACGATTGTTGTGAACATCAATCTCCCGCGCTCATTGGGGAGAGAAATTTTCAGGGCGGGGGTCGATGCAGACCGGAGGCTTAAAAAACCCTGCATAGCGCCCGAATTCTAGCGTCTGGCACGATCTCGAATCCTCGCTCGACGAGAGCCTCGACTCCTCGCGTTCGGGGGGTTCGCCGCGTCGGGGAGGGCGAGGCGGGGCCGTGATGGTCACCAGCTCGTTAGCCGAAGCCGGCAACCAGACGCTGCGTCCCCCAGTCGCGCTTGAGGACTCAGGCTTGCGTCGGGTAACTAGCCGCAGCGTCAGTCGACGCCAAGAGAAAGAGGAGATTCAAATGGCTACCTGGCTTTGGATCGTCATCATCGTTGCTGCTGTGTTGTCCGTTTTTGGCTATTTCGGCCGAGGACGCTTCTCCAGGTAACCGCTTGGAGCGAGTCCCGAACGACCGATCAGACCGAATCTCGAAGTGCGTTCGCCGCGGCTTGCAGACGATCACTGACGTCGGCTAGCTCTCGCGCAGCTCGGTCGATGCGCTCTTGCTGTGCTTGCGCGCGCTCTTGCTGACTGTCGACGAGGTCTTGCTGGCTGTCGGCACGCGCTTGTTGGCGATCAGCGCGCTAAGTCATCGCCTTGAGATCTCTCGCCATCGCGTCGACCGTACGAGTGAGCTCAGCCAACTGCTCAGCGACACTGGCAATGTCCTCGTCGGTCGTCACGCCTCGCCGGATTCTACGAGCGAGCGAACGGCCGCGCACCGACCGAGGGCGTGCTGGTCATCTCACCCCTTTTTCGCAGCGTTGTTCGCGCCGATTCCGCTCGCGTAGATCGCGGGTCGCGCGCTTAGGTACTGCTCACGCCGAGCGTGCGTACCTCGCGAGGATCGCGCCTGTGCCCGCAACCTGACTGTCGACGAGCCGCAACTGCCTGAGCATACCGTCGTCGTGGAAGATGCGCTTGCCGCCGCCCAGCATGAGGGGATCAACCATTAGCCGGAACTCGTCCACCAGGTCGTGCTCGATCAGTGTCCGCACCAACTCGGTGCTGCCGATCACATGTAGATCGCCGCCGTTAGCTTCCTTCAGCGCGGCCACCGCCGCTGCCACCTCGCCCTCGAGCAGCGTCGAGTTCTGCCACTCGAGCGGCTCTGTCAGCGTCGTCGAGACCACGTGCTTCGGCTTGCTGTTCAACGGCTCGGCGATCACCTGCTCCTCTTCAGGCGCGTTCGGCCAGTGGGCCGCGAAGATCTCGTAGGTGCGCCGCCCGAGGAGGAAGCCGCCCGCTTCGACGATGCTCGCAACGACCCACTTCATCGCGCCCTCGTCCTGCATGTATTGCATGTGCCAGCCGCCGTGGGCGAATCCGCCGCTCGGATCCTCCTCGGGCTCGCCCGGCGCCTGAGCGACTCCGTCGAGGCTCATGAACTCGTTCACTACGACCTTGCGCATCGACTCCTCCTTCCGCTCGTTCGATCGTATCGCCCGTCGACGCCGTGCCTGACGAGCTGCACCTCGTGCTCTTACCCATTATTTGCGGCTGCGCTGCTCGGGCCGATACAGCTCGCAAATGAGCGACCTTGACAGGACGTCTTGACGCTGATTGGGTCGCTCTAGTCAGGTGGAAAGCGGCAAAGGGGAGGACTCAGATGAAACCTGGACGAGCTTCGTTCACGCTTGCGTTCCTAGCTGTCATTGGACTCTGTGTGGCCAGTACGGCCAGTAGTGCAGGCACTCAGCGTGTGACCGCCACTACCGAACTCGTGTCTGCTTCAACGTGCACCACGGTCGAAGAGAAGGGGCCGTTGACGATCGAACGCTGCACCGGCGGCGTGGAGACATGGTCGGGGGATATCACCGGCACGGGTACCTACTCGTTCGACTTGGTCACCAACGAGAGGTCAGAGACGGCGGTTCTCATGAATGGCGTCGAGACGATCACAAACGCCTGCGTTCTTGGTACCTGCGGAGGAAGCCTATTCTCGAAGTGGCACGAGCACGACCTGAAGTCAGGTTCGTTCCTCATCGAGCAGAGCTTCCATGGTGGAACCGGCCCATTCGCCAATGCTCACGGGTCGATTCGCATCGTCGACCTCGACCTCAGCGTGTACACGGGCCAGCTCGGCTTCTAGACTCGACGCGTTCGATTGTTAGTCAAAGGCCCGCCACTGCGGGCCTTTGACTTTCCGGCCGCGAACGTCCCAGTCGCGGAGACTCTCCTCATCTGACCCCTCTTTCGCAGCGGCGTTGTTCGCGCCGATTCGGCTCGCGACCTAGGTCGAAGTGTCGTGCTTGCTCGCTTCGTAGACGAGGTCGAGCCTGCGCTCGATCGGCTACGCCGGGTTAGGAAACGAGCGGATCGAGCACGGGCTCTCCGACCGGCGGCAGATCGCCCTCATCGAACGTATGGACGATCGGAAGTGCGATCTCGACTGTCTGCCGAACCCCGGCGGGCTGGATGAGCCACAGGCCAGTGTTGAACCAGCCGCGCTCGCGGTGCGAGTACGCGGGCTGCGCGACGTGGGACATCACGTACGGCGGAGCGGTCACGCCGATCGTGTACGACAGCACTTGGATGCCGAACTGAAGATCCCGCGTCGCCGCGAGAAGCAGCCTCGAGTCGGTCGGCGGGGCGACCGGCTGACCCGAGAGCACAGCATCGGCGATCTGCGGGTAGCGAGGGCGCATGGTGTCGGAGAGCGCGAAGGCCCATGCCCACAGACAGCGTACGAACGCGCCCGGGTCGCAGTCGATGACCCGAGATTCGAGGCGATTTCCCGTGCTCTTCGGGTCATGGAGGGCATTGAAGAGGGCAGGGCACCACTGGGTGTACTCCTCGTCCCATTCGCGCGTTCGGTTGTTGCAGCGTCCGCAGAAGGCGCGCAACCACATGCCACCGAGTGCCTCTCGGCCAAGGCCGTACCTCTCCTGCCCGTCATCGCCCGTGACGATCATCGGTGCCTGCCCGGGCCCAACATTTCCCGCTGACTGCGCAGGAACGTGCGTCTTCGTTAGCTGCCGAAACTCTCCGCACAGACGGCAGTTGCCCTTCTTGCGTCGGTCGGACTCGTAGAGAGGACGCATCGCTGGCATGACTGAGTTGTAGCCGCGCCGCTGTGTATCGAAGAGCGCGAACTCGACGCTGGATCGATGAACTAGCTAACGGCCACTCGGCGAGCGGGTCGCTCGGCAGCCTCCTTCGTCGCGACGATCCCGAGCTCGCGAGCTACCTGCGGATCGAGAGCGGGAACTGGAGGCGGGCGGGCTGAACTAGCGGCTCGAATTCACGAGTGACGGTCGGCGACTAAACAAAACGAGCCACTACCGTGTCCTACTCATGTGACGGGACGCCGCGGAGCTAGCCTCAACGAACTCGAAGCGTTGTATCGCAGTCGGTTCGACGTCTTCACACGAGTCGCAACAAGCGTGACAGGCGACTCAGACCGCGCCCGTGACGCCGTGCAAGAGGCGTTTACACGCGCAGTCCGCGGACGCCGTTCCTTTCGGCGCGAATGTCCGCTCGAGTCCTGGGTCTGGCCCATCGTCCTCAACGCTGCTCGTTCCGCAGCACCCAAGGCGAGCCCGACAGTGGACGAGGATCAACTGGCCACCACGAACGGCCGTCCCGAACACGACGTTGAGCTACGGGTCGCGCTCGCGCGGTTGCCGGAACGCCAGCGAACGGCTGTCTTCCTGCGCTACTACGCCGATCTCGAGTACGCCGCGATCGGCGAGGTGCTCGGAATCCAGACCGGAACGGTCTCCGCGACTCTCAATGCCGCGCACGCCGCCTTGCGAAGCCAATTGGAGGAGGTACGAACATGAGCGAACTCGACCGCGCCAGCCTCGACCGCACCCTTCCCCCGAGGTCTGGCTCCGCTGACTGGGACGAAGTGCTGCGAGGCGCAGGCGCAGGGAGGGAACGCCGTGGACGACGCCTTGTGGCCGTCGTTGCGGCCTTGCTCGTCCTCGTCGTTGGCACGGCCTCGGCCTTCGGCACCGTGCGTGACCTCTTCGGCAACGGGACGCGCGGCGGAGGTCGCTTCCATGACATGGAAGGCAAGAGAGGGAGCTTTTTCCTCCACGATTTTTCCATCACCGACGCCGCAGGCAACCGATCGCGGGGTTGGCGGATCGAGGTTGTGCCGCCGGCTCCAGGGGACTTGGCTTAAGGGACTTGGCTTCTACGGGCCAGTACGCGCAAGTCACCGGGCGCGGACGGTATGTCGAACTCCGCGGGCAGGACGTTCAGGGCGTGGCACGCACGCCTCGAGGGCTTCGTGACCCGCCCGGGAGAAGCGCCGCAGCGCGTCGTGATCACGGAGAAGGGTCGCCCCTTTGGCGTGTTCGTGCTCACCCCGCTACAGCCCGGGATTCTCAAGCGCGACTCAGGCACGGTGAGCATCACGTCGCGGGTAAGTCAGGGGGGGCGCATCCTCTCCCGAACCGCCGAGGACGCCGCCCGCGAACTCCCGAACCTGCCGCTCGAGGACGCGCTGCAGCTCGTGCATCTCTACTTCGAGCGAGGGTCACCGAAGGCTGAGCCGGCGGCGAGGCGGTGGCTCGTGCGCTACCTAAGTGAGGGCACGCCGAGCCTGCGGGACGTGGCGAAGGTCACGGCGAGCTTGGCGAGCGCGAGGCGGGCGGGCTGAACTACCGATACGTCAGCGCGCAATCACGCGCCCCCTGCGTACGCGTCGTGGTAGTTCCACCACTGGTAGGGCGCCGTCTGCGGATAGCCCTCCGGCGAGTCCTCCCACTCCTCTTGGCGCCCGAGCGCCGTGATATCGAGGTAGCTCCAGGTACTCCCCATGGCCTCGTCGCCGCGACTATTGACGAAGTGGTGCGGAAGATCCGCTCGCCGTCCCGCAAGAAGGCGTTGGTGCCGTGCCACTCGTCGACGCCGAAGTCGGCGTCGAAGTCGTCGGTAAGGGTGTACCAGGGAATGGTTTCCCATCCCATCCGTTCCTTCAGGCCCTGGATCTCCGCCTGGGGCGCGTGAGAGACGAAGGCCAGCGTGGTGTCGCGGGCGTTCAGGTGCGCAGGGTGTGCCACCTGGTCGGCGACCATCGAACAGCCCACACACGCTCGCTCCGGGTACGCGCCACCCGCGGCATAGGTGGTGACATCCGCCGCGTAGAAAGCGCGATAGACGATCAGTTGGCGACGGCCCTCGAACAGATCGGCGAGAGTCGCCGAGCCCTTCGGGCTCTCGAACAGGTAGTGCTTCTCGACCGCCATCCATGGCATCCGCCGCCGCTTGGCGGCGAGCGCGTCGCGGGCGCGGGTGAGCTCCTTCTCTTCCACCAAGAGCTTCTCGCGGGCGGCTTCCCACTCCTGCGGCGAGACGATCGGCGGCATGTTCATCAGCCACTCCCTTCTGAGCCTTCTCGACGATCAACAAGGTATAGACGGGGCGCGCCGGCGAAAGCCACGGGACTCAGAATGCTGTTGTGCAAAGGGCGAGGGCAGCTCTCGGCAGTGTGGTGTTTCTCGTGCTGGTGCCGGGTGTCGTCGCGGGAGTGGTCCCCTGGTGGCTCACGGACTGGCAGGTGCGGGAGCGTTATGCCTGGCTCCCGCTTCAGGTGTCGGGATTGACACTCCTCGTGGGCGGCGTCGTCGTCTTACTGCACGCGTTCGTGCGCTTCGTCGTTGAAGGGCTCGGGAACCCGGTGCCGGTCGCTCCGACCGAGCGCTTGGTCGTCGGTGGGCTCTACCGCTACGTGCGGAATCCCATGTATCTCGCCGTAGCGGCGATCATCGTCGGGCAAGCGCTGATGTTTGGCCAGCCGGTCTTGCTGCTGTACACCGCAGCTTTCGCTGTCGCCGTGGTCGCTTCGTCCGCTGGTACGAGGAACCGACCTTGCGCCGTAAGTTCGGAGAGCAGTACGAGAGATATCGCCACGCAGTCCCCGCGTGGTGGCCACGCCGCAAGCCTTGGGAGTCGGGTGACTGACTTTGCCCCGATCCCGCGCTCGCCAGCTACCTGCGGAATCGAGGAGCGGGAGCAAGAGGCGGGCGGTCGAACTAAGGTGCTACTTCTTCTGCGCTGGCGACCAGGCTGGCCAGCGGTCGTCCCGCCGCGGGTTCTGCGACACATTCAGTTGACCGGTCCCGTCGGCGTTCATGACGTAGATCTCGTCGTCGCCGTCGCGGCCGGTGACGAAGGAGATCTTCTCGCCGTCGGGCGACCAGCGAGCGTCATGGCCACGTTCCGTCAGCTTGCGCCGTCCACTCCCGTCGGCGTTCATGACGTAGATGTCTGAGCTTGCCACGCGATCCGCGCTCGATCTGGTGACGAGGATCTTCTGCCCGTCGGGCGACCAGGCGGCACTGCCGCCGTCCGGGCGGCCGGGAAGCTCACCGTGTTGAGCCGCCGTTGTCCGCTTCCGTCTGCGTTCATGACGTACATGCCAGGTCGGTCGTCCGGTCCTGTGAACGCGATCTTGCGGCCGTCGGCCGACCACGCGCTCGGCCATCCGCGCGCCAGCCGCCGCTGTCCGCTGCCGTCGGCGTTCATGACATAGACAGTTGGTCCAGGATCGCCAGCCCATCCTCCGCATGCTCCGGGAACGCTGAAGCGTAGGAAGGCGATCCGGGTGCCGTTCGGTGACCACATCGGCAGAGCGTCGGTGAGCCCGTTGCGCGTCAACCTGCGAAGCCCACGTCCGTCCGCATTCATGACGTAGATCTCGGTACGACATCCGTCGCGACGGCTCACGAACGCGATCTTCTTGCCGTCAGGCGACCAGACAGGAAAGTCGTCGAGCCCCACTCGCGCGTGACGTTCTGCTGCCCGCTCCCGTCGGCGTTGACGAAGAGACCGTCGAGGCGATCGTCTGTCCGTCAGGCGCCCACGGGGCACGGAGTAGCCCGAAAAAACCGCCGCGACAGGAGGCGCTTGTCGCTCCCATCGGCGTTGACGACATAGAGCGCGCTGGTGCGGGACGCAAGATCGCGAGGGGTGCTGGTGAAGGCGAGCCTCGACGTCGCCGCCTGTACGGGAGCGTTCATTCGTGCCGAGAGCGCCGGCGAGGCGGTCTGTGATGCCGCACCTCCTTCGAGGACGATGAGGACGACCACGCCCACGAGGGCGACGAGCGCTGCGAGCGCCCAGTACGTGCGATGGCGACGGCGCGGCTCTCGCCTGCCTCCTCGATCAGCGCCTCGACGAGGGCTTCGATCTCGTCGCGGTCGAGCGGCTCACTGTCGGGAGCCACCCGCGCCTGAGAGGGCGGACGAGGGGGGGTGGAAACAGTCATGCCTGCCTCCACTCACATTGAGCTAGTATTACTAGTACATTGATTGGTGTCAAGGTGAACAAGGAGGACGGCACCGACCTCCTCTATCTCCAGGTCGCCGCCCAGATACGGCGTGCGATCGCAGACGGCGAGGCGAAGCCGGGTGAGCGACTCCCTCCGGCACGAGACCTCGCGACCGTTCTCGGAGTCAACACGAACACCGTCCTTCGCTCGTTGCGGCTGCTGCAGGACGAGGGGCTGCTCGAGCTTCGGCGCCGGCGCGGGATCACGGTGCCGGGACACCCGAGCGCGGCGCGGTCATGCAGAAGGTGCGGGAGCTGGTCGAGTTCGCTCGCGGGCAGGGATATGCCGTCGACGAGCTCGTCCAGATGATCGAGGACGTCGGCTGAGGGAAGGCGCTCGGCGCTCGCGAGCTACCTGCGGATCGAGGAGCGGGAGATGAGGCGGGCGCCATCCCGACATCAGCGACGAGGGAGGCGGAGCTTGTTGCGAAGTCGACGCTTCCAATACCTCCACACGAGCCAGCCGATGAGCGTGTAGCGCCACTTCGACACGAAACGAGTCTCTCATTGGGAAGACGAAGGGCGACGCAACACAGCGAGTGCATATCGCAGCTACGGTGGTTGAGCGCGTTGGTTGTCTTTGAAGCGTCGAGGCTTCGCATTTGCTCTTCGACTGTCGCATCGACCTGAGCGCAGCAGGGGGTTCGTTCGAACTCTCTGTCCTGAAATAGGAACGAAGGAGCATCACATGCATGCAATCATCCGCCGCCACGACGGTGTGGACCAGAACCGCACGACCGAGCTCACGAGCAAGGTCAACGAGACCCTCATGCCGAAGCTCAACAAGTTGCCCGGGTTCAAGGGCTACTACCTGATCGATGCCGGCAACGGCGTCTTCACCTCGCTCGGTCTCTTCGAGACTCCCGAGCAGGGCATGGAGTCGACGAAGCTCGTCGCCACGTGGATCCGCGAGGAGAAGCTCGAGACGATGCTCCCCAACGAGCCCAAGATCACGAGCGGCAAGATCGTTGCTCGCAGCAGCGACCGCGTTCTCGCCGCCGCGTAGCTCGACCGAACCGCACTCGACGGAGGGCCCGGCTTGCCGGGCCCTCACTCGTTCTCGCTGCGACGCGCCCTAGCCGCGGCGTTGTCGCGCTCGGACGAGATCTGGCGGTCGATTCGGTCTGCCCTGCGCATTGCGTCGTACACCGCGTCCCAGTGACGTGAGACCTCCCCGAGGGCACGGGCCATTGTCAGGGCGGCTTCCTCGAGTCTCGCGTTTACTCTCTCGACCTCAGCCAAGCGCTCCTCGAGGCCGCGCATCTTTTCCGCGAGCTGGCTCAACTCCTCCGCGACTACCTCGTAGTCATCCATGCCTGGACAAATGATCCCGCCGCCGTCAAACCGATGGTGAACACGGGCCCAACCGACGGAAGGGAGACGCAACACAGCGAGCGCATATCGCAGCTACGGTGGATGAGCGCGTGGTTGTCTTTGAAGCCGTCGAGGCTTCGCACTTGCTCTTCGACTGTCGCACCGACCTAGCGCAACAGGGAGTTAAAGCTGACTCTCCTGTCCTTCACAGGACGAAGGAGGATCGCATGCTTTGCAGCCATACGCGGTTCAAACCGGAACCGCACAGCCGGTCAATCCGCAGTCTCACCGAGACCCTCATCCCCGGCTGAACGAGCCGCGGTTCGCCGGGCTCTACCTGATCGATGTCAGCAGCGCATCTTCGGCTCTCTCGGGCTCCTCAAGACACGTGATCAGGGCGAGGAGCCGGCAGGGCATCGCTCCAGCGACCGCGTTTCGATCGCCGCGTAGGCCTGTGGCCTCTGAATCGATCACGATCCGCTTCCCTACTGGCGCTTGGGAGTATGCGGTGACGGAACGCGTCCCCCACCTCGGAGACACCATCGTGCGGGACGGAGAGACGTGGGCCGTCAGCGCATGTAGCGGAACCAGTGGACAACCACCGAGTGATCATCATGGAACTTGGCCCCGGAGCGGAACGGTAGGTCGGTCCATGCCCCGGACACTTTCTCTTCTGTTCCCGAACGGGGAAACGCAGTTCTGGCTCACCGAGCAGATGTTCGAGGTGGGAGACAGGATCACCCGCGATGGCCAAACGTGGGTCATCACAAGCCTCGGCAACTTCAATCGGGATGGGAAAGCACTGGCGGTCACGTTGCGAGCCGACGGCGATTCGCAGCAGCCGACTGAGGCCTAGCCAGTGGCCGACGCGAGGAGCTATCACAGCGTGTGGCTGACCTTGAAGGACTCGGATACGGTCGACGAGTTCTACAAGTACCGCGGCGAGGCGCTCCCCGACGAAGGCGACATCATCGAGGTCGTCCGCTTCCTGCGCGACCGCTCGACTCGTGCTCGCGTGACCCGCGTAGACGCCTACTTCCAGCCCCGGATCACTGCCACCCAGATCGACTAGCTCGCCCGCGGCTACGAGGCCCTACTGGGTACCTTCGCCTCCATGTACGTCGCCGGCGTTCGAGTACGAGAAGAAGACGTGCTCGACCTTGCCCGCCTGCTGTATGACGCCGGCTTCGACGGAACGGCGGAGGCGCTTGTGGTCGCACTGGAAGCCGAGGAGGAGATTGTGGGTCTCACCATCGATGAGCGTGAGGCAATCTTGCGCACGCTTGATGATCCACCCATCGGCCTCGCACAACTGCGCGGGGTGCTGCTGACTGAGCACGTCAGCAGCTGCCGCTCAGGATCGGGGCGATGAAGGGGCGTGGTTCGTTCCGGCCCGCATGCCCTCACTGAGATAGCGCACGAGCCACCGCCTCGCGGCCGGCTCAGCCTTCGGTGACCCTCGCGGAGGGGTCGCTTTCGAACTCGGCAATCCGCACGCGATTTCCGCCGGGGTCGATGGCGTGAGCTTCGCGGATACCCCACTCGCGCATCTCCGCTGAGGCGCCGACGGCGGAAGCCGCGGCCTCGAGATCATCGACGCGGATGTACACAAGTCCGTTAGGCAGGGCGTCACCACGATGCTCGGACAGCAACAGCTTCGCCTCGCCCGACCCGATGCCAACGAACAGCGGGGAGTGATCCGAGAACCGATGGATGAACTCGATCTCGAAGCCGAGGAGCCGGTACCACCCCGCCGACTCGATTGCGTCGTCGGCGTAGAGGATCGCCGTTGCTGCAACCGCACTCATGGGCAGGACTCTATTCGCGGATCCTGCGAATCTGGCACCGGTCGTCCGCACCTGTGGTGAACCGCTCCGCGTCCTCGCGGCGGATGAACACCTCGAGCTCGACTCCGAGCGGGAAGTCCGGCTAGAGGGCGTAGAGGACGACCGTGTAGACGATCACGTCACGGATGTCCCGCAAGGTAGCTCCCGTCTACGTTGAGAGGGCCTGCTGTCGCAGGCCCTCTCGTTGGTGGCTCCGGTGTCGCCTGGTGCTACGAATGGATCTGGACGTTGCCGCCTCGGAGCAGCTGGTTACCCGAGTCGTAGCCGTTGCTCAGGCGGAGGCGGTAGCGATCGTTCGTTCCCGGCTCCCCGTTATCGACTACGTCGATCCGGAACACGAATGAGCCGGCGCCGTCGATCGTCGCAGTGCCGAAGATGCTCGCCATCGTCCCGTCCTCACTGCAGACGACTGAGAGGACGTCGATCGAGCTGACGTGCATGCCCGTCCCGTGGTCGACGTAGTTCTCGTGGCCCTTGGGCGGAACGTGCGCGTTACCTCCGAAGTTGGCACGGGCGCCAGCGCTCGTGACGATCCAGCCGCCCTGCGTGACCTTGCACCCCTCGGTGCTCGGCGGGAATCCGACGTTCACCGTAATCGTCTGGACGAACGCCGGGCCTGCACTGACACCGTTGATCAGGAAGTCGACCGTGCACGTCAGCGTCACCCCTGGCAGCGCCGCCGTCACGGTGATCGTCTCTTGGAAGTTGGCCGTGCTTCCGCTGGGAACGACCTGCGACGGCGGGGTGAAGCTGCTGGTCAGACCCGCATCGCACGTCGCGGACGGGGTGACCGTGACCGGCACAGGAGGAAGCGCGTTGAGCGCGGCGATGATCGCCGCCGCGACGCTCGCCCCCGCGGGGTTGACGAACAGGACGCCACCGGTCGCCGTCGTGATCCTCGTCGCCTGCCCTGCTGTTCCCGTCTCGTCGGGGGCGCACGGCGGCGGGTAGCTGAATGATGTCGGCGCCGGATCGGCGTCGAGACCCGGCTGGGTTGCGCCACCGACGATGCTCACGGCGATGACGTGTGCACCGAGGGTGACCAAGTCGGCTGTCGCACTCGCCTCGGTGACTGCGGCGGCCGGGTCGGAGTAACCCGGCAGCAGATTGCAGATCGGGTCATGGCCCGGCGCGTCGCCGAACCAGATGACGAACTTCTCCGCTGCCGCCCGCCAGCTCAGCCCGAGCGAGGACGTCGCGGCCTGGTGCAGCGCGTATAGCTGTGACTCAGGCAGGTCGCAGCCGTCGTCCACACCCCCCGTGCTCCCGACGCTCCACGTGTTGATCGCCGTGATTGCGCCGGCAGCATTCGTGAAGTTCGTGTCAAGCTCGTCCAGGTAGTCACATGCGGCTAGACCAGCCGTCGTGTCCCGGTAGTTGGCGACCGCATAGCGCCCGTCGGCCGCGCCTGCGCCCTCGATGGCGTTGATGATCGCCTGTGCGTTCGTCTTCACGTCGTCGATCGATGGCCCCATGCTCCCGGTCGTGTCCGCGAGGAACAGGAAGTCGCTCGCGGGCGGCAGCGGGTTTGTCTCGACCGCTTTCGCGACCATAGTCGAACCGCCCGGCGGCAGACTGACCGTGACCTGCTGCGGTGTCACCCCTTGCCCGAGACCGGGCACGGCGGCAACGAGCGCCAGGACAAACACCAGCAGCGCAAGCGCCGCGTAGCGCCATCGCCTGGCACCGGCAATTCCTGCATTCATGAGAAAACTCCCCCTTGGCTAGCGACTAAGGCCGCTATCCGCAGTCTGCGGCCACTGCGGCGAAAACTGCATCGGTGCTACCCCCGTCCCACCTCCTTGACGACTCTCCCTTCCCACCATCTATTCCTCTGAGCGTCCCGGGCCTATGCCTCCACCGGGTGAACCGCGCTCAGCGGGACGCCGGTCACTGAATCGACGCGACAGTCCACGCGGTCATGCGTCCGCCCATCGCAAGGCACCGCCGTCGATGTCCGCGAACCCGACCGCCTTGCCCCAACCGCGGTCGAGGATCTCGCGCGCCGCCGCGATCCTGTCCGCGTTCCGTGCGGTTGGGTCGGTTGCAATCTCCAGGAGGACCTGGGCAAGGAGGGCGGGCGAGCCCCCCAGTACATCGCGGAACGCGCGGGCTACACCCTTCGGCCTTCCTCCCGGATTGCCTGACTGCCCCGGCTGGAAGGGGCGGCCGATTCTTCTTACTGTTGCGTCGCTGTTCTCAGCGGGCTCGCTCATGTCTTGAAGGGTAGTTGCGCGCGCGAAAGACCGGAGTTCCTCCGCTCGGTGCTCGAGTCGCTCAGGCAACCGCTCGAGGACGGCTACGTGGCGGTCGCGCGCGTCGGCGGCGGCCATGCGCTCTTCCCCGCGCGGTTCCAGCTCGTGGGGACGGTCAACCTTTCACTCCGCCCCGCTGTTGTTCACCCCGATCCCAGTGGCCGTTACCGCCTGACCCGGCACGAACGCGCTCTACGAAGCCGGTCCGACGATTCTGCCGTCCGCGAGACGCAGCAGCCGCCATGCGAGGAGCCCGAGCCAGAGGAACCACGTGATGCTTGCAGCGCGTATCGCCGCGCCGTCACCGATCAGGCTGAAAGGAATGCTCACAGCCACCACGACGGGCACGACGAGGAGCGTCGGAAGCCACAGGTCGCGCCACTGCGGGAGCCGCCGAAACGCGAACGCGAGCAGCAGCGGGACCAGAAAGAAGAGCGCCGACGCGATACCGGATTCGAACCGGTGCCCGTCGGCCTGCCAGGACGTGTTGTCGCAGCCCTCATCCATGCCGCGACAGTCGAGCCGCAGGAAGCCTTCGAGGAACCGGGTCACTCCGATGACCGCCAGCCCGAGAACGCCGAGCCTCGCAAGCCAGCCGGACCCGAGCGCGCGCCAGAGGCCCAACGCGAAGGCGACGATCAGGAGCCCGTTGAGGTTCGCTGCGATCTGGTTGTAGAGCCAGGCCTGGTCGGCTGTCTGCGCGCCGAGGTCGCTGATGTCGTCGTCGGCCGGGCTGAACGCCTCGGGCTGAGCGAGGTCGCCGAGCAGGACGCCGACGATGAAGGTCACCGGCGCTAGCAGCCCGCAGATCGCGGCGGCGCGGAGCGGCACCCGGCGAGTCTCGCAGACCAGCGGACGGCCGAACTCGTTGGCCAGTTCATCGGCACGATCACCCTTTGATTCCGCCGTGCTATTCGCACCTATTCCGGTCCTCGTCGGGTAGGACGCCCGTCGACCAAGGCCCGAATTCGCCTCGCCGCTCTGATCGCGTTGCTCGATCCGTGTGGGCAGAGTTTGCCCCGCCACGCTCCCGTGGAGATCATGAGGCTCGTGGTCGTTCGCCCGAGATTCCTGTCGTGCGCTGCACTGGTCCTGACGCTGGCAATCGTGCTTGTGGGTTGCGGAGGGTCGGACTCGGAGTCTGCGCCAGGCGCAGATCCCCCGTTGCGTGCTCGATTCAAGGAACTGTCGACGTTTCGGGTTCCGCCAGACACCAGGTGGAAGATCAATGGGGCTTTCGACTGGGAGGCGATGCACGGTTTCTTCTCCGAGCAAGCCCTCTCTGATACCACGGTGGAGGCGACACGAGAACTCATCCAGATTGAGTCCCGCTGCTACGAGCGAGTCGATGGTGAACCATGGCAGAAGCGGTCACCCGCCGAGGCGGAGAACACACTCTGCCACCTGCAGTTTCTGAACCCGCGTACTGAGATCGAGTACCTGCGGACTGGCTCGTCGGATTGG
The DNA here is from genome assembly GCA_963787855.1 of uncultured Gaiellaceae bacterium. Lineage (GTDB taxonomy): Bacteria > Actinomycetota > Thermoleophilia > Gaiellales > Gaiellaceae > GMQP-bins7. The sequence goes on from CAWBER010000015.1 coordinate 172,481, forward strand.
ACGGAGGTCGTCGGGCCTGACGTGGTTCGCGGCGTGGAGACGACCCGGTACAGCGCACACTTCCGAGTCGGCGCGATCAACGAGCGGATCGAGCTTTGGATCCATGACACCGGCCTCCCGCACAAGATCATCCACGTTGATGAAAACGGTCAACCCAACGGTCGATACAGCGTCGTTCGGGAGTACTTCGACTTCGGGCATCCCGTCGAGGTGTCTGCGCCTTCCGGATAGCGCCGCCTCGTCTCGCAGATGAATCGTTCGTCTTCTACCAGTTCGTCGGCTCGATCAACCTTTGCATCCGCCGATCTGCTGTTCGCCCCGATCCCGGTGACCGTCACTGCTGACCGCCTTCAAGAGGGCCGACAGCGGGCGACGGCTGCCGCCTGGTGTCGCCGCTTACCGGTACCGGCTCGTTGTCCATGAAGAGGGCGCATCGGTCCGGCGTATCGTTGAGCAGCTCGGAGGCTGCTAGGAGCGCGGACGGAGGGTGTCGTGGCGGAACTGACAGCGTTGCTCGGTCGGTTAGTAGAGATCGATTTGGTCAATCCCTCGCTCGTGCCGGGCGCGGCGGGAGAGGGGGAGATCGCGAGGTTCGTGGCGGAGTGGCTCGAACGGGCCGGGCTCGTGGTTGCGCTGCAGGAGACGGCAAGCGAGCGACCGAACGTGATTGGCCGGGTGCGCGGTCGCGGAGGCGGGCGATCGCTGATGCTGAACGCCCACACCGACACAGTCGGTCTCGGCGGTCCGGACGGAGCCCTGCGTGCGCGGGTCGAGGGGAACCGGCTTCACGGCCGGGGCTGGTACGACATGAAGGGGGGTCTGGCGGCGACGATGCTGGCGGCCGCCGAGCTGGCGGTCGATCCACCCGCTGGCGACGTGATCGTGACCGCGGTGACGGACGAGGAGTACGCCAGCATCGGCACGCAGGCGGTTGTGCGCGACTATCGAGCCGATGCGGCGATCCTCACCGAGCCGACGGGACTCGCGGTCACGGTCGCGCACAAGGGGTTCGTCTGGCTCGACATCGAGGTGGCCGCGGGTGGCTGCGCACGGATCGCGGCCTGGACCTCGGGGATGCGATCACGAAGATGGGGCACGCTCTGGTCGGGCTCGAGGCTCTCGATCGGCGCTTGCGCGTATCGGCGGGCCATCCACTGCTAGGGACGGGGTCGATCCACGCGTCGCTGATCGAGGGTGGCACCGAGCTCTCGACCTATCCCGACCGCTGTCTGGTCCGGATCGAGCGGCGGACTGTGCCGGGTGGAGGTCCCGATCTCGTTGCCCGGCAGATCGAGGACCTGATCGACGGCATCGCGGCGCATGACGATGCGTTTCGAGCAACGGCGACATGCGGACTGGTTCGAGACCCATTCGAGGTGTCGCTGGACGAGCCGATCGTGGACTTAGTACGACGGGCGGCGTCGGGGATCGTCGAGTCGGAGCGGCCGGTGAGGGGCGAGCCGGGGTGGGCGGACTCCGGATTGCTCTCGTCGGCAGGAATTCCGACGGTGATCTTCGGGCCAGACGGCGAGGGGGCGCACGCGGCGAGCGAATGGGTTGATCTCGACTCAGTCGACCAGTGCCGGCGGGTCTACCTGGCGGCAGCGCGTGAGTTCTGTCGCAGAGAGGAACCTCGAAAAGGATGCCCGCCTCGGGATGACCCGGACACGCCCACCGCGCCGGGGTGAAATCAGATCGTCGCGCCAGCGTCGCGATCAACGACGAGACAGGGCGGGAGAGTGCGTCGTCGTCTACGCCATCGTCGACGACGCCCTCTCGCCTGACTTCCCGCTCGGCGTCGAGCTGGAGGTCTTCATCCGGCGCGAGGACGCCGAGCGTTTCGTCGAGGAGGTTCGCGGCGACGATCTCGAAATCGCGGCGAAGCTGAGGATCGAGGAACGCGAGCTGGAGGCATGCGGCCTGGACTAGCGACCCTTACTGCCTCATGTTCCCTGCGTCAGACTCCGCTGACCGCTCCCGTCGGCGTTCATGACGTGAGCTTCGAGACGCCCGTCGCGGTCGCTGAGGAACGCGATCCTCCGCCCGTCCGGGGACCAGGAAGGACGGACGTCCTTCGCCGGGTTCCGTGTGAGGTTCCGCTTTCCGCTTCCGTCGGCGTTCATGACGTAGATCTCCCTGTTGCCCCCGATTCCTTTCGTGCTCTGGAAAGCGATCTTTCGCCCGTCCGGGGACCAGGCCGGCTCGCCGTCGTAGGCTCTGTTGTGCGTCAGCCTGCGGGTCCGCTTCCGTCCGCGTTCATGACGTAGATATCGGAGTTGGCGCAGACGGACCACTGCCCCGGGAGCCGCCTCCTCGGGTTCTCACGAAGGCGATCTGCCGCCCGTCGGGCGACCAGACGGCGGTCAACGGGATGTACGGGAGCCTCCGCGCTCCGCTCCCGTCGGCGCTGACGAGGTAGCGCCCGTAGTAGATCGTCCGCCCGTCCGGTGACCAGACCAGCTGATACCTCCCCGTCGAAGTTGGGCGTCAGCCTGCGCAGCCCGCTGCCGTCGGCGTTCACGACGTAGAGGTGGTAGCCGTAGCAGCGGCGCACGCCGCGGCCGCCTGGGTTGTTGCTGTGGAGCCGGCCGCGCAAGAACGCGATCCTCCGCCCGTCGGGTGACCAGGTTGGATAGTCGTCGCTCGCCCGATCCCGCGTGAGGTTTCGCTTCCCGCTCCCGTCGGCGTTCATGACGTAGATCTCGGAGTTGCCGTCGCGCCGGCTCACGAAGGCGATCCTCCGTCCGTCGGGCGACCAGGCAGGGCGGACATCCTTCGCCGGGTTCTGCGTGAGGTTCCGAGGCCCGCTGCCGTCGGCGTCCATGGCGTAGACCTCGCCGTTGCCGTCGCGCCAGCTCACGAACACGATCGTCCGCCCGTCGCGCGACCAGGCAGGAGCCTGCACGTCGAGCGGGGTCGGCTTGCCCTGGATCAGGCTCAGGAGGCGATCACCGATGCCGAACGCCGGGGTGGCGAGCAAAGCCGCACCCGCGACGATCGCTACGGCGATGGCGACGACGCGACGGCGACGGCCCTTCACATGAGAACGCTCGAACCGGCGGGGGATCTTCGTAGCCACGCCTGCACTGACGAGAGCCGCCTGTCCCTGCTGGCGCTCAGCCGCCGCCAAAAGCTCTCGCTTCAGTTCGCCTACTGGATCACTCATCAGGCTTCTCCGTTTCGAAGTTGGACTTGCAGTGCAGCCAGGCCACGGCTGACCCGCTTGCGGATGACGCTTTCCGAGCAGGGAAGTTCTGCGGCGATCTCGGCGTAATCACGCTCTTCGACGTGGTGTGCCTTGATCGCATCACGCTGCTCGGGAACGAGCGTCTCGAGAAGCTCGATCGCTGGTTCGTGTGCCGTCGTCTCGAGGATCTGATCGCCTCGTCATCCAACTGGACGGGCTGCATCGCGAGCGCACGTCGCGCCTCGTCCTGGATGCGACCCCGACGCAGGGCCTCGCTCAGCTTGTGGCGTGCGATCCCGAACAGCCAAGCCTGGGCCGGTTGCGGTCCAGGCTGAAAGCGAGGCACCGAAGCTAGTGCTGCGGCGAACGTCTCGGCGGCGAGGTCGAATGCTTCCTCAGGGCCAGGACCCGGCGGCGAAAGAAGGTGAGCACGGAAGCGAAGTGCCGCTCATAGAAGACGCCGAAAGGCTCAGAGTCGTGCTCGCTTTGAGCAGAAGCTCAGCGTCGGAGCGCTGCTCCCAGTTCTCCATACGCTCTATATGACAGCTTCGCCCGATTGTGACCGGCCGCGCTGCCGTGACGGGCAAGGCTAAGATCGAAGGGCGAACGGTGTCAGCCTCGCGTTGCGAGCCGAGCCTCTGAACGCACAGATGACGGGAGACGACAGTCGAGTCCTTCGTCACTCCGATCAGAGTGGATTCGGTAAGCCCATTCCTGAAAATTGATGTATGCAGGTTGCGGGTTTGCGCCCCGAGAAACACCCACCCCCTCAGCGGTAGCAGTGGAGTTTTGACCCGGTCGCACACCTCGATGCACACCCGACGCGCAGAACATGATAGATTTGCAGGGATGTTCGAGTCCGACTCGGACGCGAACCCGTCTTCGATGGCTAGACGGCGATGCTGACGGGTGAACCCGGTCTCCTAGTCGGCCTGCCGCTTCTCCCGCACCGCGATGCTCCGCACGACCTCGACGCCGGCGACGATGAGGCCGATCAGGATCAGTGCCGACAGCCAACCGCGGGCGATCTGCGGAGCCACCAAGACCAGGACGAGGAGCGCGCCGGCGGCGATGGCGTACGTCGTCGCACGCTTCTCGAGCTTCGGTGCCGCGGCGCCGCGTGCGCGAGCGGCTAGTCCGCTCTCCCCGACGAACCACACGCCTGGAACGGTGACGACGCCGAGGATGTACTCACACCCAGGCACGGTCGGAAAGGGTCTGCGTGAGGATGCCCCAGGCGGCGTTACCTGCAGGCTTGACCGCGTCGTCCTTCACGAGTGAGTCGATCAGGTAGTCGCCGGCGAAGCGACGCACCGCGAGCAGCAGAAGACCCACGACGAGGACGCCGATCGCGATGGCACGGAGCTCGAGCCTGCGGCGCCCCTTTGCCAGCCAGACCGCGAGCGCGGCGACGACCAGTGCGAGCAGCCACATCCAGTCGGCGACGGCGCGCAGCACCTTCGTCGCCGTCTGCGCCGTCTCGAGCTGGCCCTTCTCGATGATCGCGACCTTGCCCGAGGACTCGGGGAGCCTTCGGCGACCTTTCCGATGACCGCCACCTGGTCTCCGATCTCGATCACGAGCGGACGCAGGTCGAGGACGACGGCGCCCCCTTCTGTCTGGATGAAGGTCGTGTCGTCGTCGAGCAGGCGAACGAGCTGTCGCTGAGCGCGGGTCGACACCTCCACCCACACCGTCTGCACCCGTGGGCGCTCGAGCGCTGCATCGGCGGCGCGGTCGGCGCCTGAGCGGGCAAGCCCGGCGAGAACCGGAGCGAGCCCCTGCTGAGCGGCAGGCAGGCGCTCGGCGATCGCGGCCTCCACGTCGACGTTTGCGAACAGCGTGTCGACGGACTTGGCCGCGACCTGGGTGCGGATCTCGTCGTTTTCGATCATCTGCCGCGAGATCGTCTCGAAGCCCTCCTCATCGAGGGCGGTGTGCTCGACGTAGAAAGCGACCATCCCCACGAGCGCGAGCAGGATCGCGACGACCGTCAGGACACGCGCGCCGATTACGCGCATCCGAGATGCCGCTCGATACTTCGACCCTTCCCGACCTTCGGTCACCGGCTATCCCGCCACGGTCGGGATGGGCCACGCTTCGGACAGCGCCTCATGCTTTCGACACCTATGGGCTCTCGCTTCGCGGTGGAGGCTGACGGGCCTCACTGGCGGGCCATCGCCACCCGCAGACGCTCCTCCGGAGTGATCAGGTGGTCGGCGTCTTCTGCGTCTTCGCCGAGGTCGATCTGCACCCAGAGCACACTGCCGTTGAACTCGTTGTCAGTGGGTCCGTAGTCGTCGCTGACGGGCGATGCAGTGTCCGAGCCAATGTCCGCCGTCTCGTCCGCGGAGAAGATCATCGGCACCGTGCCCTCGACCCGCCCTTCGCCAACCTTGTCGCCGTCAACGTAGAGCGTGACCGTGCCACCTTTGGCGAGCCCACCCCCGTCGTAGGCGAACTCCATCCGCACCTGAGGATCGCCGGCAGGGATCGGTGCGTTACTTGAGATCTTGAAGCGCTGGAGTCCGAGCAGGTTGTAGCAGTACGTCAGTCTCCCTTCCTTGGCGTACAGGCTCCAGCCGGCGAATGCGCCGCCCTGGGCGATGATCACGCCCTCAGCCCCGCCGTGCGGAACGATCAGCGCCGCCGTTATCGCGTGCGACTTGTTCTTGATGTTCAGGATCGAGTTCTCACTCAATCGGCCCATGCCGCCGAAGAGCAGCTGTGAGTTGCCCCTGACGAGCACCGGGCGGCCGACGAGGTCGGCGTCGAACCTCTCGATGCGGCGGTCGTCGAGCGGAAGAACGTTGTGCTTCTGCGCCTCCTCGAGCCAGACCTGTTGCAGTTCCGTGAGCTTCTCAGGCATCTCTACAGCGAGATCGCGTGCCTGGCTCCAGTCGTCCGGTTCGTAGAGTTCCCAGACATCGTCCTCGAACGCGGGTAGCTCCGCTCCCACCAACCATGGGATTGAGTGTCTAGTCACCGCGGTCCAGCCCTGGTGGTAGATGCCGCGGTTGCAGAACATCTCGAAGTACTGCGTGTCATGGCGGTCGGCCTCGCCCGCTCCGTCGAAGGAGTAGCGCATGCTCGTGCCTTCGATCGGGTGTTGCTGGACGCCGTCGACGCTGGTCGGGTGCGGAAGCCCGGCCGCCTCGAGCACGGTCGGGGCGACGTCGATGACGTGGTGGAACTGCGACCGCACCTCCCCACGCGCCGAGAAGCCCCCCGGCCAATGCACAATCGTCCCGTTGCGCGTTCCGCCCCAGTGCGAGGCGACCTGCTTCGTCCACTGATAGGGCGTGTCCATGGCGTGTGCCCAGCCGACCGCGTAATGGTTGTAGGCGGTAGCCGTGCCGAACTCGTCGATGCGCGACGCCACGAACTCCGGCGTCTCGAGTGCCGCCGCGCCGTTGAAGATGAACGTCTCGTTGAACGTCCCGTTGACCGTGCCCTCCGCAGAGGCACCGTTGTCTCCGATGATGTAGTAGACGAGCGTGTCCTCGAGGACACCGAGGTCGTCGAGAGCATCGACGAGCCGACCGATGTGGTGGTCCGTGTGCTCGAGGAACCCGGCGTAGACCTCCATCTGACGCGCCAGGACGGGCTTCATCTCGTCGGGCATGTCGTCCCAAGCGGGGATCTCCTCGTGCCGCACGGTGAGCTCTGCGTCCTCGGGAACGACGCCGAGTTCTTTCTGGCGCACAAGGATCTCCTCGCGCAACTTGTCCCAGCCTTCGTCGAAGCGACCCTTGTACTTGTCCGACCACTCCGTCGGCACATGGTGCGGAGCGTGGGCGGCTCCTGGAGCGAAGTACATGAAGAAGGGCTTGTCGGGCATGAGCGACTTCTGCTGGCGGGCCCACTTGATCGACTTGTCGGTCATGTCCTCCGTGAAGTGGTAGCCCTCCTCAGGAGTCTTCTCGGGCTCCACCGCCGTCGTGCCCTCGTAGATCGCGGGGTAGTACTGGTTCGTCTCGCCGCCGATGAAACCGTAGAAGTACTCGAAGCCAGCACCGGTCGGCCAAGCGTCGAAGGGCCCCATCGGGCTCGACTGCCAGACCGGCACCTCATGGCACTTGCCGAACTGCGCCGTCGAATAACCGTTCAGCAGCAGCGTTTGCGCGATCGGCGCACAGGTATTGGGGCGAATCGAGTTGTACCCGGGTGCCGAGGTGGCGAGCTCGGTGATGACGCCCATCCCCACCGTGTGATGGTTCCGACCCGTGAGGAGCGCCTGGCGGGTCGGAGCGCACAGCGCCGTCGTATGGAAGCGGTTGTACTTGAGACCCTGTCCGGCGAGACGCTCGGCGGTCGGCGTCGCGCACGGACCACCGAATGCGCTCGAAGCGGCGAAGCCGACGTCGTCGAGCAGGATGACGAGAACGTTCGGCGCTCCGTCGGGCGGCCGCAGCTGCTCGATCGGCGGAAACTTGGCGTCAGGATCCTTCGCGTCGAAAGGCATCGGGCCGTCATAGGGCCGATCGGGGATCGGAAGAACATCTCGCTCTACTTGGGACCGGCTCAACTCGGACCGCCTCTCTGTTTGTTCGCTTCCGTCGACGCCATCAGCCAGTCAGATTCGCCGGCGCCCCGCCCTTCCAGGTGTGACGGCCGCCGCCACGACGGCGGTCTTCGCAACCGGCGAAGGACCGGGTGAAACTGCCTTCGCCACGACCGCGGTCTTTGCTACCGGGTGGCCGATGACGCCAACTCTTCCGACACGTGCTGGCCTAAGTGGCATTTCAGTCTCCTTCGATCGCAGTTGCTTCATCGGCCTCGATGGAGGCGATGATCGCCTGGATAGGAATCCGTCCGTTGGCGATCAACTGACCGCCCGAACGGCGAACCGCTGATCCGAAGGGCGCAGCCCAGAGGTTCTCCCAGATGAGCACTCCGGCGGTACTTCCCGGCTCCATGGCAGCGGCGAGGTGCTCGACATCTTCGGCGGCCAACAGCTCCGCCAGCTCGGCCTCGACCGCTTGCAGCGGACCCAGCTCTTCGATATCGGAGAGCTCCATTGCGTCGACAGAACCGTCCTCGTTCTTGGTGAGGATGAGCACATCGATCACGCGGATCGTCTCGGAGTCGACCAACGCGAGTAGCTCTTTGGCCATCTCGCCCGTGAAGCTGCTCTTCCCAGCTGGAAATTCGACGACGATGTAATCGACGGGACCCAACGAATCGAGATCGGTGCTCTGACTTGCGGCCTCGATCGTGATGTCAGTCATGAAACCCCTCTCGCTCGGTGACGATCACGCAATTGCGGCTTTCGTGCTTCCCTGCGACGTGCGGTCGGCTTTGGGCCTCCGCTTGCCCCTGGAGCCTTCTAGCTCGCGGCCGATAGGTTTGGTCGAGCCGGCGCTCCGTGATGGATGGCGGGCCAGACCGGCATCCATCACGCAGCACGTCCCTTCAGCGCAGATGAGCCCCCGGCGACAGTGTCGAGCAGGCCGCAAGGCCTGACTTGAAAGAGACATCGTCCGGCGACATGGTCGGCTCCCAACGTCCTGCGTTCCGCTGACCACAATGAGCGTCAGCCACGACGCCGACCGATCGCTAGGGCCGGAAAAAGTTGCTCGCCGAACGGTTTGGGGCGAGACAAATCCACACTACACCGAATTGCGAACGGATGCGCGCAAGTGCTCGTCGAGGACGGTCGAGTGCTTCGTCGAGGAGGTTCGCCGCGACGATCTCAAGCTCGCGAGCTACCTGCGGATCGAGGAGCGGGAACTGGAGGCGGGCGGCTGGACTAGCCGCGGCCAGCCCCGCCAGCGTTCTGGCCCTGCCAGGTCGGAACTCTGTTCGCCTTAGGCTCACTCACCTCTCGCGCACTGCGGTGGCGCGTCGGTGGCCTCTGGGCTTTTCCACCGGGGTTCTGGCCAGCAGGGCCAGTCCAACCAGTCTACTCCCGGCTTACGGCCTATTGCGCGAACTCGAGGAGGCGCTGCGCGCGTTGACGCCGATTCCGGAGCGCAGAGTCGCGCCGAGTGCGCTCGGCCGCTGTGAAGTTGGCATCGAGGATCGCACGCTGCTTGTCCCACTTCGCCCGCTCGGCGCGCGTCATCTGACGTATTACCAGAGCACCCGAAGAAACCTGCTTCCGGATGTGCTTGAGCTTCGCCTGGCGCTCCGCGGCTGCTCGCTCCTGCACTCTCCCCACCTTCAGAGCCTAGTTGCCGAGTCCGCTCGGGCGGTCATCAGTCCGAGTGAAGCGTGTGCTGATCGAGGCCGATTGCCTCGGCTCCGTGAGATGTGAGCACGTAGAACGTCGCGTCGGGCGCTGGCTCAGTGCGGCGCGACTGCGTCATGACAGGGTTGGTCCGACGCGGCCGAATTAGTTCGGCTCGAACGAGGTGCTCTAGGTCGAACGCTGGAAAGCGTTCGGCAACCTGCCCGGGAGTCTTCCCCTGATCGCCGACGAACTCGAGAACCTCACGATCAGCATCCTCCATGAGACCACGGTACTCCGTTTTCACGCTCGCCCTGTCCCCCCGTCTCGCCCTGTCGCCCGCGGGGCGAGCGCGCGGACAGGGACGGGCAAGGCTAAGATCGAAGGGCGAACGGTGCCAGCCTCGCGATGCGAGCCGAGCATCTGAACGCACAGATGAAGGAAGACGACCGTCGAGCCCTTCGTGACGCCGATCAGTGTGGATTCAGTAAGCCGAATCCTGAAAATTGATGTATGCAGGCTGCGGGTTGCGGGACCATGCAGAGGCGGACTACGTCCCGTCAGCCTCGAAACGGCGGCGCTTCGCCCCAGCCCCAACGTGGCACCGGAGCGTGCGGAACGATCTCAGCGCCGGGCTGCGAGTTATGGAGCGCGATCCGGGTCCCCCATTCCACGTAGGCGACGAAGGCTGACCGAAACTCGGGGTCATCTGGGAGCCCCGCGTCGTCTGCTGCGAGGCTGAGCAGCGAGGCGAAGCGGAAGCGCTGCTCGGGGGAGATCCCGAGCCCGCGGTGGTGCGCGACCATGTTCTCGTACCCGCCGAGGTCCTCGGTGTACTGAGGTTCGCCACCGAAGACCTCGCACCACCAGGCGGTGACATGCGCTCGATGCTCTTCGCTCACACCGCGTGGGAAGAATGACGAAAGCAGCTCGTCGGCCTCGACCCGTTCGTAGAACGCGTCCATCAAGCGACGGATCGCCTCCTCACCACCCGCCCATTCGTAGAGCGTGGTCACTGGCTCCCCTCTCATTCAAGCGGCATTCGTCGTGGTCTCACGATGGTGCCACGCTGCGCACGCGCCAACGCCCCAATCCTGAAAGTTGATGTATGCAGGCTGCGGGTTTGCGCCCCGCGAAGCACCCACCCCCCTCTGCGGTAGCAGCAACGCTTCTAGGGCTCAGAGCCCGCTATGAAGATGGCCGCCGCGATGATCGCGGCCACGCTGCCCGCATCGGAGAGTGACGCGCTCGAACTCGGGCGACAAGATGCCGTTCGAGGCTAGCCCAGTGCCGCCCGTCAAGCGCGACTGCTCCGAGTGCGGTCAGCCTACGAGGTCAGCGAGCGACGAGCACGAGAGCAGACGCGCTGTGACGACTGAGGCTTCCGCTGCGGTTCACGCCGACCGCCGAGGAGTTGGCCTGGGCCGCTGCACAACCGCCGGAGGTTCAGGCCCGCGTCGCGGCGTTGCTGAGTCAGTTCTGAGCAGAGCTCGCCGGCCCCGTGCGCGGAGGGTCCCGTTCGATTTTCTCGAGGTCACCACCGGGGGTACCACCGTTCGCGATTTCGGGGCACCCCCGACACACCTGACCCGCATAACCATGCGGTTTTGGCTCTAGGACTGGGTTGAAATGGGCCCGCCTGGACTCGAACGCCCCTGCTAATAGCGATTTCTGAGCGTCCGGGACAGCACCGGGACAGCACGGCGCGAGCGGTGAGTAACTGGTGCGCGAGTACGATCCTCGTGTGGAGGACAATGATCGCGAAGCGCTCACGTTCATCGGCGACGAGGGGAAGACGGCCGAGCAGCTTGCGGACCGCTTTCCAGCGTTCGACTTAGAGCGCCTCGTTCGAGCCCAACTAATTCGCCCGCGGCGGACCCACCCTGTCGGGACGCAGTCGCGCCGCGCTGCGCCAACGACCGACCCAACCTTCTACGTGCTCACGTCTCGCGGAGCCGAGGCAATCGGCCTCGATCAGCACACGCTTCACTCGGATTGAGGACCACCGCCAGACGAGGAGATCACCCAGCTCAGCGAAAGGCCACGGAGCTGGATGACCGACTCTCCCCGATCAGGTCACGCCGGTCCCGTAAGCGTTCGCGGCGGGGGGCGAGGATCACCCTACACGCACATGCCCACGACGGGACCTTACTCCGGCGGCAGCGGCAGCTTGATCCGTAACGCTCATCGCAGGACCCCCGCGTAGTCAAGCTCGCGCCCGTCCGAGAGAACGTGCGTATACGTGTCTGCCGTCAGCGAGGCCGCTCGACTTGACGAAGCTTTCGCAGAGATCAGATCGTCCATCCGCTGACTCGAGAGCCGAGGTGCTATGGGCTAAGGAGTGCGCAGGGGCCGAGCTGCGAGCTGAACGCCACGACGCCGTGAGCTCCACCCATGGGCACCCGGCCTCCGTACGACACGGTGACGCGCTCGAGCTCGGGCGACAAAAAAGTCGTTCGGGACGTGCCGTTTTGCTCGCTGACTATCGGCACGGGAACGTTTGGAGAACTCGCCTCCCGGGTGTAGAAACCCCAGTTGCGGCATCAATCGAGGGGAAGGCTAAGCCATGCTTCGGCGCGTTACAGCGATCGCGCTCTTCGCGATTGTCCTTGGCGTCTTCGCGCAGACGGCGTCAGCAGATCCGGTGAACGGGAGGAACTCGGGGCTCTTCACCGCGGTCTGTGGTTCGACTCAGCTCCAGGTCGTTGTGGCCGGGAATGGCGTGTTCACTCCCGCACACGTGCTCGGAAGCACGTCAATCTTCGTACCGACGGCCTTCGACCTGACCTTCACGTTCACGCCGTCGGGCGGAGGAGATCCCGAGGTTGAGACCCAGACGTCGGCGAAGGCACGCCTGCCAGCAAATGCTGTCACCTGTCAGCTCCCTGGCGCTCTCAACACAGCCATCGTCCCGGGAGGCACCTTTACGCTCGACGGAACGGTGACCGGGTTCTTCACGCCGAGCAACTAGTCAGTTCAGGCTGAAGTGAGGAGGGCCGCCTTGGGGCGGCCCTCCTCCAAGATTCCTGTCAGGCCGGCGGCGTCTCGAGCAGACCGGCGAGCAGTTAGTTCAGCCCGCCCGCCTCGAGTTCGCGCTCCTCAATCCGTGGCGCGTACCAAAGAAAGAGTGGCCGCTGGGAACGGCCACTCAAGGTAAAGCAGGGAGGATTGGTCCCTTTGTTCTCGTGGGGATCGGCGCTCGTATCGTCCCCTTTTCGGGTACGCGCTCCTCGATCCCACAGGTTGCCCGCGAGCTACTGCGATCATGACGCTGTGGATCGGGTGCGCATCGACAAATGGGTCTGGGCAGCGCGCATGTTCAAGACGCGCAGCGCGGCGACCGGGGCCGTACTTGGGGGGCGAGTACACGTGAACGGCGAGCGCGTAAAGCCCTCGAAGGTAGTTCGGACGGGGGACACGATCGACGTGACCGTCAGAACATTCCGGCGCACGCTGGTGGTGACCGGGGTGGCCGAGCGCCGAGGCACGGCGAGCGATGCACTCACGCTCTATGAGGAGACGCCCGAGTCGCGTACCGCCCACGAACTGCACGCAGCCGAACGTCGGCTTTCCCGTCCGCTTGGAGCCGACCTCGGCACACGCCCCACAAAGCAGGCGCGACGGCGCCTCGACGCACTGCGCCGTGGACAACGGAGCACACGCTGAGCGCCGCCTACTAGCGCCCGAGCCACCGCCTCGCCGCTGGCTCAGCCTTCGAAACGATCACGAGCGCCGTCGTGTCGTCGACAGCCCGGCGAGAGGATCGCCCGCTATGGAATCGGCCAGGTTCTCGGAGTGCGGAACTGACATGCCGCCCGACGCTAAAAGCCCGCCTCCCAAGCCGTCGAAGTTGGAGACGGGCTTCCAGCAAGCCCGGATTCGGAGCCAAGGGCTCCCAGCCGAGGGGGTGGCTGAGCTGACCCTTAGACTTCCAGTGCCCGGGCGATTCGGTGAGCTGCCGGGGGCTCCCATTCCCCTTACCCCCGACCGCAAGGTGCGGCTTGGACGCTAAACCGTCGCTCTGGCGCTAGCTCTTGTCGAAAGTCCAGTTCGCACCTGGCTCTAGGTACCGACCGTGGGCCGTTACGCGCTCGCGGCGTCGGGCGGCTCTGCGAACGCGAGGCGGTTTCCATCCCGATCGGGATGGTCACAGGAGCACGCCGTTCGAGTAGGTCTAATCTGGACCTGGCGGCCCAGGCGCAGGCACAGAAATGCCTGGACCGGGACCCGTAGTGCTTGGGTCATCCATGCGCATCGTCCACTGATTCGCGCTCGTCCTCGGGAGCCGTCTCATGTTCGACGATGGTGCCGTTGTCGACGTCGAACCGGCCCGAGCACGCAACGCAGACTCCCGACGTGCCGGCACCCTGCGATTCCTCGGAACCTTCACGCGGCGGCTTGCCAGAGCCAAGACACCGACCGACGTAGGGAATGGTCACGTCAGATTCTATGGACGTTCTACGCAGGCTTGAAACCTGTGAAGCGGGGTCGAGCTCGTGAGCGAGCTGCGCACGTCAGTCGACCGGGACGAGCTGGGTTCCACCACGCTCCGACCTGAGCAGGTCGCCTATGTCCTCGGAGTCGGGCTCGACCGTCACGGAAGCGCCCTGGTCGTCGTCGGTCGCGACATGGATCACGCGGTAGCGCTGCCCCAGATGCCAGATAACGGTGCCCACCTCCAGCGGCTCCTCCGGGAACCGAAACTCGCGGCTCCCGTCCGGGAAATGAACGACGACGTTATTCAAGATCCCCCCTGGCACGCACTGACCTCGGATGCGGAGATTAGCGCCTGGCGATATGGGCTTCAACGGCTCTGCCGTTGCCGCCCGGCGACGGGTTGGTGGGCGGCCTACAGACCACGATCACTCCGACCCCATCGCGGCTGAGATCCGCGACCACCCATAGGTCGCGGCCGTGCGAAACGCGATCCCCGAGCTCAGGTGCGCGGGCCAGGTAATGCACCTCCGACTCGCCATCGAATCGGAAGGTGTACTGCTCGAGGCTGGCCATCGTGCTTCGGGCATGCCCGGATTCGAGGCGGCTAAACCAAGACGAAAGGAGGAGCCCCGGCGATCCACTCTTCGCCGAAGCTCTTGGGAGGTGGAGGAGGGCCAGGCTTCTCGCTACTGGAGGGCGCGAGAGGCTGGGGGCGAGGCTACGGCATCCGGCGATTCGGTGCGCAAGCACTTCGATCACGAGCCTTTCTGGGATCAGAGTTCAGTCGCTGGTAGGTGGCTCGTCTCGCCGCCATAGGAGACGCGATCCCGAACAACGCCGCCCATGTCGTAAAGCACGAATTCCAGCTTCTCCGTCCGTGCGATCCGACGCCCGACGATCTCGGCTTCGCCCTGCGTCGAATAGAGGAGGGTGCGACCGTCCACCTCAACCTGCCAGCCGCCGTCGCAAGGTTGAACGCGCACGACGTCGGCCATTGTGCCTCCGTCGTACCCCCGCATCAGATCAGTCGAAACACGCCAGCCGAGCTACTTCTTCATCGCGACCACGAGAACCCAAACTGCCGCGCCTATGAGAAGCACGGACGAAAGAACGATCCCAGTCACAGACACCCCCTCGAACTCGCATCCCCTCGAGTTGCCGCACGAATCATCCTCCAAATCGCGGCGTTTTTCGAGTCTCACGCATCTGGAAGCTCTGGCACGCTGCCATTTAGTTCCGCTCGCCCGCCTCGACTTCGCGCTCGCCGAGCTCGCAGTGACCCTCGCGACATCCCGCAGGCTCGGCGTGCCCTCGCTGAGATAGCGCACGAGCCACCGCCTCGCCGCCCGGCTCGGCCTTCGGCGATCCTCGCTCGAAGTAGAGATGCACGTGTTGCAGGGCGCCTCGAGCGGCAGGGTCGGGAGCTCGCGCCGAGAGCGCGAGGCACATC
Source organism: uncultured Gaiellaceae bacterium (assembly GCA_963787855.1). Taxonomy (GTDB): domain Bacteria; phylum Actinomycetota; class Thermoleophilia; order Gaiellales; family Gaiellaceae; genus GMQP-bins7. The sequence goes on from CAWBER010000015.1 coordinate 187,727, forward strand.
CCGAGGAAGGCCCGCTTCGGCGGGCCTTCTGGGTTCGTGGCTAGTTCAGCCCGCCCGCCTCGAGCTCGCGCTCGCTACGGATAGGCGCGCGTTCACGCTAGTTCCCAAATCGCACTGATTCGCAACCTCTGGACGCGCCACTGAGTATGCGCTGCACACCGTCGCGAGCGACAACAGGCACATCCGTGAGGATGACCAGATCGTCGCCTGCCCCACATGAGAGGAAGTCGACCGAGCGACCTTCGACGTATGCGGCGGACAGAGTGTCGTCGCCCTCCTCACCCGAGAGGTAGTCCTTCCCGCGGCCCCCGGACAGGTTGTCGTCGCCTGGCCCGCCGAAGATGACATCGAAGCCGCCACGGCCATCTATCTCGTCGTTTCCGCCGAAGCCGTAGATGATGTCGCCACCCGGCGTACCTCGGATGTTTTCGCCTTGCGCTGTGCCCTTGATGACGGCTGTCGTCGCGCTCTGGGCTGCCGAGCTTCCTAGGGCAACGGCGAGCGCTGCCACGATTGCGATGGCGGGCACGCTTCGCACTGGCAGATCCTCCTGCTCGTGACGCACGCCGTCAATCCGGCCATTCAGCGGCTCGACGCCGAAATCCAGGTCGGACACGACCCGAAGAGCAAAGTCATAGGGGCCGGCCCGGGGGGAAGAGTCAACGGCTTGATACTTCAAGGGATCGCCGGAGACCTGGGAATTACCGGCTCCAGCACGAGCATAGGGCGCTTTGCTGTCTACCGTTCGCGTTCGACACGTAGCGCGGATGGAGGGAGGGAGGTTTTCAGACAGTTGCTCCCTCCATCCGCTTCGACGGCCCATCGGGTTAGGCCGTACTACCCAGCAAGAGCAGCATTTTCTGCCTGCATGGAGCGGATGTCAACGCAGGTTCACTTGCACCTGGGGACGCCACAATCGAGGGACTCAGCCCTCGCTCCATCGGGCCGATGGGGGGACCAAGATCCCCCTCGCCGTCGAGTCACAGAAGCCCCGGTTCGCCGCCGCTGCCGGGGCTTCTGCGTTGTTGGGTTGTGACCCCGGTAGAGCGGATGGCTCTGCCGCCACAGCTTCGCCGCCGCTCGATACCGGGGTCCGTGCCGCCGCTAGGAAGATGCGCTCGACGCGCAAGACGTGCGCCTCGACGGCGTGAAACGTGAGCCTCCGAGACGTGGCTGTCGCGGAGGCGAGCACACGGGCCGAGCCCGAGCAGCCGGCGCTCGTCCGTTGCTCCTCGTGTCTCGGGCTGCGGACCGTCTCCCATCGCAACCGCGGCTCCGCCGCCCTCTGCCCGGACTGCCGCCGAGGCGAAGTCGTACCCCGCGCGGACCCACTGCGCCTGGTGGCTCGAACGCTTCAGCGCTGAGGAGCGCGCTGCCCGAGCGATCTAGGGCCGCAGAGCACGACACATCCGTCACTTAACGCCTTTCTTAGGATCGTTCCCTTTCTTCGATTCCAAGAAGGGGTACCAAGAAGGTGAACCACACGAGAGGAGGCAAGATGCCCCAGGCACTCACCCATGACGTGTGGATGTATCGCGACGCGACTCTCGCCACGAGTCTGAGCAAGCAGGAGATCGTTGGTTACGAGGTCGAGTCCATCGACGGGTCGATTGGCAAGATCGACGACGCCTCGTTCGAAACGGACAGAGGACACATCGTCGTTGACACCGGTCCGTGGATCTTCGGCAAGAAGGTCATGCTGCCGGTGGGCGTGCTTCGGAACGTCGATCACGAGAACCAGAAGGTCTTCGTCAACCGCACGAAGGACGAGATCAAGAACTCACCCGAGTTCGATGACACGCTGAGGAGCGACGAGAGTTACCGCATGAAGCTGGGTTCGTACTACGGCCCGGAAGGCAAGGGTTACCGCGACTGGTGACCTATCGTCGGGTCGGCTCCCGTCTCGCTGCGTCGGTTCGCTAGGAGAGGCGCGAGGGAGCCCACGAGCCTTTGACGTCTCAGGGCGGGCCGGGAGAGCATCCCGGCCCGCCCTTTGCAAGGAGAACTCACAGCGGGAAGACTCACGGGCCGGGAAGCGTCTCAGCGCCCTGAGAAGCGCCCGCCCCCTCTGCGGTAGCAGCAGAGTTTCGAGACCACACCGAGACCACACCAGCAGCGCGCGTGACGACGGAGACGGCGCATGTGATCTGCATGGTTGCGCGAAATCGGCCCCACGCCTAACCCCGAATCTTTCCGTTCGACAAGGACACCTCGTTCGACGAACAGGTCGCGCGCGTTCGCGCATGGTTGCGCACTGAGGTCGACCGCCGTCTGCGAGCGACTGTGCCGAAGACGAGGATGGTCAAGCGCGACTGCTCCGAGTGCGGTCAGCCCTACGAGGTCAGCGAGCGACAGCACCAGAGCAGACGCGCTGTGACGACTGCCGCTTCCCGCTGCGGTTCACGCCGACCGCCGAGGAGTTGGCCTGGGCCGCTGCACAGCCGACGGCGGTTCAGGCTCGCGTCGCAGCGTTCCTGAGTCAGTTCTGAGCAGAGCTCGCCGGCGCGGCTGAGCGCTAGGCCGGAGGTTATTGCCCCGGCGGGTTCAGTGGGTGCGAGACGCCACCGTCGACTTCCGTCCGCGGCGGCCCGACGAAGCTATCGAGCGCACTGCGAGCCGCCTCCCCCGCAAGGGCGAAGTTCTTTCGTGCCACCGCGTACAACGCGTCGCCAGCCCGGTGGAAGCCCGATCCCACAGTCGTTGCGCCGGCGGTGTCGAACGCGCTGCCCGCAACGTGGTGCCCAGCGCCCATCCCAGCCGTAGCAGCTGCAGTGGTCAGGGTGGCACCGGCAAGCAGCTCGTAGCCAACCGTCTCCATTCCCAACGCAACCGCGTCGACAACATGCCCGGCGACCCCCTGCTGTTTGTCGGGTGCTGGGTCGCTCATCGGGATGCACCTTACAACTACTCCACGTCGAGAACGAGGGTCACCGGGGACGCCTTCGGCTCGCAGCGCTTCGCAGACGTGCGGGATCGGGAAGCCGAATCGGAACTCGGAACCCGATTCGCCCGGCCGCCGGGGACAGCACCGGGACAGCCCCGTTTGCGCTTTCGGGGCATTTCCGGCCACCTGCCCCGCATAACCATGCAGGTTTGGCTCTGCGCCTGGGGTTGCTATGGGCCCGCCTGGATTAGAAGCCCCTGCAAATTACGGGTTTTTCTGCGACCAGGGGGCATATAGGGGTGCGGCACCCGAGCGCGTGCGGTCACGTCTTTGCCGAGATCGAGCGCGTTCCAACGCGGCCGAGGCTAGATCTGGTTCGCAGTGATCCGTGGCCGGAAGTGGAAGTCCTCGTCAACGTGGGTCACGCGAGCACGAGTCGGGCGGTCGCGCAGGAAGCGGACCACTTTGATGACCTCGCCTACCTGGGGAAGGTGCGCGCTGGGGTACTTGTAAAACTCGTCGACCGTATCCGAGCCCCTCATGGTGAGCCACACGCTGTAGTAACTCCCCGACTCGGCCACAACTCCACTATGGCAGGTTGACGCCCCGCCCCCAGGTCGCGGAGGCCATTTCCACAAGCTCCTCAGCGCGGAAGCGTTCGAGCCACCAGCTGCAAAACGTCTCGCGCGACACGACTTCCCCTCGGCGGCAGTCCGGGCAGAGGGCGACGGAGCCGCGGTTGCGATGGGAGACGGTCCGCAACCCGAGACACTCCGAGCAGCGGACGAGCGCCGGCTCCTCGGCAACGCCTCGGATGGTGAGGGCCGTTAGGGTCACCCGTACTCAACCATGGAGGACGTTATGAGCATCGTTGTGCGCTTTCATCCGACGAACGCAACAAGGGAGAAGTACGACAAGAGCCTGCGGCGCATGGAAGAGGCCGGGATATGGCCCAATCCGGCGGGACTCGAAGTTCACGTCGCGTTCGGGTCCGATGACGACTTGCGCGTCAGCGAAATCTGGAGTTCGCGCGAGCAGTTCGAGGCGCAAGGTGAGAAGCTGATGCCCATCCTCAGCGACATGGGCATCGAGTTCTCGGCCGAGCCGGAGATTTTCGAGGTTCAGGTTCTCATCAAGTAGTACGCGACTTGCGGCGTCGTGAAGGCCCGCTCCGGCGAGCCTTCCGACTGCCACCTGCTCGGGCTCGGCCCGCGTCCTCCCCTCTGCGACAGTCACGTCGCTAGCTCTTCCCCCCGTTGCAAGCGGACCTGCGTTGACATCCGTTTCGTGTGGGCAGACACTCGTGAGGGGGTCGGGTGGATCCCAGGTCGTGCGTCGATCCCCGGGGGGCATCGACCCCAGACTCCCCCCGCTCGGCCCCACCGCGGCTACGCAGTCACGACCTCGTTCAATTCATCGAACGTGATCGACGGCATTCGGCCGCCTTCGGAACGCGGCGGCTAGACGAGCCCCTAGCACCGCCACTGGTGCTCGCGCACCAGCACGCCGCGAAGCTCGGCGAAGCCTGCCCAGGAAGCTTGCTTGCGTTGTGGATCGTCATGCGCAGTCGGCCGAATCGGTCTAGGCTGCGCTCCGGTGTGCCGGGAAGGCTGGTCGGCGTAGGCGACTGTGTCCGAACATTCCCACTCCCCCACAGCAGGGCGTCAATGGCATCGGCGCGGCAGGCTCGCGATCGATCTCTCGGCGGTGGCCAACCTCGTCGGGTCTCTCGCGAAGTATCTCGGCCTCGCGGCGACCTTCCCCATCCCCTTCGCGATCGGCTACGGCGAGTCCGTTCTTCCGTTCGTCGTTGCTGGAGCGGTGACGAGCGGAGGTGGCTACCTGCTCGCGCGAGCAACCGCCGGTTCCGCCGGGCGAGTCAGCATCCGCGAGGGATATCTCGTGGTCGCAGCGACGTGGCTCGTCGCGGCTTGCTTCGCGTCGATTCCATATCTCTTCGAAGGTGGGGCGCAGCTCTCGAGCCCGATAGACGCCTACTTCGAGGGAATGTCTGGCTTCACGACGACAGGGGCGAGCGTCGTGACCGACTTCGACGAGATCAACCGCTCCCTGGGCATCTGGCGTCAGTTCACGCAGTGGCTAGGCGGTATGGGCATCATCGTGCTCGCGATCGCCGTGCTTCCCCGGCTGCGGGTCGGTGGACGGCAGATGATGGAGTCGGAGTTGCCTGGGCCGGAGATCGCCGCACTCTCGGAGCGTATCCGCTCGACGGCGCAAAGGCTCTGGCTGCTCTACGTCGCCTTGACAGCACTACAGACTGTCCTGCTCGCCACTCTCTGGCTGGTCGGGGTCGACGAGCTGATGACGCCCTACGAAGCGCTCGCACACTCACTTTCCACTATGCCGACGGGAGGCTTCTCAACGCAGCCGCGATCTGCCGAGGTGTTCTCTGCCGAGGCACAGTGGATCCTCGGCGGCTTCATGCTCGTGGCCGGCGCGAACTTTGCACTCATGTATCGGGTGCTCGCCCATCGCCACGCCCGGTTACTCATCCGCGACGAGGAGTTTCGGCTCTATATCGCGCTCGCGCTCGCGGCAACGAGCGCCGTCACCGTGATGCTCTGGGGCTACGGGATCGCTGAGGGTGAGGCGGCTCTGCGCACCGCCTTCTTCCAAGTCGTGTCGATCATGACGACGACGGGAATGGCGAGCGCCGACTTCGCGCTGTGGCCCGTACTGCTCATGATGAGCTTGTTCGCGCTGATGTTCGTCGGCGGATCGGCCGGTTCGACGGGAGGCTCGATCAAGGTCGTGCGGCACCTCCTCCTCGGGAAGATCCTCCGACGCGAGCTTGGCCAGACTGTCAGCCCAGAGGTCGTGCTGCCGATCCGTCTTAACGGCGCAGCGGTGGACGAGCGCACTCTCCGGGCGATCGCAACGTTCATCCTCCTCTACGTCGGCGCGTGGGCTGTGGGCAGCTCTGTGATCGCCGTCGAGGCGGCGATCAGCGGTATCGGCCTCGCGCCGCTTGACGCGTTCGCCATCTCGGCTACGACACTTGGCAATGTCGGCCCCGCCTTCGGCATCACGGGCCCAATGGGCTCGTTCGCCCCGCTTGGCGACGTCTCCAAGGTCACCCTGATTGCGCTGATGTGGATGGGTCGTCTGGAACTTCTCCCCGTCCTCGTTCTCGCGACGCGCCACTATTGGCGTCTCTGATAATCGCCATCGCTCCCGAACGGCCATCTTGTCGGCCGGGCTCGAATGCGTCATCGTCGCGTCGGAGGGCGGGTCCCGGCCGGTGGAAACCGAGGCGTTTCGGCGTTCAGCTCGCGAAGGTTCAAGTTGCGTACCGTTGCGTCGTCTGCGACGCGGCGTACTAAGTCCGTTGACCCAATACAGTCGATGCGTTCATGCCACGTGTGCACGCCGCAGCCCTGATCCTGGTCGCGTTCTCGACGCTCGTGCTGGTCGGCTGTGCCGGCTCTCGGAGTGGAGATGAGCCCGAGCTCGGAACGCTGCTCGATCACGTCATCGCAGCGGGCGCGCCCGGAGTGCTCGTCGTGGTACGCGAAGACGGCAAGGTGCGCAGCGAGGCGCGCGGCTTCGCGGACCGCAGCCGATCACTCCGGATGCGGGCCGACGAGCGATTTCGTATAGGGAGCATCACCAAGACGTTTGTCGCGTCGCTCGCGCTTCTGCTGGTTGAGGACGGGAGCCTACGGCTCAACGACACTGTTGAGCGCTGGCTCCCCGGCCTCGTTCCGGCGGGAGGGGCGATCACGGTGCGACACCTGCTCTCGCACACGGCTGGCTTGTTCGACTACGTCGAAGATGGTCGCGTCTTGCGTGCTCACGAGCGGCGGTGGAGGCCAAGAGAGCTCATCTCAATCGCAGTCGCGCATCCTCCTGAGCGGTCACCTCCAGGAGGCAGCTTTGCGTACTCGAGCACGAACTATCTCGTGCTCGGCCTGATCGTGGAGGAAGCTGGCGCTGCGTCACTCGGCCAGCAGCTGAGGAGCCGCCTCTTCGGCCCACTCCGCCTTCACCGAACGAGCTTCGTCCCTGGCGCGATTCGCGGATTACACGTGCACGGGCATCGGCCGCCGTCGCACCAAGGCGTCGTTACCGGTCCTCCCGTCGATACGAGCGCCGAGCCCGCTTGGTGGACGTGGGCGGCCGGCGCGATCGTCTCGACCGCGGGGGATCTACACCGCTTCTTTGCCGCTCTTCTGCGTGGACGAGTGCTCAGCACGCCCCTCCTGCGCGAGATGGAGACGCTGGTACCGGCTGGCCGGCTGCAGTACGGCCTCGGAATCGCCACCTTCCCGACGCCCTGCGTGCAGGCATGGGGCCATACGGGGAACGTCCAGGGGACGATCGCCATCGCCTGGAACACAAAGGACGCGTCGCGTCAGCTCGTCCTTGTGGTGAACACGTACCCGCTCTCCGCAGAACTCGAGGCGGCGGTGAGACACCTCCAGGATGGGGCATTCTGCCCAGGTGGGTGATTCGCCTGAGTCAGCAGAACCCTAGACGCAGCGTTGCGCTATCTCAGCGAGGGGTATGCCGAGCTTGCGGGATGTCGCGAGGGTCACGGCGAGTCTTGCGAAGCAGAAGCACGAGCGCCTCGCAGAGACTGGACACGAACCACCCGGTAGCCGGTCCCTCTTTCGATGACCGTCACCCGATACCAGCGGCGCGCCAGTAGCGCGATGACCAACGCCCAGAAAAGCCCGAACCCGTAGAGCGCCCAGGCGGCATCTTCGACCGCCAGCGCGATAGGGAGGACGACGAACAAGAGCCCCAAGAACATGAGAGGGGCTGTTAGCCACGGCTGTAGCGTGCGGCGTCCTCTTGTGCTGCGCGGCTCGCTCGAACCCGTCGTGCCGTCCGGCGACATGTCGCGGAGCGTAACCGCGGGCCGCGGCTACACGAGCTCGAGGCGCTGGCTCGTGCGCTATCTCAGCGAGGGCACGCCGAGCTTGCGGGATGTCGCCAAGATGACGGCGAGTTCGAGTTCGAGTTCGAGGCGGGCGGACTGAACTCGGCGTGGTTTCGCGGCTCGAATCAGAGGTATCAGCCCTCCATATTGGGTACGCGGAGGACGTGACGACCGGTTACGATCGTCCACGAACTCGGGATGGCTCAGAAGCCGTTCCTCGACTCTTAGGGGGAGACGAGATGAGTATCCAGCCATCAGTCCATCGGCCGCGGCCGCCGTTCGCGGTGCTCGCGATCGCCGCGACCGCGCTGTTCCTGGCACTAACGGCGCTAGCGGGCGCCGTGCCGATCACTCCCGGCGGTTCAACTGAGGTAACCGTCGGCAGCAACGACTTCCTCTTCTCGCAGAACAAGCAGAACGAGCCCGGCGTCGCGGTGAACCCGGTCCAACCGAACATTCTCGCGGCCGGGGCCAACGACAACATCGACATGGAAGCCTGCAACGCTGGCGACGATCGCACCTGCCCGTTCACGCCGGGCGTCGGTCTGTCGGGCGTTCAGTTCTCGACAGACAGCGGACGTACCTGGACCCAGCCGACCTATACGGGCTTCTCGGCGCGGGTCGCGGCGAGCTGCCTCGGCCAGCCCGACCCCGCTCCCGGGCAGCCCCCGGCCGGCGACACCGGCTGCGTCCCCAACCCGGCGGGTCCGATCGGCACCCTCCCGAACTACTTCCAGAGCGGGATGGTCTCAAACGGCGACCCCGAAGTGGCCTTCGGACCTACGCCCGACTCCAGCGGCGAGTTCTCCTGGGCTAACGGACAACGGCTGTACTACGCGAATATCGCTACGCCGTTCCCCGGCAACCCGGGCTTCAGTGGCGCCGCCGCGATCGCCGTGTCGCACACCCTCGACCTCGCCGGCGCGATCGCCGGGGTCAACAGCGCATGGTCTGCCCCTGTAGTCGCCACGCGGCAGAACTCGGCGCTGTTCAGCGACAAGGAGCAACTCTGGGCCGATAACGCCGAGTCGAGCCCGCACTTCGGCAATGTCTACATCTGCAACGTCGGGTTCCGCGGGACGGCCGGCTCCGAGCCCGTCCTCTTCTCGCGCTCCACCGACGGCGGCGACACCTGGACCACGCGGCAGCTCAGTCAGGCAACGAACAACCCCCAGACCGGCGGCCGCCAGGGCTGCGCGATCCGCACCGACAGCGACGGCGTTGTGTACGTGATCTGGGAAGGCACGGACATCCAGACTCGCCAGGATGTGTTCTTCCAGGCGAGGTCGGAGGACGGCGGAGCCAACTTCGAGAAGCCAAGGGCGATCGTTAGCGTCGCGGGCATCGGCCAGTTCGACCCGGCGCAGGGGCGGTTCACCATCGACGGCATTGCCGGGGCACGAACCAACACATTCCCGAGCATCGACATCGCCAACGGCACACCCTCAGGTGCTGGCGCCACCGACCAGATCCTCATCACCTGGTCCGACGATCGAGCCGGCACGAACAACGAGCGCGCATACGTCATCTCCTCAACGAACGGCGGCGACAGTTACTCGGCCGTGATCAACGCCAACGACGGCTCCGACCGGGCCAACTTCCCGGCCATTGCGATCTCGCCGGACGGCAAGGATGCCTGGCTGGTCTACAACGCGTGGCTCGACCCGTGGCGAAATGACACGACCTCGCCGCGGCTCGTTCTGGGCGTGGTGCGGCACGCCGAGATCGGAGCGGGCGGCACCCTCGGCCCGTGGACGACGCTTCTACGCGGTGCCGTAGGCGACGGGCGAGCATCGAGCGCCAACGGCCTCACCTCGGAGTTCCTCGGCGACTACAACTACATCGTGGCGACGCGCGACTTCGCGACCGCAGTGTGGAACGACATGCGCGACGGCGCCGTGTGCCCGGCGATCAACGCCTACCGTCAGGCGTTCGTCGAGGACGTCACAGGTGGCGGCACCGAGCCGATCGTCGGCGATCGTCCGCGCGACCGAGCGTCGGCGAGCGAGCTGCCGGGGGCACACTCCGATGCGATCCGGCCCGGACCGAACAACCAATGCCCGCCAACATTCGGTGGTTCGAGCATCTATGGAGGTTCGTTCACCGACGACAGCTGATCGGATTGGAAGGTGTGGCGCGGCGGGCCTACCCCGTCGCGCCACGCTGTCGAGGTCGCTCCTGAACCTGCCGCTCAAGGACGCGCTTCAGCTCGTGCAGGCGGCCGACGAATAGACCAAATCGTGTCCTATCGGCGAGGCCATACGAGGGCACGCTGCAAGGGATACGGCGATCACGGTGATTGCTTAGACGTTTCCGGATCGACGAACGCGGGTACCCGACCCGTCGTAAAACGTTGAACGTGCGCCGGTGCTCGGGGCGGGCGTACTTGCGCTCAGCACCCGCCCGCGCAATGCGGCGGCAATACGCGGAGCAGAACCTCTAGTTCACCGCGACGGCCAGGAACTCGCGCCAGCAGCAATCGCAGCGGCGGAGGCCGAAGATGAGCGTGACCCCTCGCCGCAGCGAAGCCGGTCTACGGGAGCGGCACGTCCCGCACAGCTTCTGATTTCCATGACCCGCGTAGAACCCGAGCGAACAGCGAGAACAGGTCTTCAACATCCCGAATCACGCGCCATTTCCCGAGAGACGACTTCGGGGAGAGAAAGATTCAGGGCGGGGTGGCGCGTGCGTTGCCTGATTAAAAAACGCACTCTAGCCCACGCCAGCGAGGTCCATTCGCCGCCCCAAGCCGTGCGTCGTGACTCTCGCGTTCGGCGACTCAGTCCGCCCGCTCCCACCCATCTTCGCCATACGACCACGGAACTGCGGTGCTCCTCCTGAAGACGAGGTCGTTCTCCTCGTCTCCCGACCAGACGCCGATCGTGTCGCTATCTGGGTAGACCGAGACGGCCGGCGCCCGAGAGTTCGAAAAGAGCAGCGCGCGGGCCGGTTCCCCGCTCCGGTTCATGATCTTGTGCGCACCCGCGGGACCGGGCGCGAAACGGACGAGGTCGCCACGCTCCAGCGTGTGCTCGCCGTCGGGTGTCCGCACCACGACCGCGCCGTCAACCACGAGCAGCCATTCCTCCTCGTACTCGTAGTGATATGGGGATGAGCTCTGTCCGCTCGCCAGGTCGTAGACGAACATCAGAGTCGTCGTCGACCCAAGGGCGCGCGAGACGTCGATTCTCCCCTCGAGGTTCGCCGCGCTGATGAGATTGATGGTCTCCACAGGCTGATTTTCACCGGACGCGGGAGATGGACGAATGTGACGCGCTAGGACGCGACCCCGAGGCTAGGTCGAATTAGCCTATAGGGATCCGGTACCTGCTCCTCACCTACAACGCACCTGGGGGCAAGGAGATCTGGGCCGCTATGGCTGAGGCGGAGCAACATGCGGAAGAAGATGAGTACACCGAGCTGATCCGTGCGATGCGCGAGAGCGACGTCTTCATCGCGGCGTGCGAGGTGGAGCACTCTGAAGCGGCGAGCACGGTTCGCATTCGCGATGGTGTACGTAGCGTGAGAGACGGCCCTGCCGTCGAGGCCGAGGAATTCCTGACGGGCTACTTCCTCATCGACACCAAGTCTCTCGACGCTGCGATCGACTGGGCCGCGAGGATCCCGAACGCACGTAGTGGATCCGTCGAAGTCCGGCCGGTGATGATCGATCAACCTGGTCAGACGAGCGCTTAGCGACCGATGGTCGCGACGAGCTCTGCGAGACGCTCGAGTAGGACCGATTGCTGCATCTGTGCCTCCGTGGTCGCAGGTGCCACGACTGTAGTGTCGCGGGTTCAGCCCTGATTTCGCCGCGGAGCCGTCGAACTCCAGCGCCCTGACTACGTTCGGCCTTGTGCCGGTCGTAACGGATCTCTAGTCAGTCGCCGACTGAGCCGATGATCGGAGCCTTCGCGACGAGATCTCGGTGGTACTCCGCATCGCGCCGCGCCTCAGATTCACTCAGAAACCCGTCGGGATGATTGCCGAGGAGGGTTTTGTGGGTAGGACGCAATGGGTCTATTCGATCCTCTGCGAGAGCCATCCCACCCAGGGGCTAGGGAAGTGCTTGACCTTCGGCGGGAGCGGGCGCCCGGATGCGGAGTTAGCTTCGAAGAAGCACCTGCGGGATAGGCCTCCTGGCCACTCCCGAGGGTGTCAACCGTATTGCCCGGGCCACTGGAGTCGAGAGCCCTCAGCACCCCCTCGTCGTCGCTGAGAGCTTGCGATTCCGGTGACCCGGGTTGAAATGCGCGATCAGTGCGGCGTCGCGGAGTTCGAGATGCGCCCGTGCCGCTGCGGCAAGTGGAAGGAAACGCACCATGAGCAGAACCTACGAGATTCACACCGGGCGTCGCGTCGTGAAGACCGTCCTCTCGAGCAGCCCGCTACAGGCTGCAATCGACTACGTCCATACCTTCGGTTCAGCGAACGAGATCACCATTCTCGGACCTGACACGGTCTCGTGGAGGGGAGCGCGCTTCGTCGGCGTTCCCGCCCCCGAGCGCAGCGCCTGAGGCTGAACCACCCGCCTCTCCCGCTTGACCCCGGTTGAGCGGCAGCGCCGCCGCTCGTCCCCAGTTGCAAGCGGACCTGCGTTGACACCCGTTCCATATCGGCGGACACTCGCGCCGGGGTCATCTCTACTTCGAGCGAGGCTCACCGAAGGCGGAGCCGGCGGCGAGACGGTGGCTTGTGCGCTACCTCAGCGAGGGCACACCGAACCTGCGGGATGTGGCGAAGGTCACGGCGAGTCTTGCTAAGCACGAGGTCGAGGCGGGCGGGTGGAACTAGGCGCCGGATCCAGAGGGCTGCCCGCCAAAGGCGAAAGGCTTCATGCCGCAAGCTGGATCCGGCCGCGACGTACTTATCGGCACGCCCCGGGCCCGATTACCTCACTCAGGCAGGGGAATCGCCAAAGGTCACCGCGAGTCTCGCAGCGAGGGTCGCATCGTCGTCGGTGAAACCGACTCCTGCACGCGTTCGACCGCATCTGCGGCGAGATCTCTGGCTTGGTCAACCAGCCCCTCGGGCGCTGTCGACCCGAACACTGTGTACGTCATTACTCCACTCTTTAGCACCTCGTCGACGACAAGCCACGTTCCTGGAAAACGACCGTGGATCCTCACGCCAGGTTCCGGCACTGCGTGGACCCACCGGATCTCCGACGAGTCTGGGGTGATCAACACGATGCAGACGTTCGGAAGTGGAGACACGGCGTACGGCATCCTCTCTTCGGCGACGAGGAATGTATTTGACTCGGCCGGGCCTTAGCCTGCCCAAGCCGCCGTGTCCCGGCTTCCAGGGGCGAAGGTTTCTCACTGTTCCATCACTGTTCTCAGTGGGTTCGATCATGGCGAAATGGTACTCGCGGGTCGGCGCCGACAGGATCGGGCGTGACAGGCTTCAAGCGAGAGTACGCTCTCCCAGACACGCCTCTTGCACGGCGTCACGCGCTCGGTCCGAGTCACCCGTCACGCTGGCAGCGACTCGTGTGAAGACCTCGAACCGACTGCGATACAGCGCTTCGAGTTCGTTGAGGCTAGCTCCGCGGCGTCCGGTCACATGAGCATGACACGGTAGTAGGTCGTTTTGTTTAGTCGCCTTCAGTTCCGCCCGCCCGCCTCGAGCTCCCGCCCCTCGATCCGCAGGTAGCTCGCGAGCTCGGAATGTCAGCGTCAGCGACCAGCGGCTCAAGCTTCGAGGCCGTTTGTGAATCCACTCCGGGCGTCGTAGGGTCGGGCGGACCGTGACAAGACGCACTTTCCACACCGGGGTACTTGCGTGCGTCCTGCTCGCCCTCGCCGCCGGCTCGGTCTGGGCGGCGAGGGTCAACGGGACGGCACGCAACGACACGCTGCGGGGAGGCGCCGGCGCGGACAACATCTTTGGCAGGGCGGGCAACGACAAGCTCTTCGGCGCCAGCGGCAACGACATCCTCGTAGGTGGGACAGGCAACGACCTCCTCGTCGGCGGGGTCGGCGCGGACACGCTCCGGTGTGGAGCAGGTCGCGACACCGCGACGCGAGACGTGGCAGACACGGTTGCCCGGGACTGCGAGGTGGTTCGTGGCCCGACGCCCAGACCGCCTCTGCCGGCGCCCCCACCTCCAGCGGAGCCGCCAATAGCTGGGCCGGGAGCGCCTGCGACGTTCACTTTCGGCCCGGAGCTCAACGCCGCCGAGCAGGCCCGCGTACGTCGCGGCCTGGACGCAGCCGCTCGCTACTACCGAGCCATCCTGGGCCGCGAGTTACCGCCGTTCTCGGCATGGGGCTATCGGGACCTCGAGGCGCTCTTGGTGGCATACGTGCAGAACGAGCCCATTTCGTCCGACGCTGCGAGGCGCCTATGGGAGGGTGGCCAAGTTGGTCACGCCACGCCGCGGAAAGTTTGGCTCGGGCCGCGGTGGTTCCAGAACGCAGAGGCTGGCGCTCTGAAGATCGCAGCACACGAAGCGTTTCATCTTCTCCAGTACGAGGTCATCGGGCAGAGAGCCATGAGCGTGTCTACGCTCGACGAGATTCCGCCGGCGGGGCCGTGGTGGCTTGCTGAAGGTAGTGCGGAGTACTTCGCATACCTCGCGATTGGTCGCGACGGGGCGCTGAGTATCGCTGACGTTCGTGCGCAGTGGCTGCGGAGCGCCAAGTCGACGAGCGCGACACTTCGTGCCCTCGCCACGCTCCGAGGCCAGCGCGAAACACCGAACCCATATGACATCTATGCGCTCGCGATAGATCTCCTGCTACGCGGCCGCGATCCAAAGCTCGTATTCGCCTACTACGAAGGGATTGCTCGCGGAACGGCATGGCCGGATGTCTTCGCCGCGACCTTCGGCCGAAGTTACGACGCTTTCGTCGACGAGTTCGAGTCGTATCGTGCCACGAGCTAATTCATGCCCTGAGCAGCGACGGTGCTCTGAAGCTCGCGCTCAGTTCAGCCCGCCCGCCTCGAGCTCCCGCTCGTCGAAGCGCGGAGGCCGGGCTGCGAGCTGAACGCCGGGACGCCTCGGTTCCCACCGGCCGGGACCCGGCCTCCGGCGTCACGATGGCGCGCCTCGAGCGCAGCGCAAGATGGCCGAAGGGGACGTGTGCCCAGCCCGACCCTGAGATGCCTCGCAAAGATGCCTCACGATCCTCGTCCTTGCAGCCGCGATCGCGTCAGTGAGCGAGCGTTTTACGCTCGACCGGCGAACAGGGCCACGGTTCCGACAACCTCAATCTCGATGTCCGTCAGCTCGGACGCAAGCCCTCGCTCGAGCCCATCCCGATCGTCCTCGATGTTCGAGAAGATCCCCTTCCGGTTGTAAAGGCGCATTAGGCGGCGTCCGAGCAGGTTGTGTGTGACGCCGCGGCCGAGAATCGTGCTTCCGAAGAGGACACCTCCCGAGGCGAGGTAGGGACGGAGGTTCGATGCGACCGTCGTGGCCTTCCACTTCAGCTCGCCGGGAAGGCAGTGGAAGAGAAAGTTTGCCCCGATCGAGTCGAAGCGCGAGTCGCCGAGGTCGACTGGATCCAACACGTTCGCCTGAATCGTTGCTGGCGCATACCGGCGGATCCGGTCGGATGCCGTCGACAGTGAGTTCTCGTTCAGGTCGAGCAGAGTGATCTGCGGACTCTCGACCGGCCAGCGGCAGTGGTCGAGAAACCACCCGGTGCCGACCCCGACGTCGAGGTGGCGCGCGCCGACGTGACTCTCGTACCGCTCGAGCATCTTGGAGCTCCGACATCGCCACACAAAGCGGTTCGAGAACCCCAGGACGAAGAGGTCGTAGACGCGCAGCGTGAATGGCGTGTAGACGCGCTGGCCGGCCTCGACTTCGTCGGCTCGCGGCTCGTCGGCCATACTCAAACCCTACGCTGGAAGGAGACGCTGTACGGCACCACGCCTGCGTCCCGCCTCACTCCATGCGCTGATTCAGTGCCGCGGAAGGCGCTTCCGGCTCAGCCAACGCCGCACAGCGATTGAAGCCTGCGAATAGTGGCTCCACTACGACAGCGCCACGCCCCAACATCTGGGCCTTCTCATGCGACTGTTTCAGCACCTTCTGGCTTGGCTCGCCGTAGATGTGGATCGCTGAAAGCGTGACGAGGTCCGCTAGCCGACGAACGAGGGGTCCCGCCACCTCCATGTGGTACTCGAAAGATGCGGAGTCGGCATGCGCGTGCACGACGGTCATCCTGGTTCCCTCGTCGTTGAAGTAGACGTTGTAGGCGATGATCCGTGGCTCGTTCGCCTCGACGAAGTTGGCCAGCGCTTTCATCCCCGCCTTCAGCTCTTCGAGCGCTCCCTCACGAACGTCCGAAGTGTCGACATAAAGAATCAGGTCCGACATTGTGCGCCCCGCGACGTTCTAGCAGGAGCCAGGGATAATCGGGCCGCGAGTGGGCGATCACTCCCGCACAGCCCGCCCGCCTCGAGCTCCCGCTCCTCGATCCGCAGGTGGCTCGCGAGGTCGGCTACGCAGTCCCACTGCGATATGGCGAGCGCGCTAGCGGCTGCCTGCTTGCGCCTGGAGACGAAGGGCGTCCCAGGCCGCGCGCACACATGGTCGAGTTTTCGGCACGCCGCTCGTGGACTGACCGGAATGGAGCGCCAGGCGGCGATGGGTCGGAGTCGAGACAACGAGGCGGCGCTCGAGAGGCGGCTGCGCGAGCGCGCCTTCCGACACACAGGGCAGCGCTTCTGATGCCGAAATGGGGCTACCGGCCGAGTCGCGCCCGAGCCGAGAAAGCGATAGCACTGAAATGGGAGGCGCGGGAACGACCGCGTCTCCTCAAGCGTCGGGGCGTGGTTCCAGGCGAGACCACGCTCCGGATCCGGCGACGACAGGAGGAAGTGAACGATGGGACTACGCATGCCACGAAGCGCTGATCGGCGAAGCGACGCGGCGAAGGCCGTGTACTCACTTCGCAACACCTTGTGCCCCCCGAACTGAAGGGAGAGACGCTCAAGCCTGAACGCCTCTCGGAGGCCGAAGGCACGGAGCTGTGCGGCTTCATCAAGCGCAAGCGCGCTCACGGTGATCCGGGCATCGAGCCGCTCGACGCGAAGGAGGAAGGGCGTTTCGAGAAGCTCGTCGGATAGGCGGCAGGGGACGAGCTCCTGTTCGCACGGAAGCGGAAGGAGCGTGAGACGCAGGAGAAGATCGCAGCCGCCGAAGAGGAGCTACGGATCGCGGCACTTCCGCGGCGTCTCGAGTACGCCGAGCCCGGCTCGATCGCACTTCCCCGCCACGTCTTCGACTGGCTTCAGAACCCCGCGACGGGCTCCCTCGACCTCCCCATGCTGGGTGCTCTGGCCGGGCTTCTCTTCTCCTTCGAAACCCAGAAGCCGATCCTTTACGGGGCGGCGTTCGAAGAGCGCGACGGGGAGCTCGTCCTCGTCTGTAGCGAACCGTTCGATCGGCTCAGGTTCCTGCACACGGTCAATCCCAACGACGGCAGGGACGACTTCGGAACGAGCGGGCGCGTGAAGGCACAAGCGACCCTGCGCATCTGATCCGCAACAAGTGGCTACAGGCGGCGCAGGACGGGGGCAACTTCACGATCCGCTTGGGCGAGCGGGCGCGGAAGCTGCGCGAGGGAACGGAGGACGCGAAGAGGGCAGCGTGACCGCCTCGCGCGTCGCGCCAACTTCGGGCCTGAGCACAGACACTCGCGTGACTGCATCGAGGGTGGAAACCGGGCGACGTCACGCCACCGCAAGCTGCGCGAGAGGCATCTCGAGGCGGGCTGGCGTCAGTCGCGAAAGTGGTGAACTCACTCAGCGACGAAGTCGCGCACCAGGTCGATGACCCCTGGTTGTCCACCCATGCCGTGACCGCCATTCGGGAACCGCACTACACGCGCGACGTCCGGTCCCATCCGGCTGGCCATGTCTTCGATTTCTTCGATGGGCACGATGGGGTTAAGTTCCCCGCCTAACAGCAACGTCGGGCACCGAATCGCCGCGACGCGGTCCCGATAGTCGTGCTCGAGGTATTCGTGACGAAGGAAGTGTTCGGTCACGCCGGCGTGCGGAGCGATGGCGCGTGCCATGACATCCGGGCGCCGCGGGGCGGTGCTGAAGTAGGGACTACAGACGCGTAGGAATTCATCGAGGTCGGCCGCGGGCGCCGCGTACCACCTTGCGGCGGCGGCAGCTACATTCGGTCCGCCTAGCTGTTCGTACATCCGTATCGACGCGTCCGGGTTGATCCGCGCCCCGCAGCAGGCGGCGACGATTCGTGACGGATGATCCCGATACCGGATGGCGTAGTTCAGCGCGATGTTGCCGCCGAAGGACGTGCCCCACACGACCGGGCTGACGATCCCCAGTGCGTCACACAGTGCGACCAGGTCGTCCGCCCATTGATCCAGGTTCCAGCTGTCGGGTTCGCCGTCTTCACTTCGGCCGTGCCCGCGATGGTCGTAGTAGACGACCTGGGCAAATTCTCTGGGAGCGTCCTAGGCCAGCCAGACAGCCAGAGGGACCAGAATCGCCGATATCCGATACGGGTACCGCCTGATCCGATGACGCGCCTGATTGACTGGCGCGAGTGACGACCCACGCTGTCTCCGTCGTCCAGCCCGACGTGCGTCGCAGGGGTCAGCTTTACGTTGGGCTGGCGGCTCTCGCTTGGTCGACAGCGGGCCTGTTTCAGCGCGAGCTCTCAGTCGATATACCAACGCAGCTTGCCGGGCGCGCCCTCTTCGCGTTCCTAGCCCTCGGCGCCTTGGCCGCGCTCTCCAACCGTGCTCGCACACTCGAGGCCTTCCGCTCAATGGGATTCGCGGGGCTTGCAGTCGCGGTGTGCACAGCCGTTGCTTCAAGCTCGTTCATCGTCGCGCTCAATCACGCCAACGTCGCGAACGTCTTGTTCATGCAGGCGCTAGCGCCAATCGCGGCGGCAATTCTTGCCTGGGTCGCGCTGGGCGAGGTCGTTACGGGGCGTTCTTGGTTGGCTATGTCGATCGCGCTCGTCGGTGTTGCCGTGATGGTCGGCGGGCCCGGGACCGGGGGCGTGGTGGGAGTCACGATGTCGCTCATCATGACGATCGCGTTCGCAGCCGCGATCGTCATCACGCGTCATCGGCGCGAGGTCTCGATGCTGCCCGCGATCTGCCTGTCGCAGTTTTTCGTTCTCCTCGCCTTCGCACCGTTTGCTGACCCAGCCAGCGTTGGAAAGCGCGACGTCGTGTTCCTGGTGCTACTTGGCGCAGGCCAGATTGCGCTAGGTCTGTTCTTTCTGACCATCGGAGCGAGGCTCATTCCTGCGGCGGAGGTCGCTTTGATCACACTGCTCGAGATCGTTCTCGGGCCGCTATGGGTTTGGATCGCGCTGTCTGAGAGGCCGTCCTCAGCCGCGTTGGTTGGCGGGCTCATCGTGATCCTCGCGGTGCTCATCCAAACGACCAAGGACCCGCCTGCGAGCCCACTCTGATGCGCCGGAGCCGATGCCGGCGGCATGCCGACCCTCCGCGCCGATTCGAACGCGCAGCTCGCGGCCGTACCTGCGGATCGAGGAGCGGGAACTCGAGGCGGGCGGGCTGAACTAGGTGATCGTGCCATCGCGACGGGCGAGCTTGAGGAGTTGTTGAGTCTTGAGGAATTGTTGAGTGAGGTGCGGCAGTCTGTCTTGCATCCGATGATCGTCCGAAGGAGCTGAGATGGACTCTTCGCCCCAAGCACGTGTTTTCCGATGCGAGCTGCGCTTTATGGTCGGCTTGACGGCGACGGGCGTAGCCATCGCTGCTCTCGCGCTTGGAGCAGCTCCTCGGCTCGCGAATGCACAGCAGGCATCCGGCCAGATCGCCTTCCAGAGGACTGTCGGCGAGGGCGAGACGCAGATCTACGTCATCAATGCCGACGGAAGCGGGCTTAGGAGGATCGCCGAGGGACGACGTCCCGCCTGGTCGCCCGACGGTCGCCAAATCGCCTACTACACCAGCGAGGGAGTGCACGTGGTTGCCTTGGATGGCAGTCCGCCGCGGCTCCTTCCCCAGGACGGCATAAGGCCAGACTGGGCACCGGATGGGAAGAGGCTCACGTTTCAGGGTGATGATGGGATCTACGTCGTAGGTGCCGATGGGTCGGGGCTGCGACGAGTGACTCGTGCCGACGACTCCAGACCCAAGTGGTCCCCGAGGGGAAGCGATATCGTGTTCGAGCGGTTCCTCGAGGAGGACGGCCACACTGGAGAGGCCATCTTCGTGGTCAATGTCGATGGGGGCGGCGAGCGTCGGCTGACAGACGGTCTGGGTCATGCGGAGCCTGCGTGGTCCCCCAACGCACGGTGGATTGCATTTCTCGACTACGAGGCGGGGAGGAGTGCAGGAACCTTTGACCCGTATGTGATGAAGGCGGATGGATCGGATCAACGCGCGGTGGTGGAGACCTCGGGGTGGGAGCGCGATCTGAGCTGGTCACCGCGGGGCACGAGGCTCGTGTTCGCAAGCAATGCACCGGGCTCGAGGGGATACGATGTTCGCACCGTCCGGCTGGATGGGAAGGGGCATCGGAACCTGACGCATCGCCCGAGAGTCGATGACTCCCCCGATTGGTCACCCGACGGACAGCGCATCGTCTTTACGAGTGCGTTGGATCACAGCCTGGACATCTATGTCATGAGCGCGTCGGGTCGCGACAAGGTAAATCTCACGAACACTCCCAAGGGCACGCGAAACGAAAGTCCTGCCTGGCGACCTGGCACCTGACGGAGCCAGCTAGCGGATCGCCGGATTCGGGGTTGCGGTCGAGCGCCGAACGGTGGGGAGGCTCGGTCGCGAACGCGCTGAGAGGGACGGGCAAGGCTAAGATCGAAGGGCGAACGGTGCCAGCCTCGCGATGCGAGCCGAGCATCTGAACGCACCGACGAAGGGAGACGACGGTCGAGTCCTTCGTGACGCCGACCAGAATGGATGCGAAAAGCCGAATCCTGAAAATTGATGTATGCAGGCTGCGGGTTTGCGCACCAACGCCGCAGGCTGCGGGTTTCTCGAGCGAGAGCCGGCAGTACTAGTCTCGGCAAGATGCGCTCCGATGTAGTCATCGTCGGCGGCGGAACCGCTGGCTGTGTGCTCGCGGCGCGGCTGAGCGAGACGCCCGAGCGACACGTCTGCCTGATCGAGGCCGGTCCCGACTACGGTCCTCTGAGCGAGGGTCGCTGGCCTCCGGACATCCTCGATCCGCGCACGCTCGCACGGTCGCACGACTGGGGTCCCGGTGGCGAAGACGGTCGGAGCTTGGGCGGGCGGCTCGTCGGCGGCTCGTCGGCGGTCAACGCGTGCATGGTGCTCACAGGTGCCCCGGCCGACTACGACGAGTGGGGAGAAGGCTGGTCGTTCGACGATCTGCGGCCCTACCTCGAACGCGCACGGACGATGCTTCTCACAGCGCCCTCGAACACAGATTCCCCGCCGCTGTTCCAGACTGCGTTCGTCGAGGCCGCGCGGGCAGTCGGTCTTGCACCGCTCAGCGATCCCGATGATCCGAGTACTCCTGTCGGGATCGCGTCGTTTCCGGCGAACGTCGTGGAGGGCCGGCGCTTGAGCACAGCGCTCGCGTATCTCGAGGCGGCGCGCGGTCGGCCCAACCTCACCGTCGAGCCGGACACACTCGTCGATCGCGTCGAACTCGCCGACGGGCGAGCGACTGGGGTGATATCTGCCGACGGACGTCGATTCGACGGAGACAAGGTGATCCTCGCGGCCGGGGCGTACTTCTCCCCGGCCATCCTCCTCCGGAGCGGCATCGGGCCTGAGGCAGAGCTGCGCGAACTCCGAATTCCCGTCGCCCAGCCGCTCCCGGTCGGTGAGCGGTTACTCGACCATTGCGGGACGGACGTCTCATGGGAACTAACCCGAGAGGTACAGAACGAGACCGCCGCGCAGGCGGCCGCTACGGGTCTCTTCGAAGCCTTCGCCGTTGCGAAGGCTGCGAGCACGATGTGCGAGAGCGGAAGTTGGGACCTCCACTTGTTGCCCTGGATCTATCCCATCGACAGCGCCGGCGGCTACCAGGCAAGCTCGATCGTCTTCCACATGAAGCCCCTCTCGTCAGGACGGCTCCGACTTCGCTCCACCGACCCAGTGGATGCGCCGCTCGTCGAGCGAGGCTTTCTCACCCGGCGCGAGGACGTGCTCCCGCTCCTTGAGGGCATCGAGCTCGCTCGAAGCATCGGTGCGGCAGAACCGCTGCGAAGCATGATCAGCGCCGAGCTCTCACCGGGAGCGACCGATCCCGAGCGCTACCTTCGGGACACCATTCGCAACTACTTCCACCCGGCGGGCACCTGCCCCATCGGCTCCGCAGTCGGTCGACACGGAGATGTCCTTGGGATCGACGGCTTGTTCGTCGCAGACGCTTCGATCATGCCGACCATTCCACGGGCTAACACCAATCTGACGACTGCGGCGATCGCGGAGCGCATCGCGGAAACCATCTGACTCGGCGCAGGTTTTGTGGCGAGGGCCTGCGGCCTCGAAATCTGAAAATTGATGTATGCAGGATGCGGGTCTGCGCCCCGCGAAGCACCCACCCCCCTCGGGTGGTAGCAGCGGAGTTTCGAGATCGGTTGCACACCCAGGTGCACACCCGGCTGACAGAACATGCCCATTTGCAGGGATGTTCGAGTCCGACCTGGACGCGAACAGGGATGTTCGATCTGTCTCCCGACTGGGTTGAATTGGGCCCGCCTGGACTCGAACCAGGGACCAACCGATTATGAGTCGGCTGCTCTGACCAGCTGAGCTACGGGCCCGCGCGCGTGAGCGTAACCGACGGTTCCGGCGAGCCGGCCACGCCTGCGACTGACAGAATGCCGAGTCGTGAAGACCTTCCAGCTCGAGCACCAGCTCCGCACAGCCGGAGGTCTCACCGTCACTGACATCACGGAGGACGTCTCGGAGGCCGTGCGGCAGAGCGGGATCGTCGACGGCATCTGCTCCGTGTACTCGCCGCACACGACGTGCTCGGTGCGCGTGAACGAATGGGAGCGCGGCTTCCTCGAGGATTTCGCGGTCCTTCTCAAGCGACTCGTCCCCGTCGAGCGCTACTACGCGCACGACGACTGGGACCGGCGCACCGAGAACGTCTGCGAGGAGGACATGGAGGTCGGCAACGGCCACGCGCACTGCATGTCGATGCTCCTCGGGCCCGCCGGCGAATCGATTCCCGTGCGCGACGGCGAGCTCTGCCTCGGGCAGTGGCAGCGCGTGTTGTTCCTCGAGCTCGACCGCGAGCGCGACCGGCGCTGGCTCGTCCAGGTCGTCGGCGTCTGAGCGCGAGGGCGAGGCAAGCCCTCGCCACTTCGGCTCACTCCGGCGTGACGTACGCGGACGTGATGCCGCCGTCGACCACGAACGCCGAGGCGTTCACGAAGGACGACTCGTCGCTCGCGAGGAAGAGCGCGGCGTTCGCGATCTCGCGCGGCTTGCCCAGCCGGCCCGTGGGCCAGTGCACCTGGCGGCGTGCGAACGCCGCAGGATCGTCCCCGAAGATCGCAAGGAGGAGCGGCGTCTCGACCGGGCCTGGGCAGAGGGCGTTGACGCGGATTCCCTGCCGTGCGAACTGCACGCCGAGCTCCTTCGACATCGCGAGGACGGCGCCCTTCGACGCCGTGTAGGAGATCTGCGATGTCGCGGCGCCGAGGATCGCGACGAACGACGCGACGTTGATGACCGAGCCGCCGCCTCGCTCGAGGAGGTACGGGATGCCGTGCTTGCAGCAGAGGAAGACGCCCTTAAGGTTGACGTCCTGGACGCGCTGCCACGCCTCGACACTGGTGTCGAGGACGGACGCGTCGTCGCCCGGCGAAATGCCTGCGTTGTTGTAGAGGACGTCGATGCCGCCGAAGCGCTCGGCCGTCGCGGCGCACATCGCCCGCACGCCATCCTCGTCGGCGACGTTCACACCCAACGCGAACGCCTCTCCCGCGCACAGTGACACCGTCTCCTCGGCAAGCCCCAGGTCGAGGTCGGCGGCACAGACCTTCGCGCCCTCGTCCGTGAACACGATCGCGGCCTCGCGGCCCATCCCGCCGCCGGCCCCCGTGATCACGCACACCTTGCCGTCGAGTCTTCCCATCGCTCAGTCCTCCTCCGCCTCCTCGACCCCCGCCTACTCGAGCTCGGCAGTCGGCATCTCCGTCGCCGGGTTGACGACGGTCAGGGTCACGCCAGGCCGCGGCTCTGCCGCATGCGCCAGATCCCGTAGACCACCCACGCGAACACGGGAACGAGGAGCAGCGCCAGGATCCACAACGCCTTGCCCGCGCCCGACAGGGCGGTCGACGGCTGCCGAAGCACGTCCGCGATGAAGGCGATCGAGAGGGCGATGTAGATGACGAGGAAGGCGAAGTACATGACGAGAGCGGGAGCCTACTCCGGGCGAGGCAAGCCTCGCCCCTACAGCCGACCGATCGCCCGATACTCGCGTGCATGCTCGACGAGCGCCTCGAAGAGCGCCGCGTCCTCGCTCGCCTCGGGATGCCACTGCACGCCGACGGCGAAGCGGAGCGACGGATCCTCGACGGCCTCGAGCGTGCCGTCTGCGGCCCACGCGCTCTCGACGAGCCCCTCCCCCACGCGCCCGAGCGCCTGATGGTGGTGCGACGTGACGTCGGATGCTCCGCCGACGATCCCCTCGAGCCGCGAACCTACCCTGACCTCGACCGGATGGACGGCGAACTCGCCCGGCACCTGCTTGTGGGCGTCGTTCCCGGTCATCTCGGGGAGGTGCTGGACGAGATCTCCTCCGCGCACGACGTTCAGGAGCTGGAAGCCGCGGCAGATCGCGAGCGTCGGCATGTCGCGCTCGAGGGCGGCCTGCAGAAGGGCCAGCTCGCCGGCGTCGCGCCGCGCCTGGGGGTCGTCGGTCTCGGGATGCGCGTCAGCGCCGTAGTGCGCAGGATCGACGTCCGCGCCACCGGAGAAGACGATTCCGTCCAGCACGTCGAGCGTCTGCTCGATGTCTTCCTCGGCGGGCGGGACGACCAGCGCGCGTCCGCCGGCGCGCTCGACGGCATCGACGTACCCGAGCGGGACGAGCGCAGCCGGGAGGTGCCAGACGCCCCAACGTGCGTCCTGCGCGTACGAAGTGATCCCGATCACCGGTCTCATGCCGGTTCCGTCTCCACGATCCAAAGTGTGCCGTCACCGCAGCGCATCTCGCGGCCCTCGACGGGCTCGAGGCTCACGCGGAGAACCCGGACCTTCGCGCCGTCGAGCTCCGTCAGCGCCCCGTGCGGCGTCGCCGCCGAGTGGAAGCGCCAGGCGCGGACCTGACGCGCGATCTCGACTGCCGGTCGCTTCCAGTCGATCCAGGCGTAGTCGGGCTCGAAGAACGAGAAGTACGACGCGCCTTCCTCGGACTGCGGAGTGCCGGGATCGCCGCGCTCGACCTGCTCCACGACGGACGGGAAGATCTCGCCGAGAACAGGGCCGAACTTGGGCTCGAGGTCCTCCCAGCCCTGCTCGTCGTCGAGCGGGATCGGGACCTGTGCGAGCACGTTGCCGGTGTCGAGCTCGGCGTCCATGTAGTGGAGCGTGAACCCGATCTCGGGCTCGCCGTTGCGAATCGCCCACGCCACCGGATTCGCCCCGCGGTAGCGCGGCAGAAGCGACGGGTGCCCGTTGACGATCCCATGCGTCGGCACGGCGAGGGCTTCCGCGGGGATCTTCCACGGAAAGCCGGTGCAGAGCGCGAGATCCGGCTCGAACGAGCGCAGCAACGGCGCGATGCGCTCGCGGCTCGCGGGGAACACGACGTCGAGGTCGGCGGGCGCGCCGCCGAGCAGATCACCGAGCCCTCCGTAGCGGTCGGCGCGATCACGGGTGCACATCAGCGCAACGGGCTCGTGCCCGAGCTCGCGCAGCATCGCCGAGTACCCGATCACGGCCGGGAGGATCCGGGAGATCAGGACGACCCTCATCCGCGCTCGTCAGCCCGGGCTCGGTCACGCATGCACGGGAGCCTAATGCGCTCGCAAATTGCGAGAACTTTCGTCGTCGGACCCCCTTGCGGGGACATGTCCGATCTCCTAGATTCCTCCCTGCGCCGAGCACGGGGCGCCGGTAGGACGAAGCCCCCCGAGGAGCACTACGCGGAAGCGGAAGGTTCGTCGGGAAGGTGGACGAAAGCGTTCCCGGCTCGGCGAATTCTTGCGGCCGGACCCTCGGGTCCGGCCGTTTTTCTTCTCCTCGAGCGACTAGAGCACAGACAGTGAGCCGCAGCATGGCCGTTGTGAAAAGAAAGTATCGCAATTTGCGACAAGAGCCCTTCTCGACGCCTTGACGCGCCCGGGCAGCCTCCCTAGAGTGCGCGATGCACCGAGTACGGAGCGTCCAAGGTTGATGGCTCCCCGATCGGCAGTCGCTTCGGCGGCGGTCAGTCGGGAAGCCGGACGAAGGCGCCACCGACTCGGTGCATTTCGTTGTGGACCGACGCCGGCGTTGCCGGGGAAAGCAACGATTGGACCGCTACGGGCGACCCAAAGGGACTTGTCGCAAATTGCGCCGAATTGGTCGATGAGGTGATTGACCGGTAGCCGTCCGGTCCATAGAGTCCCCGATGCACCGAGTACGGAGTGTCCAAGGTTGATGGTTCTCCGAGTGGTTGTCGCTTCGGCGGCGGTCAGTCGGAAAGCCGGACGAGGGCGCCACCGGCTCGGTGCATTTTCTTTGGGTGCATATCCTCGGTCGCGTGCGGCGCCTGCTCCTCCTCGTCAGCTCGATCATCTTCGTCGACGCGCTGCTCTTCAGCGCGCTGACGCCGCTCGTCCCGTCATATGCAGAGCGGTTCGACCTCTCGAAGGCGGGAGCGGGACTGCTGGTGGGCGCCTACGGTGCCGGCGCGCTCTTCGGCGGGATCCCCGGCGGCCTGGCCGCGGCCCGGTTCGGCCCGAAGCGGGCCGTGGTCGCCGGGCTCGTGCTGCTCTCCGTGTCGAGCTTCGCGTTCGCCCTCGCGGACACCGCGCTGGCGCTCGGCGCCGCCCGCTTCGTCCAGGGCGTCGCCAGCACCGCGACCTGGGCCGGAGCGCTCGCATGGCTGTCCGTCACGGCGCCTCGTGAGCGTCGCGGCGAGGTCATCGGAACCGCGTTCGGCGCTGCCATCTTCGGCGCGATCCTCGGCCCGGTCTTCGGCGGGCTCGCAGACCTCGTTTCCATCGAGCTCGCCTTCACCGTCGTCGGCGTCCTCACGCTCGCGTTCGCGGGACTCGCGACGAGGGCCTCGGGGGCGCGGCGCGAGTCGACGTCCCTCGCCGGGCTCGGCCGTGCCCTCCGTGATCAGCGCTTCGTCGGCGGGCTCTGGCTGAACATGCTGCCGGCGATGCTCTTCGGGCTGCTCATCGTCCTGACCCCACTCGCACTCGACGATGCCGGCTGGGGGACGTTCGCGATCGCGGCCGTGTTCTTCGGGGCGGGGCTCCTGGAGGTCGTGCTGAATCCGCTCCTCGGCCGCTTCACCGATCGCGCGGGGCGTCTCATGCCGATCCGCGCCGCACTCGTCGCCGCGACGGTGGTCGCGCTGGCGCTCGCGGCGAGCTCCGAAGCAGCGGTGATCGCGCTTCTCGTCTGCGCCGCGTCGATCAGCTTCGGAAGCCTCTACACGCCCGGGATGTCGCTCACGTCACACCGCGCCGAGACCGCGGGACTTGCACAGGGCATCGCTTTCGGCGTGATGAACACCGCGTGGGCGTTCGGCGAGCTCGTCGGCCCGACGGCCGGCGGAGCACTTGCCGGCTCTGCCGGCGACGCCGTCCCGTACGCGGTCGCGGCGTGCCTGTGTGCGCTCACGCTCGGCGCGACCTACCGGGTCACGGGAAGGATGAGAACCCGTGCAGCGTGAGGACTGGGACAAGCGGTACGCGGCCGTCGAGAACCTCTGGGCGGTCAAGCCGAATCGCTTTCTGATCGCCGAGGTCGCCGGTCTCACCCCCGGGCGCGCGCTCGACCTCGCCTGCGGTGAGGGTCAGAACGCGATCTGGCTCGCGAGCCTCGGCTGGAGCGTCCTGGGCGTCGACTACTCCAAGGTGGCGATATCGAAGGGCCGTGCGCGAGCCGAGCGCGACGGCGTCGAGGTCGAGCTCATTTGCGCAGATCTCGTCTCGTACGAGCCGGAAGTCTCCGCATTCGACCTCGTGCTCATCCTCTACCTCCACATCCCGGCGCACGAGCGGCGTGACGTGCTCGAGCGCGCGGCTGCCGCGCTGGCTCCGGGCGGCATGTTCGTCTTCGTCGGCCACGACCTGACGAACCTGACCGAGGGCGTCGGTGGGCCGAGCGACACTGACCTTCTCTGCACCCCGGACGAGATCGCCTCCGAGCTCCCCAGTCTCGAGATCGAGAAGGCAGAGCGCGTCCTGCGCGATGTCCGCGGCGAGGAGCGCGACGCGATTGACGCGTTGGTCAGGGCACGTCGGCCGCCGCCGAGCTGAGCTCGGCTGGGAACCGCTCGAGCACCCACTCGGCATCGAGCGGCGCCAGGCGGTAGTCGCGGCCGTTGACGAGCGCATGGTCGCCCCTCCGCGGATCCATCGGGAGCCGGGACTCGACCGGGTACCAGCGGTTGTGGCCGTCGATCAGGTCGTTCACCTCGTCGAATCCCTCCCTCGCCACCCGCGCGAGCCACTCGCTCCGGAAGCGCGCGGGGTCCGTGGCGTAGTCCTCGGCGAGTGCGTGCCACGCCGCGCGGAGCGTGGACTCGTGCTCCTCCGTGCGCTGCTCGATCTCGCGCAGCCGCAGCATGTACGGGAGCGGCCCTCGCGTCGCGACGAGGTAGGCCTCGGCCGTCGGGCGAAAGTGCCGCGCTCGCACGGGGAGCGGCTTGCCCGTCAGCGCGATCGTCTGGAGATCGTCCTCGAGCCCGGCGCGCTCGCGACGCTGGCGCGGCGTCTCGGGCAGGACGACGCCCTGGCGCAGGATCAGGTCGCGCTCCGCCTTCTCCACATCCGTAGTGAACCTGCCGGCAGCAGGTCAGGGCGGCGAGAACAGGCGTGCGAGTAACGAGCGCCGCTCCGGCTCCGGCTCCGGCTCGGGATCCGGATCCGGATCCGGCTCCGGCGCGGACTGTGCGTCCGGCACGGCTTCAGGCGCCTCTGGGGCCACGTCTGGCTCGTGCGCCTCGACAGGCGCCTCGAGGGCCTCCTCGTCGGCAATGCGCATCAGATCCTGCTCCCCGCGCCTCTCCGCCAAGCGCTCGAAGTCGCCGCGAATTGCCGTGCGCATCTCGTCGAGATGACTTTCCTCTCGCATGGCCGAACCTTCCCGGCCGGATCTCGGAGTCCTGCCCCTAACGAGGTGAGGCGAAGGTAGCCGTCCACACGACGGCGTCGGCGCCGCCGAGCAGGCCGCTGGCCTGCACCGGGGCGGCTCCGACGTGCCGGAACCGGCCGCTCAGCATGTTCGCGCGGTGCGGGGGTGAATTGAGCCAGGCGGTGACAACCTGCCGAGGCGTGACGCTCCCTGTTGCCGCGAAGAGGTTCTCGCCGAAGGTCGCGTAGCGGTAGCCGGAGGCGTTCACGCCCGAGGTGATCGGGGCGCCGCACGGGGTGTGCGAGAACTGGCCGCACGACGCGACGCTCTGGCCCTTGAGCTCGGCCGCTCTTCGCAGCGCCGAGCGTCGCAGGAGGCCTGCGCGACCCTCCTGCCGGCGGGCCCAGTTCACGAGACACGCGATTGCGCGCGTCTGTGAGGCGGCCGGGGCAACAGCGTCATCGGCGGCGGCACAGGCACCGGCCGGAGCGAGGTACGCGCTCCACGTGCGCTCGGCGCCCTCGGCCCTCCCGGCGAGCACGAAGACGAGAATCGTCGCAGCCACGAACGCAGGCGCGACGAGTCGGAACGGTGCTGCCGCAGACACAAGGGTCACGATTCCCACCGTGCACCAGGCTCAAACCGGATCCGTCCCCTGACCGGGTGAGCTGCCGTCCCCCGAGTCAGTGATCCTGCCCCTCGTCAGGGATCACTCGAAGAGCCTATCGAGTCCCCCGGATGATGCGTGCGCCAAGTGGCCGCAGCCAGCAGACCCAGTGCCAGAGTCGGAAAAACGGTAAGCGCGCGGTAAAGAAGCGTCGCCGCGACAGCCTCCGCGTTCGAGGCGCCGAACGCGACGAGGGCGCCCACGAGGCCGACCTCGACGATCCCGACTCCCCCGGGCGTCAGGGGAATCGCGCCCAGGATCCGTACGAGCGCCCACGCCGCGAACGCCTCGATCACGGTGACCTCCGCCTCGGTGACACCTGTGACGCGGAGACACACGAGGAGGAGCACGAAGACCGTGAGATGCCCCGCGAGCGTCGCGATCGTGATGACATGCCAGCGGCGGCGCAGCAGTCCGAGGGCGCGCGACCGGAAGCGCACGAAAGAGTCCCCGCCCCACTCGACCGGCCCTTTGCGCACCACGCGCATGGCGCGATTCGCAAGCCGCGCGGCGACGTCGCCGATCCGGCTCGCCCACTCCGCCCGCGAGAGGATGAGCGCGAAGGCAGTCACCGCGACCACGAGCGCCACCACGCCGACCAGAGCAGCCGTGCGCAGCGCTGGATGATCTTCGTTCTGCGACGTCAGGAGCGCGAGCGCGACCACCGGGAAGGCAAGGTTGACGAGTTGGTTCCAGATGCCTGCGACCGCCACCGCGAGGCCGACCTCGGCGGGACCGAACCTCCACGACCTGAGCATCGAGTACGACGCCGCCATTCCGACTGCGGCTCCCGCAGGCGAGACGATCGAGAGCGCGGTCGACGCCTGCGTCATGGCCATCGCCTCGCGAAATCCGAGTCCGGGGAGCGCCGCCATCCACGGGGGCGGGAACGTCGCGAGGTTGAGCACGACGGCTGCGGCGAGCACGAGCCAGTCGCGCCAGCCGAGCGTGCGCACGACATCGAGTACATCGCGGTAGTTCGCGAACTGCGGGAGGACGAAGACGAACACCACCACGACAACGACCAGAGAGCCGGCCGCGCCGAGGATCCGCTTGTGCCTCTTCGTCAGGCCTCGCCGGCGAGTCGCGGTTCCGTCCGACATCGAAAGAACCTATCGTGCGACCGTCATCAGGAGCGATCCCGAACAAGGAGCCCCACTCATGAATCGCAGACGCCTCTCGATCACCCCAGGAACTACGATCGCCCTCGTCGCACTCTTCTTTGCCCTCGGCGGCTCGGCCTTCGCGGTGGGAGAGCACATCCAGGCCCCGAGCGTCGCTCAGCAGCGCTGCGCGAACGGCGCGATTCGCGGGATCGCCGCTGTCACCGGCATCGCGAGCCAGGGCATGGCGAACTTCCCCGACAAGTTCACGAGCGCGAACGCCCTCTTCTCGCGCAAGTTCAACTGCACGGGCAAGGGCGTCCAGGCGCGACGCGTCGAGGCCGGTGTCTTCGAGGTGCGCTTCGTCGGTATCTCCGGCGCGACCGCGGTCGGGAGCGCCGTGTCCGACGACTCCTACGCGACCGTCAGGAACGGCTCCGGCGGGTCGTTCATCGTCACGATGCACCCCGCCGGCCGCGACGACCGCGCTGACCAGGCTTTCACGCTCATCGCCGGGTAAGGCGCTACGCGAAGCGCGGCGAGACGACGGTCGCGACGCCTGCCGCCAGCAGGAGCAGCACGCCACCGATCGCAAGGAAGACCCAGGTGATCTCGCTCTCACCCGGCTCGCGGCCCAGCCGCGAGCCGAGGTTCGCGTACGCCTTCTCGAGAGCCTCCGCGTCGCGCGCTTCCGAGAACTCGCCTCCAGTGGTTTCGGCAATCGCGCGAAGCGTCACCGGGTCTGGCGGGACCGGGATGAGTTCGCCGGAGTCCTGGCCGAACCCGCCGAACGGCCCGCGCTCGATCACGCCGTCGGGCGTCCCGAGGGCGATGGTATAGACGGGGAAGTTCGCGTCCTTCGCAAGCTGAGCCCCTTCGAGCGGCTGGAGCAACCCTCGGGTCTGTGCGCCGTCGGAGAGGAAGAGGATCGACACGGGGCTCTTCTGCTCCTCGCTCTCCTCGTCCTCCGGCTCGGTCGCCTGCGCCAGCGAGCGCGTCGAATCCGACGGAGCGGGTGCCGCGGTCGAGCCCTCCTCGGACACGAGGTCGGTCACCTGGCGCCCGAGCAGCACGGCCGTTTGCAGGGCGTCGCCGATCGCGGTTCCACCGAACACGAGGAACTCGTCGATGTCGGTGATCGCGGTCTCGACGAGCTCGTGGTCGTCGGTAGGAGGCGTCGCCACCTGCGCTTCTCCGGCGAACACGACAAGCCCGATGCGGAGGTCGTCCGGCGCCTGGTCGATGAAGTTGTGGAGCGCCTCCTGTGCTGCGCCTAGACGCGTCGGCTTGACGTCCTTCGCCTGCATGGAGCGCGACGTGTCGACGACGAGGATCACCGTGGCCTTCTCGCGCAGGAGCGTGCGCTCGACGTGTGGTCGCGCCAGACCCACGACGAGCGTTCCGAGACCGAGCACGAGGATCACCGCCGGCACGAAGCGAGGCCAGGAGCGGCCGGAGACGACCGTCGCGAGGACGTCGAGGTTCGTGTACCTGACGGCGAAGCGTGCGCGGCGCCGCTCCGCCCAGAGCCACACGCCGACGAACGCCGCGATGACGAGCAGGCCGAGCAGCATCCACGGGCTCTGGAAGCTCATGACGCCCTCGCACACAGAGCCTGGACCTGGACGACCGCGCGGACGCCTGCGAGCTCGGCATCGCCGCTCACGCGGACGGCAACGCTCCCACCGGAGATCCGCTGCGAGCCCGAGACGCTCCCGACGAGGCTTGCACTCGGCGGCGTGAGTGTCTCGAACCCGAACGCATGCGTTCCGCCGACGAGGCGCTCACCCGCGGTGCAGCGCTGCGTGATCGTCGTCGTCCCGG
Source organism: uncultured Gaiellaceae bacterium (assembly GCA_963787855.1). Classification (GTDB taxonomy): domain Bacteria; phylum Actinomycetota; class Thermoleophilia; order Gaiellales; family Gaiellaceae; genus GMQP-bins7. The sequence continues at coordinate 220,344 of CAWBER010000015.1, forward strand.
GCCGGATGCGCACGGTGCGCACGCGCCGGGTGACCGGTCGGCCGGGGCGGATCTGCGAGACCGAGGTGGGAACGCGCGAACCTCCTCCCGCCTGCGGCATGCAGCCGATGAACGGTTTGAAGGTCGGTGCGCCTGCCGAGCGGCCGACGTAGGTCCCCAGGAAGACCGCCGAGCGCGACGTCGTGATGCCCGGGTTCACGGGGCTCCCGGTCGTTCCGATGAAGCCAACGTCGATCGCGCGGTTGCTCAACCGCGCATCGGTGCCGCCGACGATGTATCCCCGCGGGCAGGTCAACTGGTACTCCACGCGTTCACGCTGAGCACCCGTTGATGCTGGCACGACCACCCATGGCCCCGCTACGGGAATGCAGACCATCAGCCCGTCGCACTCGTTGGCGGCGCCCACCGGCGCCGCGACGGCGAGCACGGCTCCGGCCATGGCGGCCACGCAGAGCGCACGCACGGCGTTCACGGCACCCTCCTGAAGAGGAACACCGAGGTCGTCGCCGCGATCAGGAGCAGCGCCAGCGCAATCGCCGCGAACACGTCGGTGATCTCGCGATCCTGCTCGCGGGTGCCGAGCCGCGAGCCGAGCTCGTCGTACACCTCGCTCAGCGCCGCGGCGTCGGGCGCCTGGAAGAACGTCCCGCCCGACGTCGCTGCGACCTGCTCGAGCGTCTCGGGGTTCGTGGGCACGCGCGTGATCCTGCGGAAGCCACCGGTCAGCTGCTCCTCCACGACGCCCTCCGGCGTGCCGACGAGAACCGTGTGGACCGGCACGCCCTGCCGCTTCGCCTGCTGCGCGGCGGCACCCGGCTCCACCTGGCCGCCATCCCGCAGGCCGTCGGAGATGACGAGGATCGCGCGCGGCGGAGCCTCGGCGGCCTCCTCCTGCTCGCCGCCACCCGGAGTTTCCTGTGGCTGTCCGACGCGGAGCGACAATGCGACCGCGTCACCGATCGCGGTGCCCTCGCCAGGCGTGAGCGTGTCGAGCGCTGTGACGACGAGCTCGCGGTCCTCCGTCGGCGCGACTCCTACTGCCGCGCGCGTCGCGAAGGAGACGACGCCGACCCGGAACTTCTCCGGTACCTCGTCGAGGAAGGTCTTGGCGGCGATCCTGGCGGCGTCGAGGCGTGTCGGCTCGACGTCGTTCGCCTTCATCGAGCGCGAGACGTCCATCGCGAGCACGATCGTCGCCTCCTCACGGGGCACGTTCACGGTCGCATGCGGTCGCGCGACGCCGACGATCAGGAAGACGAGCGCCACGAGCATGATCAGCGGCGGCAGGTAGCGGAGGCGACCTGGCTCTCGATCGACCACGTTGGGCAGCAGGTCCGGGTTGCCGAACTCGGCCTGCGACGCGACACGCCGACGGTCGCGGTCGAGGTACAGCGCGACGAGGACGGGCACCGCGGCGAGGGCGATCAGCGCGAGCGGCCAGGTGAAGCTCATGCGCGGCTCCGGCGCAGGAAGGCGACGAACGGGCGGAGCCAGTCGCCGGAGGTGCTCAGGACGACATGCCGCACGCCGACCGAGGACAGCACACGTGCGACCTGGCCCCGCTCGGCCGCCGCTGCAACTGCGAATCGCTCTCGGAGGCGCCGGCTGCGCGTGTCGACGCGGAGCTGCCGGCCGGTCTCCGGGTCGACGAGATAGAGGAGTCCGACGTTCGTCAGCTCCTGCTCGCGAGGGTCTCTGATCTCGACCGCGATCACGTCATGGTGCCCGGCGAGTTCCAGGAGCGGTCGGCGCCACTCCTGCGAGCCGCGAAAGTCCGAGACGACGACCACCAGCGCGCGCTGCCGGGCGAGCGCGCCCGCTCGGAAAAGCGCCCCGTCGAGAGTGCTCGCTCCGGGACCGTCCGGCGGTGGCTCGGCCCGGAGCGCCATGAGCAGACCGACGAGCCCGATACGTCCCTGCCGCGGCGGGATCGCGTGAAACTCCTCGCCACCGAAGGCGACCACGCCGAGCCGGTTCCCGCGCCGCGTCGCGAGGTGGCCGACCGCCACGGCGACGCCTTCCGCGACGTCGGCCTTCCGCCGGTCGGCCGTACCGAACTGCATCGAGACCGACGTGTCGAGCACGAGCCACGTCACGAGCACGCGTTCGGCGAGGTCGACGCGGACATGCGGCTCGCCGGTGCGCGCGGTGACGTTCCAGTCGATCCGGCGCACGTCGTCCCCTGCGACGTACGGGCGCATCATCGCCAGCTCGGATCCCGTCCCGAGCAGGTTCGAGCGGAAGTCACCCGCGAGCAGCCCCTCGACCCGCCGCCCGATCGAGACGTCCAGCGCGCGGAGGAGCCCTTCGGCCATCGGGCCTGGGCCCGGGCGCGCCGGCGTCGGTCGAGCGAGGAGCACGCCGGCGTTTCGCATGCGCTAGCTCACCTCACGCCGCGCTCGCGCGTGCGAGATCGAGCTGAGGCGTCGGCACGGCCGCGAGCACCTGTTCGAGGATCGAGTCGGGTGTCACCTCTTCGGCGAGCGCCTGGTACGACAGGACGAGACGGTGCCGCAGCGCGTCGCGTGCGAGCGCCTGGAGGTCCTCCACGATGGCGTATTCGCGGCCGCGGATCAGGGCGAGCGCCCGGGCACCCTGGACGAGGCTGATCGGGCCGCGCGGGCTCGCGCCGTAGGAGATGTACTGCGCGAGGTCCACGAGCCCGTGCGCCGCCGGCTCGCGCGTCGCCGTCGCGATGTCGACTGCGTAGCTCACAAGGGCGGGGTCGACGTAGATCTCGAAGACCGCGCGCTGGAGCGCCGAGAGATCGTCGAGGGAGAGCACCTGCCTGAGCTCGGGATGGTCGACGAGCTGGCGCTGGACGACGGTGAGCTCCTCGTCGTGCTGCGGGTAGCCGATGAGCACCTTCAGCATGAAGCGGTCGATCTGTGCCTCCGGCAGAGGGTACGTCCCCTCGGACTCGATCGGGTTCTGCGTTGCCATCACGAGGAACGGCTCGGGAACGCGGTGCGTGTCGTGGCCGATCGTCACCTGTCGCTCCTGCATCACCTCGAGGAGGGCGGACTGCACCTTCGCGGGCGCCCGGTTGATCTCGTCCGCGAGCAGGAAGTTGCAGAAGACCGGCCCGAGCTCGGTGTCGAAGGTGCCCTCCTGCTGGCGGTAGATCCGCGTGCCGACGAGGTCCGAGGGCACGAGGTCGGGCGTGAACTGGACGCGCGCGAACGACCCGCCGAGCACGCCGGCCGTCGTCTTGATCGTCAGCGTCTTGGCGAGCCCGGGAACGCCCTCGATGAGGAGGTGACCCTGGGCGAGGAGGCACACGAGGACTCGCTCGAGCATCGCGTCCTGCCCGGCGATAATGCGGCGGATCTCGAAGAGCGCTTGCTCGAGCTGCTCCTGGGCCTCCTCCGGGGTCGGGCTGCGACCTTCGGCACTTTCGGTCATGCGAAATCCCTTCTCTCGCGGCTCAGAGGTTCATACGAAAGCAGGCTCGGCCTCAGTTTGGGTAAACGGAGCGTGAAGCGGCGGTCTACGACCGCTGCACTCCCATCGTGATCGAGCCGACGTACGCCGTCCCGTTCCTCACGAGCTTCAACGTCGAACGCCGTCCACCATTCCGGTAGATGCTGTCTGCGGCGTTGCGCGTCGTCCTGCTGGGACGCTGGTTGTACGGGCTCCGTCGATAAACGACGTCGCTCACGGAGTCGGGGAAGTACAGCTGGCCCGTATGCACGACGTTCCCGCCGAGGTGGACCATCGTGTGGATGTGGACCGTCCGGCCCTGGTACCAGCCGGGATAGAGCGTCTTGAACAGCGCGAGTCCCTTCGCGTCTGTGCGCTGGATGCCGCGCAGGAAGCGCTCGTCCGCCTCCGCGCCGGTCGCGGAATACACGCCGCCGGCGTCGCAATGCCAGATCTCGACCGCCGCGCCTTTGATCGGCTTGCAGCTCGACGCGTTGACGACGGTGAGGCGCAGCGTCAGCGGGGCTCCCGGCCGTCCTTCGGTCACGTTGCGGCGCACGGACGCGTCGTCCACGTAGTACGGGCCCTCTGTCTGCTCGGGGGCGAGGACGCAGGAGACGAGCCCGGAGGAGACTCCCGCGGGCCCGGCTCCCGCCTCCTCGGAGGCTCTCAGGCCGGCGAGGCCTGCGGCGCCTGCGACGAGCCCGCCAAGCGACGCGAGAGAAGCCCGGCGCGACATGCGGTTCTCGGCCACGCGCCGAGGGTAGCGACCAGCGCCTGAGAGGGGCCTAAGACCTGAGCTGCTCGACCCAGGCGACCGCCTTCGCGCGCTCGCCCACCAGAAAAGCGGCGCCGTAGCGGCCATCGTGCGTGGCCTCCGCGAGCTCCACCTTCTCGCCCAGGTCGATCGCGTGCCGGTACTCGAGCCGCGCGCGGTGGGGCTGCCTCAGGTCCGGCGTCCTCCCGGCGAGGCGGTGCTCGATCGCCGCCCAGTACGCCGCGTTGTTGACGTGCCCCATGCGGTCCACGTCCGTCGCGCGTAGTGGCCACGCGACCGTATTCCCGTCGGTCGCCGGTGTGAGGAGCGTGAGCTTCGTCGAGGCCACGCGTCCCTGCGCCGCCTCGGCGTACTCCTCGAAGCCCTCGCCGATGCGTGCCGGCCGGGCGTCGGCGCCGAGGTGGATCCACGTGCTGTCGACCTCGATCGCACCGCCCGCATCGCCCGTCAGCGACCACCGGCGGCCGGCGGCGAGCGACGAGAGGCTGCTGCCCCACGTGACGACGCACACCTCGCCGTCTCCGAGGAACGGTCGGAGCACATCGATCCGCACCGCACGCAGCACCCACAGGTGCTCGGGCGTCCCCCAGTTCGTCTCCGCGACGTCGTCGATCGCCGCGTCCTGCAGGTAGCGCGCGACCGCGTCGAGTCGAACGCGTCCCGTCGCGTCCGCGTCGGACAGGCGGACGCGATAGCCGACGCGGAAGGTCCGGCCGGACGGCGGCTGCGGGACAAGGTCCTCCACGTCGGGACCCTACGCCAGCTACGGGAAGGCGCTGCTCGTCGGATCGAGGTCGAGCTCGCCGCCGTCACGGCACTCCGACGACACGCGGTACTCGACCGTCTGCAGGCCGCGAAGCCGGTTCTCGGTGAGCTGTTGTGCCATCAGGCGCCGCGACGTGCCCTCGTCGAGCCCGAGGCGCTGCCCGAGCTCGACTCCCGACTGCAGCGCGTAGCACTCGGTCGTCCCCTCGTCGTTCTCCCCGCGGAGATGCCACGACTCGTGGGAGAGCACCGCGATCGCCCGCCCCGTCCGGCTCCCCCGGACCTCCCCCTCGAACGCGAGCCGGTAGAGCGCGAAGCAGACCTCCGGCGTGACATACATGCGATCGCCGCCGACGACCGCGATCCCGTCGGCGTGCTGGACGTAGCCGACGTAGTCGCGCGCCTCGTCGCACCCGACCGAGACGGGCTTCTCGGTGAGCCGCGAAGCCTCGGCCGAGAGGCGTTCGACCACCGCGACCTTCGTCTCCCCGTCGAGCGAGCCCCACCCGGTGCGGCTGTCGAGCACCCACGCGAGCGCGCCGAGCGCCGCGAGGACGCCGAGCCCGAGCAGGAAGCCCCGGAAGGGCGACGGCGCCGGCTGCACGGTCTCTTCTTCGTCGTCGTCCTCGAGGTCGAACCCGTAACGCTCGCGGTCGACCGGCTGGGGCGAGCGGTCGGGCGCCCGCCGCCCGCCGCCTCGCAAAGCACCGACGAGGAACTGTAACTCGAGGCCGAGCGCGATCGCGAAGACGACGAGCAGCGGCACCCACTCCCGCAGCATGTCCGGCCCGAGGATCCAAGCCAGCACGAACGCGACGAGCGCGATGCGAACGACGACCGACGCCGACACACGGCGACGGTACCGGGGCGGGCGCTAGCCGCCCGTGGTCGAGAAGTGCATGTAGTCCTTCGTATCGCCGGTCCAGGAGCCGCCCCAGCCCCAGCCGATCGACGCGAACGCGCGCACGACTGCCGGCGTCACCATCCCCTTCCGCAGCGGAGTACGGTCGACGTACGGCCGACTCCTCGGGTCGTGCACGGCACCACACCCGACGTAGGGGTTCTCGTTCGGATTCAGGTCGATCGCGTGGCCGTATGCATGGTTCGACCAGTTCCCGCTCCCGCTCCCACACGGAGACGGCACCGCGCGACGGCAGTGGAACGACCCGCTGATGTCGCCGTCAGCCGGCCGCGCGCGCCGCGGCCCGTACATGCCGCCGAGCGTCATGTGCCGGATCGGGAACTTCAGCGCGTGGAGCCTGCGGAAGACGGTCGCGAGCTGCTGTGCGGAGTCCCGGTGCACGACGAGCTGCCCGGTGCGCTCGCGGCCGTCGAAGCCCCAGTGCGTCACGGTGAGCAGGCGGAGATCGGAGAGCGGCACGGGGCACCCCGGCTCCCAGAAGCGGGCGTCGAGGGTCCGCTCGAGCGGCGCGGGCAGCGGCCGGACCGACGAGTCGTACGCGTGGAACGCGGCCAGCGCGAGTGGCAGTGCGAGAAGGCGCAGCAGGGTCAGTCCTGGAGCCACCCGTCGCGGTAGCTCGTCAACTCGCGGCCGGAAACGGAGCCATACGCGGCGCCTCCGTCCATCGTGTCCTGCTCGACGCTGGCCCCGTGGCCTCGGGCGACCTCGTCGACCGGGAAGCCGAGAGCGTCGGCCTGCCCGTCGTGGGCGCGAGAGCCCACCGCGACGACGACGCACGGACCGTCTCCCGCCCCGACGACGACGTGCTTCGTCTGCGGCGGGGAGTGCACGAAGTCCCACGCACGGAGAGGGCGCTCCTCGCCGTCCACGATGAGGACCGCTTCGCCGGCGAGAACGAGGAACGCCTCCTGGTCGGCCTCCCAGTGGTACATCGACATCGCCTCACCGGGCATGAGCACGAACGGATTGACGCCGTACTGGAGGTCGCTGCGCCAGCCCTCGAAGTCGTCGAGCGCGACGCACACCGCGCCGCGACCGTCGGCGTGGCGCCACGCCGCCTCGCGGAGGTCGAGGACGAACCAGCCCGCGCCCTCGGCAGTGAGCCCGTGCTCTGTCCGCTCCAGCCTCGCCTCGGGAACCATCCGCCCAAGCCTGCCCGAACTCCCCCAGGCTGCGCAACGTCACTCGGTCATACTCCCGAGCGGAGATGGAGGACGTTCTCTCCAGGGAGGCGCTCGAGGCTACGTACTGCTGGGAGGCCGAAGACCATGTCCCGCGACGCCCGGAGCTGACCGACTTCCGGCGAAGGCTGCGATACCACCAGGCGCGTTGGCGCGAGCTCAACGGACACCCGATCGGCTCGCAGCCGATCGTCCCACGCGACGGGAAGCCGTCACGTCCGGTCGGCTGGCGTGTTCCCCTCGACTACGCCCGCGAGACCGGGGCCACCTTCCTGACGCGGCACGCGCTCGAGGCGGCGAGAGCGCGGACCTCGAACGTCGAACGACACCAGAGCTTCGACCATCGGCGCCTGTGGGCCGACCTCCTGTGGTCGCCGACGCTTGCCTTCAACCTCTTCGGCGATCTCGCGGCCGACCTTACGCTCGCCGACCGTGCCGTCAATGCGTGGTGGCCGAATGCGCCCGGCGCGGTGGTCGACGTCCGCTTCGCGCACTCGCCGGGGAGGCTGGATCCCGCGTGGCTCGGCAACCTCGTCGACCTCCACGCCGCATTCGTGCTCGACCTCGGCGACGGTACGAGCGGGATCGTCGGCGTCGCGATCGGGTACCACGACGTGAACAAGCGCCAGCCCCCCAAACCGAGCCGCCTGCCGCGGTACCGCGAGATCTCCGACACGTCGGCCGTCTTCGGCCCGGGCTGGCTCGACGCCGTGAACGGGACCGAGCTCATCCACCTCTGGCTCGACCACCTGCTCGTGCTGTCGATGCTGCAGCACCCGAGCCGAACGTGGAGCTGGGGTCGGCTCGTCGTCGTCCACCCCGCCGGTAACACGGACTACGCCGACGCGTGCGGCCGGTACCGCTCGCTCCTCCGCGATTCGTCGACGTTTGACTCCGTGACGATGGAGGCACTCCTCGATGCCGACGTGCTTCCGCGACGCACGACCGGAGCCGTGCGCGAGCGGTACCTCCCTCGGAGTCACGCCATTCGAGGGGACCTCGACTCGACTCACGAGTAGGGGCTCAAAGGGGCTCCCGTAACCGAAGGAGAATCGAGATGGGAAAGCTGATCGCGACAACGCAGGCCACTCTCGACGGAGTCATAGACCCGGTCGGCGAGTGGGTGCAGCCGGACGGAGACCACGGCATCTACTCGTTCGAGCGTCAGGCGAGATCCGGCGGGCTGGTGCTGGGCCGCAAGACGTACGAAGGGCTTGCGGGGTACTGGCCGAGCCAGTCGGGCAAGTGGGCGGACATGGTCAACCCGATGCGGAAATACGTCGGGTCCACCACCCTGTCCGGCGATCTCGAGTGGAACGCGACCGTGCTCGAAAGGAACCTCGAGGACTCGATCCCGGAACTGAAGGACGGGGTCGACGGCGACCTGTTCATGCACGGGAGCGGCGAGTTCGCGTACGCCCTGGCCGAGAAGGGCCTGATCGACGAGTACGAGGTCTACGTGAACCCGCTCGTCTGGGGCGAGGGGAACGTCCACGTGCTCGGCGACAGGGGAACCGTCCGGATGGAGCTCGACGACGTGAAGCGGTTCGACTCCGGGGTGGTTCTCCTCACCTACCTCCCGGCGTCTTGACCGCGGCTGGACCTGATCGTCCTCCCTGCCGAGAAATCGATGCGCATTACGACCCGGCGCTTCGAGGGCCGGTTGACCTCCGTGAACCCGGCTGCCTCGAAGATGCTGCGATTGCCGACGTGGAGCTCCCCCCAGAGGACGTCCTTGCCTGGCTCAGGGAGCATCGGGTAGCCCTCGAGCGCACGGGCGCCGCGCTCACGGGCGAAGTCGACCGTTGCGCGCGCGAGCGCACGGCTGATTCCGCGGCGGCGGAAGCCCGCGCGGACGACGAAGCACGTGACGGACCAGACGGTGTCGTCTTCCTTGTCCTCCGTCCGGCCCTCCCAGTGGATCTTGAAGTTCCGCATCAGACCGAAGTACGCCGTGCGCGGCTCCACGGCACACCACCCGACAGGCTCGCCGTCGAGGTACGCGACGAGGCCGCTTGTCGTCTTCGATCTGCGGTGCCCGCACTCGGTCTGCGTGCGGAGGCGATGGGCACGCTCCTCGACGGGAACCTTCTTGAACGCCTCGCCCGGCTGCAGCTTGTACCGTTGGCACTGGCAGATGAAGGCGTCGCCGCGGGTGCCGAACACGGCCTGCAGGTCTTCCCAGCTCGCCTCGTTGGCCGGGACGATCGTGACGGCGGGAACGGTCGCCGACTCGGTCATGCGGACCACCGTACCGCGACGGGATCAGAGCAACGGTGAGATGGTCGCGAAGACTCGCCCTCGTATCCGTTCGCGCGTCGTTTCCAGGGCGCGACCGGGCGTCGACACGAGCTCGGCGGGCGCCGCGAAGCGCTCGTCGAACTGGGCCGCGAACGACGCCGAGCGGACGAGGACATCGATCTCGAAGAAGCGTCTGAGGCTCCACGCCTCGAGGTTGCACGTGCCCGCCAGCACCTCCTCGCCGTCGCGGACGAACGCCTTCGCGTGGAGCATCGTCGGGTACTCGAGGATGCGAACACCCGCGTCGAGCAGGTCGGCATGGTGGAAACGTTGTGCCGCTGCGCACGCCCAGTTGTTGGCGTTCGCCGGCACGAAGAGGCGCACGCGCACGCCGCGCCGAGCGGCGTTCTCTATGCGTCGGATCATGCCCTTGTCCGTGACGTACGGATTGACGACGTCGAGCGTCTCGCGCGCGTCCTCGAGCAGTCGGCCGATCGCGGCCGTGATCGGCCGGTGGCCCGGCGCGTTGTGCAAGACGGTGGCCGGTACCGCGTCTTCGCGCACCTCGTGCTCGGGAAAGAGTGCGTCGAGGTCCTGCGCGACCGCACCTCCCAGCCACGCGAAGCTCGCGACGAAGACGAGCTGGAGCTGAGAGACCACTGGGCCGGTGACACGCACGAAAAGGTCGTGGAAGCGGCCGTCCTCGAAGTGATCCTCGATGCCTGCGCCGCCGACCCAGCCGATCCGGCCGTCGACGACGACCACCTTGCGATGGTCGATGTGCCCGAGCTGGCGAAGGTTCCACTCACGCGGCGCTCGGGTCGTGTCCGGTTGCGCCGGCGCGCGCAGCTGCGTGGCGCGCACGACTCGAACCTCGACGCCTCCGCCCAAGAGTCTCTCGTAGAACGCGCGGCTCGAGCGATCGGGATCGGAGCCCTGCCGGTCGACGACGAGCCTGACGGGAACGCCCTCGCGGGACTTCGCGAGCAGCGCCTCGGCGAACCGCTCCCCGACGACGCCCGGCCTGAATCCGAACTGGTTGATGTGGACGGACGAGGTTGCGGCCTCGATGTCCTCGAGCATCGGCGGATAGAAGTTGCTCCCCTCGACCTGCACCTGGGCGGTCGAGGCGACGGTCTCGTCGAACTCGAACGCGAGGTCCGACTGTCGGACCGGTGAGCCCACAAGCCGCTCTGCCTCGTCTCGTAGCCGGTTCATGTCGTCACCGCGCACGCATTCTCGCCGGCACCGCGCACCTCGTCGCGGGACAGGTCGCCGTGCCGCAGGTCGTCGAGCGGATCGCCGACCGCTTCGCGGGCGAATCGCCCCCACCTGCCGATAGGCCGGCAAGGCGCCGGCTGGAGCTCACCGGCGCTTGCCGACCTTGCCGTCAGTCGATGGTGAGCGGAACCGCGCGGATCTGACCGCGAACCTCGCCGGCGGGGTTCCTCCGCGTATGCACGTTCACGTAGGCACGACCCGCCGCGAGCGCGGCCAGCTGGGCGGCCGTGAGGCTGGCGGTTCCCCGCTGCCCGTTTCGGCACGGGCCGCACAGCGCCACCGCGACCGGCCCGGCCCGTCCGACACGTCCAACGTGGATGTGCGCCGCGTCCGCTCGACCGGTCAGCCTCGAGAAGCGCAGGCGCCAGGCGAGCGTTCCGCTGGTCCCGAGCTTCGCAACCGTTGCGGTGAAGCTGCCCGTTGCTCGCCGGACGTTGCCCTTCGGCCTAGGCACCTCCTGGCGCGACGTGAGTGTCGTCGCGATGCTCGCGGTCGTCGCGAGCTGCCCGCGGATCTCCCCCGGGCCGTTCTGCGCTGTGTGGACGTTGACGTACGCGGTGCCGCCTTCGATCGCTTCGAGCACCGCTTCCGTGAGGTTGCCGGTACCGGTGAGCGGGCTCTGACATGGCCCGCACAGGGCCAGCACGACCGGGCCGGGCGAGCCCGATGCACCCGTATGGATGTGCGCAGCGCCGGCGTTGCCCGTGAGGCCGTTGAACGCAAGTTGCCACGAGAGCGACGCGCCCGAGTCCGACCTCGTGATGCTCGCGGCGAACGTGCCGCGCGCGTTGCTGACGTCACCGGACGGCGCCGGTACCTCCTGTGCGGCGTTCATCACCGTTCCCACCTGGATCGCCGTCGCCTGCGGCCGCGCCGAGGCACCGATCGTGGCGACGAGCGCGACCGCAAGTGCAACGGCCGGGATGAGTGCGATAGGTCTCACGAGATCCTCCAATCTCGAGCTGGTGGAGCACCGACTGACTCCTCCCGAGGGAGTACGCGTAACCCGTGGGCGCGGTTTTCATCGCAGTCGTCTCCGCGAGAGTGAGCGGCGCGCCTTGTACTGCTCGGCCCGGGCGACTCTCCTGCGACCGATGAGAGCGGCGCCGGGGTCCGGTCGAATAGAACGACGACAAGCGAGAAGGGAGCTGCGACCATGAAACTGACGACCATCACGCACGTCTCTGTCGACGGGGTGATGCAGGGACTCGGCGGGCGGGACGAGGACCGCCGCGGCGGATTCGAGCGCGGCGGATGGGCCATACCGCTCTTCGACAACGAGGCCGCGACGTTTCTGGACCAGGTCTTCCAGCGCGCCGACGCGTTTCTGTTCGGCCGGCGGACCTACGAGATCTTCGCCGGCTCCTGGGGAACCGGCTCCTGGGGGGCAAATCAGGGCAACAACCCGATCTCAGTGGGGTTGAACACGCGGCCCAAGTACGTGGTATCGACCACGCTCACCGACCCGCAATGGGCGGACACGACCGTCCTCTCCGGGGACGTCGCGGCCGCCGTCGGCGAGCTGAAAGCCGAGCCGGGAGGCGAGCTGCAGGTGCACGGCAGCGGCAACCTGGCCCGCTGGCTCCTCGACAACCAGCTAGTCGACGAGATCACCCTGCTCATCTATCCCGTGGTCATCGGCCAGGGCACGCGGCTATTCCCCGCCACCGGCCCGGACACAGCACTTGAACTGGTCGACTCGCGGTCCACTTCCAGCGGGGTGACGATCCAGGTCTACCGGCCCACCGGACGCCCGGAGTACGCAACGGCCACGGCCGACCTGAAGCCGTGACAGAGGTACCGCCGTCAGTCTCGGGTTTGACCCGCATGAGTTGGGGAACTGACTGGTACGGGACACTCATGGTCTATGCCCAGCACTTTGGGCTGGATGAGGCGCCAGACAAGGAGGTGCTGCGATGAACACGCCCCCGATCGTCTCGCCGGAGGAATGGAACGCCGCACGGGAGCAGCTGCTCGTGAAGGAGAAGGAGTTGACGCATGCCCGTGACGCGCTGGCCGCCCAGCGTCGCCGAATGCCGTGGCAGCGTGTGGATCGGGAGTACGAGTTCGAGGGGCCGGAAGGTAGAGCGAGCCTGCTCGACCTGTTCGACGGTCGCCGTCAGCTGATCCTCTACCGGGCGTTCTTCGAGCCAGGCGTGTCCGGCTGGCCCGAGCATGCGTGCATCGGCTGCTCCATGGTGGCCGACCAGGTCGCCCACACCGCCCACTTGAACGCCCGCGACACGACTCTCGTGTTCGCCTCGCGCGCACCGCAGGCGGACATCGAGCGCGTGAGGTCGCGCATGGGCTGGGAGCACATCCCCTGGTACACCATCACCGACGACTTCGACGCCGATTTCGGCGTGGACGAGTGGCATGGCACGAACGCGTTCATCCGTGACGGTGACCGGATCTTCCGTACCTACTTCATCGACGCCCGTGGCGACGAAGCGATGGGAAGCACCTGGAGCTACCTCGACATCACTGCGCTCGGTCGCCAGGAGACGTGGGAAGACTCGCCGGAGGGCTATCCGCAGACTCCGCCGTACGAGTGGTGGATCTGGCACGACGAGTCACCGGAGACGGACCGCGATCGACCGGGTTTGGTGGCGATCCACGCCAACAGTTGACGACGTCTGTCCGACGAGGACCGCCATACAGTGAGAAGCCCAGGTCTTCCAACGTGAATCCCAGCACTTCCGCGCTAGTCGTTGCCGGACGGATGAGCCAGACCGCTGCCGCGATGAGCCACCTCGAGCAGGCGGTCGAGGCGAAGATCCGTGCATAGAGCCACAGTCAGACCCCCTTGCGACCCAGCTGCTACCGAGCTGCGTTGCCTCGGAGCCGCACCGTGGCGAACTAGCACGTTGACTGAACCCATGCGCACAATGCGGGTGCACCCATGAGAGTTCTCGATCGTGCGCAGGGCCGGATACCGCAGCCGTGGCGGACGATCGTCGACTGGTGCGTAACTATCGCCGTGGCCATCGCCTTCGTCCTGGCGTTTCAGGCTGAGGTGGCAAAGCCGTACCGCATCCCCTCGCCCTCGATGGAGCCAACCCTTCATTGCGCCAAGCCCGTCGCCAACTGCGGAGGACGCTTCAGCGACCGCGTGATCGCCAACCGCCTCGCCTACAGATTCCGCGACCCCGAGCGCGGAGACATCGTCGTGTTCAAAGCACCAGCGACGGCTGACCGATGTGGACTGAGTGACGGGGGCTCCGCATTCGTCAAGCGCATCATCGGACTCCCTGGCGAAGTCGTGTCGGAACACACGGGGGTCATCCACATCAACGGCGACCGTCTCATCGAGCCCTACATCGCTCTTTCTCGGCGAGGACACGAGAGCCGCCAGTGGCCGCGCGTCGCACCGGACCACTACTTTGTCCTCGGCGACAATCGCACGCAGTCCTGCGACTCTCGAACGTGGGGCACAGTGCCACGCAACGACCTGATCGGCCCGGTGACACTCACATACTGGCCGCCCAGGCGGGTGTCGTTCCGATAGCTCCTGGTTCGACCGAGCCGGGTTTGGAGGCGGCGGGAATCGGACCCGCGAAACGCTCCCTACGGCGTCCAGGAGCTCTCTCGTGCGATTGCCCCTGACGTCCAGGAACTGCCCGAGAATCAGCGCATATCTGCACTCCGCCCCCCTAGCTGCGGGTTTCTCGCCACTGATCACGACGCCGTGAACCAGTGCCTCGCTCAGGCTTGCCAGTCCCTGTCCCAGAGCCAGACGACCGCGACCAGGATCACCGCGAACACGTACCCGATGGGATCATGGATGGCCCAGAGCCCAACAACGATTGCGATGGAGACGGCGACTCTGACGAGGGTCGGCCACCGCGCTTGCAAGTGCGCCAGCATGCCTCCGAGGTATCGGCCGGAATCCATGGGGACCAGGAGCCCCCCGGACGAGGTAAAGAAATGAGCCGCACGCCCGAGATATCTCTCAACGTCTCCTCCACGCATGTGACGGTCCGGTCACGCTCGGCTCGACATCGAGTAGTGTCCCGACCGCACCGAGAACGGAGCTTCTGAGGTTGATGGCTCCCCGAGTGGCAATCGCGCAAGCGAAGGTCAGTCCGGCAGCCGGACGAGGAAGCCACCGCTCGGTGCATTTCCTTTCCCGCGCCGATGATTGACCCGGTGTCTGAAGAGGAGTAGCTTCCCGACCGGCGTCAATCGGGCGCTTCGAAAGAGGGGAGAGGAAATGGGTAAACGTCGTTTGGCGACCGCGTCTGCGGTGGCCGCCGCGCTGATGGTCCCTGCAGCGGCTCTTGCCTACGGGCCAGCACCGCCTCCAGGGAACCCGGACGGCACCGCACAGCTCGAGGCTTGCAACGATGCCCTTAACCGGCAAGTAGACAAGGGCGTAACGGCTGGCGGAGGGCCGAAGGCAGGAGAACCAGGCCCGCTCAACTGCGACCACTTCTTCCAAGGCAAGGAGGAGCCGAACATCGGAAACGGTTGGCCGCCGCCTCCGTTCCAACCCTAAGCATCGACCGTCCAGCGAGGGTCGCCACGCCGTCGCGGCCCTCGCTTCTATGAACTCGCCAGCCGCCGCCGTGCCGGAATCTCAAGCTGCGGGTTGAGGAGCGCGGGCTCGAGGCGGGCGGGCTGAAAGAGGTGCAGGCCGCTAGGGAAGGCCCGATTTCGACCCTTCCCGCGACGTTCGTCAAAGAGCCAGTCGCGGACTTTCTCGCCGAGATAGCCGCGCGTGTGGTTGTCGCAAAGCATTGCGTCCAACCCCTCGGCAACGAGAACGGCATCGACGAACGAGTCAACGTCACCGGGTGGCGCAGCGACCAGAGCGGCCCGGTCGTCGGGCGAGAGGCAAAACCCGTACTTGGTACAGAGGTCCCAGAGGAGAGCCTCTACTCGTGTGATCTGCTTGGCCACGAGGCCGAAGCCTCACAGGCTGGCTTCTCCGAAGGCTGAGCCGGCGGCGAGGCGGTAGCTCGTGCGCTACCTCAGCGAGGGCACGCCGAGCCTTCGAGATGTGGCGAAGGTCACGGCTAGGCTGGCTGAGCATGGGGGCATGCCCTGGCGAGCGGTAGTCGATGGTCCGCGCGATAGCTCCGGGGAGGATGCATCGGTACCGACGGGAAGACACGACCATGGTGCGATTGGTACTCGCTCTCGCTGTCCTCGCCGTCTTGACGCTTGCTCCGCACGCTTCGGCGGGCGGCATCTCCGACGAGGAATGTCCGAACATCGCGGGTGAGAACACGAACACATGCCCAGCTGGAACCGTCGGTGTCCCGTACTCGATCCGGTTTACAGAGAAGGAGGGCGCGGGCTGCGGTCCGGGGAGACAGACGTTCCACTTCGACTCAGGCATCCTGCCGCCCGGGCTCACTCTCGCGCTCGACGGCACCCTGAGCGGCACGTCTTTCCAGCCGGGGACCTTCAGGTTCTATGTGGAGATGCGCGAGCCAACGAACGACCCCGCGCATTGCGCCGGAAAGGAAACACAGAAGCAGTTCACGCTCAAGATCCGGCGACAGCCTTGGATCATCTCCTCCCCCGCCCTCACGCCTCGGTCGGAGGTTGGAGTGCCTCTCCGAATCGCTCTACGAGCCCGAGGAGGCTCGGGCATCTTCGCGTGGTCGCCCGCCTCGGGTCGACTCCCCAAGGGGCTCAGGCTCCTTGCTGACGGGACAATCGAAGGCACACCGCGCTCCAAAGGCACGTACCGCTTCACGGCGAGGGCAAGGGACACGGAAGGTCGCGCGGTCACCTGGAAGGTCGAACTCGCTGTAGCCCAAAGGCTCCGGGTGCATGGCCGGCAGCTGCCGCGAGCGCAGACAGGGCGCAGTTACCGCGCCGATCTTGTCTCCGTCGGAGGCGTCGGTCCGACTACATGGAGGCTCACGCGCGGACGCCTCCCGCACGGGCTTCGCCTCGAGTCAGCACGTGGTCGTCTGACTGGCTCACCGACCGAAGCGGGCACGTACATCATCACAGTCGAGGTGAGGGACGGTCTGAGGGCCACGGGCGACAGAGCGTTCCGCATCGTGGTCGGGCGGCCTCGTCGCTGAGGGAAGCCGGACCGGCTCCCCTCGTTCCGACGCTCCCACCAGGGTGCGGCGGAACATCGAACCGGCCCGGCGACCCTTGAACCTTCTTGGCTCAAGAGCTGGCTCCTTCCACCGGTACCCACCATTCACGCGACCCTGGCCGCGTCTGCTCGAGATGCAGCTCGCGGAGCTTGCGGTGGCGCGAGGTCGCTCGGTTTCCACCCTCGCTGCAGTCTCGCGAGTGTCGGTGCTCGGGTCCGGCGTAAACGCAGGCGGTCGCCGTCGACGTTCACGAGGCTTTCCGGGAGTCCTAGGACATCGCAGACCGATGCGCCGGCAGGAGCTCGTAAGCAGCGATCACCTTCGGCTCGAGGCACGACCTACCTCTCGGGTCTGTCATGATCGGCAGCGTCAGGACAAGGCGAGGTTTGCCTGCGGCTTGGCGTGTGACTGATGAGAGGCCCCGGCCTACCCCGGGGCCTCTTTTTGATCGGGTCTGTCGTCATCCATCGGGCCAAGACAGGGCTCGTGCGTGACCGCATTCCCTTGGGCTTGGCGAGGTTGATGGTCAGGCGTGGCAGCCGGAGAGTCGGCCCGCACGACGAAGTAACCGAGGGGGTGCATCGTCCTTTCGGGGCCCACAGAGAGGCTGCCACGCCTGCCCCCCGGCAGCTCGTTAGAGACGCAGCTCGCCCCACGGCCTCTTTGGCGGGCAGCGCGGCCGAAGTGAACTCCGCGGTCACAGGCCACGGAGGCGGCGCAGGATGTAGTGCTCGCGGGTGATGAGCGGCGGTCTGGCCGTACGAATACGACGTACGAGTTCCGGTTGGGGCTCCAGACGATCCGAGGCGGCTTCGATCAGGTCGTCCGCCGTGTCAAAGTGCTGGAGAAGGTCGAACTCGGTCTCCGCCTCGAGCACGTAGAACCCGTGCTGTATTGCGTCACGAAGCCGCGCCTCCGCGTTCGGAAGCACGACCGATCGCCACTCCGGCTCTTCGATAAAGCCAAGCGGACTTCCGTCGGCCTCAACCGCTTGCTCGGTCAACGGATGCGAATCGACGAGCGTTCCACCGGGAACGAGGAGTCGATGGACATGGCGCAGGGCGTGCACGACGCCCTCGGCGTCGATTCATCACAACGATGAAGAGAACAGCGCAAGGTCGAAGCTCTTGCGCGGCGCATCCACCTCGGCCGCTCCGGCGAGTACGAACGTGACCTTGCTGGCTAACTCCGGCTTCAGCGCAGCCCGAGCGTTCTGGATCCGTTCTTCGTCGGGATCCACCGCGAGAACGGACGCCGCATCGCCCGCATACTGAAACGTCAAGCGCCCATCGCCGCAGCCCAACTCCAGAACACGAAGCCCCGTAATCGGAGCGAGCTCCTTCAGAGCACGAGTCTCAACGCCCTCCGGGTCGATGCGCCAACCCACGCTCCGAGCATGACACACTGAGCACCGTCGCTGCCGCGATCCAGGGGCGAGCACATCTTCCATCCGTTGTCCAATGGGTATACACTTTGCCCATGTCGACAACACGCGGTGGTTGCACGGTCATCATAAGCGCCGCCGTCGCGCCCGAGAGATGCGCGACGAGCTTGTGCGCCGGGCCGCCGAGGCCGATCGGAGCCTGAGCCGGGAGATCGGTCGAGGGCTGACCCGCTATCTCAATGAGGTTCCGTCAGGGAGTCAGCGGCGGGCTTCCGTTCCTCCGAGGGCGCCCGCCGCCGACATCGAGGGCACATGAGCCTGCTGGTCAAGATCGGAAGGTTGAGCCCCGAGTCCGCGGCCCTCGAGGGCGAGCCCGACCAGGTCGACGCGAGGCGGCGGGCAGCACACGACGCGAAGCTGAGGCCGGCGCGTGCCCAGGCTGCACCGTCCGGCGTGGCGAGGGAACCGCTAGCGACCCAGAAGGTGGCCCTTACGCACTTGGCGCAGAAATACCAGGACGGTGAGGGCGAGCTTCAGCCGCCGCCTGTGCCTTATCGCAAGTCGCGCGTATCGAAGCTGTCGTCGGAGGCGGACAGTGAGAAACACAAGGGCGACCACGGCCGCGACGCGCCGGGGAGTCAGAACGGCAGCGATGCGCCGGGGAGTCGAAACGGGCGTGTGAGGACTCTGCTCTTCCGCGAGCTGCTCTGGGACGATCGCATCATCCATGGGCGGCGGATATTGACATGGCTGCGAGGAGTAGTGGCCGGGTGCCCCGGTGAAGTGATTGGTGGGTCGAGAACGTGACGGCGCGACCTACTCGCGTGTCATCGCATACGCGATGACCAACACGACCAGCACGCCCAGCGCCAGGGCTGCCCAGGCATGCGTCGTGAGTCCCAGCACGGCCGCTCCTCCTAGCTTGAAGGGTTGCCGTCAGGTTCCTACCCGTTTGGGTGCGCCGCGAAGCCTGTGCTCAGGCGGTTGTGCGCTGATGCCTGCCGATTGTCCGATCGCGAGACGCCTAGCTGTCGCGCTGGGCGGTCACCGAGCGGGCGTGTCGTGTCCGTTCCATGTCCATTGTCCGAAGCATCAAGACGAACAGCAGCACGAGGTTGAAGAGCAGAATGACCAATCCACCTGCGGCGAGAAGCTGCCAGCTCATGGACGTGGCAAGCAGGTAGATGGCACCGACAACCGCTGCGTAGGCCGCGACAACGCTGGGGAAGACTATCGCGGCTATCGGCCACGTGCGATGCTCCGTAGCCGACTCGGCTGGCAGTCGTTCGGCTCGTGCTCGTTGCGTCGCGACGTGTGCCGCGGCTGCGTGCTCACTCATTCTCCCCAGTCCTTCCCCAGTCCCTGTCCCCGCAGGGGTACCTCAACTCATCTTGCTCGCGAGTACGGGTTGTTCAAGTTCCTCGCTGGCCTTTCTTACAAACTCACAAACCACGTACCCGACCGGCCAGGTCTTCGGCGATCTTGTGACACGGCGCTCGAGCCACCACCCCCGCCATGGGATTTCCCTCCCCGCAAACGCGATGATGCCCCGCTAGCCGCGAGTGAGGATCCACATCCCGCCGAGCGTGTAGAGAGAATGGCCGAGGCCAAGCTCGGTGTCGACCGCCGACCTACCTCAGCCCGCACGCCTCGAGCTCGCGCTCCTCGGAGCCGTATGAGGGACGGGTGGCTTGACTCTAAGTGCGAGTCCGCCGATAGCTGTCGCATGTTCGACATGGCGTACTTTGGTGGGGCCTTCGCTGAACGAGTGCGAGAGTTCAGCCGCGACCACAGCGACGCGCACGTACGGCTCGAGCTTGTGACCTTGAATGGAGAGCGGCTCGATGCCCTGCAACTACGTGCCGACGAGAAGGGGACAAGCATTTCAACGCGAGATGACCGCCTGGTCTTTCTGCCTTACTCGCTCATCGCGTACGTTGACATCGCGATCTTGCGGGATCATCGCGTTCCCGGCTTTCAGCTCGCTGTGGGCTCCGATGCTGGCGCCTCCTCGCTATCGGCCGGGCTCGCGGCATTAGGTTAGGCCCGCTCGCCTCTAGTTCCTTCCGCGCTGGCACAGATGACTCGCTCTCGTGACTGCGGACAACCATTCCGCCCGCCAGCAACTATTCCCCCCGCCTGTGGCGGGAAACCGCACCGTTTAGCCAATCATGGAGGCGGCGGGAATCGAACCCGCGTCCGCGGTCGCACCGAACAGAGCGTCTACGAGCGTAGTCCGTGCTTGATCTCGCCCGCCGGCCGGTTCACGGACAACCTGCCGACGGGCCAGCCATCCTGAAGTGTCGCGCTCCGGGCGATTGGCTCTCCCTCGGCGCCAAGCCCGATTGTTGGCGCCGATCACCGGATCTCGGGCCGAATCCGGGTCGACGTCGCCTTACCTAACTAGAAGCTAGGCGGCGAGTGCGAGTTCGTTCTTGTTCGCACTTGCTTTGGTGCCGGTTGATTTACGAGGCCAACCGGCGACCTCGGCTCGCAGCTCTGCCGGAGAACCGACCACGTCGAGACCTGGTCGCCCCCGTATGTGTGTCAAGGATCGGAGGATAGCTGCCGATAACGGTTTCGGCCCGTCTGCGGCGGAGGTGGGAGTCGGGCCGCACATACGGCTCACCGAGGGAAAGGACACGCTCGTGGCGTTGATGATGGAGGAGAAGTACGACGATCTTGCCGACCTGCGCGAGCGGGCCAAGGCTGAGGTTTCGAAGGTTGTCATCGGCCAGGACCGCACCGTCGAGCTCCTGCTCATCGCCGCCGTTGCGCACGGGCACGTGCTGCTCGAGGGCCCGCCCGGAAGCGCCAAGACACTCCTTGCGCGCGCCGTCGCTCACATGCTCGGCGCGGCCTTCAAGCGCATCCAGTTCACGCCGGACACGACACCGACCGAGCTCAACGGGCAGAACGTCATCCGCGCCGGCGAGCACCTCTTCATGCCCGGCGCGGTGTTCACCAACGTCCTCCTCGCCGACGAGATCAACCGTACGCCGCCCCGCACCCAGGCAGCCCTGTTCGAGCCGATGGGCGAGCGCCAGGTCACCGTCGACGGCAAGGCGCACAAGCTTCCCGACCCGTTCCTCGTCATCGCCACGCAGAACCCGCACGAGCACGAGGGTGTCTTCCCGCTCCCAGAGGGCCAGCTCGACCGCTTCCTGTTCAAGATCGAGCTCGACTACGCGGACGCCGAGGCCGAGCTCTCGATGCTCAACCTCCCGCACAAGGGCATCGCGCCGGACATGCTCGGCGAGGTCCGCCCGCTCTTGGGTGTCGTCGGCCTCGACAAGGCGCGGCAGGAGCTCGAGCACACCGACGTGCCCGACTCGGTCGGCCGCTACATCGTCGGCGTCGGCCGGCGCACGCGCGAGCTCCCGGGCGTGGAGCTCGGCGTCAGCTCGCGCGCGATGATCCACCTCGTCATGGCCGTGAAGGCCAATGCGCGCCTGAACGGTCGCCAGACGGCAACCATCGAGGACGTTCGCGAGATGGCGCCCTACGTCCTTCGCCATCGCATCGCGACAGCCCCTGGCACGAGCGTCGACACTGTGCTCCTCGACGCGATGTCGAGTGTGCCAACGGCAGTTCCGCCGCCGGTCGACACGCTCACGTAGCCCGCCGCGCAGGTCGCAACTCGCCGAAGCGGGTCTCGTCCCTCGAACGAGGGGTTGACTCCCCCTTTCGGCGCTCGATAGTACGTAGGAGGCATCGGCTGGGGAGCCGGGTTGGGGCCTCGTTCGGACCGCGCTACGATGCGGCGGCCGAGCAATCGAGCCGAACGAGGGAGGACTGGGACGTGTCATTGCTAGTGGAGGCACCGTACGAGAGCCTCATCGACCTGCGCGAACGGGCGAAAGCCGAGATCGCAAAGGTCGTCATCGGACAGGAACGCGCAGTCGAGCTGCTGCTCGTCGCCGCGCTGGCTCGTGGCCACGTCCTGCTCGAAGGCCCGCCTGGCAGCGCGAAGACGCTGCTCGCGCGCGCCACGGCGCACATGCTCGGCGCGACGTTCAAGCGCATCCAGTTCACGCCGGACACGACGCCCGCCGAGCTGACCGGCGTCAACGCGATCCGCATGGGCGAGCAGGTCTTCTTCCCGGGCTCGGTCTTCACGAACGTGCTCCTCGCAGACGAGATCAACCGCACGCCGCCGCGGACGCAGGCAGCGCTGCTCGAGGCGATGCAGGAGCGCCAGGTAACGGTCGAGGGCAAGGCGCACAAGCTTCCGGATCCGTTCCTCGTCATCGCGACCCAGAACCCGTACGAGCACCGCGACGTCTTCGAGCTGCCCGAGTCCCAGCTCGACCGCTTCCTCTTCAAGATCGTCCTCGACTACGCGGACGCTCAGAGCGAGTACGAGATGCTCGACCTTCCACACAAGGGCGTCGCACCGGACATGCTCGGCGAGGTCCGGCCGCTTCTCGGCGTCGTGGGCCTCGACAAGGCACGCGACGAGCTCGATACGACGGAGATACCGGAGGAGATAGGGCGATACATGGTCGAGATCGCCCGCAGGACGCGAGACATCGCCGGCGTCGAGCTCGGAGTGAGCTCGCGCGGGATCATGCACATGGCGAGCGCGGCGAAGGCGAACGCACGTCTCTCCGGTCGCGAGGAGGTCACGATCGAGGACGTTCGCGAGATCGCCCCGTACGTCCTTCGCCACCGGCTCATCATCAACGAGGGCCTGAGCCCGGACGACGTGCTGCGCATGGTGCTCGAGCAGGTTCCCGCGCCTCAGCGCGCCTACTCACTGCGGTAGCCGGCTGATTGCCGGTAGGGGCCGGGGAGACCCGGCCCCTACGCGTTCTCCTACCGGTTTCGTGCTTCCGCGAGCGCGCGTCGCGTGAGCACGCGCGCCAGGTGCTTGCGGAAGTCGGAGCTCGCCGCATGATCCGTGGGCGGCTCAGTCCCGTCGGCCGCGAGTGCCGCGGCGTCCTCGATCGACGCTCCGCCGAGGAGTGCTTCCTCCACGGCCGTCGCCCGCACCGAGGTCGCGCCCATGTTCGTGAGCGCGACCGCCGCTCGGTCGACGGAGCCGTTGCCGTGGACGACCGCCGCGACGGCCACCGTCGCCCAGTCCTGGGCACGGCGTGCCATCTTCGTATACGACCAGCCCGCGGCCCCGAGCTTGTGGACGCGGATCTCCGCGAGCACCTCGTTCGGCGCGAGCGCCGTCTGCCAGACACCGGTGAAGAATTCCCCGGCCGGGATCGCCCGGTCGCCGCCCGGACCATGCACCACGAGCTCTCCGTGCAGCGCGAGGATCACGCTCGGGAGGTCGGAGGCGGGGTCGCCGTGCGCGAGCGAACCGCCGATCGTCCCGCGGTGGCGGACCTGCGGGTCGCCGACCTGGCCGGCCGTGTGAGAGACGATCGCGCAGTGCTCCCGGAGCACTGGCGAGGCCGCGACGTCCTTGTGCCTCGTGAGCGCACCGATTGCGATGGTGTCGCCTTCCTCCCGGACGTAGGAGAGGTCGTCCAGGCGCCCGACGTCGACGAGGAGCGCCGGCCGGGCGAGCCGGAGCTTCATGGCCGGGAGGAGCGAGTGGCCGCCGGCCAGGAGCTTCGCGTCCTCGTTCCTCCCGAGCAGCTCGATGGCATGGTCGACGCTCTCGGCGACCTCGTAGTCGAATCCGGCGGGAATCACGTCCTCACCTCCTCGATCGCCTTCCAGACTCGCTCCGGCGTGGCCGGGAGCGGCATGTCCGTGACACCCAGGTGCGAGAGCGCGTCGACGACGGCGTTGATCACCGCCGGCGCAGCGGCGATCGTGCCCGTCTCCCCCACTCCTTTCACGCCGAGTGGGTTGTCCGCAGCGGTCTCCGTGCGATCGGTCTCGTACGAGGGCAGCTCGGCGGCAGACGGGACGAGGTAGGTCGCCATCGTGGTCGTGAGGAGGTTCCCCTCCTCGTCGTACGCGCCCTCCTCGAACAGCGCGGCGGCGATGCCCTGGGTGACTCCGCCGTGCACCTGCCCGTCGATGATCTGCGGGTTGACCGGGTTGCCGACGTCGTCGACGGCGACGTAGCGGACGAGCCGCGTGTCCCCCGTCTCCGTGTCGACCTCCACGACAGCCGCGTGCGCGCCCGCCGGCCAGGAGAAGTTCGGCGGGTCGTACACGGCAGTCGCCTCGAGCCCGGGCTCCATCCCGTCCGGCAGGTTGTGCGCGGTGTGTGCCTCGAACGCCGCAGCCTGGATCGTCATGTTCCGGTCGGGCGAGCCCTTCACGGAGAACGTCCCCTCCTCGAACCCGAGGTCCTCCTCGGACACCTCGAGCTGGTGCGCGACGATCTGCCGTGCCTTCGCGATCACCTTCTCCCCGGCGTGCCAGAGCGCGATCCCGCCGACCGTGAGGGATCTCGAGCCGTATGTATCCATACCGAGCTGTGAGGCGGCCGTGTCGCCGTGGATCACCTCGACGTCGTCCACGCCGAGGCCGAGCTGGTCGGCGACGATCTGGGCGAACGTCGTCTCGTGGCCCTGGCCATGTGGCGACGTGCCGGTGACGACCTGGACCGAGCCGAGCGGCTGGAAGCGCACCGTCGAGGCGTCCCAGCCACCGACGGCGTAGCGAATCGCCCCCAGGATCCGCGACGGAGCGAGACCGCACATCTCGTTGTACGTCGAGAAGCCGACGCCGATCTGCTTCGCGTCGCCACTCGCCCGGCGCGCGGCCTGGTCGTCTCGAATCGCGTCGAGATCGAGGATCTCGAGCAGACGGTCGAGCGTCGCCTCGTAGTCACCCGAGTCGATCGTCAGGCCAGACGCCATCGTGTGTGGGAACTCCTTGACGAAGTTCCTGCGCCGAAGCTCGATCGGATCGATGCCGAGCTCGCGTCCGAGGGCGTCCATCGTCCGCTCGAGCACGTACGTCGCCTCGGGCCGGCCGGCGCCGCGATACGCGTCGGTCGGCGTCGTGTGCGTAAAGACACCGGTGAACGCCACGCTGTAGTTCGGGATCTCGTAGGGCCCCGAATAGATCCACGCGCCGAGGAGCGGAATGCCCGGCGCGACGAGCTCGAGGTATGCGCCCATGGCGCACCAGGCTTCGGACTTCACAGCCGTGATGTCTCCGTCCCTGGTCGCGGCGAACGTGAGCTCGTGCACGACGTCGCGGCCGTGAATCGTGCCGACGTAGTTCTCGGCACGCTCCTCGATCCACTTCACCGGGCGCCCGAGGCGCCGCGCGATGGCGATCGCGATCGGGCCCTCGCCGTAGACCTGGATCTTCGAGCCGAAGCCACCGCCGACGTCAGGCGCAATCACCCGGATCTTCGACTCGGGAACGCCGAGCACGAGCTGGAGGACGAACCGCTGGATGTGTGGCGTCTGGGTGGCGGACCACAGCGTGATGTCGCCCGTAGGGTCGACTTGCGCGAGCACTCCACGCGTCTCCATTGCGTTCGGGATGAGGCGTGGCTGGAAGTACCGGCGCGTGACGACGACGTCCGCGGCCTCGATCGCCGCACGTACGTCGCCGGCATCCAGCTTCCAGACGTAGCACTCGTTCGTTCCGAGGTCCGCGTGGACGAGCGGCGCGTCGTCTTCGAGTGCCCTCTCGACGCCCGCGACGGACGGGAGCGGCTCGTAGTCGACCTCAACCAGCTCCGCTGCATCCTTGGCGAGCGCGCGGCTCTCTGCGACAACCACCGCGACGGGGTCACCTTGGTAGCGCGCCTCGTCGGTCGCGAGCGGGAAGTGCGGAGGCATCTTGATGTCCTCGGTCACCGGCCAGGCGCATGGCAGTCCGCCGGCCCACTCCCCGGCGAGATCAGCGCCCGAGAACGCCGCAACGACGCCCTCTTCTCCGCGAGCCGCATCGAGGTTGACGCCCTTGATGCGGGCGCGTGGATACGGGCTACGCACCACGGCCATGAAGACCGTTCCGGGCAGCGTCAGGTTGTCGACGAACGTGGCCCGCCCTCGGAGGAGGGAGGCGTCCTCCTTGCGCTTGACAGACGTTCCGACGACTCCGGGTGCGGTCTCGACGGCGGTCATGACGCCACCCCCGCGGCCGCCTCGACTGCGCGGACGATGTTGTGGTACCCGGTGCAGCGGCAGAGGTTGCCCTCGAGCCCTTCGCGGATCGCCGCCTCATCGGTGGCGCTGCCACTGTCGATGAGGCTCACCGCTGCCATGATCATCCCGGGCGTGCAGTAGCCGCATTGCAGCGCATGGTGCTCGTGGAACGCCTGCTGGACCGGATGGAGCTCGCCGTTGTGCGCGAGCCCTTCGATCGTCGTGAGCTCCATCCCGTCGGCCTGGACGCCGAGCATCGTGCAGGACTTGACCGACTCGCCGTTCACGAGCACCGTGCACGCCCCGCACGAGGACGTGTCGCAGCCGATATTCGTTCCGGTGAGACCGAGTCGGTCGCGCAGCACGTACACGAGAAGCTCGCGCGGCTCGATCTCGAGGTCGTGCCGTATGCCGTTGGCGGTGAACGCCACCCGTCGCATCGACTCTCCTCTCTCCTTGGATGCCAAACGAGCGTAATACGGCGGAGGGTCGCTCCGCCACTGTGCAGCCGCTAGCCAAGCCTCTCGAGATGCACTAGCGTGGAGGGATCGCGAGAGAGGGGGGTGCCAGATGCGCATCGAGTCATCCGTCACAGCGATTTCCTGGATACCGTCGGACGCGATCGAGGGCATGCCGAAGCTCCCGTTCGAGCTCGGCGTCGCGCGCTACGACGAACCGCCGCCCGATCGTCTCGAGGAAGGCGACCTCGAGCGCCTGCGCGCCGAGGATCGCTTTCGCGAGGCCAATCGCCTCGCCGCCTGGATCGACGTGGACGATGGGAAGGTCGTCGGCCACGGGTACGAAGGCACGGGTCTTGTCGGCGCGACGACCTTCAGCCTGGGCATCACGGACATCACGATCCCGGGCGTCGCCTTCGAAGTCCTGCGCAACGAGCCGAAGGTGGATGGAGACGGCGTTCGCTTCGTACAAACGGTTGGCGGTCGGGCCGGGTTCCCGGCGCCACGCAGGGTCGTCGGGAGGCCGTTCGTCCGGATCCACTCGGCGACGGCGTGGACGACGCTCGCGCTCACAATCCGGACCGACGGCTCCTCGGAGCACGAGCTCGTTGGAGCGAGCACGTTCCCCAGGCACTGGATCTACGACCGGGACGGGACCCTCGACGCCAAGTCGGGGACCATCGACTTCAAGGCCTGGTACCGGGAGGCGCACGGTGAGCGAACGCCGTGGGGCGACGAGGAGTCCGACGCGTTCGTCACGGCCGCCGAGAGCGCGCTCGAGCGCGAGATCTCGCGCGAGCTGATGGCGGGCAAGACGATCCCCGAGCGTCGCACGCTCGCGGCGGACGAGACGCTCGTGGAGCAGGGCGCGCCAGGAGACGAGCTCTACCTCGTCCTCGACGGCGTTCTCGTCGTGGAAATCGACGGCGAGCCTGTCGCCGAGATCGGACCTGGCGCGATCGTCGGCGAGAAGGCGCTGCTCGAGGGCGGCGAACGCACAGCGACGATCCGCGCGACGACGCCGTGCCGCATCGCCGTGATCCCGGGTGAGCTGATCGACAAGCAGGAGTTGGAGGACCTGGCGGCAACGCGCCGGACGTAGCGGCAGGCCCACGGACGAAGCGGCTAGCGGCGACGCTTGAGTGCGCGCTCGATATCGCGCTGCGCGTCGCGCTCGGCGACCACACGCCGCTTGTCCGCGCGCTCTCGGCCGCGCGCAAGCGCGATCTCGACCTTTACGCGGCCGTCCTTGAAGTACATCCGCGTCGGGATGAGCGTGAGACCTTTCTCGCGCACCTTCCCGTACAGCGAGTCGATCTCCGAGCGGTGGAGGAGGAGCTTGCGGTCACGGTCCGGCTGGTGGCCGAGCGGGCCGGCCTGGGCGTACTCGGAAATGGACGCGCCGACGAGCCACGCCTCTCCGTCACGCACGTCGGCATAGGCCTGGCCGAGCTGGACCACGCCGTCGCGCGCGGACTTCACCTCTGTTCCGGTGAGGACCACGCCCGCCTCGACGCGCTCGATGAGCTCGTAGTCGCGCCGCGCGCGGCGATTCTCGGCAATCAGCTTGGTTCCGTCCGCTTTCGCCACGCGCCGGAGTGTATGGACGAGGCTTGCCTCGCCCTCAGTCGTCGGGGAGCGCTGACGCGAAGCGCCGCGCGATCTCTCTCAACATCAGGAGCGCGACGCTCGGCTCCGACTCGATCAGCTCGATCGCGTCGCCGCGCGGGATCGCGAGGCATCGCATTGCTGTCGCGGCACGGACACGAGCGTTCCGCGTCCCACCGGGAGCGAGCAAGGTCAGCTCACCGAAGAACGTGCCGCTCCCGAGATCGACGGTCCCGCCCCGCCACTCGACGTGCGCCGTTCCGTCGACGATCACGAACATCCCGGATCCCGGGTCGCCCTCGAGCGCGACGACCTGACCCGCCTCGCACGTCAGCTCGCCGGCGGACGCGGCAATTCGTTCGAGGCCGGCCTGACTGGCGCCTGCGAGCAGCGGAATCGAACGGAGCTCGTCCGGGGTCACGAGGAGTTCATATCACGCACGAGTCGCGATCCCGGCGCACCGGTCGCACAGCGGGAACCACGGCGCGCAGGAGCGGCCGCACGAGCGACAGCGACCGATCGTCGGCGACTCGACCTCGACCCGGAGGCGCGCGACGACGCGCGCGGCGGCGGCTTCCTCCAGCGCCGCGGCCCGATCGATCGTGACGCCGCCGACGCCCGTGTATTGGAGCGCGAACCAGCGCAGGATGCTCGCCTCACGCCCGGCCCGCTCGGCTTCCTCGAGCGAGGCTCCCCGGAGGCGGGCCGGGTCGAGCAGGAACATCAGGTGCGGGCGCGCGACGCGGTCTCCCGTGATGGCGAGCGCGAGAGTCGCGAGGAGCTCGAGGTTGTCCTCGTCGACCGGAGCGTTCACGAGCTTCCAGGTGTCCTCGAGCGAGAGCGTCCGGCCGCGCTCGGCGAGCCGCCGCTGGACGGCCTGCAGCCGTAGGCGAATCGGCTGCAGCGACTCGAGGGCGAGCCAGCTCTCCGACGCCCACTCACGAAGCGCCACACGATGCCAGGCGACGAGCGCCGCATCGAGGCGGAGTGGGTCGTCGACGCCGAGATCCGAGACCTGCGGCCTGATACGCGCCTCGTCGACGACGCGGTAGCCGAGGTACCCGCCGGGGAGAGGAACGTGCGGCTCGAGCGCCCACTCGACGAGCTCTTCGTCGGCCGTCCCCCAGCCGAGCCCAGAGAGGACGCCGACGTGGCCGCGCTCGACGAGCCCGAACCGGCCGGCACGGCCCGCGATCTGCGCCAGTTCCCAGGGCAGGAGCGGCCGTCGCTCCTCTCCGTCGAACTTCGTCGTCTCGGCGAAGAGAAGCGTCTCGCAAGGGAGGTTCACGCCATGGCCGAGCACGTCCGTCGCGACGCACACGTCCGCGGTACCCGTGAGGAAGCGATCGATCTCCTCGCGGCGAGAGGAGAGCGGCATCGCGCCGTAGAGGACCGCGACCCGGCCGGGATGCAGGCGGTTCACTTCGCCGGCGAGGGCGAGCACCGCGCGGCGGCTGAACGCGACCACGACGGTTCCCGGCGTGAGCGAGCGGAGCGTGCGCGAGCCGACGAACTCGAGCGGCAGCTTGCGCTCGAAGAGCTTCAGCTCGTGCTCGGGAAACGCCCGCTGGACGAGCGGCAGCGCGTCGAGCGCGCCGAGCAGCAGGATCTCTCGATAGTCGCCGGCGAGCAGCAGCCGCGTCCACGCCGAGCCGCGCTCCGTGTCGTCCGCCCACTGCACCTCGTCGAGGACGAGGAGATCGCCGGCATACGGCGCCATCTCCACGGTGGAGCAGACGACCGGTGCGCGCTCGTTCACGCGCTCCTCGCCCGTGACGAGGCCGACGCTCTCCTGGCCGATCCACTCGCCCAGCCGGCGGTGCGCTTCCTGCGCCAGCATGCGCAGTGGGCCTGCGTAGACACCCGAGCGGTTCTCCGCAAGCTCCTTCAGCGCGGCGTAGGTCTTACCCGAGTTCGTCGGCCCGAGGTGGGCGACGACGCGCTCCGGCTCGGTCCGACGCGACGGCAGCGTCACCGTGACGCTGTGCTCGGCCTGGCGCACCGCCTGCGCCGGGCTCCGTCGCGCCGCCCGCTGAGCCCGGCTCGGCCGTTTCTGCCTTCCCCTCGGTTGTCGGCGCGCGCGCATCGGCGCACGGTACCGCGGCCGGCCCACGAGCCCGGACGCTCGCAAGCCGGCCGTTCCAGACGAGGACGCGGTTCATCCGGACACCGCAGCGACCTGCAGGTCGCTTCTCCGAGGTGCACGCGCGGCCCGCGTGACGATGTGCTCGGCGACCCGCTTGCCGTCGCGACCCGCGCCGAGGATCAGCATCGAGGCGAACGAGTGGAGGAACGGCAGCCCGACGAAGTACAGCCCGGGCAGGGACGGAACGGCGCCTCGCGTCTGCTCCGGGTATCCGTCGTCCTCCGTCGGCAGCGGGAAGCGGATCCAGCCGTACTCGTTGCGGAATCCCGTGCACCAGACGACGTTGGCGACGTCCAACACCCGCCCGTCGGCCAGCACCGGCTTTCCGTCCTCGACGCCGACCGTCCGCTCGAGCACCAGCTCCACGCCCGTAGCCTCGAGGTCGGCGCGCTTGACCCGGATGAGCGGGCCGCCGTGCAAGCGAATCTCATGCTTCGCCTTGCGACCCATTGGCGTCGACATGGTCAGAACCCGCGTCCATAGGAAGCGCAGCACCGGCCATGCCACACGCATCCGCCGGCTGCCGAGGGGAACGGGAATCTGGCCCGTGTCCCTTCCGGACAGGACGGTCTGGTACCCAGCGCGCGCAACCTCGAACGCGATGTCGCCTCCCGAGTGCGCCGCGCCGACCACGAGCACTGGTCCTGGTCGCAGCTGCTCCGTTCCGCGATAGTCGGCGGAGTGGAGCTGCTGGATCGCGGGATCGAGTTCGTCCGCGAAATCGGGAACGATCGGGCGCTCGTGTTGAAAGACACCCGTTGCGACGACGACGTTGTCCGCGACGAACGTGCGCTCGCCGGCGCGTGCGACGTACTTTTCACCGACCCTCTCCAGGCCGTCCACGGTGATGCTGCTCCGAACCGGCAGCTCGAACTGCGTCACATACGACTCGAGGTAGTCGGCCATCTCCAGGCCCGTCGGATATGAGTTGTGCGGCGCCGGAAACGACATCCCTGGAAGCCCGTCGAGCTTCGCTGGCGAGTAGAGCCGAAGCGAAGGCCAGCGCTTGCGCCAGGAATCGCCGACGCGCTCATTCGCGTCGAGAACGAGGAAGTCGCGCCTCTTCGACTTCAGGTGGTAGCCGACGGCAAGGCCCGCCTGCCCCCCACCGATGATCAGCGTTTCCACGTGCTCGTCCGTCGCCATCTCCAGCTCCTTTGGTCGATAGGGCGACGGTAGGGCGAAGCGGCTAGAGATTCATCGCAGAAACGCACCAAGTTGGCGCGGCGCTCGAGTGGTCATTTCTGACCACCGGGCCCGAAGATCAGACGAGCTCGTGCTCGAATGCGAACGAGGCGGCGGCCGTGCGAGACGACACGTCGAGCTTGCGGAAGATGTTCTGCAGATGGCGCGCAACGGTGTGCTCGCTGATGACGAGCTCCGCCGCGATCTGGCGATTCGACCGCCCCGCCGCCACGAGGCGAAGCACCTCGACCTCCCGAGCCGAGAGCCCGTGCCGTGACGTTCCGGCCGGCGCGATCGAGACGGCCACCCTGGCCGCATCGGGGGCGGCCTTCAGCTCCTCGAACGTCGTGCGAGCGGCGTCGAGCTCGAGCGTGGCGGCTTCCTCGTCGCCGAGCGCGCGGCAGGCGAGTCCGATCAGCTCACGTGTCCGTGCGACCTCGTACGGCGCCTCGAGCTCCTGCCAGGTCTCGAGCGCATGACGCAGCAGGCCGAGTGCAGCTTTCGAATCGCCTCGAGCGAGCTCCACGGCGCCACGCGCGTAGGCGACCATCGCCCCGAGCATCGAACTCTCGAAGCGCTCGGCGAGCTCCTCGAGCTCGACGCAGGCGACAGTCGCAGCATCAGCGTCGCCCGCTGCGAGCATGATCTCCACGCGCGCAGGCAGCAGCCCGGCGCGCTTCAACAGCTCCGTGGTCTCGGCGAGCACGCGTTGAATCGAGGCCGTCGCCGCGTCCACTCGTCCCTGCGCGAGTCTGAGCTGCGCGAGGCCGGGCTGCGGGTCCCAGCCGTGATGGCTTGCCTCACGGTACGCCCGCTCGGCCGCCTCGAAGTCTCCGAGGAGCCGCTGGAGCTCGGCCTCCCGGTAGAACGCCAAGCCGACGCGACGGAGGTTCTCCGCCTCGATGAACCGTTGCCTCGCCCTCCGCGCCTCCTCGAGGGCGTCCGGCCAGGCGCCGCGGAGCTGGAGGATCTCGGCGCGATGGACGAGACAGCGGCCGGTGAACGCCACGACGTCCGGCTGGCCCTCGCACCACTCCGTCAGCACCGCCGTCCACTCCTGCGCACGGCGCGCCTCGAACACTTCCTGGCAGGCGAGGATGACGCCGCAGTACACGATTCCGGTCGTCATCGGCGACAGGTCGCCTCTCATCGCGGCGAGCATCGACTCGTCGAGGACGGCGAGCCCCTCGGGCACCCGGCCCGCCTTGATCAACATGGAGCCCTGCGTATAGCTGGCCAGCGCGAAGCCGTCCGCTTCCCCGAAGCGCGCCGCCATCGCCGTGGCTTCGCCGGCAACCGCAGCCGCCTTCTCGAGCTCACCCGCGGCCTCGTGCCTCAACGCGAGTGGCATCAGGAGATAGCCGCGCTCGACGGAGTCGTCCGGCTGTCCTTCGCACAGGCGCTGCGCGCGGCCGATCCACGCGCTGCCCGGCCCGACCTCGCCGCGGGTCATGAGGATCATCCCGCACCAGAAGGCGCACCGAAAGGCACGCAGCGGCTCCCCTCGCTGGAGATAGACATCGTGCGCGCGTTCGAGGGTGTCGAGATACTCATGGTCGCGGCCGAGCATGAACGCGGACGTCGCGAGCAGCTCGAGGTCGGCCGGCTCGAGCGGAGCTGCACTTTCGACAGCCGACAGAGACTCGTGCGCGTCTCGCCACGACCGCCGCGCGTAGGCCTCGCGCCCCCGCTCGAGACGTCTGCTCGCGACCACGGAGAGAACGCTAACGTGCCTGACTCCACAGCGCCCGCACGCGGCGGCCTCCGTCAGTTACCCCAGAACGGGCGCACCTCGATCGTCCCGAACTGCGCGATCGGGTGCGCTGCCGCGATCTCGACTGCCTCCTCGAGGCTCCCGCACTCGATGATGTCGAACCCGCCGATCGCTTCCTTCGTCTCGGCGAACGGCCCGTCCGTCACGAGCGTCTTGCCGTCGCGCACGCGAACCGACCGTGCGCGGCGGGGCGGCGCAATCTGGTCGCCCGTCACCCAGATCCCCCGCGTCCGGACGTCGTCCAGCCACGGAAAGCTCTCCTCCTCGGTCTCGTCGCCAGGCCGGGGCTCGGTCTGGGCGTCCATCACGTCCGTTCCCCAGCAGACCATCAGCAGGTACTTCATCGTCGCTCCTCTCGTCGTTCGGTGATCGCGCCGTCCTCATGACGACGGACGCGACCGTTCGCGATCGACAAAAACCGTATGCGCTCAGACGCGCAGTGAGCGACGGAGCGTGAGCCCCGACCCGAGAGCGCCGATCGCGAGGCCGCCCAATACCAGGACGAGGGCCGTCCAGGTGAACGCGAGTGCCTTCACGTCGGCGTCGTCCTGAATGTGCCCGAGGATCTGCGGGATCGCGATCTCGCGGCTCACGAACAGCAGGAGCACGGCTGCGATCGAGCCTGCGAGCCCGGTCAGCAGCCCTTCGAGCATGAACGGCCCGCGGACGTACCAGTTGGACGCGCCGACGAGCTTCATCACCTCGATCTCGCGACGGCGGGCATGCACCGAGAGTCGGATCGTGTTCGCGATGAGGATCGTCGAGGCCGCGAGGAGCACGAAGACCGCGATGAGGAAGACGATCTGGATCGCGCGCGCGATGGCGAGGATCCGCTGCGAGACCTCCTTGCCGTAGCGCACCTCGTCGACGGCGGCGAGCCTCGCCTTCTGGACGCCGGTCGCGATCCCCTCCGTGTCCTCCCCGCGCACCGGCACGACGTCGAACGACGCGGGCAGCGGGTTCGAGGCGAGATTCGCGGTCAGCTCCGGATTGCGCTTGCGCATGATCTCGAGCGCTTTCGCCTTCGAGATGAACGTGATGCCGCCCGGCTTCACGCGCTTGTCCGACTCGAGCAGGACGCGCAGCTCGTTGACCTGCTTCGTCGTCGCACCGTCGGCGATGAAGACGTGCACCGCGAGCTCGCGCTTCTTGTCGTCCGACCACGAGACGAGCCACGTGCCGAGGCCGATGAAGACGCCGATGAGGAACATCCCGATGAGGACGGACAGCGCCGAGGCCACGGTCGTCGAGACGTTCGCGCCGATCGAGCGGAGTGCCTCCGCGAAGAGTGTGCGGATACGAGTCATCTCATTCCTCGGAGTACCCGCCGCGCCGCTCGTCGCGGACGAGCTTGCCCGACTCGAGCGCGATCACGCGCTTGCGCATCTTGTCGACCATCTCGCGGTCGTGGGTGACCATCAGGATCGTCGTGCCGGTCCTGTTGATGCGATAGAGCAGCTGCATGATCCCGACCGAAGTGTCCGGATCGAGATTCCCGGTCGGCTCGTCGCAGACGAGGAGTGGCGGATGGTTGACCATCGCCCGCGCGATCGAGACGCGCTGCTGCTCGCCGCCCGAGAGCTCCTCCGGGCGCGAGCCCATCTTGTGCGCGAGCCCAACGAGGTCCATGACCTCAGGCACCTTCTTGCGGATCTCGGCGTTCGACTGGCCTTGCACGCGCAGCGCGTAGCCGATGTTCTCGGCGGCGGTGCGGTTCGGGAGGAGCTTGAAGTCCTGGAAGACGCAGCCGAGGTTTCGGCGCAGGAGCGGCACCTTCGAGCGCTTGAGGCGGCCGAGGTCGCGCCCGCCGACGATGATGCGCCCGCCCGTCGGCTCCACTTCCTTGAGCAGAAGCCGAACCAGCGTGGACTTGCCGGAGCCCGACGCGCCGACGACGAACACGAACTCACCCTTCTCGATGACGAACGACACGCCGTCGAGCGCCCTCACCCTGTTCGTCTCGTAGACCTTGCGGACGTCCTCGAACACGATCATCGCCGCGCCCGCCGCGCCCTCGCGGGCCGGCTGGACTTCGACGTTGGTATCGGGTTCGGCGAGGGCCGTCATTGGTCTGTCGGAGAGATCATTCGTCACCGGGCGTCAGCTGACGCAGCCCTCGCGGACTGCTCCGGCTCCTAGAGAACGCTGCAGTGTAGCCGACGTTTTTGCCCGCATCTAGACCACTTGGCCGGCTGCTTTGGCGAGGAGGTACGCGCGCACGAACCCGTCGAGCCGGCCGTCGAGGACGGACTGGATGTTCCCGACCTCGAAGTCGGTGCGGTGGTCCTTCACCAGCTGGTACGGGTGCAGCACGTACGAGCGGATTTGACTCCCGAAGCCGATGTCCTGCGCGGCCCCGCGCTCCCGCGCGAGCTCGGCCTCGCGCTTCTCCTCCTCGACCTCCGCGAGCCGCGACCGGAGGATGCGCAGCGCCGTCGCCTTGTTGGAGGTCTGCGAACGCTCGTTCTGGCACTGCACGACGATCCCGGTCGGGAGGTGCGTGATGCGAACGGCCGAGTCGGTCTTGTTCACGTGCTGCCCACCGGCGCCGCTCGAGCGGTACGTGTCGATCCGCAGGTCGGACTCGTCGATCTCGATCGGAGCGTCGTCCGGAAGGAGCGGCGCGATCACGACCTGCGCGAAAGCCGTGTGCCGCCGGTGGGCGGAGTCGAACGGCGAGAGCCGTACGAGGCGATGGACTCCGCGCTCGGCCTTCAGCGTGCCGTATGCGTTCTCGCCCTTGACGGTGACCGTCGCAGACTTCAAGCCGGCCTCCTCTCCAGCGCTCGCCTCGATCGTCTCGGTCTGGAAGCCACGATCGGCGGCCCAGCGCAGGTACATGCGCAGGAGCATCTCCGCCCAGTCCTGAGCGTCCGTGCCCCCGGTTCCCGCGTGGATCTCGAGCACCGCATCGCCAGCGTCGTACTGGCCGTCGAAGAGCGCGTCCTCCTGCAGGCGTCCGAGTTCGGCCTCGAGCGCGGCGACCAGCTGCGCGATCTCGTCCTCGTCTTCGCCGAGCTCGAGCAGCTCGCGCGCGTCCGCGTGCTCGCGCTGCAGGCGCTCGTAGCGCTCGAGCTTGCGGGTAAGACGTGCGTGCTCGGTGGAGATGCGCGTGGCACCGGCCTGGTCGTCCCAGAATCCGGGAGCTCCCATCGCCGCCTCGAGCTCTCCCCGGCGCTGGACTAGGCGGTCGGGGTCAAAGATAATCACGGACCCAGGCCAGCTGGGTCCCGATCTCCTGCAGCCTCTCGTCGAGCGGCTTGCCGTCAGGGTCGACCATGCGAAGAGCGTATCGGCCGACGCTGTCGGACCCAGGTGAGAGATCGTGGGATTAGGGTACTCACCTTCGAGATGCGGCATGCGGAGCGATACCTCGGACGAACCTATGCGCTCGAGACCGAGCTCGTGTTGGTCGCGCTCGTGCTCGTTGCCTGGCATGCGATCCGAATCCCGATCGAGGGCGACGTCGCAACATCGCTCGCCCATGCAGACGACGTCCTCGGTCTCGAGCGAGCGCTCTCCCTCGACATCGAGACATGGCTCATCGCGTCGACCGCGGCAGCCGCGTCGACGCTCGAGTGGCTGTACACCAACATCCACCTACCGGTCCTGTTCGCGTTCGTCGCCGCAGTACGCCTGCTCGCGCCCGACCGCTATCCGCTCCTGCGGACGACGTTCATGCTCTCGTTCGTTCCGGCGGCGCTCGTGATCTGGCTGTACCCGCTGGCGCCGCCACATTGGCTACCCGAGTTCGGGTTCGGGGCGCCGCCCACGGACGCCGAGCTCACGAGCACGACCGGCGCGCTCTTCCACAACACGACTGCCGCGGCGGCGAGCCAGCACTTCGGCTTCGCGCTGTTCGTGGCAGCGGCGTCGATCTGGCTCTTTCCCCGGTCGCCGCTCGCGTGGGCGACGATCGCGTACCCGGTGCTCGCCTTCGTGGTCATCGTCGGGACGGGAAACCACTACGTCCTCGACTGCATCGTCGGGACGCTGACGTTCGCATTTGCCGCGGTCGTCGCGTCGCGGTTCGTCCCCCCGCGGGAGCGCCGGGCACCGGTCGCGCAGACCGGAAGCATCACGAGCATCGCGATCGGCTACGGGCTGATCGCGTGGGGCTTCGTCTCGCTCGACCTCACCGCGCTCGACGCCGACAACGTCCTCCACGCCCTTGTGCTGGCGGCGGGAGTGGCCCTCGTGGTCACTCCGCGCCTCGCGGAGGAGCCGCTGGTCGAAACGAGGTAGCGCCCCTCGCACACCGACGGTTCGCCGAAGGCGGAGCTATGGCTTCGCGAGCGGAGCCGGGCTTGCCCGGCGGGAGGGCCAAGCGCGGCTCAGCGGGTCGGCACGGTGAAGGAGGGGGGCGCGTGGGGGAACCATGGGTTCCCCCACGACTAGGCGCCGTGGCAGCGCTTGTACTTCTTGCCGCTTCCGCACCAGCACGGGTCGTTGCGGCCGATGTCCTTGTGCTCGTTCACCGCGGGCGCCTGGGCGAACGTGCCCGACCCGTCGGAGGGCGCCGGCGGAGCGGCGAGTGCGGTCGCGGCGCCTCCGGCGGCGGCGATGACCTCCGCGCCGGCCGAGGTCTCGTGCTGGTACGAGAGCGAGCTCTCGCGTGCCTGCATCGGCTGGAGCGCCGGCTCCTCGAGCTGCACCGTGACGTGGAAGAGCGTGAAGACGACTTCCTCGCGGATCGTCTGGCCGAGCTCCTCGAACATCACATGGCCCTCGCCCCGGTACTCGACGAGCGGATCCTTCTGCGCGAACGCGCGGAGGTGGACGCCCTCGCGGAGGTAGTCCATCGCCTCGAGGTGCTCACGCCAGCGCTGGTCGACCGTCTGGAGGATGACGTAGCGCTCGACCTCGCGCGCGAGCTCCACGCCGAGCGACTGCTCGCGCTCTTCGTAGGTCTCGAGGGCGTCGTCGACGAACTCCTCGACCAGCTCGTCGCGATTCGTGACGTCGATCTCCTCGCGAAGCTCCTCGGCCGTGATGTCCGTGCCGTACAGCGACTGCATGCTCGTCACGAGCCCGTCCATGTCCCAGTCCTCCGCGAACTCGGCGTCCGTCGCGTTCCGGACGCCCGCCTCGACGACGTCGCGAATCCACTCGCGGACCTCCTCCGAGAGGTCCTCGCCCTCGAGCACGCGACGGCGCTGCTCGTATATGACCATGCGCTGCGTGTTCATGACGTCGTCGTACTTGAGGACGTTCTTGCGCGCCACGAAGTTCTGCT
This sequence comes from uncultured Gaiellaceae bacterium, assembly GCA_963787855.1. Lineage (GTDB taxonomy): Bacteria > Actinomycetota > Thermoleophilia > Gaiellales > Gaiellaceae > GMQP-bins7. The sequence goes on from CAWBER010000015.1 coordinate 258,818, forward strand.
CCTCGACCTTCTTCTGAGCGTTCTCGATCTGCTTCGAGAGGATCGAGGCCTCCATGGCCTGGTCGTCCGGGATCTTGAAGCGGTTCATGATGTTGTAGATCCGGTCACCGGCGAACAGGCGGACGAGGTCGTCCTGGCCGGACAGGTAGAAGCGCGTCTCGCCGGGATCGCCCTGGCGGCCCGAGCGGCCGCGCAGCTGATTGTCGATGCGGCGCGCCTCGTGTCGCTCCGTTCCCAGGACGTAGAGGCCGCCGAGCTCGACCACGCCCTCGCCGAGCTTGATGTCGACGCCGCGGCCGGCCATGTTCGTCGCGATGGTGACGGCACCCGACTGGCCTGCGTCCTTGATGATCTCGCCCTCGCGCTCGTGCTCCTTCGCGTTCAGCACGTTGTGCGGGATGCCCTTGCGCGTGAGCAGCTGGGACAGATACTCGGACGTCTCGACCGCGATCGTGCCGACGAGCACCGGCTGGCCCACCTCGTGGCGCTCGACGATGTCCTCGAGCACTGCGGCGAACTTCGCCTCCGGCGTTTTGAAGATGAAGTCGTTCTCGTCGAGCCGCGCGACCGGGCGGTTCGTCGGGATCTCGACGACGTGCAGGTTGTAGATCTCGACGAACTCCTTCTCCTCGGTCTTCGCGGTCCCGGTCATCCCGGCGAGCTTCTCGTAGAGGCGGAAGTAGTTCTGGATCGTGATCGACGCGAGCGTGACGTTCTCCTCGCGGATCCGGACGCCCTCCTTCGCCTCGATCGCCTGGTGCAGGCCCTCGCTCCAGCGACGCCCCTCCATGATCCGTCCCGTGAACTCGTCGACGATCTTGACCTCGCCCTCCTGCACCACGTAGTCGACGTCGCGCTTGTACAGCGACTGCGCCTTGAGCGCCTGCATGAGGTGGTTGACGAGGATGACGTTCCGCGGGTCGTAGAGGTTGTCGATTCCGAGCGCCCGCTCGACCTTCTCGATCGTTGCCTGTGCCGGGGAGACCGTCTTGAACTTCTCGTCGTAGAGGAAGTCCGCGCCCGAGAGCTCCGTCTCGTCGAGGCCCTTCGCGGTCTTGCGGGTCGCCGGCTGCCCCTCGAGGCCCTTGGCCACGCGGGCAAACTGGTAGTAGGTCTCGGCAGCCGTCTCCGGCTCGCCCGAGATGATGAGCGGCGTCCTAGCCTCGTCGACGAGGATCGAGTCGACCTCGTCCACTATCGCGTAGGAGTGGCTGCGCTGGACGGCGTTGTCGAGCGAGACGGCCATGTTGTCGCGCAGGTAGTCGAAGCCGAACTCGGAGTTCGTCCCGTACGTCACGTCGCAGCCGTACGCCTCGCGCCGCTCCGTGAACGGCATGAGATTCTGGATGAAGCCGACCGAGCTGCCGAGCATCTCGTACACGGGCCTCGTCCACTCGGCGTCGCGCTTCGCGAGGTAGTCGTTCACGGTCACGAGGTGGACTCCGCCGCCGGTGAGGCCGTTCAAGTAAAGCGCCTGCACGGCGACGAACGTCTTTCCCTCGCCCGTCTTCGCCTCGGCGATGTCGCCCTCGTGGAGGACGATCCCACCCATGAGCTGGACGTCGAAGAGCCGCACGCCGATCGTGCGCCTGAACGCCTCGCGCACGGCCGCGTACGCCTCGAAGATCAGGTCCTCCAACGTCTCGCCGTTCTCGAGGCGTTCCTTGAACTCAACCGTCTTCCCGCGGAGCTCGTCGCCGGTCAGCTTCTCGAAGTCGGGCTCGAGCGTTCCGATGTACGCAGCCTGCTCGGCGAGCCGCTTGAGGCGGCGTCCTTCGCCTACGCGGAGGACGCGCTCGAACTTCCCGAAGGACGTCGTGGACACGGGACTAGGGTACCGGCTCGCCTCTCCGATCGAGCCGTCCTGAACCCCACCAAACCGTCACAGTTCGTTCACCGGACGGAAACCGGGGCACCGCTAGCGTCGCTGCTCGTGGAGGCCACCGCTGTTCGCAACATCGCCGTGTTTGCCGGCTTCGACGAGTCGCAGTGCGCGCGGATCGCCGGCGCGTGTCAAGAACTCGACGTCGACGAGGGCGCACGGCTGACGGAGGAGGGTGAGTTCGGGTACGCGATGTTCGCGGTGGTCGAGGGGACAGCCGACGTCTCCCGGAACCGAGAGCACGTCCGAGCTCTCGGACCCGGGGACGTTTTTGGGGAGATCGCGGTTCTCTTCGGAGGCCAGCGAACCGCAACCGTGGTCGCGACCTCGCCGATGCGGCTCGTGATGCTGTTCAACGGCGAGCTGACACGGCTCGACCGGGACGTTCCCGAGCTCGCCGACGAGCTCCGGAAGGTCATCGCCGAGCGCCTTCAGAGCGACGGTCGCTAGAACGCAAGGCAGGACTCGCCCCTACAGCGCCAACACCGAAACCTCCCAGAGGTCACCGCGCAGCCGGTGCGCGTGCGCGGCGAAGGCGCCTCGCACGCGGGCGGCCGCGATGCGCTCGAGCGCGACCGCCTGCGCCGGATCGGCCGGCACGCCGTCCATCCTCAGCGCGAGCTCCGATCGGTTCCACGTGAGCTGGAGGTCGTCCCCACGCGGATCGGGATCCAGGCGCTGCACGTCGATACCGACGGCGCCGACCGCCCAGAGGTTCGGCCGTCGCACCGCCAGCGCCCGGTACGGAGGCGCGATGCTCTCGGACAGCGCCTCGGCGAACGGCGCCACGTCCGTCTCGCCCGGCGACTCGACGACGAGCGTCTCGACGACGAACGTCCCGTCCCCCAGCGCGACGAACGCGATCTCGTCGCCGGTGACGCCGCCGGCGCGAAGCGTCGCAACTGCATCCCACTCGCGTCCGCGCGCGAGGCCCGTGATGCCCGCGGCGAGCCACTCGCGCGCAGGATCTAGAGGCATAGAGGCTACGCGGCTTCTTCTTCGCCCGAGTCGCCGTCTCGCTTGCGTTGTGCGGCCCGGCGCGGCTCGCGAACGCGCTTGTCGCGGTGGCGCTCGATCTGCCGCTCGAGCTTGTCGACGAGACGGTCGACGGCGGCCTCGTAGGTGGTTGCCGCCTCGCGCGCGACGAGGTTCGGGCCCTTCATGAAGACGACGCCTTCGGCGACGTGGTCGTCGCGGATCGAAGGGTTGTGCTCGCGGGAGAACGTCACCTCCACGACCGTGCCCTCGTAGAGCCGCCGCGAGAGCTTGGACAGCCGCTTCTCGGCATACGCGTGCGCCGACTCCGGAACCGTCTCGTGCTGGGCCTTGATCTGGAGCTGCATTGCAGGCGCTCCTTTCGCGACGACGACGCGCTGAATCTAACGAACGGCTCGCGCGAGTGTGACTACCCGAACGCGCCGCGCCCCGAAACGTCGGCACGCCGCCGCGCAGGCGTCGGCGGTCGCTCCCGACGTGTACACGTCGTCGACGATGCACACGTCGGCCTGCACCGCCTCGCGCGCCGCCACGCTTCCGCGGACATTGCGCCGCCGCTCGTGGAGCGACAGGCCGCGCTGTCGCGGGAGCGACTGCGTTCGCTCGAGCGCATCGCGCATCGGGATCCCCCACAGCGAGGCCAGCTCGTGCGCGAGCGCACGCGCCGGAACGTCGCCGCGCTCCCGGGCGCGCTCGGGATCGCCCGGCACGGGAACGAGACACGCGGCGGCCGGCTTCGGGACCGTCTCCACGACCAGTCGCGCCGCTTCACGTGCCAGCCCACGGCGGCCGCGCTCCTTCCAGCCGCGAACGAAGGCTCTCGCCCGCGCGTCGTAGACGATCGCCGAGCGCGCCTCGACGAACGCGAGCCTGCGGCCGGCGCACTCGGCGCACCGCCTGACCGGCCACGGACCGGGCGAGCCACAGCGCGCGCAGAGCGGAGGGAGAAGCCGCGTGAGCTCGCCCCGGCATTCGCTGCAGAGGGATCGGCCCGGACGCTCGCACGCGACGCAGCGCTCCGGCAGCAGGAGATCCAGAGCGCGCACGGATCGACCGTACGGGTGAACCCGTCACGAGTTCGTGTCAGATGGGTGCCGAGACGAGCTCCCGCAGGTCGTCCTCCGCGCGAGCCAGGTCCGCAGGCGTCTTGATCGGGAGGAAGCGCCCTCGAGGCCCGCGCCGCGGCACCTCGAGGTACTGCGCCGGAACGAACGCGGAGACCTCGTGGTAGAGCCGCTCGAGTTGCACGGCGGGACGGCCTTCCACGTCCTTCAGCACGTAGAGCCAGAACAGGTCGTAGTCCGTGTCGAGCGTGTCGATGTGGAAGAGCGCCGTGTTGGTGTTGAAGACGGGCACGAGCTCCTGGTCGAAGTCGGGGGGAAAGCGCGGGCCCTCGATCATCTGGAGTCGTCCGTCGACGCGCACGGGCGCGCCGCCCATGTCGCCCTCTTTCCGCGCGACCTCGCAGGTCAAGGTCCTCCCGGAGGCCAGGTGGGCTCCGATCACGACCGGGTCGACCCGCGCGCCGAGGTTGTCCACGTTCGACACCGTGACGAGCCGCACGCCGCGATCGCGCAGCGCGTCGAGCGTCCCAGAACGCCGGAGCGCCGGGAAGAGGTCGCCGTGCCCGGGCGCGTACAGCGATGGAAGTCCCCCGCCGTCGCGGAACAGCTCGCCGGAGCGCTCCAGCCGTAGTGAGACGAACTGGTTGAAGACGAGCGGGTCGCCGAGCCCGCGCTCGACGACATGGGCACGGATCGCCGCGTCGGTGGCGAAGCTCGTCATGAGCGCGACGGGGACCGTGATGCCGACCTCGCGCTCGAGCGCGGCCGTTTGGACGAGCTTCGCCTCGAGGAAGCTCAGGCCGTCGACCGCCGTGAGGATCGCCTTGACGACACCGCCGAACCGCGTCGCCATGCCGCCGGCGAGCACGACCTGCGCGACCTCCCCGCGACGCAGAGCGTCGAGACCGGCCTCGCGCGTGGCCTCGTAGTCGCTGTCGACGGGAGCCGGGAGCCGGGAGATCTCGTCCGGGGAGGGCGGCTCGATCGACCCGCCGATCAGGTTTGTGTCCAGCGAGAGCTCGCCGCTTGCGACCCGTGCGCGGAGCACCTCGAACTGCGGTTCGTCGAACCCGAAGCGCTCCAGGATCACGGCGGTCTCGCGGTCGACGTCGTTCATCGCACCGGCAGGACGAGTGGCAGGGACGACTCGTATGGCGCGCGATGGACGCCTGCCTCCGTCACGATGGCCGAGACGAGCCGAGCCGGCGTGACGTCGAAGGCCGGGTTCCGGGCCGGGAACCGTGCCGAGACCTCGGACGCGGCGCGCTCCTCGATCGGAATGTCGGCGCCGGTCGCCGCATCGGCGTCGAGCGTCGACGTCGGCGCCACCACGACGAACGGGACGTCGTGGTGACCTGCCGCGACGGCGATCCCGTACGTCCCGATCTTGTTGGCGACGTCTCCGTTCGTCGCGATTCGGTCGGCGCCCGTGAGGACGACGTCGACCTCGCCGGCTGCCATGAGCGATCCGGCGGCACCATCCACGATCACGGCGAACGGGATACCCAGCGCGTCGAGCTCCCATGCCGTCAGGCGCGATCCCTGGAGGAGCGGCCGCGTCTCGTCGACCCACACGTGCTCCACGAGACCCGCCTCCCACGCCGCGCGTACGGCACCGAGCGCCGTGCCGTAGCCGCCGGTGGCGAGCCCGCCGGTATTGCAGTGCGTGAGGACGCGCCCACGTGCGGGGACGAGCTCGAGCGCGTGCTCCCCCATCCGCCGGCAGCGCTCGACCTCTTCGTCGTGCAGCGCCCGTGCACGATCCGGCGTCGGATCGGCCCGCATGGCGTCGAGCGCCCAGCGGAGATTAACGGCAGTCGGTCGCGACTCGGCGAGCACCGCGTACGCGGAGTCGAGATCCTCACCGCGCGTCGCGGCGAGCGCGAGCCCGTAGGCAGCGGCCACTCCGATGGCAGGTGCGCCGCGAATCGCGAGCGTGCGGATCGCATCGGCGACCTCCGACGCAGACGCGCAGCGCATCTCGATCTCCTCCTCGGGCAGGCGGCGCTGGTCGAGCAGGACGACGGCGTCCGGCTCGAGGCGAACGATCCGGTCGGGCGTCAGGTCGCGCACGTCAGCGGTCGTAAACGCGGATCGTCCCCATGTAGCACGCCACCCAGACCCGGCTCGTCGGCTCGTCGTACGTGATGCCGATCGGGTGGTAGCAGGCGTCGATCGTGTGCAGGGGCTTCATGTCCGACGTGCGGACCTTCGTCACCGTGCCGCTCTCGTTGTCTGACATCTGGGACGCGAAGCGTAGGGCTTCGCCGCACTATTCGACGGCGTCGAGGATCTGCCTTGCGACGCTCGACCAGCTCCAGCGCTCGACGGCGGCCTTGCGTGCTGCGGCGCGTAGCGCCTCGCGGTCGACGCCCCGCAACGCGAGCACCGCGTCGAGCCGCTCCCGAAGCGCCACCGCGTCCCCGCTCGGGAAGCTCGCAAGGCCGCCGCGCCCGGGCGGGTAGTCCTCCTCGAGCCCGCGCGCGATCTCGGCGAGCCCCGAATGGTGCGCCACGATCGGCGGACAGCCGGCCGCCGCGGCTTCGGCTGCGACCATGCCGAAGGCCTCCGGGAAGATCGACGGCACGACGGCGACGTCGGCGAGCGCGAGCAGATGGACGAGGTGCCGGTGGTCGAGGGGGCCAGTGAAGAGGACGTCGAGACCGGTGGCCAGCTCCTCCAGCTCGTTGCGGTAGTCGCCGAAGCCGACGATCACCGCGCGAGCATCCACCCCGCGAAGCGCGTCGAGCAGCACCTGCACACCCTTGTTCTCGATCAGCTTCCCGTAGTACACGACCGTTGGCCGCTCGCCGGCGAGGAAGGACGCCAGGCGCTCGGCGTTCCCCTCGTCCGGCAGGCGCTCGTTGGCGTTGCCGGGGTTCGGCGGATCGCGGCGCGCTTCGGCGACGAGGCCCGCGAGCGCCTCGCTCCGCGGCGCCAGGCGCCAGAGCTCGACGTCGACGCCCGGCGGGATCTCGTGGACGCGCTCGACCGTTCCGCAGACGTCGCGCACCACGTTGCGGATGTGCTCGGAGCCGACGATCGTCGCGTCCGCCCCGGCGAGCACCTCGCCTCCCCAGGCGGACAGCTCCGCGTTCCCGCGCATCGAGTACTCGAGCTCGGAGCCGTGTGCCTTCACGACGTAGGGGCTGCCGCTGGCAGCGCCCACGGCGCCCCCGAGCAGGACGTGGTTGACGTACGTCAGATCGGCCGAGCCGTGGTCACGCAGCGCCCGCGCGTTCGCCTCGACCCACGCGTCGAGCTCTGCCCGCGTGCACTCCTGCAGCCGCTTGACCTCGTAGCCCTCGTAGCGGTCGAGCACGAAGACGGGCAACAGGCCGCCGACATCGGGTCTGACGGCCGTCGCGTCGCCGAGGTCGAACCGTTCGGGCTCGGCCTCCTGGGAGAACACGGTGACGTCATGGCCGCCTCGGCTCCACTCGCGCGCGAGCTGCCGGGCGTAGATGTTCGACCCCGTGCCACCCAGGAGGTAGCCGTGCCAGACGAAAATTCGCAGCTAGGGCTCCTAGGTCCCCTCGTCCCAGCTCGCGAGGTAGTGGGCCTGCTCCTCCGTGAGCGTGTCGATGTCGATGCCCATCGTCGCGAGCTTGAGCCGGGCGATCTCGTCGTCGATCTCGCGCGGGACGTCGTAGACCTTCCGCTCGAGCGTGGCGGCGTTCTGGATGACCCACTCGGCGGAGAGCGCCTGGTTGGCGAAGGACATGTCCATGACGAGCGCCGGATGCCCCTCGGCGGCGGCGAGATTCACGAGCCGCCCCTCGCCGATCAGGTAGATCCGCCTGCCGTCGGCCATCGTGAACTCGTCCACCATGGCCCGCGCCTCGCGCGTCTCGACCGCGAGGTCACGGAGCGCCCCGATCTCGATCTCGACGTTGAAATGGCCCGTGTTCGAGAGAATCGCGCCGTCCTTCATCCGTTCCATGTGCGCGCGCGTGACGACGTTCTTGTCGCCGGTCGCCGTGCAGAACAGGTCTCCGATCGCAGCCGCAGCCTCCATCGGCAGCACCTCGTAACCGTCCATTGCTGCCTCGAGCGCGCGCAGCGGGTCGACCTCGGTCACGATCACGTGCGCGCCCATGCCGCGGGCCCGCATCGCGACGCCGCGGCCCGTCCAGCCGTAGCCGGCGACGACGAAGCGCTTGCCGGCCAGGAGGACGTTGGTCGCGCGGATGATCCCGTCGATCGTCGACTGTCCCGTGCCGTAGCGGTTGTCGAAGAGATGCTTCGTGCGCGCCTCGTTCACCGCGATGACCGGGAAGCCCAGCTTCCCGTCGCGCTCGAGTGCCTTCAAGCGAATGACGCCGGTCGTCGTCTCCTCCGTCCCCGCGATCACGTCGCCCAGCTGCTCGCGCCGCGCCGAATGCAGGACGCCGATGACGTCGGCTCCGTCGTCCATCGTCAGGTGCGGGCGATGGTCGACCGCAGCCTCGATGTGGCGGTAGTACGTGTCGTTGTCCTCGCCCTTGATCGCGAAGACGCCCACGCCGTACTCCTCGACGAGCGCCGCGGCGACGTCGTCCTGGGTGGAGAGCGGGTTGGACGCGCACAGGACGACGTCCGCGCCGCCCGCGCTGAGCGTGCGGGCGAGGTTCGCCGTCTCGGTCGTCACGTGCAGGCACGCGGAGATGCGGTGCCCGGCGAGCGGCTGCTCGCGCTCGAAGCGCTCTCGGATCGCCGCGAGCACCGGCATCTGCCGGTCCGCCCACGCGATCCGGCGCACGCCCTCGGGCGCGAGCGCGAGATCCTTCACGTCGTGTCGCAGTGTCTGAGCCATGAATCCTCTCTTTGTCTTGTCGGTCAGGCGGCGTCGGTCGCGAGGAGGCGTTCGTGCTTGCGCTGCTCCCACTCGACCCACGCCGGTGAGGTCTGGTCCACCGCCGGGATGGTCGTCCCGGCGAGCCAGGTCTCGACCGCGCCACGGAGCGCAGGCTCGCGGCGAAGCCGAAGGGCGAACTCGAGCTCGGCGAGCTCGACGTCGAAGCGCGCGCGAAGCTCGGCGAGCGCGTTCAGCTGGTTGAGCTCACGGATGCCGTACCGGCGGTAGCCCGCGTCGCTGCGGGCCGGGACGACGAGCCCTTCCTGCTCCAGGTACCGGAGCATGCGCGGCGACCAGCCGGTGCGACGGCCCGTCTCGCCGATGGTCATCCAAGGCTCCATGGGCAGACCTTACCACAGTTGTGTAAAGGTTACGCTACACGCGGGGGCGCGCGTACACCACGATGCGCTGCCTCGCCGAGCCTCGTGGAGTACACGCCGAGAGCAGGAGCACCTCGTATCCGCGAGCGTCGGCGATGTGCAGCTGCTTCGCCGAGAGGATCCTCCGCCCCGTCACGCTGTAGGCGTGCATGCGGCCGGCCCAGCGGACGTAGATCGCGTTGCCGGGCCGTAGGCGCTCGAGCCAGTAGAACGGACGCGTGTACGTCGTGCGGTGCCCGGCGATCGCAACCGTGTCGCCACCGCCAGGACGACCGGTCACCGGCCACCACGCCGGCCCGTCATTGAGGTCGGTGCCGAGGCTCGCCTTCAGGTCGAGCCGGGGGATGTTCAGCAGCGGCACGCCTGCCACGCGTGTTGGAGGTGCGCTCGTGCGAGCTGGCCTCGGCGAGGGCTTGGGCCGGAGCTCGGGCTCGGGCCTGGGAGTCGCTTTCTGGGCGACGCGCATGGGCGCCGCCGTGCCGCCCGACGATCCGCAGCCGACGAGAGCAACGGTGACGAGCGCCCCCACCAACGAACACAGCAGGATGGGGACGCTCGCCTTCATGCGCTTACGGAGTGAGCGGGGCAGGCTGGGCAGCCTTGCTCGGCTTCGTCGCCCGTGCCGGCGCAGCAACCGCGGCCGGGCCGCTCTGCGACTCGACAGCCGACTCCACCTGAACGACGGGGTCGGACTCCTGCTCCTCGACGTCATCCGCGGCGGGAGGATCAACCGGAGCCGACTCGGTCGTGGTCGTCTCTGTCGTCGTCGCCGTGGTCTCGGGAGTCGTCCGCGTGTTCTCCGTCGTCTCCGTCGCCTCGGTTTCCGTCGTCTCGGTCTCGGTGGTCTCCGTCGTGTTCGTCTCGTCCGCCTTGCAGTGGTCCTCGTTCACGCCCCCATGGTTGCCATGCTCCTCGCAGTCCTTCCCATGGTCGGGCTGCGGATCCTCCTTGCACGGCTTCTGGCTGTTGCCGTGTTCACACTCGCCCTGGCCGGGCGGTGACGGTGGCTTGTCTGTGCTCGCCGCGAATGCCGCGGCGCCGCCGAGCCCGAAGGCCGCGATCATCGCGGCGATCACTATCACTTGCTTCATCGAGTTCCTCCCCGTAGCGCCGCGAAAGCGGCGACCGCATAACCCTTCCGGACGCACGCTAATCACGCCAAAGGGGCATGAGATCCCTCGATCTGAGGAACCCGATCACTCGATCGAGGTAATTCGGCTGCGCTAGGGCGTGCTGGTACCCGCGCGGCCGTAACGGTCCTCGAGCCGCACCACGTCGGTCAGGTGGTTCGTCGAGACCTCGAGCACGAGGGTGTCCTCGAGGGCGGTGACACGGTGCACGGTTCGAGGGCGGAAGCGGAAGGCGTCTCCCTTCGCGATCTCGACTGTCTCGAGCCTGCCCCCGACCTCGCCGAGCTCGAGGGTCGCGCTGCCCTCCTGCACCAGCCACGACTCGTCCTTCACCTCGTGGTACTGGAGGCTGAGTGACTCGCCCGCGCGGACGAAGAGGAGCTTCCCGACATAGCCCTCGGCCTCGGCCCAGACGAGCTCCCAGCCCCAGGGCTTGTCGACCTTGCGCGGATTCGTCCGGTAGCCGCTCACGCGAAGCGCAGCGCGTCGTCGGGGATCGTCTGCTCGGCTCCCACGCGGAGCCCGTAGTCGAGCACGTTGCCCTTCCCCAACTTCGCACCCGGGCCGACGACGGCGAGATTGTGGAGCTGACAGCCCGCCCCGAGCTCGGCTCCGTCGCCGACGACGGAGCCGACGACGCTCGTACCCTCGCCGACCATCGTCCGCGCGCCGACGACGGCATTCTCGACCACTCCGCCGCGCGCGAGGCGCGCGCCGGCCCCGAGCACCGCGAGGCTGCCGAGCCGCGCGCCTTCCTCGACGACCGCGCCGGGACCGACGTAGACGGGAGGCACCAGCTTGGCGCGGGGATGCACGTCGGCCGTGTCGTCGACCAACGTGAAGTCGGCGCCGAGCGCGTCGCCCACCTGCGTCGAGAAGATCCGCTCGAGCACGTCGCGATGCGCCTGCAGGTACGACTCGGGGGTGCCGACGTCGAGCCAGTAGCCCGGGAGGGCGATGCCGTAGACGGAGCCTTCGGCGGCAAGCGTCGGGAACACCTCGCGCTCGATCGAGACTGCACGACCCTCCTGGACGAGGTCGAGCACCTCGGGCTCGAGGACATAGAGGCCGGCATTGATGAGGTCGGTGTCGATCTCCTCGGGCCGCGGCTTCTCGAGGAAGGTCTCGACCCGGCCGTCGGATGCCGTGCGGACGAGCCCGTACCGGCTCGGGTCGGCGACGGGCGTCAGCAGGATCGTCGCCTTCGCGCCCGTCGACCGGTGGAAGGCGACCATCTCGCCCAGGTCGGCCTCGCGCAGCGAGTCGCCGTTCAGCGCGAAGAAGCTGCCCTCGAGCGCGCGGCCGGCGAAGCCGATCGCCCCGCCCGTGCCGAGCGGCTCGTCCTCGATCGCGTACTCCAGCGCCATGCCGTCGTGCTCCTCGCCGAACGCGGCCTGGATCTGATCCGGGAGGTAGCCGCACGAGACGATGGAGCGCTTCACACCGTGTCCGGCGAGGTGCTCGAACGTGTACGCGAGGAGTGGCCGATCGACCAGCGGGAGCATGTCCTTCCGCGTGCGGTCGGTCAGCGGTCGGAGCCTCGTGCCTTGGCCGCCCACGAGGATGACCGCAGGAAGGCTCACAGGACCGGGCGGCCGATGCCCTCGTAGACGAATCCGAGCGCGCGCAGCGCCTCGGGATCAAGGTGGTTGCGCCCGTCCACGATCACGTTGCCACGCATCCGCTCTCGGGCCGCCGCCCAGTCGAGCTCGCGAAGCTCGGGCCATTCCGTGACGACCACTGCGCCGTCGGCACCGTCGAGCGCATCCAGTGCCGACTCGACGATCTCGACGCCGTGGAGGTGGGCGGCCCCGTTCGCGACGGGATCCCACGCCGTCACGTCGGCGCCCTCGGAGAGGAGCCGGCCGGCGAGCACGAGGCTCGGAGCCTCGCGCATGTCGTCCGTTCCCGGCTTGAACGCGAGACCGAGGAGCGCGATGCGCATGCCGCGGAGCGGGCCGAGCCGCCGCTCGAGCTTCCCGATGACGCGCCTCTTCTGGAGCTCGTTCACCTCGATGACGGCGTTCAGGAGCTGGAAGTTGTAGCCCGAGTTCGCGGCGAGCTGCTTGAGCGCCAATGAATCCTTGGGAAAACAGCTCCCGCCGTACCCGATCCCGGCGCGGAGGAAGTGCGAGCCCAGGCGATGGTCGAGCCCGACTGCCTCGGCGACGGCGACGACGTCGGCTCCCGTTGCTTCGCAGACGTTGGCGATCTCGTTGATGAAGCTGACGCGTGTCATCAGGAACGCATTGGATGCGAGCTTCACCATCTCCGCGGAGGGCACGTCGGTTCGGACGATCGTGGCGTCGATTCCGTCGTGCAGCGCGGCCACGACGTCACCGTCGGCCTCGTCGAACGCGCCGATGACGATCCGGTCCGGCTGCATGAAGTCGCGGACGGCGGTTCCCTCGGCCGTGAACTCGGGGTTCGAGACGTACCCGACGTTCTGGAGCCCGCGCTCGTCGAGCTTGTGGCGCACCGCGCGGCCCGTACCTACGGGAACGGTGCTTTTCATGGCAAGGACGATCCGTCGGTCGACCTGCGGCAATTCGTCGACGACAGTCCATACGTCGGACAGGTCGGCGTCCCCCGAGTAGGTCGGCGGAGTGCCGACCGCGATGTAGACGACGTCGGCGCCCTCGACGGCTTCGGCGACGTCGATCGTGAAGCGAAGACGCTCGGCGTTCCGCGCGAGGATCTCGTCGAGCCCCGGCTCGTGGATCGGGACGACGCCGGCGCGCAGCGCGTCGACCTTCGCCTCGACCACGTCGCGCACGACGACTTGGTGACCCAGCTCGGCGAAGCAGGCGCCGGTGACGAGGCCGACGTACCCCGCGCCGAAGACCGCGACCTTCATGTTGCTAACGCCTCTTCACGGAGCCGAGCGGCCTGAGGCCCTTGGCGATCGCGAGCATCGTCTCGTTCGAGATCCGGTCGAGCACGGTGTTGACGACCCAGTAGTCGGCCTTCGGCGTGTTGAGCACGACCATGTGCAGCTTCGGGCCGTTGTAGTAGAGGTCGTACACGCGGCCGCCGATTCGCCGCGTGTGGCTCTTGTCCGCGAGCGCGGGCGCGTCGTCCCAGTCGGTCATCTGCATGCCCCAGTACTCGTTCGAGCCCATGCGGTAGACGAGGCGCACAGCCTTGTGCTTCTCGCCCTCGTCGATCCAGTACAGCCGGGCCGGCATCGTCGAGTCGGTCCACGAGCTCCGCTCGATCACGGTCGGAACCATGAGCGGGAACGGGACGCGGTCGCGGCGCTCGCGGAGCTCGTCGATCGCAGCGTTCGGCCCGTAGACGACGTTCGGCCGCTCCCGCTTCGGGGTCTGGTCGATCGGCGCCGGCGCGAGGCTCCCGTGGAACGTCTGGCCGACGACGATCGTCAGCATCGCGCCGTTCGCGAGCTGGGAGATCTCCCGCGGGAGCGGCTTCAGCTCGGCCGACGCGAACAGGTTCGCGACCTTCTGTCCGGCCTCTTGCGCACCGCGGCGCGAGCGGTCGAAGTAGACCTGGGTCCGGAAGTAGTCGAAGCTCGGAGCATTGGCGGGCAGCCCGTTCGGCGGCGTCACCACGTCGTAGGAGCGGCGGCCGAGGAGATAGCCGGCGGTCGACGCAGAGCCGGTGACACCGTTCCCGTTCAGCACGGTGATCGTCGTCGCGCCCGGAGCAGGGGCTCGGGTCTTCCGCTTCTCCCCGAGCGCCACGGCCGTCGCCTTCTGCGACGACTCCACGTCGGGATGCGTGAACGTCTCGATCGCCCTCGTGACGTTCTCGGAGTCGGTCGTCAGGTCCGTGAAACCCTCGAGCCCCTCGATGCGCGTTTGGAACACGCGGCCGCGCGGCAATCCGTAGGCGAAGAGCGCGTACGAGAGGACCGTGCGCCCGTCGACGTCGACACCGCCGCCCTGGGCGACCTCGACGTTGTTCGTGATCGCGTTGACGACCTTCGGCAGCGCGACCGGCGCGAAGCTCTCCTGGATCTGGCCCTTGAAGGCCTTCACGAATTGCTGCTGGCGGGCGACCCGATACAGGTCCGAGTCCGAGTGCCGGTATCGCACGTAGTCGAGTGCCTGCCGGCCGGTGAGCTGCTGGTACCCCGGGAACAGGTTGATCTTCGCGTACCCGAACGGTCCGCCACGGTCGTTGAAGTACCGCCGGTCGACGTCGATCCACGCTCCGTCGAGCCTGTCGACGATCTGGCGGAAGCCGCGGAAGTTGACCGTGATGAGGTAGTTGATTTGCTGCCCGGTGAGCAGGCGGACGGTCTGCAGCGAGCCTTGCGGCCCGCAGGTCGCGTAGGCGGCGTTGATCTTGTCGAAGAACGGCGTTCGCCCGGGACAGCGGATCTCGACGCGCATGTCGCGGGGGAACGAGAGGAGCGAGATCGAGTCGGTGGACGGATCCGCGCGGACGAGCATGAGCGTGTCCGACCTCCCGGCCGTCCCTTCGCCCTTACGTGCGTCATACCCGATGACGAGCGCAACCGCCGGCTGTCCGGGTAGTGGGACGTCGAGCTGACGTGCAGCCTTGCGCACCTCGGGCGTCTTCGCGGCGACGGCCGCGACGGATTCGTGGAAGTAGAGGTACGCGCCGCCTGCGGTGCCGGTCGCAACGACGAGGCACGCGATCCCGAGCCACATCGCGATCTTCCCGACCAGGCCGAGCCGCGACCGAGACGACCCGGCCGGCTGGCGGTAGAAGCTCACGGGCGAGGAGACGCCGGGCGGCAGAACCGCCTTCCCGTTTCCGTTCGGCGCGGCTCCGCGCCCCAAGCCTCGTTTCAGAGTGGTTCGCATGAAGGAGTCAGGTTCAGTACTGACTCCTTTGAGGTTCTCAAAGGAGTCATGAGCGCCCCGCCCGGCGCTCGACGGCGGAGGATAGCTCAGCGACAGGCCGTGATTCCGGCCTGCGGCCCCGAATCCCTACGCGCCGCCGCGAACTCTTAACGGGCCGAGACGGCCGAGAACTCGGCGAGCGCAGCGCCGAGCACCGCGATCTCGTCGGGCGTTCCAGCCGTGATCCGCAGGGCGTCCGGCGCGCCGAACGAGGCGAGGGGGCGAACGACGACACCCCGGCGGAGGAGCGCGTCGTTCATTCCCGCCGCGTCGTCGACGCGGACGAAGACGAAGTTCGCAACGGCGGGAACTGCGTGCTCGAGGCGATGCTCGCGAAGCACGTCCGTGAGTACGGTCATCGCGTGCCGGTTCGAGGTGCGACGCCGCTCGATCTCCGTCGCGCCGTCGAGGCTTGCCAGAGCAGCCTCCTGCCCCACCGAGGTCACGTCGAACGCACGGCGCACCTTCCCGATCGCGGTGACGACATCCTCAGGACCGATCCCGTAGCCGACGCGGAGCCCTGCGAGACCGTAGATCTTGGAAAAGGTCCGGAGGACGAGGGCCCTATGGCCCGCCTTCAGGTACTCCGTGATCCCGTCCGGATACTCGGGATCGTCGATGTACTCGAAGTACGCTTGGTCGAGCACGGTGAGGACGTGCGGGGGAACGCGCGCGAAGTACGCGTCGAGCTCGGCCCGGCCGTTCGTCGTGGCTGTCGGATTGTTCGGCGCCGCCACGAAGACGAGCTTCGTCTGCGGGGTGATCGCAGCGAGGAGCGCATCGAGGTCGATTCGGTCGTCGCGCAGGGGCACGCGCACCGAGATCGCGCCGACCTTGAGCGGGTCGAGGACGTAGCTCGGGAACGAGGGCCATCCCGTGACGATCTCGTCCCCGGGATCCAGGGTCGCCTGGCACACGTAGCCGACGACCGCGTCTGCGCCCGCGCAGACCGTGACCTGCTCGAAGCGGACGTCGTGTCGCTCGGCGAGCGCTTTGCGAAGCCGCCAGGCACCCCCGTCGGGATAGCGGTTCAGCTCGAGTGCGGCGCGGGCAATCGCCTCCTGCGCCTCGGGGAACGGCCCGTACGGCCCCTCGTTCGACGCGAGCTTGACCACGCGTTCGAGGCCGAGCTCGCGCTGGACCTCCTCCACCGGCTTTCCGGGCTCGTACGGGACGAGCCCCGCGAGCGCGGGACGGATCAGCGACGCGTGGTCGCCGACCTGCGGCTCGCTCACGTGGCCGGGACTGGCTCCGGTGCGGTGACGTACTCGCCGACGATCTCGGAGTCGCTCTCGAAGCCGGTGGCGTCCTCCGCGTCGCCGTGCCGTCGCTTGAGGACAATGGCGAGGGCGGCGGCGAGGATGCCCGCCGAGACGAGTCCGAGCCCGACGTACGCGGCGACCTTCATCCCGCTCCGGCGCTTACGGCGCTTGTCGAGCGAGCGCTGCAGTGCCTTCAGCGTGAGGTAGCCGACGGCCGCGTTTCTCCTGTTGTAGAAGCTCATGGGCTCAGCCTAACGCAAGACCGAAATCTGCTCGCGCAGACTTCGGTCGCGTCGAGCCTGAAGGCGTCCGCTTCTCGGCCGCGCGCCTGCGACTGACGACTGGTTACTTGCGCCTGGGCGGAAGGTGGATCGCGCGGCCGAGCGCGACGAGCCCGGCCTCCTTGATCGCCTCGGAGAGCGTCGGGTGCGGCGCCATTCCGTCGGCAACCGTCTCGATCGTCGCCTCCGCGTCGAGCGCCACCACGGCGGCCTCGATCAGGTCGGTCGCGTGCTGGCCGACGATGACGACGCCGACGAGCTCGCCGTACGTCGTCTCGTGGATCGACTTCACCCAGCCGGCGGTCTCACCCGTCATCACCGCCCGCGCGTTCGCGACCCACGGAAAGCGGCCGACGGCGATGTTCTCGGCGCCGTACGTCTCGACCGCCTGAGCCTCGGTCAGACCGACGCCGGCAATCTCGGGATCCGTGTAGATCGGTCGCGGCACGGCGGCAGCCTCCGGCATCGCCGCTTCGTGCCCCGTCGCATTCTCGGCGGCGATTTCGCCTTCGCGGAACGCGGTGTGGGCGAGCTGCCAGTAGCCGGCGACGTCCCCCGCCGCGTAGATGTGCGGAACCGACGTGCGGCGGTGCGCGTCAGTTCCGATGCCCGCCCGCCGGTCGAACGTGACGCCGACGGTGTCGAGCCCGAGACCCTCGACGACGGGCGCACGGCCGACGGACACGAGCATGAGGTCGCACTCGACGGTCTCTCCCTCGCCGAAGTGGACGGTCAGCGCCGAGCCGGTGTCCTCGACCTTCGTACACTGCTTGCCGAGGTGCACCACGATCCCGCGCCGCGCGAACGACTTGCGCAGCTCGCTCGTCGCGTCGGAGTCCTCCTGCGGGATCAGCGTGTCGAGCATCTCGATCATCGTCACCTCGGTTCCGAAGCGTTCGAAGATCGAGGCGAACTCGCACCCGATGATGCCGCCACCGAGGACGACGAGCCGCTTCGGGACCTCGGTCTGCTCGAGCAGGCCGGTCGAGTCGATGCAGCGCGGCGAGTCGAGGCCGGGGATCGGGGGCGCAATCGGCTGCGAGCCGGTGGTAACGATGGCGTTCGTGAAGCTGAGCCCGAGGTCGCCCTTGTCGAAGGTCAGCGAGCGCGCGTCCTCGAAGCGGGCGGTGCCCTGGAACCACGTGACGTTGTTCGCCTTGAAGAGCGACGCGACGCCGCCGGTCATCTGCTTGACGACGGCCGCCTTCCACTCGTTCGCCGTGGCGAAGTCGAGTTGGGGCTCGGCCGTGACGACGCCGAGCTTGGGGTTGATCTCGCGTGCGGCGTGGAGCGCGTGCGCCGTCGACACCCAGGCTTTCGTCGGGATGCAGCCGACGCGGAGGCACGTGCCGCCGAGCTCCGGCTCGCGCTCGACGCAGGCGACGCGGGCGCCCAGCTGTGCCGCCCGGATCGCCGCCGTGTAGCCCGCAGGGCCGCCGCCGAGGACGGCAACGTCGAATTCCATGAGGGCGATCCTACCGAGGCTGCTAGAGCGCCCGGCGCATGGTCAGGCTGTGCTCGTCACCGTTTTCCGTCACCCCGAAGCCGTGCTCCTCGTAGAACGAGACGAGCGGCTCGTTGCCGCGCTCGACACTCAGGCTCAGCGCCGGATACCCATCGGCGCGCGCCCGCTCGGTGAGGGCCTCGAGCAGCGCTACCCCGATCCCCCGCCCGCGACGGTTCGGCACAACCGCAATCGCGAGCTCCGGTGTCTCCTCGTCGACGAACCCGTACCCGGGGTTGTCACGACGAAAGAGGCGGTACCAGGCCGCGCCGACCGGAAAGCCGTCGTCGATTGCGATGAGCACGGTGTCGCCCGGGCGTCCCCAGCCCTTCACGTACCGCGCCGCCGGCCCCGGGCCGTTGCCCGGATTCCGCTCGCGCCAGTAGTAGGCGTGGTGGAGCATGTCGCGGAGGAACCTGACGTCCTGCCGACCGCCCCGCCGGATGACCATGCCAGGAGGCTACAAGGCGAGGGCGGGGCTCTCGACGTAGGCCTTCAGGTCGCGGAGGAACTCGGCGCCCTCGGAGCCGTCGATCGCGCGGTGGTCGCACGTGAGCGTCATCGTCATCGTCGGCACGATCGCGAACTCGCCCTCGATCGCCGTCGGGCGGTCCTCGATCGAACCCACCGCCAGGATCGCGACCTGCGGCGGGTTGAGGACGGCGACGAACTCCTCGATCCCGTACATGCCGAGGTTCGAGATCGTGAAGGTGCCGCCCTCGAGGTCGTCGAGCTTGAGCTTGCCGTCGCGCGCACGAGTGACGATGTCCGCTCGATCCGCTGCGATCTGCTGCACGGACTTGCGGTCGGCGTCGCGGATCACGGGCACTACGAGCCCCGCAGGTGCGGCGACGGCCAGACCGACGTTGGCCGCAGAGAAGCGGTGGAGCTTGCCGTCCACGAAGTTCGCGTTCACGGGCCCGTGGCGCACGAGCGCCGAGGCGACGAGGCGCGTGAGGACGTCGGAGACCGTGGGCTTGGCGTCGCCGTCGCGCATGAGCTCGACCATTCGCTCGCGCGTCGCGACGAGCTCGGTGGCGTCGGCGGTGACCGTGAGCTGGAAAACGGGCGCCTGCCATGCCTCGGTGAGCCGGCGGGCGATCGTCTTTCGAGTCGACGTGAGCTCCACGACCTCGAACTCGGGCGCCGCAGTGGGCACACTCGGCGCTGCCGGCTGGACTGCAGCCTTCTCGACGTCCTCGGCGATCACGCGCCCCTCGGGCCCGGTGCCGGCGATCTGCTCCACGTCGATTCCGCGCTCGCGCGCGATGCGACGCGCGAGTGGGCTCGCCTTCACGCGCTCGCCGTCCGCGCGCGGCGGCGGAGCGGCGACCGCCTCGGGCTCAGCGCCCTCCTCGCCTTGTGACACTGTGTCACTTGGCGGTGGTGTCGGCTGCGGCTCAGCCTGCGGCGGCGCGGCGTCCTCCGTCTCCGCCTCCGCCTCGGTCGTGACGGCCGCCGGCGCGTCGCCGTTCCCACCCTGTGCACCGGCGAGAAGCGCGCTGACGTCCTCGTCCTCGGCTCCGATGATGCCGACCGTCGTTCCCACGTCGACCTCGCCGTCGGCGATGACGATCTTCAGCAGGACGCCATCCGAATCGGCTTCGACTTCCTGCGTCACCTTGTCGGTGTCGAGCTCGAAGAGCGGCTCGCCTTTCGCGACGGCGTCGCCCTCGGTCTTGAGCCAGCGTACGATCGTGCCCGACTCCATGCCCTGGCCGAGACGCGGGAGCTTGACCTCGGTCGCCATCGCTACGCGCGCGCGACCGTCCGCCGGATCGCCTCGAGGACGTCGTCGGCGTGCGGGACGGCCCACTGCTCCATCGTCGGGGCGAAGGCCAGCGGGGCGAACGCCGCGCCGACGCGCTCGATCGGAGCGTCGAGGTGGTCGAAGGCGCCGTGCTGGATCACCGCCGTGAGTTCGGCGCCGAATCCGCCGCGCGTAACCGCCTCGTGGGCCGTCACGCACCGCGTCGTCTTCTTCACCGACTCGAGGATCGTCTCCTCGTCCAGCGGCGACAGGGTCCGCGGATCGACGACCTCGACCGAGATGCCGTCCTTCTCCGCCTCCTCCGCCGCCTGCAACGACTCGTGGACGAGACGTCCCGTGGCGACGACGGTGACGTCCGAGCCCTCGCGGTGGACGCGCGCCTTTCCGAGCGGGATCGGCGCGAGCTCCTCTGGCACCTCGCCCTTGATCGGGTAGAGGGTCCGGTGCTCGAAGAAGACCGTGGGGTTTTCGTCGTAGATCGAGGACCAGAGCAGGCCGCGCACGTCCTCCGGTGTCGACGCGAACACGACCTTGAGCCCGGGCACGTGCACGAACCAGGCCTCGAGCTGCTGGGCGTGCTGCGCGCCCGGCGACCAGCCCGCGCCGCCCTGCGTGCGGATCGTCAGCGGCACCGAGATCTGGCCGCCGGACATCGTCCGATGCTTGGCGGCCTGGTTCACGAGCTGCTCCATCGAGATCGTGAGGAAGTCCTCGTACATGATCTCGACGATCGGTCGCATCCCCTGGATCGCGGCACCGATGCCGGTTCCCACGATCGCCATCTCCGAGATTGGCGTGTTGCGCACTCGGGTCGGCCCGAACTCGTCGAGGAGACCCTGCGTGACCGCCATCGAGCCACCCATCTCGGCGATGTCCTCGCCCATGATGAAGACGCTCTCGTCCTCGCGAAGCGCCTTCCCGAGCGCGTCGCGGACCGCTTCGCGGTAGGTCAGCTCAGGCATAGACGTACTTGAGCGCGTCCTCGGGCTTCGGGTCGGTCCCGGCCTTCGCGAACTCGACGGCCGCCTCGACCTCCGCCGTCAACTCGGCGTCGATCGTCGCGAGCTCGTCGTCGTCGATGTCGAGCCGCGCGCCGAGGAGGCGGATCGGGTCCTTCGTCTCGCGCTCCTCCTTCAGCTCGTCCTTGTCGCGGTAGACCTGTGGATCGCCGACGAAATGGCCCGTGAGCCGGTGCGTGCGCAGATGCAGCAACACCGGGCCCTTGCCCGCGAGCGCGTGCTCGCGCGCCGCGAGGGTCGCGAGATACACGGCCTCCACGTCCTGCCCGTCCGCCTCGATGAGCTTCATGCCGTAGGCCGCAGCGCGCTTGCCCAGCTCCTCGACGGGGAGCGGCAGCTGCTGGCTCGCCGGCGTCGACTCCGCCCAGCCGTTGTTCTCGAGGACGAACACCGCCGGCACTTTCCACAGCTGCGCGAGGTTCATGGACTCGTGGAACGTGCCCGTGTTCGTCGCGCCGTCGCCGAAGAACGCGACCGCGAGGCGCGTCTCGCCGCGCATCTGAAACGCGAGCGCTGCGCCGACGATCCCGGGGAGGCCGCCTCCGACGACCGCGTTCGCACCGAGGTTTCCGACCTCGACGTCGTAGAGGTGCATCGAGCCGCCGTAGCCCTTGCTGCAGCCTTCGACCTTGCCGTAGAGCTCGGCCATGATCCGCTCGACCGGCGTGCCCTTCGCGATCGCATGGCCGTGGGCTCGGTGCGTCGACGCGATGACGTCCTCGCGCGCGAGTGCTGCGCAGACGCCGGTCGCCGTCGCTTCTTGCCCGATCGCGACGTGCAGGAACCCGGGCAGCTCGCCGGCGCGGAAGCGGTCCTCGACCTTCTCCTCGAAGCGGCGGATAAGGAGCATCTCGCGGAAGAAGCCGCGCAGCATCTCCTCGGAGACTCCCCGACCTCCCGATTCGGCTCGCTCTTCGACGGTCGTCATCGAGCGGCCATTATGCTGATCCGCCGATGCGAGCCGCCGATCAGTGGACGCAGATCGAGCAGGAGCTCGACCCGGAGTGGGCGGAGGTGCGACTCTCGTTCGCGCCCGAGGGATCGCCATCCGAAGCCGCGGCGGTCCTCGCGCCGCTCCAGCCCGTACGCGTCGGCGGCGAGCTCCGGTTCCACGTCACGCGCGCGGACGCCGGCGGTGAGCGCGTGCGGAACGTCCTCAGACGGGTCGACCGCAACCGCGTCTGGGGCACGCTCGCGCTAATCCACGCGACGTCTCGCGCCGAACGCGGCCCTTCGCCGCCGGACACGCCGCCACCGGACCTCGCAGCCCAGTGGGACGGCCTGGTCGCCACGCTCCCGCCGGACTGGAGCGACGTGCTGGCCGAGCTCGAGCTCGACTCCAGCGACAACCTGCCCCGCGCGGCGCTCCTCGGCGCTCCGATGAACCCGACCCGGGTGCCGGATGCACTCGCTCTCCGCTTCCGCGTCTCGGGCAAGCAGGGCTACGGCGTCACGCCGCAGATGGCGCGCCGCTGCTTCGAGCACATGGACGCGGAGGGCATCACTGGCCGGACCACGGTCGTCCACGACCTCTCCGACGCCGCGAACGACGTCACGCAGGGCCCCGTCTGGCGCGTCGCAGGGCGTTCGGTCTAGCGGCGGACGATCTTCGCGGAGCCTCGCATCTGCGACGCGTGCGGGTCGCAGAGGAAGCGCAGCGTCCCGACCCGTGCGAGCCTCACTTTCCACGTCTGGCTCCCGACGAAGGGAGCGGTCGTTCTCCGGTTGTAACCGGGGCCGACGAGGTGCGCGTTGTGGATCGTCGAGCGGTCTCGGACGGCGACCGTGTACGTGCCGGTCGTCATCGTCTTCACCGCCTTGCCGGCTGCGGTCTTCAGCGAGATGGTGAAGCCCGGGCCTGAGGCCAGTCGGAGCTTCGACTTCGGCGTCACCGCGTTCGACGGCGGCTTCGGCGTCGGAGGCGGCGACGTGGCGTTCCCCACCGTGAACGACCCCCTCATCGTTCCCTGATGCGGGTCGCAGACGTACCGGTACGTCCCGTCCCGGAGCGTCACCGTCCACGCCTGCGTGCCGAGGTCGCCGATCTCGGTCGCGCGGTCGACGCCCGGCCCGCTGAGGTGGAAGTTGTGCTCCTCCGACATGTCGTCGACCGTGATGTCGTACGTCCCGGGGTCGAGATTCGTGACGCGAGCGCCCGCCTCGGTCGAGAGCGAGATCGTGAAGCTCGGCCCGACCCGCGCGTGGAGCTTCGTCGCCTGGGCCGGGGTCGCCTCTCCACCCGCGGCGCCGAGCGAGGCGAGCACGAGGAGCGAGACGGCGAGGACCGCGAGTCGTCCCATTGCGGGTATCTACGCGCCGTCGGCGGGGATCGGATTGCTCAGGCGCGCAACTCGGCCGAGAAGCGCTCGGCGAGCGCGGCCACGATGCGCTCGCGCGCCGTCGTTGCCTCTTCCTCGGTGAGCGTCCGCTCGGGCGACTGGAATGCGAAGTGGATCGCGACGGACTTGCGCCCGGCGCCGACCTGGTCGCCGCGGTACACGTCGAAGACGCGCGCCTCGCGGAGGAGCGTGCCCGCCGCCTCCCGCGCCGCGTCGACGAGCGAGCCGACCTCGACGTCCTCGTCGACCGTGACCGCGATGTCCTGCAGCACCGCCGGGTACGTGATGACGTCCTCGTAGACGATCCGCTCGGGAACACCGGCGAACAGCGTCGCGAGGTCGAGTTCGAAGACGCCCCAGATCCCCTCGAGAAGCGAAGGATGCAACTCACCGAGCCAGCCGGCCTGGGTCGTCGCCGCCTTCCCCGGGTGGAGGAGCGGCTGAGACCCTCGCTCGACCCTGAGCCCGAGTCCGAGCGCGGAGTAGAGCGCCTCGGCGACGCCCTTGATCTCGGCGTAGCCACCCGCGGCGATCGCGGCGACCCGCCAATGCTCGTCGGGGAGCTGGCTCCCCGAGGGCAGGTAGACCCGCGCAATCTCGAAAAGCGCGACGTGCTCCGCTCCCGCATCGACCCCGATGCGCGCAGCCTCGATCAGGCCCGGCACGATCGTCGTTCGCAGGATCGCCTGCTCCGAGCTCATCGGATTCGGGAGACGAATCGCGTCCGGGCTCGGATCGTCTGCCACGAGGCTCCACGTGTAGGCCTCGGAGAGCCCGGCGCCGACCAGCGTGTCCTCGACAACGCGGCGCAGGCGCTGCTCTTTCGTGAGCCGCCCCTGCACGTGCCGGCGGAGCGGCATGGTGTAGGGGATGCGGTCCAGAAGCGGCCGTGCGACCTCCTCGATCAGGTCGACCTCGCGTGAGACATCCCGCGCGCGCCATGTCGGCACGGTCACCTGCCAGTCGTCGGACACGTCGAACCCGAAGCCGGTCAGCGTTGTCCGCTGGTCGTCCTGCGGGACTTCGATCCCGATCAGCTTGGACGCGCGCTCCGGGCGAAAGCGGACGACCGGACGCTCCGGCAGCCCGTCGTTGACGTCGACGTGGCCGGTCATCCGCGCGCCAGCGAGATCGACGAGCAAGCGGCTTGCGAGTACCGCGGCGTTCTCGGCGAGGTGCGGATCGACGCCCTTCTCCCAGCGGTTCGAGCCCGCCGTTCGCAGCGCGAGCCTCTCCGATGTCCGGAGGATCCCGAGCGGCTCGAAGTTCGCCGCCTCGAGCAGCACGTCCGTCGTGTCGTCGGTGACCTCGCTGTCCTCGCCCCCCATGATCGCGGCGAGCGCCACGGCCTTCTCGCCGTCGGTGATGAGCAGGTCTTCAGGATCGAGCCGGCGGAGTGTCCCGTCGAGCGTGCGCAGCTCCTCGCCGGACCGCGCGCGCCGGACGGCGATGCGCCCACCCGTGAGCTTCGCGCGGTCGAAGGCGTGTAGCGGGCTGCCCCAGACGTGCATCGCGTAGTTCGTGACGTCGACCACGTTCGAGATCGATCGCATCTCCGCGAGGAAGAGGCGCGAGCGCAACCACTGCGGGGACGGGCCGATCGCAACGTCGCGGAAGACGCGGCCGATGTAGCGCGGGCAGCCGTGGAAGTCCTCGATCGTGATGTCGACTGCCTCCACGTCGACGATCTCCGGATCCGGCGGTTCCGGCAGATGGAGCTCGCCGCCGAACAGCCCGGCGATCTCGCGTGCGAGACCGGTCATGGAGAGCAAGTCGACCCGGTTCACGGTCGGCGTCACGTCAAGCACCTGGTCGCGGATGGGCAGGACGTCGACGAGCGGCGTTCCCGGCTCGGACCCCTCCGGGAGCACCATGATCCCCGCGTGGTCGTCGCCGAGGCCCACCTCGTCCTCGGCGAGGATCATCCCGCGCGAGGGCTGCCCGCGGAGCTCGCGCTCGTCGAGCGGCTCCGGGAAGATCGGCAGGAACGCGCCGGGCAGCGCGACTGCAACCGTCGCACCTGCCTCGAAGTTCCAGGCGCCGCAGACGATCTGGCGCGCGTCGCCCTCGCCGACGTCGACCTGGCAGACACGCAGCCGGTCGGCGTTCGGATGCGCACCCACCTCGAGCACCCGGCCGACGAGGAAGCGGCCGGTGTTGCCGTCGACGTCCGGCACGCCGACGTCGACCAGCGCGTCCACCTGGACGGATGACGTGAAGAGCCGGTCCGCGATCTCCTCAGTCGCCGCGTCGACGGTGACGTACTCGCGCAACCACGAGAGCGGAGCGCGCATCAGAACTGACCCAGCACCCGGGGATCGTTGCGCCAGAGCTCGCGCAGGTCGGGGATGCCGTGGCGGAGCACGGCGATCCGCTCGAGCCCCCAGCCGAAGGCGAACCCCGTGTAGCGCTCGGGGTCGTAGCCGACGAACTCGAAGAGGTTGGGGTCGACCATCCCCGATCCGCCGACCTCGATCCAGCCCGAGTGGCGGCATACGGGGCAACCCGCGCCGTCGCAGATGTGGCACGAGACGAGCGCCTCCACCGACGGCTCTGTGAACGGGAAGTGGTGCGTGACGAACTTGCTCCGGCGCTCTTCGCCGAACAACGCCTTCAGCAAGTAGTCGAGCGTGCCTTCCAGATCGCCCAGCGTGATGCCCTCGTCGACCGCGAGGCACTCCACCTGGTGGAACGTCGGCGTGTGCGTCGCATCCGGCGTGTCGCGCCGGTAGACGCGACCGAGGGTGACGATGTACACCGGCGGCGCCTGCGACTCCATCGTCCTGATCTGCGAGGGCGACGTCTCCGTGCGGAGCACCGTCTCCTCGTCGAGGAAGAGCGTCTGCAGCGGCGAGCGCGTCGGGTGTCCGGGCGGGAAGTTGAGCGCGTCGAAGTTGTACCGGGTCGTCTCGACCTCGCGACCGTCGACGACGGTGTAGCCGAGCCCGAGGAAGATGTCCTCCACCTCGCGCCGGATCTGCGTGATGAGGTGCAGGTGCCCGCGCCGGATCGGCGTGCCGGGCATGGTCACGTCCACGCGCTCGTCGGTGAGACGCCGGTCGAGCTCGGCACGCGACAGCGCCGCCTCGCGCTCGTCGATGACGCTCTCGAGACGCTCCCGGAGGGCGTTCAGAGCCATGCCCGTCTCGCGGTCGCGGACCTCGCGCAATGCGAGCTTCAGCTCGCTCTTGCGTCCGAGGAACTCGACGCGGACGTTCTCGATCTCCTCGACCGACATCGCCGCCTCGGCAGCTGTTAGGGCGGCGTTCTCGAGTGCCTGGGGCTCCACGGGAGCGCCGAGGTTACCCAACGTGCCACGCGCACTCCCGTCAGTGCGCGGACGCGCTCTGGGTCGGGCTTCGAAGCGCGCCGACGTAAACACCGGCGAGGACGAGAGCGCCGCCCAGCACGAGACCGACGCCCACGGGCTCGTCGTCGAGCCAGGCGGAGAGGACAACCGTGACGATCGGGATGAGGACGAACGAGTACGCCGCCCGCGACGCGACCCAACGCCCGAGCACGAAGAGATAGAGAAGGAAGACTCCGATCGAGCCGAACGTCGCGATGTAGACGACCGCGCTCCACGTCGCCGAGCGATTCGGCAGCTCGAGTGTCTCGCCTGCCACGAGGGCGGCGAGAACGAGAGCTATTGCCCCGGTGGTCATGCCCACAGCGTTCATCGCGACCGGATGCACCGGAGGCAGCCAGCGCACGAGCACCGCGGCCTGTGCGAAGCACAGCGCGCTGGCGATCGCGGCGAGCACGGAGAAGAGTGGGAGCGAGTCCTCGAGAGGCGCGCTCGACATCACGACGATGCCCGCGAGCGCGAGCAGCGCCCCGCCGAGCGCGGTGAGACGGAAGCGCTCCTGACGCTGGCCGACAGCGAGGAACAGCGTCATGAGCGGCACGAGGGCGAGCAGGATCTGGCCGAAGCCGGCATGGAGCTCGATGAGGGCGTAGTACGCGAACGCATACGTGGCGCCGAACTGGAGCAGGCCGAACACGACCGCGCCTGCAAGAGCGCGGCCGCTTGGCAACGTCACCCTGAGCAGCGCGACGAGAGCGAACATGAGGAGGGCAGCAAGGACGAACCGCAATCCCGCTCCCCAGAGCGGATCGAGCTCGCGGTTCGAGAAGCGAATCGCCACGCCGTTGCCGCCCGCGAGCACCGAGCCGGTTACGAACGCGGCAAGCGTCGCTCGATCGACGTCCGTCTCCACGCGCAAGACCCTACGACGGCGGGCTGCTGCTTGAATCGCCGTGATGGGGCTCTACGACGAGATCGCAGCCTTCTACGACCCGTGGAGCCGGTCGGTCACCGAGGACGTCGGCTTCTACGTCGACGAGGCGCTCGCGTCCGGCGGCCCCGTGGTCGAGCTCGGAGTCGGGACCGGCCGCATCGCCGTCCCTATTGCCCGCGCCGGGGTCGAGGTCATCGGCGTCGACTCGTCTCCCGGCATGCTCGCCGTGGCACATGCGGCGGCGGACGAAGCCGGTGTCGCGGACCGCATCGAGCTTCGGCTCGGAGACCTCCGCGAACCCCCGGTCGGTGAGCGCGTGCCGCTCGTCATCTGCCCGTTTCGGTCGCTCCTGCACATGGAGACGGAGGCCGAGAAGCTCCGCGCCCTCCGCGCAGCCTGCGCTCTACTCGCCGACGGCGGTCGCTTCGTCTTCGACGTCTTCTCGCCGAGCCGGGAAGACATCGAAGAGACGAACGGCCGCTGGCTCGAGCGCGAGCCGGGGATCTTCGAACGCGCCGACTGGGACGAGGGCTCGCGGACGCTCACGCTCTCGGTGCGCTCGGACGGATCCCTGACCTCCTTCGGCCTTCACTGGCTCTCCGTCCCCGAGTGGCTGCGTCTTCTCGACGAGGCGGACCTCGCGGTCGACGCCGTCTACGGCTGGTTCGATCGGCATCCGCATGACGGAGACGAGGACATGATCTTCGTCACGCGAGCGCGATAGAGTCGGGCCCGTGATCTGGCTCATCGTGCTCATCGCGATCGTCGTCGTCGTCGCGCTGCTGCTCGTCGCGCTGTACAACCGGCTCGTCCAGCAACGCAACCGCGTCGACAACGCGTGGGCGCAGGTCGAGGTCCAGCTCAAGCGGCGCTGGGACCTCATCCCGAACCTGGTCGAGACGGTGAAGGGCTACGCCGCGCACGAACGCGAGACGTTCGAGGCGGTCACGCAGGCACGTGCCCGGGCGCAGCAGGCGGGCAACCCGGCGGAGGCGGCGCAGGCCGAAGGGATCCTCGGTGCTGCGCTGGGACGCCTCTTCGCCGTCGCCGAGGCGTACCCCGAGCTCCAGGCGGACGAGAACTTCCGCCAGCTGCAGACCGAGCTGTCCGAGACCGAGAACCGCGTGGCCGTCAGCCGCCAGGTCTACAACGACACCGTGCTCACGTTCAACAACACGGTGCAGACGTTCCCCGGGCTGGTCGTCGCGGGGCCGTTCGGCTTCACCATCCGCGAGTTCTTCGAGGTCGAGGAAGAAGGACAACGGGAACCACCGGTCGTGGCTTTTTGAGGGCGCAAGACCGGAAGTCCGCTAACGCGGATCTTCCGGTCGCGCGAAAATCCCTGAAGGCGTCCGCTTCGCGGCCGCGGTCGTCTCGACTGCTCATCGCGTGCCTCGTCGCTGCCTTCGCCGCGCTCGTCGCTCTGAGTATCCCCGGCGCGGCGCGCGCCGACAGCTACAGCCTGCTCCAGGCCGACGTCGCGGTCGACGTCCAGAACGACGGGTCCCTCGGCGTCAGCGAGCGCCTCGAGGTCGCGTTCTCGGGCGACTTCACCTTCGGCTATCGAGACATTCCTCTGCGCGAGGGCGAGTCGCTCGTGAATCCGATCGTCGTGGAGCGCGGCGTCGCGTTCATACGCGGAAACCAGACGAGCCTCGAGCCCGGCCGACCCGGCACGTTCGGCGTCGAGCGGCGCGGCGATACGGTACGGATCGTCTGGTACTTCGACGCGCGCAACCAGACGCGGGCGTTCACGGTCTCGTACGTCCTGCGCAAGGTCGCCGTCGCCTACGACGACGTCGTGGACGTCAACCTGAAGGTCTGGGGAGACCAGTGGGAGCAGAGCCTCGCTCGACTCGTCGGCGTCGAGACCGCACCGGGCAAGATCCTCCGCGCCTGGGGGAAGCCAGTTTGGGTGCGCGGGGACGTGGAGATCGTGGGTACGCGTGCCACCCTGCGCGCGGTGGACGTCCCGGCCGAGCAGTTCGTCGAGCTCCGCACCTTGATCCCACGGACGGCGTTCACCTCCACCGCGGGCATGCGCGTCGCACGCGGGAACGGCTTCGACCGGATCGTCGCGGAGGAGCTCGCGGACGCGGAGGCCTACGAGACCGACCGCGAACGCATCGACGCCCTCAAGTCGCATCCGCTTCGCACGGGTCTCGTTGGGCTCGCGCTCGCGACACTCCCGGCCCTCCTCGTCATCTGGGCCGTCTTCTGGTTCATGGGTCGCGAGCGCCGTACGGGCTACGACCGCGAGTACGAGCAGGAGCCGCCGACCGACACCGAGCCTGCGCTCGTCCCGACGCTCCTCCGCCAGGGAGGCGAGGCGGGCTCGTACGAGTTCACCGCGACGCTCTTCGACCTCGTTCGGCGGGGCGTGTACAAGGCCGCGCCGACGACTACCGAACGCCCGATCTGGGCAGGGCTCAGGAGCGAGACGATCTCCGACCTGGAGATCTCCGCCGGGGAAAACCGGGAGCTGCGCGCCTGGGAGAGAGACGTCGCCGATGTCGTCGACGACGTGCTCGACGGAGGCAGCGAGCGGCTCTCGCGCTTCCGCGACGAGATCGAGGACGAGCGCGCATCCATGCACGGTCGCTTTACGGCGTTCAAGAACGCGGTCGCCGCGGAGGCCGATCGGCTCTCCTGGTTCAGGTCCACGGGCGCCGTCCCTCTCGTCCTCGCGATCCTGCTGTTCGCGATCGGCGGTGGCATCATCGTCTACCTCGGCGTGCGCGACTGGCGGCCCGTCTATCCGCGGTACTCGGACGTCCTGCTCGTGGGACTCGGCGCGTGTCTCTTCGTGAACGCGGCGCTGTGTCTCGGCACCCTTGTCTTCAACCGCCGCGTGTGGCGACGCCGAACGCGCGCCGGTCAGCAGGAAGCGGAGCGCTGGGAGGCGTTCCGCCGCTACCTCTCGGACTTCCCGCGACTGCAGGAGGCGCCGCCCGCGACGCTCGAGCTCTGGGAGCGCTTCCTCGTCTACGGAATCGCCTTCGGAATCGCCGAGCGCGTACTGCAGGGCGCGCAGCTGCACATGCCGGAGGCGCTCGCCGAGTCGAGCGCGATCTACTGGATCTCGCCGCACGGCGACCTGGGCTCCGGCGCGTCGAGCCTCTCGATCGGCGACCTCGCGTCGGGCTTCGGCGACGCGCTTGCGCCACCAAACTCGGGCGGCAGCGGCGGTGGCGGCGGCTTCTCCGGCGGGGGCGGCGGTGGCGGCGGTGGCGGGGGTGGCGGTTTTGGTTGAGCGCATGTCCCGCGAAGCCATGCCCTGAAGAGCCATCTGGTGCCACGCCTTCGGACGTGGCACGCTGAGCCGACCGAATCGAACGCCCTGATCGACGCGTAGCGCTGCGCTCCAGGGTCGTCGAGCTCCAGCGGAGCCCCGTGGATCCCCCGTACGGGGGTGTCCGATCACACCTTCGGGCCGGACCCTGCGCTAGACAGCAATACACGAAAGGACAGCTGTGTTCACCAAGGGAAATGCGCGGTACCTCGTTGTCGCTGTGACGGCGTTTGCCGGCCTCCTCGCCTCCCTCGGCGGCGGCTTCTTCGACGGCAGCTAGCGCGACGCGTTCGAGGTTCGACTCCGGTCTCCCCCACGGCGACGTGGCGGGAGGCCGTCGTCTGCCTGTCTACGCGTCGACGTCCTGCAGCGCGAGCGCCGCGCGCCGATAGAGACCGGCCGCGGCGCGGTCGTCGCCCCGCAGGCTCTCGACGTCGCCCAGGGCGATCCAGGCGGAGCTCCGATGGCCGGTCGAGCGTGCCCGCTCGAACGTCTCGTCGGCGGAGGCGATCCAGCGCTCCGCGTCATCGACCCTGCCCTGGGCCGCGAGTGAACGGCCGAGCGTGAGCTGCGCCGTCCCGACCTCCTGCAGGTGGTCGACGCGATCGCCGAGAAGGTCGAGAGCCTTCCGCGCATGCATCTCGCTCCTCTCGACGTCGCCGCTCTCCAGCCAGACCTCCGCGAGCGACGAGCACACGTAGCCCGCGTCGACCGGCAGGTCGAGGTCGACGAAGATCCCGAACGCCTCGTCGAGCAGCATGGCTGCTCGCGGCGTGTCGCCGAGGAGGTGCTCGAAGCCCGCCAGGTTGTTCAGCAGGCGACCGACCGTTGCCCGGTCCCCGAGTCCGGCGAAGAGCACCCGCGCGCGCTCGGCGTACGTGCGCGCAAGCGCCCAGCGTCCCTGACGCTGGGCGACGAGCGAAGCCTGGAAGAGCGCGTCGGCGCTTCGACGCTCGTCCGCGACTGCGTCCGCGAGCTCGAGAGCGCGCTCGATGTCCGCTTCAGCGGCGACCCAGTCGCGATTCCGGCGATGGCAGCGCGCGCGCCAGTGGAAGATGTCCGAACGGAGGCGATCGGCGCATCCGTCGGCGGCGACGGCGAGCTCCAGTGCCTCGCCGAAGAGAACGATCGCCTCCCCGATCTTCGACTCCGAGTAGCGAACGACCCCGACGAGGAACACGATCTCGGCTCGGTCGACATCGGTGAACCCTGGCGAGACGGCGAGGCTTGCCGCTTCCTCGAGGAGAGACATCGCCTGCCCGAGCTCGCCCGTCCGGATTCGGATCCACACTTCCGTGCGGAGCAGCCGGAGCGCGCGGGCGGGGGCGGGTGTGGCGCCGGCGCGCTCACGCGCATCTCGCAGCGCTGCCAGCGCGTCGTCGTAGTGCGCCGTGTCGACGAGGCGCTCGGCCTCGGCGAGCGCGGCGTCGACCCTCTCCACGTCCGCCTTGCTGACACCGTGCTCGAGAAACTCCCGGTCGGTGTCGAGACGGCCGGCGATCCACTCGAGCGTCTCTGAAGTCGGCCGCGTCTTCCCCCGCTCGATCTGGCTCACGTACTCCTTGGAGAACCTGCCCGCCGCCAGTTCCTCCTGGCTCAGCCCGGCCGAGCGCCGCAACGAGCGCACGCGCTCGCCGACCGTCCGGACGCCCAGTTCCTCCGGCTGCTCCCAGTCAGCCACGAGTCGCATGGTGGCACGCCGGACGACGTTCGTCACGCCCCGCGCCAGGAGCTTGTAACGATCGGTTACAAGCCAGGCCGCCGCGAGAGCTCGTACAGCGCGATTCCCCCAGCCGCGGCGACGTTCAGTGACTCGGCGTCCCCAGGCGTCGGAATCGATGCCTTGTGACACTGAGTCACGAGGCTCTCCGGCAGCCCCTCACGCTCCGCCCCGAGAAAGAAGGCGAGTGGCGGCGTGAGATCGGCCTCCGCCAGGGGTGCGCCGCCGTGAGCGACGAGCGCAACGCGTCGCTCCGGAAGTTCGTCCCAGGAGACGAGCGGCACGCGGAAGATCGCTCCCGCCGAGGCCCGCAGCGCCCGTGGACCGGTCGGATCGGCGCACCCGGGCGACAGCGACACGCCTGCTCCGAAGGCATCCGCCGTGCGCAGCAGCGTCCCGACATTCCCAGGGTCGGCGACCTGCCAGAGCGCGAGAATCACATCGCGCGCGCCCACGGGAAGGTCCGCACGGCGGTAGACACCGACGACGCGAGGCGCGTGGCCCAGCGTCGAGACCTCGCCGAGGAGCTCCGGCACGACGTTCTCACCGGCGACCAGCAGCTCGACCGGCTCGATGCCCGCGGCGGCGGCAGCCTCGACGAGATCCTCGCTCTCGACGGCGAAGAGCCCGGTCTCGTCCCGCTGCTTCCTCGCAGAGAGAAGCTTCCGGACGAGCCGGAGCTTCTCGTTCTGACGCGATTCGATCAGGCCGCTTCGGCGTCGAGCGCGGCCTTGGCGCGCTCGGCGACCGCGGCGAACGCCTGCGGGTCGCTCACGGCGATGTCGGCGAGCGACTTGCGGTCGAGCTCGATCCCCGCCTTGCGCACACCCGCCATGAAGCGGTTATACGAGAGGTCGTGCTCCCGCGCCGCGGCGTTGATCCGCATGATCCAGAGCGACCGGAAGGTGCGCTTGCGGTTCTTGCGGTCGCGGTAGGCATAGACGAGCGAGTGCTCGACCTGCTCCTTCGCGAAGCGGTAGCTCGACTTCTTGCGCCCGTAGTAGCCCTTCGCCTGGTCGAGGACCTTGGCGCGCTTCTTCCGTGCGTGGACAGCGCGCTTGACCCTGGGCATGTCAGCCGCCCCTCAAGAGCTTCTTGACACTCTTCGCGTCGCTGTCGGCGACGCCGTCCATCTTGCGGAATCCGCGCCTACGCTTCGACGACTTCTTCTCGAGGTTGTGGCTCCTCATCCCGTGCCGGCGCAGGAGCTTCCCCGTCCCGGTCACCTTGAAGCGCTTCTTCGCGCCTTTCCCCGTCTTCATCTTTGGCATCTGTCTTCACTCCCACGTTCTTGTTCGGCGCGAGCACCATGACCATGTTGCGACCGTCGAGGAGAGGTTGCTGCTCGATCGAGCCGAGCTCTTTGACGTCCTCCGCGAGCCGCATCAGCAGGTCCCGCCCACGATCCGGGTGCAGCGTCTCGCGCCCCCGGAACATGATCGTGACCTTGACCTTCGCGCGCTGCCCGAGGAAACGGACGACGTGCCCCTTCTTGGTCTCGTAGTCGTGGATTCCGATCTTCGGTCTGAGCTTGATCTCCTTGATCTGGATCTGCTGCTGATGCTTACGGGCCTGCTTGGCGCGTTGATCCTGCTCGTAGCGGTACTTCGAGTAGTCCATGACGCGCGCAACGGGCGGATCGGCGCCGGCGGCCACCTCGACGAGGTCGAGGCCCTTGCCGAAGGCGTACTCGAGCGCTTCCTTGGTCGGGAGAATCCCGACCTGCCCGCCGTTCTCGTCGACCAGGCGCACGCTCTGCGCGCGGATCTCCTCGTTGATTCGCTCGTCCCGCTTGCGCGGGACCTGCCGGTCGAGATCCGGCCGGCGGCGGCGAGGTCTCAAAGGCCCTTCATCAAGCTCTCAGCTTCCTCCTTGTAAACGACACGAACCGCTGCACGCAGCGGCTCGTCACCTCGTCCAACCGGCTCGGTTGAACCTCCGCGAGTCAAGCCCGGGAGGTGAGGAAGCGATGAGCTCCTGCTTGCAGAGTCGGGATGCTAGCACCTAGTCCGAGCCTGCCTCGGCTGCGAGCTCCCGAAACCTCTCGAGAAGCGCGTCCAACGAGTGCGTCGACTGTTCCCCCCCGCGCTCGCGCACCGCGAGGGCGGCGTCCGACTCGCGGTCGCCGTAGACGATCACGAACGGCACCTTCTCGAGCTCGGCGTCGCGGATGCGCTTTCCGAGCGTGTCGTCGCGCTCGTCGACCTCGCCGCGGTAGCCCTCGGCCTCGAGGCGCTCGCGGAGCGCCGCAGCTGCCTCGCGGTGCCCCTCTCCGACCGGGATCAACCGTGCCTGCACGGGAGCGAGCCAGAACGGGAACGCGCCAGCGTAGTGCTCGACGAGGATCCCGATGAACCGCTCGAACGAGCCGTAAAGCGCCCGGTGCACGACGAGCGGCATGTGCTCACGGTTGTCAGCGCCCATGTAGGTGAGCCCGAAGCGCGCCGGCATCTGCATGTCGTACTGGATGGTCCCCATCTGCCAGCTCCGACCGATGACGTCCGTCATGTGCAGGTCGATCTTCGGGCCGTAGAACGTGCCTTCGCCTTCGCCGATCACGTAGCGCAGCTCGTGCCGTTCGAGGGCTTCCTGCAGCCGCCCCTCGGCCGTGTCCCACTGCTCGTCGGTGCCGAAGCGATCGTCGGGCCGCGTGGAGAGCTCCGCATGCGGCTCGAGCCCGAAGAGACCGTAGAGGTACTTCACGTAGTCGATGCACCCGTCGACCTCGGCGGCGATCTGCTCCTCCGTGCAGAAGATGTGCGCATCGTCCTGCGTGACGTAGCGAACCCGGGTGAGGCCGTGGAGCGTGCCTGCGAGCTCGTTTCGATGGAGCGGCGCGGCCTCGGCGTAGCGGATCGGGAGGTCACGGTAGCTCCGCAGCTGCGAGCCGAAGAGCAGCATGTGCCCGGGGCAGTTCATGGGCTTGATCCCGTACGTCTGGTCCTCGGTGTCGCCCGGAATGAGGAACATGTTGTCGCGGAACTTCTCCCAGTGGCCCGAGGTGACCCAGAGCGCCTTGTCGTAGATGAGCGGCGTCTTCACCTCGAGGTAGCCACGTCGCGCGTTCTCGCGACGGCGGATCGCCTCGAGCTGGTTGTAGAGCACCATGCCTTTCGGGTGCCAGAGTGGCGAGCCGGGCGAGTGCTCGTCGAAGTGGAAGAGATCGAGCTGGAGCCCGAGCCGGCGGTGGTCGCGCGCCCGTGCCTGCTCGAGTCGCTCGAGGTGCGCGTCGAGGTCCGCCTGCGAGAAGAACGCGGTGCCGTAGATACGCGTGAGCTGCGTGTTCTTCTCGTCGCCACGCCAGTACGCGCCGGCCAGGCTCGTGAGCTTGACTGCCTTGATCGGCGTCGCGTTCTGGAGGTGCGGGCCGCGGCAGAGATCCGTGAACGCGCCCTGCGTGTAGAGCGAGATGTCGCCGTCCGCATCGCGCGCCAGCTCGATCTTGTACGGCTGCTCCTCCGCCTCGAAGCGGGCGATCGCGTCCTCGCGCGAGACCGACTCGCGCGCCCACTCCCGCCCCTCGGCGATCTCCCGGCGGATCTCCTCCTCGATCGCCTTCAGGTCGGCCTCCGAGACCGGCTCCGGGAACTCGAAGTCGTAGTAGAAGCCGTCGGCGATCGGCGGGCCGATCGCAATCTTCACGCCCGGATGGAGACGCATCACCGCCTCGGCGAGGAGGTGCGCCGTCGAGTGTCGGAGCACGTACAGCGCGTCCGGATCCTCCGTGTCGCGCGTGGTCAGGAACTGGACCTGCTCGCCGTCGGTCAGCGGCAGGCGGAGGTCTCGAGTCGAGCCATCCACGCGCGCGAGCACGGCCTGCTCGGCGAGCTTCGGCCCGATCGCGCGCGCGGCGTCGAGCCCGGTGGCGCCGTCGGCGAGCTCGAGCTCGGACGAGTCGGGAAGGACGACTTTCATCGCGCAGGTGAGGATAGACAGGCCTCGGGGATACTTCCGCGGCATGCGTACCGGCACCTGGGTCGCCGTCGCGGTGGCGCCGCTGTTCTTGCTCGTGCTGTTCCTCGCGCGGCCTACGATCGACGGCGCGTGGGAGAACCATCCCGCGCACTTCTGGCTCGTGCTCGGCGCCGCGCTCGTCGCGACGGCGCTCGGCTTCAGCGTGACGACCGCCGCGCGCCGACGCCGCGACGCGCGGCTGTTCCTCATCTCCCTGGCCTTCATCGCGAGCGCGGCGTTCCTCGGCCTGCACGCGCTCGCGACTCCGGGCGTTCTGCTCGGGCCGAACGCGGGGTTCGAGCTGGCGACGCCGTTCGGGCTCCTGCTCGCCGCGATGTTCGCGGCCGGTGCCGCGCTCGAGCTCCGAAGCGACCAGGCCGAGCGAGTCCTGCGGTGGGCTCCCGCGCTCCTCGTCGCCCTCGGTGCGATCGTGGCCGCATGGGCAGCGGTCTCACTCGCCGAGCTCCCTCCGCTCGACGACCCGCTCGCGGACGAGCAGCTCGACGGCTGGCAGCTTCTCCTCGCGGCCCTCGGCGTCGCGCTCTTCGGACTCGCCGCCTTCGGCTTCCTGCGTCTCTATCGAAGGCGGCAGGAGCGCTTCGTCCTCGCGATGGCGCTGGCGTTCGTCCTGCTCGCCGAAGCGATGGTGGTGATCGCGTGGGCGGTCAACTGGCAGCTGTCGTGGTGGGAGTGGCACATCCTCATGCTCGGCTCGTTCCTGCTGATCGCGTTCGTCGCACGGGCGGAGTGGCACCAGGAGCGGTTCAGCGCGCTCTACCTCGACGAGACGCTGGCGGGTGCACGGGAGGTGAGCGTGCTCCTAGCCGACCTCGCGGGATACACGCAGTTCAGCGAGGCACGCCCGCCCGACGAGGTCGCGGCGATGCTGAACTCCTACTTCGAGCAGATCATCCCGCTGATGGAAGATGCAGGCGGCGAGGTGCATCAGATCGTCGGTGACGAGCTGATGGTCCTCTTCGGAAAGGACGCGGCGGTAACGGATCACGCGTTCCGCGCCGCGGAAGCCGCGCTCGTCCTTCAGCGCATCGCTCAGCAGACGGCGGCCGAGCACGACGACTGGCCGCGGTTCCGCGTCGGCGTGTCGAGCGGCGAGGTCCTCGCTGCCGTCGTCGGAGCGACGCGTGGCCACCGCAAACACGGCGTCGTCGGCGACGTCGTGAATCTCGCGGCGCGCTTGCAGGCAGCCGCTCCGGTCGAGGGCGTGCTGATCGACGAGCAGACGTTTCGCGAGCTCGGTTCGCAGGCGGTGGTCGAGGCGGTTCCGCCGATGCGGGTGAAGGGGAAGCGCGAGCCCGTGACTGCGTATCGCCTCCACGGCCTCGAGACAGGCGGCGACTAGGTCGGGGGATCACTCCTCCGGTCCGGCCCGATCGCGAGCTCCAGCTCGAGCTCGTCGAGCGCGTCTCTCAGGATCGCGATGCGCTCGGCGACGGGCGCATGGGCCTGCGGGTCGACCGGTGACGGGCGCGTGACGCCGTAACGCTGGCGCAGCGCCTCCCGCCGGTCGATCTCGCGCGCTTCCTCCATCGAGTTGAGGACCACGCCGATGAGCACGTTCAACACGATGAACGCGGCGACGAGGATGAAGCTGACGAAGTACAGCCATGCCCACGGCTCGAACTCCATCGCGTCCGCCATGTAGACGGGGAAGTCCTCGAGCGTCAGCATCACGAAGAGCGTCAACATCGCCCGGCCGATGTTCCCCCACTGCTCGGGGAGCTCGTCGCCGAACCAGATCCAGCCCACCATCCCGTAGACGAAGAGGATCATGGCCGTCACGGCGCCGATCGACGCGAGCGGGGGCACGCTGCGCCAGACGCCGAGTAGCAGGATGCGCAGGTCGGGAAGAACGCGGACGATGCGCACGACGCGCAGGAGTCGCAGGAGGCGGAGCAGCGTCGAGTTCTGCCGGATCCCGGGGACGAAGACGGCCAGGATCACGACGAAGTCGAAGACGTTCCAGCCGTTCCGGAAGAACACGAGCGGGCGCGGCCAGTACGACGCCATCCGGAGCGCGAGCTCGACGAGGAAGATCCCGAGGCAGATCCCGTTGACGACGAACAGCGCGTCGCCCCAGCGGTCTTCGAGGCCCTCGTAGGTCTGGAGCCCGAGCACGGCGGCGTTGACCGCGATCGTCGTCACCACGATCGTCGTGAAGATCGGCGAGTCGACGACTCGGGCGAGAGCGTTCCGTTCGGCCACGCGCGCGCATTTTTCAGACGGCGTCGGCGGTCGCTCCGGGATAGGCCTCCCTACACTCCGGGGGATGAGCGACGGCGCCGCCGAGCCCTCCGGTCGGGTCGAGCGACTCGCACGGCGGCCCCTCGAGCACGTCGGCGGAGTCGTACGCGGAGTCCTCCGTGCGCTTCCCCGCGCGATCGAGGACATGTTCACCGACCGCTGCACGCAGTACGCAGCAGCGATCGCCTACCGCGTCCTCTTCTCGCTCTTCCCGCTCACGATCGCGCTCGTCTCGATCTTCGGCCTCGTGCTCCAGGACGACGAACTTCGACAACAGGTGATCGACGAACTCATCGACTTCCTGCCCGTGTCCGAGTCAGGGCAGACAAACGTCCAGCAGTCGATCGAGGAGATCGCGACCCCGCTTTCCGCGATCGGTCTGATCTCGCTCGTCGCGCTCCTCTGGGGGGCGTCGGGGATGATGGCGTCGATCCGGCTCGGGCTGGAGGCGGCGATGAAGGTCGATCGCGGACGGCCCGCTGCCCGCGCAAAGCTCGTCGACTTCGTACTCGTCGCAGCCGGAGGCGTGCTCGTGATCCTGATCGTCGGGCTCTCGGCCCTAGGCGCGTTCTTCAGTCAGCTCGTCGACCGTTTCACCGAGTGGGCGAATGTCGCAACGCCGTCGGGGATCCTGCTGCGCGACGGGCTCCAGCTCGTCGCCATCGCCGTCACCGTGCTCCTCCTCTACCGTTTCGTGCCCGCGAGGAAGATCCGGCGGCGTGGCGCACTCGCCGGTGCGATCCTCACGGCCGTCGGCATCTGGGGAGCGACGAAGGTGCTGGCGATCGTGTTCGCCGACTTCTCGCGCTACAACCTCATCTACGGGTCGCTCGCGGGTGTGATGACGTTTCTCTTCTTCGTCTACGTCGTCGCGTGGATCCTGCTGCTCGGCGCCGAGTTCGCGTACGCGTGGTCACAGCCGCCCGGCCCGCCCGGGCCACCGCTACGCGCCCAGATCATCGGCGTCGTGACCGGCCTCTTCATCCACCGAGAGGAGGAGCCGGTTAGCGGAGAGCAGGCTCGTCGACCGTGAGCGTCTTGGCTTGGTGTCGAGCATCCATTTGACGCCGAGCGGTAGCGCGGCGAGATGCTTCGCGTGGCCGAGTGGAAGGCCGTAGGCGACGGGCACGCCGAGCGGCTCGAGCCGCTCCTCGGAGGACGTCCTCGGTCGTGCGAGAGCGCGCCCGGTCCGACACGGGCCGGACGTCGCCGTAGTCCGCCTACTCATCTGTCTGACGACGGCACCAACGACCTGCTCGAGCTTCCCGGCGTGAGCAAGCTGCACGAGCTGGCCGTCGCGGTGGTACGGGGCGTGTGCGTTCTCGAAGAACAGGATCGCGACCTCGAGATCGATCTCCCAGGGTGTCCCATCGTGTGTATGAGGAGCCAGTTACAGCCGCCGACGAGCGGCGCCGTGACCGTGCCGCTCCCGGATGCCCTCGGCGATTTGCCGCGATCCTCCCACCACTCGATCACCGCGCAGGAACGTCCGAGCGGCTGTCGTACGGGCTGCCGGCCGCAGCCACGCCGACCGTGCCGCCGTACGGCAGTGGCTTCCCGAACGGCGTCGCGGCGGTCACTTGCAGATCCGGACCGTCTGCGTCGCCTCCGCCTCGCGCCCGCGCACGTCCGAGACCACAGCGGTGAGCGTGTGCGCGCCCCGGCGCTTGCCGCGGGTCCGCCAGGTCATCTGGTAGAGACCTGCGACGTTCCGGCGGATACGGCCGATCTGTCGGCTTCCGTCGAAGAAGCCGACCGACGAGATGGGCGCCCTGTCGTTGGCGACGACGAGGAGCTTCTGGCGGGTGGCGAGGCACCTTCCTCTCTCGGGGGTGATCCACGTGATCGTCGGACGATTCACGGCCTCGGCGCGTAGTCCGGCGAAGCGGGTATTCGGGAGCGGGGTGCCAGATTCAGTGTTGATGTTCTTCGATTCCTGGTAATCGGAGGCGAGGACCTGCATGAACTGCGTGGCGGGCTGGAGAGGAGTCGCCTCGCGCGGAATCGAGAACGCGGCGATACCGGTCTCGGGGTCCCACAACGTCGCGCCGACGGAGGTCCGGCTCGAGGCCGGGCCGAAGAACAGCTGCAGCGAGTGCGGGTCGACGCCCGATTTCGCATCGGTGATCCTCGCGACCACGGTCGGCCGGCCGGTCGAGAGCTGCCGTGTGAGGACGCGCACCGTCGGCGGCCGAACGTCGTTGACCCACGAGCGCAGCGTGTACGGACCGGCGAGCGAGCGCCCGGTGAACAGGTCGCGGCCCGAGTCGACGGAGACGTAGTAGCGGCCCGGCGGCAGGAACACGCCGCCCGCGGTCCCGATCGAGTACAGGTAGTCCGGAAGCTGGCCGTTCACGTTCACCGGGATCCCCGCGTAGCCGAGCACGTCGTTCTCGTCGAGCGACCCCATGAACCACGGGTGAATCGGCTGGTTCGAGCTCAGGAGCGCCGTTATCGACGCGTCGAGCTTCGGCACGGGGCGCGTGACGACCACGCCCGCGTTCACCGCCTGCCGCGGGATCTCGAGCGAGTAGATCTTCTCGCGTCCGTCGTCGTTCACGGCCGGATCGACGCCGAAGATCCCGAGGATCGAGAACGGCGACGTCGGCCAGCGATATGCTCGTGCACGATCCTCGCCCCTCCGCGTGTCTCCGCGCTGAACCCCGCGAAGCGGCGCCACCGGGGCGCCGACGAGCGACGAGCGCGAGACGGAGAACGCGTACGGGATGCGCCGCGCGTCGCCTCCACGTCGAAGCACGACGAACCCGAAGTTGTCTCCCTGCACCGCGCCTGCGGACGCGCGCGCCACGATCTGCACGATCACCGAGCCGCCCGGCGGGACCGTCACCGGAGCCGCCTCGACGGTCGCCCCCGTGGACGAGACCTGGGGTCGCACCTCCGCAGTCCACGTGCCCGCACCACCACCGCCGTCCGAGACCGTCACGGGAATTACTCGCGAGTTCGCCCCGCCACCGGCAACGAGGTACCCGAACGACAGCGAGGGTGGGTCGGTGAAGATCAGCGGCCGGTCAGCCGAGGGCACGCTGACGAGGCCGGCACCCTGCACGAGGACCGACGCCTCTTGCGTCCTGGCCGTATCTCCGAACGCGGGGCCGGCGGTCGACATCAGCGCCGACTTCATCTGCTGCGGCGTCCAGGAGGGGTGACGCTGAGTGAGCAGAGCAGCCGCGCCCGCGACGTGCGGCGCCGAGAAGCTCGTCCCGTCCAGCACCGCGAACTGATCGCCGGCGAACTCGATGAGCGTGGACGACAAGATCTGCGCACCAGGCGCCGTCACGTCGGGCTTGAGCAACTTCCCGAACGGCGTCAGCCCCGAGGACGTGAAACTCGTCGGAACGCCCGCCCAGGTCGTCGGTACTTCCACCGAGTCCCGTGTGAAGCGAACGGTGACCGAGCCACCGCGTCCGGCCGCAGCGGCGCGAATCCGCGCCCCGTCGAGGTCGGCGATCGTCCCACCCGGGAGCCCGGAGAAGAGCGCAAAGGTCGGATCGCCGGGACGGTTCTCGACAGCGACCATGCCCGTCGCACCAGCGGCGCGCGCACGGGCGTCCTTCACGGCGTAGGGACATCCGCCGCGGTCGACGAGCGCGATCGCGCCGCGCAGCGATCCCGCCGGAGCGGCGGCGCACAGCTGGCGACTCACGCCTGCGATCGATCCCACATCGACGAGGCGCTGGTCCGAGGAGAGCCACGACGGCGGAAGGTCGTCCGCAAGGCTGAACGGCATTCGACCGAGCCCTGCGGGGGCGGTCACCGTCAGCGACGGCCCGAAGACGTGCGCGTTGGCGACGGCACCGACGCTGATCGCGTCGGGGGCTGTGGCCGGCGACCCCGCGGTACCCAGTCCAAAGAAGTCGCGGTCGTTGCCTGCGGAGATGATCGGGACGACGCCGGCGCGAACCACGTTCGCCACCGCCGGGATGAGGATGTCCGTCCGCGGATCCGCCTGCGGCCCGCCACCCGAGAAGTTGATGATGTCCATGCCGTCGCGCACGGCCGCCTCGAAGGCAGCAACGATCTCCGGGCTGTTGGCGGAACAGCAGCCGCCGAGCGGCGACGGCTCGGGGACGTTGAACACGCGGTAGTTCCCGATGAAGGCGCGCGGAGCGACTCCCTCGAGGTCGTCCACGGCCGGATGGCAGCCACCGGACGACTCGCTGCACGAGCCTGTCCGCCCCGCCGGGACGTCCGTCTTGACGCCGGCGATGATTCCAGCGACGTGCGTTCCGTGGAACGACTGCTCACGGTCGAGCGGCGAGCTGTTCGCCCTCGGCCCCGCGAAGCCGCGCGCCGCGATCACCTTCGGCGTCGTCGAGCCGGTCACACCCTTCGGGAAGCCGGGCGGATACGAGAAGCCGGTCGGGCTGAGAAACGGGTGCTCGTGGTCGACGCCGTCGTCGACGACCGCGACCTTGACCCCTTCGCCGCGCGCTCCGGTCAGGCCCGCGAAGGCCGTTGCGCCGAGAATCGCCGGCCCGCGGTTCAGGTTGAGGCGGTACGTGTAGCTCGGGTACACGCGCTCGACGGCATCAGCCTCGAGCAGGTCGGGCAGCCGCTCGTACGGGAGGCTCATGGCGAAGCCGTTGACCAGAACCTGGTACCGCCGGCTCACCGCCGTCTGCGGGATCTCCGCGCGGATGCTCGCGATCGCCCGTGCCTGCGCGGATGCGAGCCGACCAACATACGAGCGCGAGAACGCGGTGTTCACGTTCAGCTTCACGTCGGGGCCGAGGCCGGGCAGCCGGCGCGCGAAGGTCGCAGCGGCGAGCGGTGGATCGTCGAGCGTGACGATGACTCGGACGCGGTTCCCCGGACCCGTCGTCACACCCGAGTAGTCGGGTGCCGCACGTACCTTCGTCAGTGCCTGCTCGATGACGTCGCGCGGCGTCCGGTCGAGCGATCCCGAGGCCGTCCCGGTGGCGGCGACAGCAGTGAGGACAGAGGCGAGGAGCGCTAGGCGTCGCACAGGCGGCGGTGCTTAGCGAACCTTCCGCGAGTACGCCTGCGTGGCTCTCAACCCCTCGAACGTCAATGCCACGGAGCCACCGAAGACCTTCCCCTTCGCGGTCGGGGGAATCCTCCAAGTGCAGGTCGCCGCCCCGCCCTGCACTCGCTGCACGGTGGCCCTGAGCCGTGCGTTGCCGACCCGCCCGACGCACGTGACCCTGCCGTTCTGCACGGCCGCGTTCGTATCCGAGCGCGCTGCGACGAGGCGGAGGGTGAACGAGCGCCCTGCGATGGGGTTCCGCGGTGTCGGCTTGAGGCTGCGCACCACGAGCGTCGGCGGCGTGATCTTCACCTGGTAGGCGTAGAGACCGGAGCCTCCGCCTGGAGCCACATCGACCTCCCCCGAGGCGGGGTCAGGCTCACCGGTGGTGGGATCGAAGACGACTCCCCCGATGGCAACGATGAAGAAGGTGAACCCTTTCGTGTTCCCGAGCTCGCTCGTCGAGATCCTCACGGTGAGCGCGCCACCTTGATACGCGTACGAG
Organism: uncultured Gaiellaceae bacterium; assembly: GCA_963787855.1. Classification (GTDB taxonomy): domain Bacteria; phylum Actinomycetota; class Thermoleophilia; order Gaiellales; family Gaiellaceae; genus GMQP-bins7. The sequence continues at coordinate 303,100 of CAWBER010000015.1, forward strand.
AGCGATGTCGCGGGCGGATCCCCGGTCCTGCGCGTGAAGCCGGAGCCGTCCCACCGATAGAGAACGATCTCGCCCTGGATCAGCTGCATGACGTAGTCGACGCCAGCCAGTTCCGGGTCACCAGTCTGGAGATTGTTGTCCGAATTGACCCAGATCTCGAACCACATGTCCCCACCGAGAGTCGATCGATTCGGAACGCTGATGCGAAACGAGAGCACACCCGCATCGGTGTTTGACACCGTGATCGCGGTTATGTCGGGCGCCGCCGCGTTCTCGCCCGATGAGTCCTGGTACGTCTGGCTGTTCGCGGCGATCGCGGTCGGCGCCGAGAACGCACCGGACGCAGCCGTCGGAAGAGCGACAACGGCGACCGCGGTCGCGAGAACGAGTCCGGGGCGTGTGAGCGGCCGCACGACTGCGCGTCAGCGTAGTTGCGCCCCATGCGGGGCGCAACTACGCATCGCGCGAGCTACGGCTTCTGGGTGAGGGCGACGTCCCCCACGACGAAGACGTCGACCTCTCCGTTTCCGCCGAAGGTCATGAAGAGAACGTCGAGCGTCCCGGACCCGTCGCCGCCTTCGTCGCCGACGACACCGTCGTCCTCGTTCGACGACGACGTGCCGTGCGCAGCCGACGCCGGCAGGTTTCCGTCGCTGTTCTCGTCGAAGTTGATCCCGTCGTCGCCGTTCTCGCTCTCGTCGACTCGTCGACGCTCGCCAGCAGGTCTCCCGCGTCGTCCTCGCGGACGTTGATCCCGTCCTCGTCGTTCCCGTCAGCCCGAGCGCCACGGACTGCGGCCCCGAGTTTGCCGACCGACTTCTCACGGATCTTGATTCCGGCGTCGCCTCCCTCGTTCTCGTCGGCGGTGACGCCGACGAGCGTCGTGACGAGATCGCCACCACCGGGGAAGTCGTCGTCCTCCTCGAAGGCGACAACCTCCTCGAGGTTCCGGCTCGCTTCGACGTTCGTCAGGTCGACGAGGAAGTCGCCGGCGTCGTTCTCGTTGAAGTCCCAGCCTTCCTCGAAGTTGTCGCTCGCGATGCTGTTGGTCACCCGGCCGATGACGTGACCGTCGTTCGACTCGTCGACGTCCATGCCGTCGTCGAGGTCGACGTCGTCCGGACGGGCCGTCGTACAGCACGGTGCTCTGCAGCTCGATCGGGTCCGGGGTATCCGACCTGTGACCAGCCGGTGAAGATCCGCGCGTCAGTCGTACACGATCACGCTGCGAATGCCGTCCTGCTCCTCCATCAGCTCGAAGCCGCGGTTGACCTCGTCGAGCGTGAGGCGATGGCTGAGCAGCGACTCGACGTCGATCTCACCGGCGAGCCAGCGGTCGACGAGCTGCGGCACCTGCGTCCTCCCCTTCACGCCGCCGAACGACGAGCCGGTGACGCGGCGGCCGGTGATGAGGAACCGCGGGACGATGTCGAGCGTCTCGCCCTTCCCCGCCACGCCGATCATCGTCGCGAGGCCCCACGCCTCCCGCGCAGCCTCGACGGCCTGGCGCATGACGTTCACGTTGCCCGTCGCCTCGAAGGTGTAGTCGGCGCCGAACCCGCCCGTCTCGGCGCGGATCCAGTCGACGGTGTCAGCCGTTGCGAGGCGCGTGTCGGTCGCACCGTGGTGGCGCGCACTCCGCAGGCGCCCTGCTGAAAGATCGATCGCGATGATCCGCTCGGCTCCGGCGAGCCGGCAGCCGATGACGGCGCCAAGCCCGACGAGGCCGCACCCGAAGACCACGCACGTCGAGCCGGGCCTAACGTCGGCCGCGTACAGCGCCGCGCCGATCCCCGTCGCGAGGCCGCACGCGAATGGCGCGCACCCTTCGAGCGACGCATCGCGGGGGACCTTCGCGAGCGCGATCTGCGGCATCACGGTGTATTCCGCGAAGGTCGAGGTGCCCATGAAGTGGCGCATCGGTTCGCCGTCTCGTGAGAGGCGTGTCGTCCCGTCGGGAAGAAAGCCGAGCCCTTGCTGATCACGAATCGCGACGCAGCGGTTCGTCCGGCCGCTGCGGCAATGGACGCACTCGCCGCACTCCGGGGCGAAGAGCGTGATGACGTGATCGCCGGGCTCGACGAGCGTCACGCCCGAGCCCACGCGCTCCACGACGCCCGCTCCCTCGTGGCCGAGCACGCAAGGCACGTATCCCGTCGGGTCGGCGCCCGACGCGGTGTACAGGTCGGTGTGACAGACGCCGCACGCGGCGAGCCGCACGAGCACCTCGCCCTCCTTCGGCTCCGCGAGATCGAGCTCCTGGACGACGAGCGGCTGCCCGAACTCCTCGAGCACGGCGGCGCGGATCTTCATCGAGGCAGGCTAACCCGCGTACATGTTCGAGGGGTTGAGGACGGTCGGGCAGGCGCCGATAGTGAGACGATGATCTGGCCAGTTGCGGCACTGGCGGGGCTCTTCCTGTGCTTCGTCGTCGTCTACGGAACGCGCCTGCAGGCGCGGATCGAGGCGCAGCGAAACACGCGATAACCCGCGCAGGTCCGGCATCCTCCGCGCGTGGACGCGGGGACCGTAAAGGCGATGCTCCAGCAGCACTTCGAGCGCTCCGGCGACGATCCCGAGCTGGCACACGCGATGTACCACGACGACGCCGTCCTCGAGTTCCCGCAATCCGGCGAGCGCTTCGTCGGGGTCGAGAACATGAAGGAGTGGCGAGCCGACTACCCAACCGAGACCTCGGTCGAGTTCCGCGAGGTCAGAGGCGAGGGCGACTTCTGGGTTGCCGAGATCTCCATCAGCTACCAAAGCGGGCTACCGAGCTTCGGCATCAGCATCCTCGAGTTCCGCGACGAGAAGATCGCGCGCGAGTCGATCTACGTCACCGAGGGCTGGAAGGCGCCGGAGTGGCGCGCTCGCTGGAGGTCGGCGCCATGACCATGAGTCAACCCGCGACCGCGAAGCGGGCGCCTTCAGGGATAGTCGTATCGGGAATCCGCTCCTGCGGATTCCCGATCTGCGAGGCAAGTGGGCGTTACTGACCTAGGACGTCGCTGCAAATGCAGCGTTCGCCGCCTCCGAGGTGTGCATGGGGTGTGCGTCATGCGTACACGTTCGAGCAACTTTGATCGGTCTCTATCTTCCGGTAGTCGAAGAGCGCGTGCGAGTACGTGTCGGCAGTCAAGCTGAGGTTGCGCTGACCGATCTTCGCCCCGATCTCGGCCCACGTCTCGCCTTGGCGATGTAGGAGCGAAATCCGCCGGTGCCGGAGATGATGAGGCGGCCACGACGGCTGCCGCGTCGCGACAAGCGCGGCCAATTGCCATACGGAGCCGGTCCGCACTCCCGATCGTGAAGAGCGGTGCGCCCATGTCCCGATCTTCGCGCGCAGGCAGCCGCTCTACTACGGCGTCGAAGAGATCGGCAGGAAGTTGCACCCACCGCGCCTTCCTCTTCTTCGCGATCTTCGCCCTGACGAGCCACGACTTTCTTGACTCGTCCAGGTCACCGATCGTGCCCGCCTCCAACTCGCCATGCGAGCACCCGTCGCATCGAGCACAAGTAGGCCCAGAACGTATGAGGGAGCCAGCATCCACGCCGCTGCCTCGACGTGATCGGCGACGGGCGGCTCGACTTCCTCGGGCTCCTCGAGCGGAAGCTTGACTCGCCGATCGCGCGCAGGATTCGGCCTTACGGCGACGTGGTCGAGCACCATCGCGAGCGCGGTCTTTGACTTGCGGATGCTCTCGCGCGCCTTCCCTTCACCCGCGAGCACGTCGGCCATGCGCTGCACGTCCTCGTCGCCGACTCAGGGCACACAGGCAGCGAGACGATGAGGGCCACGAGAGTGTCCAAGGGATTCCCGTCCGCTACGACTGATTCGGGAGTGGCCACTGCGATCGTCCATGGTCAAGCGAGTGGCGTCGCCCAATCCTGAAAATTGATGTATGCAGGCTGCGGGTTTGCGACCCCCTCTTGCGGTAGCAGCGGAGTTCGACCGGGCGTTACGGTTGCGCCGGTGCACGAATCGGCGACACGGGCGGACTAGGTGGGAGCTGGCTGCGTCGGTGCTTACGGCTGGCCGGTGAAGCCCTTCAACCGCGCGCACCCGATTCGCGGTGGGTTCGGCGATCCTCGGACCGTCTTCACGGGGCGACGCTCGGAGGAGACCGTGCTCGAAGGCGACGGCACCTTCTCCTTTCATCAGGGGCTCGACATCGCCGCGCCGGACGGCTCTCCCGTCTTCTCCGTCTCCTCGGGCACTGTGGTGCGGGCTCGCGGCGATCGCGTGACCGTCGATTGCGGCAACGGGCGCAAGTTCCAGTACTGGCACATCGAGCCTGCCGCACGCGTCGGTCAGCGCGCGGTCGCTGGGCGGACGCTACTCGGCTTCGTGCAGGAGAAGCGTGAGCATGTACACCTGACGCACCTGGAGCGCGGTCGGGCGGTCAACCCGCTGGCTCCGGGGCGGCTCACGCCGTACCGAGACACGACGGTGCCTCGCGTGCTCGCGATCACGATCGTGGGTGGCGTCTTCGTCGCCGAGGCGATCGACATGCCTTCCCTGCCCGTCCCCGGCCGCTGGCGTGGCTTCCCGGTGACGCCCGCCCTCGTGACGTGGCGCATGGAGTCGGCGAGCGGCCGCGTCGTCGCGGGTCCACGAATCGCCCGCGACGTCCGCCGGACCGTCCTGAGGAACGATCGGTTCTGGGCCACGTTCGCCCGCGGCACGCACCAGAATTGGCCAGTCTTCGACGGCAGCAAGGAACAGGGCCTGAAGGGTCGCTACCTCTTCCGACTCGCTGGGACACGGCGCGCAGCCGGGGATGTGATCGTCGTCACTGCGTCGGATATCGCAGGGAACCGAGGCGTGCGCCGCCTCGAGCTCGACACTCTCTAGCCTTGAGCGGCTGTTGAGAGTGGCTGCCGGCATCTCGACATGAAGAACCGGCCCCCATTGGCTCGCAATGGACGCGCGCATCTCTGCGAATCCTGGAAATTGATGTATGCAGGCTGCGGGTTTGCGCCCCGCGAACACCCCCTCTGCAGTGGCAGTGGAGTTTCGGCCCATATGCACGCCTGGTGCACACCCAGCGCCGAGAACTGGGCGATTTGCAGGGATGTTCGAGTCCACTACGGACGCGAAAACAGCGCTAGAACGACGTGCTGGGCAGCCTTCGAGGTCGCGCCTTCTCTCAGTAGAGCGCAAGGCCTCGGCCCTCCGCGGATGGCCTGCGGCACGGACTCACGCCGTCGTGCAAGAGTGTCCTGACTCGAGACATCGAGGAGGTCCGAGGATGGAAGGCCGCCCCGACTACCCGGTTCGGCTCGAAGGTCGTCTGGATCCGCACCTGAGCCGCTGGCTCTGGGTCGTCAAGTGGCTGCTGGCGATTCCGCACTACATCGTGCTGTTCTTCCTCTGGATCGCCTTCGTCGTGCTCACGATCGTCGCCTTCTTCGCGATCCTCCTCACCGGTCGCTACCCGCGGGGCATCTTCGACTTCAACCTGGGCGTGCTGCGCTGGACCTGGCGCGTGTCGTACTACTCGTACGGCGCGCTGGGCACGGACCGCTACCCGCCGTTCACGCTCGACGAGGCGCGCGACTACCCAGCGACACTCGATGTCGCCTACCCCGAACGACTCTCGCGGGGCCTCGTGCTCGTGAAGTGGTGGCTGCTCGCGATCCCGCAGTACATCCTGGTCGGAATTTTCGTCGGCGGCGCCGGCTCCGCGGCTGGCAGAGCCCAAGACTGGGGTGGATGGCACTGGTGGTACGAAGGTGGGCTCATATTGACCCTCGTGCTCTTCGCAGGAATCGCGCTCCTCTTCATGGCGCGGTATCCGCGCGGCCTCTTCGACTTCGTCCTCGGGCTCGACCGTTGGGTGGCGCGGGTCGTGGCGTATGCGGGCCTAATGACGGACGCCTATCCGCCGTTCCGGCTCGACCAGGGCGGAGACGATCCGGGTGGAGCCACCGCCCTGGGAGCGGAGACGCCGACAGGCCCTGAGGCGATCGCAGTTCCGACTGAGCCGTCGTCCGTTGCCCCGACCCCTGCGGAGCAAGCGCATGCGCGAGGCGGAGCTGGACGCGTCGTCCTCATCGTCGTGGGGGTCGTCACAGCGCTGCTCTCGCTCGCGCTACTCGCAGGCGGCGCGGCACTCGTCGTCGTCGATCAGACTCAGCGTGACGACGACGGGTTCCTGATGTCTCCCACACAGGACTTCGTTTCGCCGACCTATGCGATCGTCTCGGAGAGTGCCGACATCGATTCGGACGGCGGTGAGTGGGCGCTGGACACATTCCTTGGAACCGTTCGCATCCGCAGCGAGAGCGACCGTCCGCTGTTCGTCGGCATCGCTCCAGCAGCGGAGGTTGATCGCTATCTGGGCGACGTCGAACGCGACGTCGTCGACGATCTCGACTCGAGTGGCGACCCGGAGTACGCGCGACGGCCCGGCGACGCGCCGCCAGCCGCCCCGGGTACGCAAGCCTTCTGGGCCGCGTCTTCGTCGGGAGTGGGCGAGCAAACGCTCGAGTGGGATCCAGAGGACGGCGACTGGCGCGCAGTCGTGATGAACGAAGATGCCACGCGAGACATGGCCGCCGACATGAGCATCGGAGCGGAGCTGGACTCCGTGCTTTGGATCGGCATCGGGTTACTCGTCTTGGGTGCGCTACTGGCAGCTGGCGCGGCGCTGGCGATCACCGCAGGCGCGCGGCGCCGCCGACCTCCACCGTCGACGACCGGCTGACCGCCCGTCCCCCCGCGGTGGCTCCGCTACGCGGTCTCCGCGTCGAAGACGCCTGTCTCATGCGCAAAGCACGACGGCCTGAACGCGGTCCCGAAGATCGAGCTTCTGAAGGATGTGGGTGACGTGCGTCTTGACCGTCGCTTCACTGATGAACAGCTGCTCGCCGATCTCGCCTACTCCGGGTGGACGTGCAGCGCCGTCTAAGGTGAAGGGGACTCTCGTGCTCGCCCTGCGGCGGGGGATCATCACCCGGAACCCGATGGACGGACTCGCTCCCTCGGAGCGGCCCAAGCAGCGCAACGCGAGGAAGATCGCAGTCCTGACGCGGCAGCCCATGGAGAAGCTGGTCGCCGCTGCCACCACTGAGCGGTGGGAGGCCACACTCGGGCTCGCGCCATTCGCGGGGCTCCGTCTCGGTGAGGTCCGTGGCCTCCGCTGGGGCGACATCGACTTCGAGAGCAACACGATCTCGATCTCGCGCTCCCCGCTTCCCGACGGCACCGCGAAGGCTCCGAAGAGTGCGGCGGGAGTCCGCACCGTGCCCCTGCTCCCGAAATGCACCCAGTGCCCGACTTCTAGGCGTACGCGCGCGAGGTTCACGTGAACGCTCGCCCGACACCCGCGGAGCGTCTCGAGAACCCCGGACGCGCTGCTCTCGCGGACGGACCTACGCGAGCTCGGGCTCGAGCGCCCCGCGGTCGACGCTGTGTTCCGCACCTGTGACGTCGTCGTGCTCCCCGGCTACTCGCGCCCGCTGATTCGGGTCGCCGACTACGTCCGGCTCATCGATGCGAGTACCTACCGCGGCGACCGCGTTCGCTAGCAGATCGCGGGGGCGCCCGAGTCGACCTGGAGTTCGACAGCGGACGCTCAGGGCGCCGTGCCGCCGCGAGGAGCGGCGAGACGTCGGCACGCGCCGCGAGTAGGAGCCCGACAGGACCGGCCTATAGGCTCGCCGTCTCGGAGATGTCACGTCTCGCGATACGCGACCTTGGAATCGTCCTTGCGGTTTCCTGGCTCGCTCGAGGAGCGTTCGTGGCCGTGATCGACGACGCCCACTCGGTCGACGTCGACTCCTGGGTACTCGCCGTCGCGACCCAGGCGGAAGGACGTAATCCGTACGAAACCGGAGTCCTGAACTGGCCGCCCCTCTGGCTCGAGGTCATTTTTGTTCTCGATCGCGTCGCCGACTACCTCGACATGTCTTTCCTCTCGGTGCTCCGGCTGTACCTCGTCCTCATCGAGTCCGCGACCGTCGTGACGCTCTATTTGACACTCGTCTACGTCGGCGCCCCCCGCGACGCGATCCGTCGTGCACTACTCGTCGGTATCGCCCTCAATCCGGTCATGATCATCCTCGTCTGCCAGCACGGAAACAGCGATGTGAATGTTGGGCTGTTCGTGAGTCTCGCCTGCGCCGCGCTCATCGTTTACGAGCGATCACGCGACGTCCTCGTCTGGCTCGTGGGCTGCCTTCTGCTGGGCCTGGGAGTGTTGGCGAAGACGACTCCGCTCGTGCTCGCCCCGGTGCTGGCCCCAGGCGCTCGACTCGCGCCCCGCACGGGAAGGGCGCTCGGCGTCGCGCTCTTTCTCATTCCAGTCGTGATCGGGCTGAGCGTCATCGTTGCTCTCGTTCCGGACGCCGTCTACACGCACGTCATTCGATACCGAACCGCCCCTGGCAACTTCGGCTTCCCTGGCGTGCTCCAGGGCGTGACCGCGGTCGACGACCTGTCGCGGATCGTGCTGTTCGCAGCCCTTGCCGCTTTCGCATTCGTCGTCTGGCTTTCGAGTCGCATGCGGCACGAGTCGCTCTCGGGTACGAGGGCAGTTCTCGTGGCACTTACAGTCCTGATGCTCGCCGCGCTCCTCCTCGTCGAAGTGCTGGAGGCGCTCACGATCGGCGCGCGGGACAGCTACGACTTCGTTTTCACGATCTGCCTTTTCTCCGCTGTCGTGTTGATGAGCTCCCGGCTCTGGAAGGAACAGCCCCTTGCGGCGGAGACCTTGTATCTGCTCGTCGCACTCATATTCATGGTGGTCGTCACCTTCGGCACCGGGTACGCAGCCCACTACGCACCCTGGTTCGTTCCCGCTCTGATCGCGACGTACGTGCTCCTCGACGATGGGTGGCGACGACTGCTGCTCATCGGATACTTCATCGCGGCCGCCACGTACGCGTTCGAGTACGCGTTCATCGCGTTTCTCGGCGCGTACGCGGACCCGATATTCGGCTACCCGCAGTGGATCGACGACTTCGGTGGCTGGTTGAACGTACCCCATCGCTGGGGACTCATACGCCTGCCGCTTGTCGTGATCTACCTGGTTGTCATCGGAGCGGGCATTGCACGACTCCACCGTCTCATCACCCGAAGCTCCGGCGACGGCGGCGAACGAACGTCGCCTCCGGCAAAAGGGATTGACTACGGCGGCACTGCGGCGTGAGGCGTGTTCTCTCACCCTCAAGAGTGGTGTGGGTCGATGACGCCTCTCTAGTCGCGCTCGAGCTGGCTGAGATCGCCCACGACCCACTCGTCGTTCTCAAGGTCAGCGACTCCGTGCTCGCGCGCGATGTCGAGACCGCGGCCGAGTTCCGGGTGCTCGTCGAGTAGGCAGCCCAGGTGGCCGATGGTGATGCCCTCCGGCAACGATCCGGGCTCGTCGTCTTCGAGGTCGTCCGGGTCGGGTGCGTCGGCAAATAGAATGGAAAACCCGCTGACGCCCGGCCACATCGGTTCGCAGTAGCCGATGCAGTGCGCGGGAGGCTCCGAGCCCCACAGCACCGCGGTCGACTCCATCACCATGGCTGCGCTCTCGCTCGGAGACGCGACGGGGCTCCCGTGTTGCAAGCGACGTGCTCCGGGCCACCAACCGATTCGCCGTCGGGATGGCCGAGATGCCATCGCTCCGTTGGCTCGATGAAGCCTCCGACGAGAACCCCGTCAACGAGCTCGGCGCGTCGGCAGGCGGCGCCTCGGGCACAGCGCACTAGGCCACTGGCCACGGCTGGCGCCCACCGTCTTCGAGCTCCGCGGTGGACAGGGATCGCGTACTTCGCGTCGTCGCATCTTCGCGCGCGGTCCAAACACCGCCTCGAGCAGTAGCGCTGGTGCTCCGCGACCGCCTGGTACTCGCGGAAGCAGAGATCGCATCGGCGCTCCCCGAAGGTGCGGGTTACGCTCCGGCGTAGCCCCTCGGGTCGGCCTGCCTTGCAGGTCGGACACAGCTACTGGTTTCCGTGGTGCGGGAAGAATCCGAGCGAACAGCGGCTACAGGTCTTCAACACGATGAATCACGCGTTTTCCTGGCGCAACATCGGGGAGAGAAAAAGTCAGGGTTCGTCCCGCCCGCGACCTAGCGCACACGGTCCGCCCACTCGACTGTGCGAGCGACGCCGCTTGCCAGGGATATCGTGGGAGACCATCCGAGAGCAGAGATCGCTTCGATGTCTGCCGCAGCACGACGATGATCGCCCAGCTGGACATCCTCGTGCCGGATCTCCCACGAGTCACGGGACTCGCCGAAGGCGGAGAGCACTGCATCGGCCAGCTCGTTCACCGAGGTCTCGCGCCCGCTCCCGACGTTGAGTACGGCGCCGGCCGTGCCCGGAGAGTCGAGGACGCGCATCCACGCATCGACGACGTCCTCGACGAAGACGAAATCGCGGGTCTGGAGACCGTCTCCGTGGATCGTGATCGGCTCGCGCCGCAGCACGTTCCCGATGAAGATCGCGAGGACTCCTTGGTAGGGGTTGCTGATGCTTTGCCCAGGGCCGTAGACGTTGAACATGCGGAGAGACGTCACCGCAAGGTCGACGTCGCGCCGCGCGCCCGTGACGTGGACGTACCGCTCGGCGGCGTATTTCGTCACGCCGTAGTACGACACGGGGACGCACGCGACGTCCTCGGGCGTCGGGATCACGTGGGGCTCACCGTAGGCCGTCATCGAGCTCGCGTTCACGAGTCTCCTGACGCCAGCCTCGATGCATCCTCGCAGCACGTTGACCGTCCCTACGACATTCGTCCGGACATCGACCTCGGGATCCATGAACGAAAGGCGGATACTCGCTTGACCCGCGATGTGAAAGACCGCATCGAACGTCTCGCCCGCGAACACCCCGTCGACCGTCGCCCTGTCGCCCACCTCTCCCTCGACAAGCGTCGCCTCTTGCGGCACGCGCTCACGACGCCCGGTCGACAGGTTGTCAAGCACCGTTACGTCGACGCCGTCCGCGAGCAGGCGACTGGTCAAATGCGAACCGATGAATCCGGCGCCACCGGTCACGAGCGCTCGCGTCATCTCGGTGCTCGCGTGAGGTCACCGAGGATGTCGTCGAGCGTGACCGTGACGTCCCAGTCCGGGTAATCGCTCCTCAGGCGCCCGAAATCAGTGATGTAACAGATGTGATCACCGCGCCTCGGTTCGTCGACGTACTCGACCTCAAGCTTCTTCCCGGTGAGCTCCTCGAACCGCGCAATCGCTTCTAGAATGGAGACGGAGTTCGCGCGACCGCCGCCGATGTTGTAGACGGCGCCAGCGCGCGGCGAACCTGCGAACGCGAGCGCCGCCGCACAGACGTCCGCGGCGTGGATGTTGTCCCTGACCTGCTTGCCTTTGTAACCGTTGATCCGGTACGTGAGCCCCTCACGAATGCATCGCGCGAGATAGGCGAGGAAGCCGTGCAGCTCGGCGCTGGCATGGCTCGAGCCCGTGAGACAGCCACCCCGGAAGCACACCGTCGGCATTCCGAAGTAGCGTCCGTACTCCTGAACTAGCAGGTCCGCGGCCGCCTTCGATGCACCGAACGGACTATGGAGGGTGGCGTCCACTCGGCAGCTCTCGTCGATCCCGTCCCGGAGGGCTGGATCCGCGTAGTCGTAGCACGTCTCGAGCTCGACCAGGCCCAGCTCGTTCGGCGCATCGCCGTACACTTTGTTCGTCGAGAGGAAGACGAACGGCGATTCGGGGGAGTGCTCTCGGACCGCTTCGAGCAGGTTGAGCGTGCCCACGGCGTTGACGTCGAAGTCGTCGAACGGCCGCCGCGCGGCGAGGTCGTGCGACGGCTCGGCGGCGCATTGCACCACCAGGCTCGGGCGCACTTCGGCCACGAGCATGGCCACTCCCGCCCGGTCGCGGACGTCGAGCGGGTGGTGCTCGAACCGCTCGGTGGCACCGACCAAGCGCTCGAGGTTGGCGGTCGTATCGCGGTCGGGCCCGAAGAAATCGCGGCGCATGTTGTTGTCGAGCCCGTGCACGCCCCATCCCAAGCCGTCGAGAGTCGCGACCATCTCCGAGCCGTGAGCCCGCTGGAGCCGGTGACGAGCGCCGACTTCACGCCACGCGGTCGCAGCGCTCGTACAGCCTGTACTCGTCGGACTTGAAGCGAACGCAGAACGAGCTTCGGACGACCTGGTTCGGCTCGGACGGCCCGTACTCCTTGGAGTCGTTGGGCTCGTTCCAGTCGTCCCACACACTCGTCAGGATCAGCCAGTCGGCGCTGCGAACCTCGTCCGCCAGCCCCGAGCCTTCCCGGTTCGCAGTGCCGGGGTTCATCTCCAGGTAGTACGAAGCAGGCCGAAGGAGATCGCGGAGCTCGAAGTACATGAACGTAGGACCGTAATTCGTGCGGCGGAGGTCTTGCGGCCCGACGAACAAGGTCTCACCGGGACGGGCGAGGGCACGTGCTCGGGCGAGGATCGCGCGCGCCTCGGATGGGCCGGGGTCCATGAACCCGCGGTGTGCGTGTCGCACGTTTCGAAGCTCACGTGCTCGATCGACGCTGAAGTCGCCGAAGTTGATGACCGCAGTGAGGGTCACGAGGACGATCCCTACAGTTATGCCTCGCCCCAGCCGGACCCGACTTCCGAAAAGGCCGACGCCGAGAAGAGCCAGCACTGGCAGCAGGCTCAAGGGCACAATGGCAAAGGACCGTATGTGACCGGCGTCCGCTCGCGAGAGGGCGTAGGGAAGAATCGCGAGGTCGAAGAGCGCGAGGGCCACGAGGATCTGTGGCACGGGAGTGTGCTGCCTCCGCCTCCAGAGGACTGTGCCGACGGCAAGGAACAGCAGAAGGACAAGCCCGGAGAGCGCCAGGATGCTCCCCGGGTACATGGACGGACTCGGGAGCGGAAGCCGACGACCCGGTCCGCTCGCCACGAGATCGCTTGCCACCCTCGCAATGCGCTCCTGCCCGACCAGCGCGAGGTGGAAGAGATACGGACTCATCCCTCCGAGGAGTCCGCCGACGTACCACCACCTTCGGCGAGCCGGTACGAGCGTCAGCAACGGAACTGCGCCGAGGACGACGGCAAGGGCGAAGTCGAACCGGATCAGCACCGTGATACCTCCGGCGAGACCAGCGAAAAGGAGTCCAACCGTCTGTAGTCGCTTCCGATCTGCCGTTGCGGCCCAGGCCATAAGCGCGATGCCGAGCAGTCCGAGCGCGAGAGCCCCGTACGTGGCAGAGGCCCAGATGATGTCGTTTCCCATGAACACGGCGGCCACGATGCCGGCGAGGACTCCTGCGGCCGCGCCGGCCAGGCGGATTCCGATCAGGAGAAGGGACAAGACAATGACTAGTCCGTATGCCATTCCGACAGTGCGCTCGGAGCCCACGCTCTCGCCGAACACTGTGAACGCACCCGCAATGATCCAGAGATTCGCCGGACCGTAGAACGTCAGGAAGTCACGGTGCGGGACCGCGCCGTCAAGCACCAACGCCGGATATGCGACAAGCGCGCCTTCGTCCATCTCGGCCCCTCGCCCTGCGGTCATGGGTGCGAGGTAGGTGACGGCGAACGCCGACACGACGACCGCACAGGCTGCGGCGACCGTCCTCGATGTCACCGTCTCGGTGCGCGCTTTCGGACACGTGCCTTGCCCGGAGAGCCTGCTTCAGTGCCGGGTCGCCGGTAGTCGCCCTGGCTCAGATGCCTCTCGAGCCACACGTAGAGAACGATGAAGACATAGCGGCTTCCCATCTCCTGCAGTGAGAGCTTCGACTCGCCCTCCCTGCGGTTTCGCCACGAAATGGGAACGACGGCATACGTATGACTGCGAGCGATCGCTTTCAGCGGGATCTCGACCGTGAGGTTGAAGTGGTTCGAGAACAGTGGCTGAACCGTCTCGATTACCTCGCGGCGGTAAGCCTTGAACGCGTTTGTCGTGTCGTTGTAACCGCTGCGGAAGAGAATTCGAATCCCAGTGTTCACTACGCGGTTGAGCACGAGCTTGAAGCGCGGGTAGCCGTAGACCGAGGCGCCGCGGATGAAGCGTGACCCGAACGCGCAGTCGTAGCCGTCCTGGATGACCTGGTAGTACCGAACGATGTCTTCCGGTGAATCCGAGCCGTCGGCCATGACGATGGCGACGGCGTCGCCCTGGAACACGTCGAGCCCAGCACGCACCGTGAATCCGTATCCCCGTGGGTTGTGCGAGAGGTGATAGCGCACCCGCGGATTCTCGGCGGCAAGCGCCCGGACCACTGCCGCGGTGTCATCAGCGCTTGCGTCGTCGACGACGAGGATCTCGTACTCGATCGCGGCCCGCTCGAGCTCCTCAGCGATCCGCTCTACCGTTTGCTTAATGCTGCCCGCTTCGTTGTGAGCGGGAATGACAACCGAGAGCGAACCGTGGGCTAGATCGCGTTGTGAATCGACGAGATCCTTCGACACGTCGTGGCCGATCGTAGTGACCGGCTCAGTCGTCAGTGAGGAATCCGTCGTTCCTCGCTGAGGTACCGAACGAGCCACCGCCTCGCGGCCGGCTCACGCCTCGAACTTCTCAAGTTCCTTCTCAACATCCCGTCGCAACCGGTTCACCCCGTTGATCGCCCTCCGAAGACCTCCTCTTGAGCGGGGTGTTGGCGTTTCGCCTGAAACTGCAGGAATCCGTCCCCGCGGTGCTCGAGTACCGCCGCCGCCGCCGCTCAGCAATCTCGAAAGCCTCGTGCTCGACAACGTTCCGTTCGACAAGAACGTCTCGTTCGATGAGCAAGTCGCGCGCGTCCGCGCCTACGTGCGTTCCGAGGTCGAGAAGGCACTACGCGAGTCGGCAAGGCCGGAAGCCATCGCGGTTCCGTGCGGCGTCTGCGGCTCGCCGGTCGACTTCACGGCGGGATACGCGGCGCAAGTCATCGCGGGCAGCCGCTCAGCACCCAGGTGCTTCGAGTGCACGAGACCGGCGCGCGACGCGGAGGCAGAGGCCGCAGCCCTCGCCTGGGTCACGCAACTCGGAGAACAGGCCGTGGAGCTCGGGCGCACGGTCGCCGCCCTGCGCTGAGGGTTGTCGGATTCGGCTACTTCCCGAGGTGGCACCGAGGTAGGCACCAGGTGCGCATTTCCCGCACTCCTGGCACACGTGACCCGCGTAGCTGAGCCAGTTCCGCTAGGCCGCGCGGTACGAAATGGGCGGTACTGGGCTCGAACCAGTGACCCCCAGCTTGTCGAGCTGGTGCTCTCCCAACTGAGCTAACCGCCCCGGGGTCAGGACTGTAGCCAAATCCGGGTCGGCCCGGTGAAGCGAAATCGCGTCTGTGGCAGCCGCGTGACAGCCGCTCCCCGGCAATCCCTTCGACGTGAGTTTCTATGTTCCGCCGTGGTCCCGCGCTGATGACGACTCTGGTTGCCCATCGCCGTGGTCGCGACTTCCGGTCTTGCACCGTAGTCGTCTTCCTGACGCTCAGCCGCCTTCGGCGTCGGGCCCTATAGGTCAGTCTCGCCGCCGTCTCTCGCTGCGAACCACCGTCACGCTCTCTGACTTCTCCAGGGTCGTGAAGCGGTAGTTGCGACGTACCCACCAGCCCATGCCGACGGCACCCACCAGTCCGATGCCGTAGAACTCCCATCGCAGCCCGAGGACGAGAGGTACGGGTAGAAGCAGGAACCACAAGCCGAGGAACATCAATGGGTTGTGCGTCCACAGCGGCAGTCCCCACAAGCCCCGCGCCTCGCTCGATTTCACAGCGCCCAGTCTCCGCCGCTCTGCCCTGATCCGCAAGG
Organism: uncultured Gaiellaceae bacterium; assembly: GCA_963787855.1. Taxonomy (GTDB): domain Bacteria; phylum Actinomycetota; class Thermoleophilia; order Gaiellales; family Gaiellaceae; genus GMQP-bins7. The sequence goes on from CAWBER010000015.1 coordinate 318,809, forward strand.
GCACCTGCGAGCGCACGAGAGTTACCGCTGGCGTGAATAACTCCGCGATCGAGCGGCCCGCCTCGCCCACGGCGCGCAGGGCTTGACGATCGGGAACATCGTGGGTGAGCGGTCATCGTGGGCGCGATCTACCGCAAGCCGGACGACATCCCGTCTGCGGAGCCTCTTTCCACCAGGACACATGATCTGGCTAGGTCGTCAAGAGGCGACGGGCGATGATTGCGCGTGGGCTCACGTCGTGGCCGCCGGCAGCGGCGAGCGTCCCCTCGAGGGCATGAGAGACCTCGACCGGAACGAGGAGCACCGGTAGGTGCGAGCGTTGCAGTGTCTCCTGGACGACCGGGGCACGCCCGGGCGCGAGCAGCTGCGACCAACCGAGAGCGATCAGGTCGCAGCCGCACTGCTCGGCGACGATCGGAACGAGTTCCCCGATTCTCCCGATCCTCGTCTCGAGTTGGACATCTCCGATGCCCCAAGGGCAATAGCGGTGAATGAACTCTCGAGTCCATGCCGGCATCTCGTGTTGCGGCTGATCGGTGAAAGAGGGAATGGAGTCCTCATCGTGGATGTGCAGTGCGACGACGTCGATACGCTCGCCGCTCGCGACCTCGAAGAGTGAGCGCGGCGCAAGCGAGGTCGAGAGCGATCCTTCGAGAGGGACGAGCACCCGCCGGAACGCCGGTGGCGGGTCCGCGTCCGGTGGCACGACCAGCACCGGCTTGCGCAGTGCGACGGCGACCGCCGTGGCGGTGCCGCCAAGTGGCCTCGAGCTGGCCGGCGTGCTGCGCGCGCCGATCGCGAGCGCCACGACGTCGTCGACCTCGCCCGCCTCGACGAGGCGCTCGATGACCGAGCCCGTGGTCGTTCGAAGCGCAATGCCCGCGGCGTCGGTCATGCTTCGCACGGTCCGCTGACCGTTCGTCTGCACGTGTAGGGCCTCGACGTGCGAGTCGAGGAGCGTCGACAGTGCCTGCGCGGACGCAAGCACCGATCTGCTCGCCAGGCTGTTGTCCAGGGCCGCAAGCGTGGTCTTCATCTCGTTGTCACCTCCCAGTGATCATGTGCTTGGAGGACCTGCCAGTCCGCCGGCGCGACGGTGACCCCGCTGCGATCGATGCGGAGCCGAAGCTGGCGTCCGCGGAAGCGAAGCGCGAACTCGAGCGCGTTCCATTCCGTCGGCAGCCGCGGATCGACGAGCAGCGTCTCGCCGCGGGGTCGGATGCCCCCGAACCCGAACGCGAGCGCCTGCCACAGCCCACCCATCGTTGCCAAGTGCAAGCCACCGGCGCTGCTGCCGGTCAGATCGTCGAGGTCGAGCCTGGCCGCGATATGCAGCGCGTCGAGCGCAGGCCGGTAGCGTCCGGCTCGGGCGAGCAGGCTCGCGTGGATCGCCGGCGACAGCGAGCTGCCGTGCGCGGTGCGGGGCTCGTAGAAGTCGAGGTTGGGGAGGAGTGACCCTGCCGCCACCTCGTCGGGGAGCAGGTGGTGAAGCATGAGTACGTCTGCTTGCTTCAGCACCTGGGCACCGGCGGTACGCGCGGCGCCGAGGAGGAGGTCTGCGGCGATCGGCCGCCTCGGAGCGAGCTCTTCGATGACGAGCGGTTCGAGCTCGAAGAAGCCAGCGAACTGCTCGTAGATCCCGCTCGCGCGCTCGTAGCCGTCGACAAGCGCGTCGGCGATCGTCAGCCAGCGCGCTCGCTCTGTCATCGTCGACCTCGTCGAGCGCCGCTGCTTGGCGGAGGTTCCAACGAGCGAGCACGTTCGTGAACGCGTTGTCGTCGACGGGCTCGTGATACTCGTCGGGACCAACCACTCCGTAGATGTGCGCTCTGCCGTCCGCATCGAAGCGGACGCGCGACGCCCAGTAGCGCGCAGTCTCGAGGAAGAGGTCTCGTCCTGGCCCCGCCGCGAATGCCTCGTCGCCTGTCCAGTGCCAGGTAACAGGACGCCGCCCAGGCGACGTCACCGACGATGTGCTCTTCGAGCTCGCCCGTGCGGATGCGAACGAGCTCGCCGGTGGCGAGCCTCGCGGAACTCGGCGTCACGTCGCTGCCAGTGGCCGCGGACTCCCAGGCGAAGCGGGCGCCGGCCCGACCGATGGCACGCGCCGCCGCACGTGCGGCGGGCAAGCGACGAACTCGGTACTCGAGCATCGCCCGGGCGCTCTCTGGGTGCGTGGCAGCCAGGAAGGGCAGCACGAAGACGTCGCTGTCCCAGAACACATGCCCGCTGTAGGCGGTACCGCTGAGACCGCGTGCTCCGACCGCCGCCTCGTCGCGATCGCCTACCGACGCCATCAGATGGAAGAGAGCGAAACGAATGGCCTTCTGTAGCTCGTGATCGCCTTCGACCACGACGTCGGCCTCCTGCCACCGGCTTGCCCAAGCCTCCCGGTGCTCGCGAAGCAGCCCTTCGAAGCCCGTCTGTGCGGCATCGTCCAGCGCCGCTTGCGCGACCTCCGGATCACCGTCGTACGAGCCGAGGCGCTCGAAAGCTCGTCCCCGACGCCGGTCGCGCAGAAGCGCAGCGACCGGCCCTCCACGCGAACGCCACCGCCGAAGCGCAGACGACCCGCGGTTGTCGTGCGCACGGAGGACGACGGTGCCGGGACGAGCGAGCGAGGAGAAGCGAAGCGAGGTGACGTCGCCGTCTTCCCACAGCAGCCCGCTCGCAAGATCGAGCTGCCGGCTGACCCGCGGGCGCTTCGATGCGGCGTGCACGAGCCGAGTCCAATCCGGGCATGGAGCAAGCGTCGTGTACGCACCCTCGCCGGCGTAGACGCCGGAGAGCACCACGGCTGGTGCGAGAGACGGGTGGTCGAAGAGCGGCGCGCCGCGGGTGCCGAGACGACCATCGGCGAGCGTGAGCAGTGATTCGTGGACACGCTCCAGCCGTGGGTCGAGACCGTCGACTGCGAGCGTCCAGTGCGGATCGCCGTCGAGCTCCGGCACGTCCCGCCGGCGACGACGTTCCAGCTGGTCGGCAAGCACGCGCACGAAGAGCTCCGGGCCGCCGCCGAGCGAGATGACCGCTGCCGGCGTGCCACTCGGCTCGGCGCCGACCGAGATGGCCGTCGCTCGCGAGGCCTCCGGCACGAGCAGGAAGGAGTCGCTTCCCGGCAGTCCTCCGAGAGGCCCGAACTCGTCACCAGCGATCGAGCACGAGGCCGGGCCCTACTCCGCGACGGGCAAGCTCGGCGAACGCCCAGTGCGCCGAATCCGCCTTGTCGGTGAGGCCGATCTCCACATGCTTTGCGTCACTGGTGACCCGCGGATCCGCGACGCCCGCACTTCGCGCCGCTCCAAGCGCAACGTCGACCGCGGCGCCAAGACCGTTTACTCCGGCCGCCCGGAGACGACCCTGCACCGCCGTCGAGCAGCTCCGCGATCTGTGCTTTCGGCGGATCGGCCCACTCCGGCTCGGGAATCAGATCGATCTTGCGTCGGTTCAGTCGTCGCGACACGATCTCTGCGGTGAGCCCGTAGCGTCCGAGCTCGGCCATCGTGGCGGCCGCGGCGGCGTCGAGTGCAGCGTCCTCCTCAGGCGTCGCCTCCGTTCGATGGAGCAGCTCGAGCCCTCGCTCGTTGGCCGCGAACACCTCGGAGCCGCGGTTGACGCAGAAGTAGAGGCGTCCAGGCCCTTCCGGCCGAGCTCGAAGCTGGTCGTCGACATTGCCCACGTGCGTGCCGGTGATCACGATCAGGTCGAGCCCGAGCGCGCAGAGCTCTTCGATCAGCTCTCGCAGCTCGGTCGCGTCAGCGCTCCGATCGGGGACCGCCGTGCCGTCCCAGTCGAAGATCACGGCCTCGAAGCGACGGTCGAGCGCGGGCGGAAGCTTCAGATCCATGCCCGGCTTTCTACCGTGCAGTGCGACCGCGGTCATGACGTGTCCTCGTCTCCAGGGAAGAGCGTGCGCTCGAAGAAGCCGACTACTCGCCGCTCGTACTCACCTGGCCGTGCGGTCAGACCTCCCGTGTGGCCAGCCTCCGGGATCATCCAGATCGTCTTCGGTTGCCTCAGCGCCTCGTAGTAGTGCGGTTGCAGCTCCTCGCCGCCGGCGCCGCGACCCGCGTAAATGAGAAATGTTGAGCGCGGCGCGATCCGCGGCACGAGATCCGTGAGCGAGGGCGGTGGGGCTGTCCCGCTCATGACCGCCACCGCTGCTGTCTGGAGGGCCGCCTCGGGGAGCGCGAGCCAGCCCTGCGGCCCGCGGAGGAGGTCTTCACGAACCGAGCGCGCCCCTGCTCCCTCCGAGACGACGGCGCGGAGTCCCGTGTTGGAGGCGGCTGCCTGCGAGCAGCACCTCGCCGCCAACCGAGAAGCCGATACCTCCGATCCGACCGCCCTTCACGTCGGGCCTTCGCTGCAGCCAGGCGACGGCGGCGTCGATGTCTTTGGCGCCGCTCCATCCGAACAGGTTCGGGTCACCATCGCTACCGTCGTAGCCGCGCGCGTCCACCAAGAGCACGCCGTAGCCGTGGCGAACGAGCATCCGCGCCTGCGGCGAGCTTCCCCTGGCGGGTCGGATACGAGATGACGGCTGCGCCGTTGCGCGACGGACGTACCAGGCCGCGAGGTTCAGTCCGTCGCTCGTCCGAAGCGTCACCTCCTCGTACGCTCGCCCGAGATCGGCGGGCTCGACGGCCGCTCGCGGGCGATGCGTCGCGAGGATCGCCCATCGCGACCGGCACGACGAGCACGTACGCGACGACGACCGCCATGAGAGCGATCGCTGCCGCGGCGCAGGTAGCGGAACCGTCCGGGCTTGCGCGAGCGCCAGATCAGAACGGCCGCGAGAGTGAGCAGCGACGAGCCCGACCGGCCCGAGCAGGAAACCGGTCCAGTCCTCGCCGCGCGCGCCGACCGCGCGCGCGTCCGCGATCGCGAGCCCCGCTCCTTCGAGGCGAGGACGCCGAGCACGGCCGCGAGAGCTGCCCGTCCCCCGGCGGGCAGCCGCGGATAGAGAGAGCCGCCAGCGCGATCAGAACGGCGAGTGCGCCGGCCGCGCAGCAGGTGGTCGCCGGCTTCTGTGCCCGGCTCCGGCGCGACGAACGCGTCGACGGCGCGTGCAGCGCGACGACCGCTGCCGCGCCCGAGAACAGGAGCGCGTCGAGCCGGGCCGACCCTCGAGTGCGAGGGGAGCCGCGGCCTGAGCCGAGCGCGGCAGCTGGAGTGCGGGTTCACGCATAGCGGAGCGCCTCGCCCGGCTTGAGCCGGACGGCCCGCCTGAGCGGGAGCCGCATGATCAGCAGCGCGAGCACGATCGTCCCGACGAGCGCGAAGAGCACGTTCAGCGGCGGGAAGGTGAAGGTGAACTCGATCCCGACGACTTCGAGCAGCAGCCAGTTCAGGAGCCGCGCGAGCGCGTATCCGACTGGGATGCCCGAGCAGCCAGCCGGACGAGCGAGACTCAAGTCCTTCAGCCGCGAAGATCCGACGGATGTCGCGGCCCCGCGCGCCGATGCAGCGCAGCACGCCGATTTCTCGCGTCCGCTCGAGGACGTTCATCGTGATCGCGTTGATCGAGCCCGACCATGCTGATCGCGACGACAGGAAGCCGAGGATGCCGATCGCGGTGCTGATCTGGCGGTTCGCTCACGTTGCGTCCCTTGTCGAGTACTGACGTTCGTGCCGATGGAGTAACCCGGCCGTCGCGAGTCGATCCTCGAGACGCGTTGTCGTCGCGTCGATGGCGCGTGGTCGGGCGCGTCGTACGGATGAAGACGTTGACCGTCGTCGTCTGTCGAGGATCGCTCAGGGTGGAGAGTGGCATGTAGAAAGCGGTGTCGAACTGGTTCGCTGTCATCCCGACGATGCGAAGCGAGGCGGGTCCGGAGGCGGTTGCAGGATGACCATGTCGCCGACCTTCGTACCGGACTCCCCGCCATATTCTCCTCGATGACGGTGACCGGTGCTCCCGCCGCCGCCTCTTCCGCGGTGAACCATCGTCCGACGGACACCTGTGGCTGGAACATCGGGCGCTGCGGCAGGCCCCACGCCGTCGCGTCCTTCCGTCGGCTTTGACTCGTTGAGTAAGGACCGGCTGCGTGACAGCGACGCCTGGCGTCTTGCGCGTCAGCCGTTCGGCTCGCGGTCGAACTGCTTGCCAACGGCGGTGTTCAGATCACGTCAAAGTTCAGGTCGTCCCACACGGCGCCAGTCGTGCGGGTGACTCCGTCATCAAGCGCGAGCACGCCGAGCAGCGTCCCGACCGCGAGCGCGATCTGGACGACGGTCGCGAGGGTGCGACGCGCACGGCGGGTGACGCCGCGGACGCCGATCTGCGCGGTCCGCGGCAGGAAACTGAGCCTGCGGAGCGGACGGTCGAGCAAGCGCGATCCGCTCTTGGACGGCGAGTCCTGCAGCGCCTCGCGGACCGGGATCCGCGCGCCGCGACGAATGGCGGCCAGCGCCATCAGGGCCGGCCCGAGCATGCCAAGGACGAGGCTGGCGACGACGACGCTGCTGACGAGCCGAACGGCGGCGTGATCGCGAAGAAGCGAGTCCGAAGAACCGCACGATCACATTAGCGATCACCAGTCCGAGGCAGACGCCGAGAACGGCGCCGATTGCTCCCAGCAGCAGAGCCGTGCGTAGGTAGATGCCCCGGATCTGCCTGCGTGTCCCGCCGATCGCCTTCATGACACCGATCTCCTTGCGCTGCTCGGCGATGAGCGTCCCCATCGTGTTCGCGACCAGCACCCGCGCCGAGAAGAGCGCAAGTACCGTGAACATGTTCATCAGCGAGGTCATCTGCCCGAAGAACTCCTTGCCCGGGTATTAGCCCGGCTCGCGAACGGTAGGGAGGTCGCTCAGCCCGGAGAACTCGGTGTTCGCGCGCAGGTATCGCTGGACATGCGCAATGGTTGTTGCGACGGCGGCGTCAGCGTGGTCGCGAA
>CAWBER010000016.1:0-52610 GCA_963787855.1 uncultured Gaiellaceae bacterium
GCCGTACGCGCCCCGTGGCGAGTCGCTGCGCTTGCAGCGCGACTCGGAAGCGCTGCTCCTCCTCGTCCCCGACGCGGGCGGCCGTGGGAAGGGCGTTCTCTCCGGGAAGGTCTTCGAGTACATCGCGGCGGGCCGTCCCATCCTGGCAGTCGTGCCGCCGGACGGCGCGGCCGCGGCGCTCGTGCGCGAGACCGGCGCAGGGGTCGTAGTCGCGCCCGACGACGTCGAGGGGATTCGCGCGGCGCTCGTCGACTTGCAGGCGCGGTTCGCGAACGGCGGCCTCGACTCCGTCGAACTCGCGAAGCGCGACGAGGATCGGCTCTCGCGGCGCGCACGTGTCGAGGAGCTGGCCGCGCTCGTCGAGGAGATCGTGTGACGAGCCACGCGCTCGCCGTGCCGCGCGCCTCGCCCCGCGAGCGCGTGCTCGCCCAGCCAGTGCTCGACGGGCTCTTCCTGCTGACGATCCTCACGGTCACGTTCCACAAGCTGCAGTGGGAGCTCGCGGGCTCGCTGACGCTCTCCGACGTCCTCACCTCCGTGTTCCTCGTGCTGTTCGCCTGGGACCGCTTCGAACGGAACGACGGCCGCTTCACGCGTACCGCGATGGTCGCGTTCGCGTTCTTCGTCGTGTTCGCCCTCGTCTACCTGGCCGGCTTCTACAGCCTCGACACGGGTCAGGCGCTCGCGCAGTGGGCGAAGGGGATGGTCAAGTTCGTCCTCCACTTCGGGTTCCTCGTCACCGGGGTCGCGCTGCTCGCCCGGCGGGATCTGCGCTTCTACTGGTATGCGCTCGCCGCGTTCCTCGGCGGGATCGGCCTCAACGCGGTCTACGGCGTGATCCAGCTCGTGCTCGCCGAGGGTGGGATCAACCTCGACGAGCTCCTCATCGAGCCGATCACGTCGCGGCAGACCGGGATCAACGTGTTCGGCGCCGTCGGCGGGACGCAGGAGGTCTTCCGGCCGAACGCCCTCACCGGCGACCCGAACCACCTCGGGATCGAGCTCGTGATCCCGTTGCTCGTGCTCACGCCGCTGTATCTCCGGCTGGAGGCGGGGCACCGGCTGAAGACACCGCTCGCCGTGACGCTGGGGTTCCTCCTCCTCGTCGAGCTGGCGACACTCTCGCGGAGCGCGCTGCTCGGCCTCGGCTGCGGCGTACTCGTGCTCGCGTTGCCGTACCGCAGGCACCTGCGGCGGCCCGCCTTCCTGATCCCGCTCGGCGCCGTGGCGGTGCTGGTCGCCGCCGTAATCGTCGTTCGCCTCGACTTCTTCCTCACGGTCCTGCGCGCGCGGACGAACACGAGCCGCGCAGCTGCATCGCCTCACTTCGAGGTCTACTCGTTCGTTCCGGACATCCTCTCCACGAACCCGTTCCTCGGCCTCGGGCTGAACAACTTCGCGGTGTACTACGAGTTCGTCACCGGGCGCCCCGATTTCGGCCCGCACTCGTTCTACGTCGCCACGATCGTCGAGACGGGGCTCGTCGGCGCGACGCTGTTCGCCGTGTTCGTGCTCTGGCTCTTCCGCAGGCTCGGCGCCGCGCGGCGTATCGGGCGTGCGCTGTCGGCGGCGGGCAATCCGCTCGCCGCTCGAATCAGGCCCGTGGCGTGGGGGATGACCGCCGCGCTCGTCGCCACCCTCGTCGCGAACGTCTTCTACCTCACGATGTCCTTCTACTACTTCTACGTCTTCGCGACGCTCGCAGCCGCGCTTCCCCTGGTCGCCATTCGCGCGCGGCGCGAGTGAAGGTCGTCGTCCTCACGACGTCGTACCCGCGCTCGCCGGACGACGTCGCCGGCGTCTTCGTGCGCGACGCCGTCGAGCATCTCCGGGACGCGGGTATCGAGGTCGACGTGGTCTCACCCGCGTCGTTCCGGCATTACGGGCTCGCCTACGGGCACGGCATCGTCGGGAACCTGAAGCAGAGCCCCTGGAAGGCCGTGCTTCTGCCCCTGTTCCTCGCGTCTTTCTCGCGCGCGGCACGACGTGCGGCGCAGGATGCCGATGTCGTGCACGCGCACTGGCTCCCGTCGGCGCTTCCCGCGTTCAAGACCGGGAGGCCCTTCGTCCTGCAGCTCTGGGGGACGGACGTCGAGCTCGCGAAGCGCTGGAGCTGGGCTGCGCGGAGACTCGTCCGGCACGCCCGCGTCGTCGTGTGCCCGTCCGAGGAGCTGGCAGCGGCCGCGCGCGGGCTCGGCGCGCGAGATGTGCGCGTCGTCCCGAGCGGTGTCGAGATTCCCGAGGCCGTCGGCGCACCGGACGAGCCGCCGCACGTCCTCTTCGTCGGGCGGCTGTCGGAGGAGAAAGGCGTCCTCGACTTCCTCGCGGCGACCGAGGGGTTGGAGCGAGTCCTCGTCGGCGACGGGCCGCTCCGTGACCGCGCGCCGGAGGCGTGCGGCTTCGTCCCGCCGAGCGAGCTCGGGCCGTACTACGAGCGAGCCGCCGTCGTCGTCTGCCCGTCCCATCGCGAGGGGTATGGCGTGGTTGCCCGCGAGGCGATGGCCCACGGCCGTCCGGTCGTGGCGAGCGCCGTCGGCGGCCTGCTCGACGCGATCGACGACGGTGTCACCGGGCTGCTCGTCCCACCTCGCGACCCAGCCGCGCTCAGGGCAGCCCTCGAGACGCTCCTCGCGGACGCGGCCCTGCGCGGGCGTCTCGGCTCCGCCGCTCGGGAGGCGGCACGAGAGCGGTTCTCCTGGGCGCTCGCGACCCGGCGGACGCTCGACGTGTATCGCGACGCCGTGAGTTGCGCGTCCGCGCGCGCCTGACGCGCCTCTATCCTCGACGCATGGAGCGTGTGGTGCGCGTCGGAGTGGCCGCATGCGTCTGCGTCGCCGTCGTGCTCGGAGTCGTGTACCTCGTACGTGCGGTCGACGAGCTCGGAGAACAGGCGAGGGTCAACGCTGCCGCGAACTACGACGACCGCGAGTTCGCGGGCGGTAACTCGCTCGTCGCGGACAAGCGCGCGCTCTACGAGGCGCGGGCGCTCATCCCGCCCGAGGGCAGGTACCGCGTCGTGCCGGGGCCGAACGTCGACGGCGCGACGGAGCTGACGGAGCCGTACATCGATCAGTTCGCGCGTTCGTTCCTGATGCCGCGACGTCCGTCGCTCGACGCCGAATGGATCCTCTGCTACGGCTGTGACCCCGCTCAGCTCGAGGTGCCGACGGAGGTCGTGTGGGACGGAGGCGGCGGGATCTCGATCCACAGGACGCTGTCTTGAGCGTCAGAGCGCTCGCCGGGCTCGCTCTCTTCAACCTGTTCATGCTCGGTGTCGGTACGAGCGTGCTGGCGCTGATACTCGGATGGCGCTCTGCCCGCCAGATCGTCGCCGGCTCGGGGCTCGGGTACATGGTCGGAGTCGCGCTCCTGGGAATCGCCCTCTCGATCGAGCTCGTCCTCGGAGTCCCGTTCTCATTCGCGACGATCGTGCTCACCGGCGCGGCGTTCGTGCTGGTCGCCGCCGCCTTACGCCGGCGCGTCGTCCGCTGGCGGCCCGCGCCTCCACCCGAAACGGGCGCGCCCGGGGCAGGATTGGTCGCCGTCGCCTTCGGCGCCTTGATCGTCGTGTACCTCGAGGCGCTCTTCCGCGCCGGCCGTCTTGCCGGCCTGTCCGCGTGGGACGCGTGGGCGTTCTGGGTGCCGAAGGCGAAGGCGATCTATTTCTTCGGTGGTCTCGACGAGCAGTTCTTCCGTGAGCTCGCCAACCCCACGTACCCCCCGCTGGTCCCTGCTCTGGAGGCCTCGGCATTCCACTTCATGGGCTCCGCCGACGAGGTGACGCTCCATGTTCAGTTCTGGTTCTTCGCATGCGGCTTCGTCGCCGCGGTCGGCGGACTACTGGCACCCCGCGTTCCGGCGCTTCTCATCTGGCCGTTCGTGCTGCTCATGCTGGTGGCGCCACGCGTCGCCGGGCGGAGCCTCGACCCACAGGCCGACTTCCTTCTCGACTACTTCTTCGCGCTCGCGGCCTTGCTCGTCGCGCTCTGGCTCCTCGAGCGTGAACCCTGGCTCCTCGCGACCGCGTCGGTATTCATGGGCGCCGCACTCCTCGCGAAGCGCGAGGGGCAGTTGCTCGTCGCGTGCATCGTGGCCGCCGCGCTAATCGGTTCCGTGCGGCAGTGGAGATATGCCTCGCCGCGGCTGGCTCTCGCCGCGGCCGTGGCCATCGCGATGGCGATTCCGTGGCGGGTGTGGTTCGCGTCCCGCGATCTCACGGGTGAGCTTCCGTCGGCGGGCCTGCTCGCGCTCCTCGACTATCCGGACAGAGGCTGGCCGGCTTTCGAGTCCGTGGTCCAGGCGGCTTTCGATTACGATCTGTGGCTCGTCGCCGTTCCGCTCGTGGGAGTGGGCGTCGTGCTCGCGTTCCTGAGCGGTTCCCGTGTATTGCCGGCGTACATCCTCACGCTGTACGCCCTCGCGATCGTGGGCTTTACGTGGGTGCTGTGGTCGTTCGTCGAGTTGGAGGTTCCGTTCAGGCAGGACGAAGGAGTGAATCCCATCGTTCGGCTCTCGGGCTCGCTCGTCGTGGCGTCACCTGCGATCGTTCCCCTATTGCTCGACGCGGCGTGGCGCAATACAAACGACGCTTCCTCGGAGCGCGCGTGAAGCGCGCCGCTCCCTGGCTCCTCGTCGTCGGGCTGGCGCTCGTCTACCCGGTCGTTACGCTCGCGACAGGTGGCGGCCCGCCGTTTCCTACGCGCGGCGAATGCATGCGCGAGGCATCCGCGGACGGCGAGGTCGACGCCGTCTTCGGATACTTCGAGAGCGAGGTCGAGGCCGTCGAGGTCCGTGAGCGGGCGCTCGAGGTCGGCTTCACCGGAACGGAAGCGGAGTGGAACGGCTGCGGTCGCGTCCGCGTCGCGGTCGGTCCGTTTCCCTCGCTCGAAGTCGGAGAGGAGTTCGTCGAGCAGGCTCGGGGAGTCGGCCTGGACGTCACACTCGAGCAGTCGCCCTGAGGCCTGCCGCCGCCGCTAGTACCATCGCTCCGTGCCCGACCTGGTCGTCGACGGCAAGACGCTGACGCGAGACGGCGCTGCCTACGTCATCGCGGAGATCGGGAACAACCACCAGGGCGAGCTGGAGAAGGCAAAGGCGTTGATCCACTCGGCGCGGGAGTGCGGCGTCGACGCCGTGAAGTTCCAGAAGCGCGACAACCGCATGCTCTTCACGCGCGCCTACTACGAGTCGCCGTACGAGAACGAGCAGAGCTACGGCGAGACCTACGGCGAGCACCGCGAGTTCCTCGAGCTGCCGAAGAGCGACTGGTTCGAGCTGACGCGCTACGCGAAGGAGGAGGGTGTCGCGTTCGTCGCTGCCGCTTTCGACGAGCCGAGCGCCGATCTCCTCGCCGAGCTCGACGTCGACGCGTTCAAGTTCGCGTCCGGCGACCTTCTCAACGTCCCGTTCCTTCGGCACGTCGCGGCGTTCGGCAAGCCGATGTTCCTCTCGACAGGCGGCGGCACGCTCGAGGACATCGACCGCGCGGTCGAGGCGATCCTCCCGCGCAACGAGCGGCTCTGCGTGCTCCACTGCACCGCGGCCTACCCGGCCGAGGTCGAGGATCTCAACCTCTCCGTCATCACGGTGCTTCGCCAGCGCTACCCCGATCTCGTGATCGGGCTCTCCGACCACCACAACGGGATCGCCATGGCGCCGGTCGCGTTCATGCTCGGCGCGCGCGTCTTCGAGAAGCACTTCACGCTCAACCACGCGTGGAAGGGCACCGACCACGCGTACTCGCTGATGCCCGACGGCATGCGACGGTTCGTGCGCGACCTACATCGCGTTCCCGCGGCTCTCGGCGACGGCGTCAAGCGCAAGCTGCCGAGCGAGGAGCGCCCCCTCGAGAAGATGGGGAAGAAGCTCGTCGCCGCTCGCGCGCTGCCGGCCGGGCACGTCCTCGCACCGGGCGATCTCGTCGCGAAGTCGCCCGCCGACGAAGGGCTTGCGCCGTACGAGCTGGACGGCCTCGTCGGGCGGACGCTCGCGCGGCCGCTCGTCGAGGAGCAGGCGGTGCTCGCCGTGGACCTCGTGTCCGCCGCACAGCCCGTCGCTACGCGTGACTGACCTGAGTGAGATTCGCCTCGTCGTCTTCGACTTCGACGGCGTCTTCTCCGACAACCGCGTGTGGACGAACGAGCGGGGAGAGGAGAGCGTCGCGTGCTGGCGCGGCGACTCGCTCGGCCTCCGGCGGCTGGACGAGGTCGGTGTCGACTACTTCGTCATCACGCAGGAGGCGAACGAGGCGGTCCCGGCTCGTGCGCGGAAGATCCGCATCGAATGCATCGGCGGGATCGAGGACAAGCTGACCGTGCTCCGCGAGCAAGCGGAGCGGCGGGGGGTGCAGCTCGCCGAGACCGCGTACCTGGGCAACGACGTGAACGACGCGGAGTGTCTCGCAGCGGTCGGCGTCCCGGTCGTGCCGTCCGACGCCTGGCACGAGGTCGTGCCGCTCGCCGGACTCGTCCTCACGCGACGGGGCGGCTACGGGTGCGTGCGCGAGTTCTGCGACGCGGTGTGGAATGCGAAGCGGGCGGGCGCCCGGGCATGAGCGACCCCCTGTTCGATCTCGAGGGGCGCATTGCCGTCGTGACCGGCGGCATGGGCCAGCTCGGGCAGGTCTACCTCGTCGGGCTCGCGCACCGCGGCATGCGCGTCGCGAGCTTCGACGTCGCGGGCGGTGACGTTCCGGACGGAGCTCGCGCCTACGAGGTCGACATCACCGACCGAGCCTCGATCGCCGCTGCTCTCGACATCGTCACGGACGAGTGGGGCGTCCCGCACGTGCTGATCAACAACGCCGGGATCGACTCCCCGCCCGACGCTCCCGCCGAGGAGGTCGGCCGGTTCGAGGACTACTCCGAGGCGTCCTTCGACGAGGTGATGGACGTGAACGTGAAGGGGACGCTCCTCTGCTGTCAGGTCGTCGGCGGCGCGATGGCACGCGAAGGCCGTGGGTCGATCGTCAACGTCTCCTCGGTGTACGGGTTGCTCTCACCGCCGCAGGATCTCTACGAGTTCCGCCGCACGCTCGGCGAGACGTTCTTCAAGCCGGTCGCATATTCGGTCTCGAAGTCCGCGGTCCTCAACCTGACTCGCTATCTCGCGACGTACTGGGCGAAGGAGGGCGTGCGCGTGAACACGCTCACGCTCGGTGGCGTGGAGAACGACCAGCCGGCCGAGTTCCTCGAGGCGTTCGCGTCGCGCTCGCCGATGGGCCGCATGCTCGACGCCCGCGAGGCGCTCGGCGCCGTCGTTTTCCTCGCTTCGGACGCGTCGTCGTACGTCACGGGCTCGAACGTCGTCGTCGACGGCGGCTGGACGGCTTGGTAGGCGACGTCCAGAACCTCATCGACGGGCGGCTCGTGCCTGCTCGCTCCGGCGAGTGGCTCGAGAAGATCCGGCCGGCCAACGAGACGGCGCTCTGCCGCGTCGCGCGCTCCGGCGCCGAGGACGTGTCCGACGCGGTCGCGGCGGCGCGCGTCGCTCAGTCGGCGTGGGCAGACCGGACGGCCGTGTCGCGCGGGGACACGGTGCGGGACGTCGCGCTGCTTCTGCGCGAACGGCGCGAGGAAGCCTCGGCGATCGTCGCAGAGGAGACGGGCAAGCCGCTCGATGCCGCCCGCGGCGAGACCGACGCCGCCGTCGAGATGGGGCTCTTCGTCGCGGGCGAGGGACGACGCTCGTACGGGCGCACGACGACGGCGAGCATGCCGTACCGCACGGTGCTGACGCTGCGCCAGCCGCTGGGCGTCGCGGCACTGATCATGAGCTTCAACACGCCGCTACCCAATGTCGCCTGGAAGGCGTTTCCGGCAATCTTCTGCGGCAACGCCGCGGTCGTGAAGCCGTCCGAGCACGCACCGGCGTCGGCTTCGTTCTTTGCCGAGCTCGCACTCGAGGCCGGCGTTCCGTTCGGCGTGCTCAACGTCGTGCACGGGCTCGGAGGCGAGGTAGGTGCGGCGCTCGTCGACCACCCGGACGTCGACCTCGTGAGCTTCACCGGGTCTGCCTCGACCGGCCGCGAGATCAACGAGGCCGCAGCGCGCCGACTCGCGAAGACCTGTCTCGAGCTCGGCGGGAAGAACGCACTCGTCGTCTGCGACGATGCCGACCTCGACCGCGCGGTCGAATGGGTGCTCGCGTCCGCCTTCTCGAACGCCGGGCAGCGCTGCGCGTCGGCGAGCCGCATCGTCGTGCTCGATCCGGTGTACGAGGACCTGCGCCAGCGACTCGTGGAGGCGGTCGTCGGCCTCGAGTCCCAACCCGTGATCAGCCGCGAGAGCATGGAGCGGATCCTCGGCGCCGTCGAGCAGGCGCGGGACTCGGGGGCGACGGTCCTCGCCGGCGGCACACGGCTCGACCGGCCGGGCTGGCACGTCGCGCCCACGATCGTCGAGGGGGCGGACCCGGGAGCGGAGATCTCGCAGCTCGAGCTGTTCGGCCCGGTGACGGTCCTCTACCGCGTCGCCGACCTCGACGTCGCCATCGAGGTCGTGAACGACTCCCCATACGGCCTCACGGCCGCGATCCACACGGCGAGCGTCCACCGCGCGATGCGGTTCGCCGAGCGCGTGCAGGCGGGCGTCGTCGTCGTGAATGCGGGAACGCACGGCTCGGAGCCGCACATGGGCTTTGGCGGGGTCAAGAACTCGGGCACGGGCTGGCGCGAGGCAGGGGTCGAGGCGCTCGACGTGTATTCCGATCTCAAGGTCGTGAATCTCGTCGTGGACCCGTCGAAGACATGAGCTCGACCGTGGCAGTGCTCGGCCCCGGAGCGGTCGGCGGCTCGCTCGCGGTGCGGCTCGCGTCGAACGGCGTGCCGGTCGTGTGCGTCGCACACGCCGAGGCCGCAGGGCTCATCGCGCTCGCGGGGCTCGTCGTCGACTCGCCGGAAGGGACGTCGAGCGCGCGCCTCGAGGTCGTCGAGCAGCTCTCGAAGCCGGTTGGGGTCCTGCTCGTCACGGTCAAGGCGCCGGCGCTCGCAGATGCGATCCAGCGGGTCGACCCGGAGGTCGTCTCCGAGGGCGTCGTCGTCCCGCTGCTGAACGGCCTCGAGCACATGGAGCCGCTCCGCGAGCGCTTCGGAGACCGGGTCGTCGCCGCGAGCATCTCCCACTTCCAGGCGTATCGCGCAGGCCGCGTCCAGATCGTCGAGGCGACGGGCGCGCCCGTGGTGACGATCGCGTCCGAGACCTTTCCACGCAGCGAGGTCGAGGCGGTCGCCGAGCTCCTTCGGCAGGCTCGGATCGACGTACGCGTCGCTCAGAGCGAGAAGCGTGTGCTCTGGAACAAGCTCGCACGGATCGCCCCGCTCTCCGCGGCGAGCGCGGCGACGGGGAAGTCCGTCGGCGAGCTGCGTGCCGATCCGGAGTGGCGCCCCCGGCTCGAGTCCGCGGTCGCGGAGGCGTGCGAGGTCGCGGCCGCCGACGGCGTCTCGCTGCGCGCCGCGACGCAATGGACGATCATCGACGAGATGGCCGCGGAAACGACGCCCTCGGCTGCCCGCGACATCGCCTCCGGCAGGCGCTCGGAGCTCGATGCGATCGCCGGCAGCGTACTCCGCGCGGCGGACCGTCTCGGCGTGCCCTGCCCGGCGCTCACCGAGCTCGCGGTCGCGGCCGGCCTGCGGTGAGCTCCGAGCGCGCGGTCGCGTTCGTCCCCGCCCGCGCGGGATCGGAGCGCGTGCCGCACAAGAACATCAGGCCGCTCGCCGGTCACCCGCTGCTCGCGTATGCGATCGAGACGGCGCTGCAGAGCGGTGCCTTCGAGCGTGTCGTCGTCTCCACCGACTCGGACGAGATCGCAGAGGTCGCGCGCTGGTATTGCGCCGACGTGCCGTTCCTGCGCCCGCCGGAGTACGCGACCTCGACTTCGCCGGACGTCGAGTGGCTCGCACACACGCTCGAGCACCTCGACGATCGCTTCGACCTCTTCGCGCTCGTCCGAGCGACGAACCCTTTCCGCGGCCCGGACGCCGTCCGCCGTGGCTTCGAGCAGCTCCTCGCCACGCCGGAGGCGGACTCGCTTCGCGCCGTCGAGCTCGTGAAGCAGCATCCCGGCAAGATGTGGCGGCTCGCCGAGGACGGCCGGACGATGCAGCCGATCCTCGACCAGTCGCACCTCGACGTCGCCTGGCACGCCGGCCAGTACCAGGCGCTCCCGCAGTTCTACGTCCAGAACAGCGCGCTCGAGATCGCGTGGACGCGGGTCGTCACCGAGTCGGGCACGCGTGAGGGAAACGTGGTCGCGCCCTTCCTCACGCAGGGGCTCGAGGGGTTCAACGTCGACGACGAGGAGGACTGGGAGCGCGCCGAGCGTCTGGTGGCGAGCGGCGCGGGCCGACTACCCTGCATCGACCGGCCCGCGTTCGGGCCGGGCGCCGCGGATGACAGCCGTTGACTGGCTCCGCGCCACGAACCAACGGCGAATCTCGTGCGGGGAGGCGACCTGGCGGGCCTTGACGGCCCGGCGGCGTGCGAGGGAGCCCGACAACGCACCTGCGAACCCGCGGACGGCAGCGAGCGTGACCCTGGGCGCGAAGAGGGTGTTGTAGCCGAGCACGAGCGCCTCGCGGGCCGCGATGAACGGCAGGTGCCGGAGGAAGTTCGGGCCGTCCTCGTTCTTGACGAGCAGCAGCCACTGGTTCTTCATCGAGTGGACGCGGACGTGACGCGGCTTCGCCCGTTCGTTCTCGTGGAACGCGCGAAAGCCGGAGACGTACTCGTGGCCGGCGGGCGCGACGCTCGTGCGAGCGTGGTGCGCGACCGCCCGCGGCACGTACCAGCATTCCCATCCGGCGAGCCGCAGGCGCCAGGAGAGATCGACGTCCTCCTTGTACATGAAGAGGCTCTCGTCGAGGTACTCACCGCGAACCTTCACGCTCTCGAGCGCCTCGCGCCGGGCCACGAGCGCAGCGCCGCTGACGCCGAACACCTGCTCCTCGATCTCGTACTGCCCGACGTCCTCGACGTTCTCTCCGCGGTCGGACACTCCGCGATCTCGCCCGATCGTGTGCCCGGTCGTGTCGAGGATGCGTGTCTCCTCGTCGCGGGCGAGGTCGAAGCGCAGGATCTTCCCGCTCGCGACGCCGGCTCGTCGCCGTGCAGCGAAGAGTCGCTCGAGCTCCGCGATGTAGTCCTCGGTGACGAAGAGGTCCGAGTTCGCCAGAAGGACGAGCTCGCCCGTCGTCGCCTCGATGCCGGCGTTAATGGCGCGCGCGAAGCCGGCCTGATGCTCGAGCTCGAGCACGCGAACGCGCGCGTCCCCTTGCGACGCCGCGAGCGCCGCGACGCCTTCGCTCTGGCGCGCATCGTTGTTGACGAGGACGACTTCGAGCTCGCCGACCGAGCTCGCGAGGAGCCGTGGGAGCGACCGCTCGAGGAGATGGAGATCCCCGTAGCAGGGAACGAGGGCGCTCACCATCGTCGCGATCATAGGCGGGCGATCGCAGCAGCCCTGAGTATCATCGGCGCCCGTGTCAGAGCCGTCGGAGCATGGTGAGGTCGGCCCGGCGCACGAAAGGGACGACTGGGACCGGCACTGGGACTTGTACGCCGGCTCCGCCGCCGAGAACCCCGCGCAGGAGTTTCGCCGGCGGCTAATTCTGCGACTGCTCGGTCCTGTCTCGCCGTCGAGCCGAGTCCTGGACATCGGCTCGGGCATCGGCGACTTCGCCGCCTCGCTCCGAGCCGCATCCCCCTCCGCTGAGCTGCTGGGTTTGGAGCTGAGCAAGTCGGGCGTCGAGATCTCCCGGCGCCGGGTATCCGACGCGACATTTCTGCAGGCAGATTTGACGCGGGACGTGCCGCCACCGACCGAGTATCGAGCGTGGGCCACTCACGCGGTCTGCTCGGAGGTCCTCGAGCACGTCGACGATCCCTTGGGTCTGCTGATGAACACCCGTGCGTACCTCGCACCGGGCTGTCGGCTCGTGGTTACGGTCCCTGGCGGCCCGATGACCGAGTACGACCGGCACATCGGCCATCGTCGTCACTTCGATCCGAGGGCGCTCGCGTTGCTCCTGCGCGACTCGGGTTTCGAAGTCCTCGAATCGACCGGGGCAGGATTTCCCGTCTTCAACGCCTACCGGCTTCTCATGCGCGCTCTCGGCGCTCGGCTCATCTCGGTTGCGGGCTCGACCAAGCCCTCGCTCGTCTCTCGCGCCGCGATGCAAGCCTTCGCCGGCGGGCTTCGGGTCAACGCGCGCCTTTCTCCGCGCGGCTGGCAGATCGTCGCCGTCGCCCGCCCAGTCGCTCGCTGAACAGCTCCTTCGTTCGGCTCGTTGTGCCGCCCGCGCTCCGGTCACAGGTGGCCGGCGCGCACCGACTCGACGAGCGAGCGCATGGACTCCCGAAGCGCCTCGGCCGAGGTGCGCGAGGGTGACCAACCGAGGCCGCGGATGCGCTCGATTGACAGTCGAACGATCGGCACGTCGCCCTTCCAACCACGGTCGCCGCCTGAGTATTCGTACTGGACGCCCCTCGGCTCGAGACCGCAGACCTCGGAGGCGAGCTCGGCGATCTCGGTAACGGTGACGTAGTCGCCCGTGGCGACATTGAAGACCTGGAACGCTTCACCCGGAGCCTCGTTCGCGATGAGCATCGCGTCGATCACATCTTCGACGTGTATGTAGGACTTGCTCTGCGTACCGTCGCCCAGGATTGCGAGCCGCGCCGGATCGGAGGCGAGCGCGCGCACGAAGTCGAGCCCGACGCCGTGGGTCTGCCACGGGCCGACGACGTTCCCGAACCTGAAGGCGCGACCGGAGATCCCAAACATGAAGCAGTACGCGGAGATGAGCGCTTCCCCCGCGAGCTTGCTGGCGCCGTAGGTCGAGATCGGTACGAGCGGCCCCCGATCCTCCTCGGCCTCGATCTCGCCGATGTCGCCGTAGACGCCGCTGCCGGACGCGTAGAGAATCCGACCTACCTCCCCGCGCCTCACCGCCTCGAGGACATGGTGTGTGAGGAGTGTTCCCTCGTCGAAGTCGATGCTGGGCTCGGTTGCGGCCCGGGCAATGTCCGGGTTCGACGCGAAGTGGACGGCGACGTCATGGCCCGCCGCGGCGGCCACGAGGTCGGACAGACGGTTCACGTCGCCTCGGACGACGACGAGGCGTGGATCGTCGAGGACAGCTGCAAGGTGGGTGTCTCGGCCCGAGGAGAAGTTGTCGAACACCGTGACGCGTTCGACCTCGGGATCGGACAGGAGCCGGGTGACGAAATTGCTGCCGATGAACCCGGCTCCACCGACGACGATCCAGCGTCGTCCCCGTGGAGAGGGCCCGCCGCTCATGTCCCGACTCCGGGTACGCGACAAGCCGCGAGCGTGTTGAGGCCGAACTTGTGTCGACGGCACGTGATGCCGCTCGGCCGAAAACCGGCTTCGACGAGTAACGGCCAGAGGTCACGGGGGTCGTAGTACCGCTTGTGGTCGTCCATCTCCGCGGCCGGGCTGAGGTTGAGACGAAAGGCCGAGAACTCGAGAAACCGCTTGCCGCGCCAGCTCGGCACGTTGATCAGGCAGATGCCCCCTGGCCGCAGGAGGCGGCGGAAGCCGTGCAGCGTCTTCGTCGGCTCCGAGACGTGCTCCAGCGCCGAGATGCAGAGCACGACATCGAGGGACTCGTCGGGGAGCTCCCCCAGCGAGTCGGGAAGCCTGCCCTCGATCGCAGTGACGCGAGCATGCGCCGTGAGGTCGGCGGCGAGCGCCACGTCGACGAGCACTGCCCGGTTCACATCGTCGAGCACGGTTCGCACGAACCGCGCGTCATAGCCGCAGCCGAAGTCGCCGACGTCCATTCCGGCGAAGCTCTTGACGTGGCGACGGATTGCCCGTCCGGACAGCCAGATTCCGAATGTGTCGACCGGGGAGAGGCGCTCGTACTGTCCGAAGGCCCGAGTCCGGATCTGCTCAGAACGCTCGGTCACCGGGCTCCGAGTGGGCGATCGAGGCGGCATGCAGGACGAGCGTGAACGCGAAGGTCGTGAAACCCAGGATCATGGCCAGCAGGCCGGTGACGGCGAGATGGTGAACAGTGCCGAGCTCACCGCGCAGCTCCAATCCGAAGCGGATGTAGTCGACGACCAGAGGCACCGTCAGCGCCACCCCGAGGACGAACGAGGCGGCGCTGAGCAACACTGTTCGTGTGTACCGGAACAGGCGGAGCCAGCGTCTGCGGTTCGCGCCGGTGTAGTCGTACAGCACCTGTGCGATGCAGCCGAGATAGAAGCACTGGAGCCCGACCACGGCGAACGTCATGCCGGCGAGCATCCAGTAGAGAGAGAAGGTCACGGCCCCGACCGTGACCGATCCGAAGCTCAACGGGAGCGTCAACAGGAGCCCGAGCGCGAGGAGCAGCAGACCTGGCTTGAGGACGAAGAAGTCGGCTCCGTAGACGAACATCGCGCGCAGGTTGATCCAGGCCGCCTTCCAGGGCGCGGTCCAGCCGGCGCGCTTGTGGTGGCTTTGGCGCCCTTCGCGATCCTTCAGGAATCGAACGGGGACCTCCGTCGTCCGCAGCTGCATGTGCACGGACTTCAGCACCATCTCCGAGGCGTACTCCCAGGACTGCGAGCTGAGGTTCATGCGGCGGAACCCGTCCCGCGTGATCGCGCGCATCCCGCAGTGGATGTCGGAGAAGGAGCTTCCGTAGAGAAAGTTCAGGATCCATGTCGTCACCGGCGTTCCGAGGTAGCGGTGTAGCACCGGCATCGACCCGGGCTCGATGGAGCCGAGCCAGCGTGATCCCATGACGAACTCGTGACCGTCACGAAGCTTCTGCACGAACGGCGCGAGCAGCCGGAAGTCGTACGTGCAGTCGGCGTCGCCCATGAGGATGTACTCGCCGCGCACGTACGGGAGAGCGTCGATGTACGCGCGGCCGAGACCCCGGCGGGGCGTTCGGAGGACCCGTGCCCCACGCTCGAGAGCGATCTCCGACGTTCGGTCCGAGGAGCTGTCGACGATGATCACCTCGCCGATGACGCCCCCTGCCTCGAGCCCCTCGCGGCACCAATCGACGAAGTCGCCAACGGTCACCTCCTCGTCGAGCGCCGGTATGACGATGGAGAGCTCGGGCTCCGTCACATCGTTCCGGGGTACGAGCATCCGTACCGCCGGATCCGCACCGGTTTCCTCCGGAACCGAGGTCCTCGAAGCCTCAGTGGCGCTCACGGTCATCGGATCACGTTATCGGCTCCCACAGGCGCCTCCTCCAGGGTCCCAGTGCCGGTCAGCGTTGTGCCGCTACGCAGCACCGATCAGGCGACGCCATGCGGTGGCATCAACGCTCGACGGATTCGAGATACGTCTCGAGCGCAGCGGCGCCATCGGGCGATCCAACCTCGAAGAATCGTGTGTTGACCTCGAAGCCGGCGAGGTCTCCTCGCAGGGTCAGGTCGTGGAAGACGTCGGCAAGATCGCAGACGGTTCCGCTCGGGATCGCCTCGATGACGTCACGCCGAAGGACCGAGAAGCCGAAGTCGATCCACCGCATTCGAGGGTCTCGATTCTGCGGCCGCTTGTCGTAGCTGGTCACTCGCCCTTTCTCGAAGACGGCGTTGCTCCTGTCCCAGAGATCGTCGTTTTGAAGGACCGTCATCAATGCAGGGCAACCCGACGAGTCGAACGCAACCCACACCGGCCGGAGATCGACGGGAAGATACGAGTCGCCGTACACGACGCCGAACGTGTCGTCGAGCGACCCAGCGTCGTGAGCGAAGCGCAGTGCTCCTCCGGTTCCGTGAAGCTGGTCGCCTTCGTCGACGTACGAGACTGCGAGCCCGAACTCGCTGCCGTCTCCGACCTCGCGCCGGATCTGGTCACCCCGGAAGCCGATCACGTACACGATTTCCCGGATCCCTTGCGAGGCGAGAAGGCGCATCTGGTGGTGCGCGAACGGCTCGCCGAGGATCGGGACCAGCGCCTTGGGCCGCCCGCCCGCGACGCTCTCGATGCGAGACCCGAGCCCTCCACCGAGAACGACGACTTTTGGCGCCGCCGGCGTGCTCACGAACGGCTATGCGCGTACGCGGCTTCGACGCACTGCCAGCCGTACGCAGCCGACTCGAGGTCGCCGGCGAGTGCGCGCCCGTCAGCGCCATGGACTGCACCCGCGAACTCATCCCACTCGCGACTCCACGACTCGTCGCTCGCCGGGTACTCGATCGTCTCGACGTCGGGAGGCCCCAGGTCGGGCTTCATCGCGTAGATGGACAGGCGCTGGGGTCCGTACGACCCGGCCAGGCCGTCCACCTGGAGCTTTGCCGATCGGCAGTAGATCTCGAGCGAGAAGAGGTTCTTCCACTCCGTCCAGCTTGCGTGGAACGTCGCCCAGGGCCCGCGGTTTCGGTGGCCGAGGATGATCACCGCGTTGTCCTCCACCTCGATCGGCCAGAACTCAGTGCGCAGGAGGGCGGCGTTGAGGGGGAGCGGGCCGAAGATCGCGTAGCTCAGGTCGAAGAGATGCATTCCCTGGTCGACCAACTCGCCGCCCCCGGAGATCGTCCGGTTGGCGCGCCACTCCTGCTCGTAGCCGACGCGCCCACCGTGGCCGTAGCGGGCGCGCATATGGAGGACGGCTCCGAACGCACCCGACGTGGCCTCGTCGATCGCCCGCGCCGTGCCCGGATGAAAGCGATGGTTGAAGCCCACCTTGACCCGTCGACCCGCGGCCTCGGCCGCGCGGGCGATTCGATCGACGTCTGCGACTCCAATGCCCGCGGGCTTCTCGACGAGGACGTGCGCGGACGCTTCGAGAGCGCGACAGGCCTCGTCCGCCAGCCTGTCGTGCGGCACCGCGACGACGACGATGTCGAGCTCGTGAGCCAGAAGCTCGTCGGGCGTGCCGCAGACCGTCCCGCCGAATCGTTCGGCGAAAGTCCCGGCCGCGTGCGCGTCAAGATCGAAGCAGGCGACGAGCGTGTCCTGGCCGAGCGCAGCCGCGCGCTTGTGGCCGACCAGCCCACAGCCGACGATCCCGACACGAAGCGCAGGGCGCTCGGTCCGTGACGCGGTCACGTGTACTCGACGCCGAAGCAGCCCTGGAACTCGAAGTCGAATCGGAGCTCCGGCGCCTGCGCCGCTGCCATGGCGAGCCGCGTGTCGTCGGGACGAGGTGCATAGACAACTAGGAAGCCTCCTCCGCCTGCTCCGACGACCTTCCCGCCGATGACGCCGCTCCTCCGAGCCAGGGTGTAAAGGTGCTCGATCCGCGCCGTGGCCATGCCAGGGGATCGTTGGAGCTTGTTCTTCCAGTGCACGTGCATGAGCTCGGCGAACTGCTCGACGTGCCCGCTCTCGAGGAGTGTCCGGACGTCGTATCCGATCGCCTTCGTCCGGTCGAGATTGGACTGCATCTCCTCGTCCCCGCTCTCTGTTCGAGCTACCTGGTCCCCGAGGATCGCGGACGCGGAGCGAGCTTCGCCCGTGTAGAAGAGCAGCAGATTGTTGCGCAGCCGATCGAGCGTCTCCCGCGAGAGTGACAGGGGCTCGACCTCGACCGAACCATCGCGGTTGAACGTGTACGCACAGATCCCGCCGTGCGCGGCAACGTACTGATCCTGCTTGCCCGTCGCCTCGGCGAGGACGTCGATCTCGATCTCGCAGGCATCCTCCGCGAGTCGCCCGGGAGGGATGGCGGCGCGACGGGCCAGCGCGAGCGCCTTCAGGAAGCACACCGTGAACGAGCCCGAGGAGCCGAGCCCGGTTCCCGCCGGCACGTCGGCGATCACGCTCACTTCGAGCGGATCGCCGCTCCAGTGGCGCAGCAACGACTCGCGCAGGATCGGATGTCGGATCTCGGAGGGATCGTCGACTTCCTCGAACTCCGAGTACTTCATCCTGTACCGGCGCTGGAAGACGGTGTGCGTAAGCATGTAGACGTACTTGTCGATCGCCCCGCTGACCAGGAACCCGCCGTGCTGGCGGTAGTAGGAGGGGAGATCCGTTCCCCCTCCGCCGAGGCTGATGCGCAGCGGCGCTCGAGTGAAGATGACGCTCATGCCGCGGTTAGCTCGTCGAGGAAGATGGGGTTCTGCTCGAGCCAGACCACGGTCCGTCGGATCGCGTCCCGGATCGACAGCGTCGGTTGCCAGCCCAACGAGCGGATTCGCGAGCAGTCGAGGTGGATCAACGGGCTGTCGCCCGGCCATCCGCGGACGTCGCCGGTGTACTCGAGGTCGGGGGTGACGCCGAGCTGCGCGGTGATCGTCGCGATCGAGTCGTCGACGACGATCGTCTCGTCGGTGCCGAGGTTGTAGATGCCGACCGCTCCAGGCTCGAGCGGCCGCTCCGTCGCGAGCCGCATCGCCGTGACGCAATCACCGACGTACAGATACGACTTCTCCTGGCGGCCGTCACCGAGCACGTGCAACCGGGAGGGGTCCTGACGGAGGCTGCGACAGAAGTCGTAGACGTGTCCGTGGGTGTACCGCTCGCCGAGGATCGAGACGAAGCGAAAGATGGTCCCGACGAAGCCGTACCCGTGGGCGTACGCCTGGATCAGGCCCTCCCCGGCTAGCTTCGAGGCCCCGTACAGCGACGTCTGCACCGGGAACGGGCACGTCTCCGGTGTGGGGAACACCTCGGGCTCTCCGTAGACCGAGCCGGTGGACGCAAAGGCGATGCGGTGGACGCCGACTTCTCGCATCGCCTCGAGCACCACCGAGGTCGCGATCGTGTTCTGCTCGAGATCCCGCTGCGGCTGGTCGAGCCCGTGGCGCACATCCGCGTTTGCGGCGAGGTGGAAGACCGTGTCGCAGCCCTCGAGTGAGTGGCGGACGAGCTCTTCGTCGAGCACGTCACCCAGCACGAACTCGATTCCGGGCCGGGCGCACGCCTCCGCGATGAACTCCCTCCGCCCCCGGGACAGATTGTCGTAGATGACGACCTCGATCCCGTCCACGCTCAGCTGATCGGCCAAGGTGCTGCCGATGAAGCCAGCCCCACCGGTGATGAGTGCCTTCTGCAACTGGTCTCAGAGCCTGAAGCCGGCGGACAACGCTGCCGACCGAAACATCTGGACGGTCTCCAGCGAGTACGTGTCGAGATCCTTGCCCAGGACCTCGAGCTTGGCGATGAGGTCGCTCGTCATCGTGATGATGTGGCAGCCGATCGAGTCGGCCTGGACCAGGTTCAGAACTTCGCGCGGACTCGCCCAGATGAGCTCGGCCGCGGGTGCGACCGCCTCGAGGATCTCGAGTGACTTGCTCATGATCGGCAGCGGCTCGGTCCCGGCGTCAGCGATGCGCCCGGCGAACACCGAGACGCAACTCGGAGCACCGTCACGAAGTGCATGCGCGACGACGTCGACCTGATCCGGTGTCATCACGGCGGTGACGTTGACCTTGATCCCCGCTTCCGACAGCTCGCGCACGAGTGGCGCCAACGACCGACCCGTTGACGTCGTGACCGGAACCTTGACATAGACGTTGCTTCCCCACGTCGAGATCACACGCGCCTGCCGGCCGATTTCCTCCTCGTCGTCGGCGACCACTTCGAACGAGATCGGCTTGTCGGTGATGCGTTCGAGAAGGGTCTTCGCGAACTCCGAGTAGTCCGTCAGCCCCGCCTTCCACATCAAGGTCGGGTTCGTCGTGAAGCCCCTGATCCGCGTGTCGGCGGCGAGATCGAGGATCTGGTCGAGATCGGCACCGTCCGCGAAGATCTTCGTCGAGATCGACTCGAGCATCTATCAATGCGTCTCGCTGGCGACGATCTCGGCGGCATGCGCGATGTCGCTCACTCGATAGTCGACCTGTCCGTCGATCCGTCGACGATGCGTCGATCGCGGATTCTCGACGAGGATCGTCCTGCATCCGGCCACGCGACCCGCCTCCGCGTCGACGTCGGCGTCGCCGATCATCCAGCTGCGGGAGAGGTCGATGTCGAGAGCGGAAGCGGCCTCGAGAAGCATCCCGGGCTTCGGCTTGCGACAGTTGCACGCGTGTGCGAGCTCCGGGTCGATCGCATCGGGATGGTGGAGGCAGTAGCGATAGTCGTCGATCGCGACGCCAGACTCGGCGAGCAGTCGAACGACGTGCTCGTGGGCCTCGAGGAGGTCGTTGTGCGACGCCTTTCCCTTGGCCGCGCCTGGTTGGTTCGAGACAACGACGGTACGGTAATCGAGACTCCGGATACGACGGATCGCGTCAGCTGCAGCGGTCACGAGCTGAACGTCGTCCTTGATGTTTGGCCCCTCGTATGACTCGTCTGCGGCGTCCCAGACGAGCTCGACGATTACACCGTCACGGTCGAGGAAGACGGCGGCATCGCTCACCGCCCGTCCGCTCCTTCGACCGACTCCCACTTCCCGGGTGCCCTGGCGAGCGCCGGATGCGAGACGAGGAGATGCCACACGATCGCCTGGAACTCCTCGACGTGGGGCGTGCGTCGATCGGGCGGTGCCTCGATGACGATGCAGAGATCGGCCTGCTCGGCGGTGCTGCCGTCGGCCCGGCCGACGACGCCGAAGACGCGTGCGCCGACTTCCCGCGCGAGGTCGATCGCACGAACCAGGTTCACCGAGACGTTGTGCGCGCGATTGCCGCCGCCCACCGAGAACACGAGGAGCGCGTCTCGAGACGAAAGGCGCGACGTACGGAGCCACGCGTCGAACGTCGTCTCCCATCCCTCGTCGTTCGCGCGCGCCGTGACCTCGGCGACGTTGTCCGTCGGCGCGTAGGCCTCGAAGTCGCACAGCTTCCGGAAGTCGTTGACCGCATGCGACGCGTGAGCGGCACCGCCTCCTACGCCGAGTATGAAGAGCCGGCCTTGCAGACGCCGAACGTCGGCGAGCGCGTTTGCGAGGTCGTCGACAGCCATGGGGTCGAGCGATCGCACGATGTCGCCGACCTCGCGCAGGTAGAGGGCGGCATATGAGTCGGGCGACGTCGGCATACGCACGAGCGGACCACCTTGGAGCGCTCGCGAGCGGTGATACTACTCGCCGCAATGGGCGGTGGAGAATGAGGATCTGCGTCGCCGGACTTTGGCATCTCGGTGTCGTTACTGCGGCCTGTGTTGCGGCCGCAGGGCATCGAGTCGTCGCGTTCGACGAGGACGCTGCCGTCGTCGCAGGCCTCACGGAGGGCCGATTGCCCGTCGACGAGCCCGGCGTCGCCGACGCTCGTACGACGACAACTCATCGCAGGAGCCCTCCGCTTCACCGACCAGATCGAGCAGGCGGTGCTCGACGCCGAGATCGTCTGGATCACGTACGACACTCCTGTCGATGCAAACGATCACGCCGACGTCGCGTATGTGCTGACGAGGGCGCGAGCGCTCGTAGCCGCAGCCGGCCCGGGTGCCGTCGTCCTCGTCTCGTCGCAGCTTCCCGTCGGGTCGACTCGACTCCTCGAGTCGTCGGCCCGACCCGGGCGCATCCTCGCCTACTCGCCGGAGAACCTGCGGCTCGGCGACGCCGTCGCGGCGTTCACACAGCCGGACAGGATCGTCGTCGGGATTCGGCCCGAGAGCGACCGGAGCAGACTCGAGGAGCTACTGAGCGCGTTCTCGCGCCGAATCGAGTGGATGGACGTGGAGTCCGCGGAGCTCGTGAAGCACGGGGTGAACGCCTTCCTCGGGATGTCGATCGCGTTTGCGAACGAGCTTGCGGGCATTGCAGAGCGCGTCGGCGCTGACGCGACCGAAGTCGAACGTGGGTTGAAGACGGAGGGCAGGATCGGATCGCGCGCCTACGTGAGGCCGGGCGCTGCGTTCGCAGGAGGCACGCTGGCGCGTGACATCGACTACCTGACGCAGATCGGTGAGCGCGAACGCGTTCCGACCCACCTCATGCGGGCCGTGCGTGTGAGCAACGACGAGCACAAGCAGTGGGCGCGGCGAGCGGTGGAGTCGCTCGTCGGAGATGGGAGTGGCAGGCTTGACGGTCACGTCATCGGCATCTGGGGGCTGGTCTACAAAGAGGGAACGGACACGCTTCGCCGCTCGAGCTCGATCGAGCTGTGCCGGGGACTTGCCGAGGCCGGAGCCGTCGTGAAAGCTCACGATTCAGCCGTTCGCATGGTTCCGGACGACCTTTCCGACGTCCTCACGCTGTGCGGAACGCCACTCGAAGCGGCCGCTGAAGCGTCGGCGATCGTCGTCGAGACGAACTGGCCCACGTATCGCGAGGTGGCTGCCGAACGCCTCGTCGAGTCCATGCGGACACCGATCGTCGTGGACGCAGGCGGCTTTCTCTTCGACGAGCTGGGCGACGCCGCCGGCGTCCGTTACGTCCGAGTCGGCGGCGACCCGGCGTGACGGGCGTCCTGACCGGCAAGACTGCGATCGTCACCGGAGCAAGCCACGGCCTCGGGCTCGAGATCGCACGCGCGTACGTGGCGGCCGGCGCTCGGGTGCTCATTTGCGCGCGCGATTCGACAGCCCTCGACCGCGCTCGGACCGAGCTCGAGTCAGCTGCGCCCGACTCTGGCTCCGTCGCGACGACCGCGGCCGACGTCTCCCAGCCCGAGGCCGTCGAAAGACTGGTCGAGTACGCCCTCGAGCGCTTCTCGCGCATTCATGTGCTCGTCAACAACGCCGGCATCTACGGACCGAAGGGACCAACCGAGGACGTGGATTGGGAGGAGTGGGAGCAGACCATCCGGGTGAATCTCTTCGGCTCGGTCCTGTGCAGCCGTGCGGTGCTGCCGCACTTCCGAGCAAACGGGTACGGCAAGATCGTCCAGCTCTCCGGCGGCGGTGCCACCTCTCCGCTCCCGCGCCTGAGCGCGTATGCGGCGTCGAAAGCAGCTGTCGTCCGTTTCGCCGAGACGTTGGCGGAGGAACTACGCGGAACGGGGATCGACGTCAACGCCATCGCACCGGGCGCGCTGAACACGCGTCTCCTCGATGAGGTCCTGGAGGCGGGTCCAGAACTCGTCGGCGACGCGTTCTACGAGCGCGCTCTCGAGCAGCAGTCGAGCGGCGGCACGGCGCTCGACCTCGGGGCTCGACTGGCGGTCTTCCTCGGTTCCGGAGAGAGCGACGGCATCACCGGGAAGTTGATCAGCGCACCTTGGGATCCGTGGGCGGACTTGCCCCTGCACGCCGATGACCTCCGCTTTTCGGACGTCTATACGCTCCGGCGCATCGTTCCCGCCGACCGCGACCTCGCGTGGGGTTGAGCGCCTTCGGGCTACCGACTCATCGTGAGGCCGATGACGAGGTTGACCTTGATGGACGGGACCCTGAACGGGAAGTAGCGTGTGTCCATTACGCGAAACCTCTTCGCGAGCTCCGTCTCGATCTCCCAGGGCAGATTGATGTGCTCGTACCCGATGAACCAGTCGTAGTCGCGACCGAACTCGCGCTCGAACAGCCGCTGTGAGGTGAAGCGCCGCGCCAGCGAATACACGACCCCACCCTCGCACGGGATGACGGTGACGAATCGACCACCGGGAGCGAGCACGCGCGCGACCTCGTCGAGCGCCGACGGGAGGTCGGGAAGGTGCTCGAGGACGTGAATCGCGAGCACGCGATCGAAGAATCCATCATCGAAAGGAAGGCGCTCCTGGCAATCGGCGACGACCGTGGTCACGGTCGGGAACCGCTCGCCCAGGTTCTCCGCCAGCTCCTGCCGCAGCTCCACCGCGAAGTACTCCTGGTCCTCGAGGTCCTCGAATCGAATATGCTCGCCGAGGCCGGCGCCGATCTCCAGTGTGCGGCCCGTGGGCGCACCTCCCGGTAACGGGTAGCCATGGTTGAAGCGCTCGAGGAAGCCACCGCGGCGCGGTAGGTACTCCAGCCAGCGAGCCATGAACGCGTCGCGAATGCGCTGCTCGTCCTCGGTGAACGCCGGTAGCCGCTTTGGCCATCTACCCGTCCCGCGAACGTTCGATGCTGCATTCACGCCGCGAGCCTACGCATGGTGGCCGGGCGCCGACAGGTCCGGCGTTTTGGCATGTGGCCTGCGCCGCCCGCGCCACCCCGATAACAGCCAGATGGCGCCGAACGCGGCCAGCCCAGCCACCGCGAGTGCGATCCCGACCGAGAACGTCCGCGGCTCGTAGTGGAAGTGAACATGCGAGGTTCCCTTCGGGACGGCTACGCCTCGGAACGCGCCGTCGGTCGGGTAGATGATCTGGTCCTCGCCGTTCACCGTTGCCCTCCAGCCCGGGAAGTAGGTATCCGGCAGGACGAGAAGGCCGGGGCACGCGGCGTCGACTTGGAGCGTTACGGATCGCCCGGAGTAGCTCTCGATGGTCGCGCGGTCGCGAGTAGCCGCATCGCATGTGGTGCGCCCGTCTTGCAGCGCGCGCAACGTCTGATCGGTGGTTTCTCCGTCGTGCTCGACGACGGCCTCGCGTCGAGGATCGAAGGCGTTGACTATGAAGGCGCCGTCGGAGCGGCGGGCTCGGGCCTGGAGAAACCCGAAAGCTTCGTCCTCGTCCTGGACTGCGTGAACGTCGTGCACGACCCAGGCTCGTGGATATGCCCGTGAATTCTCGTACACGCGCGTATCACGATCCCGGCCAAGCAGGCGCAGCCCCGGTATGTTCGCCAGATCTCGCTCCGAGAGCACCGCCCGTACGCCGAGCGCGTCGAACATCGGGTTGTCCCTGAGCGGCGGCGCCTCGTCGGTTTCGTCTCCTGTGAACCGATCGAACACCTGGGGTCGGATGAAGGTCTGCACGTAGCGCAAGTACCGCTCGACGTACATCGCGTCGAGCACACGGATGTCCTGCAGCCCGAGCGCGCCCGCCGTGTTCGGATACAGCTTGCCGTCGGTGGCGAACACCCGCGAGTAGGGCTCGTCGCCTTGAGCAGTCCGGACGAGAGGCATCCATCCCGGAGTCAGGTACGGGTCGGCTCGCTTCGGGTAGCCATCGAAGGGCACGAGCATCGCGAGCTCGGAGAGGATGACGCCGGCGAAGAGGACTACTGCCCAGCGTCCGCCGATCCGGGAGGCGAGTACGACGGCCGCGATCGCGAGGATGGCGAACAACAGACCACGAAGCCAGACCGTCTGGAGCTCCTCGACGATCACCCGCAACCGGTCACTCGCGCTCAGGGCCATGAGCAGCACGATCGAGACGGACGCGACGAGGATGACGAAGCGGCGAAGTCGAAGGTCTTGATTCCAAAGCACTTGAACGCCGATTCCCGCCAGCACTGCAAACGCGAACGAAACGACAGGCAGCGCGTATGCCGGAAAGACCACGAGCTTTACAACCGGCACGTGGCCGACCCACCCGAGCACGCCGAAGTCGTAGCTCTTGACGAGGAGGATGACGCCGATCGCGAAGAACAGCCAGGCATGAAGCCGCTTCGTCTCGTGGCGTCCCGACACTGCGACGAGGACCGACGTTACGACTGCGGCACCGACCCAGTTTCGCGGGGCCGCTGGTGCGCCGGCAAACCATGGAACGATCCAGTGGAGGACGGCCCACGCCGGATCCGCGTCCGAGCCCCGTGCGAACTCCGGCTTGTGAACGTTGAACGACAGCGACTCGTACTGCAGGAACAAGAGCAGGAGCGGAGCGGCGAGTATGACGCCCAGTAGGCCCGCGCCACCGAGTCGGACGATGGAGAAACGCATCGCCATCGTCGGTCGCTCCTGTACGAGCCGGACCGTGGCATACACCGAGGCCGCGCCGATCACGAAGAAGGACGCTTCGGGCATCCCGATGTAGATGTTTGCGGCTATGGCGACAGCCAGTCCGAACACGGGTAACAAGCGCCGCGAGCGCAGCACGAGTTCCACGAGCAGAAAGAGCAGCGGGAGAAAGACGTACGAGCGGCTGAAGTGGTTGTTGCTGTTCAGGAAGAAATAACCACTGAGAGAGAAAGCGGCGCTGGAGACCACCGCCGGAACCACCCCGAGGCCGAGGATGCGTCCGAACAGGTACGCCGCGGCAGCACCCAGCACGAAAGCGCCGATGATCGAGAGGTCCCACATCAGAGGCGTCGGATGCAGGTTGACGGCGAGCAGGAGTGAGTCGAAGACCGCGCTCTGCATGTTCGCGGCGTGAGGTGCGCCTGCTGCCTGGTACGGGTTCCAGAGTGGGATCTCGCCCTCCGAGTACGCACGATGGGTCACCTCTGCCCACGGCTCGAGCGCCCAGGCGGACGCTCCAAGGTCGAGTCGGAAGTCGGACGCGTCCGGAGTCGGCTGGCCTGGAAACGGTGCGTAGCCGTTCGTCCCCGGCGCCCGTCCGCTGAGGGTACGCCCGCCGATGAGGATCGGCGAAAAGGCAACGACGACGATTAGGCATGAGACGGTGAACCCGACGAGATCGGCGATGGAGATGCGCCCGACCAGCCGACGCGAAACCCGAGCCTCCACCGGCGTCTCGAGCGGGACGTCCACCACCGCGGGCACCGTCACACTGTTGCGAGCCAGGCCGCCGCTCGTCTCGCGCTTCCCACACGCCTCAGGACGTGGCTTGCGACCTCAGCTGTCGAGCGCATCGTTGGGCCGCACGAGATCTCCCCTGGCTCGGCGTACATCAGTTCGTTGGTCGTATTGCTGCGCAGGGAGAGAACAGAAGCGGAACCGTAGACATGCCACCATCCACGTGGGCGGATCGCGGAAGAAGCGGACCTTCTTGCCACCGCGGTAGGAGCGCGACTTGTAGTCGACGGGTACCTCGACCGGCGCGTATCCGAGCCGCACCAACTTCGCGACGAGCTCCCAGTCGAAGTCGAATCGATCGGCGACAAACTCCACGCCTTCGATGCACTCGCTCCTGAAGACCTTGTACATCGTGAAGGGATCGCGAAGCTGCGTGCGATATGTGACGTTGAAGAACCAGGTGAACACCCAGTGTGCGGCGTTCATGATCGGCGCAACCATGCGTGCCTCGTCCATTACGCGAACTGAACGCCCAGGGACATGGCGCGATCCGAGTACAAAGTCGACCTCGCCGCGCATGATCGGCTCGATCAGCTTCGGGTAGTCGCCGACCGAGTACTCGAGATCGGCATCCTGGATCAGGATGACGTCGCCGGTGGCGTGCATGAACCCCTCACGCACCGCCGCGCCCTTTCCTCTCGGGGCATCCTGGAGAACCAGGCGGACGCGCTCGTCGGCCCCGTACCGTGTCACGATCGATCGAGTCCCGTCCGACGAGTTGCTCTCGACGACCACGAGCTCAACGTCGACGTCCGGGATGTCGACGTCCAACACCCGCTCGATCGCGGTAGCGACTGTCTCGGCCTCGTTGTAGACGGCCATGACGACGCTCAGAGTCATGGGCGTGGCGGGAGGCCGCGGAAACCGTGATGCGCGCCCAGCCATTCTCAGGCGCCGATCACGACGGCAGACACCAGCGCCGTTCGAGAAGCATTGGCGGAGAAGCTAGCAACCGGCCCGGCTCCACCCCCGCTCCGCTGGCCTATGCTGGCCGCCCGTGAGGATCGCCTCGCTCGAGACGCTCTACTGCGACGCCGGGTGGCGGCCGTGGATCTTCCTCAAGGCGACGACGGACGACGGGCTCGTGGGGTGGGCGGAGATCACGGACTCCCACGGCTCCCCGCGCAGCCTCGCCGGGATCGTCGAGGATCTCGCGCCGCTCGTCGTCGGGCGCGATCCTCGCCCGGTCGAGGCCATCTACTGGGACCTCTACCGCGCAACCCGGCAGAGCCCGGGATCGGTGATCGCGAAGGCGCTCGCGGGCATCGAGAACGCGCTGCTGGACATCAAGGCAAAGGCCCTCGGCATTCCGGTCTACGAGCTCTTCGGCGGGCCGACGCGCGAGTCGATCCCGATGTACTGGTCGCACTGCGGGACGACGCGTGCCCGGGCCTTCGACGTGACGGAGACGCCGAAGCTCGACTCCTACGAGGCGGTCGAGGCACTCGGACGTGAGGTCGTCGAGGCGGGGTACGGCGCGTTCAAGACGAACGTCGTCGTCCCCGGCGACGATCCGAAGGTCCTCATGCCAGGCTTCAACGAGGGCGGCGGCTCGCTCCGCGCAGACGAGATCACGGATGCGCTCGTCCGCCTGCTCGAGGCGTTCCGCGCCGGCACGGGCGGCGCCGCGCGGCCGATCGTCGACCTCAACTTCAACCTCGAGCCCGAGGGCTGCGTGCGCGTCGCAAAGGCGCTCGAGCCCTTCGACCTGCTCTGGCTCGAGGTCGACCTGTTCGACGCGGGCGCGCTCGCGCACGTCCGTCACGTCGCGCCGATGCCGATCTGCTCGGGAGAGAACCTCTACGGGAGCCGCGACTTCCGGCCGTACCTCGAGGCGGGCGGTATGGACGTCGCGTCGGTCGACGTCATCTGGAACGGATTCCACCAGGCGAAGAAGATCGCCGACCTCGCGGAGACCTTCGAGGTGAACTGCGCGCCGCACAACTACTACAGCCACCTCGCGAGCATCATCGCCGCCCAGTGGTGCGCCGTCATCCCGAACGCGCGGATCTTCGAGTACGACGTCGATGACGTCCCTTGGCGGGACGAGCTCGTCACTGCCCTGCCGGAGATCTCGGCCGGGGAGCTGCGCATCCCCGCAGGAACCGGGTGGGGGGTCGAGGTGCGAGAGGACGTGCTCGCGGCCCACCCGTGGCCGCTCGCGTAGAGGCCTCAATCGTCCCAGTGCGCGGGAAGCGCGCTGAATCGGCGCTTCAGCCACGTCGGCAGGTGTCGGTGGTGACGGCCGAGCTGCAGCCCGCCGAACTTCGCGAGCTCGTAGACGGCGGCGTACGGGAGCCAGCGGCCCTGGCCGGTCTGCCAGAGCCACGCGACCTCGCCGCGCGCATAGCGGCCTCCCGCCCGGCGGAGGGCGCCCGAGCCATCCCCCCCGGCCGCGTACGAGCGCCCGGCCGAAGCTCCCGAATCGAAGAAGCGGCGAAAAGCGCCCGCGACGGAGTAGGTGTGGGAATGGTGGACGGCCGCGCGAGGCTCGTAGACGATCTCGTAGCCCGCCCTGAGGACGCGACGCGACCACTCCTGGTCCTCGCTCATGATCATGTCGTCGGCGAACCGGAACTCCTCCCAGACGCCACGGGGAATCGCGGAGTTCACGTTCGAGAACAGGGTCTGCTCGAAGCTCGGCTCGCCGGCGTGGTCGAGGCGCTGAAACCGTGGCTCGGCGCCGTACAAGAAGTCGAGGAAGTAGCGCTCGGGGGGAGTGGCGTCCGCATGTGGAAGCTGCCGCCCGTACACGCCGGCGCGCAGCCGATCACCTGCCGCCAGCGGCGTGACGAGCGTCCCGAGCCAGGTCTCGTCGGCCGGGTGAGCGTCCTGGCTCGTGAAGACCAAAATCTCGCCGACGGCGAGCTTCGCGCCGAGGTTCCGCGTGCGGCCGTGGCCGAACTCGGCGGGAGGGATCTCGTGCACGCGCGCGCCATGACGTTGCGCGACCTCGACGCTACCGTCCGACGACCCGGAGTCGACGACGACGACCTCGAACTCGTCGTCGAGCTTCTGACGGCCGATTGCCTCCAGGCACCTCGCGAGATCGGTCCCGCCCTCCTTG
The DNA here is from genome assembly GCA_963787855.1 of uncultured Gaiellaceae bacterium. Classification (GTDB taxonomy): domain Bacteria; phylum Actinomycetota; class Thermoleophilia; order Gaiellales; family Gaiellaceae; genus GMQP-bins7. The sequence goes on from CAWBER010000016.1 coordinate 29,433, forward strand.
ACCGGGATGACGATCGAGATCATCGCGACAGCTAGGCGTCCGCGGACGGCTCGGTTCGGCGAAGCGGCATCGTCAGGAGCGCGAGGAAGAACGCCCCGAAGACGACCTGCACGCCGAGCCCGAGCGCGGTCACGAGAAGCGCGGTCTCGTAGGCCCGCCCGAGCGTTCCGAAGCCCTGCCCCGCCCATTCGGCGCCGATCGCGACGAGGCCGGCCAGAGCGAGGACGATGAGTGCGCCTCCGACCAGCAGGCCGTGCTCGAGCCTCAGCCCGCGACCGAGGCGCTCGAGCCACGGATCCTGCTCCCCGATCCGGACGCGCGCGTACGTCCGCGCGAGCACACCCAGCTGGATCACCTGCGCACCGATGAGCGTGAGCGCGACGAAGCCGAGCATCGTGTGGATCTGCCACGAGCGGCCGAAGACGTCGACGGGCCCGGTCGCGAGGAACAGCATCCCGACGATGCCCAGCAGCAACATGCCCGCACCGGGCACGAGGTACAGCCAGCTCGGGCTGTAGAGGAGCATGAACCGGACATGCCGCCACGCGTCGCCGAAGCGGTTGAGCTTCGACTCGCCGACGCGCGGGTAGTAGTCGATTGGAACCTCACTGACGGTCAGGCCTCGGCGGTACGCCTTGAAGACCATCTCGGAGGCGAACTCCATTCCCGTCGAGTGCAGGTCGAGCGTGGGGAGCGCATCCCTCCGAATTGCGCGCATCCCGCAGTGCGCGTCCGAGACCTTCACGCCGAAGAGCACGTTCAGCATTCCCGTGAGGATCGGGTTCCCCACGAAGCGGTTCAGGAATGGCATCGCGTCCCCGTGGATCGTCCCGTTGAACCGCGAGCCGATGACGAGGTCGTCGCCCTGCTCGAGCTTCTCGACGAAGGGCGCGAGCTCCTGGAGCGGGTACGTCTCGTCGGCGTCTCCCATCACGACGTACTCGCCGCGCGCCTCCGCGAGGCCCGCCAGGTATGCGCTGCCGTATCCGCGCCTCGGCTCGGACACCACACGAGCGCCGTGGGCCGCGGCGACCTCGGCCGAGCGGTCGGTCGACGCGTTGTCGGCGACGATGACCTCGCCCGGCCGCCCGGAGCGGCGGATGCCGTCGAAGGCCTGCTCGACGACCCTGCCTACGGCCTCTTCCTCGTTCAGGCACGGGATGACGACGGAGATCTGCGGTGTCTCGGCAGTCACCTTGGAGCGACGCTAGCAAGGACGTCCGTCGCCTCCCCGTCCGTTACCGTCTCCCGGCGTGCCCGAGCTCGCGTTCATCTCGAAGGCCTCGACCGACGCGATCCGCTCGGCGGACAGCGACCTGGACGCGCTGCTCGCGCTCCTGGCGGACGTGTGCCGGCTGAACGCTCTCGTCGCAGTGAAGCGGGCGGGGTCGGGGCACCTCGGGTCGAGCTTCAGCGCGCTCGACCTCGTCACCCACCTCCTCTACTCGGAGCTGAACGTCGCCGAGCTCGGGTTCGACCACCCCGATCGCGACGTGTTCTTCTCGTCGAAGGGCCACGACGTGCCGGGACTGTACGCGGCCCTCTACGGGCTCGGCGTGCTGCCGGCAGAGCGACTCGCGCGTCTCCGCCGGCTCGGCGGGCTCGACGGCCATCCCGACGTGGGCGTGCCCGGAATCGAGGCGAACTCGGGCTCGCTCGGCATGGGCATCTCCAAGGGGCGCGGGATCGCGTGGGCGAAGCGGCGTGCCGGTCGGGACGGCCTCGTGATCGTCATGACCGGCGACGGCGAGCTGCAGGAAGGGCAGAACTGGGAGGCGCTCCAGTCTGCGGCGCACGACCGGCTCGGCCGGCTCTGGATCGTCGTCGACCGGAATGCGCTCCAGTCCGACAAGCCCACAGAGGCGATCCTCGCGCTCGGCGACCTCGAGGCGAAGCTGCGGGCCTTCGGCTGGGAGGTCGAGACCTGCGACGGGCACGACCACGCGGCCCTCCGAGCCGTGTTCGAGCAGTTCCGCACGGGCGGGGACGTGCCGAAGGCGCTCGTCGCGGACACGATCAAGGGCAAGGGTGTCTCGTTCATGGAGCATCCGACCGCGCTCGCGGCCGACGGCGGAACCTACCGCTGGCACGCCGGTGCGCCCGGCGACGAGCCGTTCGAGCGCGCCCGCGCCGAGCTGGTCGCGCGGATCGAGGAGGGCTTCGCCGCATTCGGACTCGATCCGCCGACCTACGAGCCGCTACCGCCTCCGGAAGACGTAGGGGCGGGACATGTCTCGCCCCTACAGGGTGAGCCCGAGAGCGGCGCGGGGGCTCGCTCGAGTGTGAGCGACGAGTACGTCGTCGACGCGTACGGGGAGGAGCTCGTCGCGCTCGCCGCCGACCACGCGCAGCTCGTCGTCCTCGACGCCGACCTCGCCTCGGACTGCCGCGTGCGCGCGTTCGAGCTCGCGTACCCGGAGCAGTTCGTCGAGTGCGGGATCGCCGAGCAGGACATGGTCTCGACGGCCGCCGGGCTCGCGCGTCACGGCTTCCTCCCGGTCGTGAACTCGTTCGCCTCGTTCCTGGCGTCGCGGGCGAACGAGCAGATCTACAACCAGTCGAGCGAGGGGACGAAGGTCGTCTACGCGCTCCACTACGCCGGCCTGATCCCGGCCGGGCCGGGGAAGTCGCACCAGAGCATCCGCGACGTGTCGCTCCTCGCCGCGCTGCCCGGCACCACGGTCGTGCAGCCGGGGAACGCGGAGGAGACGCGCGCGGTCGTGCGCTGGGCGGTCGAGGAGGCCGGCGGGAACGTCGCGATCCGCCTCGCGATCGGGCCCTCCCCGCGCCGCATCGAGCTGGAGGGAGAGCTGGAGACCGGCCGGGGACGCGTTTTGCGGCAGGGCTCGGAGGCAGTGGCCTTCGCCTACGGCCCGGTCCTGCTGCACGAGGCGCTCACCGCGTCCGAGCTCCTCGAGGCCGACGGCTTCGGCCTCGCGGTCGTGAACCTGCCGTGGCTCACCGACGTCGACGCGGACTGGCTGGCCGAGCTCGTCGAGCCCTACCAGCACGTGCTCGTGCTCGACGATCACTCGCCGGTCGGGGCGCTGGGAGACACGCTGGGGCGCGCGCTCGAGGGGCGGCCGGTGACGGTCTTCGGCGTCGAGGGGTGGCCCGCGTGCGGGACGCCGAGCGAGGCGCTGCGCTACCACCGGCTCGACGGCGCGTCGCTCGCAGCACGCGTGCACGCGGTCATCGGAGTCGCCTCTCGATGAAGCGCGTATGGCTCGTCCTGCCTGACCCGTTCTCGATCCGGATCTTCTTCGAAACGGGCATCGTCGACGGCCTGCGGGCTCGGCTCGGCGATCGTCTAGCGATCGCCTGGATCACTGCGCCGGACATGTTGTCCGAGTGGGAGGATCGCGTGGCCGATCTGCCCGTTCACCATCGGGATGAGCTCAGGACCCCCGCGCACCTCGGCGAAAGGGTTGCGGGGAGGCTGGATCGCTGGCTCGATCGGCAGATCGGGTACTTCCCGCTGGGGATCAGACTCAACGAGCGGTTTGGATTCCACACCGAGCGGATGCAGCCCGGCCACGACAACTTCATGCTCGACTCGGCCAGGGTCGGCCCTCTACCGCGCCGGGCCGTGGTCGAACATTGGATGAAGCGGTGGTTCTTCAGCCCGCGACGCCACGTCCGTCGCACCTTGCTGGAGACGCTCGCATCAGAGTGCTCCGCGCTAGTCATCAGCAACGTCCAGCCACAGAGCGTGAGTTCGTTCCTCACGGCGGCCCGGCGTCTCTCGCTTCCTGTTGTCGCCTACGTCTTCAGCTGGGATCACACGGTGGGCAAGGGCGTGATCTCCCCGCATTGTGCCCGGTACATCGTCCAGAACGGCACGATGGAGGAGGATCTCCGGCGCTACCACGCCATCGATCCGAGCCGCGTGGTCGTCACCGGCTGGCCGCAGACCGACGTCTTCCACCGCCGCCGACCGCGCGCCGACTACGATGCCCTCCTCCGCGCGTCGCAGCTCGATCCCGCTCGACCGGTCGTCCTCTTCCTGGGCAACACGCCGACGAACGCGCCTTACGAAGGTCGCCTCGTCGAGCGGCTCGTAACCTGGTGGGAGGAGGTTGCCCGCGACCGCTTTCAGCTGCTCTTCCGAGCGCATCCGCGGGACCGGGAGTGGGAAGAGCGCTACAGGCACGCACTGGGAAGGAAGGGCATCCACGTTCAGGAGCCGAGCTTCACCGACCTCGAGCAGCTCACAACGCTCCTCCAGCATGCGAACGTTGCCGTGGCAAATGCCGGTACGGTCTTCCTCGATGCGCTGGTGAACGACCGGCCAGCGGTCTGCGTGCTCTATGACGAGGGCGCTCCGCCGGGCGAATCCTGGGCGGCGAAGAACGTCCTCGGCAAGCACTACGAGGAGCTCGTCGCCTCGGGCGCCTTCTATCGGGCGGAGAGCTTCGATGAGGTCGTCGAGGGGATCGAGCGGGCGCTGGCGGCGCCCGGCGAGCTGGCCGACGCGAGGCAGCGCGTCGTGCGCGAGGTCGTTGGTGAGGTCGACGGACGCGCAGTCGAGCGCGTGGTCGATGCCATCGTCGGCGCCCTCCCGTGCGAGCGATGAGGGAGCGCGCTCGGCGCGCCTGGTGCTGGCTCCAGCGCGTTGAGCAGGGCCCTGCAGCGGCACCGGTCCTCGTTGCTCTCTCGCCGCTTGTGTACGGGCTCGTCGCACTCGCATTCCCGCTCGCCGCGGGCAGAGACCTCGGCACGTACCTGCGGGCGTCGTTCGAGCTTCGGCACGCGGAGGTGGTGCTCCCGCAGGCTCTGCTCGGGCGCGTCCCCGTGACGGGGCTCTTCGCGGAGGGCGTCCTCTCGATCGGCCCGGTCTTCGCCGAGGTGGCGATGGCGCTTCTGTACACGCTCTCGATCGTGTGCTGGTGGCGCGTCGCGCGCCGCTGCGGGCCGGTCGTCGCGGTGGCGGTGCCGCTCCTGCTCCTCGCCTACCCGGGGTACGCGATGCTGTTTCACCGCCTCTCCTCCGACGCGCTCTTCGCCGCCGGGTTCGCGGTCGCCGCTCTCCTCACGGCCCGGCTCGTCGAGCTGCCGGCGTGGGGAAGAGCCGCGGCGCTCGGGCTCGGCGTCGCCCTGCTCGTCTTCACGCGCCCGGTTGCGCAGCTTCTCGTCCTCATGGCGCCGCTCGTCCTGTTGCTGCCCGGGCCGTGGAGGATGCGTGCAGGGCGCCTGGCTGCGCTCGGGGCCGCTGCCGTCGTTCCGCTCGGCGCCTGGGCAGCGCACAACGCGGTGCGGGCCGACGACTTCACGATGGTTCGCGGCGGAGGCCAGGCGGTGCCGCTGTACCGGGCGTTCGTCGTCGAAGGAATCGTGCGTCCCGAGAACGGCGACGCGACGCGCGAGCTCGCCCGGGCCGTCACCCGCGATCTCCTCCCGCGCGAGCCGTACCGCTCCTACGGGATCGACCTGGACGACTTCTTCGGATCGCGCAGCAGCCGCATGCAGGAGGACCTGGTCGGGCTCGCCGACCGGACGTGGGGCTGGGACGACGACTACGCGCATCTGTCCCGCGTCGGCTGGGAGGCGGTGCGGGCGCATCCGGCCACCTACGTGCGTAGCGTCGCTCGTGACGCGTGGCGCCTCCTCTGGTGGCCGCTGTTCCTGCCGCTCCCCGAGGCGACGCCTGCCGCGACGGCGTGGACGGGCTACGCGCCGGTGGCGGGCGGCCAGCTTCCCGAGCCGACCGAGGGCGAGCCGATCCCGTCGGCGAGCGTCTCGGCGTTCATCTCGACGCCCGACGGCCGCTTCCGCGAGGTCTGGACCTCGCCGACCGAGCACGGGATCGTCGCGGACGATCCCGAGGACTCCGCGCACCTCGACCGCCTGAACCGGCGCGTCGACGAGCTCTTTGGCGAGTTCTCCGACCGCAGCGGCAGCGCCGAGCTGGGCCGGTGGATCGATCGCGCGTCGCGCTGGTTCCCCCGGCCCGTGTTTTGGCTCGTTCTCGGGCTGGTCGCCGTTGCGGTTCGGCGTCCTCGCGGCGTCGCGACGCCGCTCGTGCTGGCCGGGGCTGCGCTGCTGGTCGTGCTCGGCACTGCTCTCGCCGTGCCCGCCGACGCCTCGTACTCGGTTCCCGTGGCCCCTGCATTCGTGCTTCTCGCCCTGGTGGGTGTCGCCGCGCCACGGAGCGCGCGGTGAAGCTCGTCATGACGCTGCTCGCGCGGAACGAGGCGGACATCGTCGACGCGCAAGTCGCCTTCCATCTCCACGCCGGAGTCGACTTCGTGATCGCGACCGACAACGCCTCGGACGACGGCACGACCGAGATCCTGGAGCGCTACGAGAGGGCCGGCGTGCTGCACTTGCTGCGCGAAGGCGCCGACGACATGCGCCAGCCGGAGTGGGTCACGCGCATGGCACGGATGGCCGCGACGGACTTCGGTGCGGACTGGGTGATCAACGCCGACGCGGACGAGTTCTGGTGGCCTCGCGGAGGGACGCTCAAGCAGGTGCTGGGGCTCGTCCCGCGTCGCTACGGCGTCGTCCGCGGATGCTGGCGGCACTTCCTGCCGCGCCCGGACGGTGACGCGAGCTTCGCAGAGCGCATGACCGTGCGGTTGTGCACTCCTGCGTTCCCGGGCGACAAGACGACGATCTACCACGCGCACCAGAAGGTCGCGCATCGCGCGGACCCGGACGTGGAAGTCGAACGAGGGAACCACGACGTGTCCGGGCAGGCGCTGGAGCCGCTCCGCAGCTGGCACCCCATCGAGGTGCTCCACTTCTCGTTGCGGTCGGTCGAGCAGGTGGAGCGCAAGGCGCGCAGTGGCTGGCTTCGTCAGCCGCCCTCGCAGGTCGTCGGCCATCAGATCCAGCTCGACGACGCCGTCCGTTTCGGTTCGACGCGGGCGTTCCTCGACCGGTACACGGTTTCGAACCGCGACCTCGAGCGGGGCGTTGCGGACGGCAGCCTGGCCGTCGACACGAGGCTGCGCGACGCGCTTCGCGTCCTCCGCCGGCCGGACGGGACGTACCGCCTGCCGGATCCAGAACCGCCACTCGAGTTCGACGACCCGGACCTCGATGACGCGGCTGCCTACGCGGCGGAGGCCTCGGTACTCGCGAGTATCGAGGGAATCGCACGCGCCGAACAGCGCGTCGCGGCGCTGGAAGCCCGTCTCGCAGGGCTGCGTAGACTCCCGCGGCGATGACCCTCGTCATGACACTGCTGGCGAGAGACGAGGCCGACGTCATCGAGTCGTGGCTCTCTTTTCATCTGAACGCAGGCGCCGACTTCGTGGTCGCGACCGACAACCGCTCGCAGGACGGCACGATTGACGTCCTCGAGCGGTTCGCGCGGGAAGGGCACGTGCACCTCATCCGCGAGGACGGCGACGACCTGCGCCAGGACGAGTGGGTGACGCGGATGGCGCGGCTCGCGGCGACCGACTTCGGCGCGGACTGGGTGATCAACTCGGATGCGGACGAGTTCTGGTGGCCGCGTGGCGCCTCGCTGGCCAGGGTGCTCGCCGCGATTCCACCGCGCTACGGGACGGTCGGAGCGTTCCTGCGGACGTTCGCTCCGCGTCCCGACTCGGAAGACTCCTTCGCGGAACGGCTCACCGTGCGCTTCTCGGCGCTGGCGCCGATCAACGATCCCGCGTCGCTCTTCAAGCCCATCCGGAAGGTCATCCATCGCGGTCACCCGGAGATCACGCTGACGCGAGGCAACCATGCGGTCGTCGACAGCCCGTTCGACCCGCTCCGCGGCTGGTTCCCGGTCGAGGTCCTGCACTTCCCGCTCCGCTCGGTCGCGCAATGCGAGCACAAGGCGCGGCTCCAGGGGAACGCCTGGAAACACATCGACCGGACGCCGACCGCGTACCACGCGCAGATGTTCGAGGCACTCGCCGCCGGCACGATCGCGGAGTACTACGAGGCACAGGTCGTCACCGACGGGGAGGTTGACGAGGGCGTCGCGTCGGGCCGGCTCGTCGTGGACACGCGGCTGCGCGATGCGCTACGGCAGATCGCCGCGGGTGAGACGCAACCCGAGTTCCCGACGCCGACGCTCGTCGACGAGGCGACATACGCGGTCGAGGCCGCCGCGCTCGGTGAGGCGGACGTCGTCCGGCTCCAGCGCAGGCTCGACACGCTCGAACGCCGCCTCGCGACCGTCGAGCGCAGCCTGCCGAACCGCGTCTACCGCAAGCTCGTCGGCCCGGCGAAGCGGCTCCTGCGCCGGGACCAGCCGACTGGGTGAGCGAGCGACGAAACTGCCCGGGAGGCTCGAGGGCCGGCGCGTCGTGATCGTGCTCGAGAGCATGGCCTCGAAGGAACCGCGAGCGGGATCATCGGCGGGCTCTAGGCGGACTTGACGGCCCGAAGGCCGATCGCGACCTCGTAGAGCGGGTCGTGGGCAGCGAGCTCTTCGGGCTTCAGATCGGAGGAGGCGAGCCCGTAGAGGAAGCCCGAGGCGGCGAGCACGTTCCCGTAGGTCGAGACCTCGACGTTGCCGGCGCCGAACGCCTCCTCGGCGACACGGCGTGCCGAGCGCCCGGTGTAGTGCCACCACTCGCCGAACTGCCCGTCTTCGAGGGCGGAGATCTTCGTGATGCCGGGCATCGTGGCGAGCAGCACACCGCCCGGGGCAAGGATGCGGTGCAGCGTCGCGAGCGCGCCCCGCACGTCATAGATGAACTGGAGCGTCTGGGTGACGATCGCGCAGTCGAAGGAATCGCTCGGGATGTGCGGCGCGTCCGTGAGGTCGCCGACGATCGTCGCTTGCGCGCTTCCCTCCGTCGCCATGAGGATGTCGACACGCTCGACGCTCCGTCCGAAGCGGTTCGCGTAGTCCGGCGCGGCGATCTCGAGCACGCGGCCGCCGATGTCGGCCGCGTGCGAGGAGATGAAACGCTCCACGTAGACCCGGTCGATCGGCGTGCCGCGCTCGAAGCCCCAGTTCGGGTCGATCGGCGTGAGCCGGCGCAGGTCCCCGAGCTTCGGCGGGCGGGAGCGTCTCCAGCCGACGTATGCCCGGCGGACCGGGCTGAGCCTGCGACGGGCGCCTGCGGGAACGAATCGTCGCCAGCCGGCCAAGGCCGCGATCATAGGCACGGTGGCGTCAGGAGCCTCGATCGTGGTCGTCTCGCCGCACTCCGACGACGGCGTGCTCTCGCTCGGCGCGTCGATGGCGCGCTGGGCACGCGAGGGCCGCGATGTCGCGCTGCTGACCGTGCTCGCGCTGGATCCTGAGTCGCAGGCGCCGACGGAGGGATGGGACCGGCGCGCAGGCTTCGCGACCGAAGGCGAGGCGGCTCGAGCTCGCCGGCAGGAGGATCGTGACGCCTGCGCGGTACTCGGCGTGACGCCGCGCTGGCTCCCGTTCGGAAGCGTCGACTTCGCTCGGCACGGCGACGACGCGGCCGTCTGGGAGGCCGTGAGCGAGGTCGTCGACGGAGCGGGCGCCGTGCTCGCGCCGGGCTGCGCCGCTCTCCCATCCCGACCATGCGTGGCTTCACGCGCTGCTCGCGACCAGGGTGCCGGCTCGTGCTTTCGCTCTCTACGCGGAACAGCCGTACACGCTGCGGGAGTCGGCCACGCCCTTCGCCAAGGTGCCGGTGGCCACGCGCGACCGCGTCGCGAAGTGGCGCGCGATCCGGGCGTACCGGTCGCAGCTTCCGCTGCTCGGGATGCAGCGGAGCCTGCGCCGCGGTGCCTTCCGGCTTGCCTGGGCAGACGAGCGGATCGCCTGGCCCGACGGGCCGCCGGTCTAGGCTCCCCCAGCGATGAAGCTCGTCATGACGCTCCTCGTGCGCGACGAGGCCGACATCGTCGACGCACAGATCGCGTTCCACCTCGACGCCGGCATCGACCTCGTGGTCGCGACCGACAACCGCTCGCAGGACGGGACGACCGAGATCCTCGAGCGCTATGCCCGCGAGGGGCATCTGCACCTCGTTCGGGAGCCCGGCGAAGATCTCCGCCAGAGCGAGTGGGTCACACGCATGGCGCGCTTCGCGGCGACGGAGCTCGGAGCGGACTGGATCCTGAACGCCGACGCGGACGAGTTCTGGTGGGCGCGGGGAGGAGACTTCCGCGAGCTCTTCGCGGCCGTTCCGCGACGGTTCGGGGTCGTGCGCGGCGCGTGGCGCAACTTCGTGCCGCGTCCCGATGACGATCGCCTCTTCGCCGAGCGTATGACGGCACGTCTCTGCATGGCGTCCTTCCATCCGCACCCGCTGAGCATCCACTTCAAGTCCGCGCACCGGGCCGCGCCGGACGTTCGGATCGGCCGCGGAAACCACGAGGCGTTCGGGACCGGCCTCGTCGCGCTCCGCGGCTGGTATCCGATCGAGATCCTCCACTTCCCCGTCCGATCGCTCGCGCACTGCATGCGCAAGTACGTCACCCAGTTCGTCGCGCTCGAGCGGAACGCCGAGAAGGGCATCCCGGGCCACATGGCGGATGCGTACCGCGCCTACCGCGAGGGCCGGCTCGAGGAGTTCTACGCGCCGCTCGTCGTCGGCGAGCGCGAGCTGGCGCGCCGGGTCGAGCTGGGCGAGCTCGCGATCGACACGCGCCTGCGAGATCGGCTCGCCGCGCTGGGCTTCGGAGACCAGGGAGACGCGGCCGCCCCCGCGTCGCAGGCGAGCCTCACGGAGGCCGCCGCCTGGGCGGGCGAGTATTCGGCGCTCCAGGAGTCGGATCTCGGCCTCGTCTACAGCCGGAGGATCGACGCCTTCGAACGGAGGCTTTCGGCGCTCGGCGGGCGACGGTGAACGCGCGCCTGGCAGCGGCTGCTCGCCTTCGTCCCCACGCGGCCAGCTGCGCTGGCGCTCTTTGCCGCCGCGTTCGCCGTCTACTGGATCGAGTCGCTCGGCTGGCCGATGGCAAAGGGTCGCGACACGTGGGACTACCTCGCGTACTACCTCCAGCTCTTCGATTCGACGCCGCCGCTGTCCGAGCTCCAGCTGTTCCGCACGCCGCTCACTCCGATCGTGGTCGGGCTTCCGCTCGACCTCGGCGGGATCTGGCTCCTGGAGCTCGTGTTCGCCCTCCTGTACGCGAGCTCGATCCTCGGCTGGAGCGCGGTTGCGCTCCACTTCGGGCGCATCCCGGCGCTGTTCAGCGCGCTGCTGCTGCTGGTGTACCCGGCGTACGCGACCCTCTTCCACCAGGCCTCGAGTGACGCCGTCTTCGCCACCGGGCTCGCGGGGTGGGCGCTGCTGCTCGTTCGCGCGCTGGACGCGCCGTCGGCAGGACGGTTCGTCGCGCTGGGCGCCGGTCTGGCCGCGCTCGTCCTCATCCGGCCGGCGAACCAGGTCCTGCTGCCGCTCGCGGTGGCGTCGCCGCTCGTCGCGTACGTCGCCTGGCGCAGGCGTCTCGTGCTCGCCGCAGCATGCGTCGTCGCAGCAGTGCTCCCCCTCGCGGCGTGGGCGGTGCACAACGGGATCCGCTACGACGACACGACGGTCGCGCGTGGCGGGCGGGCGTGGATACCGTTCCTGAAGGTCTTCACCTCGAACGGGACGATCTCGCCCGCGAACGGTCCCGCGTCCGAGCGGCTTGGCGAGCTCGTCGAGGGCGAGGTGCTCTCGCAAGAGCCCCACGCGGGGCTCGGCGTCACGCTCGACGCCTACGTCCGCAACGGCACGAACTACGAGACTGTGCGCCTGATCGCGCTTTCCGACTCCGTGCTGGGGCGCGACGAGAACTACGACGTGCTCTTCGACTCCGCGGTCGAGGCGATTCGCGAGCACCCCGGTACCTACTTCCGCGGCGTCGCCGACACGTTCTGGGAGTTCCTGCGGCAGAAGCCGCTCCGCGAGAACGTCGAGCCCCGCGAGCAGACGGCGCCGCAAGCGCCGGCGCCGACGTACGAGTCCGACGGGGACGTGCTGCCGAACCCGCAGGCCACGGTGCTCGTCGTGGGAGTGCCATACGGCTTCGTCTGGTGCGCCTCGGACTACATCGACTCGTGCACGCTCGCCGACCCGGCGGCGGCGTGGGCCGATCCGGCGACGCAGGAGCGCTATCGCGAGGTCGTCGCCCAAGTGAGGGAGTGGGACGCCGAGCTTCCGGCCCGGGCAGGGGGAAGCTTCGTGCCCGAGGTGCTGAACCGCATCACGCCGCGGTACCCGACGCCGGTCCTCTGGCTCGCCGTCGGCGTGGTCGCGCTCCTCTGGAGGCGGCCGCGCGGCTGGCGCGCGATCGTCCTTCTCTGGGCGGCGGCGTTCCTCGTGCTGCTGATCCACGCCGCCTCGCAGGGCCTGGCTCCGGAGTTTGCGCTGCCCCTCTATCCCGTGTTCGTCGTGACGGCGCTGTGCGCGCTTGCCGGGGACCAGGGGCCGAGGACGCAGCTAGCATCGAGCGCGTGAGTCAGGTCCCGAGCACGCTCGAGGAGCGGGCACCCGGTCGCGCGGACGAGGCGGACTCGCCTCCAGCAACTCTCGATCGAGAGTCTGCCGCGAGGGACCTGCCGGTCTTCGACCAGCGAATCACGGTCATCCGCCCCGCGCGGCGCATGCCGCATTTGGACCTCCCCGAGCTCTGGCGGTATCGCGAGCTGCTCTGGACGCTCGTGTGGCGCGACGTCGCCGTTCGCTACAAGCAGACGTTCCTCGGCATCGCGTGGGCGGTCCTCGTGCCCGCCTTCACAGCCCTGGTCTACGTGATCATCTTCGGCAAGTTCGCGAACTTCCCGTCGGGGGACACGCCGTATCCCAGCCTGGTGATCGCGGGCGTGATCCCGATGCAGTACTTCGCCTCCGCGCTCACCCTCTCGAGCCTGAGCCTGCTCTCGAACCTCCAGCTCGTGACGAAGGTGTACTTCCCGCGCACGCTCCTCCCGCTCACCGGAGTGACGGTCCCGCTCGTCGACCTCGTCGTCGGGTTGCCCGTGCTCATCGCGGTCATGGCCTACTACGGAACCTGGCCTGGCGGCTGGGAGGTCCTTCTCGCTCCGATCTTCATCCTGCTCGCTGTCGTAGCCGTCCTTGGGATCGGCTTCCTGCTCTCGGCAATCAACGTCCGCTTCCGGGACGTGCGCTACATGATTCCGGTCTTCCTGCAGGTGCTCCCGCTTCTTTCCGGCGTGATGTTCGCGGTCGACCAGATTCCGGAGAAGTGGCAGTGGATCTTGTCGCTCAACCCGATGACAACGGTGATCGCGGGATGGCGCTGGGCGGTGCTCGACGGCGCCGCGCCCGTTGCGGGTCAGGCAGCCCTGGGAACCGCGGTTGCGCTCGTGCTCTTCGTCGGTGGCCTGGCCGTCTTCCGCTCGTCCGAGCCTCGGTTCGCGGACACGATCTGATGACTGCCGCGATTCAGGTCGAGTCGATCTCGAAGAGGTACAGGATCGGCGAGTACCGCGCAGCCTACGGAACGCTCCGCGAGACCATCGTCCACGCCTCTAGGCGGCTGACGGGTCGCGAGCACGACGAGCCTGCACACGAGATCTGGGCGCTCCGGGACGTCTCGTTCGACGTGCCGGAGGGTCAGGTCCTCGGCATCATCGGACGCAACGGTGCCGGAAAGTCCACGCTGCTGAAGATCCTCACACGGATCGTCTCTCCGACCAGTGGGCGGGCGGAGATCCGCGGTCGCGTCGGGAGCCTGCTGGAGGTAGGAACAGGCTTCAACCAGGAGCTCACGGGTCGGGAGAACGTGTACCTCAATGGAGCGATTCTCGGAATGAAGCGGCGGGAGATCGAGGGCAAATTCGACGACATCGTGGAGTTTTCGGGGGTCGAGCAGTTCATCGACACGCCCGTGAAGCGGTACTCCACCGGGATGTACGTGCGCCTCGGCTTCGCGGTGGCCGCGCATTTCGAGCCCGAGATCATGCTCGTGGACGAGGTGCTTTCGGTGGGCGACGCCGAGTTCCAGCGGCGCTGCCTCGGGCGGATGGAGGAGCTCGGCAACGCCGGCAGGACGGTTCTGTTCGTGTCGCACGCATTGCCCGCTGTTGCGCAGCTGTGCGACCGAGCAATCTGGATCGACCGTGGTCTCGTCGTGGAGGACGGTAGGCCTGCCGACGTCATCGCGAACTACCTTCACCAGACACACAGCGCAGGAACCGAACGCACGTGGCCCGAGGACGAGGCTCCGGGCAACGACCTCGCGAAGATCCTCGCCGTTCGGGCACTCCCACACGAGGGTATGCCTCCGGGTGTTGTGGACGTGCGACGGCCGATCGCGGTCCAGATCGAGTTCAAGGTGCTCCGCGATGGCAAGCCCCTGTTTCCGAAGATCAAGCTGCTCGATCACGAGGGAGCAGTCGCATTCAATGCGATCGACAGGGATGAGCGCTGGCTCCAGCCGACGCACCCCGGGACGTACGCCGCGACTGCATGGATTCCGGGAAACCTCCTGAACGAGGGCTCCGCGATCGTCGAAGCCGCGATTTGCAGTCTCAACGTTCCGAAGCTCGAGCATCACGCGGCCGTGTACGAGGCGGTCTCGTTCGAGGTCCTCGACCCGGGCGAGGGCGACACGGCGCGGGGGAGGTTCACGGGGCAGTGGCGCGGTGTGGTGCGGCCGTTGCTGGAGTGGACCGTGGAGGAACGTCCGGCTCACCGCTCGGCGATTCGCGTCGGCGTCTCGGACCCGGCCGTGGAGGGCGGGCGGTCGGACAGCGCGTGACCGACGACGATCAGGCCGCGGTCGAGCATCTCTCTCGGCGGCTCTGGTACGCGGAGAAGCGCCTCGCCGAGGCTCGCCTGACGATCGCCGATGCAGAGCGTCGCCTGGAGGAGATCGAGAGCTCCACGCCGTGGCGGATCGCGGCGAGGCTGCCTCGCGCTTCGACGCTGAATGCAGCGACCGCACGGGTCGTCCGGCGAGGCTCGAAGCTGGTCTGGTGGACGGCGACGCTTCAGCTGCGTCGGCGCCTGCGCGAGCGGCAGGCGGCTCTTCGGGAATCCGAGCGCGAGGCGAAAGTGCCGCGACCTCCCGCGGCATACGCCGAATGGGTGAAGACGTACGACACGCTCGAGCAATCCGATCTCGAGGCGATGGCCGCGACCTACGAGCGTCTTCGCCAACGTTCTGGGAGCTGCCAGCCCGTGGGGTTCTTTATCGCGACAAGACGCAAGTCAAGCAGGCCTATCTCATGATGTTCCAGAGCTTCGACCTGCACAGCATCACGTTCGTGCGCCGCCGGGCGGCGTCGAACTGGGTGATTGACGACGCCATCGTCGACCTTTCCCTTGTGGGGGATGTGGAGCATAACATACCAAATTGCCCACTCCCGTCAGGGACAAGGGTGAGTATGCGCATCGTCCACTACTTCGAACTTGACAACGAGGGCCGCATCACGCGCGAGAACGGTTACGAGCTGTGGCGCCGTGCCGATGCCACACTTAACGACGACATTCCAGCCGACGCGGTAACCGTCCATTTCGGCTGACCGTGCCCGCGACGAGGGCGTGTATCTGGAGGTGTGGGTGCAGAAACGCGGCTCTTCGCATCGAACCCGAAGATGTCGGCGCAGGACCTCCGGCGGTCCGGTTGTAATGACTCACCGTGGTCGATGGTTACTGACATGTCGGTGAAATCAGGGACGTGGCGGCCTCGCCGAGCGCGGCGAGCAGTGCGGCGGTGGCGGGCGGGTCGGGCGGCTGGCCATAGGTCGCGGCGTAGACGTGCCGCTGTGAGCCCGGTAGTTCGCTGGCCACGATGCCGTTGGTGCGGTGGGCGCGCAGGGCCAGCCCGGGGATGGTGGTGACGCCGAGTCCGGCGGCCACGAGGCCCTGCATGACGACCATGTCGTCGGAGATGTAGCCGATCTGGGGTTCGAACCCTTCGTCGGCGCACAGTGCCAGCAGGTGGCTGCGGCATCGCTCACAGCCGGCAATCCAGGTGGCGTCGCGCAGTGTGCCCAGTCCGTGCCCGCGGCGGGTGGACAGCAGGTAGAGCGGGTCATCGAGCAGGTGGTGCAGGCGCACGCCTTCGGGTTCGGGTTCGGTCTCGTCGTACCGGAAGATGATCGCGACGTCGATCTTGCCGCCACGCAGCAGCTCCAGCGCTTCGTGCGGGTGGGTGTCGATCAGGCCGATCTGCAAGCCGGGATGTTTGCCGGCCAGCGCCGCCACCGCCCGCGGAGCCAGTGACCCGATCACGGACGAGAAGCCGGCCAGGCGTACCCGGCCGGCAGTCAGCCCGACGTGGGCGGCCAGTTCGGCGTCGGCGGCGTCGATGCGTCCGATGATCTCGGCGGCCCGGCCGGCCAGCAGCTGCCCGGCCGGGGTGAGCCGGATGCCGCGCCCGACCCGCTGCAGCAGCCGCGCGCCGGTCTCGGCCTCGAGTCGGGCGAGGTGGTGGCTGACCGACGGCTGCGAGTAGTGCAGCTCCTTCGCCGCCGCGGTGACCGAGCCGTGCCGGGCGACAGCGTCGATCACCCGCAGCCGGATGACGTCCAACATGCATCAACTCTACGCATGGATCAGCACAAGATGTGGCATTAGACACATGGATTGATCGGGCGCACGCTGAGCCCATGATGACGACACCAACCCGCCCCGCCGCCACGCTGAGCGAACTTCTCAACGGCGTCCGCACCGCGGTCGCCGCGCGCGCCAGTTGGGCGGACACCGCTCAACTCGTCGCCGAGCAACTGCGCCGGCACCTGCCTAGCCCCGATGTGCTCACCGCCCAGCAGCGCCTCGGCGCGCCGGATGGCTACCGCACCCACACCCTGCACGTCGAGCCCGACGGCTCGTTCTCGATCATCGCCCTGGTGTGGCGGCCCGGCCAGGTGACGCGCATCCACGACCACGTGACGTGGTGCACGTTCGGTGTCATCCAGGGCGTCGAGCACGAGGACCTGTTCGACGCCGAACTCAACCTGGTGGGCCGCAGCGACAACCATGCCGGCGACGTCAGCGGATTCGCCCCGCCCGGCGACATCCACCGGGTCCACAACACCGCCGACACCACGGCGATCTCGATCCACATCTACGGAACTGACATCACGCGCATCGGCTCGAGCGTCCGGCGCTACTACGACTGAGCTCAGGCAGCCTCCCCATGGGGTTGCCGAGCGGTTCTTCGGTACCCAGTGGCTTCTCCTGGCGCGGCCTGGTTCGACCAGATCAAGGACCAGCGTGGCATGCCCCAGACACCAGCCCTCGACGCCGCCCATGAACAGTAGAGATGCTCCACCTCACCGGCTCCTCACCAAGAACGCCGCCACCGTTCCGGCGGCGATCCTGGTGCAGTTAACTCACCACGCCCGGGACCGTCGATCCGGCTGATACACGGAGTTGACCCGTTTCGCGACCACGCCCTCGATCCAGCCCGGTGGCCAGCGCGCTCACCTCGAGCGCGTCCGCAGCATCAGGCCGTGTTCACTGCACACCGCCCGGCACTCGGCCATGATCCCGGGAGACACGCCGGGCGTCCGCGCAGGTCAAAGCCCGACAAGCCGTTGGCCACTCGCGGCGAGGCACGGAAAGCTGGTGAGACTCGGAGCCGACCTAGGAGCGACATGATCCCGATCATGAGCAAGTCCGATGCCGCCGACCTCGTGGTCGCAGCTCGTGTCCGGCGTGGCCTGACGTGGTCCGCCATCGCCGGGGAACTTGGCACGCCACTCGTGTGGACCGTGGCGGCACTGCTCGGCCAACACCCGATGACGCAGGAGCAGGCCGAGAAGGCCTGTGAGCTCCTCGGGCTCGACAAGGAGGTCGCCGAAAGCCTGCAACTGCAGCCGGCCCGCGGCGCCGACCAGGCGTTGATGTCCGACCCGACGATCTACCGCTTCCTTGAGGCGCTCTCCGTCTACGGGCCCGCCCTCAAGGAGCCATCCACGAGGAGTTCGGCGACGGCATCATGAGCGCGATCAACTTCCGGGTCGACTTCGCCCGCCGCACGGATCCCGAGGGCGATCGCGTCGTCGTCACCTTGACGGCAAGTTCCTCGACTACAAGTGGTGAACGCGCTTCCAGGCTGAGGTCGAGCAGGCACGAGCCTGCAGCGGTCCGCCATCCGCCCCCCACCCCCGAAGACGCGTTCCCGTGGGGTTTCCGCGGGATTCGATCTCGAGAGAGTACCGGGGGCGTGACGCAGGAGTAGTCAGAAGCCGCGATGTTTCACCTGGTTTCGTGTCATAAAGTCGTGTCACGGGTTCACGGGCCAGTCCACACTCTTGTGATCGTTTCGGCGAGCCCCCGGACCCTCGACTCGAAGGTCTTGCTGCTGAGTGGCGATTCCCGTCGTGGCCCGCATCGGCGGAATCCAACGGGCCGCGGGAACGCTAAGGCCCAACTCCTGGAGCACAGGGCCGTCCCCGCGTCCGCAATGTCACGCGGTAGCGAGCCAGTCGGCGATCCGCGCGGCGATAATGATCGTGGTGAGGTTGGTGTGCGCGGAAGGGATGGTCGGCATGATCGACGCATCGGCTACCCAGAGGCGTTCGACGGAGTGCACCGCGCCCTGCGCGTCCACGACGGCGCCGGACTGCGGGTCTGGCGCCATCGCGCAGGGGCCCGTCGGATGGTTGTAGGTCTCAACGCGGCTCGTGATCGAGCGGGTGAGCCCGGCGACATCCCCCGTCGATGGCCGGGCCGGGCGCGAACTCTGGGCCGCGGACGAAGCCGGCCAGGGGCGGGGTTTGGCTGAGCCGGCGTGCCTCCAGAGTGGCCTCGACCATCCGCGCAACGTCGTCGTCGTGGCGCAGCAGCGGAGCGTCGATGCAGGGTGGGTCCTCGGGCTTGGCCGAACGAGCCCCACCAATTCCGCGCTCGGGCGGCAGGAGCCCGGTGACGATGCCGAACACCGCACCGGTGGACTGGCCGGGTCGTCGAACGGCCCGGCGGCGAACAGGTGCAGGTCAGGCGGAGTGCCCGCCACGGCGTGGCACCGCGCCGTGACCAGCACCTCGAACCGAGGGCCGGTGAAGCCGGGCGAGGTGGGGAGGTCGACCGCGACCAGCGGATGGTCGCTGAGGTTCTCGCCGACCCCCGGCAGGTCGACGACCGTCAGGACGCCGGCCTCGCGCAACGATCCCGCCGGGCCGATACCGCTGCGCATCAGGATCGTCGGGCTGGCGTAAGCGCCGGCGGCTACGACCACGCGATCTGCGTCGACGACCTCACCGTCGGCAAGCCGGATCCCCCGCACACCGGTTCCCGACAACTCGATCCGATCCACCATGGTGTCGGCGCGCAGGGTGAGGTTCCGTCGGGTACGCGCAGGCGCCAAATGCGTCAACGCCGTGCTCATCCGGACGCCATCGCGCACGTTACGAGGGATCGGCCCCACGCCCTCGGCGCCGGGCCGGTTGTGGTCCTCGACGAGGTGGTGGCCGACGGCCACGGCGGCCTCGAGAAAGGCCTGCTGCAAGGGCGCCAGGTCGGAGCGCGAGGGTCGGTGGACCGGATCGGGCCGGCGGTCCCGTGCCACTCGTCGTCGAAGTCGCTGTCGGCCTCAACGGCGCGGAAGACCGGAGGGGCTAGCGAAGGACCAGCCCGGATTCCCCCTGGCCGCCCACCCGTCGTAGTCGGCAGGCCAGCCGCGCATCAGGAACGCCGCGTTCGTCGCCGAGCACCCACCGACAAGGCGTCCCCGTGGCAGCGGAACCGACCGCCCCCAGCCGTCCGGCTCAGAGGTCAGCCCCCAATCGTGGCCAACCGTGGGCACGCCGCCATCGGCCACGTCAGCCGGGAGATCCTCCGGTCGTGGGTAGTCCGGTCCCGCTTCGACCAGCAGCACGCGCCGGCTCGCGTCCTCGCTCAGGCGGGCCGCCACCACGCACCCGGCGGACCCACCGCCGACGACGATCACGTCGTAGCCCATGGCCGCCCCCGACAACACAACCGGTCCGGGTGACCCTACTCGCCCCCACGGCCACAGAGGCTCGGGCGAGGGTGCGCACGGCGTGTGGGTGGCTGTGGCCGCCGGCGACGGCCTGGCGGTCTCGGCCCGCGCGGCCTTGAGCGCGGACCGAAACCTCCGACGGAGAGGATCAGCCCCACGTGCGCGCACACGGGCATTGCCGACGGCGATAATCGTTCGGGTGCGGCTCTCCTGGAGTGATCACGCGGCCTGCGGGATGTGTCCGTTGAGGTAGCGGGATTCGTGGACGCGTCGGCGTTCTTGTGCGAGGTGGTAGCGCCAGTAGGTGTCGAAGTCGCCGTTGCTGCGGAGGGCTCGGAGCTTGAGGATGGCCTCGGCACCGGAGAGTCCCCAGCGGGCTCCGGTGATGTCCATCCGGTCCTTGACGAGGTGGCGGCAGGCGCCTTCGATGACGCCGGTGGCGATCGGCCAGCCGTTGTGCAGCGCGGTCGGATAGTCCAGGTAGGGCTCCTTGTTGATCCGGTAGGTGGCGCAGGCGTCGGCGCCTGCGCGCTGGGGAGGGGCCAGCCCTCGACGGGTGGCAGCGCGGCGGAGGCCGGCGGCGACTCGGGTGGCCTTGCCCTGCAGGACGGCGATCGCTTTGTCCTGCACCCACTCCTCGGCGGTGGGGCCGCCCTCCTCGTGGAAGGACCAGGCCGCTTTCCACAGGTAATCCAGGACGTGGATGAAGTCGCACAGGATCGTCACATCGATCCGCGCTCGGCGGCTTCGGCCTGGATCCGGTCGATCTGGTGGTTGTTGCCCTCGACCAGCGCGATCCAGGTACGCGCGTGGGTGGGGTCGCGGCGGTAGGCTTCGTCGAAGAGGCGGCCGACCACGGTGGCGGCGTCGTGGGTGACTCTGGCGGTCAACCACTTGTTCGCCGCGACCGGGCCTGGGCCGGCTGGGCGGGGTCGGGGTCCTCGCCGCGGGCGAGGATGTCGGCGGGGGTGCGCACGACCGGGTCGGCGTCGTAGACGGCGCCGACCTCGGCCAGGCGTTTGCGGTTGCGTTTCTCGCCCTTGGACAGCCGCGTGGACAGCTTCGTGGTGGTCGAGGCCGCGGCCTTGCCGTCGGCGGACAGGACCAGCACTTCCCGACCGGCGCCCGGACGAGTTCACATCGTTCGTGGACCAGCGCGCGAAACGCCGACCTGGAAGGCCCCTGATCACGCACGCCACCCCGGCCGCGTCATCCGCACCGACCGGGCCCGATCCACTCACATGCTATGGTGCTGTGGGCCACCCCCGTGATCATGGCTCGGCAACTCGTCCGTCAGCGGACCGATCAACCACCCGAGCCGCGCTAGGGCACCGAACGACCCAAGCCGCAGCCCCAGCAGAAAGATCCAGAAGCAGCATGAAACACCGTTCACCAACAGGCTCTGACACCGCGAGCTCCGACATCGCGAGTGCCCGGTGGCCGCGGCGGCCCGAGCGTGCACACTCATCGCCTCCAGCAGCACCCCGTCGATCCCCACCCTGGCTGCTCCTGCAGTGGAATTATCCCACCTCTGGCCACCCTCGACACGGCGTACGCTCCCGCGGTTCCTGCGCGCGTCCATTGTGGAGTGATCGTGGATCAGTGGGACGCCCTGGTAGCCGAGCTGGCGACTACCTCCGACGTCGTCGACCGCCTGCTGGCCGAGCACGTGGCCGACGACTCCCGGCGGTGTCGAGCTTGCACCCGTCCAGGACTCGGGACGCCGATGAAGCCGTGGCCTTGCGGGCTGACAAGCTGCGATGGCAGCGAAACGGCGGGTCCTCTGTACCCCAACCGGTGATCGATCCCAAGGATCGGCCAACATGGCGACCAGATCTGCTCCCTGACCGAGAACCACGACATATCAGCGCAATGAACCCCCGACAACCCCGCACGGCACTGGACGGCCCCGGCCAGCGGATCGCGCATGCTGACCAGCGCCTACCGTCTGTCATCGCCCGGGTAACCGAACCGAATCGGTTGGCCGACCGCCCCGGCCCAGCACGTCGTGACCGCCGACACCCCACTCTGCGCTGGCACGCCCACCTCAAGACCGCTGGCATCCACCCCGCTCCCCTACGATCCCACCCGACCTGGCGACAGTTCCTCACCTCGCAGCCCACGCGATCCTCGCGGTCGACTTCGCCCACCCCGACACTGTCTTCCTCCGCCGCCTCTACATCCTGGTGGTGATCGAGCACGGCCGCCGCCGCGTGCACCTCGCCGGGATCACCGCCCACCCCATGGTGCCTGGGTGGCCCAGCAGGCCCGCAACCTGCTCTTTCTCGGTGCGCAGGTGAAAGCCGTGCCTACCGTGGGTTGACTGTCAGCTGGTGGAGCTGACCCCGGGGATCCGGCCGGCGGGAAGGCATCGACGAACCGCCGATGGTCATCGCGCACCACCGCGGCGTACTCCCCGGCGAAGGCGACGATCCAGTCGCGGAACTCCCGGCCGCGGTCGCCGACGGTGCCGACGATGGCGTCCTCGGTCTGGAAGTCGACCAGAGAGGCGTCCGAGTCGGAGTCGGACACACAGTGCACCTTCGCGGTGGCCCGGCCGAGGTAGTCGAGCACGGGGCGATCTCGGTGGGCTCGGTGGCCTCGATCCAGTCCAGGTCGGTCTGGTACGGGGACAGCTCGCTGACCACGAAACCGACATCACCCAGCTCGGTATAGCCCAGCAGCGGGTCGGCGTGGGCCTGCAGCGCCCGCTGCGACTCCGCAGTCCGGTGCCCGTGGTGATGAAAGTACGAAGCGATCCGCTCGTCGGTCACCACCCGAGACGGGGCGGCCACGTTGCCTTGCTTCATCGACAACACGATGTCGTTGTCCAGCGCCTCGTTGAACCCCTCGATCAACACGTTGTAGGCGGGCAACCCGGCGCTGCCGATGCCGTACCCGCTGCGCCCGACCACGTCCTTGACGGTGTAGGTGATCGGACGAAACCGCTTGCTCTGCGGAATGGTCTCCAGATAGCGGTCGAACGCCGCGCACACCTGCGACGTCTCCTCCTCGTCGAGCCGGCGCACCCCCGGGCCGTCCCGGAACCGACGGTCGAAGCCCTCGGTCTCGGTGAGCTCATTCAGCAGCATCACCCGGGTGCGCAGCTTGGCCCGCTGCAGCACCTGATCCACGGTGCCGTCGGTGCTCGCCAGGCGCAGCGAGAAGTCCTGGTCGGACTCGGTCTCGACGAACCTCCGACCTGGTCGAGATAGGCCTGCGCGTAGCCGCCGACCAACCCGTCGATGCTCTCGTCCGACAGCGCCTTGCCCCACCCCAGCAGCGCCACGCTGGCCGCCAACCGTTGCACGTCCCAGGTGAAATGCCCCAGGTAGGCCTCGTCGAAGTCGTTGACATCGAAGATCAGCGCCCCGGACCCGTCCATGTAGGTGC
>CAWBER010000017.1:0-214884 GCA_963787855.1 uncultured Gaiellaceae bacterium
GACGGGTACGACGCGATCCAGCTCGCGTTCGAGGCCGTCGCCGAGCGGAAGATCTCAAAGCCCGAGCGCGGCCACCTCGAGAAGGCCGGTGTCGGGCCGCACCGACATCTCGTCGAGTTCCGTGGCGAGAGCGCCCTTGCGGTCGGAGAGACGATGACCGTCGAGGCGTTCGAGCCGGGGGAGGCCGTGAAGGTCTCGGGCCTGAGCATCGGCAAGGGCTACCAGGGCACGATCAAGCGCCACGGGTTCACCCGCGGCCCGGTCTCGCACGGCTCGCACAACGTCCGCAAGCCCGGCTCGATCGGCGCGTCGGCGTACCCGTCCCGCGTGTTCAAGGGCATGAAGATGTCCGGCCGGATGGGCGGCACGCGTGTCACCCAGCCCGGGCTCGTCGTCCACGAGGTGGACGTCGCGCGCAACCTCCTCTTGATCCGCGGCTCCGTTCCCGGTCCGAAGAGCGGGCTCGTGGAGATCGTGAGCGCGTGATGGCCGCTCCGAAGGCACCCGTCATCGGCGGCTCCTCGAAGGAGGCCGCCCTCGAGGAGTCGGTCTTTGCCGTCGAGCTCAGGCCGCATCTCGTGCACGAGACCGTCCGCGCGGAGATGAATGCGGCGCGCGCAGGAACCAAAGGCACGAAGAGCCGCGGGCTCGTCGCCGGCGGCCGTTCGAAGCCGTGGCGCCAGAAGGGCACGGGCCGCGCCCGGGCCGGCACCTCTCGCGCACCTCACTGGACGGGAGGCGGTGTCGCTTTCGCGCCGGGCATGCGCAGCTTCGAGGTGAAGGTCAACCGCAAGGCACGGCGCACGGCCCTCCGTGGCGTGCTCTCGACCCACGCCTCGAACGGGACGCTGGGGATCCTCGACGGCTCCGGGTTCGACGCCCCGTCGACGAAGAAGGCGGCGGAGCTCATCTCCGGCTGGGGCGAGCGCCCGCTGTTGATCGTCCTCTCGGAGGACGAGGAGCTGCTCGTGAAGTCTTTTCGGAACCTCGAGAAGGTGCTCGTCACGGTCCCCGCAGAGCTCGAGGTCGCGTCGCTCGTGTGGGCGCGCTCGGTGCTCATCTCGGAGGCCGCGATGCCGCTCGTCCTCGCACGGGCGGGCGTGGCGACAGAGGAGGCCGGCGAATGAGCTTGCACCCGAACCAGGTCCTCCTCGCGCCGGTGGTCTCGGAGAAGAGCTACTCGCTCATCACCGACCGCAAGTACACGTTCAAGGTGCACGAGGACGCGCACAAGACGCAGATCCGCCAGGCCGTCGAGGAGCTCTTCGACGTCAAGGTCGAGAGCGTGAACATCGTCAAGGTGCAGTCCAAGCCGAAGAAGCGCGGTTTCATCAAGGGCCGCCGGCCGGGCTGGAAGAAGGCGATCGTCGAGCTGAAGGACGGCTACGAGATCGAGATCTTCGAAGGGGCGGCCGTCTGATGGCGCTCAAGAAGTACAAGCCGACGAGCCCCGGTCGTCGCTTCATGGCGACGTCCGGCTTCGAGGAGATCACGAAGACCGAGCCGGAGCGCTCGCTGCTCGAGCCGGTCACGAAGAAGGGCGGGCGGAACAACCGCGGCCGCATCACCACACGCCACCAGGGCGGCGGCCACAAGCGCCGGTTCCGCACGATCGACTTCAAGCGCACGAAGGACGGCGTCCCGGCGAAGGTGGCCGCCATCGAGTACGACCCCAACCGGTCGGCGCGCATCGCGCTGCTCCACTACGCGGACGGCGCGAAGGCGTACATCCTCGCCCCGTCGCGGCTGCGGGTCGGCGCGACTGTCGAGTCCGGCCCCGAAGCGGACATCAAGGCGGGGAACGCCATGCCGCTGGCCAACATCCCGACGGGAACGCTCGTCCACTGCGTCGAGCTCAAGCCCGGACAGGGCGCGCGCATGGCGCGCTCGGCGGGGTCCTCGATCCAGCTGGTCGCCAAGGACGGCCCGCACGCCGTGCTCCGGCTGCCCTCCGGCGAGCTCCGCCGCGTCCTTCTCACCTGTCGCGCCACGGTGGGACAGGTCGGGAACACGGATCACTCGAACCAGGCGAGCGGCAAGGCCGGCCGGAGCCGCTGGCTCGGCAAGCGGCCGACCGTTCGTGGCTCGGCCATGAACCCGGTCGACCACCCGCACGGCGGCGGCGAGGGCAAGTCGAAGGGCGGCCGGCATCCGGTCACTCCGTGGGGCGTCCCGACGCTCGGGAAGCGCACCCGCCGCAAGCACAAGGAATCCGACAAGTTCATCGTCCGCGGCCGGCGTCGCGGCAAGGAGAAGAGGCGCTAGATGAGTCGTAGCTCCAAGAAGGGGCCATTCGTCCAGGACCGGCTGCTGGGCCGGATCGAGGCGATGAACGCGAGCGGCGAGAAGCGGATGATCCGCACCTGGTCGCGCTCGTCGACGATCTTTCCCGAGATGGTCGGGCACACGATTGCCGTCCACGACGGCCGCAAGCACGTGCCTGTCTTCGTGACCGAGCAGATGGTCGGCCACAAGCTCGGCGAGTTCGCACCGACCCGGACCTTCCGTGGCCACGCCGGCGACCGCTCGACGCAGGTGAAGAAGCGCTGATGGCTGCCGTTTCCGACGACCGCATGCGCGTTCGCGCGCAGGCGAGGTGGGTTCGCACGTCCGCCCGCAAGGCGCGCGTGGTGCTCGAGCACATCCGCGGGCGCAGCGTGCCCGAGGCGCGGACGATCCTCGCCTTCACCCAGCGTGCGGCAGCGACGGACATCGAGAAGGTGCTGCGCTCCGCAGTGGCCAACGCCGAGGCGAACCATGGCCTCGACGGCGACGAACTCGTGGTCGAGGCGGCCTACGCCGACGAGGGCCCGACGCTGAAGCGTTGGAAGCCGCGCGCACGCGGGCGCGTGAATCGGATCAACAAGCGGACCTGTCACGTCACGCTCGTCCTCGCGGAGGTGCCGGAGGAGAGCTCGCGGCGCCGTCCGCGCAAGCAGGCGGAGACGGCTGCGTCGGCGCCCGCCGCAGAGGAGTCCAAGCCGAAGGCCGCGTCGCGGCGCAGGAAGAAGGAGGCGGTTGCCTGATGGGCCAGAAAGTGCATCCCGGCGGCTTCCGCGTCGGCGTCATCCACGACTGGAAGTCGAACTGGTGGACGGGCAAGCCCGAGTTCGCCGACTACCTCCTCGAGGACGTTCGCATCCGCGAGCACATCCTCGGGAAGCTGTCGCACGCGGGCCTCTCGGACATCCTCATCCGCAAGGACAAGCAGCGGATCACGGTGGACATCTACACCGCCCGCCCAGGCATTGTCATCGGGAAGTCGGGCGTCGAGGTCGACGCGCTCCGCAAAGAGCTGCACGCGATCACGAAGAAGAACGTTCACATCAACATCAACGAGATCAAGCGTCCCGAGCTCGACGCGAAGCTCGTCGCGCAGTCGATCGCGGAGCAGCTCGAGAACCGCGTGAGCTTCCGCCGCGCGATGAAGCGCTCGCTCGCGTCGGCGATGCGCTCCGGCGCGCAGGGCATCAAGATCACGGCGGGCGGTCGCCTCGGCGGCGGTGAGATGAGCCGCCGCGAGATGTACTCGGAGGGGCGTGTTCCGCTGCACACGATCCGCGCCGACATCGACTACGGCCAGGCCGAGGCGAAGACGACGTTCGGGATCATCGGCGTCAAGGTCTGGGTCAACAAGGGCGAGATCATGCCCGAGGGCTACGACGCTCCCACGGGGCGCGACACTCGCCTCGGCGACCAGGACCAGGCGCGCCGTCGGCGGGGCGCGTCCGCCGAGGGTCTCGGCGCCTCGCGCGAGCGCGGTGGCCGAGGACAGGACCGCGAGGGGCTGGGCATCGTGCCGCGCAAGAAGCGCAGCCAGCGCCCTGGTGGAGGCAGGCCGGGGCAGCGTCCTCGTCGCGATCTCCAGCAGGGCCTGCCGACTTCCGAGACGGCACCGCCTGCAGCCGAGCCGGACGTGCAGGCTCCGGCGCCCGAGGCGACGGCCGAGCCGACACCGGAGGCCACGCCCGAGGCCACTCCCGAGGCAACGCCCGAGAACGGGGGCGATAGCTGATGCTGATGCCGCGCAAGACGAAATTCAGGCGTCACCATCGCGGCCATCGGCGCGGTACGTCCCGCGGTCAGACGACCGTGCAGTTCGGCGAGTACGGCCTCAAGGCCCTCGAGTCCGGCTGGGTCACCAACCGCCAGATCGAGGCTGCGCGTATCGCCGCGACGAGGAAGATCCGCCGAAGCGGAAAGGTGTGGATCAACCTCTTCCCGGACAAGCCGTATACGAAGAAGCCGGCCGAGACGCGCATGGGCTCCGGCAAGGGCTCCCCCGAAGGGTGGGTTGCCGTTGTGAAGCCCGGCCGCGTGATGTTCGAGCTCGCCGGCGTCGACGAGCCGCTGGCCAAGGAGGCGCTCCGCCTCGCCGGCCAGAAGCTCCCGCTGAAGACCAAGTTCGTCCGCCGGGAGGCCGATCTCTTTGAGAGCTAGAGAGCTGCGAGCCCTGACCGACGACGAACTCGACCGCAAGATGGCCGAGACCAGGCAGGAGCTCTTCAACCTGCACTTCCAGACGGCGACCGGCGTGCTCGAGAACAGCGCGCGCCTGCGTCACGCGAAGCGAGAGATCGCCCGCATCCTGACCGTCCAGAACGAGCGTGACCGAGGAAAGTAGCGAGATGGCTGACGAGAACGAGAACACCGAGATCGAAGAGACACCCGAGACGGAGGTGGCCGAGGTCGAGGAGACCCCTGACACGGCGGAGCCCGAAGTAACCGCGGAGCCCGAGGTCGAGGAGCCGGCCGCAGAGGCCGACCCCGAGCCCGAGGTAACCGAGGAGCCCGAGTCGACCCCCGACGAGGCCGCCGAGCCGGTCCAGGAGCCCGAGCCGGTCGCGGCGGAGGTCGAAGAGGCAACCGCGGAGCCCGAGGCAACCCAGGAGCCCGAGGCAACCGCGGAACCCGAGGCCTCCGAGCCCGTCGACGAGCCCGAGCCGGTCGCCGCCGAGGCGGAGGACGCATCTGCCGAGAGCGACGAAGCACCGGCGGAGGCCGCCGCGGTCTCCGAGCCCAAGAAAAAGAGCAAGCGGCTCCCGCGCTCGGAGCGTCCGAGCAAGACGCGGCCGAAGCGCGTGGCGTCGACAGAGCGCAAGCCGATCACGCGGCTCCCGAAGCCGGAGCACGAGCGCGGCCGGCGCCAGGAGCGCCAGGGCACGGTCGTGTCCGATGCCGCCGACAAGACGATCGTCGTCCGCGTCGAAATCGTGAAGCTCCACCCGCGCTACAAGAAGGTCGTCAAGCGCTCGACGCGCCTCCATGCGCACGACGAGCAGAACCAGGCCAAGCTGGGCGACGTCGTCCGGATCGTCGAGACCCGCCCGCTCTCGCGCATGAAGCGCTGGAGGCTGCAGGAGATCGTGGAGGCCGCGAAGTGATCCAGCAGGAATCTCGTCTTCGGGTGGCGGACAACACGGGTGCCCGTGAGCTCCTGTGCATCCGCGTGCTCGGCGGATCCCACCGGCGCTACGCGCGGGTGGGCGACGTGATCATTGCTACCGTGAAGACGGCCACGCCGCAGGGCGCGGTCAAGAAGGGCGAAGTCGTGCGCGCGGTCGTCGTGCGGACGAAGAAGCCCTACTCGAGAGACGACGGCACGCTCATCGGATTCGACGAGAACGCCGCCGTCATCATCGATCCGCAGTCCAACCCGCGCGGGACGCGCATCTTCGGCCCGGTCGCGCGCGAGCTCCGCGAGAAGAACTTCATGAAGATCGTTTCTCTCGCACCGGAGGTTCTCTAGATGGCGACGAAGATGAAGGTGAAGAAGGGCGACACGGTGCAGATCCTCACCGGCAAGGACCGCGGCAAGCGCGGCCGGGTCATCGAGGCGCGCCCGTCCGAGCGCCGCGTGCTAGTCGAGAACCTGAACGTCGCCAAGCGGCATACGAAGCCGCGTCCGATCCGCGACTCCTCGCGGATGGGTGGCGCCCAAATCATCCCCGGCGGGATCATGGACAAGCCGGCGCCGATTCCCGTCTCGAACGTCATGGTCGTGTGCCCGGTCTGCGGCAACCCGACGCGTGTCGGCATGGCCGAGAAGGAGGCGAAGGGCGGCAGCATCTACGTCCGCGTCTGCAAGCGCGAGGGTTGCGGTCAGGAGCTCGACAAGTGACCACCGCCCCCACCATGGAGACCTACGTGCCGCGCCTCAAGGAGCGGTACGAGAAGGAAATCCGCTCACAGCTCCAGGACGAGCTCGGCTCGTCCACGGTCATGGACGTCCCGCGTGTCACCAAGGTGACGCTGAACATGGGCGTGGGCGAGGCGAAGACCGACGCGAAGGCGCTCGACGCCGCAATCGACGAGCTGACGATCATCGCCGGCCAGCGCGCGCAGGTACGTCGCGCGACGAAGTCGATTGCGAGCTTCAAGCTCCGCGAGGGCATGCCCGTCGGCGCGCGCGTCACGTTGCGCGGCGCCCGGATGTACGAGTTCCTCGACCGACTCGCGTCGATCGCGCTCCCGCGCATCCGCGACTTCCGCGGGCTCGACCCCGAGTCGTTCGACGGTCGCGGCAACTATTCCATCGGGATCCGAGAGCAGATCATCTTCCCGGAGATCGACTACGACAAGGTTCCGGCGATCCGCGGCCTCGACGTCGCGATCACAACGTCGGCGAAGACGGACGAGGCGGGCCGCGCGCTGCTCGGCGCCCTCGGCCTCCCGTTCGCCGCCTCGAGAAGGGAACAGAGTCAGTAATGGCCAAGAAGTCGCTCGTCGTCAAGCAGAAGCGGAAGGCGAAGTACGAAGTTCGCGCCTACACGCGCTGCAACCGCTGTGGCCGCCCGCGCGCGGTGTACCGCAAGTTCGGCGTGTGCCGGATCTGCCTGCGCGAGCTCGCGCACCAGGGCGCCGTCCCGGGAATGACGAAGTCGAGCTGGTAGGAGGAACGACGGTGCTCACCGATCCGATCGCGGACATGCTGACCAGGATTCGCAACGCCAACCGCGCGCTGCACGACTCCGCCTCGATGCCGACCTCGAAGATGAAGGAGGAGATCGCGCGGATCCTCAAGGACGAGGGCTACATCAAGGACTTCCGCGTCGTGGAGGCGAACGACGAGAAGGGTCAGCCGCTGCCGTATCGCATGCTCGTCGTCGAGCTGAAGTTCGCGCGCGACCGCCGCCGCGTCATCACTGACCTCAAGCGCGTCTCCAAGCCGGGTCGCCGCGTATATGCGCGGAAGGACCGGCTCCCGCGCGTCCTCGGCGGGCTCGGTACCGCCATCATGTCCACCTCCGACGGGCTGATCACCAACCGCCAGGCCGCCGAGCGCGGCGTCGGCGGCGAGGTGGTCGCATTCGTCTGGTAAGGCAGTTCGCCTCGCGAACCGCCTGGAAGAAGCACGAGCAGCAAGGGAAACCATGAGCAGAATCGGACGACAGCCCATCGAATTGCCCGCCGGCGTCATGGTGGCGATCTCCCCTGGCCGTGTTCAGGTGAACGGCCCGCTCGGCGAGCTGTCGCAGGACGTCCCCGCCCGGATGCAGGTCGAGAAGAACGAGTCGGAGATCGTCGTGACGAGGCCGACCGAGCGCGGCGACGATCGCGCGCTGCACGGCCTCACGCGCACACTCATCGCGAACATGGTCGAGGGCGTAACGAAGGGCTTCGAGAAGCAGCTCGAGATCCAGGGCGTCGGCTACCGCGCCCAGCTCAAGGGCACCGACCTCGAGCTCGCGGTCGGCTACTCGCACACCGTGGTCGTGAAGCCGCGCAAGGGCATCACGTTCGACGTCCCCCAGCCCACGCAGGTGATCGTAAAGGGGATCGACAAGCAGATGGTCGGCCAGACCGCTGCCGAGATCCGCAAGGTCCGCCCGCCCGAGCCGTACAAGGGCAAGGGCATACGCTACGCGGGCGAGCAAGTTCGTAGGAAGGTCGGAAAGCGCGCATGAGCGTCATGACGAAGCGACAGGCGCGCCTACGCCGCCACCGCCGCGTTCGCGGCAAGGTCGCCGGCACGGCCGAGCGGCCTCGCCTCCTCGTGTTCCGCTCCAACCGCGGAATCAGTGCGCAGCTGATCGACGACCAGGCCGGACGCACGCTCGCCGCCGCGAGCTGGAAGGGCGTGAGCACCGACGGCTCGAAGACCGAGCAGGCGGACGCGGTCGGCAAGGCGCTTGCAGATGCCGCGAAGAAGGCCGGGATCGAGGCGTGCGTGTTCGACCGCGCCGGCTACCTGTACCACGGACGCGTGAAAGCCCTCGCAGAGGGCGCCCGCGAAGGAGGGCTTCAGTTTTGAGCGACGTCGTCGAATCCCGCGAGCTGAAGGAGCGGGTCATCGAGATCAACCGCGTGGCCAAGGTCGTGAAGGGCGGCCGCAGGTTCTCGTTCACCGCGCTCGTCGTCATCGGCGACGAGGTCGACCGCGTCGGTCTCGGCTACGGAAAGGCGCGTGAGGTGCCGCTCGCGATATCCAAGGCGGTCGAGGACGCGCGGAAGAACCTCTTCACCGTCCCCAAGCACGGGCAGACCATCACGCACGAGATCGTCGGGCGGTTCGACGCCGCGCGCGTCGTGCTCCGCCCGGCCAGCGAGGGAACCGGCGTCATCGCCGGTGGCGGCACGCGCGCTGTGCTCGAGCTCGCCGGCGTCCGTGACGTGCTCGCGAAGAGTCTTGGTACGACGAATCCGATCAACATGTGCCGGGCGACGGTCGACGGGCTGAAGCGGCTCGTGCGGCCCGAGGACGTCGCCTTGCTCCGCGGGAAGACGATCGCCGAAGTACTACCGGTGTCAGCGCGCCGCGACGAGCCGGAGGCCGCAGAGGCCGCCGCCGTGCCGGTCGCGGCACAGCCGGCCGCTACGGAGGAAACCCAGGAGACCGAGGAATGAGCGACGTCAAGATCACGCAGGTCCGCAGTGGGATCGGCCAGTCCGATCGCCACCTCGGTACCCTGCGCGCTCTCGGCCTCGGGAAGATCGGCCGCAGCGCCGACCACAAGGATTCGCCGCAGCTGCAGGGCATGCTGCGGCAGGTGCGCCATCTCGTGACCGTCGAGGCCAAGTGACCGTGAGCGACGAGCTGAACCTCTCCAACCTCTCACCCGCGCAGCCGCGCAAGGACCGCAAGCGCGTCGGCCGCGGGCTGGGCTCGGGCAAGGGGCGCTACTCGGGCCGCGGGATCAAGGGCCAGAAGTCGCGCGCCGGGTCGAACAAGATGCCCGCGGGCTTCGAGGGCGGCCAGATGCCGATCGACATGCGCGTTGGAAAGCTCCGCGGCAACACCTCCGCGGACGCGATGCCCATCGGGCCGTTTCGCACGTACTCGCAGCCCGTCAACGTCCGCAGCCTCGATGAGCGCTTCGACGCGGGCGCCGACGTGACGCCGGACTCGCTGAAGGCGGCGGGCCTCATCGCGAAGCTTTCCGTGGACGTGAAGGTCCTCGGCGGGGGCGAGCTCACGAAGAAGCTCTCCGTCACCGCGCACTCGTTCTCGCGCTCGGCGGTCGAGAAGATCGAGGCTGCGGGCGGAACCGTCACGCGCCTCCGTGAGCCGGTCGTGCGCAAGCGCAAGAAGCACAAGGCGGCCGCACCGGTCGCCGAGACGGACGAGCCGGAGACTGACACCGAGGCGGCCGAAGGGGCCGAGGAGCCGGAGGCGTCCGAGACCGCCGAGCAGCCCGAGGCCGAGGAGTAATACGTGTTCAGTTGGCTCGCGAACGCCTGGCGAGTTCCTGAGCTTCGCCAGCGGGTCCTCTTCACGGCGATGATCCTCGCGATCTATCGCCTCGGCTCGTGGATTCCCGCCCCCGGCGTCGACTCGGAGACGATCGAGGACTTCTTCTCGGGCGAAGGCGGCACGATCCTCGGCCTGCTCAACCTCTTCTCGGGCGGCGCGCTCTCGCAGTTCTCGCTGTTCGCGCTCGGGATCATGCCGTACGTCACGGCGTCGATCATCGTCCAGCTGATGACCGTCGTGATCCCGCGGCTCGGCGAGCTGCAGCGGGAAGGCGAGGCGGGCTACGCGAAGATCACGCAGTACACCCGTTACCTCACGGTCGCGCTCGCCGCGGCGCAGGCGACGGGCTACGCGTTCCTGTTCCGCAGCCAGGGCGCGCTCGACGCAGGCTCGGGCGAGCTCGTACTCATCATCGTGTCGCTGACCGCCGGCACCGTCCTCCTCATGTGGATGGGCGAGCTCATCACGAAGCGCGGCATCGGGAACGGCATCTCGATCCTCATCTTCGCGTCGATCCTCATCGGCTTGCCGATCGGCATCGCCGCCTGGTGGAACGGTGGGCCGATGGAGAAGCTGTTCTTCCCGCTGATCGCGGTCGGCATCACCGCGGCAGTCGTGTTCGTGCAGGAGGGGCAGCGCCGGATTCCGATCCAGTACGCGAAGCGCATGGTCGGCCGGAAGATGACCGCCGGCGGCTCGACCTACCTGCCGCTGCGCGTGAACATGGCCGGCGTCATCCCGATCATCTTCGCAGCGGCGATCCTCGCGTTCCCGCCGACGATGGCGCAGTACTTCCCGGCGACGCGCGACTTCGTGAACGAGTACTTCCAGCCGGGCGACTGGATCTACCTGGTCATCGAAGGCTTCATGATCGTCGTCTTCACGTACTTCTACACCGCGGTCCAGTTCAACCCGGTGGACCAGGCGGACAACCTCCGCAAGTACGGCGGGTACATCCCGGGCATCAGACCCGGGCCGCCGACGGCGATGTACCTCGACCGCGTGCTGTCGCGGCTGACCCTGCCGGGGTCGCTCTTCCTCGCGCTCGTGGCCGTCCTCCCGAGCCTCTTCATCGCGTACGGCGGCTTCTCGCAGGCGAGCGCAGGCGCCCTCGGCGGCACCTCCGTGCTGATCGCAGTCGGCGTCGCGCTCGACACCATGCGCCAGATGGAGTCGCAGATGATGATGCGTTCCTACGAGGGCTTCCTCAAGTAGCGGAGGGACGTATGCGAATCTTGATCCTGGGCCCGCAGGGGTCGGGGAAGGGCACTCAGGCGCAACGCATCGCCGCCGAGTACGACGCACCGCACGTGGCGACGGGAGATATCCTGCGCGCGGCGGTGGCGAACGGCTCGGAGCTCGGCCACCAGGTGCGGCCGATCCTCGAGCGCGGCGACCTCGTGCCGGACGACCTCATGGTCGGGCTCATTCGCGAGCGACTCGCCGACGAGGACGCGTTCGTCCTCGACGGGTTCCCGCGCACCGTCGCGCAGGCCGAGGCGCTCGACGCGATGCTCGACGAGATCGGTAAGCCGCTCGACGCCGTGATCCTGCTGCGCGTCTCCGACGAGGTCGCGACGGAGCGGCTCGAGGCACGCGCCCGCGCGGAAGGGCGCGCCGACGACTCGCCGGAGGCGATCCGCAACCGCCTCCGTCTCTACCACGAGCTCACCGAGCAGGTCGTCGACCGCTACCAGCTCGCCGGCATCGAAGTCATCGTCGACGGGGAGCAGACGATGGACGAGGTCTTCGCCGACATCCAGGACGCCCTCCAGAGCGTGGCCGCGAGCCGATGATCATCCGCAAGAGCTCCCGCGAGATCGAGAAGATGGCCGCGGCGGGCTCGCTCGTCGCCGAGACGATCGCCCACGTCGGCGGGCTCTTGCGCCCGGGTGTCACGACCGAGGAGCTCGACGACGCCGCGGGCGCGTTCATCCGCGAGCACGGTGGCATCCCGACGTCCGAGGACTACAAGGGCTATCCGAAGGCGATCTGCATCTCCCCGAACGACGTCGTCGTCCATGGCATCCCGGATGGCTTCGAGGTTGGTGACGGTGACCTGGTCACGATCGACGTTGGAGTGACGCTCGACGGCTACATCGCCGACAGCGCGTACACGTTCGGGGTCGGTGACATCGACGATCGACACCAGCGGCTGCTGGACGTCGCGCAGGACGCGCTCGCGGCGGGGATCGCGGAAGCGATCGTCGGGAATCGCGTCGGTGACGTGTCGCACGCGATCCAGGAGGTCGTCGAGGCCGGGGGGTTCTCGGTCGTCCGCAGCCTCGTCGGCCACGGCGTGGGCCGCCACTACCACGAGGACCCGCACATCCCGAACTTCGGCGAGCCGGGCCGCGGCCCGCGGCTGTCGGAAGGAATGACCATCGCAATCGAGCCGATGATCACTGCCGGATCTCCAGAGGTGCTCCTCGACGAAGACGGCTGGACGATCCGAACGGCCGACGGGTCCATATCGGCCCACTTCGAGCACACCGTCGCGATCACCGACGAAGGCCCGCGCATCCTCACGCCGCGCGTCGGCGTTCCAGGCGGCGTCGAGGTCTAGAAACGGGACGTCTGCTACGATGTCCCGCCGCGGCGCGGGCGTACGCTTGTGCCGCAGTAAACGGTGCCGAGGCAGACTGAAGTCTGGCACCGACGCAGTGTTCATCACCAACCGAAGAGGTCTATCCGCGCGCGAAAGTGGCCACCAAGGAAGAGAAGATCGAGATCGAGGGCGAGGTCGTCGAAGCGCTCCCCAGCACGATGTTCCGGGTGCAGCTCGACAACGGTCACTCGGTCCTCGCCCGGATTTCCGGAAAGATGCGCAAGCACTACATCCGCATCCTCCCCGGCGATCGCGTCAAGGTCGAGCTCTCTCCTTACGACCTCACACGCGGCCGAATCACCTTCCGGATGAAGTAACCAGATGAAAGTCCGCCCATCCGTCAAGCCCATGTGCGAGCGCTGCCGCGTGATCAAGCGGCACGGCCGCACGATCGTCATCTGCTCCAACCCCCGGCACAAGCAAAGGCAGGGCTAACCACGTGGCACGCATCGCCGGCGTCAACCTTCCGACACAGAAGCGGCTCGAGATCGGGCTGACCTACATCTACGGGATCGGCCAGTCGACCGCGCACAAGATCTGCACGACGCTCGAGCTCGATCCGGACGAGAAGGTGCGCGACCTCACGGACGACGAGGTCACGAAGCTGCGCAACTACATCGACACCGAGCTCGAGGTGGAGGGCGACCTCCGGCGTGATCGCGGCCAGGCGATCAAGCGTCTTCAGGAAATCGGCGCTTATCGCGGGATCCGCCATCGCCGCGGGCTTCCGGTCAACGGTCAGCGCACGAAGACGAACGCCCGCACGCGCAAGGGCCCGAAGAAGACCGTCGGTCGCGGCAAGAAGGCGAAGTAGCCCATGGCGCCTCCCCGCAGATCCGCGGCCCGCGGCCGTACACGGCGCAAGGTCCGCAAGAACATCGCCATCGGACAGGCGCACATCAAGACGTCGTTCAACAACACGATCGTCACGCTCACCGACTCGGAGGGCAACGTCATCGTCTGGGAGTCCGCCGGCTCGGCCGGGTTCAAGGGCTCGCGCAAGTCGACGCCGTTCGCCGCGCAGGTGACCGCCGACAACGCCGCGCGCAAGGGCATGGAGCACGGCCTCCAGAAGGTCGAGGTCTTCGTCAAGGGCCCGGGCTCCGGACGCGAGACGGCGATCCGCTCGCTCCAGGCCGCCGGCCTCGAGATCCTCGGCGTGAAGGACGTGACCCCCCAGGCCCACAACGGCGTGCGCCAGCGGAAGCGGAGGCGTGTCTGATGGCTCGCGATCTCGGCCCCAAGTGCCGCATCTGCCGCCGCGAGGGCGTGAAGCTCTTCCTCAAGGGCGAGCGCTGTCTCACCGAGAAATGCGCTGTCGAGCGACGCAGCTATCCGCCGGGTGAGCATGGACGCGGGCGCATCAAGCAGAGCCAGTACCTCCTGCAGCTGCGCGAGAAGCAGAAGGCCCGCCGCTACTACGGGCTCCTCGAGAAGCAGTTCCGCTCCACGTACGAGAAGGCGACGCGCGGTCTCGGCGCGCCGGGCGAGAACCTGCTCCGCATGCTCGAGACGCGCCTCGACAACGTCGTCTACCGGCTCGGCTTCGCAGGCTCGCGCGCGCAGGCGCGCCAGATCGTGCGGCACGGCCACTTCCAGGTCAACGGCCGCCGGGTCAACATCCCGAGCTACGGCGTGCGCCCCGGCGACGTGATCGCCCTGCGTCAGGGCAGCCCCGTCGAGCAGCTCGTGCGCGACGCGACCGACCTCACGGCGTCCGTGGCGCCGTGGCTCCAGGCAGACCACGAGGGGCTCTCGGGGACGGTGCTCAAGTGGCCCGAGCGCGACGAGATCGACGCGCCGGTGCAGGAATCCCTCATCGTCGAGCTCTACTCGAAGTAACCCAGCTCTCGCACCACCGAAAGGAAAGGACTCACGTGGCAGTTCGAACCAGCCTGATGGACTTCCAGATTCCGAAGATCGTCCACGAGGACGCCGACGACCACCGCGGCGTGTTCGCGATCGAGCCGCTCGACCGCGGCTTCGGCCACACGTTCGGGAACTCGCTCCGTCGCGTGCTGCTGTCGTCGCTCGAGGGCGCCGCGGTCACCGCGGTGAAAATCGAGGGCGTCGCGCACGAGTTCACGACGCTTCCCGGCGTTCGCGAGGACGTGACGGACATCATCCTCAACCTCAAGAACCTCATCGTCCGCCTGCACGGCGCATCACCGGAGATCGAGGTGTACATTGCCAAGAAGGGCGCCGGCGTCGTCACCGCGGGTGACATCGAGGCACCTGCCGACCTCGAGATCTTGAACCCCGAGCTCGAGATCGCCCACGTCTCCGACAAGGGCAAGCTCGAGATGACGCTCACGGTCGGCCGCGGCCGCGGCTACGTCCCGGCCGAGCTCAACCGCGGGCCGGAGACGACGATCGGCGTCATCCCGATCGACTCGATCTTCTCGCCCGTTCGCCGCGTCGCGTACGAGGTCGAGGCGGCGCGCGTCGGTCAGCGCACGGACTACGACAAACTCGTCCTCGACGTCACGACGGACGGCTCGCTCGACCCGCGCGACGCGATCAAGCAGGCGGCCGACATCCTGATCAGCCAGCTCCTCATCTTCACCGACCCGGACGCGATCGAGGGCTTCGGCGAGGCGGCTCCGGAGGCCGTCGCCGAGGCGCCCGTGATGCACGGGATGGAGAACTTCCCGATCGAGGAGCTCGAGCTCGGCGTCCGCTCCTACAACTGTCTCAAGCGGGTCGGCATCGAGACGATCGGCGATCTGACGTCGAAGTCCGAGAACGAGCTCGTCGCGATCCCCAACTTCGGTCGCAAGTCGATCGAGGAGGTTCGCTCCGCGCTCGGCGCCCACGGCCTTACGCTCAAGGGCGAGGAGATCGCGTAGGGGCGAGATCTACCTCGCCCCTACTCACGACATGCGACACCAGCGATCCGGCAAGAAGCTCGGGCGGGACTCCGCCCACCGCAAGGCGCTCTACTCGAATCTCGCGGGCGCCCTGATCCAGCACGGCCGGATCGAGACGACCGAGGCCAAGGCGAAGGCGGTCAAGCCGTTCGCCGAGAAGATGATCACGTTGGGCAAGCGCGGCGATCTCCATGCCCGCCGGCAGGCGCTCGCCGCGCTTCGCTCGAACAACGTCGTGCACGCGCTCTTCGCCGACGTCGCCCCGCGCTTTGCGGATCGGCCGGGCGGCTACACGCGCATCGTCCGGATCGGTCCCCGCCAGGGCGACGCCGCCGAGATGGTCTACCTCGAGCTCGTCGACTTCGAGCCCGTGGCCTCGCCGTTCGCGCTTCGGCGTGCACAGGCCGAAGAAGAGCCCGCAGCCGCGGAAGCCTGACCCCTTCGCGAACCGCAGCCGACGTTTCCGGTCGGGTGCCTGATCTTTGAAGCGGCGGTACCCTCAGCGACGTGCTTCTGCTGATCGCACTTTTCCTCGCGATCTTCGTGCTTCCGTCGCCGTGGGGGCTCGTCGCGGTAGCGGTCGGTGCGGCGCTCGAGATCGTCGAGGCGTCCCTGTTCATCTGGTACTCGAAACGGCGCCAGGCTTCGGTGGGCGTCGATTCGCTCGTCGGGAAGCGCGGGGTCGCGATCGACGCGCTCTGGCCCGAAGGGCAGGTGAGGGTCAGCGGCGAGATCTGGAAGGCGCGCTGCAAGGGCGGCTGCGATCCGGGCGACGCCGTGGTCGTCCGCCGGATCGACGGGCTCGTGCTCGAGGTGGATCCCGCCTGACATGAGGCGCTGGGGTGCAACTGTCGTCGCCGTGGCGATCGTCGCGGGCGCCGCCGGCGCCGCGCCACTTCAGTGGGACGCGCGCGCGCCGATGCCACTCCCGCGCACCGAGGTCGCCGCGGCTGCCGTCGGGAACGAGATCGTCGTGGTCGGCGGCTTCACCAGCGACGGTGGCGCGTCGCAGCGCGCCGACGCGTACTCGCCCGCGCGCGACTCCTGGCGTCACCTCCCCGATCTTCCGGTCGGCCGCCACCACGCGATGGCGGTGGGCGTCGGAGGGAAGGCGTACGTGCTCGGAGGGTATAGCGGGACGGGTGCGACACTGCGGTCGGCGCTCGTGCTCGAGAACGGAGCCTGGCGCGCTCTCCCACGGATGCCGTTTCCGCGCGCAGCCGCGGGCGCCGGTGTCTCGGGCCGGCGGATCGTCATCGCGGGAGGGATCGGCGAAGCCCGGCGCCTGGCCCGGGCCGCGCTCGTCTACGACCTCCGCACGCGGCGCTGGTCGAGCGCGCCAGGCCCGACCCCGCGCGAGCACCTCGGCGTGACGTCGTTCGCGGGGACGGTCTACGCCATTGCCGGTCGCACGTCCGGTCTCGACACGAACCTGCTGCACTTCGAGTCCTGGCGGCCCGGCCAGTCGCGCTGGCGGCGGCTGCAGCCGATCCCGGACTCACGCGGCGGGACGGGTGCCGCAGCGCTTCGCGGCCAGGTCGTCTCCGCGGGCGGCGAGGAGCCCGACGGCACGATCCGTGAGGTGCTTGCGTATCGCATTGCCGAGAAACGATGGGTCAGGCTCGCCGATCTCCCGTCGCCGAGGCACGGCGTCGGCGTCGCAGCGCTCGCCGGACGCGTGTACGTGATCGGCGGCGGCCCGGAGCCGGGGCTCACCGTGAGCTCGGCGAACGAATCGATCGATATAGCCGGCTAGAGCGGCTTCAGCAGGGACGAGCCTGCGAAACTCAGACCCCAGGCGACCGGGAGCGACGCGAGGCTGCGAAAAAGCGGGATCGGACGCCAGTAGAGGTCGTCGTCGGCGATGGCGAGCCTGAGGTTCGGCAGTCGGCGGAGCAGCGTCTCGAGCGCGATCTCCGTCTCCAGCCGCGCGAGCGGAGCGCCGAGGCAGAAGTGCGGCCCGCGTCCGAAGCCCACGTGCTTGTTCTCGGCACGGCAGAGATCGAGGACGTCCGCATCCGGGAACTGCACGTCGTCGCGGTTGGCGGAGCCCGCCACGGCGATGACGAGGTCGCCACGCGCGATCGACTGACCGCCGAGGTGGGTGTCCTCGGTGACCCAGCGTGCGATCGTCCGCTCGACCGGGCTGTCGCAGCGCAGGAGCTCCTCGACCGGGTCCGCATGAGCGACGGATGGGCCTTCAGGCGCTCGAGCTCTCAGGCTGGCCGAGGGGCGCGAGCACGGCGTTCGTGATGAGGCTCACCGTCGTCTCGTGTCCGGCGACGATGAGGAGCACCGCCATGCTGTACAGCTCGTTCTCGCGCAGGCGCTCGCCATGCTCCTCCGCCTGCACGAGCGCGCTCACGAGGTCGTCGGACGGCTCGGCGCGCCGCTTCGCGAAGAGCACGTCGAGGTAGGCGACGAACTCGTCGGTATGCCGCAGGAACTGCTCGCGCAGCTCGTCCGTCATCGGCGGGAGCAAAAGCTGTTCGACCATACGCGGAAGCGATCTCGATCCTCGGCCGGGATGCCGAGCAGCTCGGCGGCCTTCGGCAGCGACTCGGTCGACGAGGTCGTCGGCGATCTCCTGGCTCCGCGGTCGCAGGCGCTCGACCATGCGAGGCGTAAACGCCTTTGCCACGAGCTGTCGGAGGCGACGGTGCTGTTCGCCGTCCATCGCCAGGAGGCTCGTGTTGATCCAGTCGTCGTTGGGGAGCGGGCTCGCCTCGTCCATCGCACGCAGCTCGTCCTCCGTCAGCGCGAGCTTCACGTCGACGACGAAGCGCTCGTTGTCGCTCAGCACGGTAACGACGTCCTCGTAGCGCGTGACGAACCAGATCGGCGTCTCACCGTCGAGCCCGGGCTGAAGATGGATCGGGCTCTCCTCGCGCATGCGCGCGTACGTCTCGTGCGTCGTCGCCCGGAACTCGGGGCTGTGCAGGTCGTAGCGCTGGGTCGTCGACACGCCCGCGCATGATGTCAGGTCGTGACCCTCAAGCTGA
The DNA here is from genome assembly GCA_963787855.1 of uncultured Gaiellaceae bacterium. Classification (GTDB taxonomy): domain Bacteria; phylum Actinomycetota; class Thermoleophilia; order Gaiellales; family Gaiellaceae; genus GMQP-bins7. The sequence continues at coordinate 18,175 of CAWBER010000017.1, forward strand.
TCCTCGAGTACGACGGGACGGGCTTCCATGGCTGGGCGCGACAGCCAGGGCTACGCACCGTCGAGGAAGCGCTGCGGACAGCGCTCGATGTCGCCTACCCGCGCTGGGACGGTCTCGCCGTTGCGGGACGAACCGACGCGGGCGTGCATGCGACCGGACAGGTCGCGAGCGTCAACGTCGAGGGCGGCCCCCCGCTCTCACGGGCCGCCGAAGCTCTCGGCGCCGCGCTTCCCGAAGACATCTCGGTCCTCGACGCCGAGGAGGCGCCAGCAGGCTTCCACGCGCGCTTCTCGGCGCGGTCGCGCTCGTACCGCTACCGCCTGCGCGTCGACGGTCGCCGCCCCGCGCTGGACGCGCGGCGCGTGCTCTGGTGGCCACGGCCGGTCGACGTCGAGGCGCTCGCTGAGGCCGCGGCGCTTCTCCCCGGCGAGCACGACTTCCGTGCCTTCACGCCGACCGAGACGCGGCATGACGTCTTCGTGCGGAACGTCTTCGTGTCGCGCTGGGGGCAGGACGGCGACCGGCTCGACTTCACAATCACCGCGGACGGCTTTCTGCGCCACATGGTGAGGTCGCTCGTCGGGACGATGCTCGAAGCCGGCTCGGCAGCGCCCCAACGCGTAGCGGATCTCCTCGACGGGCGGCCGCGCTCCGAAGGCGGTCTGAAGGCGCCGCCATGGGGCCTCTATCTCGAGGCCGTTGAGTATTGAGGGCGAGGCAAGCCTCGCCCCTACTAGCATCGAGGGATGCGCTTCCGCATCGTCCTCTTCGACCTCGACGGCACGCTGATCGACTCCGGGCCGATCATCCTCGCCTCCATGCAGCACGCCGTCTCGACGGTGCTCGGCCGGGAGATCCCGCGCGAGGAGCTCGGGCTGACGATCGGGGGGCAGGGGATCGTGGCGCAGATGACCGCGATCGATGCGGACAACGCCGATGCGCTGCTCGAGGCGTACAAGGAGCACAACGACGGGCTCCACGAGACCCTCGAGGCGTTCGACGAGCTTCTGGACGTCCTCCCGCAGCTCAAGGCCGAAGGGCGGAGGCTCGGCCTCGTCACGGCCAAGCGACACCGGACCGTGGGCCTCGCCCTCGACCGCTTCCCCGCTCTCGCGAGCGCGTTCGACGTCGTCGTAGCGCACGAGGACACGGAGCGGCACAAGCCCGCCCCGGATCCCGTTCTCCTCGCGCTCGAGAACCTGGGTGGGACGCCGGACGAGGCCGTCTACGTCGGCGACTCACCCTTCGACGTCGGCGCCGCCAAGGCTGCTGGGGTGTTCGCGATCGCGGTGGGCTGGGGAGGGATCCATCCCGACGAGCGCCTGCTCGCGGAGGAGCCGGATCTGTTCGTGCGCACGCCGGAGGAGCTCCTGCGTGCCCTCTAGGAGCGCCGCCCCGGCCGATCGCGTCGCCGAGCTACGGCGGCTGATCGATCACCACCTTTACCGCTACCACGTGCTCGACGATCCGGAGATCGACGACAGCGCGTACGACGTGCTGTACGACGAGCTGGAGTCGATCGAGGCGAAGCACCCCGAGCTCGTTACGCCGGACTCGCCGACCCAGCGTGTGGGCTCGCCGCCTGCAGCGGGATTCACGAAGGTCGGGCATCTCTCCCCGATGGGCTCGCTCGAGAAGGTCACGACGCGCGAGGCGCTCGAGAAGTGGGCCGACGACATCCGCAAGCGGCTCGACACCGACGAGGAGGTCGCGTACGTGCTCGAGCCGAAGATCGACGGCTCGGCGGTGTCGCTCGTGTACGAGGACGGTGTGCTCGTGCGCGGGGCGACGCGCGGCGACGGGGAGCGCGGGGAGGACGTCACCGCGAACCTGCGCACGATCCAGGCCATTCCGCTGCGGATGCGCGCCGAGGCACCGGCGCCTGCGCGCGTCGAGGTCCGCGGCGAGATCTTCTTCCCGCTGGACGGCTTCGCTCGCTTCAACGAGGCCCAGATCGCCGCGGATCGCAAGCCTGCGCCTAACGCCCGCAACGCGGCGGCCGGATCGCTGCGCCAGCTGAATCCGTCCGTCACGGCCGAGCGGCCGCTCTCGATCTTCGTCTACGGGATCGGCGTGCTCGAGGGCGACGAGCTCGTCACGCAGTCGGAGACGTTGCAGTGGCTGCAGGAGCGCGGCTTCCGCACGAACCCGGCTGCAGAGCGCCTGGAGTCGATCGACGCGGTCGCTGAGGCTTGCGTCGGGTGGGAGTCGCGACGCGCCGACCTCGGCTACGAGATCGACGGGATCGTCGTCAAGGTCGACTCGTTCGACCAGCAACGCCGGCTCGGGTCGCTGCATGGCCGTCCCCGGTTCGCACGTGCCTTCAAGTGGGCGCCGACGTCAGCGGTGACCCGACTCGCGAAGATCCACGTCCGTGTCGGACGCACAGGTGTGCTGAACCCGCTCGCCGAGCTCGAGCCGGTTCATGTCGGAGGCGTCACCGTGACGAGCGCGACGCTCCACAACGAGGATGACATCCGCCGCAAGGACATCCGCGTCGGCGACCTCGTGATCGTCCAGCGAGCAGGCGACGTCATTCCGCAGGTGGTCGGGCCGGCGGGCGAGCACGAGCCCGGAACGAAGCCGTGGCGCATGCCGAGGCGCTGCCCGCTGTGCAAGGCCGAGGTCGTGCGGCCGGAGGGCGAGGTCATGCATCGCTGCCCCAATCGCGCCTGCCCGTCGCGCGGACTCGAGACGCTCTACCACTGGGTCGGCCCGGCCCTCGACATCGAGAATGTCGGCGGCAGCACGATCAAGAAGCTCTGGGACGAGGGCATCGTGCGCTCGCTACCGGATCTCTACCGCTTGCCGGCCGAGCGGTTGATGGAGGTGGAGGGCTATGCGGAGATCTCGGCGGCGCGGGCGTTCGAGTCGATCCAGCGCTCGAAGGACCAGCCGTTCTCGCGGGTCCTCTTCGGCCTGAACATCCCGAAGGTGGGATGGGTGATCGCGCGCAGCCTCGCACTCCATTTCCGTGCTGCCGACGCGCTCGCCGACGCGACGCTCGAACAGCTCGAGGAAGTCGAGGGCATCGGGCCCGAGCGGGCGGAGCTGATCGCCGAGTGGTTCGCGGATCCCGACAACCGCGCCCTCGTCGAGGAGCTGCGCGAGCTCGGCCTGCAGCTCTCACTCGCCGAGGACGAGCGGCCGCCCGAGGGCCCGCTCACGGACAGCCAATACGTGATCACCGGGACACTCGAGGGCTGGACGCGCGAGGAGGCGAAGGCGGCGCTCGAGGCGCTCGGCGCGAAGGTCACCGACTCGGTCTCGAAGAAGACGACCGGCGTGGTCGTGGGCGAGAGTCCCGGCTCGAAGGCCCAGAAGGCCGAGAAGCTCGGCGTGGCGGTTCTGAACGAGCAAGACCTCACTGCACTGCTTGATTCTTAGGCCGAGGCAATCCTCGCCCTAGGAGCGTGCCAGCGCGATGACGAACCGGTCCTGCGCCGCGCGCGCCGTCCAGTACGGCACGGGACGGCCGTTCTGCAGGATCGCGAAGACGTAGCGGCGTCTCACGAGGCCGGCGAGCGCGGACGCGCGCAACGTCGTGCCCGTCTTGGCGAGCACGCGCCCGCGGGTCGGGCGCAGGTCGAGCCTGCGCTCCAGCGTGCCGGAGATGCCGGCGACGGCGAGCGACGCCACGAAGGCGTCCCTGAGCTTCGGGTCGATCGCCCCGGCACGCAGGATTGCGGCGAGCGCGCCCGCAGTGAGCCGGTCGAAGCGCGAGAGCCCGGAGCCGTCTGCGATCCGCACGCCGGCGAGCGGAACGCGGGCCGCGGCGAGCTCGCCGCGGACGACACGGGCGCCCGCTGCGGTCGACCCGCGCCGCGCGACCGTCGCTCCCAGCTCCTTCAGGAGCATCTCCGCAGCGAAGTTGTCGCTCTCGCCGTTCACGCGCTTCAAGACGTTCGCGAGTCGCTCCGAGAGATCGAAGGTGATCGGGATCGCCTCGACCGGCGCGCGTCCGGTGCCGGCGCGGCCGGTGACGGTGATTCCCCGTAGCGCGAGCGCGCCGACGTACGCGCGAGCGGCCGCGATCGCGGAGCCGTTGACGCCGGTCAGCGGGAGGTCGGCGACCGTGAGCGCCGAGAGCGGCCGCGACTCGACACCGAGGTAGTGCGGCTTCCAGCCGACGGCATCACGGCGCGCGTCGAAGTGGGTGTCGTCGCCGAACACCCGACCCGCCACGCGGCGGATACCGGTCGCCGCGAACCGGCGCGCGAGCCGGTCGAGGTCGGTGCGTGTCAGCGTCGGGTCGCCGTAGCCGACGACCCAGAGGTTGCCGCTCCACGTGTCGCCGACCCGCGTGCCGGCTCCAACGAGCTCCGTGCGAAAGCGAAAGCGCGGGCCGAGGACGCGCAGCGCCGCGAACGAGACTGGAAGCTTCTCCGCCGACGCGGGCTGGAGCGAGCGTTGCGCGTTCCACGAGAAGATCGTCTGGCCGGTCCGGAGGTCGACCGCGACGGCCGCGGTGTTCCCGCGGTCGATCCCCGGCGCTCGCAGTGCCTGCCCGAGTGTCGCCGCGAGGTCGCGCTGCGCCGCGCCGGAGGTCGACGCCGTCGCTGAGGCGGTCACGGCCGCAAGCACGAGAGCGGCCACGAGTGCGGTAGGTCGTCTCACGACAGGACTGTGTAGCGGAGGGCGCCGACGGCGGTGGTGCGGACTAGCGGTAGACGATGATCGTGACGGTACGGCGGCCCCAAGCGCGCGCCTTCTCCGTGCTGGGGAACCAGAGGTCGATGATGCGCCCCTTGATGGCGTAGCCGACGTCCGCCGCGAGCGCCGGTCCGTACCCCGGCACGTGCATCTTGGTGCCGAGGGGGATCAGAGTCGGGTCCACTGCGACGACGCCCTTGCGCACCGGGACGCCGAGCGCGGTCTTCCCGGGAAGGTAGTACGCGACGGTGTCGACCTTGAGCCGATACGCCTGCTGTGCCTGCGGCTGACCGAGGGCCGAGCCTCCCGCGACGACCAGCGTTCCTGCGAGGACCGCGACGACCGCAGCGGCCCTCCTGCGTGTACCCCTGACCACGACCGCGAGACCCTAACACAGCTTCTCCGCAGGTCTCCCCGGCAATACGCCTCTTTGCAGACATTTTGGCTCTGTTCCTGGTTGCAGGCGTCCGGCGAGGCTGCTAGGGTCTCCGACTTGTGACGGGCCAGACCGCCACCGGCGGGTCTGTCCGGAGACGACGGAGAGCCATTTTCAAAGGCTCGCGCACCGGATGGACGCCGATAGGAGTTCTCGCTGCGGCCAGCGCCGCTGCGCTCCTGCTTGCCGTCGGTCCGGCGTCCGGGCAGACCATCGAGTCGAAGCGGGCCCAGGCCGAAGCGATCATCGCCGAGGTCGAGGGCATGAACCACGAGCTCGAGACCACGATCGAGGCGTGGAACTACGCCAATGTCGAGCTCGACCGCATCGACACCGATCTCCAGTCGAACGCCAAGCACCTCGCGGCCGCCAGGAAGAGCCTCGGCGTCGCGCAGGTGCGCATCCAGGAGCGGCTCCGCGACCTGTACATCAACGGTGAGGGCGACTCGACGCTCGAGGTGATCCTCGGCTCGCAGAGCCTCGACGACATCATCGCCCGGCTCGACGCGATCGAGCGCGTCTCGAGCCAGGACACGCGGATCCTCCATACGGTCAGGCAGTACCGAAAGGAAGTCGAGACCCGTCGCGAGAACCTCCAGGAGGCTCGCGCCGACCAGGCGCGGATCGTCGCCGAGCAGGCAGCACAGAAGCAGTCGATCGAGTCCCAGATCTCCGAGCAGAACCAGCTCCTCGCGTCGGTCAAGGACGAGATCGCGGAGATCCGGGCCGAGGAGCAACGGCGGCAGGCCGCTCTTGCCGCGCAGGCGCGCGCCGCGGCGCAGGCCGCCCAGCTCACCGCGCAGGCGACATCTCAGGAGTCGTACGACGAGGCGGCCGTCATTCCGACCTACGACGCGGACGTTCCGGCGGCACGCTACGGCCACGTCGTCGGGATCGCGCTGCAGTACCTCGGCATCCCGTACGTGTGGGGCGGCTCGAGTCCCTCGACGGGATTCGACTGCTCGGGCTTCACGAGCTATGTCTACGCGCAGGTCGGCGTCTACCTTCCGCACCACGCAGCGTCGCAGTACAACATGGGAACGCCGGTGGCCTACGAGCAGCTCGCGCCGGGCGACCTCGTCTTCTTCAGCGGCCTCGGCCACGTCGGGCTCTACATCGGTAGCGGCCAGTTCGTGCACGCGCCGCACACCGGCGACGTCGTGAGGATCTCCAGCCTCGACGAGCGGTCCGGCTCGTACGTCGGCGCCCGCCGCCTCTAGCCTAGTCCGCGCTCTCGTCCGGCCGAGCGTGTGGCTCGGCGTACAGCGCGTCGATCTCTGCCGCGAAGTGCTCTTGCACGGCGCGGCGCCGCACCTTCAGCGTCGGCGTGATCTCGCCGGCCTCCATCGTGAAGTCGCGAGGGAGGATCGCGAAGCGCTTCACCTGCTCGAACCGTGAGCGCTGGTGGTTCGCCTCGTCGACGACGTCCTGGATCAACGCCTGCACCCGGTCGTCGCGCGCCAGTGCAGCGGCATCTCCGTCGATTCCCTGCGCTTCGGCCCAGCGTCCGACCTCGACGGGATCGAGCGTGACGAGCGCGGCGACGTATGGCTTCGCGTCGCCGACGACGAGCGCCTGTGACACGTACTTCGACGTCTTGAGGTCGTTCTCGACGTTCTGCGGCGCGACGTTCTTGCCGCCCGCCGTCACGAGGATGTCCTTCTTGCGGTCGGTGATGTGGAGGAAGCCGTCCTCGTCGAGATGGCCGATGTCTCCGGTCTTGAGCCAGCCGTCCTCGCCGAGCGCGGCGGCCGTCGCCTCCGGATCCTTGTAGTAGCCCTGGAAGACGGTCTCCGAGCGCACCTCGATCTCGCCGTCGTCTGCGATGCGCACCTCGAAGCCCGGCAGTGGCTGACCGACCGAGCCGAAGCGGTAGACGTCCGGCCGGTTCGTGCTCGCCGCCGTGGTGCACTCCGTCAGCCCGTACCCCTCGGTGATGCGGATTCCCACGGCGTCGAAGAACTCGATGATCTCCTTCGACAGCGGCGCACCACCCGATCCGGGCATACGCAGGCGGCCGCCGAAGGGCTCGCGCACCTTGCTGAAGACGAGGCGGTCGGCAATCCGGTGCTTGCGGCGCAGTCCGGCCGGCACGGGCTCCCCTGCGCTCTCGAGCCGGCTCACCTCGCGCCCGATCGGGAGCGCCCAGTCGATCAAGCGTCGCTTGACGCCGGTGGCGGCGTCGAATTTCGCGAGTACGGCCGTGTGCACCTTCTCGTACACACGCGGAACGCTCGGCAGGAGCGTCGGGCGAACCTGCGGCAGCGCCTCGGCCACCCGCAACGGGTCGGCGAGGAACGCGATCGTGAATCCGACGTGCGCCCCGAGCAGCAGCATCAGCCGCCCGTAGTTGTGGGCGAGCGGGAGGTAGAGGAGCATCACGTCGTCCGGGCGGTAGTACGTCTCCTCCATCCGGTCGACGACGGTCGCCATCTGGTGGTAATTGCGATTCGAGAGCATGCAGCCCTTGGGCGGGCCGGTCGTGCCCGAGGTGTAGATGATCGTGTAGAGGTCCTCCTCGCCGATCGCCGCACTGGCGTCGTCGAGCGCGCCCGGGCTCGTGGCCGCGTGGTCGCGCCCGTGCGTCGCGAGGCCGTCGAGGTCGTGGTACGTGAGCACGTGCTGCAACGACGGGAGCTCGGCCGAGATCTCCTCGACCTTCGCGAGCTGTGTCGCGTCCTCGCAGACGATCGCAACGGCCTCCGAGTGCGAGAGGAGGTAGCCGACGTCTCGCGCCGAGCTCGACGCGTACACCGGGATGCCCACGGCGCCGATCTGCGCGAGCGCGAAGTCGACGAGCGCCCAGTCGAGGCTGTTGCGGGCGAGGAGCGCGACGTTGTCGCCCTTCTGCACGCCGCGCGCGAGAAAGCCGTTCGCGTACGCGCGGACGCGCTCGTCGGCGTCGGCCCAGGAGACGTCCGTCCATCCGTCCTCCGACTCGACGAGATATGCAGGCCCCGCGCGGCCCGCCGCGACCGCGTTTCGCCAGAGCTGTGCGATCGTCCGGGGCGATGCGCCGCGACTGCTCTCGACGGCGACTTCAGCCGTGTCGGTCACATGCTGAGCTTAGAGATTCGAGAGGGATTCGTCCGCTGAGCACGAATCCCCCGGTCCAAGATCGAATCGGAGTCGGCGTCAGACTGAAGTCTGACCCCGACGCATATACCCTTTCGCCTGCACATGCGGACTACCTGGAACGGATCACTCAGCTTCGGCCTCGTCTCCATCCCCGTCGGCCTCGCGCCGGCGACGAAGCCGGCCGCGCGCCAGTCGGACGTGTCGTTCAGGCTGCTCCACCGCGAGTGCGCGACGCCGATCAAGCAGAAGCGCTGGTGCCCGACGCACGACCGCGAGGTCACGCAGGACGAGATCGTCCGCGGGTTCGAGGTCACCAAGGGGCAGTTCGTCATCGTCGAGGACGCCGACCTCGAGGCGATCGAGCGCGCCGACGACTCGCGCTCCATCGACATCACCCGCTTCGTCAAGGGAGACGACGTCGACCCGATCTTCTTCGACCGGACGTACTACCTCGTTCCCGCGGCACAGCCCGCGCAGCGTCGCCCGTACGTCCTCCTGCTCGAGGCGATGCAGCAGACGGAGACCGCTGCGCTCGGGCGCTTCGTTCGCGCCGGCCGGGAGAGCCTGTGCCTCGTCCGGGCACGGGGCGACGCGCTCGCGCTCGAGACGCTCTTCCTCGCCGAGGACGTGTACTCGTCGGCGGAGATCTCGGAGGCGGTCGAGGAGACGAAGGTGAAGAAGACCGAGCTCGACCTGGCGCGTCAGGTCATCGACAGCCTCGCGGGCGACTTCGAGCCGACGGAGCTCGCGAGCGAGTACCGGCGTGATCTGAAGGCGCTCCTCGAGGCGAAGATGCGCGGTGAGGAGATCGTCGCGCCGGAAGAGCCCGCCGAGACCGCGCCGGTGATCGACCTCATGGAGGCGCTCAAGGCGAGCGTCGCGGCGGCCAAGAAGCCGGACGGCGAGCCCGCCGAGAAGCCGACGCGCACACGCAAGGCGCGCGCCAAGGCCAGCTAGAGCACGGCCGCCTTACGGTGTCGAACGTGCGCTCCGTCAGGGGGAGCGATCAGGACGAGGTCGATGCTCCTGCAGCAGCTCCGACGGCCTCGAGCGACGCCTGGAAGAGCGTCTTGTCGATCTTGCCGTGATAGATCGGCACGCCTTCCTCGATGCAGATGCGGACGACCTCGTCGCGGTCCATCCCCATCTCCTTGGCGAGCTCTTCGGGCGTCAGGTGGTTGGCCATGCTGCCTCCTCGAGGTCAAGAAAACGGCAAAGAAAAAGCCCGCCGGCGCGGTTCGCGCACGTCGGGCTGCGGGTCATTCGCTGTCGGGGCGGGTCAAGCAGCCCGCCTCTCGAGAGCAACAGTCATCTGCCTGAGCATACTCCGGGCCGCCGACGCTGCGCAACGCCGGTACCCTTTCCGCGCTCGGGGTGTGGCGCAGCCTGGTAGCGCGCTCCGTTCGGGTCGGAGAGGCCCCCAGTTCAAATCTGGGCACCCCGATACGAATGGCGGGGGGAAACGTCGTTTCCCCCCGCCTGCCCCCCTTCCTCTTCGCTCCGACTGGTGGGTCGCAGCGGGCCTCCCGGTCGGCGAAGCCGACCTCCGGCCGCCATCCGGAGCTGCCGCTCAGCGTTCGATCTATCCTCGATTGCTGTGTTGAAGGCTGTCTTGTTCGACGTCGATTTCACCTTGTTTCGGCCCGGGCCCGAGCTTGGGCCCGAGGGGTACAGGCGTATCGGGGAGCGGCACGGGCTCGCTCTCGACCCGGACCGCTATGAACAGGCGCGCATCGATGCGATTCACGCGCTGTCCGGGGAGCGCGAGCTCGTACACGACGAGGAGGTCTGGATCGCGTTCACCGAGCAGATCGTGCTCGGCATGGGCGGTGACCCGGTCGGGTCCCGTGGCTGTGCGACGGACATGGTCCGCGAGTGGGAGCGGCACGAGAACTTCGCGCTCTACGAGGACGCGCTGCCCGTGCTCGACGAGCTGCGTCGGCACCGGCTCAAGATCGGGCTCGTGACGAACGGCCAGCGCGACCTCGACGAGTTCGTGGCCCATCACCGGCTCGACGTCGATGCGATGGTGGGATCGAAAGCCCACGGGAGGATCAAGCCGGATCCGTCGATCTTCGCGGCGGCACTCGAGCAGCTCGAGGCGGCACCTGCGGAGACGGTGATGGTCGGCGACTCGTACGAGGACGACATCGGAGGAGCGCGCGCGCTCGGTATCCGGGCCATCCTCCTCGATCGCGACGGGCTCCACCTCAACGAGCCCGAGCGCATCGACACGCTGCTCGCCCTGCCGGCGGCGCTCGGACTAGCTCACGCCTAGCTCGCTGCGCCAGGCGTCCGTGTGCGCGCCGAGCGGCACCTCCTCTGCCGCCTCCGTCGAGCCGAACTCGGCGGCCGCCTCTGCACGCGTCCAGACCGGGCCGACGCAGACGTCCTCGTCGCCGAAGTGCGCCATCCAGTCGGCGCGCGTTCGCGTCGCGAGCACATTGCCGAGCTCCGACGCGAGCGCGTCCTGGTCGTCGTCGAACTGTCGCTCGCCGAGGTCGGGTCGCCCGACGAGCTCGCAGAGCCGCCGGAAGAACTTCGGCTCGAGGGCACCGACGGTCAGGTGGCCGCCGTCGGCGGTGGGGTAGAGGCGGTAGCAGGCGAGCCCGCCGGTGAGCATGCGCGGAGCAGGCTCGCCCACCAGCCGATGCGCCACCAGGTCGTGCGAGCGGTGTGTCATCGAGACGACGAGGCGCGCACCTTGTCCCGTGCGCGCGCGCTCGAGGAGCGCGGCGAGCACCTGCGTGACTGCGCCGAGCGCTCCGGCCGCAAGGTCGGCGATCTGGATCGGCGGCAGCCCGGGTGCGGTGTCCTCGAGCACGCCGGCCCAGCCGAGGTAGTTGACGTCGTGCCCGGCGCGCTGTTCGTGGCGTCCGTTCAACCCGAACCCGGTGATCGAGCAGTAGACGGCGGTGTCTGGGACGTCGCCCGGTCCCACGCCAAGCCGATCGGCGACGCCCGGCCGGAAACCCTCGAGCACGACGTCGGCGCGCGCGCAGAGCGCCTGCGCGAAGGCGGCGTCGCCGGGGAGGTCGCAGACGACGGACTCGCTGCCGGCACGAAGGGCCGTGTCCCACGCGGTCGCCGTCGGCCGCATCGGGTCCCCTCGCGGTGGCTCCACCCGGACGACGCGCGCACCGAGGCGAGTCAGCTCGCGGCTCGCGTACGCGCCCGGGAGGTAGCGCGTGAAGTCGACGACCAGCGTTCCTGCCAGCGGTTGCACGCCGGCGGAGCGTATCTCTATCCTCGCCCTCGTTGACTGACCGTTCAATCGCACCGGCGGACAAGCGAAAGCGCATCCTCGAGGCTGCGATTCGCGTCTTCGCCGAGCACGGGTACCACGGCGCGCGCGTGGGCGACATCGCGGAGGACGCCGGTGTCGCGCATGGCCTCCTCTACCACTACTTCGCGTCGAAGGACGACGTGCTCCGCACGATCTTCCTCGAGAACTGGGGCGCGCTGATCGCGCGGTTCCGGGCGGTGGAGGTGTCGGACGAGCCTGCCCCGGAGAAGCTCGAGGGCATCGCGAAGATCCTCCTCCGCACGTGGCGCAACGATCCGGCTCTTGTGACGGTCATGGTCCGGGAGGTAGCGCGGAGCCAGCAGCTGCAGGATCGGGTGGACGAGGTGCGCGAGGCATTCGTGATCGTCCAGCGCGTGATCGAGGAAGGCCAGGCGTCGGGCGACTTCCGCAGAGACGTCGACGCGCGTCTCGCGAGCTGGATCTTCTACGGCGGCCTCGAAGAGGTGCTGACGGGATGGGTGCTGGGCCAGCTCCCCGACAGCGAGCAGGACGTCGCGCGCGCCGAGCGCGTGGCGGTCGAGATGGTCTCGCGCGGACTGGCCGTCTAGGCTCGAGCGCATGAAGGTCTTCAACCTGAACGGGAACGAGTGGGACCGCACCGAGGACCGGCCGGGCTGGCGCAGCAAGGATGCGTGGGTCGGCGCGCGCATCGGTGCCGAGCTGATCGGGGGCAGCATGTACGAGCTCGAGCCCGGCGACCGGCTCTGGCCGTACCACACGCATCACGGCAACGAGGAGTGGATGATGGTGCTCCGCGGCCGGCCGACGCTACGCACGCCCGACGGCGAGCACGAACTGGCCGAGGGCGACGTCGTCTGCCATCCGCGTGGCACGGACGGCTTCCATCAGGTGCGAAACGCGACGGACGAGCCGATCCGGGTCCTGATGCTGTCGACCCTGCTCGCGCCCGACATCGTCGAATACGGCGACTCGGACAAGATTTCTGCCGTCGACGGTCGCGGCGAACGGCTGTTCCGCGCGTTTCGCGGTGCGGACGCCGAGTTCTGGGAAGCCGAGGACTGAACACGCCGAGTCGTCGTCGCGGCGCGGCCGCGAAAGCGGACACTTCAGGATTTCGCGCGTCTGGAATCTGCGAGAGCAGATTCCAGACTTGCGCCAAGAGGGTCAGCGAAACGCGTTCTCGCCGGTCAGCGCGTGGCCGACGACCAAGGTGTGGATCTCGTGCGTACCCTCGTAGGTGAGCACCGACTCGAGGTTGTTCACGTGGCGAATCACCGGGTACTCGAGCGTCACGCCGTTCGCCCCGAGGATGGTCCGCGCCGAGCGCGCAACCTCGATCGCTCCGCGCACGTTCCCCATCTTCCCGAGGCTGACGTGCTCGGGGCGGAGCGTGCCGTCGTCCTTCATCCGCCCGAGGTGGAGCGCGACGAGGGTCGCGCGGTTGATCTCGAGCGCCATCTCGGCCAGCTTCTCCTGGGTGAGCTGGTAGCCCGCGATCGGCTTGCCGAACACGATGCGTTCGCGCGCGTAGTCGAGCGCGCACTCGAAGCAAGCGCGCGCGGAGCCGACGGAGCCGAAGACGATGCCGAACCGCGCCTCGTTGAGGCAGGAGAGCGGCCCGCGCAGCGTTGTCGCGCCCGGGAGCGCGTTGTCGTCGGGCACGCGCACGTCCTGGAGCACGAGCTCGGAGGTGACGGAGGCGCGCAACGACAGCTTCTTGTGGATCTCGGGAGCGGAGAAGCCCGGCATCCCCTTCTCCACGATGAAGCCGCGAATCGCGCCGTCGTCGGTGCGGGCCCAGACGATCGCGATGTCCGCGATCGTGCCGTTCGTGATCCACATCTTCGCCCCGTTCAGGATCCAGTCGGAGCCGTCGCGGCGCGCGTGGGTTCGCATCGATGCCGGATCCGAGCCGGCGTCCGGCTCGGTCAACCCGAAGCAGCCGACCACCTCGCCCGTGTGCATCGGCGGCAGCCAGCGCTCCTTCTGCTCCTCGGATCCCCACTTCCAGATCGGGAACATCGCCAGCGACCCCTGCACCGATACCGCGCTCCGCACTCCCGCGTCACCGGCCTCGAGCTCCAGGCAGGTCAGCCCGTAGGCGACGGAGCTCGCGCCCGGAAGACCGTAGCCGTCGAGGTGCATTCCGAGAAGCCCGAGCTTGCCGAGCTCGGTGATCAGCTCGCGCGGGAAGACGCCCTTCTCGAACCAGTCGCCTACCTCGTCGAGGACGTTCGCGCGCACGAACTCGCGCACGGTGTCGCGGACCGCCCTCTCCTCGTCGTCGAGGAGTGCGTCGATCGCGAGGTAGTCGAGGGGATCGATGGCTGGACGCTCGGTCGTGGTCGCCATGCGCGAGACATCCTACGGAAGCCGTCGTCCCGCTTGACCCGATCGCGCAACGCGACGTAGACTCCGATTGACTGACTAGTCAATCGACGTAGGAGACGACGCGCCATGACGCAGCTGGAGACCGGCGTGGCGGGCGGGATCTCGTTCGCCCTGACGCCGGAGCAGAAGGAGTTGCGCGCGCTCGCGCGCGAGTTCGCCGAGAAGGAGATCCGGCCGAAGGCGGCCGAATACGACGAGCACTCCACGCATCCGGTCGACGTGATCGCGAAGGCGCACGAGCTCGGCCTGATGAACCTGCACGTCCCCGAGTCGCTCGGCGGCCTCGGGCTCCCGGCGTTCGACGGGATGCTCGTCGGCGAGGAGCTCTACTGGGGGTGCTCCGGGATCGGCACGTCGATCCTCGCGAATGGGCTGGGCGCCGGGCCGGTGCTTCTCTCGGGATCGGACGAGCAGCGCGAGACTTGGCTCCCTCCGCTGCTCGAGGAGCCGATCCTCTGCTCGTTCGGGCTCAGTGAGCCCGATGCCGGCTCCGACGTCGCGCGGATGAAGACCACCGCCGAGCGGCGCGGCGACGAATACGTCCTGAACGGGTCGAAGACCTTCATCACGAACGCCGGCCACGCGACGTGGACGGTCGTCTTCGCAAAGACCGATCCGAGCAAAGGCCATCGCGGCATCTCGGCATTCGTCGTCCCGATGGACACTCCGGGCGTCCAGATCGAAAAGCACCTCGACAAGATGGGACAGCGTTCGACGGACACGTCCGCGTTCGCGCTCACCGACGTCGTCGTCCCTGCTGCGAACCGCATCGGCGAAGAGGGCGAGGGCTTCAAGATCGCGATGAAGACGCTCGACTTCACCCGCCCGGGGACAGCGGCCGGCGCGGTCGGGGTCGCCCAGGCCGCGTTCGAGCTCGCGGTCGAGTACGCGAAGGAGCGCGTCACCTTCGACGTCCCGATCGCGATGCACCAAGGCGTGAACTTCCTGATCGCGGACATGGCGACGGAGATCGAGGCTGCGCGGCTTCTCGTCTGGCAGTCGGCGTGGCTCCACGACCAGGGCGAGCGCGCAACGCTGCAGTCCTCGTTTGCGAAGCGCTTCGCGGCCGACACGGCGATGAAGGTCACGACCGACGCCGTGCAGGTCTTCGGCGGCTACGGGTACATCAAGGAGTACCCGGTCGAGAAGCTGATGCGCGACGCGAAGCTCTTCCAGATCTACGAGGGGACGTCGCAGATTCAGCGCCTGGTGATCGCCAAGGAGATCTTCCTCCCGCGAGGCGAGTAGGGTCACGCCGTGGCTCTCGAGATCGACCTCTCCGGCCGCGTTGCGCTCGTCACCGGCGGCTCGCGCGGTCTCGGTCGTGCCGATGCGCTGACGCTCGCCAGCGCCGGAGCGGACGTGGCGATCGCCGACATCCTCGTCGAGTCCGAGCTGTCGGAGGAGACGGACAGCTGGGGAGCGCTCGCGACCGCCGCACGAGCGCAGGGCCTCGTGCATACCGAGGAGACCGTCGAAGAGATCCGCTCGCTGGGGCGGCGGTCGCTTGCGGTCCGCTGCGATGTCACCGACCGCGAGCAGGTTGCCGCCGCGGTGGAGCGCACGGTCCAGGAGCTCGGATCGGTCGACATCCTCGTCAACAACGCGGGCACGCTCGACCATGTCGGCCAGTTCCACGACCAGTCTCCGGAGCTGTGGGAGCGCGACCTGCGCGTCAACCTGAGCGGCGGGTTCAACTGCGCCCAGGCGGTCTGGCCGCACATGAAGGAGCGCCGGTGGGGGCGCATCGTGAACATGGCCTCCGTCGCCGGCACCCTCGGAGGCTTCGGCCAGGCGAGCTACTCGACGACGAAGTCGGGGATTCTCGGGCTGACGAAGACGCTTGCGATGGAAGGCGGCCGTCACGGGATCACGAGCAACGCGATCGTGCCGGGGATCATCGGCACCGAGGCCTTCCAGATGGCGAATGCGGCGATGAACGAGCGCATCGCTGCACGCACGGTGTTCAAGCGACCCGGCGAGCCCCAGGACATCGCCAACGCCATCGCGTTCCTGTGCTCGGATCTCGCGGCGTACATCACCGGCGTCGAGCTCTACGTGTCGGGCGGGATCGAGCTTTTCGTGTTCTGAGCGCCCTTTCTCTGGGGCACCCAATCCCACCACCCACTGCCAATTCTAGTCCGCGAACGTTCGCGGGTGGTTCGCGGATCAGTCGCGAATCGGCACCAGATCGTCACCAGAATCCACGGCCGACCGAGGGCCGACGGCCTCTACACTTCGCGCTTCGATGCGCGCCGAATCACCTCTCTACGCCCCACGAAGCCGGACGCGACGGCGGATGCGCTCGCTGCGTACCGTCGCAATCGTGGTGGCGGGCGTCGCCGCGATCCTGGCGATCCTCGTCGGCTTCGCATTCGCCGGCTCGTCCAGCGAGCTCGCGTCGGGCACGCACGTCGCCGGAGTCGACGTTGGCGGCATGACGAAGCGCGACGCGGTCGCCAAGCTCGACGCGCTGTACGAGCGGCGCTCTGCCGTCTCCGTCGCCTTCTCGGCCGGACGCCAGACCTACTCGCTGGCGCCCAACCAGCTCGGCATCCAGCCCGACTGGAGTGCAGCCGTGGCCGCCGCCGCCCGGGCGGGGGACGGCTTCGGACCGCTCCGCGGCTTCCGCCGGATTCGCGCGCGGGTGTTCGGCGCGGAGGTGCTCCCCGAGCTCGCGGTTTCGAACGCGGCGCTCGAGTACGCGCTCGACCAGATCTCGAAGGACGTGGATCGCCGACCGCGGAGTGCCGCGATCGTACGTCGCGGCCTGCGCTTCCGCGTCGCGGCGGAGAAGTCGGGAAGCCGGCTCGACCGCGACGCTGCGGCCGAGGTCATCGTCCGCGCCCTCGGGCGGCTCGAGCGCGCACCCGGGGCGACGGTCCTGCCCGTACGGGTCACCGCGCCGCCCGTGACCGCGGAGATGCTCGCCGCCCCCGCCGCGCGTGCGAGAACCGCCGTCTCCGCGCCCGTCACCCTGAAGATCGCGCAGCGACGCTTCCGGGTTCCACGGTGGCGGATCGCCGAGCTGCTCGTCCTCCCGCGCGACGGGGCGACGAAGCTCGCCATCGGCGGAGCTGCGGCCGACGCCTACTTCGGCAGCCTCTCCGACAACGTCGGGCGCCCGGCGACAGATGCGGCGTTCGCGGTATACGGCGAGTCGGTCCAGGTCGTGCCGGCCCGTGACGGGCTCGAGCTGAACGTTCCGAGAGCTGCGCGCACCATCCTGCGGGCTGCGTCGCGCCCCACGAGCCGCGTCGCCACTCTCACCGTCGTCCGGGCGGCGCCGGAGCGCACGACGGCGGATGCGCTCGCGATGGGGATCGACACGCGCATGGCGTCGTACAAGACCTACTACTCCGGGACTACCGACCGCATCACGAACCTGCAGCTCGGCGTCAGGGAGCTCGACGGGAGCCTCGTCGCGCCGGGCGGCACGTTCTCGCTGAACGAGGCAATCGGCGAGCGCACCGAGGAGCGCGGGTTCCGCCCTGCGCCGGTGATCATCGGCAACGAGTACGCGGAGGAGGTGGGCGGGGGCACGTCGCAGATCGCGACGACCGCCTTCAACGCAGCGTGGGAAGCCGGGCTGCGGATCTCCGAGCGGCACGCGCACTCGCTCTACATCAGCCGCTACGAGCTGGGGCGCGACGCCACCGTGTACTGGCCGTCGCTCGATCTGAAGTTCGTGAACGACACCGACGCGTGGGTGCTGGTCAAGGGGTTCGCGGAGAGCGACGGGATCAGCATCGCGATCTACGGTGGCGAGTCGCGGCGCGTCGAGAGCTCGGCGACGCCCCTCGTCGTGACCGGCTCCGTCACCGTCGAGCGGGTCGAGGACCCGACGCTCCCGAAGGGCAAGCAGGTGGTCGAGGAGGACGGCTCGGCACCGACGCGCACGTCCGCGACGCGCCAGGTCTACTCGGCCGACGGCGAGCTCATCCGCTCGGAGACCTGGACCACCTCGTACGAGGGCGAGGAGCGCGTGGTCCGCGTGGGGACGAAGGTCGCGCCGAAGAAGACGAAGCCGGTACCGAAGACCTCGGCCGACGACGCGGTCCCGCCGGTCGTGCCCGTCATTCCGCCGGCGACGCCTCAGCCGTAGCGATCGCCTCGGCGAGCCACTCGGGCACGCGTATCGGGCGATACGTCTCGCGGTCGACGGTCGCGTGCCTCGTATAGCCGTCGGCCACCAGCTCGCCGTCGCGCTCGATTCGGTACTCGTAGGTGAAGCGGGCGCCGCGTACGTCCGTACAGCGTGCCGCAACCGTCAGCGTCTCGTCGAAGTACGCGGCACGGTGGTAGCGGAGGTGTGCCTCCGTCGTCAGCGCCTCGATGCCGCGCGCGCGGATCGCCTGATAGCCGCCTGCGTTTCGCTCGAGGTAGGCGACGCGCGCGACCTCCAGCCACACGAGGAACGACGCGTGGTGCGCGATGCCCTGGGCATCCGTCTCCGCGAAGCGGATGCGAACATCGGTCGAGAACGAGAAGCCCTCCACGGCGTCAACCCTACGATTCGCCCGTGTCCGCCGCCGCGTTAGCCGAGCTGATCCGCGAGCGGCAGCCGTGCGTCGTCCTCACCGGCGCGGGCGTGTCGACCGAGTCGGGGATCCCCGACTTTCGTTCGGACACGGGGATCTGGGCCGAGGTCGATCCCTTCGAGGTCGCGTCGATCCAGGCGTTCAAGCGCGATCCCGAGCGCGTCTGGAGCTTCTACCGCGAGCGCATCCACGTGCTCCTGGACGCGCAGCCGAACGCGGCACACGAGGCGATCGCGACGCTCGAGAGCTTGGGTCTCGTGCAGGCGGTCGTGACGCAGAACATCGACCTGCTGCACTCGAGGGCCGGGAGCCGGGATGTCGTCGAGGTGCACGGCTCGATTCGCTCGGCGCAGTGCCTCGGCTGCCTGTGGAGCGAGCCGGCGGACGCCGTGCTCGCGCAGCTCGAGGCGGCGGCGACGCCCTCGTGCCCGCAGTGCGGCGAGGTGCTGAAGCCGGGCGTCGTTCTCTTCGGCGAGCTCCTGCCGGCCGCGGCGATGGAGCGCGCGACGCACCTCGCCCGATCTGCGCGGCTCGTGCTCGTCGTGGGGTCGTCGCTCGAGGTCTGGCCGGTCGCGGGCCTTCCGCTCGAGGCTCGCGGCTTCGCGATCGTCAACCGCGGGCCGACAGCGCTCGACGAGCACGCGCTGCTCAAGGTCGACGCGGGCGCCGGTGAGACGCTCTGCGCGGTGCTCGACTGCCTTTAGGAGGGCTAGCGCAACCGCACGGCGAAGCGCCGAACGTACCGCTGGCCACGCGCCGTGAACGAGACCGCCCCGCTGAGCGTGCGCCCCCTTGCGGCGGTCGTCGTTCGGTAGGTACACGATGCCTTTCCCCGCGTGGTCTTCGGCAGGCCGCGAACCTTCGCACCGCCGATCGTGCCCGCGCAGGTGACGCGCACCGGACGCGCCGGCATCCCGTCGAGGACGATGCTGACCGATGCAGTGACGATCGACCCCGCACGGATCGGCTTCGGCTGCGCGGAAGCGGAGGTTGCAAGCAGTGCGACGAGCGCGACGCCGCCCACCGATGCGCCCAGGAGCCGCAGCATCGCGATGGACGCTGTCACCTCGTGCGCTTCGCGTCAAGCACGATGTGGGCGCGAGTGGTATGACTGTCGGCATGGCGACGACCGAGAAGACCAAGACCGAGAAGGACTTCGTGGCGCGGCTCGCGGATGCCGGCGAGGAGGCGCTGCAGCGCATCGCCGATCTCCCGGGCGGGCAGAAGGCGCTCACGGCCTACAACGACCTGAAGACGCGCGTCGACGACCTCGGCAAGAAGGTGCGCGGGATCGACGCCCTCGAGGAGCGGATCGTCAAGCTCGAGAAGGAAGTTGCAGCGTTGAAGAAGGCCAAGGCGCCGGCGCGCGGCCAGGCGCCGCGCAAGCCCGCCGCGTAGCGGCGAGGTCCGCCTCGCCCTCCTAGGCCGGGACACGCAGCCGCAGCGCGCGCGGCACCACTTCGAAGCGGGCGGGCGTCGTGCCCGGCTGCTCGCCGTCGAGCTCGATGGGCAGCGGCTCGTCCGCATCGACGGTGACGACGCTGCCGCGGAGCAGCTCGAGCCGCGGGTGGGGGAGGTGCTTCCCCTTGTACGTCTTCGGCAGCACGAACGCGAGGTCGCGCTTCGTGACGTCGCCGATGAGGAGGACGTCGAAGAGCCCGTCGTCCGGCTCCGCGTCGGGGCACATCATCATCCCGCCGCCGAGGAAGCGGCCGTTGCAGATCATCGCGTCGATCATCCGGCCGCTCCGCGTCTCGTCGCCGACGGTGACGTGCATCTCGCCGGTCTGCCAGCCGATGAAGACGGCGAGCGTGGCCCAGTAGTAGGAGATCTTGCCGCCCAGTGCCTTCGACGACTCGTTCGCGCGTCGCGCGATCGCACCGGAGATCCCCGCGCTGCCGACGTTCGCGAAGTGCGCGTGTGCCTCCTGGCCCGCCCACGTGCGATATGTGACCGATCCCGCGTCGATCTCCCGTACCGCACCACGTAGGGCGACGTCGATGGCCTCGTCGAGGTCGCGGTGGATGCCGAACGTGCGCACGAAGTCCCAGCCCGTTCCACGTGGAATGACGGCCAGCTCGACCGCGTCGAGGCCGACGATGCCGTTCACGACCTCGTTGACGGACCCGTCCCCACCCACGATCACGAGCCGCGTCGCCCCCTCCGCAACCGCGCGTGCCGCGAGCGTGCCGAGCTCTCCTGGCCCCTCCGAGATCAGCGCGTCGCCGTCGAGCCCGCGCGCGGTGGCGCGGTGCGCGATCTCGGGCCAGCGCTTGCCCGTCGAGCCCCCGGCGGATGCCGGGTTGACGAGGAAGACCGTCCGGCCGGGATCAGCCGTCGTCGTGGCCCGCCGTTGCGGTGTCGAGCGCGATCCGCGTCATCCGCTCGACCGCTGCGCGCAGCTCGTCGTCGGAGATCCGGACGAACTCGCCATCGACGACGATGTCGCTGACCGTGAGCAGGCAGCCGCCGTGGACGCCGCGGAGCGCCGCGAGGGTGAACAGCGCCGCAGCCTCCATCTCGACTGCGAGCACGCCTCGCTTCGACCAGCGCTCGTACTGCCCCTCGTCCGGGTTGTAGAAGAGGTCGCTCGAGACGATCGGTCCGACGCGGATCTTCTGGCCCGCGTGCTTCGCGACGTGCACCGCCTCGTGGACGAGCTCCCAGCTGGCGGTCGGGCAGTGCGGCTCGCCGCCGACGAGATGAGTCGCCGTCGCGTCTGCCGCCACGGCGGAGATCGCGACGATCAGGTCGCCGAGCGAGTGGTCGGCCTGGAGACCGCCGCACGTTCCGACGCGAAGGAGGCGCGTCACGCCGAGCTGAACCAGCTCCTCGAAGACGATCGTCGCGCCCGGGCAGCCCATTCCCGTCCCCTGCACCGAGACTCGCTTCCCATCCCACGTGCCGGTGTAGCCGAGGAGGCCGCGCTCCTCGTTGACCTGCGTGACGTCCGCGAGGAGTGTCTCGGCGATGTACTTCGCCCGCAGCGGATCGCCGGGCAGGAGGCACGCGTCTGCATAGTCGCCGGGCTCGGCTCGGAGGTGGATCGGCATCGGCGCAACCCTACGGATTTCCCTTGGCGCGCACCCGGCCATGTGCGTCGTCCTTGTCGGCTGGGCGCTCTCCTAGAGTTCTCCGGGCCGTGGTCGGAGAACTCATCGAGCCGAAGCGCGACCAGATCCTCCGCTTCTGCGCCCTCGACCCCGTCGAGCGCGTGTTCCTCGAGGATGTCGCTCGCCGCGGGCTCGGCCGGTTCGTCGCGCACGGCCAGGACGGCGAGCTGTCGGCGCTCTGCCATCTCGGGATCAACGCCGTTCCCTCCGGCGAGGGCTGCGGCGCCTTTGCGCGCGACGTCGCCCGCTCAGGCCCGCGCATGCTCATCGGGGAGTCGCGCGCGGTATCGGAGCTGTGGGACGAGGTGCACGGCCAGCTACCCGAGCCGCGGGAAGACCGGCCCGGTCAGCCCGTCTACGTCATCCGCGACGCGCCGCCCGCTGCGGACACCGCTCTGCGGCCGGCGCTCCTGAGCGACCTCGACGTCCTGATGCCGGCCTGCGCGGCCGCGCACGAGCAGGAGATCGGCGTCGACCCGATGCAGCGCGATCCCGACGGGTTCCGCTGGCGGACGCGCAGTCAGATCGAGGACGAGCGCTCGTGGTTGTGGGTGGAGGACGGAGTGATCCTCTTCAAGGCCGAGGCGTCGGCGTGGACGCCCGACGCCGTGCAGCTCCAGCAGGTCTGGGTCGACGCGGAGGTTCGCCGCCGCGGATACGGGGCGCGCGGGCTCGCCGACCTCTGCCGGCTTCTCCTCGAGCGCGTGCCCACCGTCTGCCTGTTCGTCCGGGCCGAGAACGACCCTGCGATCCGCCTGTACGAGACGATCGGCATGGAGCACGTTCTCGACTACCGCTCGCTGCTCTTCTAGCCGTGCGCGAGCTCCTGCTCGTCCGGCACGGGTTCGCCGGCTCGAACCGCGACGACGTCGCGTCCTCGACCGTCCCCGGCGAGGGCCTGACGCCCGAGGGCGTCGAGCAGGCGAGAGCTCTCTCGGTCGCGCTCGCGGACGAGGCGATCGACGTCGCGCTGACCTCCAGGCTGGCCCGCACGCAGGAGACGCTCGCGCTCGTGCTCGACGGACGCGAGGTCACGGTCGTCGTCGAGGCCGAGCTCGACGAGATCCACTTCGGGAACTTCGACGGCGGGCCGCTCGATGCATATCGGGCGTGGGCCGCGTCGCATCCGCCCGACGAGCCCGCGCCGGGTGGCGGCGAGAGCCGGGCGCAGGCCGCGGCTCGTTTCGCTCGCGGGTTGCGTCTGCTCCTCGCCCGGCCGGAGGAGCGCGTGCTCGCAGTGGGCCACGCGCTCGCGATCCGGTACGTGATCGACGCGGTCGAGGGTCGGTCTCCGGCCGCGCGCATGGCGCCGATCGAGCATGCCTTCCCCTACCGGCTCGGTTGCCGCGATGCGGACCGTGCAGCAACGCTTCTGGAGGAGTGGAGCGCGGCTCCGCGCTTCCGCGATCCGGCGACCCGGGTAGGCGCGGCACAATGGGTGCGTGACGAGCGCCCTTCAGGACCGCGTCGAAGAGACGATCCGCCGCCGCGACCTGATCCCGCGCGGCGGTGAGGTCACCTGCCTCGTGTCGGGCGGAGCCGACTCGACGTGCCTCTGGCACGTCCTCGGCGCTCTCGGGTACCGCGTGTCAGCCGTGCATGTGAACCACGCGCTACGCGGAGAGGAGTCGGAGGCCGACGCCCGCTTCTGTTCCGAGGTGCTCGGGGCGAAGGAGGTAGGGGCGAGGCTTGCCTCGCCCTCGACCGAAGCGGCGCTCCGTGAGGTGCGCTACGCCCTCACCGCGGGATCCGGGCTGCGCGCGACCGGGCACACGGCGTCCGATCAGGTGGAGACCGTGCTCTACCGGCTCGTCTCCTCGGGGACGACGAAGGCGATCAAGCCGAAACGAGAGGACGGCGTCGTGCGTCCGCTGCTCGAGATCTGGCGCGAGGAGACGATCGCGTACTGCGAGGAGCACGAGCTTGCGCATCGGGTCGACTCGTCGAACGCCGACACGAAGCGCGGGCTCATCCGGGACGAGATCCTCCCGCTCCTCCGCCGGCTGCATCCGGGAGCCGAGCAGAACCTCCTCGCCCTTGCCGACGAGCGCCCCGCCCTGCCGCGCGAGCTCGAGCGGACGCTCGCGAGCCTGCTCGCATCGACGGAGGGGACGAAGAGCGCCGACCTCGGGCAGGGCGTGCGAGCGGTACGCGAGTACGACACCGTCACGCTCGAGGGCAGCGTGCGCTTCGGCCCGTGGCGGATCGAGAGCGACCGTCCTGGCCTCGTCGTGCGCACGCGCCGGCCTGGAGATCGGCTCGCAGGACGCTCGAAGAAGGTGCAGGATGTGCTCGTGGACGCGAAGGTCCCGAGAGCCGCCCGCGACACGTGGCCGCTCGTCGTCGCCGGCGACGAGGTGGTGGCGGTCCCCGGAATCATCGAGGCGCCTGGCTGGGAAGACTCGGTCCGGGCATGGAAAGATCCCGAGGCATGACGCAAACAGAGCTGGAGAGGGCCGTCGGCGAGATCCTCATCGAGGAGGAAGCCATCCAGACGCGCATCGGCGAGCTGGGCGCCGAGATCTCGGCCGACTACACGGGTCGCGACCTTCTTCTCGTCGGCGTCCTCAAGGGCGCCGTGTTCTTCATGGCCGACCTCATGCGCGAGCTCACGGTTCCGTGCGAGATCGACTTCATGGCCATCTCGAGCTACGGCGCCGCGACGGACTCCTCGGGGGTCGTCCGGATCCTGAAGGACCTCGACATCAACGTCTCCGGCCGGGACGTGCTCGTCGTGGAGGACATCATCGACTCCGGCCTCACGCTCTCGTACCTCATGCGGAACCTCCGCGCCCGCAAGCCGGCGTCGCTCGAAGTCGTCACGCTGCTGACGAAGCCGGAACGCCGCGAGATCGACGTGCCGGTGCGGTACGTCGGCTTCGAGATCCCGAACCGTTTCGTGATTGGTTACGGCCTCGACTTCGCGGAGCGCTACCGAAACCTGCCGTACGTCGCCGTCCTCCACTCCGACCTGATTCCGCCTCCGCACTGAGTGCTCGTGCGGAAAACCACGTAATCGCTGCAACTCGAACGTAACGGGGGAGACGGAATCGGGGGCTGGGTGCCGAAGAAGGCCAGTGCTACCCTCCGACGACCGACGTGAACCGCTTCTTCCGTAGCGCGCTTTTCCCGCTGATCATCATCGTCGTGCTCGTCTACCTGGCGAGCCAGACGCTGCTGCCCGGCCGCTCCGAGCAGCAGAAGATCACGTACTCGCAGCTGATCGAGAAGGTGAAGGCGGGCGACGTCAACGAGGTGCTCTTCACGCCGAATCGGCAGCAGCTCACCGCGACGCTCGTCGCGGGCGGCAAGGTCAAGGTCAACTATCCGACGCCGCAGTCGGCGACGCAGTTCCAGAACCTCCTCACCGCCCAGAACATCCAGTTCGACTCGAAGGGCACGGGCTCCTCGGCGTGGTGGGCGCTCCTCATCAACTTCCTGCCGATCCTCCTCCTGATCGGGTTCTGGATCTTCCTCATGAACCAGATGCAGGGAGGCGGCTCGAAGGTCATGAGCTTCGGAAAGAGCCGCGCGAAGCGCATGTCGCCGGACTCGCCGAAGGTCACGTTCAAGGATGTCGCCGGGGCGGACGAGGCGGTCGAAGAGCTGCACGAGATCAAGGAGTTCCTCGAGAATCCGAAGAAGTTCCAGGCGCTCGGCGCGCGCATCCCCAAGGGCGTGCTCTTGTACGGGCCGCCGGGAACGGGCAAGACGCTCCTCGCGCGCGCGGTCGCGGGTGAGGCGGGCGTCCCGTTCTTCTCGATCTCCGGCTCCGACTTCGTCGAGATGTTCGTCGGCGTCGGCGCATCCCGCGTGCGCGACCTCTTCGAGCAGGCGAAGCAGGCGTCCCCCTGCATCATCTTCATGGACGAGATCGACGCCGTCGGCCGGCACCGCGGCGCGGGTCTCGGCGGTGGCCACGACGAGCGCGAGCAGACGCTGAACCAGCTCCTCGTCGAGATGGACGGCTTCGAGATGAAGGACAACATCATCCTCATCGCGGCCACGAACCGCCCCGACATCCTCGACCCGGCCCTGCTGCGCCCCGGCCGCTTCGACCGCCAGATCGTCGTCGACCGTCCGGATCGTCTCGGGCGCCGCAAGATCCTCGAGGTGCACGCACGGGGCAAGCCGCTCTCGCGCGACATCGACCTCGACACGCTCGCCGCGGGCACGCCGGGCTTCACGGGTGCCGACCTCTCGAATCTCATCAACGAGGCGGCCCTTCTCGCCGCGCGAAACGGCAAGAAGATGATCGAGCAGGACGAGCTCGAGGAAGGGATCATGCGCGTGATCGCCGGGCCGGAGAAGAAGGCCCGCCTGCTCTCCGAGAAGGAGCGCAAGATCACGGCGTACCACGAGATGGGGCACGCGCTCGTCGGCCACTACCTCGAGAACACGAACCCCGTGCACAAGATCACGATCGTCTCGCGCGGTCAGGCGCTCGGCCTCACGATCTCGCTGCCGACCGAGGACAAGTACCTGACGACGAAGTCGGCGCTCATGGACGAGCTCGCGATGACGCTCGGCGGACGCGCCGCGGAGGAGCTCGTCTTCCACGAGGTCACGACCGGCGCGGCGAACGACCTCGAGCGCGTCACGGCGACCTCGAAGCAGATGATCATGCGCTTCGGCATGAGCGAGAAGCTCGGGCCGCGCGTCCTCGGACGCGCGCACGACCTCCCCTTCCTCGGCCGCGACATGGGCTCTGAGCCCGACTACTCGGACGAGATCGCGAAGGAGATCGACGACGAGATCCGTCGCGTCATCGAGGAGGGGCACGCGTCGGCGACGACCGTGCTTCGCGCCCACATGGACGAGCTGCACCGCCTGTCGGCGATCCTCATCGAGCGGGAGACGATCGACAAGGACCAGTTCGAGCGCCTGCTCGCCGGCGAGGCCGAGGAGTCGGTCTTCCCGGAGGAAGTCCCGGCGCCGGCGATCGAGGAGCCCGAGGCCGACAAGAAGCCGAAGCTCAGCCCGCAGCCGCGCCCGATCCCGGGCACCGCGATGCAGCCGCCGCCTCCGGATCCGGCGACGTCCTAGCGACGAGCGGCACTGCGAGACTCGCGCTCGCAGTCGTCACGGCTGTCGGGTCGTTCGTGGCGATTTCGAGCACTGCGAACGGCGAGGCGAGCGCGCCGATTCGAGTGGACGAACGGACGGTCGTGTGCGTCACGCAGATCGTGGCGGGCGTGCGGAAATTCTCCGCGTCCGTCTCCCCGAGGATCCCGCCCGTGGACACGTTGCCCGACGGACTTGCGGGTCTTGCCTCTGTGAGCTCCGGCTTGTTCGGGGCACCGGGACGCGTTCCTCGTTTCGATCAGCAGTAGCCCGAAGGCGCCGGCCCTGACCGCGAGCACTTGCTCCTCGAGAGCACTTCTAGGCGCTGCCGCTCGGCTGACGCCCACGAGCCGCGACGAGCACGGTCGCGAGAACCGTGACCGCCGCGATCGCGCCGAGCAGGTCGAATGCGAGCCCACGTGCTCGGACGGTGTCGACGAGCGCAAGCAGGATCGCGGCGACAAAGAACGCGCCTGCCCCCATGAGCGCCACCACAGCCGCCCGGCGAAGGCCGTCGCCGACGTCGCCGAGCCAGCGCGTCCGCTCCTCGCCCGACCAGTACGCGAGCTCGGTGCAGAGGAGCAGTGCCGCGGCGACTCCCGGTGCGGCAGTGTCGAGGGGAGCGTCCGAGATCGCGAGCTCCGCGCCGTAGAGGCCGCCGGCTAGCGCGGCCGACACCGGTACCAGCGGCGTCCAGCCGAGCACGATGCCTGCGACGAGTGCGATGAACGCAACCGCACCGATCCTCACGCCGAACACCTGGAAGGCGTCGCCGCCGCGCGTCATTGGCAACGCGAGGGTCGCCAGCAGGCAAGCGACGCTCGCGATACCCGTCGCTAGGCGCGAGCCAGTCGTGCGTAGCGCCTGAACGTCCTCACCTCCTCGAGCACCGTGTCGAGGTCGCGGTCGCCCCATGTTCCGATGCCGATCCCGAGCGCGACGAGCCGCGCCCGGACTACCTCGCGCTCGAGGAGCCAGAGACGGTACGCCAGCGAGTCGGTCGCGGATGGTCCGGGGTGAACGAGGCGCACCGGATCGACCTCGACGACTGCTACGTCGAAACGGCGCGCACGGAGATCCTCGAGGGCTGCGATATAGCGCTGGTCGACGAGTGGCGTCAGCCCGAGGACGAGCGACGCCGGGGGCAGGATCCGTGTCGGGATGACGCTCACGTCGCGCCACGTGTATGTCGGCTCGACGCCCGTCTCGATCAGCGTCTCGATCAGTCTGTAGCGCTGTGTCACGCCCATCCCCGGCTGGAGCCAGCGAAGCACACCCCCGAACCCGACGAGACCGACGCGATCGCGTCGCTCGAGGTAGCGGGTGGCGAGGGACGCGGCGGCGCGGACGCCCTCCTCGAGCACGCTGCCGTCACCGGCGCGGACGTCGGTGAAGCTGTCGACGAAGAGCACGACGTCCGTGTTCCGCTCGGGGTGCCTCTCGTTCACGACGAGCCCTTGCCGGCGGGCGGACGCCCGCCAGTTGATCGAACGGACGCGATCCCCGGGGACGAAGTCGCGGATGTCCGCGTACTCGACCCCGTCGCCCTTGACGCGCGCGACCTCGCTTCCCGCCAACGCCTGCGTCTGGAGTGGCGCCAGGACTCGCTGGATCGTCAGCGGGGTCGGGTACGCCTTCAGACGGTGCGGGCGCTCGACGCGGTCCTCCCATGTCACTATCCGTAGCGCGTCGCGGGCGCGGACGTGGATGCGGCCGAGCTCGAACACGCCCCACCGCGTACAGCGCAGCCCGAGGGGCAGCTCGCGCGGCTCGTCGGCCGTGAGGCGCACCGCGTTCGCCTTCGATCCGTCGACGAGCTCGATGCCAGCGGGAAGCTCGACGAGGAGCTCCAGACGGTCGACACGTCGATCGGAGCCGGCGACCACGACCGCATCGACCCTCGTTCGTTCGAGGGTGCGGTCGGATGCGAGCCGAAGCTCGACAGCCACGCCGGGCTCGCGCGCCGCCCGCAGGCCGATCGCGAGCAGGAGTGCGAACGGCGCTGCCGCGACCGCCAGCTCCGGTCGGCGAAGCGCGAGGGCTCCGACCAGGCCGATCGCAGTGAGCGACGCGTAACCGACGACCCGGGGGCTCCCCGTGCGTGTCACGTGCGCGCTTCGGCAACCACGTCGTCCGCCCCGGGTGTCGGAACGGACACTAGAAGGTCGTGAACGACGTCCTCCGCGGAGACGCGCTGCACCCAGAGCTCCGGGCGCAGCACCAGTCGATGCGCGAGCGCCGGGACGACTACCGCTTTGACGTCGTCGGGGAGCACGAAGTCTCTGCCCCGAAGCGCCGCCCGGCAGCGGGCGAGCTTCATCAGCGCAAGGCTCCCCCTGGGGCTCGCTCCGACCGTGGTGCTCGGCGACGCCCGAGTCGCGGCCGCGAGATCCACGCAGTACTCCTGCACGCTCGGCGCGACGTAAACGCTCTCGACCGCGCCCTGCATTGCGAGAAGTCTTTCGCGATCGACCACGGCCCGGAGCTCCACGTCGTCGGACTCGCGTTCGATGCGTCGCGCGAGCACGTCGACCTCTCCCTCGCGGCTCGGGTAGCCGAACGCCGTCCGCAGCAGGAACCGGTCGAGCTGCGCCTCGGGCAGCGGGTATGTCCCCTCGTACTCGATCGGGTTCTGCGTCGCGATGACCAGGAACGGCGGCTCGAGCGGGTGCGTGTGCCCCTCGATCGTGACCTGGCGTTCCTGCATGGCTTCGAGGAGCGCCGCCTGCGTCTTCGGCGGAGCGCGGTTAATCTCGTCCGCGAGGAGCAGGTTGGCGAAGATCGGCCCGGGCCTGAACTCGAAGTCGCCGTCGCGCTGGTTCCAGATCGACGAGCCGGTCACGTCCGACGGCATGAGGTCCGGCGTGAACTGGATGCGCGCGAACCGCATGCTGAGCACCTGCGCGAACGAGCGCGCAGCGAGCGTCTTCGCGAGCCCCGGGAAGTCCTCGAGCAGGACGTGCCCGTCGGCGAGGAAGCCGAGGAGCACGAGCTCCAGCGACTCGCGCTTGCCGACCACCGCCCGCTCGACCTCGTCGAGCACGTCTTCCGAGAGCGCTTGGACGTGCTCGAGCTCCATCAGATCGCCTCGAGCGCGTCGACGACGCGGTTCAGCTCTTCGGGTGGGATTCCCTTCCCGAGCCGTTCCTGCGGCCGGGGACGATCGGGGCGGACGAGGCCCCACGCCTCGTCGCCCAGGACTACACGGGCCGACCCGGGATCCGCTGTCACCGAGATCTTTCGTCGCGTGCTCAGCAGGCCCGCCGCGAGGGAACGGAGTCGAGGGGCGAGGCGGTAATGGAGATCAAACGAGCCGGCGATACCGAGTGCCACCTCGCGCTCGATGCGGCCGAGCTCGTGTGGGGGCGTGGGCTGCGGCGTGGGGCGCGCCGACTCGCGCAGGGCGGTCTCAGTGGGGTATGCCCTGCGGAGGGCGAGCGACAGCAGGGCGATCCCGGTGGTGCAGAGAAGAAGCGCGTAGATGCGGACACCGAGCTCGAGCCTCCCGGGCGCGGAGATCGCGAGCCCGCTCAGCACGACGGTCGGGAGGACGAGGAAGCGCGCCGCCCCGACGAGGTCCCTCCTCACGCGCGTGCCCCGGCGGCCGGCGCCTTCGCGGGCGTGAGCACGGGCTCGCGGCCGACGAGCCGTAGCTCGTCCCTCACCCGCTCGAGCGCGTCGATGGCTTCCTCCTTCATCGCCTTGTTCACATCGTGCTGCGAGAACTTAGCCCGCGTGAACAGCGTCGTCAGGCGCTGGACTGCTCCCGAGTCGAGCTCGAGGTCGAGGAGGACTCGCGGAAGGTACTCGTCCGCCGTCTCCGCGGTTCGACG
The DNA here is from genome assembly GCA_963787855.1 of uncultured Gaiellaceae bacterium. Classification (GTDB taxonomy): domain Bacteria; phylum Actinomycetota; class Thermoleophilia; order Gaiellales; family Gaiellaceae; genus GMQP-bins7. Next base: position 48,552 of record CAWBER010000017.1, read on the forward strand.
TGCCACACCGTTGGCGGCAAACACGCGCTCGAGACGCGCGTAGGCCGCGATGATCGCGCGGCGAGGGTCGGTCTCCGCGCGCAGATCGTCGAGCGTCTCGTCGAGGACGACCGCCAGCTGCTCGGCGAGCACGTCTCCAGAGCGCCGATCGCCGCGAGCACGTCTTTCTGCGACGACGTACGCCACGACCGCGGCGAGGACGAGGCCGATCACGACCGCGATCGGGAGCCACGAGACGTCCGGCTCGTACCCTGCCGGCGCATCGGTCTCCGCTCCCGTGGGCTGCGGCGTCTCTACCGGGAACGCCAGCCCCCGGTCCTCACCGCCCAGCTGCCGTGGATCCCAGTCCCTGAGACGCCAGTACGAGACGACGGTGAACAGCCCGAAGAAGGTGAGGTACGCGACGATCGAGGTGCGAGGGTAGCGCCCTGATGCGAGCTCGCTCGCGATCGCTTTTCGTTGCGTCAGCCCGTAGACGGCGATCACGCCTCCGAGCACGACGGCGACGAGCCCGACGCTGAAGATCGCGTCGAGGAGCGAGTCGGAGGGAGGGCGCGTCTCGCCGCCTCCTCGGGGTGTCGAGCCGCGGGCGGCGATTGCGACGACCGCGACCAGCGCCAGCACGACGAGCGTCGGTAGGACCACCGACGTGGTCCTACCGCGCATGGTCCTCGCGGGCTACGCGACGCCCGGCTCGTCCATCGGCAGCGTGCCGACGGGGGTGCTTTTGCTCTCCCAGTACCGGTTCAGGGCGCCCTGGACCTTGATGAACCAGACGAACGCCCCGATGATCGGCAGCAGGAGCCACAGGCCCGTCCACCCGCTGAACGGGGGGATCCGGCCGTCCTTCTTGTGCATCTTCCCCACCTCGGACGGGATCAGGAACCAGGTCACGATCCCGACCACGATGTAGATCACGAGGCCGAGGACGCCACCGACTCCCTGATCGGAGTGGTTCTTGACCTCCTCCTGGGTCTTGAACACCCAGTACAGCGAGTAGATCCCGAGCGTGATGATGAAGATGATGATTCCGAAGCCGATTCCCCTCGGTTGCCCGAGCGGGCCGGTGTTGGACACAGTTGTCTCCATGGCACACGATTCTGGCGCTCGTATCAGACGGAGCGAAGCTCGGAGCTAGGCTCAACGGCATGACGAAACCGCCGTTCGAGGAGCGCTGGCCGCGGCCTTCGGTCATGGGCGTCGTCAACGTCACGCCCGACAGCTTCTCGGACGGCGGGCTGTACGTCGAGTCGTCGGCCGCCATCGAGCACGCTCGCCGCCTGCTCGAGGAAGGGGCGGCGCTCGTCGACGTTGGTGGTGAGTCGACGCGACCGGGGGCCGCGCAGGTTTCCACCGAGGATGAGCTTGCGCGCGTCGTCCCCGTGCTCGAGGGCCTGCTGGGATTGCCTGTCTCGATCGACACGTCGAAGGCCGTCGTGGCCCGGAAGGCAATCGAGCTCGGAGCCGAGCTGGTCAACGACGTGACCGCGCTCCGCGCCGACGCGCAGATGGCCGGAGTCGTTGCCGAGGCTGACGCGTACGTGTGTCTCATGCACATGCAGGGCGAACCGCGGACGATGCAGGTCGCTCCTTCCTACGACGACGTGGTGAGGGATGTGTTGGCCTTCCTGGAGGAGCGCGTGGCCTTCGCGGTCGAGCACGGGGTGCGCGAGGAGCGGATCTGCGTCGATCCCGGTATCGGCTTCGGCAAGACGCCCGACCAGAACCTCGAGCTCCTGCGCAGGCTCGAGGAGCTGAAGGCGCTCGGTCGCCCCGTGCTCGTCGGCGTCTCGCGCAAGAGCACGCTGGTGAAGGTGCTCGGCGATGCGAGCGCGGCTCGGACGGGACTGGCGGCGTCCATCGCTGGTGCAGTCGCCGCCTTCGACCGGGGTGCGACGATGATCCGAGCGCACGACGTCGGCGAGACCGTAGAGGCGCTCGCAGTCGCCGCCGCCGTCGAGCGTGGGAAGATCACGGCGTGAGGATCGAGCTCAGCGGCCTGGTCGTGTTCGGCCATCACGGCTACCTGGAGGAGGAACGGCGCCTCGGTCAGCGGTTCCTCGTCGATCTCTGGGTCGACGTGCACGGCGACGCGTCGGGCACCGATCGCATCGAGGACACGGTCGACTACCGTCGCCTCGCCGCGCTCGTGCGCGACGTATTCGCGGGGCCTGAGCGCCTTCTGCTCGAAGGTTTGGCGGGAGCGATCGCCGACGGGATCGTCGAGCAGCACGAGGCCGTCGAGCGGATCAAGGTGCGCGTGCGCAAGCCGGACGTCGTGCTCGACCCGCCCGTCGAGTACGCGGCGGTCGTGGTCGAGCGCGCCAGAGCGTGACCGTGGCGTACATAGGGCTCGGCGCGAACATCGGCCCGCGCGAGGTCACGCTGCTCCGCGCCGTGGATCTTCTCGCCGAGGCGGACGACGTCGAGATGCTCGCGGTCTCGCAGCTTCGCGAGACCGATCCGGTCGGGATCGTCGACCAGCAGCGCTTTCTGAACGGCGCCGCGCAGATCGAAACGTCGCTGTCGCCGCGCGCCCTGCTCGAGCTCCTGCTCCGGATCGAGCAGTCGCTGGGGCGCGTGCGAGAGGAGCGGTGGGGGCCGCGGACGGTCGACCTCGACCTGCTCGCGTACGGCGATCTGACCGTGGACGAGCCGGGCCTGCGCGTGCCGCATCCGCGTCTGCACGAGCGGCGGTTCGCGCTCGAGCCGCTCTCCGAGCTCGATCCCGAGCTCATCGTCCCAGGGCTCGGCTCCGTGTCTGCCGCACTGGCGGCGCTAGACTGACGCGATGTCGCACCTCGACGACCTCGACGAGTTCGAGGCGGAGCTCGAGCTCGCGGTCAAGCGCGAGTACACGGCCGTCTTTCCGCTGTTTCGGTACTGCGTTCTCACGCAGGACGCCACCTACCTCTGCAACAAGCTCGACCTCGAGGCGATCCCGCAGACGAGCTACCCGTTCTTCCACGTCCGCATGGAGGACGTGTGGGTGTGGGACAAGAGCCGCCCGAGCCGCATCATCCCCCGGGCCGAGGTGTACACGTCCGGTGACGTCACCGTCGAGGAGCTCCGGGGCGAGGGCGAGGAGCCTCGACTCACCGCCGAAGCGCTCGCCGAGCGCCTCGGGCAGCCGCTCCCTGGTGACGACGAGTCTTTGTAGGGCGACTGGCGTGGCAAGCCTCGCCCCTACGGCTCAGGCTAGGTCGCCCCTACGCGGACTTGCCCGCAGATCGGGATGTCGCTAGCGCGAAATCCCGATCGCGAGAATCCCTGAAGCGCGGCCGCTCCGCGGCCGCGGCCTGGGCTCTGTCCCAGTGTCTGATTCACTAGCGCGGTGCTTCTCGCTGTCGACGTCGGCAACACGCAGACTGCGCTCGGCCTCTATCGCGACGGCGAGCTCGTCGATCACTGGCGCCTTGCGACCGAGCGGTCGAGCACGGCCGACGAGCTCGGAGTCCTCCTGTCCGGTCTCCTCGACTTCGAGAGCGTCGACGGGATCTGCCTCGCGTCGACGGTGCCCGTGCTCCTACGCGAATGGGAGGCGCTCGCGTCGAAGTGGGCACATGCCGCGCTCCTCGTGGTCGGCCCGGGCGTGAAGACGGGCATCCCTATCCGCTACGACGACCCGCGCGAGGTCGGGCCGGACCGGATCGTGAACGCCGTCGCGGCGAAGGAGCGCTATGGCGCACCGGTGATCGTCGTCGACTTCGGGACGTCGACCAACTTCGACGTGGTCTCGCCGGAGGGCGAGTACGTCGGCGGTGTCCTCGCACCGGGGATCGAGATCTCGATGGACGCGCTCTTCGCGCGGGCCGCACGGCTCGTGAAGGTCGACTACGCCGCGCCGGAGTCGGTCATCGGAAAGACCACCGTCGCGGGCCTCCAGTCGGGGCTCGTGTACGGATTCGCGGGCCAGGTGGACGGAATCGTCGGGCGCATCCGGGCCGAGCTCGGCGCTGAGGCGCCGGCGATCGCGACCGGAGGGCTCGCCGACCTCGTCGCGCCCCACTCGGACACGATCGAGCGCGTCGATCCCTTCCTGACCCTCGAGGGCCTGCGCATCGTGTGGGAGCTGAACCGGTGATTCCGGATCCGCCCGCGATCGGCCTCTTCGTCGTCGCGGCGCTCGCGCTCCTGCTCGTCCCCGGGCCGGCCGTGCTCTACGTCGTGGCGCGGTCGATCCAGGAGGGACGGCGCGCAGGGCTCGTCTCGGTGCTCGGCATCCACGTAGGGACGCTCGCGCACATCGCCGCCGCGACCCTCGGCCTGTCGGCGCTGGTCGTGTCGTCGGCGGTTGCGTTCACGGCGGTGAAGATCGCCGGCGCGGTCTACCTGGTCGGGCTCGGCCTGTGGACGCTACTCTCGAGTCGTGCGGAAGCCGAGGTGGCGCTCGGCGGTGAGTCGAACCTCAGGCGCGCGTTCGCCCAGGGAATCGTCGTCAACGTCCTGAACCCGAAGACCGCGCTCTTCTTCCTCGCGTTCCTGCCGCAGTTCGTCGATCCGAACGCGGCCCATCCGGCCGTGCAGATCGCGTTCCTCGGCGTCCTCTTCGCGCTCCTCGGCCTGGTGACGGACTCGGTGTGGGCGCTCGTGGCGGGCACCGCCGGCGGGATGCTCCGGCGGTCTCGCAGGTTCGTGCGGACGCAGCGGTACGTCACCGGCGGCGTCTACGTCGGGCTTGGCGTCGCCACGGCCTTCGCCGGGGGAGCCGAGGACTCCTAGGGCGACGCTTGTCTCGCCCTCGCACTACCCTCCGCCGTAGATCGAGACCGGGAGCTCGAGCGTCACCTCGGCGCCCGACGGAACCTCCGCCTCGAGTCGCGCCACGATCTCGAATGCGCCGGGTGCCGCTGCGAGCAGCCGTCGTTCGACCTCCTCGGTCGATTCCAGCTGCAGGAGCTCCTGCTTGAACTCCTTGGGGAAGCGGCCGCCGCCGAGGTACCAGCCGTAGAACTTCTTGAGGAAGCCCGACGCGCGCTGCGCGCCGAGCTCGCGCACGGTCTCGCGCACGAACAGGACGAGCTCTGCGGCGACGTCCTCGCGGGTGGGCTCGGCCGCATCGCCGTCGACGATCTCGCGCAGCGCCCACGGATTGCCCTGCGCGCCGCGTCCGACCATCACCGCCTCCGCGCCCGTCGTCGCGAGGACTGCCTGAGCCCGGGCGCGGGACGTCACGTCTCCGGAGGCCACGACCGGGACGTCGACGAGCGAGACGAGCTCTGCCGTCAGCGTGTGGTCTGCGGTGCCCGTGTACATCTGCTGCGCTGAGCGCGGATGGAACGTGATCGAGGCGACGCCGGCCTCGACGAGGCGCGGGCCGAGCTCGAGCGCGGCCCGCGAGCCGTTCTGCACTCCGCGGCGGACCTTGACCGTGACCGGGATCTCCACCGCCGCCGCGATCGACTCGACGATGCGGCAGGCGAGGTCGGAATCCTCGAGGAGGTGTGCGCCCGCGCCCGTCTTCGTGACCTTCTTGACGGGGCAGCCGAAGTTGACGTCGACGATGTCCGCCCCGACGGCCTCGACCATCCGTGCAGCGTCGGCCATCGAACGCGGGTCGGAGCCGAACAGCTGGATCGCGAGCGGGTGCTCGTCGGATGCCACGCGGAGGTAGCCGAGCGTCTTCTCGTTGCGGTGCTCGATTCCGGCGCAGCTCACCATCTCCGAACAGACGAGCCCTGCCCCGTAGCGGCGTCCCTGCCGGCGAAATGCCTGCACGCTGACGCCCGCCATCGGGGCGAGCACGAGGCGCGTGGGCACTTCGACGGGCCCGATCTGCCAGCTCTCGCGGAGGTCGATCACGGCCGTCGGATGGTACTCACGAGACGTTTGACGCTCCTCGAACGGGGTAGCTACCATTTCCGACCGTTGTCGGGGCCTCCGGGCCCCGCACTCTCGTCTCTGGAGGCGTTTCGTGAAGGACGTGATCCTCACTCCCGAGGGCTACAAGCAGCTGATGGCGGAGCTGAACGTGCTCCGAACCCAGAAGCGGCGCGAGATCGCCGAGCGGATCGCGGCAGCTCGCGAGTTCGGCGAGATCGCCGAGAACGCGGAGTACGACGATGCGAAGAACGAGCAGATGATGCTCGAGCACCGCATCGCGCAGCTCGAGGAGCGCCTCGCGAACGCCCACGTCATCGACAAGAGGCGCGTGGATACGAGCGTCGTGTCGGTCGGCGCCGTCGTCCGCCTGCGCGACGTCGACGCGAAGGAGACGACCGAGTACTTCATCGTCGGGTCGGCGGAGGCCAATCCCGCCGAGCGCAAGCTTTCCAACGAGTCGCCGGTCGGCAAGGCGATCATGGGCCGCAAGAAGGGCGAGACGGTCGAGGTTGTCACGCCGCGTGGCTCGAAGGTCAAGTTCAAGATCATGGAAATCAAGGCCGCCTAACCGGTCGAACTTCCTCACGCACGGCTTCCGCGTGACCGACGACGCTGTTCCCGCGACCCTGATCGACCTTGCCGCCCGCAACGTCGTCGAATCGAGCAGCGCGGCCCCAGGGCGTGTTCTGGGTGCGGCTGCGACAGGCCCTCGACGAGAGGCTGACCTCGTACGAGCGCCGGGTACTGGACCACCTCCGGTCGAGCGCGCGCAGGCCTGAACGACCTACGGAGGACGCTGGCGGCGCGTGCGGGTCACGTATCCCCGGTACTGGCCGCCGGGCTGGGGTGCGGATCCGCTGAAGGGCCTCCTCGTCGGACTGGCGCTCGTCGTCGGGCTCGGGCCTGCTGTACACGACAGGCCCGACGCTCCTGGACGCAGGCGTGTTCGGTGCGGTGCCGTTCTCCGTGTCGTGCCTCGGCGTCGTCGTGGGCGCGGCGCTCGTCGTGATGGCGGCACGGACTGGCGAACGGCGGTCGAGGTAACGGGGCCGATCCTCCGCCTGCGGACGTTCGGGGACGAGGACAAGTCGCGCCACTACGTCGCGGTGGACGACGGCGAGTCCGACGTGATCCGGGCGTGGAGGGTCATGTGGGCGCGCTTCGACGGCCTCGAGCAGGGCGACGTGATCACGGCGCGGCTCACGCGCAACCTCTGCTGCGTGCGCTGGATCGTGGCGGCGGAGGACGCAGCCGCAGCCGGTTAGGCTGGCCGACGTGTCGGCGCCGAAGCGATTTCCGGATCGGGACGCGATCGCGGACGTTCGCGCCGCGACCGAAGGGATCGACGCCGGAGGCGAGCTCGGCGAAGTGAGACGTCTCGCCGGGCGCGTCATGGCGCGCCGCGAGATGGGGAAGCTCGTCTTCCTCGACCTGGTCGACCGCTCCGGGCGCATCCAGCTCATGTGCGACACCGGCCGCACGGGCGACGTCGACGTGCATCTGGGCGACGTCGTCGGCGCCTCGGGACGGCCCGCGAAGTCCCGACGAGGCGAGCCGTCGCTCGCGGTCGACGAGCTGACGATCCTCGCGAGGAACAGGAGCCCCCTTCCGGACACGTTCCACGGTCTCACCGACACGGAGACCCGCTATCGCAAGCGGTACCTCGACCTGCTCATGAACGAGGACGCGCGCGAGGTCTTCCTCCTGCGCACGAAGGTCGTGTCGTCGATCAGGCGCTACCTCGACTCCGAGGGCTTCGTCGAGGTGGAGACGCCGGTGCTGCAGCCGCGCTACGGCGGAGCGTTCGCGCACCCGTTCGTCACGCACTCGAACGAGCTGGAGACCGACCTCTACCTCCGAATCGCGACCGAGCTCTACCTCAAGCGGCTCATCGTCGGCGGCCTCGAGCGGGTGTACGAGATCGGCAAGGACTTCCGCAACGAGAGCGTCTCGTACAAGCACCAGCCCGAGTTCACGATGCTCGAATGGTACGAGGCGTACGCCGACTTCCACGACACGATGGACAGGATCGAGGAGCTGCTCGAGCGAGTCGCGCTCGACGCAAGCGGGACAACGGTGACGACATTCCGCGGCCACGCCATCGATCTGAAACGTCCGTGGAAGCGCATCGGCTTCGTCGAGTCGCTCGAGGCGCACGAGCTGTGGACACGCGACGAGGTCGAGCTGCGAGCCTGGCTCACCGAACGCGGTGTCGACACGGACGCCGACAGGGACTGGCCGCAGCTCGTCGACCACGCTTTCGGCCACTTCGTCGAGCCGAACCTGATCGAGCCGACCATCGTCTACGGCCACCCCGTCGAGCTCTCGCCGTTCGCACGCGTCACCGAGGAGGACGAGGCGATCACGGAGCGGTTCGAGTACTTCGCCGCCGGCATGGAGCTCGGCAACGCCTACACGGAGATCAACGACGCCGGGGAGCAGCAGCGCCGCTTCGACGAGCAGTCCGCGCACGTCGAGGGTGTGCGCGGCGATCCCGACTACGTCGAGGCCCTCTCGTACGGGATGCCGCCCACCGGCGGGCTCGGCCTCGGCATCGACCGCCTCGTCATGCTGCTCTCGGGCCGCGAGACGATCCGCGACGTCGTCCTGTTTCCGGCGTTGCGCGCGTCGACGGACTGACCGCGCCGCCCCGCCTGGGGGTGGCGCCTGCGCCGGGCGTCCCTACGATGTGACTCATGCGTCGCTTCCTCGCCGTCGGCGTGCTCGTGCTCGCGCTCCCGGCCCTCGTGCAGGCGGCGTCGAACCCGGTCGTGGCCGCGTCGAAGCGGACGGCGGCGGCGAAGACCATCACCTTCCGGATTGCGGCGACCACGACCGTCGCCGGAAGCCGAGCCACGATTACGGGCTCCGGAATGCAGCGAGGCAGCGAGGCGCGGCTCTCGTTGCGCGTCGGTGGCCAGGGCACGCGACCAGTGCGGATGGACGCCGTCCTCCTCGAGGAAGCCGGCAGCTACGTGATGTACATGCGCTCACCCCTCTTCGCGTCGCAGCTCCCGCGGGGGAAGAGCTGGATTCGCCTCGACCTCTCGAGGCAGACGGCGAGCCTGGGTGTCGACTTCTCGTCGCTCGTGAGCACCTCGCAGACCTTCGCTCCACTCGAGAAGGGCATGGTCTCCACGAAGCGCAAGGGCCGCGCCGTCGTCGCGGGCCGGCCGACGACGCAGTACCGCGCGATCATCGATGTCAAGCGGGCCGCCCGACTCGTTCCCGCCTACGGAAAGCAGGTCGCGGCGATCCAGCGGGCGACCGGAATCACCCTCGGCCGCGTGCCCTACGACGTGTGGGTGGCGGGCGACGGGCGCATTCGCCAGGTGCGGTACACGACTCCGACCGTCCAGAACGGCAAGACGGTGCAGACGATGACGTTCCTCGCGTTCAACGAGCCCGTGAAGATCGAGGCACCCCCTCGCGCGCAGGTCGTCGCGCCGTAGCGTCGTTCTCCGTTCCGCCGCCTGAGCTAGCCCGCGACTGTCGGCTTCCAGACGGGCTCGGCGTCGCGGCCGGACCCTTCGTGGTCGGCCAGGATCGGGACGTCGTCCTCCGGGTGCTCGGCGCGGTGCTCCCGGAACCATGCGACCGAGCGGGCGATCCCCTCGTCGAGCGACACCTTCGGGCCGTACCCGAGCAGCCCCCGTGCCTTGGAGAGATCCGCGACGTAGTGCGTCACCTCTCCGAGAAGGGAGGGCGCCAGCGTCATCTCGGGCGACGTGCCGAGCTCGCCCGCGATCAGCTCGGCGCAGCGGACGAGCGTGTTCCCCTGGCCGTACGCGAGGTTGACCGTCTGGTTGACGACGCGTCCCTCGGCGAGCGCCTCGATGCCGCTGACGATCCCGTCGATGCAGTCGTCGACGTAGGTGAAATCGAGCGTCTTGTCGTTGCCGCCGTAGATCGTGATCGGCTCGCCTCGCAGCATCGAGTGGATGAACAGCGGAATCACCCGCACCATTCGGTGCAGGTCGTTGTCGAAGCGTCCGTAGACATTGGAGAAGCGGAAGACGAGATACGGAAGCCCGTAGCAACGGGCGTACGAGTAGACGAAGGCCTCGCCCGAGATCTTGGAGGCCGAGTACGTGCTCTCGGCGTACGCGAAGTCCGCCACCTGCTCGCCGTACTCCTCGAAGCGGTGCACGTCGCCGTACACCTCGCGGCTCGAGGAGAAGATGATCGGGATGTGGCGCAGCCGCGCGTACTCGAGCACGTTGAACGTCATGACGGTGTTCTCGAGTGCGCGATGCGGCTGGCGGACCAGCTGGTGCACCTTGGCGTGGGCCGCGAGGTGCACGACGAGGTCGACCTCCGGGTACTCGACGCCGTTGATCCCGCCACGGAACGGGGCATAGTGCCCGGCGAGATCCTGGAGCAGGTATGGAAACTCGTCCGTCCACGTGTTCAGGCGCTTGTCGACGCCGAAGACGTCGTGACCGTCTCGTTGCAGCCGGAGCGCGAGATTGGTTCCGATCTGGCCCGACGAGCCCGTGACGAGGATCTTCATGTCAGGTTGCCGTCGATTAAGGCTTCGCAGCGCAACGGCCGAGAAGGGTACCGCGGGCGTCGGGCGAACCCGCGTGTGAGACTCGACCCGAAGAGCGTCGGCTACGATCAGTCAGTCCCTTCGACCCGGGGAGCGAGGGCAGGCCCCGGAAACGACAGCGAAAGGAGCGTCGAGGGAGTTGTTCGAGCGATTCACGGAGCGGGCACGACAGGTCGTCGTCCTCGCGCAGGACGAGGCGAGGGCTCTCAAGCACAACTACATCGGGACGGAGCACATCCTCCTGGGCCTCCTCCGCGAGGAGGAAGGTCTGGCCGCCCGCGTCCTCGAGTCGCTCGACATCACGGTGGAAGAGGTGCGCGCGCAGGTCGCGCGCATCGTGGGCCAGGGCGACGAGGTCACCACCGGCCAGATCCCGTTCACACCGCGCGCCAAGAAGGTTCTCGAGCTTGCGCTGCGCGAAGCTCTGTCGCTCGGACACAACTACATCGGGACGGAGCACATCCTGCTCGGCCTCGTGCGTGAGAACGAAGGCGTCGCCGCCCGCATCCTGCTCGACTTCGACGCCGACGCGGAGAAGATCCGCAACGAGATCATCCGCATGCTCTCCGGCCCCGGACGCCGCCAGTCCGGCGCGAGCGTCGCTCCCGGCGAGAAGACGAAGAGCTCGAAGCTCCTCGACCAGTTCGGGCGCAACTTCACGAAGCAGGCCCACGAGGGCAAGCTCGATCCGGTCGTCGGCCGCCAGACGGAGATCGAGCGGATCATGCAGATCCTCTCACGCCGCCAGAAGAACAACCCGGTCCTGATCGGCGAGCCAGGCGTGGGCAAGACCGCCGTCGTCGAGGGGCTCGCGCAGCGGATCTCCACCGGAGCCGTCCCCGAGCTCCTGAAGGGCAAGCAGATCTACTCGCTCGACCTCGCCGCGCTCGTCGCGGGCTCGAAGTACCGGGGCGAGTTCGAGGAGCGGCTGAAGAAGGTCATGAAGGAGATCCAGCAGCGCGGCGACATCATCCTGTTCATCGACGAGCTCCACAACCTCGTCGGCGCAGGCGCCGCCGAGGGCGCGATCGACGCCGCGTCGATCCTCAAGCCCGCGCTCGCACGCGGCGAGATCCAGACCATCGGCGCGACGACGCTCGACGAGTACCGGAAGTACCTCGAGCGGGACGCCGCCCTCGAGCGCCGGTTCCAGCAGGTGCGCGTCGAGGAGCCGACGATCGACGAGACGGTCCAGATCCTGCGCGGGCTGCGCGACCGCTACGAGGCGCACCACCGCTGCAAGATCTCGGACGAGGCGCTGCAGTCCGCCGCCGAGCTCGCCGACCGCTACATCCAGGACCGGCACCTTCCGGACAAGGCCATCGACCTCATCGACGAGGCCGGGTCGCGCGTCCGTATCGCGACGATGTCCGCGCCGCCTCGCTACCGGGAGCTCGAGGAGGAGATCGACAAGGTCCGCGCCGACAAGGAAAGCGCGATCGAGTCGCAGGAGTTCGAGAAGGCCGCGCAGCTTCGCGACAAGGAGCGCAAGCTCACACAGAAGAAGAAGGAGCTCGAGGAGGAGTGGCGCAACCAGGCCGACGAGGAGCAGCCGGAGATCGGCGAGGACGAGATCGCCGACATCGTCTCGATGTGGACGGGCATCCCGGTGTTCAAGCTCACCGAGGCCGAGTCGGCACGGCTCGTGCGGATGGAGGACGAGCTGCACAAGCGCGTCATCGGCCAGCACCAGGCGATCGTGGCCGTCGCGAAGGCGATCCGCCGCGCACGCGCGGGCATCAAGGATCCGAAGCGCCCGACCGGCTCGTTCATCTTCCTCGGCCCGTCAGGCGTCGGGAAGACCGAGCTCGCGCGCACGCTCGCCGAGTTCCTCTTCGGAGACGAGGACGCTCTCATCCAGGTCGACATGTCCGAGTACATGGAGAAGCACTCCGTGTCACGGCTGGTCGGCTCCCCGCCCGGCTATGTCGGCTACGACGAGGGCGGTCAGCTCACGGAGGCCGTGCGGCGGAAGCCGTACTCGGTCGTCCTCCTCGACGAGATCGAGAAGGCACACCCGGACGTCTTCAACATCCTGCTGCAGATCCTCGAGGACGGAAAGCTCACGGACTCGCAGGGCCGCAAGGTCGACTTCCGCAACACCATCGTGATCATGACCTCGAACCTCGGCGCCGCGCAGATCTCGAAGAACCAGACGCTCGGCTTCTCCATCGGAGACGAGCAGGGCCTCTCGTACGACGAGATGAAGGAGCGCGTCATGTCGGAGCTCAAGAAGGTGTTCCGGCCCGAGCTCCTGAACCGCATCGACGAGGTCATCGTCTTCCACAAGCTCGAGAAGGTCGAGATCCTCGAGGTCGTCGACCTGATGATGAAGCGCGTCCGCGAGGAGATGGCGAAGCACGACGTCGTCATCGAGCTCACGGACGACGCGCGCGAGCTCCTCGTCGAGCAGGGCTACGACCCGGCGATGGGCGCCCGGCCGCTGCGCCGCGCGATCCAGCGCATGATCGAGGACCCGCTCGCAGACTTCATCCTCGGCCGCGATCTCTCCCCTGGCTCCACGCTCGTCGTCGACCGGCGCGACTCGCCGGGCGAGAACGAAGCGCCGGTCGAGATCCGGATCATCGAGGGAACGCCGGTTCCCGCCGCGGTCGGTGGACCGTCCGACGAGGACGATCTGGCCGAGCTCGCGGAACTGGTCGACGAGCCCTCCGACAACTAGCTGGTGCGCAAGACCGGAATCCGCTAGCGCGAATTCCGGTCGCGCGAAGATCCCTGAAGGCGTCCGCTTCGCGGCCGCGCGTGGGCGACTTCTAGAATCGCGGGGGTGAGCGACGTCGAGATTCGGCACGCCAAGCCGTCCGACTACGGGCGGGTGATCGGGCGGATCAACGTCTGGTGGGGCGGTCGGGACATGGCGCCCATGCTCCCGAAGCTCTTCTTCATCCACTTCGAGGGAACGAGCTTCGTGGCGGAGGACAGTGACGGCGAGCTGCTCGGCTTCGTCTGTGGGTTCCTCTCGCAGGCGGCCGACGACGAGGCGTACATCCACTTCGTCGGCGTCACGCCCGAGGATCGTGGCGACGGCCTCGGTCGCAAGCTGTACGAGCGCTTCTTCGAGGAGGCACGTGCGCACGGCCGCACCGTCGTTCGTTGCGTGACCTCACCTCTGAATCAGGGCTCGCTCGCCTTCCACCATGCGCTCGGGTTCGAGGTCGATCGGATCGCGGAGGACTACGACGGTCCGGGTGAGGACCGCGCGCTGCTCGTCAAGCAGCTGGCCTGATACCGCGGCGCTTGTGGGCGAGCAGAGGCTGACGCTCTCGCCGAGCCGCAGCCCAGTCGAGATAGGTCCCGAGGCCCACTGCCACGGCAAGCGTGACGAAGCCGTAGCTCGCCCACGAAGATCCGGCGTCCAGCAGGCTCTTCGCGACGGCGACGGCGGCCGTCGCCGCACCCAGGCCGAAGATCACCTTCTCCCACGGGATGTCCTCCGACATCTCGACGTTGCTGAAGTTCCGCAGCACGAGCAGGGTCAGGGTGCTCAGCACGAGGAGCGCGAGCAGCAGGCCCCAGGCGTCGAAGCCGTCGAGCGGCACCGTCGCCACGCCGGCGGGCCCGTAGTCGACCTCGACGTTCTGCCACGTGAAGAAGAGACTGAGAAGGAGGACGGGACCGGCGACGAGGACGATCTGCGTTCCTCGCGAGAGGGCCTTGAAACTCGCCATCGAGCTCCCTTTCGGCTGTGGTTGTCTGGGCGGGCTGCCGCAGGCCCGTAGGTGCTCGACACAGCGTACTCACCTGCAGGTGAAAGTGTTGCGTATGCAGGAGGTTCGCGACACGCTGACGCCACGGCGCCTGAAGGCGCCGTGGCGTCGTGAGCCGGTCAGATCGGGATCAGGTCTGCCGGTCGTCCGGGGTCCCGGCGTCGGTCGCGTCGTCCGCGGCCTCGCTCGCCGGAGGTTCGGGGGGCGGCGTCGCGGCCGGCGGAGCGGGCGTCTCGGCCGGCGGAGCCTGGTACGCCTCCGGTGGTGCGGATGCTGCGGTCCCGCCCGCGCCTCCGAGGGAGCTCGCCTCGCTCCTCAGCGTGTCGACGCCACCTGCTTCCTGCACCGTCATGAACGCTCCGACGGCAATCACGACCGCCAGCGCCGTGCCGACCCACGCCCAGATCGTCGCCTCGTCCCCGAGGATCGTGAGCAGCTTGATGATCGTGAAGACCAGTACCAGGGTCCCCAGGAGAGCGCCGGTCATCGCGGTCGAGACGGGGAGTGGGATGTCCACCGAGGCGAGCCGGACGATCAGCCACGCAAGCACGATGATCGTCAGGATCCCGACGATGAACCCGATCCCGCGCCAGCCGCTGAAGGTCGCATCGACGCCCAGTTCGTCGGCGAGCCCTCCCACGTCGAAGTCCTGCCAGGGGAAGAAGAGATCGATGAAGAGGAGCACCGCTCCGATCAGCATCAACTGCGCGCCTCGCCCTAGGGCGTTGAATCGCTCCATCCGGCCCGTCCTTTCGTCGTCGTCTGCGGCGGTCTGACGAGACTCTTAACCACCGGAGACACTCTTGCAAGCGGAACCGCACACTTTCGTGACGAACGGTGTCGGACCGCGTTCCTAGACTGGCTCTTCCTTGGCGAAGATCACCGTTCAGTTCACGTGCTCGGATTGCGGCACGACTACGGGTCGCTGGCTCGGGAAGTGCCCCGGCTGCGGGGCGTTCGGGACGCTCGTGGAGGAGCTCCACGGATCCGCCTCCGAGGCCGGCGCGGCGCGTCCGTCGGCGCCGGTTCGGATCGCCGACGTCTCGGCCGAGGAAGCTGATCGTATCCCGACCGGCGTGTCCGAGCTCGACCGCGTGCTCGGGGGTGGGCTCGTCCCCGCGTCGCTCGTCCTCGTCGGCGGCGAGCCGGGCGTCGGCAAGTCGACGCTGCTGCTGACGGCGCTCGGCGCGATCGCGCGCAGCGGTCGGCGGGCCCTGCTCGTCACGGGCGAGGAGTCGTCCGCGCAGGTTGCGCTGCGCGCTGCGCGCCTCGGCGGCGCCGAGACGGTCGAGATCCTCGCGGAGACCGAGCTCGACATCGTCTGCGCCACGCTCGAGGCGGAAAGGCCGGACGTGTGCGTCATCGACTCGGTGCAGACGCTGCACGCCTCGGCGCTCGGCTCCGCCCCGGGATCGGTGGCGCAGGTGCGCGAGGCAGCGGGACGCCTTCTGCGCGTCGCAAAGGAGGCGGGCGTTGCAACGGTGCTCGTCGGTCATGTGACGAAGGACGGCGCGGTAGCCGGCCCGCGAGTGCTCGAGCACCTCGTCGACTGCGTCCTCCAGTTCGAGGGAGACCGCTACCACGAGCACCGCGTCCTCCGGGCGACGAAGAATCGGTTCGGCTCGACGAACGAGCTCGGCGTCTTCGAGATGACCGCGGCCGGGCTCGTCGGCGTTCCCGATCCGTCGCAGCTCTTTGGGACGACGCATCCGGGTGAGGTCGGAGCCGCGGTGGCGTGCGCGCTCGAGGGGACACGGCCGATCCTTCTGGAGGTGCAGGCGCTCGTAGCGCCGACCGATCTCGCGATGCCGCGGCGCGTCGGCACCGGGGTGGACCCCAAGCGGCTCGCGATGATCGTCGCGGTCCTCGGGCGGCACGCGGCGGTTCCGCTCGCGAGCGCCGATGTCTTCGTGAACGTCGCAGGCGGGGTTCGCATCGACGAGCCGGGCGCCGACCTGGCCGTCGCGCTCGCGATCGCGTCTGCGGCGCGGGGCGCTCCGCTGCGCGAGGGCGTCGCCGCCTTCGGGGAGATCGGTCTCACCGGGCGGCTGCGGCCCGCTTCGCAGGCAGAACGGAGGCTGGAGGAATGCGGCAAGCTCGGAATCGCCGCCGTGATCGCGCCGGCCGGAACGCAGAGCCGTTCGGACACGCGGGTCGAGCCGGTGGAGACGCTACGCGACGCACTGAAGGCTGCCCTGGACGCGTCCTCAGGCCCCGCCGCAGCCGCCGCGTAGGCCTCGCTCGCGCCGTTGCGGTTCCGTTAATCGGCTGTGAAGAACGCGCTATGATGTGACTCGGATGTCGGCAGGAACACACTGCCGGCACCTTTTTTGTCACGAGGTGGAACACCGACATTCTTCGTGAAGGCGACGGACACCGACATCGGGGAGGCCCTCTTGTTCGATATTGGCGACAAGGTCGTCTATCCGCACCATGGCGCGGGCACAGTCGTGAAGAAGGAGAAGCGGGAAGTCCTGGGTGAGGTGCGCGAGTACCTCACGATCCAGATCCTCCACAACGACATGACCGTGAACGTGCCCTGTGAGAACGCAGAGCGGGTGGGACTGCGCACGGTGATCGACCAGCGAACCGTGACCATGGTCGTCAGGACGCTCTCGGGCGGGTCGACCGAGATGCCCAAGAACTGGAACCGTCGCTTCAAGCACAACCGCGACAAGATGAAGACCGGGAACATCTTCGAGCTCGCGGAGGTCGTGCGGAACCTCGCCGTTCGCAACAACGAGAAGGGTCTCTCGACCGGCGAGAAGCAGATGTTCGTGAAGGCCAAGAAGATCCTCGCGTCCGAGCTGATGTACGCCAAGGGCATGGACGAGGAGGAAGCGGCTGCGTGGCTCGACGACGTGCTGTCGCGCGCCGGCCAGCCGAAGCCGAAGTCGCGAGCCAAGCCGAAGGCTGCAACCGTCAACGCCTGAAGGCGTTGACGGTTAGGGGTCTCTAGACATTTCCGCCGAGGGCGGAAATGTCTGGGCGCTGATCGCGGCTGCCGGCTCCGGCGAGCGGCTCGGAATCGACCGTCCCAAGGCGTTCGCCGCGCTCGGTGGGCGTCCGCTCCTGGCCGAGAGCCTCGACCGACTCGATCACTGCGATCTCGTCGACGCGATCGTCGTCGCGGCGCCGCCTGGCTGGGAGGAGCCGTCGATCCTTCTCGCCGAGGAGCTCGCGGCCTCCAAGGTCGTCGCCTGCGTGACCGGTGGCAGGACGCGCGCGGAGTCCGTGGCCGCTGCGCTCGCAGAGGTGCCTGACGAGGCGCTCGTCGTGCTCGTGCATGACGCCGCACGTCCCCTGGTCGAGGACACGCTGGTCGAGCGTCTGCTCGGTCCGCTCGGGGAAGGCTTCGACGGCGCCGTGCCGGTTGTTCCGGTCGCGGACACGCTGAAACGCATTCGCGACGGCGCGATCGTGGAGACGGTCGCGCGCGAGGGCCTGGCCGCGGCGCAGACACCGCAGGCGTTTCTCGCACCGACGCTCCGCCGGGGCTTCTCGCAGGAGCTCGCCGGCGCCACGGACTGCGCGTCTCTCGTCGAGCGGGTCGGAGGGAGGGTCGCGGTCGTGGAGGGCGACCTGAGGCTCCTCAAGATCACGACGCCCGCCGACCTCGCGCTCGTCGAATCGTGGCTCTGAAGGCGGTCGTCTTCGATGTCGGCGAGACGCTGGTCGACGAGGAGCGCTGGTGGCGGAGGCTGGCCGACCGCGAGGGGCTCCAGCCGCACGTCGTCTGGGCTGCGCTCGGCGTCACGATCGAGCGCGGCGAGGAGCACAGTGAGCTCTGGCGTCATCTGGGCATCGACCAGCCTCCGCGCTGGTGGAGCGAGATCCCCTACTCGCTCGAGGACCTGTATCCGGACGCGCTCGACTGCCTTCGACGGGTCGGTGAGCTCGGGCTGCGGGTGGGGATCGTCGGGAACCAGACCGAGACGCTCGAGGCGTGGGCGCGCGCCGCGGCGCTGCCCGCGGACGTCATCTCGTCGTCGGCGAGTCTCGGCGTCCGAAAGCCCGAGCAGGCGTTCTTCGTGAAGGTCGTCGAGCTGATGGGCCATCCCGCGGGCGAGGTCGCCTACGTCGGTGATCGAGTCGACAACGACGTGCTGCCTGCCGCGGCAGCCGGGCTCGTGTCGATTCACGTCCGGCGTGGCCCATGGGGCCGCCTGCAGCGAACGCCACCCGAGGCGACCCTCGGTCTGGACGACCTTGCCTCGCTGCCGGACGCGTTAGCCTCGCTGAGGTGACCACCGCTCGTCTTCGACTCGCGGTCACGGGGGAAACCATGTTTCCCCCGTGTGCCCCCTTCTCGCAGGCGTGGGGAACCTCCCGGTTCCCCACACCCCTCCCGGCTCATGGGCGAGGACGCCCATGAGCGAGCTCAGAGTGGGGATCGGCGTCGACGCTCACGCCCTCGAGGAGGGCGTGGCGCTCGTGCTCGGCGGCGTCGCGTTCGACAGCACGCGCGGCCTGGCCGGCCATTCGGACGGGGACGTCGTCGCGCACGCGCTCATCGATGCGCTTCTCGGCGCGGCGAACCTCGGCGATATCGGCTCGCTCTTCCCCTCGGGCGACGAGCAGTATCAGGGCGCGTCCTCGCTCGACCTGCTCTGGGAGGCCTACCGCGAGGTGCGCGAGGCGGGCTGGGAGCTGGTCAACGCCGACTGCGTCCTCGTCGGCGAGGAGCCGCGGATCGGCGACGTGAGAGACGAGATGAGCGAGCGGCTCGCCGGCGCGCTCGGCGTGGGGTCGGACCGCGTGAGCGTGCGCGCCACGACGACGGACGGGCTCGGCTTCACGGGTCGTGGTGAGGGGCTCGCGGCCCACGCCGTCGCACTGCTGCGTCGATGAAGATCGTCCGGTACGCCGACCGTGAGGACCTCATGTCTCGCCGGTTCGAAGAGCTCACGAAGCCGACGTTTCCGGAGTACATGAACCAGAGCGAGACCGCCGACCGGTACTGGGGGCGCCTGTACACCGACTTCGCGGACTTCCAGGTCGCGCTCGTGGACGGGGACGACCTGCTCGCCGAGGCACACGCGCTGTCCCTGCCCTGGGACGGGACTCTCGAGGACCTGCCCTCGGGCTGGGAGGACGGCTTCGTGCGTGGGATGACCTCCGAGCGGCAGCACACGGCGCTCATGGCGATCGCGATCAGCGTCGCGCCCGACCAGCAGGGCAGGCAGCTGTCGAGCCGGATGATTACGACGTTCACCGACAACGCGCGCACAGCCGGACTTGAGGGCGGTGTGATCGCTCCCGTGCGTCCGACCTGGAAGGAGCGCTATCCGCTTATCCCGATCGAGCGCTACGCCGAGTGGCGCCGCGCCGACGGGTCGCACTTCGACCCCTGGCTGCGCATCCACGAGCTCGTGGGCGGCGAGATCGTCGCGCTCGCACCCGAGTCGATGACGATCCGCGGAACCGCCGCAGAGTGGGAGGGGTGGACGGGGATGCCCTTCCCCGAGGACGGCACCTACGTCTTCCCCGGTTGCCTCGCGCCGGTCGTGTTCGCCGACGGCGTCGGAACGCACGTCGAGCCGAACGTCTGGGTTCATCACCCCGTCTGATCAGCCGGCGGGCAGCGTGAAGCACACGCGAGCGCCGCCGCCCTCGCGGTTCTCCGCCCAGATCCGGCCGCCGTGGGCCTCGACGAGCCCGCGCGCGATCGCGAGCCCGAGCCCTGCCCCACGGGAGGAGCGCGACTGGTCGCCGCGCCAGAACCGCTCGAACATCCGCTCACGCGCCTCCACGTCGATCCCCGCGCCCGTGTCCTCGACGGCGACGCGCACCTCGTCCTGCGTCGGCTCGACGAGCACGGCCACCGCACCGTCCGACGGCGTGTGGCGCAGCGCGTTCGTCAGCAGGTTCATGAGCACACGCTCGACCTTGTCGGGCTCGAAGCGCGCGGTGATCTCCTCGTCCACGTCCGCGTCGAGCCGAACGTGTCGGCTGCGCGCCTCGGCCTCGATGCTCTTGAGCGAGCTCGAGACGATCGGCGCCATCGGGAGCCGGAGCATCTCGATCGTGAGCGCGCCCGCGTCGATCCGGGCGAGCTCGAAGAGGTCGTCCACGAGGACGGAGAGGACGCGCACCTGCTCGCGCAGAACGGGCACGTACTCCTCGGGCGCAGCGAGGTCGTCCTCGACCGCCTCGAGCATCGCCTGCATGCTCGCGAGTGGTGTTCGGAGGTCGTGGCTCGCCCACGCGACGAGCTCCCGGCGGCTGTCGAAGAGGCGGCGGAGGTTGTCGCCCATCTCGTTGAAGGACGCGGCGAGCTCGGCAACCTCGGCCGGGCCGTGCTCCGGCACACGGACCTCGAGATCGCCGCGGGCAAGCTCGACGGACGCGCCGCGAACGCGGTCGATCGAGCCCACGATCGAACGTGCGAGCACGAGTGCGGCGACCACCGCGGTGAGCGCCGAAGCTGCCGTGACCGCCAGGATCTTCACGTCCTCACCCATGTGGAACATGACCCAGCCCGAGAGGAGCACGGCTCCGAGCGGCAGCAAGACGGCGAGGAACGCCAGCCCGGCAAGCTGCAGCCGCACGGTCGGGAGAAGCCGCAGCAGGTACGCGAATACGAGGCCGGCCGCCAGCGTGACGAGAGCGACGAGTGCGGCCGATCCGAGCATCGCGATCATGCGGCGAGCCGGTAGCCGATGCCCCAGACCGTCTCGAGGTACCGCGGCTGCGACGGATCGTCCTCGATCTTCTCGCGCAGGCGCCGGATGTGCACGGTGACCGTTCCCGTGTCGAGTGCGGCCGTGTAGCCCCAGACGCTCGCCATGAGCTGGTCTCGCGAGAAGACCCGGCGCGGGTGGCTCGCGAGGAACCAGAGGAGGTCGAACTCCTTCGCTGTTAGTCGAACCGTCGAGCCCGCTTTGCGGACGTCGCGCGTCTCGCGCTCGAGCTCGACGTCGCCGAAGTGGAGCGCAGCGACCGGCGCGCCGGCCGAGGCCGAGCGACGGAGGACGCTGCGCACGCGCGCAGCGAGCTCGCGAGGCGAGAACGGCTTCGTCACGTAGTCGTCCGCGCCGAGCTCGAGGCCGACGACCCGGTCGGCCTCCTCGCCCCGCGCGGTCAGCATGATCACGGGGAGCTCCGAACGCCCGCGGATCCAGCGGCAGAGCTCGAGGCCGTCGGCGCCCGGCAGCATGACGTCGAGGACGACTAGGTCGAGGTCGGCTCCCTCGATGACGCCGCGCGCGGCGTTTCCGTCGGCCGCTTCCAGGGTCCGGTAGCCCTCCCGGGTCAGGTAGCGCACGACGACTTCGCGCACGATCGGCTCGTCGTCGACGACGAGAACGGTTGCCACCGGCGCATTGTGCGTCGCGCTCGGTTACGCCGAGGTGAACAAGAAAACGTTCAGCGCGGCGTCAGGTCGGCGCAAGACGCGCTCCCTACCGTCGAACGGAAGCACTCGACGGAAGGAGAATCATGAAGCGGATCCTCGTGCTCGTGGTAGCCGTTGCAGCGAGTACCGTCGCGCTCGCCTTGCCCGCGCTCGCGGCGGACGGCCCCGTGAAGACGTTCTCGCAAGACGTGACGCTCGGCTTCTATCGTGGCGAGGTCGTCTCGTATCTCGACTTCGGCCCGGTGAAGCTCAGGGCCGGGAACAAGGTCGCGCCGATCTGGGCGTTCACGAACGGCGACGACGGCCAGCGCAACATCATCGACACCGTTCCCGGTCGCGCGGACTACACGCCGCTCTGGGCGGTGCGGATGGTGACGTGGGACGACGGCGCGGACGTACGCGTCCTTCGGTCCGCGGCCGCAGTCGCGCGTGCTCAGCGCGCCGGGGACGTGACGATCCGGCCGATGCCCATCGTCGTCAACTGTCCTGTCCTCTAGGCCGGTAGCGAGACGACACTTCCCTCCACGACGACGAGGCCGTCACGCTCGAGCGAGCGGACGGTCTCGTCGTCGAGTCCCTGGAGCTCGCACGGCGCATCGGCGACGACTCGGAGCAAGGCGGCGCGACGCTGCCGGAACGAGCCCTCGAACGGTCCCTGCTTGCGGGCGGGCTCGTCACGCGTGCCGCGCGACGGACACTCGGACGCCAGCGGACAGTCGTCGCAGCGAGGGATGCGCGCGAGGCAGACCGTGGCGCCGAGATCCATGAGTGCCTGCGCGGACGAAGCCGTGAACGCATGGCCCGTTCGGCGCAAGACGCGCTCGACGTTCACGTCGACGGGCAGCACGTCCTCACCGAGCGCGAAGCAACGCACGGCCGCGGCCGTGTACGGGCCGACGCCCGGCAGCGTCGTCAGATCGTCGGGCCAGCCGTCCCCAGCGACGGTCCGGGCTGCGCGATGGAGATTCACGGCGCGGCGGTTGTAGCCGAGGCCCTGCCACTCGCGGATCACGTCCGCGGCCGTCGCCGCCGCCAGCGCGCCGACCGTCGGCCAGCGCTCGAGCCATGCGAGGTAGCGCGGGACGACCCGCTCGACCTGCGTCTGCTGGAGCATCACCTCGGAGACGAGGATCGCGTACGGGTCGCGGGTACGACGCCAGGGGAGATCGCGACCACATGCCGCATACCACTTCGCCAGCGGCTGCTCCACCGTGCGAGGGTATGCGAGCTATCGACCCGGAGGCCGAGATGACGCTGACTGAGTTCCAGGAGGAGCTGTGCTCGACGAGCCGGTGGGATTTCTCCGATCTCCAGGCGCTCTACGTGAACTGCACGCTCAAGCCTTCGCCCGAGCTCACGCACACCGGCGGGCTCATGCGGATCTCGATGGAGATCATGCAGCGGAACGGGGTCGCGGTCGACTCGGTGCGTGCGGTTGACCGCGATCTCGCGCCCGGTGTCTGGCCGGACATGCGAGAGCACGGCGCGGCGAGCGACGACTGGCCCGAGCTGTACGAGCGTGTCCAGGCAGCGGACATCCTCGTCCTCGGCTCGCCGATCTGGCTCGGCGAGAAGTCGTCCGTCTGCACGCGGGTGATCGAGAGGCTGTACGCGTGCTCGAGCCTCCTCAACGAGGACGGCCAGTACGCGTATTACGGGAAGGTCGGCGGCTGCCTCATCACCGGCAACGAGGACGGGATCAAGCACTGCTCCATGAACATCCTCTACTCGCTCCAACACCTCGGCTACACGATCCCGCCGCAGGCGGACGCGGGCTGGATCGGCGAGGCGGGCCCGGGGCCCTCCTACCTCGACGAGGGCTCGGGCGGACCGGCCAACGACTTCACGAACCGGAACACGACCTTCATGACGTGGAACCTGCTCCACGTGGCGCGGATGCTCAAGGACGCGGGTGGGATGCCGGCGCACGGCAACCAGCGGTCGCTCTGGGACGCGGGCTGCCGGTTCGACTTCGCGAACCCGGACTATCGCTAGCCGGCGGCCGCGGCGGTCCGGAGCTGCTTCGAGAAGTACGTCAACGCCGCCTTCGTCTTCGTCTCCTGCCGCCCGTTCAGGGTCACGCCCTTGTCGGTGAGGAACGCACGAGCCTCGGCAGCGACCTGGAAGGCATTCGTGGCGGTGCACTTCGTCGATAGCTCGAGGATCCGGGAGCCGTCCGGGTAGAACCAGAGCTCCGCGACCATCCGCCGCCCGAGCTCCTTCGGCTCGAAGTTCTGCTTCAGGACGAAGATCGGGCCGAGGACGGAGAGCTCGTTCAGGGCGAGCTCGCCCGGCGCATGCGCGGTGAAGAACGCGCGCTGCTCCTTCGAGAAGAGCTTTCGAATCGAAAGATCTCCGAGCGCGACCTCGCGGACCGACGGCGCGCTCGCCTTTGCCTTGAGTGTCGCCGAGCACACGTATCCGCCGGGCATCGCGTCGACTTCGACGACGATGTTGGGAGACGTGCGCAGCTCCGCCGGCAGGCCGTCAGGGTCGACCGGCCTGAGCTTGACGACCGTATCGCCGGAACGTCCCTGGATCCTTCGCGCGCGAGCGACCACGCCGACGGCGTTCAGGTCGAGGTCCGGTGTGTCGAAGAAGAAGACCTGCCGGATCTGCGCCTCCAGCGGATCGAGGCCGAGGCCCGAGATCGCGGTGCGGTGATCGGCGGCGGGGACCGTGAGCTTCAGCTCGACGCTGTCTGCCTTCCTTGCGAGCTCGAGAAGGCTGACGAGCTCGTCGTCAGAAAGCCTTCCAGGAGCGCTCGTCGCCACCACCGGAGCGTACTTGTGCCTGACTAGGCTGTCGACGTGCGGCTGTACAACTCGGCGGTCTCGGGCAATTGCTACAAGGTTCGCCTGCTGCTCGCACATCTCGGGCTCGAATACGAGACGGTGGAGATGTCGGTCGTCGACCGGTCGAATCGCGCCGAGGTGCTCGGCGAGCTGAATCCCGGCTTGCGCGTTCCGACCCTCGTGCTCGACGACGGCCGCCCGCTCGCAGAGTCGAACGCCATCATCTGGTACTTCGGCGACGGAACCCCGTACGTCCCGGATGATTCGTACGAGCGCGCCCAGGTGCTGCAGTGGCAGTTCTTCGAGCAGTACAGCCACGAGCCGAACATCGCGGTCGCACGGTTCTGGGTCGCGTACTCGGGCACGCCCGAGCGGTTCGAGGAACGGCTTCCAGCGCGGATGCAAGGCGGCTACGCGGCGCTCGACGCGATGGAGCGCCACCTCGAACGACGAACGTTCCTCGTGGGCGAGCGCTACTCGCTCGCGGACATCTCGCTGTACGCGTACACGCACGTCGCCCACGAGGGCGGCTTCGACCTCGAGCCGTATCCGGCGATGCGCGCGTGGCTCGACCGCGTCGCTGCGCAGCCAGGTCACGTCGCGATCGACGCCTAGCCGCATGTCGGTCCGCGTTCGTTTCGCGCCAAGCCCGACGGGCTCGCTCCACCTCGGCAACGCCCTGACCGCGGTCGCCAACCGGCGGTTCGCGGACGAGCACGGCGGTGTCCTCGTGCTGCGCATCGACGACACCGACGCCTCGCGGACGGTCCCGGGCGGGGAGGAGGCGATCATCGGCGAGCTCGCGTGGCTCGGCGTCGGCGTCGACGAAGGTCTAGTGCGCCAGAGCGAGCGCGGCGCGACGTACGCCGCCGCCGCCCAACAGGCACTCGCGAACGGCGGTGCGGAGCGCGACGACGACGGATCCGTGCGCGTCGCCGGGGAGGGGACCACGCTGCTGCGGCCGGACGGAAGCGCGACGTACCAGCTCGCCTCCGTCGTCGACGATCTCGCGCTCGAGATCACGCACGTCATTCGTGGCTCGGATCACCGGCCGAACCTGCCTGTGCAGCGGAGGATCGCGCGCGCGCTCGGCGGTGAGCTGCCGGAAGTGATCCACCACGGCCTCGTCCTCGGGGCGGACGGGAAGAAGCTCTCGAAGCGGCACGGCCACTCCTCGATCGCGGAGCTGCGCGAGGACGGGTTTCCTGCTTCCGCCGTGCGCACCTACCTCGACGAGCTCGACCTGCCCGAGCACGACGTGCAGCTCGACCTCGCGCGCCTCCGGCGGCTCGCCGTCGACGCGATCGCGGCAATGCCCGACGAGGAGCTCGCCGCGGCTGCGGAGGCGCCTGTCGAGGTGGTCCCCGCTCTCCGGGGCGCGCGATCGCTCCTCGAGGCACGGGAATACGCGCGCCTCGTCGTCGCACCGGAACGCGTCGCGCCGGGCGACGACGCGCGGCTCACGCTCGAGCGCTTCGGCGACCTCCGTCGCCCGGCGCCCGAGTGGCTGACGTCGGACGAGGCGCGCGCGATCGTCCGAGAGCTGAAGGCGGTGGGCGGAGACCTTCACGCTCTCAGGCTCGCGCTCACCGGCGCCGAGCGCGGCCCGGAGCTCGCATCCGTGCTCGCCGCGCTGCCGCGCGACGATGCCCTCGAGCGCACGTCCTGACTACGATCGGCGCGATGCGCCTCTACGACACGCTGACGCGCTCGCACGTCGAGCTGCCACCGCCTCCGGGCCCGATCGGCGCGTACGTGTGCGGTTCGACCGTCTACCAGCGTGTCCATGTAGGCAACTCGCGTCCGTTCGCGCTCGCCATGTGGCTACGCGGCTGGCTGCGCGAGAAGGGCTACGACGTCACGCTCGTCCACAACATCACCGACGTGGACGACAAGGTCTATGCGGAGGCAGCGCGTCAGGGGGTTGGGAGCCGCGACCTCTCCGAACGCGCGACCGCATGGTTCTTCGAGGACACGGATGACCTCGGGCTCGGCCGGCCCGACGTCGAGCCGCGCGCAACGGAGAGCATCCCGGAGATCGTCGCGTTCATTCAGGAGCTCATCGAGCGGGACCTCGCGTACGAGACGAGCGGGGACGTCTACTTCAGCGTTGCGCGCTGGCCCGACTACGGCCGGCTCTCCCGCGCGAAGCTGGACGAGATGGTCTCGCAGGAGTCGAGCGAGCTCAAGCGCGATCAGCGCGACTTCGCACTCTGGAAGTCGCAGAAGCCTTCCGAGGATGCGGCCTGGGACTCGCCGTGGGGGAGAGGTCGGCCGGGTTGGCACATCGAGTGCTCCGCCATGGCGGAGAAGTACCTGGGGCCGGAGTTCGAGATTCACGGCGGAGGGCTCGATCTCCGCTTCCCGCACCATGAAAACGAGCTCGCGCAGTCGAGTGCTCTCGGACATCGCTTTGCGCACGTCTGGATGCACAACGGGATGCTCGAGCTCGACGCCGAGAAGATGTCGAAGTCGCTCGGGAACGTCGTGACGTTGCGCAACGTCCTCGACACGTGGGGGCGTGAGGCGCTCCTCGTCTTTCACCTGACCGGCCACTGGAGCAAGCCGGTCGACTTCTCCGACGACGCGATGGCTGCCGCGGCCGCGCGCGCGGAGGGCTTCCGCGAGGTGTTCCGCCGGCCGAGCACAGCGGCCCCCGACGATTCGTGGGATCGATTCTCCGCGGCACTCGACGACGACTTCAACACGCCTGCGGCACTCGCGGTGATGCACGAGTGGCGCGACCATGACCTGCTCCGGCGAGCGCTTGCGATCTTCGGCCTCGGGTCGCTCGCCGAGGAGGAGGAAGCACCCGGCGAGGTCGTGGCTCTCGCCGAGCAGCGCATCGAGGCACGGACCGCACGCGACTTCGACGAGGCCGACCGCCTACGCGGCGAGATCGAGGGCGCGGGTTGGGAGGTGCGCGACGAGTCCGGCGGCTTCCGGCTCGTCCGCCGCAGATGACGTTGACCCGCGAGCTCGTGTACGGCCGGAACGCGGCGCGCGAGCTGTACCGCGGGCGGCGGCAGGTGCTCGAGACGTGGGTGACGGATCGCGCCGCCGCACAGATCCCGTGGCTGGATGCGGGGCCGAAGCCGCACGTGAAGCCCGAGCGCCTGCTCTCCGAGGCGGCGGGCACGCGCGACCACCAGGGCGTCGTCGCCTGGTGCGAGCCCTTCCGGTACGTGGACGCACACGAGCTTGCGAAGCGCGAGTCGCCACTTCTCGTCTGCCTCGACCAGGTCACCGACCCGCACAACCTCGGCGCCGTCGTGCGCACCGCAGAAGGCGTCGGAGCGACCGGAGTCGTCATTCCCGCCCATGGCTCGGTGCGAGTGACGCCTGCCGTGTGCCGCGCGTCGGCCGGAGCGGTCGAGCACGTCCCGGTCGCCGTGACGCCGAACCTCGCTCGCTACCTCGGAGAGGTCAAGGGAAACGACCTCTGGGCGTACGCCGCGGACTCCGAAGGGACCGTCTCGATGTGGGACGCGGACCTGACGGGAGGCGTTGCGCTCGTCTTCGGGGCCGAGGGGAAGGGCGTGCGCCCCCTCGTCCGCCGAACGTGCGACGCGACGGTGTCGATCCCGCTCGGCGGCAAGGTCGGATCGCTCAACGTGTCCGTCGCCGCGGCCGTTCTCCTGTTCGAGGCGCGACGCCAGCGGGGGGCGCGAGATGCCTGAGCCCACCCTGTACCTCTTCGACGGCTACAACCTGCTGAACGCCGGGGAGCTGAAGGATCGCGACGGGCTCGTCGACATGCTCGCGAGCTTCGTCGCCGGGAAGGGCGCGCGCGGCGTCGTCGTGTTCGACGGCGTGGGGGAGGAGCGCACGATCGGGTCGCTCCAGGTGCGCTACACGGCCCATGCCGACGACGTGCTCGAGCGCCTCGCGGCCGAGAACCGGGCGTCGGAACGGGTCTGCGTCGTGTCCTCCGACCACGCCGTGCGCTGGACCTCGGGACAGGAGGTGCGAAAGCTCGCTTCGCGCGTCTTCCTCGAGGAGCTGGCGCCCGTCCGGCATGTCGACCACGAGCAGCGCGGAGCGGGCGGCCGGGTCGGAGACCGGCTCGATCCGGACGTGCGCGAGCGGCTCGAGCGCCTGCGCCGCGGCGAGTAGGGGCGAGGCTCGCCTCGCCCTCGCCTTGCCTTCAGCCCTGCAGGAAGGCGACCACGGCCAGCACCCGGCGGTGATCCTCGGTGGTCGCCGGGAGGCCGAGCTTGACGAAGATGTTCGTGACGTGCTTCTCGATGGCCCGCGGCGTGACGTAGAGCCGGTCGGCGATCGCCTGGTTCGAGCGGCCCTCCGCCATCAGCTCGAGCACCTCTCGCTCGCGGGGCGTCAGGAGCGACAGCGGATCGTCTTGCCGCTTTCGCCCGAACAGCTCGGCCACGACAGCCGGATCGAGCACCGAACCGTGCTCGGCGATCCGGCGCACGGCGGACGCGAACTCGTCGAGGTCCGCAACCCGATCCTTGAGGAGGTAGCCGATCCCGTGTGTGATCGTCGCGAAGAGGCCCATCGCGAACGCGGGCTCGACGTACTGTGAGAGGACCAGCACTCCGGTATCCGGGAAACGTTGGCGGATCTCGGCCGCGGCTCGTAGGCCTTCGTCCGTGTGGGTCGGAGGCATCCGGATGTCGACGATCGCGACGTTCGGCCGGTGCATTCCGACGTGGCGGAGCAGGTCGTCCGGCGCCCCCGACTGCGCGACGACGTCGAAGCCCGCGTCGGCCAGGAGCCGTGCGATCCCCTCGCGCAGCAGCACCGTGTCGTCCGCCAGCACGACGCTGATGCCGGCGCCGAGCGTCGAGACGGTGTTTCGAAGCGGTGGGAAGTCGCGCGGGAGGTCGTCGGCGAGCAGCTGGTGGATTCGCTCGGGGCGCGCGAGGCCCCCCAGCCGATGCTCGCCGAGGTCGCGGCTCGCGATGCCGTTGAGCGCGTTCAGCAGTTCGTCCGACACGACGATCTGCCCCCCGTGTCCGGCGTTCGCGATCCGCGACGCGCGTACGATGTCGAGTCCCGTGTAGCCCTCGTCGCCGAGGCTAGGGGAGCCGACGTGCAGCCCGATCCGGACGCGGACCGTCGCGCCGTCGGGCCATTCGGTGTCGCGCAACCTCCGCTGCGTCGCGAATGCCGCATCGACGCCGGCAATCGGTTCGGCGAACGCAGCGACGTACTCGTCCCCGACCGCATCGGCCTCGGCTCCGCCGTGAGCCGCGACCGTCTCGCGAAGGACGCGACGGAGCAGCGAGACCGCCGCGGCGTAGTCGACGCGGGGGTCCTGCTGCAGCGCAGTCGAGCCTTCGATGTCGGCAAAGAGGAAGGTGACGGTGCCGGTAGGGAGGTCGTGCACGATCGCCGAGTTTATGTCGCGTCTCACTCCGAGAGGGGGATCTCGGCGCGTACCGACGTACCCTTCCCGCGCGGGCTCTCCACTGCGAGCGTCCCCTCGAGCACCGCGACGCGATCGGCGAGACCGCTGAGCCCCGACCCGCGCCTCGGGTCCGCTCCACCGATCCCGTCGTCGGAGACAACGAGGACCAGCACGTCGCCGTCGCGACGCACCTCGACTTCCGCCGACGACGCATGCGCGTACTTCGCGATGTTCGTCAGCGACTCCGCGACAACGTAGTAGGCCGCTGCCTCGACGTCGGTGGAGAGGCGTTCCTCGTGAACCGCGAGCTCGACCGGGAAGGGCGCTCGGGCGACGAGGGTCTCGAGGGCCGGTCGAAGGCCGCGGTCCGTGAGCACGGCCGGGTGAATGCCTCTGGCCAGCTCTCGTAGCTCCTCGAGTGCCTGGGCGAGCTCCGCATGCGCGCCCGTGAGTAACTCGACTGCAGCTTCGGGATCGCTGGTCATCCGCGACTCGACGAGGCGAAGCGCCACCGAGAGCGCGACGAGGCGCTGCTGGGCGCCGTCGTGCAGGTTGCGCTCGAGCTCTCGCCGCGCCGTCTCCTCGGCGCGCACGAGCCTCGCGCGCGATGCGCGAAGGTCCTCGTCGGCCCGCTTGCGCTCGGTGATGTCGAGGGCCGTGATGAGGAACAGCGTCCGCTCGTCGAGCTTGGGCAATGGCGTGCACGTCCACGCCATCGAGCGGGCGCGGCCTGTCTTCGTGACCCATGTGTTGTCATGCTCGGCGGGCGGCGCTCCGGCCGCGATGCGGCCGACGACATCCCGCACCTCGTCCGCCTCCGACGGCTCGATGAACGTCTCCCAGAAGACCTGGCCGCCGATCTCCTCCGGCTCGTACTCGAGGGTGCGCTCGAACGCGATGTTCGCGCCCCTCTCGGTCGTCACCCCGTCGGCGTCGACGAGGCACAGGAGGCTCGGCGCGTTGTTCGCGATCGCGTTGAGGAATGCGCGCTCGAGCTCGTTCTCGGCCTCGAGCCGCTTGCGCTCGGTGAGGTCCGCGCCGGAGACGAGCACCAGCCGCTGCAGCCGGCCCGTGACGTCCGCGATAGGAAGTGCCGACCACGCGTAGACGCGCGAGCTTCCGTCTGCCGAGAGGAGCTGCGACTCGACTTCCTCCGACGTCTGCCCGGCCGCTGCGGCTGCGATCGCACGGGCCGCGCGACCGTCGTCGTCCTCGACGAGGATGTCGACGAACGGGCGGCCGACCAGCTGGTCATCGGGCCACACGACGGCCTTCGTGAAAGCGCGGTTCGCTCCCACGCGCCGATCTTCGGCATCCCGGTCGCGAATCGTCCCGTCGGGAGCGAGCACGACCATGATGCTCGGCATCGACTCGAACACCGTCGTCTGGACGTCGCGCTCTCGCTCCAGCTCCAGCTCTCGCTTGCGACGCATCGTGATGTCCGCGCCGCCCGAGACGATCGCGATGACCTCGCCGTTCTCGTCGTGGACGGGGGCCGTCCGCCAGAACACGACCCGGCGCTCGCCTCGCGCGTTCCGGAACACGTTCTCGTACTCGCCGGCCGCGAACTCCGGCGCGAGGGTCGCGAACCGCTCCATGACCTCGGCGCGCTCGGACGGGTCGATGAAGACGTCCCAGTAGTCGCGGCCGACGACCTCGTGCTTCTCTTCGTAGCCGGCGGCGTCGACGGCCGCTGCGTTGAGATTGCGGATCGCGCCGTCGGTGTCGACGGTGACGAGCAGGCTCGGGACCGTGTTCGTCACGGTGTCCCAGAAAGCGACCTCGGCACGGAGCTCCGCCTGGAGACGATCGTTTCGCAGCGCGAGCCCCACAGCTGCGGTGACCGCGTCGAGTAACTCCGGCTCGCCGTCGAGCGCCGCGTCGTAGTCGATCGCGGCGATGCGCGTGCCGTCGTGCTCGACCAGCTTCACGGAGCGCCCGTCGCCCGCGGAGGGCTCTGCGCTGGCATGCCCCTGCGGGTCGACCCAGCCACCACGCGACGTCCCCTGGCGCTGGTCGATCCAGTAGAAGACCGCCAGCCGGTCGTCACCGAGCGCGCTCGCGAGGGCGTCGCGCAGCGGCGCGCCGTTCTCGAGCGAGACGATGAGCTCCGAGATGGAAACGCGGTTCAAGCCAGGAGCGCGGTGATGAGGTCGCCCGAGAGCTCGCCCTTGGGCACGAAGCCGCACGCGCACGACGACTCGACGAGCTCGCCGTAGTCCGAGAGGTCGCGGCTCGACACGAGGATCACCTCCACCGTCCGGCCGGCGTGGTCCTCGAGCTCGGCGCACACGTCGAAGCCCGACATGTCGGGGAGTTGGACGTCGAGCAGGACGACGTCGGGATCGAGTGCGAGCACGGCTGCGCGGACCGAGGCCCCGTCCTCGAGCTCGCCGACGACGTCGAAGCCCTCCGCCTCGAGTACTGCCCGCGCGGACGCGCGAAAGCTCGGATGGTCGTCCACGATCAGCGCGGTGGGGCTCATCGAGAGGATCGTGGCACAACCGTCACGAGACCGC
The DNA here is from genome assembly GCA_963787855.1 of uncultured Gaiellaceae bacterium. Lineage (GTDB taxonomy): Bacteria > Actinomycetota > Thermoleophilia > Gaiellales > Gaiellaceae > GMQP-bins7. The sequence continues at coordinate 80,700 of CAWBER010000017.1, forward strand.
CGTGGGGCTAGCCACACCTCCTATACGAACGTACGTTCTTAGCATCCTGCAATTGTCGCAAAGGGCTTGTAACGCTTGGCGGATGGTGCTAGGTTCTTCCTCAACTTCAAGGTGAGACTTGCACGACGGCCAGGTTGATCGGCACTCAGGCGAGCCTCACGCCGTCGAACACGGGGGTAGTCGCAATGGCCGTCCGCACCGCTGCAGCACCGAAGACAGCGCAGAAGGTCCAGCGAGAGCTCGAAGATCTCCAGCTCGTCCTCAAGGCGCGAAACGGGAGCCAGCACGCGCTCGACGACCTGATGCGCCGCTACACCGGCTTCGTGCGCCTCAAGGCCAGCTCGTACTTCCTCGCGGGAGGCGACAGCGACGACCTGATCCAGGAAGGGATGATCGGCCTGTACAAGGCCGTTCGCGACTTCCGCCCGGACAAGGAGACCTCGTTCCGCAGCTTCGCGGAGCTGTGCGTGACGCGCCAGATCATCACCGCGATCAAGACGGCGACCCGCTTCAAGCACTCCCCGCTCAATACCTACGTCTCGTTCAGCCATACCCCGGCGGGGCAGGAGTCCGAGGGCGACTGCACGCTGGGCGACGCGCTTCCCGGGCCCAGCGTCAACGACCCCTCCGTGTGCGTGATCTCGACCGAGGAGCTCCAGAGCCTCGTGTTCAGCCTCGGGACGGGACTCTCGTCGCTCGAGTCGCAGGCCCTCACCCTGTACCTCGAGGGCAACTCCTACGAGGAGATGGCCGAGGATCTCGAGGTGGACACGAAGACGATCGACAACGCGCTCCAGCGCGTCAAGCGCAAGATCCTCGCGCACCAGAAGACGCGCGAAGTGCTGGCCTGACGAGAGCCGGGGGCGGGACTCGAACCCGCGACGTCCGCTTTACAAGAGCGGTGCTCTGCCAGCTGAGCTACCCCGGCGCGGGCTTCATAGGGTACGTGGTCTCATCGGTCGCTTCTGCCAGTTGCTCGAATCCCCTTCGGGGCAGATAATCGCCCGATGGCGACTGACACGACAGCGGCGGAGCGGATCCTGGCCGACCGCGCGCGCTACGTCGCCCCGGGGATGTCGACGCCGAAGCTCGTGGTCGCGCACGCCGAGGGCGCGCGCGTTACCGATCCGGACGGACGCACCTTCATCGACTTCGCAGGCGGCATCGGCTGCCAGAACACGGGGCACCGGCACGCTGCGATTGTCGAGGCGATCAAGGAACAGGCGGATCGTTACCTGCACCAGTGCTTCATGATCGGCGTCTACGAGCCGTACGTGGAGGTCTGCCGGCGGCTCGCCGAGCTCTCGCCCTGCGGGGGCGGTGAGCAGCGCTCCATCCTCGTGAACTCCGGCGCCGAGGCGGTCGAGAACGCCGTGAAGATCGCGCGCTGGGCGACGGGTCGCCCGGCGGTGATCGCGTTCGACAACGCCTTCCACGGTCGGACGCTCCTCGCCATGACGATGACGAGCAAGGTGAAGCCGTACAAGGCCGGGTTCGGCCCGTTCGCGCCCGAGGTCTACCGCGCGCCGGCGCCCTATCCCTACCACGGGATCTCGTCCGACGACTCGATCGCCGCGCTCGAGCACCTGTTCAAGGCGGACGTCGACCCCTCGACGGTCGCGTGTGTCGTGATCGAGCCCGTGCAGGGCGAAGGCGGCTTCATCGCGATGCCGCCCGACTACCCCGCGCGTCTGCACGAGCTCTGCCGGAAGCACGGGATCCTGTGGGTGAGCGACGAGGTGCAGTCGGGCGTCGGGCGCACGGGGACGATGTGGGCGATCGAGCAGTACGCGGGCGCAGAGCCGGACCTGACAGTCTTCGGGAAGTCCATCGGCGGCGGCCTTCCGCTCGCCGGTGTCACGGGCGGCGCCGAGGTCATGGACGCGGTGCCGGCGGGAGGCCTCGGAGGCACGTTCGGCGGGAACCCGCTCTCCTGCGCCGCCGCGCTCGCCGTTCTCGACACCGTGACCGAGGACGAGTTCCTCGCGGGAGCGCGCGAGCTCGGAGAGACCCTGCGAGCGCGCCTCGACGAGATCGCGGCTCGCCATCCCGAGATTGGCGAGGTGCGCGGCCTCGGCTCGATGCTGGCATTCGAGTTCGCGGAGCGCTCGGGCGACCACGCGAGGGCCGTCGTGGACGCCGCGTTCGAACGCGGGCTGATCCTTCTCTCCTGCGGCCTCGACGGGAACGTGATCCGCCTGCTCCCGCCGCTCAACATCGCCTCAGACGAGCTCGACGAGGGGCTCGCCATCCTGGAGGAGTCGCTTGGCGCCTGACGCGGGTGCGCCGGACATCAGTGTCAGAGGCCTGACCAAGCGATTCGGAGACGTCGTCGCGGTCGACTCGGTCGATCTCGACATCCCGGCAGGAGAGTTCTTCACGATGCTTGGCCCCTCCGGCTCGGGCAAGACGACGACGCTGCGCATGATCGCGGGCTTCGAGATCCCCGACGAGGGCACGATCGAGCTCGCCGGCCAGGACGTCTCGCGTCTTCCGCCCTACGACCGGCCCGTCAACACGGTCTTCCAGGACTACGCGCTCTTCCCGCACATGACCGTGCAGGCGAACGTCGAGTACGGGCTCATGGTGAAGAAGGTCAAGAAGGGCGAGCGGCGCGAGCGTGCGGCACAGGCGCTCGAGATGGTCCGCCTGTCCGGGTTCGGCGATCGCAAGCCGTCGCAGCTCTCGGGCGGTCAGCGCCAGCGCGTCGCACTGGCTCGCGCGATCGTGAACCGGCCGAAGGTGCTCCTCCTCGACGAGCCGCTCGGCGCGCTCGACCTGAAGCTCCGCCAGGAGATGCAGATCGAGCTCAAATCGATCCAGCGAGAGGTCGGCATCACCTTCGTCTACGTGACGCACGACCAGGAGGAGGCGCTCACGATGTTGGACCGCCTCGCCGTCTTCAACAACGGGAGGATCGAGCAGATCGGCGTGCCGGCCGAGGTCTACGAGCATCCGGAGAGCGAGTTCATCGCGGGCTTCGTCGGCGTGTCCAATGTGATCGAGCGCGACGGGCGCCGCTACACGGTTCGCCCTGAGAAGATCAACCTGCTCGAGGACGGCGAGGAGCCCGAGGCGGGCTCGCACGTCGAAGCCGGGATCGTCCGTGACGTGCAGTACGTCGGGCCCGTCACTCGCTACCACGTTACGCTCGACCGCGGTGGCGAGCTCCAGGTGCTGGCGCAGAACCTCGAGGAAGGCTCGAGCGAGGTGCTCGAGGTGAAAGGACGGCGGGTGCGGGTCGAGTGGCGGCCCGGACAGGAGTCGGTCATCGACGAACGAGAGGGAGGATCGGAATGAAGGGACGTAACACACGCGTCGCGCGATGGGCCGCCTTCGGCCTGCTCGTGGCGGCGCTGAGCGTCGTCGCCGCAGGCTGTGGCGGAGGCGACGACGACGGCGACGGCGACGGCGGAGTCTCGACTGCGGTGGAGGGTCTCGGAAGCTCCCTCGAGGAGATTCAGTCGTTGGCCCGGGAAGAGGGCGAGGTCAACGTCGTTCAGTGGGCGGGCTACGCACAGCTCACCGACGAGTTCACCGCCGCGACGGGCTGCGCCGTGAACACGAAGGACGGCGCCTCGTCGGACGACATGATCAGCCTCATCCAGACGGGGGCATACGACGGCGTTTCCGCGTCGGGGAACGCCAGCGTTCGCCTGATGGCCACCGGCGAGGTCGCTCCGATCAACACCGACTTCGTCCCGAACTACGCGGACGTGCAGGAGGGGATCAAGAACCAGGACTACAACAGCCTGGACGGCCAGCCGTATGGCGTTCCGCACGGCCGCGGCCCGAACTACCTCATGTTCCGCAACGACATCGTTCCCGAGGACACGAACAGCTGGAGCATCATCTGGGAGGACGACGGCTTGCAGGAGTACGCGGGGAAAATCTCGATCTACGACGACTCGATCTTCATCGCTGATGCTGCCGTCTACCTGAAGGCGACGCAGCCCGATCTCGGGATCGACAACCCGTACCAGCTCAACGAGGAGCAGTTCAACGCGGCGGTCGACCTACTGAAGAAGCAGGCGCCGGCGGGCCTGAACTACTGGGACGGCGGCAGCGTTGCAAGGCAGATCGGCGAGTACACGAACGAAGACAGCGTCGTCGGGACGACGTGGCCGTACCAGTACGTGCAGCTGACGGGCGCCGATCCGCCCGTGCCGGTCGCGGCGATCAAGCCGACGGAGGGCACGACGGGCTGGTCGGACACGTGGATGCTGTACTCGAAGGCCGAGAACCCGAACTGCATGTATCTCTGGATGAACCACATGCTCTCCCCGGAGGCGCAAGCACTGGTGGCCGAGGGCTTCGGCGAGGCGCCTGTCAACTTGAAGGCGTGCGAGCTCACAAAGGATCACGAACCATTGCGACACGTACCACGCCGACGACGAGTCGTGGTGGGAGGACGTCTACTACTGGACGACGCCCGTCGAGGACTGCAGTGACGACGACGACTCGACGACGTGCAAGACGCAGGAGGACTGGGAGGCGGCCTGGACGGAGATCAAGGGCTAAATCCCTAACCCTCCGGGAATGACGTCAGTCCCCGTCTACGAGCCGCCGCCCCGGGAAAGCCCGGGGCGGCGGCTCTCGACGTTCTTCTACCGCCATCCGCGCGTCCGCCTGTGGACGCTGCTCGCGCTGCCGGTCGGGTGGCTCGTGCTCGTCTACTTCGGGTCGCTGTTCGTCCTGCTCCTGTCGTCGTTCTGGGAGACGGATTCGTTCACGCGCGAGGTCGTCCACACCTTCACGCTCGAGAACTTCGAGCGGATCTTCGAGCAGGACGTGTTCCGCAACGTTGCCTGGCGCACTGTCCAGATGGCGGTCTTCGTCACGATCGCCGACATCGTCCTCGCGTTCCCCATCGCGTACTACATGGCGCGCGTGGCGGCGCCCCGGACCCGCGACATCCTCGTCGTCCTCATCCTCGTCCCGCTCTGGGCGAACTATCTCGTGAAGGCGTATGCGTGGCGCACGATCCTGTCCGAGGGCGGCGTCATCAACTGGGCACTCGATCCGTTCGGCCTTCACTTCGACGGGTTGTCGGCCGTCGGCTTGTGGCTCGTCTTCACCTACCTCTGGCTGCCGTTCATGATCCTGCCGATCTACGCCGGGCTCGAGCGGATCCCGAATTCGTTCCTCGAGGCGTCCGCAGACCTCGGCGGCCGCTCGTTCACGACGTTCACCCGCGTGATCCTGCCGCTCGCGTTCCCGGCGATCGTCGCCGGGTCGATCTTCACGTTCTGCCTGACGCTCGGCGACTACATCGCGCCGGGGCTCATCACGAGTGAGCAGTTCATCGGGACGGTCATCTACAACATCCGCGGCGAGGCACTGCCCACTGCAGCGGCGTTCTCGCTCGTCCCGATCGCCGTCGTCGTCGTCTACCTGCTCGTCGCGCGCAGGCTCGGAGCGTTCGAGTCCCTCTGATGGTCGAGTCGCGCGTCATGCGGATCCTGCTGCGAGGCGGCGCGCTCTTGACGCTCGCGTTCATCTACCTGCCGCTGTTCATCATCGCGCTGTACGCGTTCAACAGGAACGTCACGCAGGCGTGGCCGATCGAGAAGTACAGCACCCGCTGGTTCTCGGTCGCGTTCCACGATCCGGACGTCCGCGACGCGCTCAGGAACTCGCTCATCGCGGCGGTCGGCGCGACCGCGATCGCGCTCGTCCTCGGAACGCTCGCGTCGCTCGCGGTCTCGCGATACCGATTCTTCGGCCGCGAGGTGATCACGTTCGCTGTGATCCTCCCGATCGCGCTTCCTGGGATCGTCACGGGACTCGCGCTGCAGGCGACGATCATCGACGTCCTGGGGCCGCTGGGAATCGGCTTCGGCCTGACGACGATCATCGTGGGGCACGCCACCTTCTGCATCGTCGTGATCTACAACAACGCGATCGCGCGGATGCGCCGTACGGCCGGCTCGCTCGATGAAGCGTCCGCCGACCTCGGCGCCGACAACTGGCAGACGTTCAGGCACGTGATGCTCCCGCAGATGCGCACCGCGCTGCTCGCGGGTGGCCTGCTTGCCTTCGCGCTCTCGTTCGACGAGGTCATCGTGACGGTCTTCACCTCCGGCGCGGAGCAGACGCTCCCGATCTGGATCTTCGCGACACTCGCTCGCCCCGACGACCAGCCGATCGTGAACGTCGTCGCGCTCTTCGTCATCGTCGTGTCGATCATCCCGGTGTACATCGCGACGCGGCTCGCCGGGTCGAGCGGGCTCACACCCGAGCGTCCGAAGCAGAGCACGGTCCTCGCCGCCGGGATGCCCGTAGCGGGCGATCCCGACGCCTAGGCCAGTGCGGCCCGACGCGAACCCGAACGTCTAGGCGGTCTTCAGCGAGTCGGCGAACCCGATCGGGCACGAGACGCCGGTCCCACCGAGCCCGCAGTAGCCGTTCGGGTTCGCCTCGAGGTACTGCTGGTGGTAGTCCTCGGCGTAGTAGAACGGGCCGGCCTCGACGATCTCGGTCGTGATCAGGCCGTAGCCGGCGCGCGAGAGCTCCTCCTGGAACATGTCGCGCGAGGCGATGGCGGCGTCGCGCTGCGCGTCGGAGGTCCAGTAGATCCCTGAGCGGTACTGCGTGCCGACGTCGTTGCCCTGGCGCATGCCCTGGGTCGGGTCGTGGCCCTCCCAGAAGATGCGGAGCATGTCCTCGTAGCTCGTCTTCGACGTGTCGAAGACCGCGAGCACGACCTCGTTGTGGCCCGTGCGGCCGGTGCAGACCTCCTGGTACGTCGGGTTCGGCGTGTAGCCGCCCGCGTAGGCGACGGCGGTGGTGTAGATCCCGGGCGCCTGCCAGAACATGCGCTCGGCGCCCCAGAAGCAGCCCATGCCGAAGATCGCTTGCTCGGTGCCTACCGGGAAGGGTGGGCCGATCGGCGTCCCGAGGACGAGGTGCGTCCCTGGAGTCACGATCGGCGTGTCACGACCCGGGAGCGCGTCCTCGGGCGTCGGCATCGCCGTGGCCTTGCGCGTGAACAGCATGGGAACAGCGTAGCCGCCGCCCTCACCGCCAGGCCGAGCCGCTCCACGAGCGCATCAGGCATCCTTCGCTGAGCAGAAAGCGCGGAAGGAGGCTCGACATGCATGACGACCTGCTCGAGCGACGACTGACTCGTCCCGCCGCTCTCCGCGTCGCGGCCGTCGGGGCAGCGGGGATCGCACTAGGAGGCCGCCCTGCCTGGGCTGCGGGGTCCGACGCCGCGGCGGTCGAGTCCGCGGCACGGATATTCCTCGCGTCGCTGTCGGCCGCTGACCGCGGGCGGGCGACGTTCCCGTTCGACGGTGCGGAGCGTACCCGCTGGCACTGGACGGTCCCTTCCTCGGTGCCGAGAAACGGACTTCCTCTCGGCGCCATGTCGACGACGCAGCGGCGGCTCGGCCTCGACCTCCTGCGTGTCAGCAGTTCGCCGGGCGGCTACCGCAAGGCGGTCGACATCATGGCGCTGCAGGGCGTGCTCCAGCGCATGAGCACCGGCCTCGGGGACTTCGACGCCGACCGGTACTACGTGTCGGTCTTCGGCACTCCGGGCGCACCCGTGTGGGGTTGGAGGTTCGAAGGCCACCATCTGTCGAGGCACTTCACGATCGTCGGGGATCAGCTCGTGGTGGAGCCGTTCTTCCTCGGCGCCTGGCCGACCCGGGCTGGAAGCGCGTACCGCACCGTGGTGAAGGGCGAGCGGACGATGCCGCGCGAGGAGGACGCCGCGCGCGAGATCGTGCTCTCCCTCGACCGGGCACTCCGCAGGCGCGTCGTCTTCTCGTCCGAGTCGCTGACCGACCACCTCACGCAGAACGCCGTTCGCGTGCGGCCGTTGGAGAGCGTCGGCGTCTTGGTCGGCGAGTTGCCCTCCACCGCTCAACGGCGTGTGCTCGAGATCGTGCGGACGTACCTCGCCAATCACCCCACCCAGGTGGCACGGACTGCGCTCGCGCGAGTGGAGCGGGCCGGCCTTGCACGTACGCGGTTCGGGTGGGCCGGGAGCACTCGACCCGGCGTGCCGCAGTACTACCGGCTGCAGGGGCCGACATTCGTCCTCGAGTTCGACAACTCGCGGAACAGCGGCACCCACATCCACAGCGTGTGGCGCGACTTCGAGCGCGACTTCGGCCGCCACCTGCTGTAGGGCGCTCGCTATGGCTTGGCGGAGGCCTCCCAGCCGTCGTACTCGCCGCGATGCTTCGCGGCGACCCCCTCGAACCACGAGCGGAACGCCGCGACCGTGTCCGGCCCGCAGATGCGGTGCGCGTCCGCCTTGACGCACCACGGGTCGGCAGCCTCGTCCGGCGCCTCGACGGTCGCCGTCCAGGAGGCCTCGGCGATCGCGTCCGCCGCGGCGCGTGCGTCGGCCTCCTCGGCGAAATAGACGAAGTGGATGATGTGCCTCGGCTTGGCGAGGTCGGCGCCTCGCCCGGCGAGCTGCTTGAGCGCGAGCGAGTCGGCCTCCTGCGGCGTCCTCGGTGCACCCTGTTTCCGGATCAGGTCAAGGATTCGCATGGTCAGAGCACGCCGAGCGCGCGCTCGAGATCGTGCCAGAGCTCCTCGGGATCCTCGAGACCGACGGAGAGCCGGAGCAGGCCGGGCGGGACACGCGCTCCTTCCCAGCGCGACCGCGCCTCGATGCGCGACGTGACGCCGCCGAGGCTCGTCATGTTCGCGATCAGCTCCGTGCTCGTCTCGACGTTGCGCGCGGCCTCGGCGTCGGCCACGTCGAAGGACATGAGGCCGCCGAAGCCGGGATACCGAACGACGCCGACCAACGGGTGCTGATCGAGGCGCTCGGCGAGCGCGGCGGCGGTCAGGCTCTGGCGCGTGACCCGGACCTCGAGCGTCTCGAGCCCGCGTAGGAGCAGCCAGGCCGTGTCGGCCGCGGGGACAGGCCCCGTGCGCGAGCGGAACTCGAGGAGTCGCGCGGCGACCCCGTCGTCCTTGCAGACGGCGGCGCCGAGGAGTGCGTCGTCGTGGCCGGCGAAGTACTTCGTCGCGGAGTGCACCGCGATGTCGCAGCCGAGCTCGAGCGGCCGCACGTGCAGCGGCGTCGCAGCCGTCGAGTCGCACACGACACGTGCAGGATGGGCGGCCGCCGCCTCGAAGCTCGGCATCGTCAGGAACGGGTTCGACGGCGCCTCGAGCCAGACGAGGTCGACGCCGTCGGGCGGCGCGCCCGTCTGGTCGAACTCGATCTTCTCGACGCCCCAACGGCGCAGCTCGTCGAGCATCGCGCCGGTGCCGTAGTACGCGCCTTCTGCGAGCGCGACGGTCTGACCCGGCGAGAGCAGCGCGAGGACGATGGACGTGCACGCCGCCGTGCCCGAGGAGAAGAGAAGCGCCTCGCCGCGGTCGAGCTCGCCGAGACGCCGTTCGGCCTCCGCCGTCGTCGGGTTGCCGAAGCGCGAATAGGTGAAGCGCCCGGCCTCGCCGTGCTCGTACGGCCAGGTCGTCGAGCGGTCGACCGGAGTCGTTCCCACGCGGGCGAAGCTATCACCGGGTCGCGCGACGTTAGGCTCCTCGCCGATGACGGAGACGCACGACACGACCGAGGCCAAGCTCCGCTGGCTCGAGGAGCTCAGCGAGCAGGCGCTTCATCCGGCGAGCGAGCGCCATGTCGAGCGGCAGCGCGAGCGCGGGAAGCTCCTCGCGCGCGACCGGCTCGAGAAGCTCCTCGACCCGGGCTCGTTCGTCGAGCTCGACCGCTTCGTACGCCACCGCGAGGTCGAGTTCGAGATGCGCGACAACCGCCCGTGGGGCGACGCCGTGGTCACCGGCTACGGGACGGTCTTCGGCCGCAAGGTCTTCGTCTTCTCGCAGGACTTCACCGTGTTCGGGGGCTCGCTCTCCGAGGTGTTCGCGGAGAAGGTCTGCAAGGTGATGGACCTGGCCGTCAAGTACGGCTGTCCGGTCATCGGAATCAACGACTCGGGCGGTGCGCGGATCCAGGAGGGAGTCGTGTCGCTCGCCGGCTACGCGGAGATCTTCTGGAGGAACGTGCAGGCCTCCGGCGTCGTCCCGCAGATCTCGCTCGTGATGGGGCCGTGCGCGGGGGGCGCGGTCTACTCGCCGGCGATGACGGATTTCGTGCTCATGGTCGAGGAGACGTCGTACATGTTCATCACGGGCCCCGACGTCGTGAAGACGGTCACGGGCGAGGACGTCAGCTTCGAGGAGCTCGGCGGCGCAGCCACCCATGCGACCAAGTCCGGCGTCGCGCACTTCACGACCCCTGACGAGGAGACGTGTCTCGAGGAGGCGCGCTACCTCATGTCGTTCCTGCCTCAGAACAACCTCGAGGCGCCCCATTACGCCGCGCCTTCCGACGCGATCGACCGCGAGGATGCGTCCCTCGACACGATCGTCCCGGACAGCCCGAACAAGCCGTATGACGTCAAGGCCGTCATCGAGCGCGTCGTCGACGACGGCCAGCTCCTCGAGGTGCACGCGCACTGGGCGGACAACATCGTCTGCGCGTTCGCGCGTCTCGGCGGTCACGCGATCGGCGTCGTCGGCAACCAGCCTGGCGCACTGGCCGGCGTCCTCGACATCGACGCCTCTGTCAAGGCCGCGCGCTTCGTGCGCACCTGCGACGCCTTCAACATCCCGCTCGTCACGTTCGTCGACGTGCCGGGCTTCCTGCCGGGAACGGCGCAGGAGTGGGGCGGGATCATCAGGCACGGCGCGAAGCTGCTGTACGCGTACGCGGAAGCGACGGTGCCGAAGCTGACGGTGATTACTCGCAAGGCGTACGGAGGCGCGTACGACGTCATGTCGTCGAAGCACATCCGCGCCGACTTCAACGTCGCCTGGCCGACGGCCGAGGTGGCAGTCATGGGACCGGAGGGCGCGGTGAACATCGTGTTTCGCTCGGAGCTCGCGGAAGCCGACGACCCGGACGCGAGGCGCGAGGAGCTCATCGCGGAGTACAAGGAGCGCTTCGCGAACCCGTACACGGCCGCAGAGCGCGGCTACGTCGACGACGTGATCCAGCCGCGGAGAACGCGGCCGGTGCTGATCTCGGCGCTCGAGACCGCGCTCACGAAACGCGAGCCTGCGCCGAAGCGCAAGCACGGAAACATTCCGCTCTAGGTAGACGCCAGCGCGGCGAGCCGGCCGGAGCGCTCGGCGTCCGCGGCGAAGGACGGGTCGTTGCGCTCGAGCAGCGGGATCGCAAGCCTGGCCTGCGCGCTGGCCTCCGTGTCGCGGCCGAGCGCCGCGTACTCCTCCGCGAGCTCCTCGTGCAGCCAGCCGTCCTCGTGGTCGCGGGCGCGCGCTGAGGTAAGCGCCCGCTCGAGCAGCGGTACCGCCTCGGGCGAGCGGTCGAGCGCGCGGAGCGTCTTTCCGACCGAGTAGAGGGCGATCTCGATGGCCGCGGTGTTCTCCGGCTCGCGCTCGCGAGCCGCGAGTGCTCTCTCGAACGCATCGAGAGCGGAGTCGAGCTCTCCCGCGTCGTAGTGCTCCCAGCCGAGGTTGTTCAGTAGCGACGCGACCCAGTACGACGCTCCGTCGTGTGCGTCGGCGATCTCGAGTCCGCGATTCGTCCAGGCGAGGAAGCCGTCCGGCCCGCCCACGACGAGCGCGGCCATATGGGCGGCGTCCGCCGCCAGGAAGTACTGCTCGGTGTCGAGCGCGCCCGCGTACGCGGACTCGAAGAGAGGACATGCGGCGTCGGGGTCGCCGCTCGAGCGGCGCAGCCGGCCGCGCTCGAGGTCGACTCGGGCCTCGACCGACCGTGCCGCGAAAGCGAGTCGGGCCGCCTCGTCGAGCAGAGCGTCGCCCGCCTCGAAGTCGTCGCGAAGACCCTGGATGCGTGCGAGCTGCGTGAGCACCTCCGCGCGGCCTGGGTCGGACGTTTCGCCGGCCAGCAGCTCACGGAACCTTGCCTCGGAGCCGTCGAGATCGTCGAAGTCCCAGAGCGGTCGCAACCGGTCGTCCACAGCGAGCGCACCCTAGCTTCGTCGAGGCGATACTTCACGCGTGCAGGTCGAAGCCACCCCGCCGCTCGAGGAACACGAGCGCCGCGCCCTCCTCGTCGCGCTCGAGCAGGTCGACCCGGGTACCGCCGCCGGCGAGCCGTACGGGCACGCCTGGCGCCTCGCGGCGCTGTTCGAGGCAGCCCTCGGCGACGACGTCGACGTTGCCTACGCGTTCTCGCCGCGCAGCACGCGCGGCGCCACGCGCGCGTAGTCGAGCCCCGACACCCACGTTGCCACGAGCGCCGCGAGCAGCGCCCACCACGCGACGTCCTCGCTCCACATCCCCGCGGCGGCCAGCCCGGCGACCGTCGCGGCCAGCGCCTGTGCCCACGTCTTCGCCCGGCCGAGGTCGCGTGCGCCGAGCACGACGCCGCGCTCGACCGCTGCGAGCCGTAGGCCCGAGACGAGGATCTCGCGCACCACGATGAGCGCGATCATCCACGCCGGCGCGACGCCCTCGCCGATGAGCATCACCAGAGCTGCGAGCACGAGCACCTTGTCCGCGACCGGATCCAGGAGCTTGCCGAGCGCCGAGCTGACCCCACGGCGACGCGCGAGCCAACCGTCGATCTGATCCGTCGCCATCGCGACGACGAACACGGCCGTGGCCCAGTAGGCGTGGTTGGGGAAGTCCCACGCGAACAGGAGCACGACGATCGGCACGGCGGCGACGCGGGCGACCGTGAGCTGATCCGGGAGGCTCACCGTTGGGGAGAATACGCGTCCGGTGCCGGCCTTCACGAAGATTCTCGTTGCCAACCGCGGCGAGATCGCCGTCCGCGTCATGCGCACCCTGCGCGAGCTCGGGATCAGTGCCGTCGCCGTGTACTCCGAGGCGGATCGCGCCGCGTTGCACGTGGCGATCGCTGACGAGGCCCACCTGCTCGGGCCCGGGCCTGCGAGCGATTCCTATTTGCGCGGGGACCGAATCGTCGACGCCGCCCGGCGGGCGGGTGCGGAGGCGATTCACCCGGGATACGGATTCCTCGCGGAGAACGCCGCATTCGCGCGGGAGGTCGAGGCCGCAGGGCTCGTGTGGATCGGGCCGCCGGCAGAAGCGATCGAGGCGATGGGCTCCAAGATCGCGGCGAGGGAGAGGATGCGCGCGGCCGGGGTGCCGGTCGTTCCCGGGACGACTGCTCCCGCGACCGGCGCCGCCGACGTCCTCGCTGCCGCCGAGGAGATCGGCTATCCCGTCGCGGTCAAGGCGTCCGCAGGCGGAGGCGGAAAGGGGCTCCGCGTCGCGCGCGGCGCGGACGAGGTCGAGCGGGCCTACGAGACGGCCGTCCGGGAAGGCGAGGCGTACTTTGCGGATCCCGCGGTGTACGTCGAGCGCTACCTCGACGATCCGCGCCACGTCGAGGTGCAGATCCTCGCGGACGCGCACGGGAACGTCGTTCACCTCGGCGAGCGCGACTGCACCATCCAGCGGCGGCACCAGAAGCTCGTCGAGGAGACGCCCTCGCCCGCAGTCGGCCCCGAGCTACGTGTTCGGATCGGTGCACTGGCGGTCGACGCCGCGCGCGCGGTGGACTACCGGTCGGCCGGGACGATCGAGGGGCTCCTGACCGCCGACGGCGAGTACTTCTTCCTGGAGATGAACACGCGCGTCCAGGTCGAGCACACCGTCACCGAAGCGGTGACCGGGATCGACATCGTGCGCGAGCAGATCCTGATCGCCGCCGGCGACCCGCTCTCGATCGCACAGGACGACGTCGAGATCCGCGGACACGCGATCGAGTGCCGAGTGAACGCGGAAGACGCCTCGCGGGGGTTCCTGCCGACGCCTGGCAGGATCACGGCCTACCGCGAGCCGGGCGGGATCGGCGTCCGCGTAGATTCGGGTGTGCGCGCGGGCGACGAGATCTCCGACCTCTACGACCCGCTGATCGCGAAGCTCGTGGTGCACGACGTCGACCGCGAGCACGCCAGGCGGCGCATGCTCCGCGCTCTCGGAGAGTTCGTCATCGAGGGGCCGACGAGCCTGCTCGACTTCCACCGAGCGCTCCTCGAGACGCCGTGCTTCGTCGCCGGCGAGACCTGTCACGGCATCGTCGAGTCCGACGAGCTCGCGCACCGCGCGGCGGAGCTGCGCCGTGAGGCGGCGCGGCTGGACGGCACGGGGCCGGCACGCGCCGTTCGCGAGCAGCGGCTCAGCATCGAGATCGACGGTCGGCGCCACGACGTTCGCATCCACACGCCGGAGCCACCGTGGACGGAGCTCGCGCAGCGGCACCAGGAGCGGAGCAAGGGCATCTCCGGCGAGGCAACGGGGGCCGTCACGAGCCCCATGCAGGGAACCGTCCTCTCCATCGCAGTCGAGGCAGGCGGCCAGGTGCAGGCGGGCGAGCTGATCTGCGTCATCGAGGCGATGAAAATGGAGAACGAGCTCGTCGCGCATCGCGACGGCGTCATCGCGGAGCTGCACGTCGCGCCCGGGCAGCAGGTCGCGCTCGGCGACGTCGTCTGCGTCATCGAGGCGCCGTGACGAGCTCGCGCTGCGCCGACCGCTCCGAGGAGGCGCGGGAGCCGATCTCGGCGACGGCGACGAACGCGCTGAACTGGCTGCTGGTCGAGGTGCGCGGAACGTGGCCGCGAGACGTGTCCGACCTCGGCGGACTCGACCCTGAGCCGCGAGTCGCGATAACGAACTGGTTGGAGCAGACGCCGTCCTCGCGCGTCCTGTTCATCCGGCGTCCGGGCGCCCCGCGCGAGCACCGGACGGCGTTCGCGGTTCAGACCTCGGAGCACGACCCCCTGGTGCGACGCCTCGTGCTCGACGCGGATAGGTTCGACCCGGCGCGAAGTGGCGACGAGGTCTCGGCTCCGCTCGTGCTCGTCTGCGGGCACGGCACGCGGGATGCGTGTTGCGCGCTCCGGGGAAGCGCCGTGTTCGGCTCGTTGCAGGAGACCGTGCCGCCGGACCACCTGTGGCTCTCGTCGCATCAGGGGGGCCACCGCTTTGCCGCCAACGTGCTCGTGCTTCCGGGCGGCATCCAGCTCGGCCGCGTGACCCCCGACGACGCGGCCGACGTGGTGGGCGACGCGCTCCAGGGCCGGATCGCCCTCGAGCACTACCGGGGCCGCGTGGCGTACACGGCGCGTGAGCAGGCTGCCGAGAGGGCCGTTCGCGAGTCCCGCGGACTCGTGCGTGCGGCGGACCTGACGCTCGTCGGTGACGACGGCACGCACGTGACCTTCCGCGACGTCGACGGACACGAGCTCGTTGCGGTCCCGCACGACGTGGCCGGCCCGGCCGTGCCGGCGAGCTGCGGCGCCGAGCCGGAGCCGCAGCAGCACTACGCGGCGCGTGTCGACTGAGGCCGCTACGGCTCCAGCTCGTACGCGTGATCCGTGATCCAGATCACCTTCTCGTCGAGCTCGTCCGGAGGCTTTCCGACGGCGACGAGCGTGCCGAACACGACGCGCGCCCAGCTGCCTGCGACCAGTGCTCCTCGAGCCGAGATCTCGCCCTCCCAGAACGCGTCCGGCTCGAGCACTCCGGGCAGCTCCGGCGCATAGTGCGTTGCCGCACGAACCGCGGGCAGGGTGCTGTCCCGGTTTCGCTCCTCGAGCTCCTCGACGTCGCCCGTCTCGAACAGCTGCAGGCCGAACGAGCCCTCGGGCGTCGCTCCCGGAGCGAGCTCCCAGCCGACCGACGAGTCGTTCTCGACGCCGACGCGAGCGCTCCAGCCCGACTCCGTGACGTCGATCCGTTCCACCGTGAAGACGAGCTGTTCGCCCGGGGATCCGTAGACCTCTCGCCAGCCCAGGTCGGCGGTCTGCGGGCCGGCGGCGACGCTCGTGGGGGTGGACTCCTCGTCGCTCGTCAACCGCTTCGCGTTCGAGGCGAGGACGAAGCCCGCGAACGTCGCGCCGAGTGCGATCAGGACGATGAGGGTCGTCTTGCTCACCGGGTGATGCTTGCATGTGCGCGCAGGGCGTGGGGAGTCGAGGCGGTAGACTCGCGCGCGCTTTGGACCTGCACGAGTATCAGGGCAAGGAGCTCTTCCGGCGGTACGGGATCCCAGTCTCGGACGGCGTACTCGCGACGAGCCCGGCCGAGGCACGAGCCGCCGCCGAGGAGCTCGGTGGCCCGGTCGTCGTCAAGGCGCAGGTGCTCATCGGCGGTCGCGGAAAGGCAGGCGGAATCAAGCTTGCGAGCTCACCGGACGAAGCCGAGGCGCGCGCCGGTGAGATCCTGGGTATGGACATCCGCGGGCACACCGTGCAGAAGCTCTGGATCGAGCGGGCGTCCGACATCGCGCGCGAGTACTACCTCTCGCTTACGTTCGACCGCAGCGCGAAGCAGCCGCTGTTCATGTTCACCACGCAGGGCGGGATCGACATCGAGGAGGTGGCCGCGACGAGCCCTGACGCGCTGGTGAACCTGCACGTCGACCCGCTCGAGGGCTGTCACCCGTGGCACGCACGCCGACTCGTGTACGCGGCGGGCGTCGAGGATCCGGGCGAGCAGAAGCAGATCGCCGCCATCATCGGGAAGCTTTACGACGCCTTCGTCGGTGCGGACGCGATGCTCTGCGAGATCAACCCGCTGATCGTGACGCCCGAGGGCGAGGTGCGCGCGCTCGACTCGAAGTTCACCGTCGACGACAACGCGCTCTTCCGTCACCCGGACATCGCCGAGATGCGCGACATCGCCGGCGCCGACCCGCTCGAGGTGCTCGCACGCGAGAAGGGCGTGACCTACGTCAAGCTCGACGGCGAGGTCGGCGTCCTCGGCAACGGCGCGGGGCTCACGATGTCCAGCGTCGACGTCGTGACGTTCGCCGGTGGCCGGCCCGCCAACTTCTGCGACCTCGGCGGCGGCGGCGACGCGCAGGGCGTCGTCGACGCGCTCGAGGTCATCACGCGCGACGAGCAGGTGCGCTCCATCTTCTTCAACATCTTCGGAGGGATCACGCGCTGCGACGAGGTCGCGCGCGGGATCCTGCAGGCGGTCGGGCAGATGGGGCTCGAGCTGCCCATCGTCGTCCGGCTCGACGGGACGAATGCCGAGGAGGGACGTCGCATCCTGGCCGAGGCGTCACTCGAGAACCTCCACCCCGAGGGCACGATGCTCGACGGCGCCCGGCGCGCGGTGGAGCTCGCAGCCTGATGGCGATCCTGGTCGACTCCGTCACCCGCCTCGTCGTCCAGGGGCTCACCGGCTCCGAAGGCCGGTTCCACGGCCTTCGCAATCGCTCGCACGGCACGGACGTCGTAGCGGGCGTGACGCCGGGGAAGGGCGGGCAGGATGTGGAGGGCATCCCCGTCTTCGACACGGTTGCCGAGGCCGTCTCCGAAGCCAGCGCGAACACCGCGATGGTCTTCGTCCCGGCGCCCTTCGCCGCCGACGCCATGTACGAGGCGATCAACGCGGGCATCGGGACCGTCATCTGCATCACCGAGGGCGTTCCGGCGCACGAGATGCTGCGCATCCATGCGTTCATCGCGGGTCGCGGCATCCGCCTGATCGGGCCGAACTGCCCGGGCGCGCTCTCGCCCGGGAAAGCGAACGTCGGGATCATCCCCGCCGAGATCTTCCGGGAAGGCTCGATCGGCCTCGTCTCCCGGTCGGGCACGCTGACCTACCAGATCGGGCACGAGCTCACGCAGCTCGGTCTCGGCAACTCGACGATCGTCGGGATCGGAGGCGACCCCATCGTCGGCTCGTCGTTCATCGACGTCCTCGCGCTCTTCGAGGCCGATCCGCAGACCGAGTACGTCGTGATGGTCGGAGAGATAGGCGGCGACGAAGAGGAGAAGGCAGCCGCATTCATCGAGTCGGGGATGACGAAGCCCGTCGTCGCCTACATCGCCGGGTTCACCGCGCCGCCCGGCAAGACGATGGGGCATGCGGGCGCGATCATCTCCGGGTCGGCGGGCACCGCGCAGGCGAAGAAGGACGCGCTCGAAGCGCGTGGCGTGCGCGTCGGCACGACGCCGACCGAGACCGCCGAGCTCGTCGCCGAGATCGCCCGCGGGTAGCGCGGCGATGCAGCTCCGCAACCGCGAGCGTGACGCTTTGCCGTTCGTGACGAAGGACGGCTCGACGATCCGCGAGTACTTCCACTCGGACGGGCAGAGCCTCGCGGAGGCGTCGCTCGAGCCGGGTCGAGCGACGCGACGCCACTACCACGCTCTGAGCGAGGAGATCTATCTCATCGTCGAGGGCGGAGGTGAGCTCGAGGTGGACGGCGATCGCTGTCAGGTAGGCGCGGGCGACGCGATCCTCATCCCACCCGGCGCGTGGCACGAGCTGACGGCCGGCGAGGATGGCGTCAGACTCCTGTGTTGCTGCGTTCCGCCGTACTCCGACACCGACACGTACTTCACATAGTCTCGAAGGCGTGCCCGAGCCACCGATCTCGTTCGCCCGTGGCGCGCCTGCGCCGGAGTTGATCCCCGCCGACGAGCTCGCCGACTGCGCGCTCGAGGTGGCGAGGCGCGAAGGCGCGAAGGTCTTCGCATACGGCCCGGGAGGCGGCTACCAGCCACTGCGCGAGTGGATCGCCGAGCGTCACGACGTGCCGTTCGAGCGCGTCGTCCTCACGGTGGGCGGCCTGCAGGGGTTCGTCTTCTACGCCGCGGAGCAACTCGCTCGCAGGCCGGGGCGCGTACTTGTCGAAGCGCCGAGCTACGACCGGCCGCTGAAGGTGCTCGCGCGGGACGGCGCCGAGATCGTCGCGCTGCCGATGGACGACGAAGGGCTCGACCCCGACGCGCTCGCCGCCGAGCTCGCCGGTCGCTCGGACGCGCCGTCGTTCCTGTACACGATCCCGACCTTCCAGAACCCCAGCGGGAGGACGCTGTCGGCCGAGCGGCGGACCCGGCTCGTCGAGATCGTGCGCGAACACGCGCTCGCAGTGCTCGAGGACGACCCCTACGGGCTCGTGCGGTTCGAAGGGGACTCGCCGCCCAGCCTGCTCGAGCTCGAGGGCGGCTCGCTGGTCACCTACACGTCGTCCTTCTCGAAGACGGTGGCGCCCGGCGTCCGGACGGGGTACTTCGTCCTCCCGGATGCCGACGCAGCCGCGTTCGAGGAACGGGCCGTCTCGACGTACATCTCGCCGCCGTTCCTGCCCGAGGCGATCGTCTGGGAGTACGTCCGGCGCGGGCGGTTCGAGCCGAACCTCGAGCATGTGCGTGGCGAGCTCCGAGCGCGCCGCGACGCGATGCTGGGAGCGCTCGGGGAGCACTTCGTGGGATCGAGCTGGAGCAGGCCCGAGGGCGGCTACTTCGTCTGGCTCGAGCTCGACGGAACGGACGCCGCGTGGCTCGCGGCCCGTGGGGAGGAGGCCGGCGTCGCGATCGTCCCGGGTCCCGGATTCTTCCCGAGCGGCTCGGATCTCGGGCGGAGCTCGGCGCGGCTTGCGTTCAGCTACGAGACCCCCGCGCGGATCGCCGAGGGGACGGAGCTGCTCGCGTCCCTACGCTGAGCGGCGGCGGCCGCGAATCTGGTCGAACAGATAGCCGGCCGCGAAGCCGAGACCGACGCAGAGCAGGATCAGGACGAGGAGCGATATCTCGGTCGTGAAGAAGACGAAACTCACCTCGACCTGCTCCCTGTTGAAGAGCACGATCAGCAAGGCGTAGACCGCGAGAACCCCGAAGAGGACGAGTTTCCAGGGCGGACCCTTCTCAGGCGTCGCCGGAGGAGGGGAGCCCTGCGTGCTCACGCGCGGATCCTACGTCAGGCGGCTTGGCCGACCGGAACGGGCTCGAACGTCCGCGGCACCAGGCGAGGCTGAAGGGGCGGCGTCAGCGCACCTCCGGTCGCCGTGCGGAACGTCGGACAGGGCTCGTTGCCGGTGAGGGCGCAGAGGCCGGCACGCCGGAAGAAGCAGTCGTCGCACGTGAGATCTGTTCGCTTTTTCGTCGCCATGTCTCATGTGGTCGCCCCTCTCGACCAAGCCAGCATTCTGGCGAGCGGGTGGCGGAGCGACAAGCCCCCGTGCGACCGAATTCGCCGCAATTTGCGGCGGTTGTCAGTGCAGACGAAGTGCCTGCAAAATCAGCATTTCTCGACGTCCGTTGCCAGCTTCCGCAACGCCTGTTGAAAACTCTCAACAGGAATGATCTCGAGTCCGTCGGCATTCCGCTGCGCGTCGTCGGCGTTCTCGCCCGCCGGGACGAGGAAGTAATCCACATCCGCGCGGCGCGCCCCGACCGTCTTTTGCTTGACGCCACCGATGGGGATCACGGTCCCGTCGAGCGCGAGCGCCCCGGTCGCCGCGATCCGGCAGCCGTTCGTGACGTCGCGGCCGAGCTGGCGAGCGATCTCGAGCGCGAACGGGAGCCCGGCCGACGGCCCCCCCACGCGCCCGAGGTCGATGTCGACGTCAAACGGCAGCTTCACGTCCGCCGCCTGCTCGATGAGGATGCCGACGATCGCTCGCGACGGGTCGTCCGGGCTCGCGATCGTCCGCACCTTCACCTCGACGGGCTTCTTCCCTTGCCGCCGCACGCCGAGGGTGAGCGTGTCACCCGGTTCGCGCGTGCTGATCCCGGCGCGGAGCTCCGCGGGCGTCTTCACGGGGACGCCGTCGACCGCGACCACGACATCTCCGGGCTGGAGCACGTCCGCAGCCGGCACATCGGGCGCGACGGAGGTCACGAGGACGCCACGCGGGGTCGCGACGACGTCGTAGCCGAGCTCGCGGAGAGCGACCACCGCCGCCGTCTCCTCCGAGCGCTGCATGTCGGCGGCGTTCTGCCGGTCCCGCTCAGCGTCGGTCTCGCCGGACGGCGAGAGAACCTCCTCGGAGACGAACGTCGACCCCTCCGGGCGCGTGAATGGCAGGAGCTGCTCCAGCATGCGGATCCTGCGCACGAACAGGTCGACGTAGTAGACGTCGCCCTTCGCGGGCGAGGGCTCGCCCTCACGCTCGACTTCGACCTTGTCGGCGAGCGGCTTGGCGCGATCCGGGACGAACAGGTAGTCGTCCGCCGGGAGCCACCACAGCACGAAGGCGGTGACGAGCCCGAGCGCGCCGAGCACGACGGCGGCGCCCGCGAAGCGCTTCATGCTCGCGCTACCACAGGCCGCGCGTGAAGGCGCCGTCGACGAGGATCACGATGCCGCTCATGTAGGACGCGCGGTCGGAGCAGAGGAACGCCGCGACGTCGCCGACCTCGCGCGTCGTGCCGAGGCGGCGCAACGGGATCGTGGCGAGATCCTCGGCGGTCGGGCCGTCGGGGTAGACCTCGCGGACGCGGTCGGTGTCGATACGGCCGGGAGCGATGCAGTTCACGGTGATCCCCTTCGGGCCGAGCTCGCGGGCGAGCGACTTCGACCAGCCCGCGATCCCGGGCCGGATGCTGTTCGAGAGCGCGAGATTGTCGATCGGCTCGCGCACGCTTGACGACGTCACGGTCACGATGCGTCCCGCCGGACTGCGCTCGAGATGGGGCAGGCAGAGGCCCGTGAGCCGTACGATCGAGACGAGTAGCAGCTCGACCGCGGCCTCGACCTTCGCGGTGTCGAGCTCGGCGGCGGTGGTGCGCGCCGGGCCGCCCGAGTTGTTCACGAGGATGTCGATCCCGCCGTACGTGTCGACGGCCGTGGAGACGAGGCGTTCGAGATCCTCGGCTTTCGTGACGTCTCCCGGGACCGCGAGGCCGCCGAGTCGCTCGGCCTGCTGCTCGAGAAGCTCGCGGCGCCGCGCGAACATCACCACGTTCGCGCCCTCGCCCGCGAGCGATTCGGCGATGCCGAGACCGATGCCCGACGACGCTCCGCAGACGATCGCGGTCCTGTCGTCGAGCCCGAGGTCCATGGCGCGGAGGGCGAGGCAAGCCTCGCCCTACGACCTCCGAAGAACCGAGACCACCTCGCGGACGGCCGCGGCGGAGGCGCGCAGCATCTTCTTCTCGTCGCCCGTGAGCTTGAGCCTCACGATCTCCTCGACCCCGCCCGCGCCGAGCTTGACCGGGACGCCCATGTACAGGCCGTTGATCCCGTACTCACCCTCGAGGTACGCCGTGCAGGGGAGGACCCGCTTCTCGTCGAGGCAGATCGAGTCGACCATCTGCGCGGCCGCGGCGCCCGGCGCGTACCAGGCGGACGTGCCGAGCAGCGAGACGAGCTCGCCCCCGCCGAACTTGGTGCGCTCGACGAGCTTCGAGATGCGCCTCTTCGGAAGCAGCTCGGGGAGTGGGATCCCTCCGACGTTGGTTGCGGAGACGACCGGCACCATCTGGTCTCCGTGCCCGCCGAGCACGACCGCGGTGACGTCCTTGACCGATACGTCCAGCTCCTGCGCGATGAAGGTCGAGAAGCGGGCGGTGTCGAGGATGCCCGCCATGCCGACGACGCGGTGCTTCTTGAAGCGCGACGTTGCCTTCGCGACGTGGCACATCGCGTCGAGCGGGTTCGAGACGACCACGACGATTGCGCCGGGCGAGTGCTTCACCGCCTCCTTCGTAACCGCCGAGACGATCGCCTCGTTCGTCGAGACGAGGTCGTCGCGGCTCATCCCGGGCGTGCGCGGCTTCCCCGCAGTGATGACGACGACGTCGGAGCCGGCCGTCTCTTCGTAGCCGTTGGAGCCGACCATCACCGGCTCGTAGCCGAGGACGGCGGCAGCCTGGTTGACGTCGAGCGCCTTGCCCTGCGGGAAGTTCGGGATGATGTCGACGAGGACGACCTCGGCGTAGTCGCGGCGCGCCAGCTCCTGCGCGCAGGTCGCGCCGACGTTCCCGGCGCCGACGACGGTGATCTTCTTTCGCATCAGGTTCGCTCCAGCCTTTCGATGATCGCATCCGCGTACTCGGAGGTCCCGACCGCGCTCGGATCGTCGCGCGTCGGCTTCAGGTCGTAGGTCACGCGCTCGCCTGCCGCGATGACGGCGGCGACTGCGGCCTCGAGCCGCTCCGCGGCGTCGCGCTCGCCGAGATGCTCGAGCATGAGCTTGCCGGAGAGGATCATCGCGGTCGGGTTCACCTTGTTCTGACCGGTGTACTTCGGGGCCGAGCCGTGCGTCGCCTCGAATACGGCTGCGTCCTCACCGATGTTGGCGCCGGGCGCCACGCCCAGTCCTCCCACGAGGCCGGCCGTGAGGTCGCTGATGATGTCGCCGTAGAGGTTCGGCAGCACGAGGACGTCGAACTCCTCCGGGCGCTGGACGAGCTGCATCGTGAGCGCGTCGACAAGCACCTCGCGCGCCGCGATGTCCGGATAGTCGGCCGACACCTGGCGGAAGACGGACAGGAAGAGCCCGTCCGTGAACTTCATGATGTTCGCCTTCGTGACGCCGGCCACCTCGCGGCGGCCGTTGGCCCGCGCGTACTCGAATGCGAAACGGATGATCCGCTCGGAGCCGGCCGCGCTGATGGGCTTCACCGAGATGCCCGAGCCCGTCGCGATCTGCTTCACCTGCAGTGCATTCAGCGTGTCGATGACGTGCGCGGCCGCCTCGGAATTCGCCTCGTACTCGATGCCCGCGTACAGGTCCTCCGTGTTCTCGCGGACGACGACGATGTCGACGCCCTCGTAGCGCGACCGGACTCCGGGATACGTCTTGCACGGGCGCAGGCACGCGTACAGCTCGAGCTCGTGGCGGAGTGCGACGTTGACCGAGCGAAAGCCCGTGCCGATGGGCGTCGTGATCGGCCCCTTCAGCGCGACGCCGTTCGATTTGACCGACCCCAGCGTCTCGTCGGGGAGCGGAGTTCCCGCCTCTTCCATGACGTCGACGCCCGCCTGCCGGACGTCCCACTCGAACGCGACGCCGGTCGCCTCGAGGACGCGGCGCGTCGATTCGGTCAGCTCCGGCCCGGTCCCGTCGCCGGGAATGAGGGTGACGCGATGGGCCATGGCCGCGGCGATCGTAGCTGAGTGCTTGCGGAATCCTTGTCAGGTAGCGTCCTCCACGATGAGCGAGGTCGTGGAGTTCAAGCCAGGGCTCGAGGGCATCGTCGCGGTCGAGACCGAGATCGCGGAGCCCGATCGCGAAGGCGGAGTGCTGCGGTACCGGGGCATCGACATCGAGGAGCTCGTCGGCCGCTACCCGTACGAGCGTGTCTGGGGGCTCCTCGTCGACGACGACCTCGACTCGGTCATGCCGGAGCCCGAGCCGTACGAGCCGGCCGGCCTCACCGGCAATGCGCCGGCCGACCTGCAGGCCGAGACGGCGCGTCTCGCGGGGCACTGGTCCCTCGGCAAGCTCAACGAGATCTCGGACGAGCAGGCGCGAGAGGATCTCGGCCGCCTCTCGTCGCAGATGATGGGAATCGTCGCCCGCTCCGCGCGGCTTGCAGACGGCGCGACCGACCCGATCCCCGACGAGGTCGTCGGGCGCGGCGGCACAGCCGCCGAGAAGTTTCTCCTGCGGTGGCGGGGCGAGGCGGATCCGCGCCATGTGAAGGCGATCGACACCTACTGGATCTGCACCGCCGAGCACGGCCTCAACGCGTCGACGTTCGCCGCGCGCGTCGCGGCATCGACGGGTGCGGACTGCGGCGCGTCGCTGTCGTCCGCCGTCGGCGCCCTCTCCGGGCCGCTCCACGGCGGTGCGCCCGCGTACGTGAAGCCGATGCTGGAAGAGGTCGCGGCGATGGGCGATCCTGAGGCGTGGGTCCGGGACACGCTCGACTCCGGCAAGCGCATCATGGGCTTCGGGCATCGCATCTATCGGGCCGAGGATCCGCGCTCGAGGATCCTCAAGGAGACCGCCCGTGAGCTCGGTTCGCCCCAGGTCGAGATCGCGGAGCGGCTGGAGGAGGCTGCGCTCGTGGAGCTGGAGCGGCGCCACCCGGAGCGACCGCTCAAGACGAACGTCGAGTACTACTCGGCGATCGTCCTCGACATCGCGGAGGTCCCGCCGCCGCTGGCGCCGGCGATGTTCGCCTGCTCGCGCGTGGCCGGCTGGTCGGCGCACATCCTCGAGCAGAAGCGGACCGGCCGGCTCTTCCGACCGTCGGCGCGGTATGTCGGACCGGCTCCGCGGTCGCTGCAGGCGTGACGCTCGCCGAGGCGGCTGCCGAGGCGGACGCTCTCGCGCAGGCAGGCGACGAGCGCGCCCTGGCGCAGCTTCGCTCGCAGTGGGACGAGGAGATCGAGGCAGGAGCGCGCGCTGCGGACTACCGCGTGCGTGCACAGGCGTACCGCGCGATCGCGCAGTTCCGTTTCCGGCAGAAGCTGCAGCTCCTGCGACGCGGGCTCGAGGACGAGAGCCCGGCCGCGCGTGGGTCGGCGCTCATCGCGCTCGAAGGCCTGTCACGCGCTCATCCGGGCGACGTCAACTCGTTCCGCCCGCTCCTGCACGACCTCGCGGCGCGCGATCCCAACGTCGCGGTGCGGCGGCTCGCAGTCGTGTGCCTGCGGAACGGCACACCCCAGCGCGACACGATCCAGCTCCTCGACGGGATCGCCGACTCCGACGAGGAGGATGGGGAGCTGCGCGGGACGGCCCGCTCGGTCTCGGCGCTGCTCGTGAAGAAATCCCGCGCGAAGTAGGCTCCCGCACGTGAGCGAGGCGCCGGTCGTCGGGATCATCATGGGCTCCCGCTCCGACTGGGAGACGATGCGCCATGCCGCGGAGACGCTCGACGAGCTCGGCGTCGCGTATGAAAAGGAGGTCGTCTCGGCGCACCGCACGCCGGACAAGCTGTTCGCGTACGCCGAGTCGGCGGAGTCGCGAGGACTGCAGGTGATCATCGCCGGCGCCGGCGGGGCGGCGCACCTGCCGGGGATGACGTCGTCGAAGACACTCCTGCCCGTCCTCGGCGTCCCCGTCGAGTCGAAGACCCTGCAGGGACTCGACTCGCTGCTGTCGATCGCGCAGATGCCTGCGGGCGTGCCAGTCGGTGCGCTCGCGATCGGACGGGCCGGCGCGGTCAACGCGGCGCTGCTCGCCGCGGCGATCGTTGCGCGCGCCGACCCGAGCGTGAGAGAACGGCTCGCCGCGTACCGCGCGAGCCAGACCGACGCCGTTCTCGCCGCACCCGATCCGTCGGCGTGACGGCGCTCGCGAAGTTGCCCGCAGCGCGTGCATCCGCTCCCGCGGACGCTTGCACGCGAGAATCCCTGAAGCGGCCGCGTGCGCAGCCGGTGTCGGCGGTTCCATGAGCTGCACCGTCGGTTGCATCGGGGGCGGCCAGCTCGGGCGCATGCTCGCGCTCGCGGGCGCACCGCTCGACGTGCACTTCCGCTTCCTCGACCCCTCCGCAGAGGCTTGCGCGGGTGACCTCGGCGACCTCCTCGTCGGCGCGTACGACGACCCGGAGCTTCTCGACCGCTTCGCCGAGGGCGCCGACGCCGTCACCTACGAGTTCGAGAACGTCCCGGTCGAGTCGGCTCGGCGAGTGGCAGCCGTCCCCGATGCGCGCGCGCTCGAGCAGGGCCAGGACCGCCTCGTCGAGAAGCAGCTCTTCGCGAGCCTCGGCATCCCGACCGCGCGCTTCGGCACGCTCGAAGAGACCGGTTTCCCGGCGCTCGTCAAGTCCCGGCGGCTCGGCTACGACGGCAAGGGCCAACGGCGCGTCGAGTCGCACGAGACGGTCGGCCAGGACGAACTGGCGGAGGAGCTCGTCGCCTTCGACCGCGAGCTCTCGATCGTCGCCGTGCGTGGCCGCGACGGCGACACACGCTTCTACCCGCTCGCCGAGAACGAGCACCGAGGCGGGATCCTCGCCGTCTCGCGCGCTCCCGCCCCGGATGCGCCGCAGGAGCAGGCCGAGGAGATCGCGACGAAGCTCCTCGACGAGCTCGGGTACATCGGCGTGCTCGCGGTCGAGCTGTTCGACATCGGCGGCACACTGCTCGCGAACGAGTTCGCGCCGCGTGTCCACAACACGGGGCACTGGACGATCGACGGCGCCGTGACCAGCCAGTTCGAGAACCACGTGCGAGCCGTTCTCGGCCGGCCGCTCGGCTCGACAGGGGCGCTCGGCGAGTCGGTCATGGTGAATCTCGTCGGCGAGGTGCCTCCACTCGAGTCCCTGCTGGCCGTGCCAGGGGCGCACGTGCATCTCTACGGCAAGACGCCGCGGGCGGGGCGGAAGCTCGGCCACGTGACGCTCGTCGACGCGGACGACGACTGGGGCGCGCGGGTCCTCGCCCTCACCGAAAGCGCCTGGTCGGTGTAGGTCGCCGCGGCCAAGCGCGGGCGAGCTTCGGCTACGACCGCGCGCCGGCCGCGCGCAGGAGCGCGACCATGTCCCCGTAGCCGTTCGCGCGGGCGTGGGCGAGCGGCGTCACGCCATGGCTGTCTGCGATGTTCACGTCCGCGCCCGCTTCGATCAGTAACCGAACGACCTCCGTGTGCGCCGCATCGCCGCCACCGAGAATGATCGCCTCGAGCAGCGCGGTCCACCCGAGCCGGTTCACGTGGTCGACGTCGATGTCGGTCTCGAGCAGGCGAGCGACGACCTCCGTGTACCCGCGATCCGCCGCACGGATGAGGCCCGTTCCGTCATAGCTGTCGAGCGAGCTCACGTCCGCGCCGTTCGCGAGCGCGAGCTCGAGGAGACTCGGGTCGTCGCCGACCTCGCTCGTCGCGACGAGGTATGCGCTCTGGACGGTCTCGTCCTTGGCGTTCACGTCGGCGCCCTGCTCCATGAGGCGGCGGGCCGCCTCGACGTCGTTCTCGTAGGCGGCCGCGATCAGCTGCTCGTTCAATGCAGGGTCCGACACGGCCGTATCCTCGTCTCCGCAGCCGCTCGCGGCGAGCGCGAGTACGACGCCGAGGACGCTCAGGCGGAGGATTCCGGTCCCCCGGTGCGCCGTCTCGCGTGCGGGTGCGCGTCGAAGTAGACGTCGCGGCGTCGGCGGTCGGAGACGTGCGTGTAGCGCTCCGTCGTCCCGAGATCGGCGTGGCCGAGCATCTCCTGCACCGAGCGCAGGTCAGCGCCTCCCTCGAGGAGGTGCGTCGCGAACGAATGCCGGAGGAGGTGCGGGTGCACGCGGCCGGGCTCGAGGCCCGCGCGCTCCGCGAGCTTGCGCAGGATCAGGAACGCGCCGGCCCGCGTGAGCGCCCCACCGCGCGCGTTCAGGAAGAGCTCAGGGCGGTAGCGGCGATCGAGATGGGGGCGACCGAGCGCGAGGTACCGGCGAACGGCCTCGGCGGCGGGCCGTCCGAGCGGCACGAGCCGCTCCTTCCCGCCCTTGCCGAGGACACGGACGATGCGCTCCTCGAGCGCGACGCTCGCCTTCTCGAGCCCGGTGGCCTCCGAGACGCGCAGCCCGGCGCCGTAGAGGAGCTCGACGAGCGCGCGGTCGCGAAGCGCGCGCGGCGTCGTCCCGACCGCGGCGTCGATGAGCCGCTCGGTCTCGGACGGCGAAAGTGCGCGCGGTAACGTGCGAGGCCTCCGAGGTAGCTGAACCGAGGCAGCGGGGTTCTCCGCTCGAGCGCCGATAAGGACGAGGTGACGAAAGTACGTACGAACCGCCGAGACGCGTCGCGCGATCGTCGAGGAGGCAAGACCGTCGGCGCGCATACCCGCGAGCCACGACTCGATGTCCTCGACGGTCGCGTCCGCGACGTGTCCTCCCCGCGCAGTGGCGAAGGTCTTCAGGTCGCGGCGGTACGCGTCGACGGTGCGAGGCGACCGGCGGGCCTGGAGGGTGAGCAGGAAGCGCTCGACATCGGGATCGGGAGCACTCACGGCGCCCGACCAGGTTCGGCGGGCGGTCGCCGGCTCCTGCGCGCGGCGCTCGCGGTGGCGGTCGTCGGGGCGGCGGGCGCGGTCGCACCCGGAGTCGCGAACGCGTCGCAGCTCATCGCGCGCAACACTTCGACGGAACGGCTTGCGGTCTCCGCGGACGGGAAGGCGCTCCTCACCTACCACGGGCAGGGCAAGCTACAGCGCGTCCTCGCCTGGGGCGCGAGCGGCGCGCGGCAGCCGACCCAGGTGGTCGAGCAGAACGAGTTCCGCGTCGACTACTCGGGCGGCTCGGGCACCTTCGGCCGCGCAGTGTGGAAGGGCTTCCGGAACACCTGCGGGCGGTATCGCGGCCCCGCGCTTCCCTTCCTCGTGACAGCGTGCACCGCGCGGGACGGCTCGCACTGGGCGGTGCAGCGCTGGCGCCGCTCACAGGCGAACTTCGGGCTGCCGCCGTGGAAGAACGGCCATGGTGCGTGGGAGCTCCGGCTCTCGCACTGGAGCGGCCCGGTCGCGAAGCTCGAGGTCTGGCTGGACTGGAGCTACAACGGCCGCTGGCACCACCTCTTCGGTCGGCTGAGCTATCGCGGCCTTCCGGTGCACGGCTTCTCGACGACGCCCGGCGGCGAGCCGCTCGATCCCTACGGGCGGGTGCTCTACCTCGACACGCTGGACTCGGCCTACGGCCGGGGCTGGTATCGCGAGAACGGCTTTGTCGCCCGCAGGCCGGACGGGACGTTCTGCTACGGGTTCGTCCCGCATACGAGCCACACCGGCGAGGGGCGGCCTGCGGGACATGGTGCGCGCTACCGGCTCTCGGTCTCCGGCCCGGGCGTGACGCCCGACGTCCAGTGGGAGGGCGCCGGCCTCTCGGGCTTCAACCGGGCGGACTCGGGCCACGTCGCACACGAGACGGCCATGAACGCACTTCAGCATCAACTCATGGCCGGCTCGACCGCCTGCCGCGCGTAGCTCAGCTCCGCGGGTGCGAGCGGTCGTAGACGCGTCTTAGTCGTCGCGCGTCGACGTGGCTGTAGATCTGCGTCGTCGAGAGCGACGCGTGCCCGAGGAGCTCCTGGATGACGCGGAGATCGGCGCCGCCCTCCAGGAGATGGGTCGCGAATGCATGGCGCAGTCGGTGGGGGTGCCGGAGGAGCCGCCGCACGGTGCTCGTGTCCAGCCGGCGGCCGCGCACGGACAGGAAGATCGCGTCGTTCGCATCCGCGGCCAGGGCGGGCCGCCCGAGCTGGAGGTAGCGCGCGAGGTGCGCTGCGGCCTCCTCGCCGAGCGGCACGACCCGCTCCTTGCCGCCCTTGCCGCGCACGTGGACGACCTCGCGGTCGAAGTCGACGTCGCCAAGGTCGAGCGAGACGGCCTCCGCACTGCGGAGCCCGGCGGAGTAGAGGAGCTCGAGGAGCGCGCGGGTCCGCAGCGCGAGGGGCGTCTCGCCGTCGACGACCTCGAGGATCTCCTCGACCTCTGCCGGCTTGGGCGCGTCCGGGAGCCGCCGTGAGCGGCTGGGTGAAAGCTGTGCGTCGGGAACGGCCGCCGGCCCGAACGTGTAGCGAAGGCATGAGCGGACGGCAGCGAGACGGCGAGCAATCGACGTCGGTGCCAGGCGGTGGCGCCCCGTGCCGAGGGCGCCGACCCAGTCGGAGAGGACGCGTGCGTCGACGTCGCCGAGCGTGAGCTTGCGCTCGTCCAGCCAGGCCGAGAACGCGCGCAGATCGGCGCCGTAGGCGCGCTGCGACGACTCGGAGAGTCCCCCGTGCGCGAGGAAGCGATCGATCGCGGCGCTCGTGTCCACTGCTTTCGTTTCGGCGCGAGGTGCAGCGAGCCTCCAATGCTCGACCCCGCGAGCGGGCCTCATCGCCCGACCAATTCGCGAGGGAGGGTGCCCGGACTGGGTGCGCCTCAGGCGTGCGCGATCCCGTGGCGAATCGTTCGCCACGACTGCCAGGTGATGCGGAGGATCACCGCCGTGATGGCGAGAGCGATAAGCGGATCGGCCACGTCGAATCCCAGCGCGACCACCACGGCACTGAGGATGACTCCGAGACTGACGTAGGCGTCGGCGCGAGCGTGGTTGCCGTCGGCCACCAGGGCGGGGCTGTGGAGGCGTCTGCCCGCTCGCGTGCGGATGAAGGCAGCAGCCAGGTTGCCGAGGAAGCCGATCGCACCTGCCAGGGCGAGTGCGAGGAGGTGCTCGGGTGCCTCGGGGCTGATGATCCGCACGATCGCTTCGTAGGCGGCAACGCAGGCGCTGATGAAGATCGCCAGCACTACGGCAAGACCCGCGTAGCCCTCGGCCCGCTCGGAGCGTAGAGCGAACGCGACGCCAAGAGGCACTGCTGTGAGCGCGTCTCCGACGTTGTGGATCAGATCGGCCAAGAGAGCGACGCTGCCGGTCAGGACGAAGATCAGCGCCTGCGCGGCCGCTGTCAGTCCGAGGACGACGAGCGAGAGCGCGACGGCCCTGATGCCAGCCCGCGAGCGGAGGATCGAGCGATCAACGAGACCGTGCGAATGGCCATGATCATGCGAGTGCGGCTCGCCATGGAGGTGCCGGTTGGGGAAGGTGTGCTCGTGGCCCGAATGGATCCTTTCGGACTTCCAAGGGGCGAGAAGATGGCGGTGCGTCCTGGAGTACGAGTGGCTGTGCTCGCGGCGTCCGTGCCGATGCGGAATGGAGGTAGCTGCGGCCACGAGTGCGCGGTTGAGTCTAGAGCGGACGAAGCTGCGCAGCGCCCTTCGGCACGCGGCTGAGTTCCAGCCCTTCGGCACTGGCCGCAGCGGTCCAGTCCGTACGCTTTCGTCGTGCCAGGACGCCGCTACGACGCCTTCAGATCCGACGAGCCGCCAGTGCGGCCGTCTGACCCTGCTGTTCGCAAGGCGAACCTACGCCGAATCTTTCCGCTCTTCCGTCCCTACCGGGGACGGTTGGCCGTGGTCGGCGGCGTCATCATCGTCTCCGCCGCGATCGGTGTCGTGTCGCCCTTCCTCCTCCGCGACGTCCTCGACGAGGCGATTCCGGAGGAGAACGTCCGGCTCCTGACGGTCCTCGTCGCCGGGATGGTCGCCATCCCGATCATCACCGGGGCACTAGGCGTTTTCTCGACCTTGCTAAGCAACCAGGTCGGCCAGAGCGTCATGCACGACCTGCGCACGCAGGTCTACCGCCACCTCCAGCGACTCTCGCTCGCTTTCTTCACCCGGACACGCACGGGCGAGGTGCAGAGCCGGATCGCGAACGACATCGGCGGGATCGAGACCGTCGTCACGTCGACGGCGACCTCGGTGCTCTCCAACGTCACGACGGTGCTGGCGACGATCGTCGCGATGCTGCTGCTCGACTGGCGGCTGGCCGCGTTCGCGCTTGCGCTCCTGCCGCTGTTCGTCTGGCTCACGAAGCGGGTCGGGGCGCAGCGGAAGAAGGTGACCGCGGAACGGCAGGCGTCGCTCGCGGACGTGTCCTCGATCGTGCAGGAGTCGCTCTCCGTCTCGGGGATCCTCCTCGGGAAGACGATGGGCCGCACCGACGATCTCGCGGAGCGGTTCGCCGGAGAATCGAAACGGCTGGCCGACCTCGAGGTGCGAAGCCGGATGACGGGCCGCTGGATGATGGCGTCCATCCAGATGACGTTCGCGATCATGCCCGCGCTCGTCTACTGGTTCGCCGGCTTCTCGATCTCGCGCGGCTCGGACACGATCACCATCGGAACGCTGGTCGCATTCACGACGCTGCAGACGCGGCTCTTCTTCCCGATCGGGAGCCTCCTCGGCGTGCAGCTCGAGGTGCAGTCATCGCTCGCGCTCTTCGACCGGATCTTCGAGTACCTCGATCACGAGGTCGACATCGTCGAGGGTGGCGAGTCGCTCAGCGCGACCCGCGGCGAGGTCGCCCTCGACTCCGTCTGGTTCCGCTACGACGACGCGGCGTGGACGCTCCAGGACGTCTCCTTCACGGTGCCGCCAGGCACGAAGACCGCACTCGTGGGCGAGACGGGCTCGGGGAAGACGACCTGCGCGTATCTCGTCGCGCGGCTCTACGACGCGACCGACGGCACCGTCTCGATCGACGGAGTGGACGTGCGCGAGCTCACGTTCGAGTCGCTCGCCGACACGGTCGGCGTCGTTTCGCAGGAGACGTACCTCTTCCATGCCTCGGTGCGCGAGAACCTCCGTTTCGCGAGGCCGAGCGCGACCGACGAGGACATCGAGGAGGCCGCGCGCGCGGCCCAGATCCACGAGTTGATCGCAACACTCCCTGACGGGTACGACACGATGGTGGGTGAACGCGGCTACCGCTTCTCGGGCGGCGAGAAGCAGCGGATGGCGATCGCGCGGACCATCCTCCGCAATCCGCCGGTCCTCGTCCTCGACGAGGCGACTTCCTCGCTCGACACGCAGACCGAGCGGCTCGTGCAGGAGGCGCTCGAGCGGCTCTCCGAGGGCCGCACGACGATCGCCATCGCGCACCGGCTCTCGACTGTCCGCGATGCGGACCAGATCGTCGTCCTCGACCGAGGTCGCGTCGTCGAGGTCGGAACGTACGACGACCTGCTCGCGCGCGGCGGCCGCTTCGCGGATCTCGTCGCCGGGGATCAGCCCGCTGTCGTGAGCTGAATCTCGGCCGGAAGCTCGGACACGTGCTCGACGGGCTCGAGCTCGAGGCGAGCTCGCGCGTCGAAGTAGACGTACGAGGTGACCAGCGCGACGAACGGCATCGCGAGGGCGTAAACGATGCCCGCGACGATGTTGAGAACTGCAAACGGCAGATCCGAGGTGAAGATGAGAATCGCCCCGAGCAGCGGACCGGCGAAGAGCGCGAGTGCGGCGCTGACGCCGACGAGCGACCCGACTCGAATCCAGCGGCTACGCACCAGCTCGGCGCTGCGACGCAGTGAGGGGAACGCGCGATGGTCCTCGAGCTCGACCACAGGTGCCACGAGAGACCAGCGGACCGCCAGCCAGATCGCGACCGGGATCAGGAAGACGGTGCTCGTCAGCACCACCCAGGCGAGGACGAAGATGGCGATCGCTCCGAGAAGGGGTCGGAACCGGCGCAACGCTAGCCGGTAGGCGTCCCACGGGCCAACCGGGCGATTCGCGTCGATCTCGACCAGGGCGCACGCTGTCGCCGCCATCACGAGACCGAGTCCGAGCAGCGCGAATGTCGTGCCGACGATCACGGAGAGGAACGCCCAGGCACCGGCCCCCTCCCCCGACACGGTTCCGAGCAGGTCGATCGCCTCGATCAGGAGCCACTGCACGAACGTCATGACGAACGCGATGGGTATGAGGAGCACGCCCAGGCCGAGGAACAAGCCTGGGCGCTTGACGTACATGCGCGACGAGGCGGCGATGACCTGGCCCCACGACCGTCGGCGCGGGATCCGCAGCGGCGCGACCGGCGTCCAGGTGGCCCGTACGGCTGCGAAGATCAGGAGGCCGAGCAACGTGCCGAGGACGACGAGGAGCGGGAGCGGGTTGATGAGGAGCTGTGTGAGCGCCCGCGACCCTTTCGCGACCGCCGAGCAGAAGAAGTCCGTCGACCCGGTGCCGAAGGTTCCCCCGGTCGGCACCGCGTAGCTTCGATCGCGCCAGTCCTCGGACCAGGTGATCGGGAGCGTCCACTGCGTCTTCAGGTTCGGGCCCGTGGGTCCGTTGTAGAACGCTTTTTGCAGCTCCCCCCAGCGCCCTTCGAAGGCGATCCACGGATACGTCTCTTCTGCGGCCTCGGAGTCACTCGGGATCGTCACGACGCGCGGGGAGAGCTCGCGGTGTGGGCCGCGCGTATCGTCGCAGCCGACCCCCGCCTCCGCAGAGCTGCCCAGCCAGAGCGCGTCCGAGTACTTGTTGGCGTGGGAACCCGCCGCTGGATAGACGACGGGGCGTTCGTCCACGAGTTCGAGCTTCCCGTCGTCCCAGGACGAGCGCTCAGCTCCCTCGTGCGAGCTGTAACCGACCTCGATCGGCGGGGCAGCGAGCGCAGCTCGCGCGTCTGGCGCATCGAAGACGAGCTGGATCATCTCCCAGTCACCCTCGTGCGTGTTGTTGAAGTCGTTGAACGGGTAGAAGAACCAATACTGCAGGGCGACCTTGCCCATCTCTCCCGCGACGTGGCCGTAGACGACAGGCTCGCTGCCCTCCGTCAGGCGCTGCGCCCACCGGTTGTAGTCGCAGCCCGGCTCGAGCGCGTTGCCCGGGAAGTCGAGGTGGTACTCGAAGCGGTCGACGAGGTCGTCCGCCGACGGAGCGATCTTGACGAGGTCGGTGCGGTTCCACGGCCCGCGGAGCGCGACCGTCTGCTCGTCGAGGAGAAGGTCGATGTCCGTCGGGATGAACGGCTCGCCGTACCCGCAGACGTCCTCCTGCTCGACGATCCGGACGACCGGCGCGTACTTCTCGGCGAGCGCACGCTCGTCGGCAAGGTCGGCGGCCGCCGCCGGCGCGAGTATCAGCGCGGCCGATACGACGGCGAACAACCACGCGCGGGCTGCGCGCTTCATCGCAGCCATTCTCAGCTGCCGTGCGGACGGCGTTCGTTGCGTACGATGGGGCCTTGTGATCGCGATCGTCCCCGATCGGGACGAGCTCGTCCAGCACGGCATTTCCGTGCGCGGGCACGTCTTCTGGCACCCGACGACCTCGCAGCTCTACGAGCACGCGCTCGCGCGAGGTGACGCCCGCCTCGCCGAGGGCGGTCCGCTCGCCGTCGACACGGGCGAGCACACGGGCCGCTCGCCGAAGGACAAGTTCATCGTGCGCGAGCTCGGCTCGGACGCGCGAATCTGGTGGGGAGACGTCAACGCCGAGATTTCCGAGGAGCACTACGACGGTCTCCGCGAGAAGGTCGCATCACGCCTGAGCGAAGGCGACGTCTACGTGATCGACGCGTTCGCGGGCGCCGATCCGGCGCATCGCCTCGCCGTTCGCGTGATCACGGAGAGCCCATGGCACGCCCTGTTCGCGAAGACGCTCTTCATCGACCCCACCGACGAGGAGCTCGACGAGATGGAGCCACAGGCGCTCGTCCTCCACGCGCCGTCCGTCTCGGCCGTGCCCGAGGAGGACGCGACGCGCACGGAGACGTTCGTCTGCCTGCATCCCTCGCGCATCGAGGTCGTCATCGGCGGCACGTTCTACGCGGGCGAGATCAAGAAGTCGATCTTCACGGTGATGAACGACCGGCTGCCGCTTCAGGGCGTCCTTCCGATGCATTGCTCCGCCAACCTCGACGACGCCGGGCGCGTTGCGGTCTTCTTCGGCCTCTCGGGCACGGGCAAGACGACGCTCTCGTGCGACCCCGAGCGGCACCTGATCGGGGACGACGAGCACGGCTGGTCGGACGACGGCGTGTTCAACGTCGAAGGCGGCTGCTATGCGAAGGTGATCCGGCTCTCCGCCGAGGCCGAGCCGCAGATCTACGCGACGACTCGGGCCTTCGGAACCGTGCTCGAGAACGTCGTGGTCGACGAGCAGGGTGTGCTCGACCTCGACGACGACTCGAAGACCGAGAACACTCGAGCCGCCTACAAGCTCGAGCAGATCGCGAACGCGCTTCCCACGAAGCGGGCCGGGCATCCGAGCTCGGTCGTGTTTCTCACGGCTGACGCCTTCGGGATCCTGCCGCCGATTGCGCGACTGACGCGCGACCAGGCGCTGTACTGGTTCCTCTCCGGCTTTACGGCGAAGCTGGCCGGGACCGAGATCGGCGTCACCGAGCCGCAGCCGACGTTCTCGGCCTGCTTCGGCGCACCGTTCCTCCCGCAGCCGCCCTCCGTGTACGCACGCATGCTCGGCGAGAAGCTCGACGCGCATCCGAAGGCGAAGGTCTGGCTCGTCAACACGGGCTGGACGGGCGGACCGTTCGGCCAGGGTCGCCGGATGCCGATCGAGGCGACGAGGACGCTCCTCGACGCGGCGCTCTCCGGAGACCTGGACGACGTGGAGTACCGGCTCGATCCGACGTTCGGCCTCGACGTCCCGGTCGCGGTCCCGGGAGTCGACTCCGCGCTCCTCGACCCGCGCTCGACGTGGACCGACCCCGCCACCTACGACGCGAAGGCCGCCGAGCTCGCCCGCATGTTCCGCGAGAACTTCACGCGCTTCGACGACGTGGCTCCGGGCGTCGCCGCTGCCGGCCCGACGGTGTAGTTACCACCTGGTCACATCGGAAGCCGCTTCTTACGCAGGCTTCATCTTCGCGCGGCTATAACCGGCCGGGTGGCGAGCCTACTGACGAGGCGCTTCACGGTCCTCCTGTCCGCCGCACTCCTGCTCGGCGCCCTGGCAGCCGCTGTGTCGGTCGAGCAGCACTCTCGTTCCTCGCAGGCGTACCGGCTCTCCGCAGACGCCGACGCACCGCTCAGCGCCAACCGGTTCGAACAGATGGCGATCACCTATCGGGGTGGCCCGATTACCACGTCGACCGGTGAGATCGTGGATGTTCGTGTCTCGGACGCCCTTCCACTGGAGACCTCGACACCGGAGGGCTGGGCGGAGTTCCTCACGAAGTTGACACACGGCCCGGAGATTACGCAGCTGACGACGTACATCGTGACGTTCGACGAGGTGCAAGCGATCTGCGGCTCGCGCGCACTCGGCTGCTACGGCGACGACCGGATGATCGCGCCCGGCGAGCTCGCCGCCGACATCGCGCCCGAGGAGGTCGTGCGGCACGAGTACGGGCACCACATCGCAAACCACCGGTCGAGCCGGCCCTGGACCGCGATCGACTGGGGCCCCAAGCGGTGGTCGAGTGCGGCGAATGTGTGCGCCAGGGTGGGCCGGCGTGAGGCGTACCCCGGTGACCAGGGATCGAACTACTCGCTGAACCCCGGAGAGGCCTGGGCCGAGACCTACCGGCTCATGGACGAGCGT
This sequence comes from uncultured Gaiellaceae bacterium, assembly GCA_963787855.1. Taxonomy (GTDB): domain Bacteria; phylum Actinomycetota; class Thermoleophilia; order Gaiellales; family Gaiellaceae; genus GMQP-bins7. The sequence continues at coordinate 118,175 of CAWBER010000017.1, forward strand.
AAGGCCGGGATCACCACGGCGACATGGCAGATCGTCGCCTCGAGCTTCTTCCCGAGCGAGCCCGCGCTCCAGGCCGCCGAGCTCGACGTGACCCAGCCGTGGGCTGCCCCGCGCACGACGGTGGCGACGCGAGTATTCGGCCGCAGGACGCCGAGGGTGTGGTGGATCCGACTTGCGACGCCGCTCGACGGCGAAATCCGAATCAACGCGACCATGCCGAATGGAGGGACCCACGAGGTGGCGCTCGTGGGCGCCAACCGGACCACGGTCGTGAGGCGCGCGAGGTGGACCGGCCAGCGCGTGAAGCGGCTCGACGGCACCGTGTGCGGTCAGCGCTCGTACTTCGTCCGGGTGACGCAGACAGGCGCGCTCGGACGGGTCCGCGTGTCGGTGACGATCCCGTGACCCGGACGCTGGCGGCCGCCGCGGCCGCTCTGCTCGTCGCAGCGGCTGCAGGCGCTGCGAGCGGCGCTCCCGCGTCACCCGCCGTGTCGAGCGTGACCGTCAGGGACATCGCAGCGCCGCGTTCGACGGCCGCGCTCGCAGCGTGGTGCGGGAGTGCCTCGCCGACCGACCGAGCTCCGAACGGCGTCGCCGGCAACCCGGTTCACTGGGTCTACGCGATCCCGTCCGACGGCGCCGACAACCTGGCGGGCCTCGCGAGCGTCATGCAGGCGGACGCGGAGCAAATCGACGTTTGGTGGCGCGGCCAGGATCCTGCGCGGACACCTCGGAACGACATCGCGTCGTTCTCCTGCGGCGCGCAGCTCGACATCACGACGATCCGTATCCCGCGTACGAGCGCCGACCTCTCGCCACTCCAGGGCCGCTTCTCCACGATCGCCGACGCTCTCGGCGCAGCCGGGCTGGGATCGTCGCTCACGAAGTACGTCGTCTATTTCGACGGCCCGACTGCCGACGCGAACGTGTGCGGCCAGGGCGGAAGCGAGTCCAACGGATTCGGAGCTGCGGTCGTCTATTACCGCTCGTGCACGGGCGTGTCGACGGCCGCCGTCGCCGGACACGAGGTGCTCCACACGCTCGGCGCGGTCTCGCGCAGCGCGCCGAACGAGTGTGACGGCGAGTCGAGCGGGCACACGTGCGACAACGAGGCGGACCTCATGTTTCCCAGGATCGGCGGTGACCCGTTCTCCGTGAAGCTCCTCGACCCCGGACGCGACGACTACTACGGCCACCCGGGCGGCTGGACGGACACGCAGGACTCGCCGTGGCTCGTGCGGCTCGACGCCCAGGCGCCGCTCGCACTCGCGATCTCCGGGCCGGGCTCCGTGACGGCGAACGTCCCCGGCCTGCTGTGCGCCGCGAGCTGCACGACGACGTGGAACGCGGGGCAGCCGCTCGCCCTGACCGCGACGCCTCGCGCCGGTTCGAGGCTCGTTGGCTGGACCGGCGCCTGCTCCGGCTCGGCGGTGTGCAACCTCAGCGTCGCCCCGGGCGCCTCCGTCGGCGCGGTGTTCGCGCCGGCGTCGTTCCGGCTCCGGGTGTCCGTCAGCGGAAGAGGGGCAATCCGGAGCTCGAGGGCGGGCATCACCTGTCGCCCCCGGTGCTCGGCGTCCTTCATCTCGTTCACTCCCGTCCGTCTGACCGCGACGCCCGCGAGGGGTTGGAAGCTTCGCTCGTGGAGCGGCGCCTGCCGCGGTGCGAGGAAGACGTGCACGGTGCCGATGAGCGCCGCCGCGAGCGCTCGCGCCACGTTCGTTCGGCAGTAGAGGCCGCGAAACGATCAGGTAGCGTCCTCGCTTGGTGGACGCAGTGCATGACGTCGTCGTCGTCGGGGCGGGCTGCGCAGGAATGCGTGCCGCGATCGAGGCATTCGACGCAGGCGCCGACGTCGCGATGATCTCGAAGATCCACCCGGTTCGCAGCCACTCCGGAGCGGCCGAAGGGGGTATCAACGCGGCGCTCGGGAACGCGTCCGAGGACGATCCGGAGAAGCACGCATACGACACCGTCAAGGGCTCCGACTACCTCGGCGACCAGGACGCGATCGAGATCCTCTGCCAGGAGGCGCCCGACGACGTGTACCAGCTCGAGCACTGGGGAGCGGTCTTCTCGCGCACGCCGGACGGGCGAATCGCGCAGCGGCCGTTCGGCGCCGCGGGCGAGCCGCGCACCGCGTATGCGGCCGACATCACGGGTCACGTGCTCATCCACGTGCTCTACGAGCAGGTGATGAAGCGGAACATCCGGACGTACGAGGAGTTCTTCGCCTGGAAGCTCGTCATCGACGACGACCGCTGCCAGGGGGTGATCTCCTGGGATCTCGTGAACGGCGGGCTCACGGCGATCGGCGCCAAGACCGTGATCCTGGCGACCGGGGGTGCCGGCCGGCTCTACACGGGCACGACGAACGCCTACGCGTGCACCGGCGACGGGATGGCCATGGCGCTTCGGGCCGGCGTCGCGTTGAAGGACATGGAGATGATGCAGTTCCACCCGACGACGCTCGCGCCGACGGGCGTCCTCATCACGGAGGGCTGCCGCGGCGAGGGCGCGTACCTTCTGAACAAGGACGGCGAGCGGTTTCTCGTCCGGTACGCGCCGAACGCCATGGAGCTGGCCTCGCGTGACGTCATCTCCCGCGCCGAGCAGACCGAGATCGACCAGGGACGCGGGATCGACGGCAACGTCCTACTCGACCTTCGGCACCTCGGTGCGGAGAAGATCGTCGAGCGCCTACACGGCACGCGCGAGCTCTCCATGACCTTCGCCGGGGTCGACCCGATCTACGAGCCGATCCCCGTCCGGCCCGGCGCCCACTACCACATGGGCGGCGTGGACACGGACGTCTGGGGGCAGACCGCGCTCGAGGGTCTCTACGCCGCGGGCGAGGTCGCGTGCGTCTCGGTCCATGGTGCGAACCGTCTCGGCGGGAACGCGCTCATGGAGACGATCACGTACGGGAAGCGCGTCGGCAGGCACGCCTCGGAGTGGGCGCTCTCGCACACCACGGTCGACGTTCCGGCCTCGGTGGAAGCCGATGCCGCGCGCGAGCTCGAGCAGCTCCTGGATCGCTCCGAGGGCGAGCGCCCGTGGCAGATTCGCGACGAGCTCGCCGAGACGATGCATCACAACTTCGGTGTCTTCCGTCGCGAGGACCAGATGATCCAACAGGGCGAGATCGTGCTCTCACTCCGCGAGCGCTACGAGCGCGTCGTGGTCGAGGACAAGGGCGACATCTTCAACTCCGACCTCACGCAGGCACTCGAGCTCGGATACATGCTCGAGCTCGCCGAGTGCATGGTCGTCTCGGGGCTCGCCCGGAAGGAGAGTCGCGGCGCGCACGCGCGGCCGTACGACTTCCCCGACCGGGACGACGAGAACTACCTGCGCCACACCGTGGTGAGCTGGGAGGATGATGCTCCCAGGCTCGACTGGAAGCCCGTGACGATCACGAAGTGGCAGCCCGAGGAGCGCAAGTACTGACGCGATGAAGATGGCACTCAAGATCTGGCGCTACGACCCCGTCGCGGGGGAGCGTGCGCTGCGCGAGTACGAGGTCGACGCACCGGACTGGGCGACGCTGCTCGACGTCCTCGACATCGTCAAGGACAAGCACGACGGGACGCTCGCCTACCGCAAGAGCTGCCGGATGATGATCTGCGGCTCGTGCGGCATGCGCATGGACGGCGCGGCCGTCCTCGCATGCAAGACGCGCATGGTCGACATCGCGGAGTCCGGTCACGTTCCCGTGATCTCGGCGATGGGGAACATGCCGATCGTCAAGGACCTCGTCGTCGACATGGGGCCGTTCTGGGGGAAGATCCGCGCGGTCCAGCCGTGGCTCCAACCGGGCTACTCCGATTCCGGCGAGCAGGAGTACGTCGTCTCGCAGGCCGAGATGGACGTCATCCACAAGGAGTCGCTCTGCATCATGTGCGGCTGCTGCGTGTCCGAGTGCAACTCGATGGAGGCCGATCCGGACTTCCTCGGGCCTGCGGCGCTCGCCAAGGGCATGCGGTTCGTCGGGGACGCGCGCGACGAGGCGTCGGTCGAGCGCCTGCAGTCCTATTCCGAAGAGCACGGCATCTGGGACTGCACCCGGTGCTACTTCTGCAACGAGCGCTGTCCGAAGGGCGTTGATCCGCGCGACGCGATCGCAAAGCTCGGCGCCGAGGCGATCGACGCCGGGATCGACTCGGACATGGGGGCGAAGCACGCGAAGTGGTTCGTCACTTCGGCGAAGACGACGGGCTGGCTGCGCGAGACGGAGCTCGTTCCGAAGACGCAGGGCGTCGTCAAGTCGCTGAAGGAGGTCACGTTCGCGATGGGCCTCCTGAAGCACGGCAAGGTCCCGCCTCCGGTCCCCCCGCACGTCGCGAAGCACGTCGAGGAGGCCCGGGCGCTCTACGACCTCGTAGGGCAGCAGGACCGGCAGGGCGCGGACGGCATCGTCCAGGCCGAGAAGGCGCTCTCCCGCCTCGAGCTGCACGCCGACGGCGAGCCGCGCGATCCGTACGGCGAGGGCTCGTTCCCGGCGCCGCTCTCACCCGAGGAGTCGGCGTCGTGAGGACGGTCGCGTACTACAAGGGCTGCCTCGCCTCGCTGTCGGCGAAGGAGCTCGACACGTCGACCCAGGCGCTCGCGCCGAAGGTGGGCCTCGAGCTCATCGAGCTCGAGGCCGTGACGTGCTGCGGCGCCGGCGACATCCACGAGGCGGAGCCCGACTACTACCTCCACTTGAACGCGCGCATCCTCGCCTACGCGGAGCAGACGGGCGCCGACACGCTGATGACGATCTGCAACGTCTGCACGCTCAATCTCCGGCAGGCCAACCACGCGCTGCAGAACGACGAGGCGCTGCTTGCGCGCGTGAACGAGAACCTCGTCACCGTCGGCGCGCCTCCGTACTCGGGCGGCGTCGACGTGCTGCACTTCCTCTGGCTGATCTCCGCCGGCGAGGGCTACGACCTGCTGCAGGGCGCGGCGCACAAGGGACTGAAGGGGCTCAAGATCGCGCCCTTCTACGGGTGCCAGATCCTGCGCCCGTCGAAGCTCCTCGGCTTCGAGGATCCCGACAAGCCCGAGTCGCTCGAGCGGATCATCAGAGCGTGCGGTGGCGAGGCGATCGACTACCCGGCGAAGATCAAGTGCTGCGGCTTCCCGATCATCCAGGCACGTGAGGACGTCGCGCTGGCGGAGCTCATCCAGCCGATCGAGCAGGCGAAGGAGGCAGGAGCCGACGCGATGGTCACGCCCTGTCCGCTCTGCCACCTCTCGCTCGACGCCTGGCAGTCGAAGCTGCGCAAGCAGACGGGCAAGGACTTCCAGATGCCGATCCTGCACCTCTCGCAGCTCGTCGGCGTCGCGGCCGGCCTGGACAGCTCGGAGCTGAAGTTCAAGCGCCACGTCGTCTCGGTCGACCCCGTGACCGAGAAGCTCTCCGTCTGACCTGGTTCCTGCTCGCGCTCGCCGTCGCGATCGCGGCTGTCGCGGCCTGGGGGTGGTTCGAGGCGGGGTGGCTACGGAAGCGCGTCCTCGACGTGCAGCTCGACGGGGTCCCGGCGGAGCTCGACGGGCTGCGGATCGCGCACCTTTCCGACTTCCATCTCGGCGTGCCGTCGCGGGGCATTCGCGCCGTGCGCGAGGCGGTGGAGTGGGTGGCCGAGCGCCGGCCGGATCTCGTCTGCATCACGGGCGACCTCGTGTCCCGCCGCTCGGGGATGCGCGAGCTCGAGAGGCTGCTGGACGGCCTCGGACCGTGCTTCGTCGTCCTCGGCAACCACGACTTCGCCGACAGCCGCGATCCGTTCTCCCAGCGCGTCGATCCGGACGCCATCGGCGCGCTCGAGAACGTCACCCTGCTCGGCGACGACGCGGTCGAGGTCGAGGTGCGCGGCAGCCGCATCCAGATCGTCGGCGTCGATGCGCTGTCCTACGCGGCGCGCTCGGCTGCGCCCCACGAGCTGGCCGATGCAGGCGCCGACCTCCGGGTACTTCTCTGCCACTTCCCCGGGATCGTCCGGCGCGTTCCGGAGGTGTTCCACCTGATTCTCGCTGGTCACTACCACGCGGGGCAGATCGTCGTCCCGCACCCTGGCGGTCGCCTTCGGCTCGCACACCTTCGCGCCCGCGACGTCGAGGGCGTGTTCGAGTACGGGCAGACGCGCCTGCACGTCTCACCCGGGCTCGGCACCACCTTCCTCCCGTTCCGCCTTTTTGCCAGGCCGGAAGTAACAGAGCTAGTTGTACGATCGGTCTAGTGGAAGCCCCGGTCATCTCGCACGACGTGCTCTCGCGCTACGCGGGGGATGCGGCGCTCGAGGTGGAGGGCGTCTCCGGCCTTGCGCGCGACGCCGCGGAGATCTCGGGCGCCGACGGGGCCATCGAGATCGACGTCCACGTCGAGCTCGCGTGGGGCGCGGCCGCGGAAGGTGTGGCGCTGCAGGTGCAGCAGCGCGTCGCGGAGTACATCGAGCGCATGGCGAACGTGCACGTCGGCTCCGTCGACGTCGTCGTGGAGCGCGTCGGCGCGCCGCCCGCGAAGCGATGACCTCCCGGCTCGCCGGTCTCACCGGCGCGACCCTCGAGACCGCGCCGTCGGTGTGCCAGGCGTGCGTCTGGTGGCAGAGCCGCGGAAACCGCGAGGTCGAGAAGCGGAAGTGGATCGAGCGTGCGGAGGAGGAGTGGGGAGCGTGGGGGACCGTGTACCGCGACGACGACGGCCGCGTCCTCGGCTCGATGCAGTACGGGCCGGCCTCCCTGTTCCCACGCGCCGCCGACCTGCCGGCCGGCCCGCCCTCCGGCGATGCGGTGCTCGTCACGTGCTCGTACCTGCTCACGGACACGCAGCCGTGGGTCGAGCAGTCGCTCTTCCTGGCTGCCATCGGCGAGGCGCGCGACAAGGGCGCGCGAGCGCTCGAGGCGTTCGCATACCGCTACCGGGAAGGGACGCCCTCCGCCGAGCGCTTCCTCGTCCACCGCACGGTCTTCCCGCGCGACTTCCTGGCGGACTTCGGATTCCACACGGTGCGGACGACGGGCCGGATCGAGCTCGCGCGGCTCGACCTCGGCGGGCTGCAGCCGGTCGAGGAGGGAACGCGCGAGAAAGTGTTGAGCGTCGTGCGCGAGGCGTTCACGCCGGCGCCGGCGCCGGCTCCACCGGGCAGCGGCTAGCTCGCGACACGCGCGGCGACAGCGAGCTCGGCGATCTGGATCGCGTTCAAGGCAGCGCCTTTGCGGAGGTTGTCGCAGACGACGAAGAGTACGAGGCCGCTCTCGGTCGAGTGGTCGCGCCGAATGCGGCCCACGAGCGCGACGTCGGCGCCGATCGCGGCGTCGTGAGTGGGCACCCCGCTGACTCGAAGCCCCGGGGCGTCGCCGAGGATCCGCTCCGCCTCCTCCGGTGCGAGCGGCGACTCGGTCTCGACCCATACCGCTTCCGCGTGGCCGACGACGACAGGGACGCGAACGCACGACGCGCTCACGGGAAGGTCGGGGAAGCTCGAGGATCTTCCGGGTCTCCTCGCGAAGCTTGACCTCCTCGTCGTACTCGACGCCGTCGAAGTCCCAGTCCATTCGGAGCCGGTGCTCGTCAGGCGCTTCATCGCGGAGCGCCTCGACTGCGCCGGCACCGGCGCCGGAGACCGACTGGTACGTCGCCACCCGCACGCTTCGCAGCCCCGCAGCCCCGTGTAGTGGAGCCAGCGTCATCGTGAGCGGGATCGCGCAGCAGTTCGGGTTCGCGACCACCCCGTCGTGCTCGAGTGCCCGCGCGCCGTTGACCTCGGGCACGACGAGCGGAATGCCCGGAGTGAGCCGGAACGCCGCGGACTTGTCGACGCACACCGCACCGGCGGCCGCGGCGGGCGGGACGAGCTCGCGGCTCAGCGTCGTTCCGACGGAGAAGAAGCAGACGTCGAGATCACCGGCGCCGAGCGTCTCCGCGGACGCCTCCTCGACCTCGACGCCGTCGATGGACGTGCCGGCCGAGCGGTGCGACGCGAACGCCCGGACGTTCGTGTGGCTGCGCTCGCGTAGGTAGTCGAGCGTCACGCGACCGACGGCGCCTGTCGCGCCGACCACACCGATGCGCAGCCCGGGATCGATCACCGCACCAGTGTAGGGACGTGGTGCGAAAGACCCCAGAAAAACACTGAACCGGCTGACCCGAAGGCCCGCCGGTTCAGTGGGTGCAACCTATGCGACCCACTCACCGGACGCAACCCCCCTCGATGCCCGAAAAGCTGCAATTTGCGAAGAAAATGTCTGGGCGTCTACATCGCCCGGCGGCCGGCCAGTGCCCGGCCGAGCGTGACCTCGTCGGCGTACTCGAGGTCGCCGCCCACGGGGAGCCCGCTCGCGAGGCGCGTGACCTCCACGCGACCGCGCAGACGGTCGGCCAGGTATGCCGCCGTCGCCTCGCCCGTCATGGTCGGGTTGGTGGCCAGGACGACCTCGGTGACGCCGTTGCCCTCCACGCGCCCGATGAGACCGTCGATGCGCAGATGGCCGGGCTCGACGCCGTCCAGCGGCGACAGGGCCCCACCCAGCACGTGGTAGAGGCCGCGATACTCGCCCGTGCGCTCGACCGACAGGACGTCGACGGGCTGCTCGACGACGCAGATGATCGTACGGTCGCGCCGGGCGTCCGAGCAGACGTCGCAGAGCTCTTCCTCGGTCAGGTTCCCGCACTCGCGGCAGAAGCGCACGCGCGCCTTGACGTCCTCGATCGCCCGTGCGAGCTCGAGTGCCTCCTCAGGCCGGGTCGAGAGCACGTGGAACGCGAGTCGCTGCGCGGTGCGCCGCCCGATCCCCGGGAGCTTCGTGAGCTGCGTGACGAGGTTCTCGACGGCCGGGCTCAGCACGCCTGGAGCCTAGCCGTCCCCTTCGGACACGCCCGGCGGGCTACTGCCGCTTGCGCGCGACCCAGATCTCCTCGCTGGGCCAGCGCCGAGCCCACTCGATCGACACGAAGTCGAACCGGGGCTGCGTGCCGTGCGGCGGGCGGAGCTCGACGAGCCGCTCGACCGCGAGCCCGTACGCGTTCAGGAGCTCGATCCAGCTGCCGTGCGTCAGGTGGAACTCGACGACGCCGTCCGGGTACTCGCGCACCGGGCTCGTGAAGTAGTCGCGAAGAAGCCGGTCGCCCGCGCGCTCACCGCCCTCGGGCGTGCACGCCATGAGCAGCGGGCTGTTCGTGACGAAGATGAGCGCTCCGCCCGGCCGAAGGAGACGGTCGGCCTCTGCGAGCCACCGATGCGGCTCGCACCAGAGGCTCGCGCCGTACTCGGAGATCGCGAGGTCGAAGCTCTCGGCGTCGTACGGCACCTCCTCGGCGTTCGCGTAGATCAGCGGGAATGACAGGCCGAGCTCCTGTTGTAAGGACGCGGCGACGTCGAGCTGCTTGCGCGACACGTCGACTGCGACGGGCCTGAAGCCCGCCCGCGCGACCCACGACGAGACGGATGCAGTTCCGCACCCGAGCTCGATGACGTCTGCTCCCGCGGAGAGGCTCTTCAGGAGCCCGAGCTCGGACTCGGCGACGCCCCAGATCCCCCAGCGCAGCTCCTTCTCCGTCCAGGCTTTGCGGCCGGTCGCCGTGTAGTGCAGTGCCCAGCGGTCCCAGGCGGCGCGGTTCTTCTCGACGTAGTCGGGCGGGGCCGCGCCGACGGCGACCGCCTCGCTCGACCGCGTCTCGGCCTCCGCGGCTGCGGCGCGCTTGACGCTGGATCTCACGCGAGTTGCCATGTGAACACGCTACCGCGTCGTACCCCATTCGGGGAGGTCCGTAATCGTCGCTTCGGCGTCTGCGTCAGCCGCCGCGACGAGGCGTCCAGCGCGTCGACCCAGCCGATGCGCTGCGTGCCTCCTCGGTGCGACCTCCTCGAGCCGCGTCGGAGCCGGCGCCGGTAGCTCGGGCTGTGGACGCGCCTGCGCAAAGTACTCGTCAACGGCATACACGGAGTAGCCCGCGTCGATCTCTGCTCCCGTGGCGACGAGCCCGAGCACCGGAGCCGGGCTTCTCCGCAAGACGCGGCCGACCTCCTGGAGCGTGGGACGGGTCAACGTGCCGAGGCGCGTGATGAGCAGCACTGCTTCCACCTTTCCCGTGAGCGCGATCGAGTCGCCAGTCGCGAGGAGCGGGGGTGCGTCGACGAGGACGATCTCGGCGTGGCTCCGAAGCGTGCGGAGCGCGTCGGTGAGGCCGCTGCTCTCCACGAACGCCGCGGGCTCAACGCGTGTGCGGCCGGTCGTGATCACCTCGAGCCGGCCCTGACCGACCTCGGAGGATCCGATCGACGCGACGCGAGCGCGCAGGGGCGTCACTCCGACCGGCTGAAGCACGTCGGCGAGTTCCGTGTCGCGGGACGCGAAGTCGGTGATCCCCGGGCCGTCCGGAAGGTGGAAGAGCCGGCTGAGCATCGGCCGGCGCAGGTCGAGGTCGACGAGCACGACATGGCGGCCCGTGCGCGCCAGCGCAATCGCCAGATTGGCGATCGTGGTCGACTTGCCCTCTCGCGGGCCGGCGCTCGTGACCATCACAGTCTTGGCCTCGAGGCTCTGATTCGTGAAGTCGAAGCTTGCGCGAAGTCGCGCCACGGCCTCCGTCGTCTCGTCCGGCGGGCGCTCGAGGATCGTGGTGGCGTCGCCCCGACCCGGCGTCGGCAGCTTCGCGAGGAGCGGAATCTGCAGCTCGTGCTCGATCTCGTCCGCGTGGCGGATGCGGCGGTCGAAGGCGTTCAAGGCGAACGCGGCGCCGACTCCGAGCAGCAGCCCGAGCATGACTCCGAGGATCGCGTTGCGCCGTGGCGCCGGAGCGATCTGACCGGCCCCGTCGGCGGTGCTGATCACCGTGGCCGGCGCGAGCAGGATCTCGAGCGTACGGAGGTCCTGTGCCTGGCCCAGGAGCTCCTGGTACGTGTCGGTGCCGGTCGCGCCTGCTTCCCGGAGCTCCGCGAGCCGGCCCTGGATCTCGCCACGGGCACGGGTAAGGCTCGCCGTGTCCGTCTCGAGCTTGTACTGGGTGAACGCCTGCGTGTAGGCGTTCGCCAGGCGGGTCGCGATATCAGGATCTCCGTGCGTGACAGCAAAGGTCAGGACGTCGGTGTCGGGATCAGCGGACACATCGGCTCCCCAGCCCTCGACGTTCTCCAGCCCTGCGATCTCAACAGCGCGGTCACGTACCGCGTCGGCCTCCGCGAGCCTCTCCTGCGTCAGCGCGTACCGAAACGGATCGGTGACCGTACTCTGGGTCGGGAGCCCGGTAATCGTCGCGCCGAGATCCTGCCGGTTCAGGAGAACATCGGCGGTCGCCCTGAAGACCTTCGCCTCGCGGGTGGACATGACGTACGCCACGCTCGGGACGACGAGGACGGCGATGATGATCAGCCATTTGAAGCGGCGAACGACCGCGAGATAGTCGGCGATCGTCTGTTCTCGGGTGGCGGTCTGCGTCGTCATCGTGCCGTCCTCGCGCCAGTTCGTCCGCGGAGTGGGTCAGTCCTGCCGACGCACGAGTATCGTTGACGAACCGTGCCAGTGGACGACCGGCGTTCGGCACTCGGTTCACATATGGATCGAGTCGCGTTCATCTGCACGGCGAATCGTGCCCGAAGTCCGTTCGCGGCGGCGCTTTTCCGCCGAGAGCTCGGAGACGAGCCCATCGTCGTCGAGTCGTTCGGCATGCTCGAACAGGGAGGAGCGCCGGCGCTCGAAGGCGCGGTGCGGGCGGCGCGGGCATTTGCAATCGACCTCTCCGAGCATCGCGCACGCGCACTCCATCCTGGGGACCTCGAGGAGGCGCAGCTGGCGGTCGGGTTCGAGCCGGCCCACGTGGCGTCAGCGGTCGGGATCGGTGGCGTCGCCTGCGGAGCGCGCGTTTCTCCTCTCCGAGCTGGCGGATGTTCTCGAGCTCGACGTCCTGCCCTGGCCGCCGGGCAGCGACGACCTCGAGAGCCGCGTCGCGCACGCGAACGCGAGGCGGTTCGCCGGCGCCCGGCTTCCGAAGGCGGTCGCGGACCCGGTCGGCGGCTCCAACCGACAGTTCCGGCAGACATACGAGGAGATCGACCGGATGGTCGCGATCATCGCAGTGCGTCTCTTTGGCGCGAGCTGAGCCGGGGCGGGGCTGACTCGCGTCAGTCCGCGCGTCCCTTCAGAGCCTCGGGAATCGTCCGGAGAAGGATCTTGAAGTCGAGCCAGAGTGAGAAGTTCTCGATGTAGTAGTTGTCCCACTCGACGCGATCCGCAATCGACGTCTGGCCGCGGAGCCTGTGGATCTGAGCCCAGCCCGTGATGCCGGCCTTCGTCCGGAGCCGCCCGTCGTAGCGGCGGACGTGCTCGCGGAAGTACTCGACGTAGCCGGGGCGTTCCGGCCGCGGTCCCACCATGCTCATCTCGCCTTTCAAGACGTTCACGAGCTGCGGGAGCTCGTCCAGAGACCACTTTCGCAGGAACGTGCCGACGCGCGTCCGGCGATCCTCTCCTTCGACGCCGCCCGGTGCGACCTCCGGATCGAAGCGCTCCTCCTGGCCGTACTCCTCGGGTGCGAGCTTCATCGTCCGGAACTTGAGCATGTTGAAGCGCTGTCCGTCCAAGCTCACGCGGTCCTGCCGATAGAGGATCGGCCGACCGAGCGAGAGCGCGACGGCGAGGGCGAGCACCAGGAGGAGCGGTGATAGGAGCACGAGGAGTGCCAGTGCCGCGAGACGGTCGAGCGCGTACTTCACCGCGAACTGGATGCTGTGCGGGCTGGTCGGCAGGAGCTCGAGGAGCGGGAGCCCGCCGACGTGGGTCACCTGGAGGCGCGACGGCACTCGCTCGAACAGGCGTGGCACCACGAGCGCACGAATGCCGAGGCGCTCGCACTCGTCCAGCAGGTCGAGCTGGTTGTCGTGCGAGTCCGTCGAGAACGCCACGACCGCGCATTCGACGCCGTGGGCGGCGATGACGCGCGAGAGGTTCGCGCTCGTACCGAGCACCGGGAGCGACAGCGGACGACCGCTGATCTCCATCGGCTCGGCGTCGAGGAAGCCGATCGGGTGAAGGCCGAACTCCGGATGGTCGAGCAGCCGGATCGCGGTCAGCCTGCCGACCTTACCGGCGCCCACGATGATGGTCGTCGCGGCAGTGCGGGAGCTCGAACGCCTCCAAGCGACCACGAGGTTGGAGGACAGCCTGCCGACTGCGAGCAGAACCGTCGCGAGCAGCCAGAGGCGAAGCGCAGGATAGACACCGGGCTCGTCCGTCGACCGCAGCGCGTCGATCGCGAGGATGGTCATCGCCGCGACTGCCGTCGAGGTGAACGTGACGCGAAGGTCGTCGAGCGCCTCGAGCCTGAGGCGCGTCGCGTATCCGCGCCAGGCGGCCACGAAGCCGACCACGACCGCGTCGAAGAGGATCAGCAGGGCGAGGCTGTACCCGGCACCGTCCGCCAGGAAGAAGACGTTCGCAACTACCAGCATCGCGATGTCGACGAGCAACGCGTGCATCGTCCAGCGGCGGAGCGGCGCCCTCTCTGGATCCGGGACTGGCAGCTGCGTGACGACCGCTTCCTGGGCGGCCTCGACGGTCGCGTGACCGTTGGCAGCCGCGGAGGTCTGCTCGGCCGAGGTCAGCTCTTCGGTGCGGGCATCTCCGGACACGACCGCGGGATCACTCACGAGGGGTCCCGCATCGAAACCTTGTTGGCGGCGTCAGGCCCGGCGCCCGGCGAGAGCCGTTGCGCACGGGCCGTCGGGACGCTCCCGACGATACTCGTCATCCTCCCCAAATCCCCCAGTCGTTAGGCCAGTCCCCGCCCCCTCTAGCGGTAATCGCAGTATTGGCAGGGGTCGCCCGTTTGTCAATTGTCGAAACCTGGGTCTCACGTCTTCCGAACACCTCCGGTCCTGCCTAGTTCGCCTGCGGAGCGTCGGAGGCCTTCTCGTCAGTGTCTCTCGCCTGGATCCGGAGCTTACGGCCGAGCGTCTCGCGGAGTGTCACCCTCGGCGGTCTCGGATGGGTGCCGGCACAGCGCCGCTTGCCGCGCGAGCGACGGAGGAACCGCAGATAGCGCCTGTAGCGGAGGGCTTCCAGGCGGCCGGCCCATGGCGCAAGCGGCGTCGAGAACGACGAGTACATGCCGTGCGCGAGGTCGACGAGCGCGCGCCACGCGGTCGCGCGCAGGTTGCGCGGGCCGTGGAGCCGGAAGAGGAGACGCCGGTTCCGGGCGACTAGGTGCACCTTGAGCGGCGACTGGGCTCCCGTCGACGCCGAGCCCTCGTGCAGCGCGATCGCATCGGGCACGAACACCGCCTCATAGCCGTCGCAGTCGAGCTGCAGCGCCAGATCGACGTCCTCCAGGTAGGCGAAGAACCCTGGCTCGGGGCCGCCGAGGCGACGAACGTGCTCGGCTCGGAGCAGGCAGCAGCCGCTCGAGCCTCCGAGCACGGGGACGGACGGAACGACTCGGGCGCCGACCGGCATACCGGCGTCGATCTCGGCCGGGACGCCGATCTCGTCGACGGTCACTCCTCGGCAGTTCACGAGATCCGGTCTGGACGCGAACCGCATCTCGGGGACGAGCGTCGCGACACTCGCGGCAGCGGCGTCCGCGGCTCCGAGCATTGCCCCTACGAAGGCAGGGTCGACGACGAGGTCGGGATTGACGAGCAGCACCCAGGCCGCACGCGATCGGGCGAGGCCCTGGGTCGCCGCCACGCCGTAGCCGGCGTTGAGTGCGTTGTGAATCACGACGTCGCCCGGCTCCAGGTCGAGCTCGTCGACCGCAGCGTCCGTCGAGCCATTGTCGACGACGACAATTTGGAGAGGCTCGTTCGCGTGCTGTGCGGACGCACGTAGCGAGTCGATGCACTGCGCGAGCGCTGCGCCCGAGTTCCAGGCAACGACGACCGCGCTCAGGCTCGGTGTGGTCATGCGGCCGTCGTCGCCCGTCGGACCGAGGGTGGGGCAAACCGGAGATTCAGCGCAGTCAGGTACGCGCGGTGGAGTCCGTTCGCCTGTCGCTCGAGGGTGAACTCGCGACGGACCCGCTCCGCACCCGCCTCGGAGAGGCGGGTGCGGAGATCCGCGTCGTCGTGAAGCCGCACGAGCCAGGCCGCGATCGCCTCGGGATCGTCCGGACGCACGAGGATCCCGCTCTCGAGGTGCTCGATCTGCTCGGGCAGGCCACCGACCGTGGTCGCGATCACCGGAATGCCCAGCGCCATCGCTTCGAGCGTGGCGAGCGGGAACGCCTCCGAACGCGAGGGGCAGACGAAAACATGCCACCTCGGCAGAACCTCCGTGGCCGGCTGGTAGCCGAGCATCGCGAGGCTTCCCGCCGGTGCGATCTCGCCGGCGAGCAGCGTCAGCTCGTCGTCGAGCCCGGCGTCCCGGTGCAGATCTGTCGCGCCTACGTGCTCGAACCGCAGGCCGGGGCGCTGCTCGAGCGCGATCCGGGCGGCGCGGAGGAAGATGTCCGTGCCCTTCGTGCGCGACACGGTGGCGACGCTGCCGACGGTGAACGAGGCGACATCGGGACGAGCCTGTGCTGTGGGCGCGGGCACGCCGTTTCGCACGGTGAGCACCGGCGTGTTCCCGGCATGACGCCGCAGGAGGTCGGAGACGGCGTCGGACACGCCGACGAGGACGTCGGCGATGCCGGCCGCGTACCGGATGGTGGCCGTCGTCTTCGGCCCGGGCGGCGGAAGCTCGTGGGATTGCAGCACGACGGGGAGGCCGCACGCGCGAGCGACGGCCGCCTCCGGAAGCGACCGGAGCGTGTTCGCGTGGACGACGTGGGGACGAGCACGCTCGAGCGCCTTTCGTACCTCGCGGAGGTAGTGCGGGGTGCGCGCCGCCCGGACGACGACGCCGGGGCGCTCGCGCCAGCCCCGCGCGCTGAACGCGAGGGGCCGCTCGGCTGCGAACACGAGCGCGAGCCGGGTTGCCGCCGCGTCTCGGAGCGGACCGTTGCCGGGGACCCAGCCGCTCGGCGTCCAGCCGTAGGGCGCCAGCTCGTCGATCGCGTTGAGAAACGAGGTGCTCGCTCCGAGTGCGTGCGCCTCGTGGAAGACGGCGAAGACCCGAAGCAAGCCTGGCGGAACGTCTGAGCCGCCGTCGGACTGCGCCACCGTCGCGCGCGCCTCAGTCACCGTCGTCGGTGGCGGAACGGCCCGCGGCCGTGCGCTCCTCGCTCCAGTCGTGGACGGGAGCACGCCGAAACGTGTTTGCGAGCGCGGAGAGGCCGAACTTCGTCCACACGCCGGCCCAGACCAGCCCCGACAGCGCCCTGGGGTGCCCGGGCGCGACATGCTTCGCGTAGAAGAGCCACATGCTCCGGTGAAAAGCCCGGTTGAGGGTCAGCGAGCGAATGTCTCCCGAGCTTCCGCCCTTGCGATGAATCACCTGCACGGTCGGCCAGTACAGCACCTTCCACCCCTCATCCCAGAAGCGGTGGCACCAGTCGATGTCCTCCGCGTACAGCCAGAACCGCTCGTCCATGGGGCCGACGTCCTCGACGGCCTCGCGCTTCACGAGCATGAACGCGCCGTTGATCGCGTCGACCGTGCCGGTCTCGTTCTGTCCGAGCTCTCCGGCGGTGTAGCGCGCGAAGCGTGCGCTTCGTGGAAATAGCCGGCTCAGTCCGAGGAAGTAGTAAAGCGCGGAGGAGACCGTCGGGAACCCGCGTTTGCACGCATGGTCGAAGGTCCCATCCGGGCGGATGAGCTTCACGCCCAGCATGCCCACATCCGGATGTCGCTCGAGCTCGGCGAGTGCCTTGACGATTGCACCGGCAGGCACGAGCGTGTCGGGATTGAGGGCGAGGAAATCCTTGCCCCTCCCGGTGTCGAGCCCCTGGTTCATCGCGTGGGCGAACCCCACGTTCGCGTGGTTTGCGATAACGCGGACCCACGCGAAGCGCTCCGTGACGCATTCGACCGTGCCGTCGTCGGATGCGTTGTCGACGACGATGACTTCCGCGGGGGGAGCGGTGTCATCGGCGGCGAGCGACTCGAGACAGGCTGTCAGTATCTCGACGCAGTTGTAGCTAACGATCACGATCGAGAGTGCGGGATCGGCGATCGACTCGCGAGCGGCGAAGACGTCCGGGCGCGGCTCGGATGCCCCCCACGGTCGCGCAACCGACGGGCGTCGCAGCCGAGGAGGCGATCTGCGGCTGAGCATGCGGACGAATCGCGCATACCTCTCGACCACGGTCGACGTCGAAACATGCATGCCTGCATAAGCGGCTCGACCTCGCATCTCCAGCTTCTCGGCGCGCACATCGCCCAGCTTGAGCTGGGCGATCGCGATCCTGTGCGACTCGGGGTTGGGCCGGGGGTGCATTTGCGTGACGTGGGTCCGCTTCGAATGGTGAGAACGCGCTGCATTGTTCCAGCGCGCCCCGGCTGACGGCCGCATGCGGCATCCGTACGATGCGACGGTGGCGCCCGAGCCGAATCCACGAAGGAGACCGCGCCGTGAGCGTCAGTCGTGACGTGGTCCTCGGTGCCGGGCTCGCCGGGCTGACCGCTGCGTACACGCTGCAGCATGGCGGACAGAGCGACTGGCTCGTGCTGGAGAAGGAGCGCGAGCCGGGCGGCCATGCCCGCTCGATCGTGGTCGACGGGTACGTCTTCGACTTCGGACCGCACATCCTGTTCTCGAACGACGCGGCGATGGAGGCGCTCATCCGCGATCTGCTCGGCGACAACATGCGGGCCCAGGAGCGGCAGGCGTTCATCTACCACGCCGCGCACGACCTCTACACGCGCTTCCCGTTCCAGGCGCACCTCTACGGGCTCCCGGTCGACCTGGTGCGCGAGTGCCTTGTCGAGCTCGTAGCCGCCGTCGAGCAACGCGCTCGCCACGGCTTCGAGCCGGCGAACTACGAGCAGTGGATGCGCGCGATGTTCGGCGACGGGATCTCGGACCGGCTGATGATCCCGTACGCCCGGAAGATCTGGACGGTCGAGCCGTCCGTGATGGACTTCAACTGGATCGGTCGCCGCGTCCCGACTCCCGACGTCGAGCGCATCGTCACCGGGGCTCTCACGGACGACGTCTCGCAAGTCGGCGCAACGTCGCACTTCTGGTACCCGTGGGAGGGTGGGATCGCCTCCCTCGGCAGCGCGCTGGCGGACCGCGTCACGGGGATCGAGCTCGGCCGCGAGATGACCGCCATCGATCTCCGTCGGCGCGTCGTCTCACTCGCCGACGGCGACGAGGTCGCGTTCGACCGGCTGGTCTTCACGCTGCCACTGTGCTTCCTGCCCCGCTGGTTCGACGACCTGCCGCGCGAGGTCGCCGAGGCGTGTGCCGGCCTCGAGTACCAGGGGATCTTCAACGTGAACATCGGCGTCGACCGCCCCGTGCTCTCGGACAAGCACTGGGTGTACTTCTACGAGGACGAGTTCCCCTACCACCGCCTCTCGTTCCCGGGCAACTTCAGCCCGCGAAACGTGCCCGAGGGGAAGAGCTCCGTCTCGACCGAGGTCGCGTATTCGCGTCATCGCCCGCTCGAGCGCGACACGATGCTCGAGCGCACGATCACGTCGCTGCGCTCGGCGGGGATCCTCGACGGCGAGGACGAGATCGAGCTCGTCCACGCGGAGGAGATCCTCCCCGCCTACGTGATCTACGACCTCGCACACGGGCGCAACGTGGCGACGATCCGCGACTGGCTCCTCGAGCAGCGCATCTGGACTGCGGGACGCTTCGGCGAGTGGCAGTACTTCAACATGGATCACTCGATGGCGAGCGGAAAGCGAGCAGCCGAGTCCATCCTCGCCGGCTCCGGCTGAGGGGTCCCGGCTCGTGCGAGCTTTTTGGTGGCGGATTCATAGAATGAGCCAGCGAGCGCGCGAAGCGAGCCGGGGTGCTCGCGCATACCTGTCGCGCGCCCGTGACTGGAAACTCACGTGAGCGTCATACTCGTCACCGGCTCGGGCGGGCTGATCGGTTCCGAGGCCGCATTGTTCTTCGGGGCCCAGGGGCTCGACGTCGTCGGTATCGACAACGACATGCGCCGGGTGTTCTTCGGCGCGGAGGCGTCGACCGAATGGAACCGCGTCCGCGTGCAGCAGGCGCTCGGAGAGGGCTACGTGCATCACGATCTGGACATCCGGGATCGGGACGCGATCGTCGCCCTCGTTCGCCGCTACGGCAACGACGTCGCACTCGTCGTGCATGCCGCCGCGCAGCCGTCGCACGACTGGGCCGCGCGCGAGCCGTTCGTCGACTTCGACATCAACGCCGGCGGAACGCTCAACCTTCTCGAGGCCGTTCGGCTCCACGCCGAGGAGGCGACGTTCATCTTCACGTCCACGAACAAGGTGTACGGGGACACGCCCAACGCGCTCCCCCTCCGCGAGCTGGAGACGCGCTGGGAGATCGACCCGGAGCACACGTACTGGAACGGCATTCGCGAGGACATGTCGATCGACGAGTCGCTCCACAGCCTCTTCGGGGCGTCGAAGGTTGCCGCGGACGTCTTCGTCCAGGAGTACGGACGCTATTTCGGGCTCCGAACGGCGTGCTTCCGTGGCGGAACGTTGACAGGCCCGAACCACTCCGCCACGGAGCTGCACGGCTTTCTCGCGTACATCATGCGCTGCGCCATGACTGGGGCCGCCTACACGGTCTACGGCTACAAGGGAAAGCAGGTCCGAGACGCGATCCACAGTCACGACCTGATCCGCGCCTTCGACGCGTTCTTCAAGCGGCCGCGCTCCGCCGAGGTCTACAACATCGGAGGGGGTCGGTTCAGCAACGCGTCCGTCCTCGAGGCGATCGAGCTCGCCCAGGAGATCAGCGGCGAAAAGCTCGACTGGACGTACGACGACACCAACCGCGTCGGTGACCACCTCTGGTGGATCGGGGACAACGGCCGCTTCGAAGAGCACTACCCCACCTGGAAGCTCGAGTACGACGTCCGCCGCATCCTCGAAGAGATTCGAGACTCGAATCGCGAGCGCTGGCGCCCGTCGACCGAGAGTCTCAGCCGCCCCGCGTAGCGCGGGATCAGCCGCCGCGGGTGCCGGCCACGATTGCCGCGAGAAACGCGTCGTACTCCGCCAGAGCTGCTTCCTGCGACAGGGTGGAGCGCGCGTACTCCGCACCGCGTGCCGCCAGCCGATCGAAGAGGGTGCGGTCGTCCTTCAGTGCGAGGATCGCGTCCCGGAATGCAGCCGGCTCACAGGGCGGAACGACGAGACCTGCGCCCGACGTCTCGATCTCGTGCGCCGTCTCGCTGTCCGCGGAGGCGGCCGCGACGACGGGCCTTCCGGCCGCGAAGTATGACGTCAGCTTCGACGGAAGGGACATGTCCGTCACGGACGCCCGCTGGTTCACGAGCAGGACGTCGGCCGCCTGCATCGTGGCCTCCCAGTTCCCGGGTCCCTGAAGCTCGACGAACTGCACGTTGTCGAGCTTGCGGTCACGCGCCTGTTGCTCGAGACGCTCACGATCGTTCCCGTCGCCGACGAGGCTGATGCGAACACCCGCGTCCCGGAGTAGGTCGGCGGTGTCGAGGAGCGTGTCGAGGCCCTGCTTGTGACCCATGTTCCCGCCGTGGACGCATACGAACTCGTTCTCCGGCCATGCGAAGCGTTTCCTCGTCTCGGCCTTGGACTCGACTGGCTCGACGCGGCGGGTCCAGTTGCGCAGACGCCAGATGCGCTCGGGGCGCACGCCGCCCGCCTTGAGGTAGCGCCCGAACCCGTCGGCGACGATGCCGACGGCCGCCGCACGTCTCGCGAGCCTCAGTTCCACGCTCCGAACCACGCCTGCAACCCGAGCACCCCCTGCGACGCCGCTCTGCTCGGCGGCGAGGCCCATGAGGTCCTGGAACACGAGGCCGTAGGTCACGCGATAGCGCCGCGCGGCGAGCGAGGCGAGCGTTCCGCCGGCGAGGCTCGGACAGGTTCCTACGACGACGTCCGCGCGCCAGCGGCGTGGGAGCGCGGTCAGCCCCGACGTCAGCATCGACAGCTCGTACGCCGCCCGGTGGGCCGCAGACTGCGCGCCCGGGACGTAGTGCCACCGGCGCCGGATCCGGACCCCGTTGCGCGTCTCGGTCGCGGTCAGCCGGCCGCTCGCCGACGACTTCCAGTCGGGATAGTGCGCGAAGCTCGTGGCGACGACGACGTCGTGGCCGACCTCGCTCAGGTGCTCCGCAAGGCCTGTGAGATAGGGAGCGCTGCCGGCACCCTCGGGCCAGTAGTACGACGTGGTGATGAGGACCCTCACGAGGTCAGCATCCTCCCCAGCCGACCCGAAGTCCAAGGTCGGCGTCGACGGCGGTCCTGCATTGCCCGGAATGCTGCACGAGCCGCACATTACGAGTCGCCCGTATCCGGCGGACGACGATGTTGACTTGTGCGACGCGCAAAATGCGCCCGTGACTCGCCGCGAGCTCGCTCTGCTGCTCCCGCTGCTCGCGCTCTACGTTGCGGCCTGGGCGTTCTTCCCCGAGCGGCCCGACGACGAGGCCTCGTACGTCGTCCTCGCCGAGCGCTTGACGGAGGGCTTCTACGTCACCGGCGACGACGACGCCATCCTGAATGCAGATCCGGGAAGCCCGGACCTCTGGTTCGGGCCTGGGCTGCCGGCGCTCCTCGCCCCGCTCGTCGCGGTCGACGCACCACTGTCCGTGCTCAGGCTCACGTCCGCGTTCGTGCTGTTCGCCGCGGTGCTCCTCATGTACGTCCTCGCGCGGGAGCGCTGGGGGTCGCGTGTCGGTCTCGTCGCGGCGTACGCGCTCGGGCTCTACGTGCCCTTCCTCGGGCTCCTGTCGAACTTGCACAGCGAGGTGCTGGCGGTGCTGTTCGTGGTCGTCGGCATGCTCGGGCTCGCACGCTTCCTCGAGCACGGTGGCATCGGCTGGCTCGCGGTCGGCGGGGCCGGCTTGGCCGGCCTCGCGCTCACGCGGGTCGCCTATGGCTGGGTCCTGATGGTCGCCTTGCTCGTGCTCCTCGTGTGGTGGCTCGTGCGCCGGACGCCGACGACGGGTCGCGCAGCGGCCGTCCTCGCGCTTTCGCTCGCCCTCTGCATCCCGTGGCTCGCGTACACGTACTCGACGACCGACCGCCTCTTCGTGTGGGGGAACTCCGGGAGCCTCTCGCTCTACTGGATGACGTCGCCGCACGAAGGCGACCTCGGCGACTGGCACCAGGCGCACCTGGTCTTCACGGATCCCGACCTGCAGTCGCATCGCGCGTTCTTCGAGTCGCTCCGCGGCCTCGACCTCGCCGAGCAGAACGCCCAGATCGAGCGCGAGGCGCTTGGGAACATCGCGGATCATCCGGGCGCCTACGCCGAGAACGTCGTCGCAAACGTCTCGCGCATGCTCTTCAACGCGCCGTACAGCCGCACTCTCCAGCAGACGAACGACGCCTTTTATGCGCTTCCGAACGCGATCCTGCTCGGGGCGGCCTTGCTGTGCGCCTTCGTGCTTCTGCCTCGGCGGTGGGCGCTGCCGCCGGAGACCGGCGCCTTCGCCTTGTTGGCGGTGACCGCATTCGGACTCCACGCCCTTGTCTCGGCGTACCCGCGGATGCTCGCGCCGATCGTCCCGTTGCTCGTGTGGTTGACGGCGCTTGCGCTCGTGGAAGCGGGGTTGCTCAGGTCGAGCGCCGGACGAGGTACACCTCTCCCGAGCCGAAGCTCCTGAGCAGCTCCGGTGGGTCGCGCTCGTCCAGGCCGTCGAGCTGCGAGAGGAGATCGTCGAGCGTCTGTCCGCCGAGCGTGTTGACGACGACGTAGGTGCGGTCGCTCGCCTCGGTCGTGTAGAGGAGCACGCCGGCGTCGACCCCGTCGCGCTCGAGGTAGTACTCGAGGATGGTGTCGGAGCCCGTCGCCAGGATGCGATCGCCGGGCTCGACGCGCTCCGCGAGAAGCGCGGCGATCGCCGGCGCGTCGAGCAGCGCGCCGGTCTCGCGCGACTCGCGCACGGAGTCCGCGTCGAGCACGAGCAACGAGCCGGCGACGGCGACGGCGACCGCGACGGCCGGTCCCGCACGCGCCGACCATGCCCGGCGCTCGAGCAGCCAGCCGTAGAAGCCCGCCGTCGTCGCGGCCGCGAGAGGCACGAGAAAGAGCCAGACGCGCGTGTACGGCACCACGCGCTGCGCCGCGACGACCACGACCGCCCAGGCCACGACCGTGAGGACGGTAGGGACGGGGAACCGGCTGATCCACGGCGACGCGACGATCCCGGCGAGCAGACCCGCGCCGAGGAGGATCGCGGCGGCGACCGGGAGGTCGCGCGTCCACGTCTCGACGGTGTCGAAGACGTGCTCCGGGTACAGGTCGAGGAGCGTGCTCCAGGTCCGGGGCTCGACGAACTCGTTCGCCGTCACCGAGCGGACGCCCGACGCCGCGAAGACCGGCGCGTACAGGAGCAGAGCCAGGATCGTCGCGACGACCGCGGTGACGCCGATGCGCGAGAGCAGGTGCCGGACCCGCCGGCCCGCGAGCCGGCCCGACACGAGGATCCAGAGGAGCGCCCCGCCGAGCGGGTAGGTCATGATCGGCACGGCGTACAGCCCGAGCGCACCGGCGACCGCGACCACGGCCCAGGCGCCCGGCGAGTCGCGCTCGATGGCGCGTGCGGCCGCGAGGAACACGACCAAGGTCGCAAGCGCCACGAGCGTGTAGCCGCGCGCGTTCGTCGAGTACTCGACGAGTGTCGACGACGC
The DNA here is from genome assembly GCA_963787855.1 of uncultured Gaiellaceae bacterium. Classification (GTDB taxonomy): domain Bacteria; phylum Actinomycetota; class Thermoleophilia; order Gaiellales; family Gaiellaceae; genus GMQP-bins7. The sequence goes on from CAWBER010000017.1 coordinate 141,823, forward strand.
CGCGACGAGTGCCGCGGCCAGCAGCGCCGCTGTGCGCCCGTAGAAGACCCGGGCGAACGCGAACGTGGCCGGGACGAGGGCGAGCCCTGCGAGGAGCGCCGGGAGGCGAACCGCCCACGGCTCGTTGCCGAAGACGCCGACCGAGACCTTCGCGAGGAAGGTGTTCAGGAGGTGGTTGTTCGGCGTTGCGTAGTTCGCGAGCGCGACGTAGAGCGGCTTCGAGACGAAGTTGTCGTACGTCGTCGCCTCGTCGTAGCGGAGCGGGACGTCGAGGTACGCGACACGGAGCACTGCCGCACCGACGAGGATCGTGCCGGCGGCCGCGAGATACGCGCCGCGCTCGCGTGCGACCCAGCTCCGAAAGGCGGCCGGTGCCGCGCGCACGCTCGACCACCACGAGCGCACGATGCCGTCGACCGCTCGGTCGATCCGACTCCCGACCGCGACGAGCAGAACCGCGAGCGCGCCGAATCCCATGGCGAGGATGCGAAGTCGCCAGACGATCGCATCGAACTCGTCGCGGCTGACATCGGCATCCCGGTCGACGGTGAATGCATCGACGTGCTCCTTCAGCCGGTCGTACGGGATGAGCGACAGGGCGAATGCCATCGCCGCCGCAAGCACGAGGATGACCACCACCGCGCGTCTGCCCAACCGTGGCCACGCCACCACCACTGGATCGGGGCGCGGGCTACCGTTCGACGCCGCGTGTCCAGGGGACTCATGCACTCACGTCGAACGCTACTGCGTCAGCCGATGATGTCCTGGGCACGATGAGTACGGTCGTCATCCTCGCCATCGGCGTCGCGGTCGCCGTCGCTCTTCCGCTCGTATTGCGGCGAGGGCGATTCGACCCGTTCGAGCCGATCGTGATCTTCGCGCTCGCGTGGGGCGTCATGTTCGTGGTGCGGCCGCTTGCGATCGTGATTCGCGACGACACGATCTTCTACGGCGTCGACATCGGGGCGACGCTCGACGAGGCCGTGCTGTTCGGCCTACTCGGGGCTGTGGCGTTCGTCGTCGGGTACGAGTCCCCCCTCGGCGTTCGTCTGGCCGGGCGACTTCCCGCTCCCCCGGATCAGGTCGACACGCGTTCGACCCTGTGGTGGTCCGTCGGGACCGCTGCCGCCGGGATCGTCGCGCTCCTCCTCTTCCTCCTTCCCTCAGGAGGGGTGGGCGCGATCGGCACGTTCCTCGGAGGACGCGGGTCCGGTCTCGACGAGCTGCTCGAGACGTCGCCCATGTACCTGTGGTGGGCGTCGTTGCTCGTCATTCCCGCCGCGTTCGTCGCGGTTGCGCTCGCCCTGACAGAGCGGCGCCCCGCCGTGGTGCTCGTGGCGGCTGCTCTCTTGGGTATCGCTCTCGTGCGGACCATCCCGACCGGAAACCGCGTGTTCCTCCTCGTCCTCGGCGGGGGGATCCTCGTCTTCCACTATCTTCGCACTCGCTCACGGCCGAAGACGGTCGTTCTCGTGGTCGTTCCGCTGCTCGCGTTGTTCGTCTCGAAGGCGGTGCTCGACCTACGCTATGCCGAGAACCGCCAGAACGTGGCGACGATCGTGGAGCGGTTCGTCGCGACGCCGTCGCGGGCGTTCAGGCCGATCCTCGAAGGTCCGGACGCGGAGATGGCGCCCGCCCTCGCGGGCGCGCTGTCCGTCGTCCCCGAGCAGCTGCCCCACCGGTACGGGGGCGCGACGCTCGGCGACCTCGTCCGTCGACCGATCCCGCGGCAGCTCTGGGCGGGAAAGCCGGACCCGCCCGGGCAGCAGGTCGTGGAGGTCGTGTGGCCGGAGGCGCGCGAGACCGGTGGGTTCGACCCCGCGTTCACGCCCCTCCTCTTCTTCTACTGGGACTTCGGTCTCCTCGGTCTCATCGTCGGCCTCGCCGCCTACGGCGTGGCAGCGCGCACGGCGTACGCCTACCTTCGGCTGTACGAGGGGAATCTCGGCGTGCAGATCGCGTTCGCCGCCGCCCTCTGGTTCCTCGTCGTCGCCGTGCGGCAGGATCCTGTCAGCGTCGTCGTCGAGGGGACGGTGGTGCTCCTCCCGATCGTGGCCATCTTCCGGCTCGCAGCGCGACGGGGAGGCAGTCGGATCGCGGACGCGCCGACGCCCTGAAGACGCCCCGAAGGTCCTGGGTCCCCCCTTTTCGGACGAGTCCGATGCGGGTATCGTTGGACGGTTCGGGGAGGATGTCTGATGCAGCAGTATCTGGGATGACGCAGGGTCGGTCCAGGGCGCATGGTTCCGGTGGCGCCGTGCTGCTGCGCGCCCTCGCGTCGGCTTCGCTCGTGGCCGCGACGCTCTTCGGTCTCACGTCGTCGTCCGTCGGTAGCGCGGCGACGTTGCCGACCGGATTCCACGAGACGGTCGTCTTCTCGGGCCTGACGGAGCCGTCCAATATCCGATTCGCCTCCGACGGACGTGTCTTCGTCGCCGAGAAGAGCGGACTCGTGAAGGTGTTCGACAACCTCTCGGACTCGACGCCGACGACGTTCGCCGACCTTCGGACGAAGGTCTACAACTTCTGGGATCGCGGCTTGCTCGGCCTCGAGCTCCACCCGAACTTTCCGGCGACGCCCTACGTCTACGTCCTCTACTCGTACGACCACGAGCTCGGCAGCACCGCCCCGCCACCGCGCTGGGGCTCGCCCGGAGCCACGTCCGATCCGTGTCCGACGCCACCCGGTCCGACGACCGACGGGTGCCTGTCGAGCGGCCGCCTTTCGCGCCTCCAGGCACAGGGGAACGTGTGGACCGGGGCGGAGGCGGTGCTCGTCGAGGACTGGTGCAACCAGTATCCGAGTCACTCGATCGGCGACGTTTCATTCGGGCCGGACGGCGCGCTGTACGCGAGCGGAGGCGACGGCGCCAGCTTCACTTTCACCGACTGGGGTCAGGACGGTGGCCCGCCGAACCCCTGCGGAGACCCTCCGGGCGGCGTCGGGACTGCGCTCTGCGCCGCCGACGGCCCAGGGTGGATCGCTCCGCTCCAGAGCCTGCGACGGCCCTCCGGGCCGGTCACGCTCGACGGGACGATGATCCGTGTCGATCCCGCGACCGGAGCCGGCCTCCCGAACAACCCGCTCTCGTCCCATCCCGATCCGAATGCCCGCCGGATCATCGCGTACGGACTGCGCAACCCGTTCCGCTTCTCGTTCCGCCCCGGTGAGGAGCGAGATGTGGATGGGGGACGTCGGAGGGACCACCTGGGAGGAGATCAACCGAATCACGAGCCCGACCGCGCTACGGTCGAGAACTTCGGGTGGCCGTGCTACGAGGGTCCGAACAGGAACTCGAGCTTCGACAACGTGGATCTCGCCATCTGCGAGAACCTCTACAACGAGTCCGGTGCCGACACGAAGCCGTACTTCACGTATCGCCATGCCGACAAGGTCGTGCCGAGCGAGTCGTGCCCGACAGGGAGCTCCTCGGTCGTCGGGCATCAGCTTCGAGTTCTCGCAGGCGCCAGCAATCCATACCCGTCCGTCTTCGACGACGCGCTGTACTTCGCCGACTACTCGCGCGATTGCATCTGGGTCATGAAGAAGGGCGCGGACGGCCATCCCGCACCCGGACTGATCGAGACCCTGGTCGCCGACGCGGCCAATCCCGTCGTCCTGCGTCGTGGGCCTGGAGGCCTCCTGTACTACGCCGACTTCGACGGCGGCACGATCCGTCGCATCGACTACTCGGCCGGTACGGGCGTGCCCGTGAATACCTCGCCGCCCACGATCACCGGGCTCGCTGGCCAGTATCAGGTGCTGAGCGCGTCCACCGGCACGTGGACGAACGCGCCGAGCGGCTATGCGTACCAGTGGCAGCGCTGCGGTTCTGGGGGGTCGGGTTGCGCCGCGATCGCGGGGGGGACGACCTCGAGCTACCAGCTCCAGGCCGCGGACGTCGGCTCGACGGTGCGGGTGTCCGTCACGGCTTCGAACGCCGCCGGATCGTCACAACCTGCGCAGTCCGCGGCGACTGCAGTCGCCGTCGCCGACAAAGCGGTCGGGCATGTCGCGAGCGCCTCGAGCGTCGAGGGTGGGACGGAGTTTCCGGCCGCGAACGCAGTCGACGGCAACTCGGCCACGCGGTGGTCGTCGGCAGCGGACGCCGCCGCCTGGTGGCAGGTGGATCTCGGCTCTCTGCAGACCGTCGCGACCGTCGTCCTGAACTGGGAGGCTGCGTACGCGGCCTCGTACAAGATCCAGGTGTCGTCGAACGGCACGACGTTCACCGACGTCGCGACCGCTTCGGCGAGCGGAGCCGGACGCTTAGTCACGTCCTTCGCCGCGACGAGCGCCCGCTACGTGCGCTTCCAGGGGATCACCCGAGGAACGCCTTGGGGCTACTCGTTCTGGGACGCGAACGTCTACGGCGGCACCGGCGGGAACCAGCCTCCGACCCCCGTCATCGGCGCACCCAGCTCGTCGACGACCTGGCGGGTCGGCGAACAGATCTCATTCTCGGGCTCGGCCACCGACCCGGAGGACGGCCCGGTGCCGAGCACGGCGCTCTCCTGGTCACTCGTCATGCACCACTGTCCGTCCAACTGCCATACCCATCCGGTGCAGACATGGAACGGCGTCACGAGCGGCTCCTTCTCTGCGCCCGACCATGAATACCCGTCTCACCTCGAGCTGATCCTGACGGCGCGCGACTCCCAGGGCTCGACATCAAGCACGTCGGTGGCGCTGCAGCCACGCACGGTCCAGCTGACGCTCGCATCGAGCCCGCCGGGGCTCGGTCTCAGCCTCAACTCGACGAGTGCGCCGGCGCCGTTCACGCAAACGGTGATCCAGGGATCGAACAACTCGATGAGCGCCCCGAACCAGACGCTCGGAGGCACGAGCTACGTCTTCTCGTCATGGTCGGACGGTGGCGCACAGAGCCACAACATCACCGCGAATGCCACTGCGACCTACACGGCGACGTTCACCGCGCAGCCAGGTGGCGGCACGACCTACAGCCAGACCGTGCTCGCCGACTCGCCGCTTGCGTACTGGCGCCTGGGGGAGGCGAGCGGCACCTCGGCCGCGGATGCGAGCGGCAACGGCCGCACCGGCTCCTACGTCGCCTCGCCCACGCTCGGGCTCGCGGGCGCCCTGACCGGCGAATCCAACACCGCGGTCGGGTTCAACGGCTCCAGCCAGTACGTGAACGTGCCCTACACGGCCGCTCTCAACCCGGCGCAGTTCACGGTCGAGGGCTGGGCGTTCATCACCGGAGGTCAGGGGACCCACCGCTCGCTCGTCACGAGCCGCAACTACTCGACCAACAACGCGCGCGGCTTCGTCATCTACGCGGCCGCCGACAACACCTGGCAATTCTGGACCGGCGTCGGCTCGGGCTGGGGGATCGTGTACGGGCCGCCCGTCACCCTCAACCAGTGGACGCACCTGGTCGGCACCCACGACGGCACGACCATGCGCCTGTACGTGAACGGCGCGCTCATCGGAGCGACCCCATCCGGGTACGTCCAGAACACGCAGCGTCCGCTCAGGATCGCGAGCGGCGCCACCGAGAAAGCCTCTCCCCAGTTCTATCTGCCGGGCCGCGTGGACGAGGCTGCCGTCTACGGAAGCGCGCTCTCGGCGACGCGCGTGCAGGCCCACTTCGCGGCCGCCGGCAGCTCGGGCGGCGGCGGCAACCAGCCTCCGAACGCGGTGGCGACGGCGTCCCCGACGAGCGGCACGGTGCCTCTCGCCGTCAACTTCAACGGCTCGGGCTCGAGCGATCCCGACGGCTCGATCACCGCCTACGCGTGGGATCTCGACGGCGACGGTGCCTTCGACGACTCGACCGCGCAGTCGCCCGCTCACACCTATTCGGCGGCCGCGACCTACACCGTGCGCCTGCAGGTCACAGACGACGACGGCGCCCTCGACGTCTCCGATCCCCTCACCATCACGGCGACGAGCTCGGGAGGCGGCACGACCTACAGCCAGACCGTGCTCGCCGACTCGCCGCTTGCGTACTGGCGCCTGGGGGAGGCGAGCGGCACCTCCGCGGCGGATGCGAGCGGCAACGGCCGCACCGGCTCCTACGTCGCCTCGCCCACGCTCGGCGTCCCCGGCGCACTCAGCGAGTCGAACACGGCCGTCGGCTTCAACGGCTCCAGCCAGTACGTGAACGTGCCCTACACGGCCGCTCTCAACCCGGCGCAATTCACGGTCGAGGCGTGGGCGTACGTGACCGGCGGTCAAGGCGCCTACCGTTCGATCGTGACGAGCCGTGACTACTCGACCAACAACGCGCGCGGCTTCGTCATCTACGCGGCCGCCGACAACACCTGGCAATTCTGGGACGGGGCCGGCACGGGCTGGGGGATCGTGTACGGGCCGCCCGTCACCCTCAGCCAGTGGACGCACCTGGTCGGCACCTACGACGGCACGACCATGCGCCTGTACGTGAACGGCGCGCTCATCGGAGCGACCCCATCCGGGTACGTCCAGAACACGCAGCGCCCGCTCAGGATCGCGAGCGGGCGCACCGAGAGCACGCCCACCTTCTATCTGCCGGGCCGCGTGGACGAGGCTGCCGTCTACGGAAGCGCGCTCTCGGCGACGCGCGTGCAGGCCCACTTCGCGGCCGCCGGCAGCTCGGGCGGCGGCGGCAACCAGCCTCCGAACGCGGTGGCGACGGCGTCCCCGACGAGCGGCACGGTGCCTCTCGCCGTCAACTTCAACGGCTCGGGCTCGAGCGATCCCGACGGCTCGATCACCGCCTACGCGTGGGATCTCGACGGCGACGGTGCCTTCGACGACTCGACCGCGCAGTCGCCCGCTCACACCTATTCGGCGGCCGCGACCTACACCGTGCGCCTGCAGGTCACAGACGACGACGGCGCCCTCGACGTCTCCGATCCCCTCACCATCACGGCGACGAGCTCGGGAGGCGGCACGACCTACAGCCAGACCGTGCTCGCCGACTCGCCGCTTGCGTACTGGCGCCTGGGGGAGGCGAGCGGCACCTCCGCGGCGGATGCGAGCGGCAACGGCCGCACCGGCTCCTACGTCGCCTCGCCCACGCTCGGCGTCCCCGGCGCACTCAGCGAGTCGAACACGGCCGTCGGCTTCAACGGCTCCAGCCAGTACGTGAACGTGCCCTACACGGCCGCTCTCAACCCGGCGCAATTCACGGTCGAGGCGTGGGCGTACGTGACCGGCGGTCAAGGCGCCTACCGTTCGATCGTGACGAGCCGTGACTACTCGACCAACAACGCGCGCGGCTTCGTCATCTACGCGGCCGCCGACAACACCTGGCAATTCTGGGACGGGGCCGGCACGGGCTGGGGGATCGTGTACGGGCCGCCCGTCACCCTCAGCCAGTGGACGCACCTGGTCGGCACCTACGACGGCACGACCATGCGCCTGTACGTGAACGGCGCGCTCATCGGAGCGACCCCATCCGGGTACGTCCAGAACACGCAGCGCCCGCTGCAGGATCGCGAGCGGGCGCACCGAGAGCACGCCCACCTTCTATCTGCCGGGCCGCGTGGACGAGGCTGCCGTCTACGGAAGCGCGCTCTCGGCGACGCGCGTGCAGGCCCACTTCGCGGCGCGGACCTGACGGTTGCAGCGCGCTTGCTAGAACGTTGCAGGGGCGTAGGGGTCGCTCGATAATCGGAGAAGACACTCGATCGTGAACGCACGACCGTTCGACACCATGGCAGGGATCTCGGTGCTCATCGCCGCGGCGCTCGTCGCGGGGGCGAGCCTCACCGTGCTCCCGCTCGTGCTCTCGGTCGGACTGATCGCGGCAACGGTCCTCGTGCTCGTCTTCGCTGTCGTCCGGAGCGTGTACGCGCCCGACGCCGACGCACATCAGCTGAGCCTCGAGCGGGCCGGCAGTGATGTGTCGTACCGCTTGAGGGTGCCGCGGCGCCTCTACTACCTCGGCGCGGCGACCATGGGCTTTCTCACCGTCCGCCCGTTCCTCGCGTTCACGCTGTCCGACTGGGTGTTCCTCGCAGCGTTCGCGTTCACGTGCATGGTGCTCTTCACCGCTCGGGACGAGATCGAGTACCCCGTACCCCAACTCGTGACGTTGGGTGTCCTCGTCTTCGCGGTGGGGGGTCTCGTCTCGTCGTCGGACGCGGTCTCGGCCAGCCAATCGGTGTCCGTGGTCGTGCGCCTCCTCTACCTCACGCTCGTCTGGTTCTGGCTCGGCACGATGCTCCTCCGCGAGTGGAAGCACGTCGAGAATGCGGTGCTCGCGTGGGTGGTGTCGGTCGCGCTGTCGGCCTCGGGCGCAGTCGCGCAGTTCTTCCTCGGCGATGTCGTTCCCGGCGGCCAGATCGCCTGGGGGCGAATGACCGGGTTCACCGAGCACTTCACGCATCTCGGAGGGCTCGTCGCGATCGCCTTCGTCCCGGCACTCATGCTCGCCGTCGACGGACGTGACCGCGTGCAGCGGATCGCCGGTGCGGCTTGCATCGCACTTCTGGGAGCCGGTCTTCTCCTGTCCGGAGCCGTGGGCGGGATGGGGGCCACGCTGATCGCGACGCTCCTTTGGCTGTTCCTCCGGGGAGTGACGCGCCGCAGCGTCGTGATCCTCGGCGCCGCGACGGTCTGCGGGCTCGTCCTCATGTCCGCGACGGGGACGACCGACTCGCCGTCCCCGATGGAACGGATCCTGCGGGTGACGTCGACGGAGCTGCCGGCGAGCGAGGGCGGCACGCTCTACTCGCGCCTCGACGTGTACGGGACGGCCTGGGAGCGGATCCAGGACCAGCCGCTCATCGGTGTGGGGCTCGACGAGGGGAGCAACGAGAAAGTCCTGGGGCCGCTACTCGTGCACAACCTCTTCCTCGGCCCCTGGTTCGGGGCCGGACTACTCGGCCTGCTCGGCGTCGTAATGCTCGTCGTCGGCCTCCTGAAGGTCGGGGGCGATCTCCTTCGACGCACGAGTGGCCGCGACAGGAGCCTCGTCGCAGCGCTCGTCTCCGGCGTGGTCGCATTCCTCGTCTTCGCGATGGGAGAGCCGATCCTCTACGTTCGGTACGGCTGGTTCCCAGCTGCGATCCTGGTCGCGCTCGCCGTCCAGGAGCGTCGTATCGCTGCGGACGCCCGTGCGGGTCAGGGCATGCCGACGCCCCTTCGCGGCGCGCGTCTCCAGCGACCCGTACTTCCAGGCCCCAGGGCCTGACGCACCGGGCGTGCTGCGTCACAAGCTGTACATCGGGGCAAAGATCGTCAAGTCACACGTCCCGGGGCTCCGTCGCTTCCGGCTGCTGAAGACCTCAGCCCTGACCGATCGATACGGTGACCGCCCTATCTTGGAGGCGGTCGAGGGCAACCAGCTCCTCTACGAGCATGTCGTCTCGGGGCGCGCGATCTCCGCCGGGAAGATCGGCGACTGCGAGCTCGAGGCCCTCGTGAAGTACGTCGACGCCGACGGCGACGCGGATCGCTTCTTCCACGCGATCACGAAGGAGGGGCATGAGCTGGACCTCCTCTACGTCAACTGCGGGGTGTTTCCGCGCGACGCCGAGGCGGTCGGCCGCTGGGCCGAGATCTACCTCGAGGCCCTCGGCGGCATCGACCTGCTCGGGGTCTGGCACAACACGGGTGAGGAGGAAATCGCCGCTCGGTTCGCGCCGCAGGCGACCCTGACGAGGATCCGCGCGCTCGAGCCCTACTACCACGCCGACCCGTGGACGGCGTCGCTCGCAGGACGTCGCGTGCTCGTCGTCACTCCGTTCGAGCAGACGATCTCGCAACAACGCGCGCAACGCCGTGGGGCCGATCTGTTCCCCGGCGCGCCGGACGTGCTGCCCGACTTCGAGCTCTCGATCGTCCGAGCGCCCTTCTCCGCCGCGCTCGTGCCGCCTGAACACTCCGACTGGAGCGACGCACTGGAGGCCATGAAGGCGCAGATACGGACCCACGACTTCGACGTCTGCCTCGTGGGAGCAGGGGCGTACTCGCTTCCGCTGTGCGCGTTCGTGCGCAGGGAGCTCGACCGTACGGCGGTGCACCTCGGGGGCGCGACCCAGATCCTGTTCGGGGTCCGCGGGCGGCGCTGGGACGGGCATCCGGTCATCAAGCGCTTCTTCACCGATGCCTGGATCCGCCCGCACCCTAGCGAGCGGCCCGGCGGCAGGTGGCGCCTCGAGGGCGGCGCTTACTGGTAGGCGTCGTCAACGGGCCAGCGTTGTGAGCGGGATGCGTAACCGTGGTGTCCGGGCGACGCCGCCCGCTTCCACTTCCGGCAGCCGCAGCGCCGCCACGAACCCGGCGACCATGACCTCGACGCTGTGGTTCGCGCGCGTCCAGCGCGCGATCTGCTCGCGCCGCGCGAGCCAGGCAGCCCGTTCTCCCACCACGGACACCAGGACCGACGCGAGCTCGCTCGGTGAGTCCGATGTGAAGAAGCGGACGTTTTCACCCTCGATCGCCGCCGCAATCTCGGGTGAATGCGGCTCGTCGCGGGCGACCAGCATGGGCACACCGAAGCCGATGCTCTGGATCAGCGAGAGCCCCACGTAGCCGGGCGAGACGGATGCGATCGCGTCGGCGTAGATCGGTCGGAGCTCGTCGATCGTGCCTCGATGACCCTCGAACACGACGCGCTCTCCGACCCCCAGCGTCGCCGCCCGCCTCTCCAGCGAAGCCCGAAGCGGTCCGTCGCCCACGAAAACGAGCCGAACGTCCGGCGGGAGCTCCTCGACCGCGAGGGCAAAGGCGGCGAGCAGCAGCTCGACCTTCTTCGCCGGCACGAGCCTCCCGACGCAGACGAAGTCGCGCGCCGCCGTCGACGGCATGGCCGGAGCGATCTCCGCCTGGAGGTACAGGGCGTTGGGGGCCGCGACGATGTCTGCCTCGGGCATTCGCTCGCGGAGGGCGCCCGCCTCTTCGTCCGTGTAAAGGACGAGCGTGTCGCCCAGCTTCCTCATCAGGCCCCGCACGGCGTCCGAGCGGCTGGCCCGTCCTTGCCGGGGCCACGCGTGGCCCCAGAGCACCGTGCGCCTTCCTCGCAGACGGCGAAGCACGAGCACCGCCCAGGCGGACAGGATCCGCGGGTTCAGAACGAGCACCGCGACGTCTGCACCGACCGCGGCACGAGTCGTCCCGGTCTGCCAGAGCAGCCGCCGGCCGAAGAGAAACCGGTTCCTCACGCGGAGGCGGTCGATTGCGGCACTCGTCTCGACCGCGACGGCGAAGTCGAGGTCGCCGGCGTAGAGCTGTAGCCGCGATCCGAGCGTCTCCTGCAGCAGGGCGATGAAGCGCTCTCGGTAGTCGGGGAGCACGATCTGTACGAGAACGACGTTCGAGCGACCCTCGTTCGGGCTCGCTCCTCCGCCGTCCCGACGAGCATCCGGTCGCTTCGGCTCGGCCGGCTCGCTCATAGTGGCTCGTCGTAGGGTCGCGCGACCAGGACGTGCTCCTCGGGCGCCATTGGCTTGGGCGTCCGCCGCTCCGCGCGCCGGAAGAGCACGATGAGCAGCGCCAGACTGAATGCAGCCGAGATCGTGAGCGCAGTGGCGACGCCCTCGGCTCCCCACGGGCCGACGAGAATCGCCATCAACGGAATGAGGATGAACCAGGAGCTCAGTTCGGCGATGCTACCGAGACCCGGCATCCCGGAACCGCTGACGCCGTCCGTGAGGACGCGTCGCGCTGCGTAGAAGAACGCTCCCACGAGGAGGATGCGCGTCATCAGTACGGCATCCTCGAAGTCCTGGCCGAAGAAGAACGGTACGAGGAAGCCGGCCCAGAGCTCCAGCAGCACGACGACGATCCCCGTGAGCGCGACCGAGATCCAGAAGAACCGCCAGATGTCGGACTCCCCTCGCGCCGCCGTCCGAGCGACCTGCGGCAGCGCGATCATGCCGACGCTTCGAGAGATCATTGAGGGCAGGTTCGTGAACGACAGGGCCGCCACGTACAGGCCGAGCTGCTGAGCCGGGAGGACGAGACCGATCGCAGCCTGGTCGACGCGAAAGGTTTCGATCGGCGACGCCGTCCCGAGCAACCCCCGTAGGCCGAAGCGGACCATCGGCCCACGCGCGACGCGTTCTTGCTGGCTGCGGCGTTCCCGTCCGACGAGGGCGACCGCGAGTGCCAAGACCCCTCCGGCGAGGGTCGCGCCCACCCAGACGGTGGCGATCGGCGCAAGACGCGCCTCGCCCATGGCATAGAGGACGACGATTCCGACGAGCGCGAACGTCACGGTCGTCGGCCTGACGAGGTTCAGCGCCGTGAACCTGCCCTGTCCCTGAAGGATCGCCTTGCCGTACATGTCGGCGAGCGAGCCTGCGATCAGGAGCAGCGACGCACCCCCCGCAAGTCGTACGCGGTTCGGCTCTCCCTCGACGAGAAACCAGAGCACGACGGCCTGGATCACGGTCAGCACGAGCACCTGCGTGATCGCCGGGGTTCGTATCGCGCGCAGGACTGCGGACTCCTTCCTGCGGTCGCTGGCTATGACGTAGGTCGTCGCAAGGGGAAGGCCGAGCGTTCCCAGTTGCTGGAGGATCGCCGGCACGAGCACCAACAGCGCCCAGTACCCACGGTCGGTCGGCCCGAGGGAGCGCGCCGTGAGAATGCCCGTGACGACGAGCGCAGCCTGGCTCCAGAAGCTCGCCAGGAGCGAGCCCGCAAGCGGACGACGATCGGGGATCCGAGACCGATCGGCCGTTGGCTCGGCAGTCGGCGGCGGTGTCGCGGCGTCGGTCAGCTTGCCTTCAGACGCCACGGCTCGGTCTCGTGTGTCCGCAGCGCCTGACGGCCAGGCGGCGCAGGGTGTGACTTGCCGAAGGCTCGGACGAACGACAGGCGATCATGGCCACCTCACCGAACGTTCGCGCGATACGAGAGCTCCCCTGCCCCCCGCGGGTCGCGCGAGCCCGCGGCGGGGCAGAGCTCCGCCGCGGGCGGCGGCGGCTATCCGTATCCGGGCGACGTGTACGAGAGTCCGACGACGCTGCGTGGGGTGAAGTCCCCGTTCGGTGGCACTCCCTTGTTGATGCGCCCCGAGATGTTCGAGTTCTGGAATGTGAGGTACGAGCCGTCCGACGAGACGACTGCGCGCCGCGTCGAATCGGACTGCGCTTCCGCGTTCTTGTTCGGCCATACCCACATGCCGAAGTCTGCCCAGCTCGGGTCGTTGCCCTTGATCCAGACGTTCGACAGGGCGATCGGGCCGACCGAGGTCGTCTCCTGCCAGAAGAGGTACTTGCCACCCGCGCCGGCGATGTTCACGTTGCGGATGTCGGTCGGGCCCACCCTCAGTCCGGACTCGATCTTCATGAAGATGCCCTGGAGCTGCGTCGTGCAGCTGAACCGATCGATGCGCAGCGCTCCGAGGCCGCCCTGGGTCTGCAGGCAGTCGGCGTGCTCCGCCCCCGTCGCATGAACTCTTTCGACCCGGACGTTCTGGATCTGCAGCGTCGCGTCAGGGGCGGCAGTCACGATCCCGTCGGCGAGGTACGCGCCATCGATCAGCAGACCCTCGAGGTGAACCACGCCCGTCGAGTAGCGCACCTTCACCCCGGTCCGATCCCAGTACGCGCTGTCCCCTGCGGTGTTCATCTCGATGTGGCCGCCGACCACGCGGACGTTTCGGCCTCCCTCGATCCAGAGCCCCGGTCGGCCGACCAGCTTTTCGGTGATGTTGAGGACGTAGTCCTTCGTCTTGTCGAGATAGAGCTGCTTGTTGGCATTCGTGACATTGATGGTGACCGGGCTGGACAGCGCCGGCGGTGCCCAGCTGAGCTTCGGGCCCGTGGGGGATCCCGACGAGTTCGACACGGTCACCGTGCGCTGCGAGGTGGCGGTGTTGCCGGCCGCATCGCGTGCGAACGCCGTGATGTTGTGCCCCCCGTTGGGGACGTTGCCGGACGACCAGCTCACCGAGTACGGCGCGCTCGTGTCCTCGGCGCCGAGGTTGCCTCCGTCGATCTTGAACTGCACGCCGACGACGCCGACGTTGTCCGAGGCGTTCGCGGCGATCGTCACCGATCCGGACACCGTGGCCCCTGCGGCGGGGGTGGTCAGCCCGACCGTCGGGTCCGTGGCGTCGTTCGACACGGTCACCGTGCGCTGCGAGGTGGCGGTGTTGCCGGCCGCATCGCGTGCGAACGCCGTGATGGTGTGCGACCCGTTGGGGACGTTGCCGGACGGCCAGCTCACCGAGTACGGCGCGCTCGTGTCCTCGGCGCCGAGGTTGCCTCCGTCGATCTTGAACTGCACGCCGACGACGCCGACGTTGTCCGAGGCGTTCGCGGCGATCGCCACCGATCCGGACACCGTGGCCCCTGCGGCGGGGGTGGTCAGCCCGACCGTCGGATCGGTCGTGTCGCCTGGAGGCGGAGGCGGCGACGTCGTGTTCGACACGGTCACCGTGCGCTGCGAGGTGGCGGTGTTGCCGGCCGCATCGCGTGCGAACGCCGTGATGGTGTGCGACCCGTTGGGGACGTTGCCGGACGGCCAGCTCACCGAGTACGGCGCGCTCGTGTCCTCGGCGCCGAGGTTGCCTCCGTCGATCTTGAACTGCACGCCGACGACGCCGACGTTGTCCGAGGCGTTCGCGGCGATCGCCACCGATCCGGACACCGTGGCCCCTGCGGCGGGGGTGGTCAGCCCGACCGTCGGATCGGTCGTGTCGCCTGGAGGCGGAGGCGGCGACGTCGTGTTCGACACGGTCACCGTGCGCTGCGAGGTGGCGGTGTTGCCGGCCGCATCGCGTGCGAACGCCGTGATGGTGTGCGACCCGTTGGGGACGTTGCCGGACGGCCAGCTCACCGAGTACGGCGCGCTCGTGTCCTCGGCGCCGAGGTTGCCTCCGTCGATCTTGAACTGCACGCCGACGACGCCGACGTTGTCCGAGGCGTTCGCGGCGATCGCCACCGATCCGGACACCGTGGCCCCTGCGGCGGGGGTGGTCAGCCCGACCGTCGGATCGGTCGTGTCGCCTGGAGGCGGAGGCGGCGACGTCGTGTTCGACACGGTCACCGTGCGCTGCGAGGTGGCGGTGTTGCCGGCCGCATCGCGTGCGAACGCCGTGATGGTGTGCGACCCGTTGGGGACGTTGCCGGACGGCCAGCTCACCGAGTACGGCGCGCTCGTGTCCTCGGCCCCGATATCGGCCCCGTCCACCTTGAACTGCACGCCGACGACGCCGACGTTGTCGGACGCGTCAGCGGCGGCGCTCACCGATCCGGAGACCGTGGCCCCTGCCGCAGGGCTCGTGAGCGCCACTGACGGGGCAGCGGTGTCGGCCGGGGGCGGCGGCGGCGCGGTCGCGTTGGAGACGTCGACGCGGTGCTCGCGGACCGAGGACTTCCCGGTCGCGTCCACTGCCGTGACCTTGAGGACATGCGTTCCGTTCGAGGCCTTGGTCGTGTCCCACCTGGTCTCGTAGGGGACGGCCGTGTCCGGCAGGTCGAGTGCGACATCGTCGACGGCGAATGCCATCGACGCGACGGTCTCCTCGAGCTGCGCGCTCACAGTGACGACGCCGGAAACGGTTGTGCCGTCCGCAGGCAGGACGTTTGGACACACCTTCTTGGGGGAGTTGCCCTTGCACTGCGCCTCGGGCTGACCTGCGTCGGCGAACGCGACGGTGCCGATGACGGCCACTGCGACGAGCGCGGTGAAGGCGTACAAGAGACGAGCAGACGGATGGAAAGTATGTGGCGGCATGTCGCTGCTCATCGACTCGCCGCCAGGAGGGCTAGTCACCCGATCGGGTGGAACCCACACGAACGGCCAGGGTGTTTCGATTCCCCCAAAAGGGGGAGGGCTAACCTGCGCCTTTCCGGACGAGCGTGGGCGCCTCGCGCACCCACAAGGGGTTGCAGCGCCGACGATGCCGCGGGTCGGCGAGACCGTCTCGAGCCCCGGATCGCCATTGGCGAATCTCGACTTGAACGCCCCGTGGCCGCGACCGAATCGATACTCCGCGGCGCCCTCCTCGATCGCGGCTGGGATCGTCCGCGCCATGAGGCGAAGCCGACCGACAGGGGCTCGACGAGGGATCGCGGCCGGCCCGCTAGTAGCTGGAGACCGAGCCGATGTGGAAGCCGTGCCACGCGGCCACTGCCGGCCGTGGCGCACGACGACCTCGCCCTCCCGCTCGAGCGCAGCTTCCCCCCGACGCAGCTGCTCGCGGAAGTTCGCGCTCCTCCCGCCGGGTACTCGTCCCAGGTCGCCTGTGCGGAACGCTCGGCTGCAGCGGCGTGCTGACCGCTCTCGTGCACCGAACTGAGCTCGGCCCGTGGGCTGTCCCCCCAGCTGGGTGGAAATCCGGTGGATCTGCCCAGGTCTCTTGCCGATTCCTTGGTAATGTCAGCGCGTCGCGGAGGGCAAGCCCTCACGCGGGGTCGCCGGTAGGTAACGAACGGCCCACGAGTTCTCCATGAGAGTCGTCCTCGTCAACAAGTTCGTGCACGTGACCGGTGGTGCGGACCAGCACTGCCTCGGCCTCGCCGCGGCTCTGCGCGCGCGCGGCCACGAGGTGCGCTTCTTATCGACGCGCGGCGACGAGAACGTCGAGCACGAAGGGGCGTTCGTCACGACCCGTGTGACCCACGGCTCGCGCGACAGCCTCACTGTGGTCGAGCAGGCCCGCGTGCTGACGAATGCTCTCTGGAACAGGGAGGCGGCAGCCGCGATGGAGCGCCTTGTGCGCGAGTTCCGCCCCGACGTCGTCCATGCCCACAAGCTGTATCCGCAACTTTCCGTCGCACCCGTGGTCGTTGCCGCCCGTCACCGCGTTCCGGTGGTCCAGACGCTGCACGACTTCGAGCTGGTCTCCGCGAGCCTGCTCGACGTTCGCGGTGGGCGTCTCGATCGAGACGAGACCGATTTCCGCTTCCGACTTCTCAACGAGGCGACCCTCCCGGTGCGCCGCGGCGCTCACATGCGCAGGGTCGCGGTGTTCGTCGCCGTCTCCCGGTTCGTCGCCCGCGTCTACGCGAGACACGGGATCGTGGCCGAGGTGCTGCCGAACTTCGTGCCGGCCGACGACGGGCACCGTCGGGTTGGGTTCGAGGATCGCGACGGCGTCGTCTTCTGGGGACGACTCCGGCCCGAGAAGGGCGTCGACGACGTCGTCGAGATGGCGAAGCTGCTCCCCGGCCATTCGGTCGTGATCGCCGGCTCAGGCATGCTCGAGGATCACGTGCGGCGAGAAACGGCCAGCCTTCCGAACGTTCACGTCACGGGCTACGTCGCGGACAACCAGCTCGATGAGATCGTCCGCAAGGCGCGTGTCGTCGTCATCCCGTCGAGATGTCAGGACGCAGGCCCGCTCGTCCCGCTCGAGGCCCTCGGACGCGGGACGCCCGTGGTCGCGTACGCGAACGGTGGTCTCGCCGAGTACGTCATCGACACCGGGGGAGGGCGGGTCGTTCCCGTGGACCCCGAGGCGCTCGCGGCGGTCGCTGCCGAGCTCCACGACGATAGGGATACGTGGGAGCGGCACTCGAGCCGTGGTTACGCCGCAGTGTCGGAGAGCCACACGCCCGACGGCTACGCCGCCCGGCTCGAGGAGCTCTATGAGGAAGCACGATCGCGGAGGCGCGACGCATGACGCAGCCCCACACCCTCGTGACCGGTGGGGCCGGCTACCTCGGATCGACGCTGGTCGCGGACCTGCTCGCCGGAGGACGCAGGGTGCGTGTGCTCGACTCCCTCGCCGTCGGAGACGGCCGCTCGCTCCTCCACTTCTGGGCGGATCCCCGTTTCGAGTTCGTTCGTGGCGATGTCCGCGATCCCGGCGTTAGCACGTCCGTGCTGGAGAACGTCGACGCGGTCGTCCACCTCGCCGCTGTCGTTGGCGACCCCGCGTGCAAGCGCGACCCGGAGCGTGCCCGCGAGGTGAACCTCGAGGCGACCCGCTCGCTTCTCGATGCGAGCCGCGCCGCGGGAGTCTTGCGCTTCCTCTTCGCCTCCACCTGCAGCAACTACGGGAAGATGGAGGACGGCGGGGGCTACGTCTCGGAGGACTGGGAGCTTCGCCCGGTCTCGCTCTACGCCGAGACCAAGGTCGCTGCCGAACTCGATGTCCTCCATGCGAGCGACGACCAGCTCGCGACGACGTGTCTTCGCTTCGCGACGGTCTACGGCACGTCGCCGCGCATGCGCTTCGATCTCACCGTCAACGAGTTCACCCGGGACGCGTTCGTGAATGGCGAGCTCGTGGTCTATGGCGAGCAGTTCTGGCGACCGTACATCCACGTCCGCGATGCGGCGCGCGCGATCGTAACCGTCCTCGAGGCGCCGATTGGGTCGGTGGGCGGGGCGGTCTTCAACGTCGGCGATACGAGCGAGAACTACCGGAAGCAAGACCTGGTAGAGCTCCTCATGGAGCGCCTTCCGGAGATTCGTGTCGAGCGTGTTGCGCAAGCCGACGACCCTCGTGACTATCGCGTCTCGTTCGAGAAGATCACGTCCCGGCTCGGCTACGCGACGAGCAGGACCGTCCCTGACGGGCTCGACGAGGTACTCGGGCTGCTTCGCTCGGACCTCATCGCCGATCCCTTCGGTCCGGTGTTCCGGAACTCGTGAGCTAGCTCTCGGCGGAGGCGTGCTGCCGGGGCGGCCGAGCCGGAGACGTCTTGCGGCGCTCGTCCCGGAGTAGCCAGGTGACGGACATCCGATACTCATGGACGGCCACGTAGCCGCGAGCCTCGAGCGCGTGCGCCGCGGAGATGGCCTCCCTCACCGACCCCAGCACGTGCATGTGCACCAGGATCAGGTCCGGAAGGAGGCCGTCCTCGGCGAGCGAGTCGAGCACCCCGTACTCGGCTCCTTCGATGTTGAGCTTGAGGAGATCCACGCGATCGTGACCGAGTTCTCGCATCACCGAGCTGATACGGCGGCAAACGGCCGTGAAGTGCGTGTCGGTTCCCTGGATGTTCGGGATCGAGTACGAGACGTGCTTGCGGTCCTGCGGTGCCCAGAAGACCTGCTCCGTGTCCTCCGACCACAGCCCTACGGGATGGAAGGCGAGACCCGGGTGTGTCCGCGCGACCGGTGTGGCAAATTCGATGGATCGAGGGGTCGGGTCGAAGGCATGCACCTCGCAGCCGAATTGATCGGCGAGCTCGAGCTCGAAATCGATCGTCTCGCCGACGCCCGCGCAATAGCAGATCCAGCCCCGCTGAGGGACCGTCTCGGGAACGACATACGCCTCCTGTTTCGTGCCCACGCGGACGAGATCGGCTCGCGGGGTTACCCGCAGCGCCCGACCGAAGCGGAGCCAGTCGCGACGAACACGCCACCTCTCGACCGGAGCCGTGAGGAGCGTGTGACTGAGATCCCGAGCCATCCCTAGGACTGGCTGGGGCGGATGACGGGCGACCCGCGATTTTCGACGTGAGGCCTGGCGTTCGCCGACGTCACCGTACCGTCACGTCCTCGTGGTCCTCGCTTGTGCGCTCTGCCCAGCGCGCGAGTGCCTCCTCGTAGTCGTCGCGCCGGCCGATGTCGAGCCAGAACCCCGAGTACGGAAACGTTCCAACCTTCAGGTCGGCTCCCAGGAGCGCCTGCACGAGCTGTGGGAAGTCGAAGTAGCCCGAGGGGGGGATATACGCGAGCACATCGGGCTCCATGACGTAGATGCCCATGCTCACGGTGAGCGAGCTCTCGGGCTTTTCCTCATAGGCGACCACGCGGGGCGACTCGCCCGGCTCCGTGTGCAGGACGCCGTAGTCGACGACGTTCCGACGCTCGTGGGTTGCAATCGTCACCAAGTTTCCCGCGCCACGGTGGACGTCGATGAGCTGTCGGAAGTCCAGATCCGTGAGGAGGTCTCCGTTCATGACGACGAACGTCCCGTCGAGCCCGTCGACGAGCCGGAGCGGGCCTGCGGTGCCGAGCGGGGATTCCTCGTGGACGTAGCTGAGGCGGGCACCCCTCGGGCGCCCGTTGAAGATCGCTTCGATCAGGTGCGCCAGGTAGCCGACGCACAATGTGACATCTCGTACGCCACTCTCCACGAGGCGGTCGACGATGACCTCGATGATCGCCCGATCGCCGACCGGCATGAGTGGCTTGGGCAGCACCGACGTGTACGGTTCCAGCCGCCGCCCGCGGCCACCAGCGAGGATGACCGCCTTGACCCCCAGTTCGTCGCCCATCTCCCGCGCCCCCGTTCGCCGACCTCCCTCGCGATCATGAGTGTAGTGACGGGGATCCGGAAAGCGAGAGGGACGTGGCGAGGATGACGACCGCGACCGAGTGGCGGGTTCCTCTCTCCGACCTGCTCGTCGATTCCGAGCTCGTCGAGGCCGTGCACGAGACGCTGGTCTCCGGGTGGTGGAGCATGGGTCCGCGGGTCGGCGAGCTCGAGGACCGGTTCGCAGCGTTCACCGGCGCGAAGCACGCGCTGGCGGTCTCGAACGGGACTGCGGCGCTCCATCTGGCGCTCCTCGCGCTCGGGTGCGGGGCAGGCGACGAGGTGGTCCTCCCCTCGCTCAACTTCGTCGCTGCCGCGAACACGGTGACCCGAGTTGGTGCGACACCCGTGTTCTGCGACGTGATCGGTCCGCGGGACCTGAACCTGGACCCCGACGATCTCGAGGCGGCAATCGGGCCGCGGACGAAAGCCGTCCTGCTACTTCACTACGCGGGATACGCCTGCGATCTTCCGGCCGTCATGGCCATCGCCGAGCGCCGAGGGGTTGCCGTGATCGAGGATGCGGCGCACGCTCCCGGGGCGAGCCTCGATGGGCATGCACTGGGGACGTTCGGCGCAGCGGGCTGCTTCAGCTTCTTCTCGAACAAGAACCTGCCAGTCGGCGAGGGCGGGATGGTCGTCACGGACGACGACGAGGTCGCTGCCCGTCTTCGCTCACTTCGCTCGCACGGTATGACGACGCTCACCTGGCAACGGCATCGAGGACATGCGAGCTCGTACGACGTCGTCGACGCGGGGCTCAACTATCGCCTCGACGAGGTGCGTGCGGCGCTGGCGCTCGTTCAGCTCGGGAGGCTCGAGGACGCGAACGCCGCGAGGAGGCGCGTGAGTGCCCGGTACCGCGAGCTCCTCGAGCCTGTGGAGGGCGTGTCTGTCGCCTTCGAGGGCGGAGACCACGAGCATTCGTCGCATCATCTCGCCGTTGCGGTGCTCGCGCAGGAGGTGAACCGGGATGACGCACGGATGGCTCTGCAGTCGGCGAGGATCCAGACGAGCGTGCACTATCCGCCGATCCACGGCTTCTCGTACTACGCCGAGCTCGGCAGACGTCGTCCGCTGCCCGTCACCGACGACATAGCGCAGCGAATCCTCACGCTTCCGCTCTTCCCGCACATGACCGACGAGCAGGTGGCGCTAGTCGCAATGTCGCTCGCCGACCACCTCGCTACGCAGTGATCGGGCCGCACACTGGCGGCGTCATCGTCGGAGCCGGCGTCGCGCTGCTCGGATGGTCCGTGCTCCGGCGACGAGAACGTCGCCGATCGCGGATCTCGTGAGGAGCGCCGTCTCCAGCCCGCGATCCTCGTCCGTGAAGCGGGACTTGAACGACTCGTCGCCGCGCCCGAACCGGTACTCCGTCGCGCCCTCTGCGATCGCGGAGCTGATCGAGTGGGCCATGAGCACGAAGCCGACCGAGTGCCGATCGAGCGCCGGGTTGCGGCCGGCCTGGTAGTAGCTGCACACCGTGCCGACCTGGAAGCCGTGCCAGGCGGCAACTGGCTTTCCGTCCAGCTCGAGCAGCCAGAGCCGCAGCCAGCCCCGTCCGAGCGCTTCTCGCGCAAGCTCTCGGTGGAACGGCGTGTCGCCGAAGTCGGTCGGCGTCGAGCCCCAGCGCGCCCGGTGGAGCGAGAACAGCGCGTCGAGGTCGCGGTCGAGCGTCGTCGCGTCCGCGAGTCGCGTTGCGACGTCGCCCTCTCGGCGGAGCCCGGCCTCACGGCGGCGGAGCTGCTCGCGGAAGTTCCGGCTCCGCGAGGCGAGGTACTCATCCAATGTCGCAGGGAGGCGCAGCGACGGACTTGCCTCGCGCCGCCACTCTCGCCCGCCGAGCAGCTCGTGCCAGCCCTCGTCGCCGGGGAGCTGCTCGCCGAAGAAGACGTCCCAGTCGAGCGCGTCGAGCGCGGTGGCGAGCGCGTGCGCCACAGCCATCTGGCCGCCTCGGCCGTGAACGGGGCCGAGCTCGTCGCCCGGACCGTGACCGAGGAACCGGAGCACGCGCGGGAAGCGGCGGCGCCAGGCATAGAGCGGGAGGACGGTCGTGAGTGAGCCGTCGGGCGAGCGCGCGGCGTGCAGGAGCAGCTCCTGCTCGCGGCCGAAGTGCTCCCACCAGACCCGGCTCCACAGCGCAGTCGCGAAGATGCTCCCCGAGCGTTCGGCGAGGGCGTCCCACTCTCGCTCGAGGCCGCCGAATCCGTCCACGGCCTCCGGGCGCGGTACAACTTCCGCCGCCTCGCCATGACCGACGTGCGTACTCATACCTCGATCGCGAAGCGCGTCGTCCGGCCAGTTGCGCGGCTCGCGGGTGTGCCCGTGGGCGTCGCATTCATGCTGGTGCTCAGGCTGACGGGTCGCAAGGCCGGCGTCGCGCTCATGTATCACAGTGTGGATCGGCGTGCGGGCGACCCTGCGCGCCAGCTCGTCCCGCCGCACGAGGTGGGGCTGTTCGAGGATCAGCTCCGGCACGTCGTCCGCCACTACGACGTCGTGTCTGCCGATCGGCTGCTGGAGGCGGTTTCGTCACGCAGGCGCGGTCAGCGATTCCCCGTCGCGATCACCTTCGATGACGACCTCGCGTGCCACGCGACCCTCGCGGCGCCGGTTCTGCAAGACCTCGGCGCACCCGCGACGTTCTTCCTGAGCGGCGCCTCGCTCGATCGACCGTTCTCCTTCCACTTCGAGCGCCTCCAGCGCGCGTGGGACACGCGCGTCCCGGATCTCGCATCGGTGGTCACGGGGGAAGCGTCGCCGCACACGCTCCACGACCTGGGAGCGGCCATGGCGGAGATGACGCCGGAGGAGCGTGATCGTGCGGCCGAACGGCTGCTCGCCGCGGCAGGGCCGGATCCGGACGACGCGGGGATGCGGCGCACCCAGGTGCGCAAGCTCGTGGACGCCGGCATGACGGTCGGGTTTCACACGTACCGGCACGACCCGATGACAGGGCTCAGCGACACGCAGCTGAACGACGCGCTGCGGGTCGGCCGCAACGAGCTCGAGGACGTGACGGGCGCGCCGGTCGACGTCATCGGGTACCCGCACGGGCGCGCCGACGAGCGCGTGGCGACGGCGGCACGTGCCGCGGGATTCCGGTTCGGCTACTGCACCCGCCGCGTCCCGGTGACTCCCTCGTCGAGCCCGTGGCTCCTCGGCCGCTTCGGCCCGTCCTTGCGCTCGGTCGGGGCGCTCGCACTCGAGCTCGCGTTCACGCTCGTCAAGCGCGAAACCGCCGGACCCAGTCCGGCTCGGGAACGCGCTCCTTCCTGAGCGCGGAGCGTCGCTCGACGCCGCCGAGCCAGCGTGAGACATCGATGATCCGCTCCGGTGCGAACGACAGAGCGGCGCGAGGGATCGCCCCGAGGTCGCCGTGACGCAGCGCGCCGCGGAGATACGTCAGCGCTGCCTCCGTGCGACGGCCGGCCCGCCGGTGGCCACGCGCGACCCAACGGGCGAAGAGCGCCTGGTCCGGCTCGACGCCGTGCTCGCGCGCTGCGGCCTCGTGCTTCGCGACCAGGTAGTCCATCTCGGGTAGCACGTCGCGCCGGTCGGTGAGAAGCATGCTCTCGTCGTGCATCACGTAGCCGACGAGGACGTCGCACGTCGCGGCGGCGGGGCCTGCGAGCGACAGCCGAATCCAGAGATCCCAGTCGGCGAGCTGCACGAGCCGCTCGTCGAAACCGCCGAGCCCCTGGACGACGTCGCGACGCGCCATGACGTTCGAGCACCCGCACCAGATGACGTTCCAGCGAAGAAGCTCGCGCGTCACGTCGGCCGGCTCGGGCGGGGAGACGGCGAAGAGGAAGTTCCGGGCCGCGTCGAGGCCGCCGCCCGCCGAGTACGCGAACACCGCTCCTGCCGCATCTGCGCTGTCGACCTGCGCGCGCAGCTTGTGCGGAGACCAGAGGTCGTCGTCGTCGAGGAAACTGACCCAGCGTCCGTGCGCCGCCCGTATGCCCGCGTTCCGAGCGACCGCGACGCCTGCGGACGACTCGTGACGGATCACCCTCAGCCGCGGATCACCGAGCTCTCCGAGCCGTGCGGGCGTCTCGTCCTGCGACCCGTCGTCGACGACGATCACCTCGACGTCGACGTCCTCCTGCTCGAGCGCGGACGGAAGCGCGGCCGTGGACAGGAGGTGCCAGCGGCTCCGGGTCGGGATGACGACCGAGACCTCGGGTGTATCAGGCAATGGCGGGCTTGCGTGCGGTCAGCGTGAGGTTCATCGGCAGCGCCGAGGTGCCTGCCCTCGGCTCGAGTCGTCCCAGCACGAGGCCGGCGACGTTCACGAGCGCGTACGAGGCGAGGAACGCGGGCCGGAGGACGCGCCCGGCCGGCTGCGCAGCCACGCGCTGCTCGAGCCCGTTCACCAGGGAGCCGGTCAGGACCGTCCACGTCACCGTGCGGCCGCCGTCCTCGCGGACGCGGACGTCGTCCCAACCGGCGAAGAGCGCATGCAGCTCGTGCTCCGTGTAGCGCGCCTCGAAGTTGCGCCTGTCGTACTCGAAGCCGACCACCGAGGACACGAGCGCGCTTCCTCCGGGCCGCAGAACGCGTGCGATCTCGGTAACGGCGCGGGCCGGATCGTCCATGTAGTGGAACGACTGGACGCACATCACGAGGTCGAACGAGCCGTCCGAGAAGGGGAGGACGTCGTTCGAGACCACGTCCGCGACGCCGTATGGATTGTCCTCGACGTCGAGCCCGGTCGTGCGTGCGCCGCCCGGGAGGAGGTCGTCGTAGGGGCGCGAGCCGCACCAGACGTCGAGGACGTCGTCGATCGGGCGCGGCAGCTCGGCGATGGCGTCGCGAAGGCCGTCCGTGAGCGCCGTCAGGTGGAGGTAGTCGAACTGCGTGATCGCAGGACGACGGCGCGAGCGGCGGATCGCGCGGACGTCGTCGGCTGACGAGATCGTGGGATGGGCCGCCACGCTGTCTACATTGTCGCTCTGGGTAGGGACGTGGCAAGTGACATCGCTCACCGTGGGGCACTCCCCCCGACCGTCGCGTTGCTTCCCTGGGGAGACGTCTTCGTCGACTTCCTCGACCGGCTCGGCGTCTCGCTCGACGAGTTGCGGGAGGAGTTCGTCGGCAGCTGGATGTTCGGGTACGCGGCCGCCCTCGCAACCGCCGGCGTGCGCACGCTGATCGTCTGCCCGACGTCTCGGGTCGACGCCCCGGTCCAGGCGACGCACGCCCCGACCGGCGCCGAGCTCCGCCTGCTCCCGACCTCGCGAGTCTACGCCGCCCTTCGCGCGCGCAGGCTCGACGGGCGGTTGGACGGGCGGCGTGACCCGCGCGCCGTCGGTCGGGCGCTGGCCACGCACGTCGCGCCGTACCTCGGAACGCCGCCGCGAGCGCTTCGCGCGCTTCTCCGGCACGAGGGCTGCGACGCGCTCCTCTGCCAGGAATACGAGGACCCGCGCTTCGACGTCTGCGTCGCCGTCGGCCGCCGCGCAAACGTGCCCGTCTTCGGCACGTTCCAGGGGGCCGACTACCAGGTCAGCCGGCTCGAGCGGCCGGTCCGTCCGCGATCGATTCGCGCGAGTGCCGGGCTCGTCGTCGGAGCGCGGCGCGAGCTCGAGCGCGTCCGGCGGGCGTACTCCGTCCCCGAGCGCAAGCTCGCGCACATCGCCAACCCGGTCGATGTCGAGCTGTGGCGACGGGAGGGCGGGGCGGGTGTCCGCGCCGAGCTCGGGATCCCTGGCTCGGCACTCGTCGTCGCGTGGCACGGGCAGGTGCAGCTCGAGCGCAAGGGCCTCGACGTCCTCCTCGACGCATGGACGACGCTCGGCGGCGAGGACGGGCCGCACCTGATCCTCGTCGGCTCTGGTGAAGACGCCGGCGAGGTCGCGCGCCGGGTGAGCGCGGCGCGCGGCGTCCACGTGCTCGACGAATGGGTTCAGGATCGCGCGCGGATGCGAGCGATCCTGTCCGCGGCAGACGTCTACGCGTTCCCGTCGAGGCACGAGGGTCTGCCGGTGGCGCCGCTCGAGGCGATGGCGTGCGGCCTGCCCGTGGTCGGGGCGGATGCGAACGGCGTCGAGGACGTGGTCGGAGACTCCGGGATCGTCGTTCCGAGGTGCGACGCCGACGCACTCGCGGCCGCCCTCCGCGAGCTGCTCGCCGACGGCGAACGGCGGGCCGACCTCGGGCAGCGCGCCCGTCGCCGCGTCGAGGAGCACTTCGCGCTCCGGCCGGTCGGCGCAGCGCTGCGCTCCTTCCTCATCGACCGCGACGCGCCGTGACTCCGATCGCCTACATCGTCTCGGCGTACAAGCTGCCGTCCCAGCTCGAGCGGATGCTGCGCCGGCTGCAAGCGCCCGGAGTCACGTTCGCCGTGCACGTGGACAGCAAGACCCGTCGGCCGATCTGGGACGAGATGGTCTCGCGGTGCCGCGACCTCGACGTCGTCTGGCTTCCCCGCCATCGCTCGCAGTGGGGCGGATTCGGCCACGTCCGAGCGACGCTCAAGGGCATCGATCACGTCGTCTCGAGCGGAGTGCCGTTCGACTACGCCGTGCTCCTCACCGGCCAGGACTATCCGCTGCGGTCGCAAGCCGGGATCGCGCGCGTCCTCGGCGACTCGGGCGGCCGCTCGTACATGCGCCACGTCGAGCTCCCGTGGGAGCCCTGGGGCTCACGGGGCGGCCTCGACCGAGTCGAGGACTGGCACGTGATCACGTACCGGCGACTGCATCTGGCGCTGCCGGTCCGCCGGAAGCTGCCCGGCGGCCTGCGCCCCTACGGCGGCAGCGCATACTGGTGCCTGGAGAGGACGCTCGTACACTTCGTCCACGGGTTCCTCCGCGACAACCCGGACTACGTCCGGTTCTTCGAGCACGTTTTTGTGCCGGACGAGCTCTTCTTCCAGACGATCATCATGAACTCGCAGCTACGGGACACGGTCGAGAACGACGACCTGCGCTACCTCGACTGGTCGCGCGAGCCGGCTCCTGCCGTGTTCACCGCTGCCGATCTGCCCGCGCTGCTCGAGTCCGGTCAGCTGTTCGCGCGGAAGTTCGACGAGACGGTCGACTCGGTCGTGCTCGACGCCCTCGACCGTCAGCTCGCGCAGGCATGACGTCGTCGGCCGACGACGCGGTCACCGTGCCCGTCTCCGCGGGAGAGGCGCACGCGCTTCCCGGCTGGGTCGAGAACAGCGCGAGCGACCGATTCCACCCGATCGCGCTGGTGCGCGACCTGTGGACGTACCGCGAGCTCGGTCTCGCGTTCGCGCTGAGCACGCTCCGCGTCCGTTACAAGCAGGCGGCGTTCGGCATCGCGTGGGCCGTGCTGCAGCCGCTCCTCGCGGTCATCCTCTTCTCGATCGTCTTCGGGCGCCTCGCAGGCCTGTCGAGCGACGGGATCCCGTACCCCGTCTTCAACTACTCGGCGATGATCCTGTGGCTGTACGTCTCGCTCGGTGTCGCCGCGGCGGCACAGAGCCTCGTCGAGAACCGCGACCTGATCACGAAGGTGTACTTCGCCCGCCCGGTCGCGCCGCTCTCGGCGGCGTTCCCCGGGCTCGTCGACCTCGCGATCGCCTTCGTGGTCTTGATCGGGATGCTCGTCGTCTACGGCGTCACACCCGGCTGGGCCGTCGTGTTCACCCCGCTCTGGGTCGTCGCGGCGATGCTGGTGGTGCTCGCCGTCGGCTTCCCGCTCGCGGCACTGAACGTGCGGTTCCGCGACGTGCGCCTCGCCCTTCCGCTGGCGCTGCAGCTCTGGCTCTTCGCCAGCCCGGTCGTGTACTCGAGCTCGCTCGTCGACGGGGCGTGGAAGTACGTCTACGCCCTGAACCCGATGTCGACGGTGCTCGACGGCTTCCGCTGGTCGATCGCGGACGGCCCGGCGCCCGGGCCGGAGGCGCTCGTGTCAGCCGTGGTCGTCGTCGTCGTGCTCGTCGCCGGCCTCTCCTACTTCGCGCGCGCGGAGCGCTCGTTCGCGGACGTGGTCTAGTGGCGACGCAGACAGCGATCGAGGTCGAGAGCCTTTCCAAGCGTTACCGCCTCGGTCAGAACCTCGGCGGGTACACGACGCTGCGAGAGACGATCGCCGCGAGGCGACGGAAGGGCGCCGCGGACGACCCCTACCTGTGGGCGCTACGCGACGTCAGCTTCTCTGTACCGAAGGACCAGGCGCTCGGCCTGATCGGGCCCAATGGCGCCGGCAAGACGACTCTGCTGAAGGTGCTTGCCAGGATCACCCAGCCGACCACGGGTGTGTCGCGCACACGAGGCCGCGCAGGGGCGCTCCTCGACGTCGGCACCGGCTTCCATCCCGAGCTGACGGGGAGGGAGAACGTCTATTTGAACGCCGCGATCCTCGGCATGTCGCGGCGGGACGTCGACCGCCGCTTCGACGAGATCGTCGACTTCTCGGGTCTCGAGCGCTTCCTCGACACGCCGCTGAAGCGGTACTCGTGGGGGATGTACCTGCGCCTCGCGTTCGCGGTCGCGGCACACGTCGAGCCGGACATCGTGATCGTCGACGAGGTCCTCGCGATCGGCGACGCGCGTTTCCGCGCAAAGTGCCTCGAGAAGATGTCCGAGTTCGGGCGAGAGGGCCGGACGGTCGTCTTCGTCAGCCACGACCTCGGCTCGATCACGCAGCTCTGCCGGCGCGCGATCTGGCTCGACCACGGCCGGATCCAGGAGGACGGGCCGAGCGAGGAGGTCGTCCAGCGGTACGTCCGCGGGTCGGTCGGCGACGTCCCGCGGGCGGACTTCACCCCCGATCCGACCCAGCGCGTACAGGTGCTCGCGGCCGAGGTGACGGACGAGCACGGGCGTCCGCTCGACCACCCGGAGCGTGGTCAGTCGCTGACTCTGAGTGTCCGCTTCGTCGTGCGAGAGCCGCTCCCGGTCGTCTCCGTCGCGCTCTCCGTTCAGGACCAGCGCGGGATCCGCGTCCTCGACGAGGTATGGGGTGAGCACGGCTCGGACGTGCTCGCGATCGACGATCCGCCGCACGAGGTCGACGTTGCGCTGAGCATTCCGCCGCTGCTCCCCGCCGGCGACTACCTCCTGGGCGTCTGGGTCGGCTCGAGCTACGACTCGTTCCTCGAGCAGGAGGTGCTCCGCTTCCGCGTGTGGCCTCGCGCGGAGGACCCAGCGGACGAGCTCGACCGCGACCGCGTCGTGCAGCCTCCCGTTCGCTGGGAGGTTCGTCGCGCCGGCCCGCGATGAGCCGCGGTCCGGACGTCGTTCCGGTCACGGTTGCGATCCCCACGATCGGTCGTCTCGAACCGCTCAGGCGCTGCCTCGAGTCGCTGTCCGCGAGCGATCCGGTGCCGGACGAGATCCTCGTCGTGGACCAGAGCCACGCCCCCGCCGTCGTCTCGCTCGTGGACGAGGTCGGCGGGCCACGCGCGAGGGTCGTGCCGAGTCACGGGCTCGGTGTCGCCCGCGCCCGAAACGACGGCCTGCGGGCAGCGGCGAATGGCGTCGTGCTCGTCACCGACGACGATTGCACGGTCAGCCCCGACTGGGTGCTCACCGCCGCGCGGCTCGCCGGCGCGCACCCTGGAGCGATCGTCACGGGGCGCGTCCTGCCCGTCGGCGACCCGCGAGCCGTTCCGTCCACGAAGGACGATCCCGTCCCCGTCGATCTGAGCGACGAGCGCCGCGGCGGGTGGCTGTTCGGTAACAACATGGTGCTGCCGCGGCAGGCCGTGCTCGAGTTCGGCGGCTTCGACGAGCGCTTCGGTCCCGAGGAGGCGGCCGAGGACAACGAGTTCTGCTACCGGTGGCTGAAGGCGCGACGCGCACTGCGGTACGAGCCGTCGCTCGCGGTCGAGCACCATGACTGGCGGAGCCCGGAGGACCTCGAGCGCCTCTACGTGCGCTACGCACGGGGGGAGGGTTTCTTCTACGCGAAGCACCTGCGCGGCGGGGATCTGCGGATGCTCCGATTCGTCGCGCGCGACCTCGTCTGGGGGCTGCGCGGACTCGCGTCAGGACTCGTGAAAGGGCGCGAGTCGTGGACGGACTCACGACGGGGTGTCTTCAAGGGGATGCCTGGTGGGTTCGCCGCCGGCTGGCGCGCGTACGGGAGGGAGCGATGACGGAGCCGGAGGTCAGCGTGGTCATCCCCACGCGCAATCGCTGGCCCATGCTCTCGACGCACGCATTGCCGAGCGCGCTCGCCCAGGAGGACGTCGAGCTCGAGATCGTCGTCGTCGACGACGCGTCCGACGACGGGACGGCTGACCGCGTAGAGGCCGTGGGCGATCCGCGCATCCGCGTCGTGCGCAACGAGGTGAACCGTCGTCTGCCCGCGTCGCGCAATGTGGGGGCGGCCAGGGCGCGGGGCGTGTGGCTCGCGTTCCTCGATGACGACGACCTCTGGGCGCCTCGCAAGCTCCGCGCGCAGCTCGACGTCGCCAACGCGACCGGCGTTGCCTGGGTGTACGCGCAGTGCATCGTCGTGGACGGGGAGGGAGGCCCGCTCGACATCCACCCCTTTCCCCAACCCGACGAGCTCGGCGCGCTGCTCCTGGGCGGGAACCACGTGCCCGGCGGGGGCTCGAACGTGATCGTCCGCGCCGACTCCTTCCGCGAGCTCGGCGGCTTCGACGAAGGCCTCCGTTTCTTCGAGGACTGGGACCTGTGGCTCCGGCTCGTGCAGGCGACACCGCCCGCGACCTGCGCCGAGCTGCTGGTTGCGCGCGTCGAGCACGGCGGCAACATGCTCTTCCGCGACCGAGCCGACGTCCGCGCCGACTTCGAGCGCGTGCTGGCCAAGCAGGGACCTGTCACGGACGCGCAGCGACTGGCCGTGGCCGAATGGATGGCGCACGAGCACATGCGCGCCGGCCTGCACCTGCGCGCTGCCGCGCTCTATGCGCGCGCGGGCGTCTCACACCGCAGTGCAGGGAACGCGGTCGCCGCTGCGGGCGCGCTCTTCGGCCGGCGTGGGCTGGCGCTCGCATCCCGTCTCCTCGTCGCGACCCGCGGCGCCACGCATCTCGACGAGGCCGCGGCCTCGGTGCCACCTGCGGCGCCGGACTGGCTCCGGCTTCGCTAGGTCGGCGCGTCTTCTCGTCGGCAGACGAGGAGGAAGTTGTGGATCAGCGTGTCGTTGTTCGGATACCGAAGCCGACGCACGCGATCGCCGGCGAGCCCGGCCACGTTGAGCGCCGAGATCGTCGCCCAGCGGACGGGCGCGAGGACCGGGCGGCGCGTCACGATGTCGACGTAGTAGCCGAGCATCAGTGCGAGCGCCGAAGCAGTACCCCGGTGCGGCACGAGCTCCGTCAATGAGAGCCCGGGCGTGTTGCCGACCAGCGACTCGAGCCCCTGCTGCGTCCAGCGCCAGAGGTCGACGGGGTACGGGTGGAAGGGCCAGATGCCATGTGTCGTCGCGAATGCATGTCCACCAGGCCTCAGCACCCGGGCGATCTCGCGCATGGCCAGTGCGGGATCCCGTGAGTGCTCCAGCACCTGCGTGCA
This sequence comes from uncultured Gaiellaceae bacterium, assembly GCA_963787855.1. Taxonomy (GTDB): domain Bacteria; phylum Actinomycetota; class Thermoleophilia; order Gaiellales; family Gaiellaceae; genus GMQP-bins7. The sequence continues at coordinate 173,417 of CAWBER010000017.1, forward strand.
GAGCACGACGTCGAACGACGCGTCGTCGACATCCAGCGCCTCGACCGGACACACGTGCGTGACGTTCGGGCCGGGCTCGATGTCGGTGCCGACGTACTCGGCCGAGACGTCAGCGAACAGTGGGTAGTAGGGCATGTCGCCGCAGCCGATGTCGAGGATGCGCGCGGGTGCGACGACGTACCGTTCGCGTGCTGCCGCGAGGCTCGCGACGAGAGCGCTGTAGTGGAGGTAGTAGGGATCGACGAACCGCGGACGGCGCTCACGCCGCTGTGGCCACGTCGCCTCCCAGTCCGGCAATCCCAGGTCGGTCATCGCAGCGACGCTAGCAGCGCGTTCTGGATGGCTCGACAGGGCTCCCCGCGGCGCCGCGACCCGCGTATCCTCGTGCGATGCGGTTCCCGACCGTGATCGCACTCGCTGCCGTGGTCACCGTCGCGGCGGCGGCTTCCGGGTCGGCTGGTGCCGGAGCGGCGGGGCGGCTGACATGGGCCCCTCCGGCACTTTCCAACCCCATCATGATCGACGTCACGAATGCGAACCGGCGGCTCTTCCTCGACGACTTGCGCGACTACCGACTGAACATCGTCGAGCACCTGAACCGGGAGCTGTGGATCGAGGGCGGGCGCAACGTCGTCGTCATCGCTGGTCACATCACGATCAACGAGCTCGGCACGTCCTCGGCCTACCAGGACAACACAGCGATCAAGGTCCGACTACGGCGATCCCGCCGGCACCGTCCACCTGGAGGGCCTCCTGATCGACGGCGCCTACGTGAACGACGGGATCGTGACCGCGACGAGCCGCAACCTGCAGATCCAGAACGTCCGCGTCGAGCGCGCGTACGACATGATCAAGAACGGCCACGCCGACTGCATTCAGAGCCAGGTCGGTGTCGGCCACCTGCGCGTGGATCGGTTCACCTGCTCGACCCAGCGGCAGGGCTTCTTCCTCGGTGACCACGACGGCCCGATTCGAAGCGCGGATCTCCGCCGGGTGAACCTGCTCGGCGCTCCAGGCGCGCACTTGCTCTGGCAGACGACGTCGAGCTTCGACATCGCCTTGTCCGACGTCTGGCTGGGAATCGCGTCCGACTTCCAGGCCTCGGCTCCGTTCGGCTTCTGGGTGTATCCGCAGAGGGACGGCAAGACGTATGTCGGGAGCGTCGACCGCCGCCGTCGCGCCGTGGTCTCCCGCGACGGAAAGCGTCTGTGGTTCGTCGGATCGCGGATCAGCGGCGTGGTGCGAAAGGCCGCGCCGGGAGAGCGCGACTTCGTGAAGGCGGACGCCGTCGGCATGGCGTACACCTCGCCGGGGTACGCGCGTCGATAACCCTCAGCCGGCTCGGGCCGGCTCGACATGGACGAGCGTGAAGCCCTGGCCCTCGTCCGCGGCGACGACCCGCAGGCGCGCACCGTCCGTCGCGAGTGCCTGCTCGACCCAGTCGTCGGCCTCGCCGCGGACAGTGCGCAGGAGGAGGAACGGCGTCCGCTGCTCCTCGTACGGGACGACGCGAAGTGGTGCGAAGCCTGCAAGGACGACGAGCCCGTCCTCGGTCGAGCGGCTGCCCGTGTACTCGAGCGACCGCTCGGGGTCGCTCAGCCGCATTAACCTGGCCGCGACCGGCTGCGGAGCGTCATGGGCGAGCTCGAGGTAGTCGTGCGGGTGCGCGACGGCCACGGGGAGGTCGCCGGCAGCGTGCTCCTCCACGAACGCGACGAGGCGGTCTCGCCGGTCGAGGTCGACTCCGATGTCGCGGTGCCAGTACTGGAAGAGGACGGCGAACCAGAGCGTGAGAAGCGCGGCCGTCACCATGGCGATCCTCGGCCTTCCGCCCGCAATCCGGTGGAGCGCCAGTGGGACGAGAAGCGCCGGCCCGATCGCCGCCGACAGGACGTAGCGCTCGACGTAGGCGCCCGTGACGAGGTCGCCCACGAGCACGCCGACGAGCGGAAGGAGCAGGAAGCCGACCGCCGCGCCGATCTCGACCTGCGCGAAGCGCTCCCGTCGCAAGAGCACGACGAGTGACGCACCGATGACCACGCCCGAGAACGCGAGGCCGAGCCACGTGGGGATGCGCGACGAGGAGAACACTTCGGCGCGGAGCAGGAACACGAAGAACTCTGGCGCCGAGCCGAGGTCGAACTCCGTCCAGAACGCGCCCCGGTACTGCCGGGCCTCCTGCAGGAGCGGGATCGAGACTGCGAACGGGACGAGCGGCGCGAACAGGGCGACGACGACCCCGCGATCGAGCTCGCGTCGCATGCTCGCGCGCACTGTCTCGGCGAGCGCGATCGGCACGACCACCAGCGCACCGTAGTAGTGGACCGCCGTCGCTCCGGCCAACGTGAGGGCGAGCCCGACCACGGCGAGGCGCGGTCGCACGCCGTCGGCGCGGAGCTGGTGGCCGAGGACTGCGGCGGCGGCGAAGCCCAGGACGAGCGCATACGGCCGCGCCTCCCATGCGTACGGCGCGGCACCGCTCGCCAGCAGGACGAGCGCGGCGACGAGGCCGTACCACGCGCTCGTGCGCCGGGCTACGACGGCGTAGACGCACGCGCACGCGAGGAGGAAGCCGAGCAGCGACGGGATCCGAAGGCCGACCTCGTTGCCGCCGAACACCGCGAGCGACGCGCGGGTCAGGGCGTAGTAGGCGGGCGGGAGCTGCTCGACGCCGGTCTCGAGCGCGTCCCAGACGTCTCCCGTCGTCGGCAGCTGCGCGAAGTACCACGTGTACAGCTCGTCGTTCCAGAGTGGCGCGCGCACGATCAGCGAGCCGACGGCGATGACGTACAACGTGACGAGGCCGGCCGCGGCGGCCAGCTGCTGGCGGCTCACCGTCCGGCCTTGCGGCGCGCCAGCCGAGCGAGGACGCGGACGTATCCCGGACCGGCGCGCGCGACGTTGAACGCGGACGTTCCCATGTCCGGCGCCCGCTCGACCCAGGACATCGGTACCTCCTCGATGTCCCGTCCGACGAGGAGCGGCTGGATGCCGATTTCGGCGTTCGCCGCGAACCCGGGCTCCGTGATGTCCAGGTCGCGCACGACGTCGTCGCGGTACAGCTTGAGGTTGTTGGAGACGTCACGGACGCGCTGTCCGAGGAACGGGCGCAGCAGCATGTGGAAGGCGCGGTTGGCCAGGATCTTCGGGAGCGGGTAGTTGACGAGGACCGACTGGTGCGAGAACCGGCTGCCGATCGCCCCGTCCCTGCCCCGTGCGATCGCGTCGAAGAGGTCGCGCAGTTCGGGCACGATCAGGACGAAGTCGCAGTCGAGCGAGAGGACGTACCGGCCCGTGGTGGCTGCGTATCCGTCCCGCAACGCGCCGCCGACGCCAGGGTCCGAGGTTCGCTGCACCAGCAGGACGCGCGGCTCCTGCGCCGCCAGCCCGCGAATCACGTCGGCGGTCCCGTCCGTGCTCGAGTCGTCGACGACGACGATCTCGTGGATGTAGTCGCCGTACGCGTCGAGGAGCCCGGTGACGAGCTGCCCGACCGTCGACGCCTCATTGTGGCACGGGATGACGACCGACGTCGTGCCGTGGAGCGCCGCGTGGGTCGCGAGGTTCACGTTGGGCAGGCGCGAGCGTCGCACGCCCGGCTTACGAGCCCAGACGTAGAGCGTCCCGCAGAGGTCGCGCACGGCTGGCACCCGCTCGAGGAGATACGCAGTCGACTGGATCGCGGGGATCAGCTTCGCGGGCGAGCGAGGATGGAGGATGTCGTACGGGATGACCTCGAGCTCGACGTAGCCCGCGCGCGACGCGTCCTGCACGAGCTTCCAGCGCCGCATGCCGATCTGGCACTCGGCGTTCCCCGCCCAGCGCCCGACCGGCTTCACCACCGACTTCACGAGGACCTGCGGGTTCCAGAAGTTCGCCTCGAAGAAGAGCAGCTGACCGCCCGGCTTCAGCAGCCGGTGCAGCACCCGCAGGTTCTCGCCGTAGCGGTCGTGGCAGATGATCGCCGTCCCGACCACGTAGTCGAAGCTCTCCGCGGGAAGGTCCTCGAGCCGTCCTCGTACGTGCTCGACCTCGACGTTCGGAAGGTCTCGCGACCCGAGCTCCCGCGCAAACCGCTCGTCGAAGACGACGGCCGTGATGGGGCACTCACCCCTGAGCGCCTTCGTCAGGTGCTCGGTCCACAGCCCGGTCCCGGCCCCGAGCTCGAGCACGCGCTCTCCCGGGAGCACGTGGAACGCGTGCCTCGCAGTCAGCGCGCGCCACTCGAGCTTCGTCGGCGACGTCGCCGGATAGCGCCGCCAGTACTGCTCGCGCGTGCGCTCCATCTCGCGGAGGTTGTCCTCGAGCGACTCGTGTCTCATGAGCCGGGTCGGAGGTCGAACACCGTGTAGCGATCGGTCGCGGCAACGATCGATCGCCCGCTCGCGAATGCCGAGAGCCCCGGATGCTCGAGCTGGTCGTTGTCGACGACGATGAGGAAGTCCTTCTCCGCGGGATCCACCCAAGGCGGAAGTCCCTCGTTGTAGTCGAGCTCCCACGACTGGCCGACGATCCAGCCCCAGTACATGATCGGGTGGGAGAGGCGCGGGTCGACGACGATCGCTCTCGTGGTGTGCTCGGTGAGCTCGCCGATGCGTTCGTAGTCGGCGATTCGCTCGAGCTCCCCTGGAGTCGTGATTACCGCATTCGCCTTCTGCGCGCCACCTGCCACGGCGAGGGCGACAGTCGCCACCACGGCGACCTGGGCGAGGCGTCGACCCTCGAGGAGGCGATACACCCGGTCGACGACTGCGCCGATCGCAAGCGCCAGGAGCGGGATCAGCGGCAGCGCGTAGTACGGGTGCGTGGCGGTGTAGCTGGCGAAGGCGAGGCCGAACGCGACGTAGCCTGCCGTGAGGCTCCACAACAGTGCACGCGGCACTCCCTTCGGCGCGATCGCGAGCCCGACGACCCCGACCGCGAGCGCGAGCACCGCGAGAAGCTCTTGCGTTTGCGGTGCGCGAAGCAGGAACGAGACCATGTCCCACCACCCGCGCCAGAAGTCCGAGGTCAGCACGAGGTCCGGGGTGAGTCGCTGGGTCGTTGCATCGGGATTGACGAACCCCGTTGCGTAGCGGCCGATCGCGACGTACAGCAGCGAGATGCTCGCCGCGAGGACGACGAACAACGGGAACCGCCCGGAGCGCGTCTCCTCGCGCAGCCGGCCGTTCGAGACGGCGAGGCCGGCGAAGACGGCGACCACGAACAGGAAGGCGACCCCCGGCTTGATCGCGGTGGCGACGGCGGCCATGCTCCCGGCGACGAGCAGTCGCCGGGGCGACGGCCGCTCCCAGTAGCGCATGATCGTCAGTACGGCCGCCAGAAGGCATGCGACCATCAGCGCGTCCGGCATGAACTTCCGGCTGTGCCACGCGGCATATGGCCAGACGAGGTACAGCGCGACCGCCGTGAGCATGCCGACCGTTCCCGTGACTCGGCGAGCTATCAGCGCGAGGACCAGCCCGCCGGCGATCCAGGCCAGCACCGAGAGCAGGCGCGGGAACCAGATCTGCTCGTCGTCGATCACGCGATAGAAGCCCGCCGCCGCCAGCTCGAGCAGCGGCGGCTCGAACGGCTCGAGAACGGTGTCGACCTCGGCGAGGACGCGCTGCTTCGCGGCGGGTAGCCTCTCGCCGTCGCCGAGATACCAGCCACGGGCGAGAATCGAGCTCTGGTTCTCGCGCTGCTCGACGGACGGTGTGTCGATGCCCGGAAGTCGCAGCAGCAGACCCGCGAGCAGGAGGAGCGCGACCGCGAGCGCCACGTCGAAGCCGTTGCCGAGTCGCCGGGTATTCGAGTTGCCGCCGATAGCCGCAGTATCTCCGTCGCGGACGCCAAGTCACGGCGATTCGCGCGGCGCACCGATCGGCTTGCGTGCCGCCTTTCTGCGACCACGAGTTCGACATAGGCTGCCCGCTTGCAGCAGCCACGGACACGTCGTGTCGGCCAATTCGTCGCCGCGTCTCTCGTGTGCGCCTACTTCCTCGTCGTTGCGGTCGGTGGACGAAGCACCTGGGAGCGGCTCCGGGTGCCCGTGGAGCAGCCGAGCTTTCTCGACCTGCGCTCTCTCACCAGCGCATGGGAATGCGATCGCCTGGGTCTCGATGTCCTGCCTGTGAATCCGTGCGATCCGCGGGCACGGCCGGCCAACTACCCCAGCCTCTGGTTACTGCCGGCGCCACTCGGCGCGGGAGACGACGATACCGTTGCGCTCGGAATCGGCCTCGCCGTTGTGTTCTTCGTATCGGCCCTCGCGGTAGCCGGTCCGTTGACCGTGCGGGAAGGCGTTCTCTACGGCATCGCCCTGTGCTCTCCCGCGGTGATGTTCGGCGTCGAGCGAGGGAACCCCGACCTGTTCATTTTCGCGCTGCTGTCCGCATCGCTCCTCGCGCTCGGCCGTGGAGTTGCGCTTACGGTCTCGAGTTACGGGCTCCTGTTGCTGGCGACGCTCCTGAAGATCTACCCGCTCTTCGCGTGGGGCATGGTCGCGCGACGACCACGGTCGCTTGCGATCGGTGCTTGCCTCCTCATGGGCTTCGGCGTGTACGTCGCGATTACCGTCGATGAGCTTCGGACCATTCTCGACGTCGTGCCGCGCGAGATCCTCTTCTCCTACGGTGCCGGCGTGCTCGCGGATGGCATCGGCGCCGAGCTCTCGCTGAGCGCCGGGACGACCACGATTCTCTCAGTGGCACTCGTCGTGATCGGCGCCCTCGCCGCGCTCGCGGCTGGGGTGCGCTGGAGGCGGTCCGCGAGTCCGTTCGAGCCCGACCGGGGGTTCGACGCGTTCTTGGCGGGTGCGGGCATCTATGTCGGCTCGTACGCCGTCATGCACAACTACGACTACCGGCTGGCGTTCCTCCTGCTGGCGATCCCTCAGCTCCTGCGCTGGTGCGGGGAGCCCATGGCTCCTGTGCCCGGGGCATCCTGGATACTCGCCCTGCTCTTCGCGTCGCTGCTGCTCGCGGCGCGGCCCATCCGTCAGCTGGCATTCGAGGAATTCGTGAACTGGCTTCTGTTCGTCGGTCTGGCGGCCGCGCTGATCGCGACGTTCCCCTGCCCACGTCGGCAAGGCACGGTGGTCAAGTGGTCGTCTGCAGGAGCCGATCAGTGACTCACATGCTGCCGCTTTTCGACGCCGAGGTCGTCAGTCCTGAGCTTTCGCTGTGGACACGACCGACATCGTGCGCATGAGCGGGTTGAGCCGGAGCCCACGGCCCTAGCCGTCGACGCACCTGAGGCTCCGTGCGGAGTGGGAGACTCATCGTCCATGTCGTCGCTATCGCCACGCTCGGGGCGCCTCGTGCGCCTGCGAACGAGGGCGGCGCTGCATCCGCACGCGGCGCTCCTCGTCGCCGTCGTCACGACCCTCGCAACGGAACCGGCCGTCCAGGCCGGGCGCGACGCCGCGTCGAATTCGGAGTACGCGGGTGCCGGCGTCGGCCTCGCTGCCCGTGCCGCGATCGCCCTCACCTGCCTCTTCGTGGCGTGGGAGGGCCAGCGGCACCTCCGGCTCACCCCGGTGCTCGCATGCTCGACGCTGCTCGGCGGCGGCTGGCTCGTCCTGCACGTGCTCACCGGCGTCGATCCGGACCAGGATCTCGACTTCTACGCCGAGGACGGCGCCTCGTTGCTCGACGGCGCGTACCCGCGCTCCGAGTACCCGACGGCCGCCGTGGGGCTCTTCGCACTCGAGACGTGGGTCGGCGGCGAGCCCCCGCGCGCGGTGCACGCGCTGATGATGCTCGGCTTCCAGCTCGTCGTCGTCGCGGCGATCTGGTCGGTACGCACGTCCTGGAGTGCATGGCTCGCGACCTTCGTTGCCGTCTGGCCGCTGAACCTCTTCCACTGGGAGCTCCGGTACGACCTCGCGCCCACGGCGATGCTCGTCGCAGGGCTCGCCCTCGCTCTGCGGAACCGGTGGGGAGGTTCGGGGGCGGCGCTCGGCATCGGAGCGGCGCTGAAGTGGTCGCCCGCGCTCGCCCTCGGGCCGCTCCTGGCCTGGCTGCTCGCACGGCGCGACGGTCGCGGCACCGGTGTGCTGATCGCCGGCTTCGTCGTGGCCTTCGCAGCGCTCACGCTCCCCTTCCTCCTGTGGGAGCGGTCGAACGTCCTCGCTGCCTACGAGCTCCAAGGCGATCGGGGGATCACCGGTGAGTCGGTCTGGTTCTTGCCGCTGTCCGTTCTCGGGCTCGCGAGCGCCGGGGCGAATCCGTCGGACGACGCCGGGGTGCGCACCGCGCTCGACGTCGGCGTGACGGTCGTCCAGGTCGTTCTCGTGGGGCTGCTCGTCGTGCTGGCAGCTCGCGCGCGCACGCACGGGAACGCCGTGGCGCTGGCGGCGCTCGCGCCGTGCGTGTTCCTTCTCGGGAATCGCGTCTTCAGCTCGCAGTTCCTCGTCCTGCTCGTCGCGGTGTGGGCACTCGCTGCGGCGCTGCTCGTCGAGTCGGCCCGCGAGCAGCTCGCGGTGGGCATCGCGATGGCCGGCGCGACGTTCGCGAACGCGCTCGTCCACCCGTACACGGTCCCCGGTGCATGGCAGCTCGCATCGGCCGTGATGTTCGGGTTGGCGATCGGGCTGACGGCATGGCTCGTCGTCCGCGCCGCAGCCGCCCCGGCACAGGCCGCGCCGACGTGAGCGGCGCATTCGTCGTGCGCTCGCGCACGGGAATCGCGGTACTCGCGCTCACCGGGGTCGCCGCGGCCCTGCGGTTCGCCACGATCGGTGAGCAGAGCTACTGGTACGACGAGGCGATCACGGCGTCGATGCTCGACGGGTCGCTCGCGGACGTGTTTCGCGGCGTCGTCGACACCGAGTCGACACCACCTCTGTACTACGTCGTCGCGTGGCTCTGGACTCAGGTCGTCGGCAGCGACGAGGCGCAACTCCGGTCGCTGTCGGCGCTCGCCGGAACCCTCGTCGTCCCGGTCGCGTTCGCCGCAGGGCGGATCGTCGCCACCACGAGGATCGGGCTCGCCACTGCCGCGCTCGCCTCCGTCAGCCCGATGCTCGTCTGGTACTCGCAAGAGGCCCGCGCATATTCGCTGTTGACCCTCCTTGGAGGCCTCTCCTTCGTCCTCTTCGCGCTCGCGCGGGTGGATCCCTCGCGTCGGCGGCTCGCGTGGTGGGCCGTCGTCTCGGCGCTCGCGATCGCCACCCACTACTTCGCCGGGTTCGTCGTCGTCGCCGAGGCCGCGCTTCTCCTCCGCGCGCATCCGCGTGCCCGGGACGTGCGCTGGGCGCTCGCAGGCGTTGCCGCGTTCGCCGTGTGCCTGCTCCCGCTCGCTGCGGTTCAGGCCAGCCACAGACGGCTCGGCTGGGTCGGTGGGATCGAGCTCACGGAACGCGTGGCCGAGGCTCTCCAGCGGCTCGTCACCGCGGGCCAGCCGTCGTCGTGGTGGGGAGCGACCGGCGCGGAGGTCACCCCGTACGTCTGGGTCGCAGCGGTCGCCGTGCTCACACTTGCTGCCACGCTCGTCGTGACGCGCGCGTCCGAGCACGAGCGCGCAGGGGCGGTGCTGGCGCTGCAGGTCGCCGGCGTGGCGATCGGCCTGCCGGTCGCCATGGCGCTCGTCGCCGACCTCGCGACGGGTGGAGACGGCGACTATTTCCTGGATCGGAATGTCCTCGGCGCCTGGGTCATGCTCACCGTGTTCGCCGCCTGCGGCCTGGCCGCACGACGCGCCGGGATCGTCGGTGCGGCCTGTCTCGCTGTCGTCCTCGCCTGGAGCGTCGTCGTGTACGTGGACATCGCGACGAGCCCGGACCTCCAACGCGACGACTGGCGTGCGGTCGCCGAGGCTCTCCCGGACGACGATCAGGCGATGGTCGTGGTCTACCCAGCGTTCCAGAGCGCGGCGCTCGTGCGCCAGCGCCCGGATCTGGTCGACCAGGCCGCAACGGGGGCTGTCGACACCGTCACCCTGGTCCTTGCCGGCTTCGACGAGCCGCCCGCGTCGTTCCGTGCACCGGACGGCTTCACCGAGTCGCGCACCGATGAGATCCAGCACTTCGTCGTCGTCGAATACGAGCGAGACGGCGCCGTCGACATCGGCGCGCAGGACGTCGCGCGCGGCCCGGTCGACGACTCGGACCTCGCGGTTCTCGTACGCGACCCAGGCTGAGCTACGCGCCGGGCAGAAGCCCGCCGAGGTCGCCGAGACCTCCGGGCATGAGCCCCGACATCTTCGACTCCATCAGACCCCGCGCCGAGCGGAGCGCCTCGTTCACAGCCGCCAGCACGAGATCGGCAAGCAGCTCGGGGTCGTCCGGGTCGATCGCCTTCGGGTCGATCGTGATCGAGAGGACCTCGCCGGCCCCGTTCGCCTTGACGGTCACCATGCCGCCGCCGGCGGAGGCTTCGACCACCTCGCTCGCGGCCTCCTCCTGCGCCTTCGCCAGCTCCGCCTGCATGCGCTGTGCTTCCTGAAGCATCTTGTTCATGTCGAAGTTCATTCCGGATCTGCCTCCACTTCCTCGGCGTCGAACCTCTCCTTGAGCACCTCGATGAGCTTGTCCTCACCCAGCGGGAGCTCGTCGGCTTCCTCGTCGAGGCTACCTTCGCCCGTCTCGAGCACGACGGCGAGCTTCAGTCCCGTCACCTCGTAGAGCGCGTCGCGGAGAAGCCCGATGTTCTGCGGCTCGGCCACCTGCCGCCGGTGGAAGTCCGCGCCGGCCGGGAACTCGAGTGTCAGCGTGTCCTCGCCGAGATGTGTCGGCTTGGCCTCGGTGAGAAGGCTCGCCACGGGAATCGAGCGCTCGCGCACTGCCTCGAGGATGCTGCGATCCCACGCCTCCGTGACCTGCTCCAGCTCGACTTGCGGCGCCTCGGGCGTCTCAGTGGGAGGGGGGACATCGGGCTCGTCCCTCCTCACCAGAGCGACCGTCGGAGACGGCGCCGACGCGGTCGGCGCCGCGGTGGACTGCGCCGCGCTCGGCGGCCGTGCCTCCAGCAGTTCCACCCGGTGCGCCAGCGACTCGCGCGACAGGTCGGCGTGCGGCCGGGTCACCTTCACCAGCGCGAGCTCGAGCGGGAGTCGCGGGTCGGCGCCCTGGCGCGTGTCCTCGACCGCGACGGCGAGCAGGTCGATGAGCCGGAGAACCGTCGGCTCAGGCAGCTGGTTCGCCTGCTCGCGAAGGAGCTCCTTCGTCTCCTCGGTCACGGGGAGCGAGTCGGGCACGTGACCCATGTGCTGCACCAGGAGCAGATGCCGAAGGTGCTCGAGGAGGTCGGTGACGAGCCTGCCGAGATCCTGTCCGCGCTCCGAGAGCTCCTCCACGAAGAGGAGCGCGCCGGCTGTGTCGCGGTCGACGACCATGTCGCACAGGCGAAGCAACGACTCCTCGTCCACCGCGCCGACGAGCTGGAGCACGGACTGCGCGTCGACGGAGTCGTTCGTCGAGGCGGCGAGCTGGTCGAGCGTCGACACCGCGTCGCGGAACGAGCCGCGCGCCGACCGTGCAATCAGGGAGAGCGCCGAGTCCTGCGCCTGGATTCCCTCGCCGTCGGCGACGCGACGCAGGAGCGTGACGAGGTCGGGGAGCCGCGGCCGCTGAAAGACGAACGTCTGGCACCGCGAGCGGACCGTCGCGAGCACCTTCTGCTGCTCGGTCGTGCAGAAGACGAACACGAGGTGGGGAGGAGGCTCCTCGATGAGCTTGAGCAGCGCCTGCCATGCCGCGTCAGTGAGCTGGTGCGCCTCGTCGAGGATGTAGATCTTGTAGCGACCCTCGACCGGCTGCAGGACGACGCGCTCTCGAATCTCGCGGATGTCGTCGATCCCGCGCTGCGAGGCCGCGTCCATCTCGACCACATCGAGCGAGTTGCCGTTCGCGATGGCGAGGCAGACGGGACACGTCTTGTCCGGGGTCGGCGACGGCCCCGGCGTGCCCGCGCAGTTCAGCGCCTTCGCCAGGATGCGGGCCATCGAAGTCTTGCCCGTCCCTCGCGGCCCGGCGAAGAGGTAGGCCTGGCGCACCTGGTCGTTCTCGATCGCGTTCTGCAGCGTCCGGACGACCGCTTCCTGCCCGACGACCTCGTCGAACCCCTGCGGGCGGTACTTCCGGTAGAGCGCGGTCACCCGGCTGATTCAATCAGCTGAGACGGGGTCCTTTCGCGAGAGATCGGAATCCGCGAGTGCGGATCCCGCGAGTGCGGATCCCGATCTTGCGGAAGATCGCTGAAAGTGTCCGCTTCGCGGCCGCGTGTGGACGAGGGCTCGACCTCGTCGCTGTAGCCCGGCCGCGCGCTCCGTCGTCGAAAGCGGTGTCACCGGAGGTATCCGTGTCGCCTGCTCGGATCGGGCGGAGCCGCGGCACCTGAGAGGGAGTCCTTAGCGCTGCTTCCTTCCGGACCTGACGCGGTTCGGACGCTCCCAGTGCGCGGGACCCGATCGTCAACGCCGCGTGCGCAGACCCTGTCCCGACGAACCGTCCCTCGGACGGCATTCGGCCCCGCATGGAGCGGATTTCGGGTTCAGGGAACCGCTGACTCCCCACCTAGCGTGGCCGGGCAGGCGGAGGGTACCACCCTGCCGACTACCATCGAACCGGTCACGTGATCGAGGCGACCCTCTACACCGACGCAGGTTGTCCGTGGGCGTACTCCGCGAATCCGGCGCTTCGCGTGCTCGAGTGGCGCTTCCGCGACCAGCTCTCGTGGCGGCTCGTGATGATCGGGCTCCGGGAGGAGGCGAGCGAGGCGGCGGTTCGCACGTATGAGCCCGATCGGGCGCTCGCGCGCTGGCGCGTGTTCGAGGAGCGCTACGGGATGCCGTTCGCGACGGAGCCGAAGGCGCGCCCGAGCGGGACCGGACGTGGGTGCCGCGCCGTCGTCGCTGGGGGGATGCTCGATGGAGGAAGTGAATGGGCCGTGTTTCGCGCCTTGCAGCTCGGGAACTTCACGGGCTCGGTCTACCTCGACGACACCGAGAGCATCCGCGACGCGCTGCGCGACCTTCCAGGGATCGACGCGGACTCGATCGCCGACCGCCTCGACGATCCCGATGTCGTCGTGGAGTACGAGCGCCAGCGCCGTGAGGCGCGCTCAGCCGTCGGCACGCCCGCCGCGGCGCAGGACAAGACGACGACGTCCGACGGCGAGGTGCGCTTCACCGCTCCCTCCGTCGTGTTCCGCCGAGACGGGGAGAGCGCCTACGCCGGTGGCTGGCAGCCGCTCCTCTCGTACGACACGGTGCTCGCGAACTTCGCCCCGGAGCTCGAGCGCATTCCGGCGCCCGACACGCCGGAGCCGCTGCTCGACTTCTTCCCGAGCGGCTTGACGACGGCCGAGGTCGCGCTTCTCATCGCCTACGGCTCGGACCCCGTGCCTGATCGCGCGGGCGCCGAGCAGATGCTCGCGGAGCTCGCCTCCGCCGGCCACGTCTCGCGGGTCGGTTCCGGTCGCGACGCAGTTTGGAGCCGCGCGCCCGCGTTCGCCGGCTGACGAGGCGAGGCGTCGCGGTGTCAGGCGTAACGTCGAGGCGCGCGCGCACGATGTGCCGGTCGCCGCGTACAGACGGCCTTCCCCTCAATGCTGTCTACGTGTAGGTCTCGAGCCGTGCGGGTATCCAGGAACGATGAGCTCGGTGCCCCGGGTCTGTTCCGCCTGCGGCGCCGCCTCCGCATGGGACGCGCGGTTCTGCCAACAGTGTGGGCGCACGCTCGACGGGCCGGCGCCGCGGTACTACCGCGTACTCTCGCCGGGTCCCGCTTTCGTCCTCGCGTGCGTCTTGGTCGGCGCAGCGGTTGTCGTGCTGATCGCCGGGAGTTTGATCGCTGCGATCGTGCTGCTCGCGATCGCAGTCATCGCCTTCGTCTTCTTCCATGAAGCGGCTAGGCGAAATCCCGACGACAAGGTGGCGCGCTCGGTCTTCTCCTCGGGCCACCGCCTGCGCGGCTGGGCGAGGTTTGCGCTCGTGTCGATCGCCGCGTGGGGGCGTGCCGCTCGCGATGTCGTTCGACTGCGCCGCGAGTCACGCTCGTTCCGCCGCGAGCGCGAGCCGATCCTGCGCTCGCTCGGTGACGCCGTCTATAGGGACGACGAGCCGCTCGTGCAGACGCTGCTGGAGCGAATCCGTGCGATCGACGGCGAGCTCGAGAAGCGCGAGGAAGCACGCGAGGAGGCACTCGCCGCCGCTCGCCGTCACGTCGACGAGGAGCGCGGGGCCGCTCGCGCCACGCAACAATTCGCCGTTGACGACATCGCGACGAGGGAAGAGTCCGAAGACGAGTAGCAGCGACAACCTACGGGAACGGCCGGCACGAAGCTGTCCGGCAGTCGAGTGCAGTCGCGCACGGTCAGGATCGCTGATCGCGTAGGAGGCGACGACTCGTTCGGATGGCTGCGGGGGGACAGGGTCCGATCAACTCACATCGGCCCGGGGAGACACAACGAGATGGATGACTGACCGCCCTCGCGTCCACGCGATCAGCCCGAGCGCCTCGAGACGTTCCAGCGTCCATTGGAATGCCGCCGCCTGCGCTCCTGATCCGTACCGCCTGCGTATGTCGAACGCGAAGCCCGTGGCGTGCACGCCAGCATCTGCCGCGGCGCCCGGGTCGTGCGGAGGGAGCGACGCCGAACCATCGTCGTCGTAGGTCGCTCGTGTGACCGCCAGCGGGCGCTGTTCGCCGCTCAGGTCGTGCACCTTCTCGGTGAGATACACGAGTAGCCGGGCCGCGCGCGGGCGGAGTGCGAAATACGTACTCGGGTCGTCACTCAGGCGGGCCGCGATTCTCTCGAGCTGCGGATCCACCGCGAGGTGAGCGCCGCTACCGGCTCCTACGGGAACGAGCACCCCGCGCGCGATCGCGGCCTCGAGCTGTCCTGTGTCGGCGAAGCGGCCACGCGCTGCGGGCGGGTGAAGGACGAGTTCGGCGCTCGGCACGCCGTCGTGAAGCGTGGCGAGCCGCTCGAGCCGGGCTGGGTCGCTCCGGAAGAGATGCATGACCCCGAGCGCGGCGAGAACGCGCCAGTAGTACGTCTGCGAGTCGTCTCCGAATGAGGCGAGCCGCTCCCAGGCCGCGCGATGGACGGTCGGCGATGAATCGAAGTAGAGGCGCGCGTAGTCGATGCCGTCGTTACGGACGACCGCGTCGATGGCCTCATCCTCCCGCCCTGTGTAGGCGCGCACGACGCTGGCGAGATTGCCGATACCCATGTGGTAGGAGACGACGGCGAGGTCGTCGCGACCGAAGACCTTCTTCGCTTCGGTCAAATACCGCACGGTGCCGGCGAGCGCCTGCTCCGGATCGAAGCGTGCATCCACGCGTCGACGCTCGGAGCGAAGTCGGTCAGCCTCTGCCTCGTCGCCGCGACGAACCGCCTCGTTCAGTCGGTCAGTGAGCCGGCGGCTCGCCTCGAGATCGACCGGCATGCCGAGAAAGTTCGTCGCGGTCTCAGCGAGGATCTGGGTGAGACCGGACGCGTTCTCAGGGTCGTCTCCGGCGATCACGTCCTGACGCCCCGCGCTCTCGAGGAAGACGATCGCCTCGACCGTGTCGGCGTCGATGCCGCTCCCTGAGACCGCCTTGTCGACGATGTCGCGAAAGCGCGCCGTCCGTTGGGCGGCGCGCAGCACCCCGCCCGGGCTCTTCTCGAAGAGCACGTGGCTCAAGCCGAAGGCGGCAGCCTGCTCGTACTCCCGGGTCCGGCGCGGCTCGTAATGGAGTGGGTCGGGGCGGGCGATCTGCGCCGGCAGCTCGAGTGCGATCTCGAGCTCCGGCATCTTGTCGCGGCGCGTGAAGAGACCGCCGCAGCAATTACAGCCGCCAGTAATGCGATGAGGAAGATCCCGATTGCCGCGCCTCTCATCACTCGGACAGCGGGTTTGAGCACCTCTTCAGACTGCCCGACGCCCCACGCTCACCGCGGTGCCGACGAGGAACTCCCCAAGGAGTGGCGTTGGCAAAGCCGGCTCCAGACGGGTCGATCCGGTCGGCGGCGAGGCGCGAAGAACCCACTACGATCGAGTCATGGCTGACGAGAAGCGAGCGGGATTCATCGCCGGTGGCCCGCGCCGAGTGCGGAATGAAGGAGAAGGCTTCTGGGTCTTCCTGCGTGGCTGGATCGCGAGTCTCTTCAGGGTCGATCGCAGGATGTGAACGCAGGAGCTGGCTGTTAGGTCCCGCCGACGCGTCTCGAGGCCTCCGGGAGCGACATCTCGCCACCGCCAGGTCCGCGAGACGCATCCCGAGGAGGGCCGGCCGCAGTCGGATGGGCGCACCTGGGATCGAACCAGGGAAGGATCCCAACTGCCCGCCCTCTACAAGGGGGGCGTGTCGTCTTCGCCGAGCGCGTCTTCGCCGAGCGCGTCGGCTATGAGCATCCGGAACGAGTCGTTCAACGTCGCGACTTCCCGAGCGAGCAGCTCGAGCGAGTCGGCGATGCTGCTGAGCGCGACCGCGGTAGCGCCCTCATCGTCCGCCTTGTGCACGAGCAGGCCATCGGCCGTTTCGCGAAGAGACTGCGCGAGGCTGACCTGTCCCTGCGCAATCGCGACTACGCGATCCTCCAGAACTCTTACTGCCTCGGCCGCTTTACGAAGCGCATCCGGATCCTGGCTCATTGAGTCACGCGTGGCGCTGCTCTTGCCTGCGCCGCTTCTCTCGCGCAGCATCACGCCGTTTGCGCTCTTCGGGCGTCGCCAGGCGCTCAGCCTCGGCGGAATGCTCATCCCAGTAAGCCCGCTCGCGCACCGTCATCTGGCGAACGACGAGCCCTCCCGAGGCCAGTTGCTCGCGGTAACGCTTGAGCCGGGTCTCGCGCCTGTCCCGCAGTTGTTCCCGGTGCGTTCTGGCCACGCCCTCCTATTGCCTCGCGGGAAGCATTTCTACACATCTGCGGGATCCAACGAGGGCCGCGCTCTTCCTCTGCGAGAAGCTCCGGGGAACACCCGGAGCCTCCCATCCCCGCCACGCCCTCGAAGGCAGGCTCAGCCCCTGGGCGTGTGCATGGTGAATAACGGGTTCCCCGTTTGCCACAGCCGAAACGCCATTCTTTGCGCCGCGCCGTACACGCAGGCACGCCTCGTAGGCGCGTTCGAAAGAAGGCGGCTATCGCGACGTTTCCCAGCCTGGGAAGGCCGCAGGTTTCAGTGGGTGTGCAGCGCGGGTATGAGGCGTACGTCTCGAAGAGGCCAGACCCTCGTACGTCTTGAAGGGGCCAGACCCTCTGAGACGCCCTCCCCCAGAGCCCCGGCGATCTGTCGGGGCTCTCCCCTATCGACGCGCTGTCAAAGCCCCGCCTCTCGTCCTCGCAGTCGCGGCAGCTCTACCGTGCCTTCTTCCGAACGTCCGGTCGTTGACCCACTTGTAGAGAAGCGTTCTTGCGACCGGGGAGCTGATCGCCCACCCCCGCCCTGGGATTCCCTCCCCGACAAATGTGAAGACTCGTGATGCTCGCTGACCGCTACCGAAAGTGCGCTGAACCGGGCTGCGAGATCCACCTCATCCCGATCTCTGTCCGTAACCGGTTCTGTCTTCGTCACCGCAAGCGGAAGCCTCGCGAGCCCAAGCACGATCACAGGTACGGCACTCACCACCGCCGGCTTCGCAGGCAGTGGGCATCTCGAGTCGTCGGCGGCAACATCTTCTGCCACCGCTGCGGCGAGGAAATCGATCCGCGTGACCGTTGGGATCTCGATCACGTCGACGGCGGCGGGTCGCTGGAATACCACGGCCCATCACACTCGAGATGCAACAGAGCGACGTACCGGCGTCGTGAAGAGGTGCCGCTCGACATCACGACGAGGATCCGGTGACCGAGCAACGCTCGCCGTGAAGCGGCGGGCGGGTCGTCTCGGGAGGGGTTCCCTCAGGGCCGCGCCCGCCGCCACACCCGAGGTTATGCCCATCCCGTGCATGGGTGAGTGTGCAGGAAGTCAGTAGTCCCTAGTGCGGCATTCGCGAAGTTCCCACTTACGACACTGCCGGCGGGTGCTATGCCGCCGGCAGTGCCTCGTTCTCACGCCCTCTCGGGCGATGTGGCATGGCCGTCCTAGGGGACGAACGTCCCTTCCGAACCGGCTGGCGCAGGCAGAGCCAGACGGCGGACCCGGCACGTTTCTGCCGGCGACGCCGTTCACGGACTCCGTCGAGAACGCGTACGTCAGCAGCGCGAACGCGATCAGGTCGGCGTTGACGTCGAGCGCGTGGTCGCTGTTGTTCGCGAACGTGTCGCAGGCGGCGTGGTAGCACGGGTCGAACTGCGCACCCACCGTGCCGCCCCAGATCGACTGCTGCTCGGCGGTCTTTTGTACCTCCGCGCCGGTGAAGAGTCCACCGGCCGGGATGTCGTTGTTGATGAACGCCTGGTAGTCGCTGCGTCCGCTGAACTCGGCGTCGTCGTACGGCTCGCCGCGCAGGGTGTAGAAGGACTCGAAGAGATCCTCGATCGCGATCGAGCCCTCAGGAACGTTGACGCCCACGGGAGGCGTGAAGCTCGACTGGTCGGCGTCCTGCGTCATGAAGATGTAGTTCGGCGAGCCGACCATGTCGAAGTTGAGGTAGAGCGCGATCCGGTCCTTCTCCGCCTGGCTCAGGCCGTTGACGTAGTTCGTCGAGCCGACGAGCCCGCTCTCCTCGGCACCCCACCACGCGAACCGCAGCGTGTTCTGCGGATTCACTTTGGCGAGCACCACAGCGGCCTCGAGGATGGCGGCGCTGCCCGAGCCGTTGTCGTTGATGCCCGGTCCCGCCAGCACCGAGTCGAGGTGGGCGCCTGCCATCACGACGTTGTTGTTGTTCGTACCGCTCCTCTCGGCGAGGACATTGGCGGTGGGCAGCATCTGGCGCAGGGTGTTGGCGAAGACCCGCATCTCCAAGTTGGCGATCCCTGACAGCGTCACGCCCAGCGCGTAGGTGGTCCCGATCACCGGGATGCCGCTGGTGTTGTTTGCCGTGAGCGTCACGGCCGGGATGTTGTTGCGGTCGGTAGCGGTGGTGTTGCCCTGGTTGAAGATTACGATCCCGACGGCTCCGGCGGCCGCGGCGTTCTCGGCCTTCTGCTCGAACGTGCAGGTGCCGCGCTGGAGCAACGCGATGTTCCCGACAGGGAAGCCCGCGAAGTCCGTAGCCTCGCACCCGCTGGTCGAGGTGTTGCCCAGGCCGAGCTGCAGGTCGACGGCCGTAACCGCCGCGGTGACGTCACCTGGGTCGGACTGGGTGATCGGCCCGAAGTCGACACCCAAGACGTACGTGACCTGGTCCGGTGCGGTCTGCTCCAGGGCCGAGGGGCCGATGACTTCAAACGCGAGGTAGTTGAACGTCTGGACCTCGGGGTCATAGCCAGCGGCCTCGAGCGTCTCGACGACGTAGTCGACGGAAGCGTCATAGCCCGAAGTGCCGGAGAAGCGGTTCCCGTCGTTCGCGTCGGCGATCTCCTGGAGCGCAGCCTGGTGTGCGCGAACTCCCTCGAGCGTCACGCACTCGAGGAGTGCCTGGTACGTCGTGTTCGTGCGGTTCGCACAACCTGGCGGGGCGGATGTTGCAGCCGCTGGCAAGACCAGCGTGAGCAGCATGGTCACCGCCGCGCCTGCGACAGCGATGGCTCCCGCTCTGAGGCGCAGCCTCGATGGATAAGTCATGTATCCCCCTCCCTATGTGGGGTTCGGGTACGAACCTGCTGGACCTACCCGCCGTTGGCGCAGATGAAACCGGCGGTTTGGGGGAGGCGATGTACCGTGATCGATGGATTCTGCGGCCAGACACGATCAGGGCGTGGGAGGGGATGCTCGCGCGTATGCCCTGACCCTCGCGCACCTACAACCGGGCGAGGTCACGCTCGACGATCTCCGCACCGTCATCGACCTCTGGGCCGACAAGGAGCCCCGAACGCGGAAGAACGTCACGGTCGCGATCCGCAGATCGGCTGGCGCTTGCGTTGCTGCTCGACCTCGGAATCCGCAAGTCCGAACTCGGCGGGGTCATGGTTCGCGACCTCGATCTCGCCCGTCGCCACATCACTGTGTTCGGGAAGGGCGCCAAGGAGCGTGTCCTTCCGCTCCGAGGCCGCGTCGTGATCCTCGCGGAGGAGTTCTTGCTCACGCCGTACATCAAGCCCGAGCGGACGCCGGAGCCTGACGACTACCTCCTACACCCGCAATGGGTGAAGGGCGGCGTGGTCTACAACGCACGGCCCAAGCAGCCCATGCCGAGGCAGACGCTCCACCGGTGGTGGTACCGACACCTCCGTGCGGCCGGACTGGTTCCCGAGGACGTCGAGCGCGGCATGAACATGCACCGGGCACGACACACATTCGCGACCGAGCTGCGTCGAGATGCGCGGGACATAGGGATCGTCCAGCACATGCTCGGCCACGCCGACATCCGCACGACGGAGGAGTCCTACGGGCACTACGACCTCTCCGATCTCGAGAAGGCGATGGAGCAGTTCGCGAAGGGCCGCGGCAACGATCCCAGCTGACTCGGCGTCGAATGCTGGGGAATGGGCGCACCTGGGATCGAACCAGGGACCTCTCGCGTGTGAAGCGAGCGCTCTCCCGCTGAGCTATGCGCCCGGGCGGAGAAGGGTACCGGGACTCCCTGGTACGTTCCGCGCATGGCTCCCGCGACGCTCACACCGCCGCGCGAGCGGGTGCGCCGGGCGACGGGGAGCGGCACCAGCAAGCCGTGGCGCGTCATCGTCCTGAACGACGACCACAACACGTTCCAGGGTGTCGCCTATGCGCTCTCGAACGTGCTGCCAGGGGTGAGCTACGACGAGGGAATGACCCTCGCCAACCGCATTCACAGCACCGGCCAGGCGATCGTCTGGTCGGGTGAGAAGGAGACGGCGGAGCTCTACTGGACGCAGCTCAACGACTTCGGCTTGACGATGGCGCCGCTCGAGCAGTAGCCGGATTCCTGCGCCGAGCACCGTGGTAGCGTCCTCGCCGTGCTGGCGCTGACGGGCTACGAGACGGCGCTCCTGGTCGTCGCGATCGCCTTCATCGTGTTCGCGCTCGTTGCGGCGCTCGTCATCCCCCGGTCGCGCCCGGCCTTCCCCGGGAACCGGCTCGGGCTCTTCATCGCGATCTGTGGTGTCTTCTTCGTCGCCCAGATGACTGCAGTGCTCGTTCTCGCCGAGGTGGGCGAGGCGGACGAGCCGGTGCACGAGGAGGCGGCAGGCGGCGAGGAGCCCGCGCCCGGCGAGCCGCCACCGGGCGAGCCAGCGGGCGACGCCGCGGCGGGCAAGGAGGTCTTTCTCGGCGATGCGGCCTGTGGGAGTTGCCACACGCTCGCCGATGCAGGCACGACCGGCATGATCGGGCCGAATCTCGATGCGGCCATGCCACCGCCCGAACTCGTCGTGGAGCGCGTGACGAACGGCATGGGGGTCATGCCCTCGTTCGCCGACACGCTCTCCGAGAAGCAGATCCAGGATGTCGCGGCGTACGTCTCGTCCGCCGCCGGTAGCTGAGGCGAGCGCACTCCCTCGCTAGGCTGTCCCCTCTTGGAGAGGTGTCCGAGCGGCCGAAGGAGCGCGACTGGAAATCGCGTACGTGCTGAAAGGTGCGTCGCGGGTTCAAATCCCGCCCTCTCCGTTGACGGTTGATGGCTGAGAGGCACGTCGTCGTGCTCGGCGCTGGATCGAGCGGCGAGCACTTCGCCGGCGCGCTCCGTCGGCTCGAGCCGGACATCCGGATCACCGTCGTCGAGCGTGAGCTGGCTGGCGGCGAATGCTCGTACTACGCGTGCATCCCGACGAAGACGCTCCTGCGGCCGACCGAGGTCCTCGCGTCGGCGCGCCTAGCTCCCGGAGCCGCCGAGGCGATCACCGGCGAGATCGACGTCGAGCGCGTCCTCTGGTGGCGCGACCGGGTCACGGAGGGCCGCGACGACTCGTGGCACGTCGGCTGGCTCGAGAAGCAGAACGCCGAGCTCGTGCGCGGCGAGGCGCGGGTGGTCGAGCCGGGCGTCGTGTCCGTCGGCGAGCGGACGCTCGAGTACGACGAGCTCGTGGTCGCGACCGGCTCGGCGCCGGCGTTGCCCCCGCTCGCTGGGCTGGAGGACGTCGAGCACTGGACGAACCGCGACGCGGTGTGGGCAAGCGCGATGCCGAGGAGCCTCGTCGTTCTCGGCGGCGGCCCGGTCGGGGCCGAGCTCGCGCAGTTCTTCCGGCGTATGGGGTCGGAGGTCACGCTGGTCGAGCACAACGCGCACCTCCTCGCCCGGCTCGACCCCGATGCGGGCAACCTGCTGGCCGCGCGTTTCGAAGAGGACGGGATCAAGGTCCTGCTCGGGACGAAAGCCGAGCACGTCGAGCGTGCCTCGGGCGGGATCCGCCTGACGCTCGACTCGGGCGAGGCGATCGACGCCGAGCGCCTGCTCGTCGCGACGGGCCGGCAGCCGAATGTCCGCGACCTCGGACTCGAGCGGCTCGACGTCGAGGTGACGAGGCGCGGCGTGACGGTCGACGACCGGCTACGCGCCGGGGACGGCGTGTGGGCGATCGGCGACGCCGCGGGGGTCGGGCTTCTGACCCATCTCGGCAAGTACCAGGCGCGCGTCGCCGCCGCGAACCTGGCGGGGCGCGACGTCGCCGCCGACTATCGCGCGATTCCGGCAGCAGTCTTCACCGACCCGCAGGTCGCGTCGGTCGGCGACTTGGAGGGCGACGGCGTGGTCGCCCGGCGCTACGACATCGTCGGAGGCAGGCTGTCCACGTACGAGCGCCCGAGGCGGCCTGGTTTCGTGAAGCTCGCCGCCGACCGCGCGCGCCGTGTGCTCGTCGGCGCGATCGCCGTCGGGCCGGAGGCGGGCGAGTGGCTCGGCCAGCTCACCCTCGCCGTCCGTGCGGAGGTCCCGCTCGACGTACTCCTGGACACGATTCAGCCGTACCCGACGTTCTCCGAGGCGATCTTCAGTGCGTTGCAGGAGCTCGACGACCGCCTCGGCGAGTGAGCGATGCCCGAGGGTGACGCCCTGCTTCGCGTCGCCAGGCGCCTGCAGGTGCTCGTCGGCGAGCGCGTCGAGGCGGAGAGCCCCAACCAGCGCGGCCTGGCCACGGGTGTCGCACGCGCTGTCGACGGGCGGGTGCTGGAGCGCGTGGACGCGGTGGGGAAGAACGTGCTGCTCCAGTTCGAGGGCGGAGTCGTCGTTCGCAGTCACCTGCGGATGAACGGCCGCTGGCGGGTGCGGCGACGCGGCGACCCTGCGTGGCGAGGTACGCCGTGGCTCGTGCTGCGCGGCGCGGAGTGGGAGGCGACGCAGTGGAACGGGCCGGTTCTCCAGTTGGGTGGTCAGTCGGCCCGCGGGCTCGGACCCGACCTGCTCGCGCAGGGCACGGATCCGGCCGAGCTCGTCAGGCGGCTGCGCCGCGTCGACCAGGCGCGGCTTGTCGGCGAGGCGCTCGTCGACCAGCGAGTGATCGCGGGCATCGGGAACATGTGGCTTGCAGAAGCGCTCTGGCACGGCCAGATTTCGCCCTGGTCGTCGCTCGCAGGCGTCAGTGACGATGACCTGCAGCGGACGCTCACGTGGGCGCGAGATGCGATGCGCGTATCCGTCGACGGTCGACGTTCGGCTCGTGCCGCCTACCGCAGAGCCGGGCGTGGCTGTCCGCGCTGCGGCGAGCCGATTCGCTCCCGCGGGCTCGGCGATGCCAACCGGACGGCGTACTGGTGCCCGGCCTGCCAGCCGATTACGACGGAGAGGGAGGGATTCGAACCCTCGACGAGCGGATTACCACCCGTAACGCCTTAGCAGGGCGCCGCCTTCAGCCACTCGGCCACCTCTCCAGGGGTCGCTCAGGATATCGGACGCCCTGGCTGGGTCCGACGCCGCCGAAGTTGCGCCTCTTCGTGCGGTAGAGCCCAACCACCACTTGTGTGCGAGACGGGTCATCGGCGCGCTCGCTGTGAGCGAGCCAGTCACTTGGGTCGGGAATCGTCCTAACCAGAGGAGGGCGCCGACTCACCCGGCAGGTCCTCGTCGCGTGGATTGAGCTCGTGCACCCTCGCATAGGCGTCGCGGCGCTCGGCCCCTTGAGCGACCTGCGCAAGACGAAGCCACACGATCCAGTTCTCCGGATCCTCCTCCGTCGCAGCGCGAAAAGCGCGGGCGGCGCCGTCGCGATCCTCCAGACCCGCTCTCGCGTCTCCTAGTACGAGTTCCGGCTCGAACGACCACACGAGGAGCGCCTCGGCCCGCCGGGCGTTCTCGCGTGCTCCGGCCCAGTCGCGTCGTTCCAGGTCATCCCGTCCGGCAAAGAGCGCCTGGTTGCCGACGAGGCTCACTACCGCGAAAACGCTCAGCCCGATCGAGATGGTGATGGCGAGAGCACGTCTCGCGCCGTCGAAAGGTATGCGGCGGCTGCTTCGATCAGCCAGGAGCCCGACGCTCCCCAGGAGCAAGGCGGTCACCGTCACTCCGACCATCTCCCAGTGCCAGTCGAACGCGGAGGCGCCCGCCCACCCGGCGTACGCTGCGGTGGCGAACGGAACGAATCGTGAGCGTCGAGCTGCGAGCCCAGCATACAGTGGTAAGAGAAGCGCCGACGCGAGCAGGGCAAAGCCCACGATCCCGAGCTCTGCGAGAGTCTCGAGATAGAAGGAGTGAGCATCGCGAACGATCCTGTGGCTCGGTCTGTCGTCGTACCATGCGTACTGGAACGAACCTGCTCCAGCCCCGAGCAGAGGATGATCGCGGAATGCACCCCAGGCGACGGGCCAGAGCTCGGCCCGTCCTGATCCGGACAACGAAAAAAGCCGGGTGTTCAGATCGGTGCTTCCGCGGACTGGGCGTCTCGAACGCTTCCTTGAGTCGAGAGCCGCCCTGCGCGGGACCGCCGACGGCGACGACTACGATGATCGCACCCGCAACGGCCGCGGAGACGATGCCGATGCCGGTCCAGCGCTTCGTCGAAGGCGAGATCTTCACTCGGCGCGCTGCGACGTGCCCGATCCACGCGAAGAGTGCCGAGCACGCTGCCAGAAGGAGCACGATCACCGCGAGCTCGCGTCCTTCGTGCACTGATTCTTTGAACGGCCTTTCGATGGTTGCCAGTGCATCGTACTGCGCAGCGACCGCCACACACGCGATCGACGGAAGCGCAGCGAACGCTGATGCCCAGAGGCTGCGCAGCCAGCGTGGATCGAGAGTGATCGCGGCGATGTACGATAGAATCAATACGGCCAACGCGCCGCGACTGAATGTGAAGTAGAGCGTCGCTGCCTGAACAGGCAGCATAGAAGCTGCGAGGGCCACCGAGGACGAGCGCTGACCGTGCGAGACGAACGCCAGCGTGGCCAGCATTCCCAACGCGACAAGGACACCGAGGGCGTTCGGATAGCCGAGTGGTTGTCCTAGTCGATTCGCGAAGAACGGATCATCGTTGGTGAAGATGTGATCCGGGAAGAGCCGGGACGCGAGGCTGTATCCGGACACAACGGACGTCCCGATGACCACACCGGCAAGCACTGCTGGGCCGTCCCCACGACGCAGAACGATCGCGATGGCGAGCGCGATACCCACGTAGACGATGACGCGCTCGAACTCGCGCACCGAGCCGCGAACGGTAAGCGACCACAGCGGGGACAAGGACTATCCATCCGGACAGCGCACACATGAACAGCGCGAAGGCCACTCGCAGCCTGTCGGACGATGCTGCGGAGTCGAGGATCAGGACGAGAGTCGTGGGGACGAGAAAGGCGAGCGCTACCCAGCCCCAAGACTGAGAGAAGTAGGCCCCTTGAGATGCATTGCTCGCGACGACGATCGAGCCGGCTCTGGCCGCGATCACGAGCGTTCGCTGCAACTTCGTCACGGAGCAAGCAAGCCCGATCCTCGGAGTCACGCGTTTGTGGTCGGCGACTCGGATCTCAAGGCCACAGGGCGTCATCAGGGACAGTGACGTTACCGGACACTCGCCGTGCAACGAAACTATCGAGGCTACCCTATTCACGACGGAGGGGTGCCGGAGCGGTCGAACGGGGCGGTCTCGAAAACCGTTAGGGGTGCAAGCCTCTCGAGAGTTCAAATCTCTCCCCCTCCGCTGTAGCCAAGCGGGGTTGCGGCTTCGGCCGCAACTTCCGCGGCCACCACATCGTTGGCTTGGTACGGCACTTGATACCGGACGCCCTCCAAGCGCCCCTCAATACGGTCGGCGTGGGCCTGAACCGCTCGCTCGCGAGGTCCACGTAGCGGCGGGTGGTCGTGTACGACTAACGGCCAGATTCGGTCACCGACTCAGCTTGTGCTTCTTGACACATTGAGCGATCATTGAGCAGTCACTGCCAGATTGGAGTGGCTGTCCATCCGTACATCTGTGGCTGCGCTCACAGAAGAGGGCGCGGTTTGCGTTTCTGACTCCCCTCCCTGCGGCGAACAACGCCTCAGGCTGAGCCGTCCGAGTCTGGCCAACGGTCGCTACTTGGATTGCCGGATGAGCGGGCCTCCCCAGACCTACACACGTCGGGCTGCGAGGCAGCCATACTGAAGAACGCCCTCGGGGAAGCGCCTTGGGGTACAGAGGGAGGACATGAGCGAGCACGTCGAGCGCGAGCACCTCGGGAACTGGCGTGTCCCGTTTCTCGCAAACGGACCGGTTGAAGTCGCAAGCCCTGACGAACGCGACGACGAGAATCATTGGGGCTTGGCGGCGGTGATCGTCGGCAGCACGATCGCGCTCTACGGGGTTGCCGTCGGCGTGATCTACCTAGCTCTTGCTGCTGTCCTCTAGCGGCAGTAGTCTCGCGACCTTCAACCGGAGGAGGGCCGAGATTGTTGCGGCAATCGACGAACTGGGTCTTGGTTGTGGGCTTTCTGAGCTGCCTGTTTTTCTGGTGCGCTGTTGTCCTCGGCATCGTGGCTGCCGTGTAGCGAGCGTCTCAGAGCGAGTGGCGGCGGGCGCTCTTGCAGGAGGTCATGAAGGCGGGACGGTACTGGGCGGCAGCCCCTACCCGTACATCAGGGGACAGAGGCATGAAACCCCGCTTCCTCCACCATCGGCACATACCACTCGCGCACTCGAAAGCCGTGAGAGGTGGAAGCCTCTGAGAGAGCTCAACTCTCTCCCCCCTCCGCCATTTCCGGGCACAGGGGCCGGATCGACCCGGCCCCCGTGTCCCTACGGTTTCGGGACGGACGCCGGGCATCCGGGAGGGGCGGGTCGTCTGCCCTAGGTCGTCCGTGGCCGCGCGGCGTCCCAGATGAAGTAGACGAGCAGCCCGCCCACCGGGATCACGAGGATCGCCACGATCCAGAGCACCTTGCCGAGGACGCCGAGGTCGTCGCGGCGGACGATCCGAATCGCCACGAGGAACCAGACGAACAGGAAGACGGCGAGCGTGACTGCCGCCAAACCCTGCCCGAACGTGTACGCGAGGAGCACGCGCGAAGCCTAGTGCACTAGGGGCGGAGGCTCTGAGTTCGTGCGCTGGTTGAGTGGTAGTGCGGGTTTGCGCGGATTGGGTGTGAACTCGCGGCATAGTGCGGTGGGCTCGTGGAGATACTCATCGGGCGGGGCATCTGGCAAACGGTTTCGGCACGAAGCGTTCTTCCGCAAGGGGGACGTAGCGCTCGTGCGTGGATGCTAGCGTCGTCGATCTGAGGACAGTGAACGGTCACTCGAGCGTTCTAACGCGGCGCTCACGCTTGCGCTCGCGTTTGCACTCGCACTGGCCTCTCGGTGATAGTGAGCGCGCGGCAGCGGGGCGCTTTACGGGACGGACAGGGTTGAGTCTGTTCAGGATAGACGGTACGACAGGTGCGGGCACGCTGGTTGGTAGATGGTGCCTGCGGCAACATATGGATTCACGTCGCTCGCCACGGATTCGGAGGGGACGATGTACGCGGTGGGTGGTTTTCAGAGCGGCCTTGGCGGCGTGAGCTCGTGGCTGTTCACAGTAGACGCGGACTCGGGTCAGACGTCTCTCTCGGAGAGCTGGGAAGCGGCGGGTCAGACTACGCGCCTGACAACTCCTCGGCATGGATTCGCACGGCAAGCTGCTGTTCGCAGCTCAGAACGGCGACTATTGACGCGGTGGCGACGCCTCGTCACGTGGATGCAACGCGGTGGCAATAGGAGAGGTAGGGACATTCGGCAACTGCAGGGGCGGTCGGTCGATAGGAGCGCGAGCAGTGCTCGATAGAAGGCATGGACGCAGTCGCCTTCGATGGTTCGGCATCTCTACGGCGCGATGCCTCGGCGCACGAATGGTGGCGGATTGGCCAAACGGATCGGGTTCCGCGGCGCTCCAGGGCTGTACGGATTGATACTGCCTCTGGAGCTGCGTATGCGATAAGTGGCCGCTCCAACTGCTTCTTTCAGTTGCGGATTGTCGATGCCTCGGGGGCGCGCTCACGGGGGAGTGCTCAGCCTGCAGTTCGCCTGCGACGAGACGTTGTATGGGGGAACGGGGATGGGCGGCTGCTCGCTATCGATCGCTGAGCGGTGGTTTGCTTACGTGGCTGGCAGCGCGACGGCGGCTCGCGCTGCTCGAACTCGCCTTTCAGCAGTAGAGCTGTCCGACCACGCGCACGCGCAACGGAGGTCTCGGTCGACATCAAGCGCGGCAGCACGCTGAACGCGATAACCTCTCGAGCAAAGGACTCGTCGGTCGCAATACTCACGACGGAGAGCTTCGACGCGACCACTGTCAACGAGACCACGTCTGTTTGGAGACTACGACAGCGCAAGCGAGCGCGACTGCACGGAGGGGCACGGCATGGGGCATATCGAGGACGTGAACGGGGATGGAAGATAGACCTACTACTACCACTACGAGGTCGGAGACAGGGGATTGACGGGTGACACAACGGCATGTCTGGCGGAGAGATTTTGCCGGTGTGAGCATCAAGGGCTGCGACTCATGGAGAGGACGATGAAAGAGCGCATGTGAGCTCAAAGTCGGCGGCTTGAGCTTTCAGTTCGCGTGACGTTGCGACGATGCAAGCTCGGCGTCTCGCTGAGGTAGCGCTCGAGGCTGCAAGACTGCGAAGCTCGTGTATGCGATGCGGCACACTTCGCTCGTTCTCGATAGCTGCGGGTGAAGTCTGTTCTATCTCGTTCGCATCATGGGTACGAGCGTCGAGCAATCGAAGCGCTACGGGGCGCTTGCTGGATTCGAGGACTACCTTCGAAGGCTTCTCGATGCGTATGACTCGCAGGGCGACTCGCAAGCACAGAGGGGCGGACACTAGTGGACAAAGGAAAGATTAGAGGATAGGGGTTTGAGTGGGGAAGTGGAAAGAGTAGGTATGGTAGTAGTGAGGTGTGGTTGATAGTAGTGCGCTAGTCGTGGATGCGGGCGATGAGCTCTTCGCGCTTCAGCACCTTCACCTCGAGGCCGCCAAGCCGCACGTCGAAGCCCGAGTCGCGCGGGTACAGCACCTTGTCCCCCGCGTCGACGCCGGTCACGTCCGCGCCGACCGCCGTGACGATGCCCGTGCGACACGGCGCCGCCTCCGTCGCCGACGCGGGGAGGATGAGCCCGGCGCGGGTCTCCGACTCGTCGGAGACCGGCTGCACGACGACGAACTCGTCGAGCGGCTCGAGCGAGACGTCGATGCTTCTCGATTCTTCGATCACGCGTCTAAGAGTACGCCTAGAGTCGCCCGGCCTCGACGATTCGCTGCAGGAACTGCTGCGTCCGCGGCTCTCGCGGCGCGCCGAAGATCTCCGCCGGCGTTCCTTCTTCGAGGATGACGCCCGCGTCGAGGAAGCACACACGATGCGCGACGTCTCGCGCGAATCCCATTTCGTGCGTGGCGATCAACATCGTCATGCCCTCGGCGGCGAGCTCGCGAATGACCGCGAGCACCTCCGCGACGAGCTCGGGGTCGAGTGCGCTCGTGACCTCGTCGAGCAGGAGCAGGCCCGGCTGCATCGCGAGCGCGCGCACGATGGCGACGCGCTGCTGCTGGCCGCCGGAGAGGCGATCCGGGTACTCCTCGCGCTTGTCGGCGAGCCCGAAGCGCGCCAGCAGCTCGTCCGCACGACGCTCCGCTTCGGCCTTCGAGAGCCGTAGCGCCTTCCGCGGCGCGAGCGTGATGTTCTCGAGCACCGACATGTGCGGGAAGAGGTTGAAGGACTGGAAGACGATCCCGATGCCGCGCCGCACCGCGTTCACGTCGACGCCGTTGGCCGTGATCTCCTGGCCGTGGACGACGATCCGTCCGGCATCGATCGGCTCCAGCAGGTTCACGCAGCGCAGCAGCGTCGACTTCCCCGAGCCCGACGCGCCGATGAGGCAGACGACCTCGTGCTCGGCCAGCTCGAGGTCGATCCCGCGCAGCACCTCGAGCTTGCCGAACGACTTGTGGATGCCCTCGAGGACGAGAGCGATGTCGGTGCTCATTGCATCCCCGCGAACTGACGGCTGCGGTCGCGCGCGATCAGCCAGTCGGTGAAGCGCGTCATCGGCACCGTGATCGCGAGGAAGAGGATCGCCGTGCAGATGTACGGCGTGTAGTTGAAGTTGCCCGAGACGTCGATCTGCGACTGGCGGAACGCCTCGACGACCCCGAGCAGCGCCACGAGCGCCGTGTCCTTCTGCAGGCCGATGAAGTCGTTGAGGAGTGGCGGGATGACGCGCCGCACGGCCTGCGGGAGGACGACGTGCCGCAGCGCCGCGAACCGGCTGAGACCGAGAGAGCGCGCAGCCGCCTCCTGGCTCGGGTGCACGGAATCGATACCGGCCCGGTACACCTCGGAGACGTACGCGGAGTACACGAGGATCAGCGCAACGGTGCCCCAGAAGAGCGGCGAGACGGGAACGCCCGGCAGCTGGAGGGCGGTGACGCCGAAGCCGAGGATGTAGACGAGGAGGATCGTCGGGATCCCGCGAAAGAAGTCGGAGTAGATCGTCGCGAGGGCACGGAACGGGAAGAACACAGGCCCGGGCAGCCCGCGCACGAGCGCGAGCACGAGCGCGAAGATGAGGATGAAGACCTCGGCGATCAGGAAGATGCGAACGTTGAGCAGGAACGCCTCCGCGATGTCCGGGAAGGACTCGCGGAACACCGTCGGATCGAAGAACGCCTGCTTGACGTCGTCCCAGCCGGGCGAGCTGACGACTGCGATCGCGATCAGCCCGACGACGACGAGCGTGCTGGCGGTGGCGACGGCGACCGCCCGGCTTCCGCCGGGCGACGCCGAGCCGAGGATGCGGGAGCCCCTGCTGCCGGTCAGTGCGCTACCGGAGGTCCGGAGCGCCGGCCCGCGCGAGGTACGTCCGCTGGAGCCTCTTGATCGTGCCGTTCGCCCACAGGCGGTTGAGCGCGCGGTTCACGCACCTGACGAGCGGGTTGCCCTTCTCGAACACCATGCCGAAGCGCTCGCGTGCGCCGCGCTGCGGGAGCTTGCCGACGATCGTCCCTTCGTCGAGCTGGACCGCGACGACGAAGAACGCGGTCGGCAGGTCGACGACGATGCCGTCGATCTGGCCGGCGTTCAGCGCCGCGATCGCGTCGTTGTTCGAGTCGTACACGGCCGGGCTCTGCGAGGGCCGGATGAACCTCGTGATGTAGCTGTAGCTCGTCGTGCCCACCTGGGCGCCGAGCTTGTAGGGCCGGAGGCCGGCGACGGTCCTGACGCGCGAGATCGGCGTTCCCGCGTTCGCGACGACCGCCTGGTTGACGAAGTAGTACGAGTTCGAGAAGGAGACGTTTCTCGCACGCTCGGGCGCGAACGACACCTGCGCCATGTAGAAGTCGAACGGCTTGTTCCCCGGCCGGAACGAGTTGTTGAACGGGACTGCGCTCCACGTCACCTGGCCCTTCGCGAAGCCGAGCTGCCTCGCCACCGCATAGGCGACTGCCGACTCGTATCCCTTCCCGCTCGCCGGGTTCGAGACCTCCCACGGCTTCTTCGCCGCGCCGCCCCACCACGGCGGGAATGCCGGGTTGTCGGTCGCGAGGCTCAGCTGGCCCTCCTCGACGAGATTGAGGTTCGCCTTCGCGCAGCTTCCGGACTGCGCAGGCTCCGACGGCTTCCCTGTCGCCGTCGTCGCGAGGCCAAGTGCGAGAATCGTCAGACCGACCGCCAGGACACCTACACGCATCGCAGATCCACTCCTCGAGACGGGTTGCTGGGCCGCGGCGAGCGTACCACCGCGCCGCTAGCGTGACGCCGATGCCGAGCCCCTTCATCGAGCTCGAGGTGGGGGAGCGGGTCGTCAAGCTGACGAACCCCGACAAGGTTCTCTTCCCGAAGGCGAAGAAAACCAAGCGCGACCTCGCCGAGTACTACATCGCGGTCGGCGAGGGCATCGTCCGCGCGCTGTACGAGCGGCCGACGCAGCTGCGCCGCTTCCCGGACGGCGTCGCCGGCGAGGCGATCTACCAGAAGCGGGTGCCCGAGAAGCGTCCGGAGTGGGTGGAGGCGGCTCGCGTGACCTTCCCGTCGGGCCGGCACGCGGACGAGCTCTGCGTCACGGAGCTCGCGCAGGTCATCTGGGCGGCGAACCTCGCCGTCGTCGACTTCCATCCCTGGCCGTCTCGCCGGCGCGACACCGAGCATCCCGACGAGCTGCGCATCGACATCGACCCGCAGCCGGGCACGACGTTCAAGGACGGAAAGCGCGTCGCCGCCCTCGTCCGCGAGGTGCTCTCCGAGATCGGCTACACGGGCTGGCCGAAGACCTCCGGGAACCGCGGCATCCACGTCTTCTGCCGGATCGAGCCGAACTGGGAGTTCCCGGTCGTGCGCCGCGCGGCACTCGCGTTCGCCCGCGAGGTCGAGCGGCGGCTGCCGAAGAAGGTCACGACGGCGTGGTGGAAGGAGGAGCGCGGCAAGCGCGTCTTCATCGACTACAACCAGAACGCGCGCGACCGCACGGTCGCGTCGGCGTACTCGGTGCGCGGGCGGCCCGACGCGACCGTCTCGGCACCCGTCACCTGGGACGAGCTTCCCGACGTCGAGACGGAGGACTTCTCGATGACGACGATGCCGAAGCGCTTCGCGAAGCTCGGCGACGTCCATGCGGGGATCGACGACGCCGTGAACGACCTTCGCGTCCTGCTCGAATGGGTCGAGCGCGAGGAGAAGGAGGGAGTCGGCGAGGCGCCGTACCCACCGAACTTCCCGAAGATGCCCGGCGAGCCGCCGCGCGTGCAGCCGTCCCGCGCCCGGAAGCCCGACGAGGATTAGCGGACGGTCGCGATAGCGGGCGAGTACGCCGCCTTCGAGGCGGTTGCCTGCACGCGGCCGGCAGGCGCCTGAGACAGGGTCGCGCGACCCGCGCCGTTCGTCTTCAGCGCCTTTCCGCCGGCCTTCACGGTGGCTCCGGCGACGGCGTCTCCGGCGTCGGTGACGCGGAAGACGATCTTCGTCCCCGACCTCGAGCCGGTGAGCGAGAGCTTCGGCCAGACCTGCTGGTGCCAGAGCGCCTGCCCTCCGGCCGCCTGCATGTTCGCGATGAGATCGAGCGGCCCGGCCGAGCCCTCGCCGTTCAGGCGGTAGATCGACGCGCCGCTCGGCGTCCGGATCGCGTTGACCGCGCCGAGCCTGGAGGCTGCTCGGTTGGTTCGCGCCGCGAAGATCGTCCCGTTCTGCTCCCACATGAGCCAGAGGCGCCCCTCTGGCGCAGCGGCGATGTTCGCGTGCTCGTTCCGGTCCGCCTTGAGCACGAGCTGCGGCTTCGCGGTATCGACCTTCCATAGCGCCAGCGTCTTGAACGTGGGGTAGCCCTGTCCGTAGAACAGGTACACGCCGCCGGCGCCGATCCGTCCCGTGAGCGAGGTGCGGTTGCCGGGGTAGACCGAGCTCTTGCCGACGACCGAGCCCTGCGCGAGTCGCCGGCCACCCTGCGGGCCGCCCGGCCCGATCGCATTCACGTAGAGCCCCGGGCCCGCGTTCTCGTTCGAGTGGAACCCGACCCATGCCTGCCCGCTCGCCGAGTCGACTGCGACCTCGGGCGTGTACAGGCAACAGCCCGACTGCGGGATCTTCCCGTCGGGCGTGCTCGCCTCGATCCCGTAGTGGAATCCGAGGCCGGGCGAGCCCGACCACGTCGAGATCGGTGTGCCGTCCTTCGCGAGACCTGCTCCCGTTACTCCGGTTGCGTAGGCGGAGGGCGCCTGCACGACATCTCCGGGTTTCAGCGTCCACGGCGCGCCGGACGCGGGGGCGGTGGCGGTGCTCAGCCTCTTGTTCGTCTCACCGGCGCTCGTCGACCGAATGCCGCCGACGAACGCGCGCAGCGAGCCGTCGGGCATGCGGAGCAGGTCGGGATGCGACATCGCGGACCAACCGCCCAGCGCCACGGCGTCGGCGCCGGCCCTGCCGGCGGGACTGATCTCGAGGTGGATCAGGTCCTCCTTCGTCCCGTTCCGGCGCGTGTAGACGACGTGCAGGACGCCGTCTGCCGTGCGCGCGAGGCCAGGCTCGGCGAAGTTGATCACCGTTCCCGGGAGTCGCGTCCACTGGCCGCGCGGGCCGGCCTGCGCACCCGCCACGACGGTGAGTACCGTGAAAGCGGCGACGGCGGCCCCCAGCAGACGCATCATCGGCGAGCTTACTCCTCTCGGTCGCGTGGGCTTAGGCCAGCAGAGTTGCGACCGAGTCCTTCGCCCTGACGGGAGGGCGCAGCTCGCGCCACGTGCAGTGCTCGGCGTCCTTGTCGTCGCGGAAGCGGATGAGCTTCGTCCCGTGCCGGAAGCGGTTCGACTGCACCTTGTCGTAGCGCACTTCGACGACGACTTCCGGTCGGACGGCAGACTCCTCGAGCTCGCCGCCGCCCCAGCGGTTCGGCTCCGAGAAGCGTCGGTCCGGCGCGTTCTTCAAGAGCGGCAGGACGCGCCTCGCGATCTCGTCGTGGCGCGCGGGCGCGACCGCGGCGGACCCGACGTAGTCGATCTCGCCGTCGTCGCCGTAGAGGCCGAGGAGGAGGGTCGCAATGCGATCCGGCCGCGACTTCCACCGGACCCCGACCACCACGCAGTCGGCGGTCTTCTCGGGCTTCACCTTCACGACGCCGTCGCGCGACCCGGGGAGGTAGGCGATGTCGCGCCGCTTCGCGATCACGCCGTCGAGGCCGATGGCCTCGAACCGGTCGAGCCAGCCCAGCGCCTCCTCGCGATCGCGCGTCGCCGGCGAGAGCTCGAACCGCTTGGCGCTCCGCTCGAGGCGCGTTCGCCGCTTCGACAGCGGCTCGTGCCACGCCTCGACGCCCTTCCAGACGAGCACGTCGAACGCGATGAAGCGCGCGGGGATCTCCGCGGACAGCTTGTTCACGCGGCTCTCGGCCGGATGCAGGCGCATCTGCATGGCGTCGAAGTCGAGGACACCGTCCCGCTCGATGACGATCTCGCCGTCGAGCGCCGAGATGGGTGGCAGGAGCTTCGCGAGCGGTCGCAGCTCGGGGAAGTAGCGCAGCAGGGGGCGCGCGTTCCGCGACCAGAGCCGCAGCTCACCCGCGCCGTTCTCGAGGAGCCCTCGGAAACCGTCCCACTTCGGCTCGTACTGCCACTCGTCCCCGTCGGGGAGGTCCCTGACGAGCTCGGCCTCCATGGGCGGGAAGGGGATCGACGAGTGCAGGTCGGCCGGGCGCTCGACCGGCTCGGAGCTCTGGCGGCGCGGGCGGGCCATGTCCTGAAGCTACTACGCTCTTCCCCTCGTGCGTCGCGTCGTCGTCACCGGTCTCGGGGCTGTCACGCCGCTCGGCCTCGACGCGCAGTCGACCTGGGACGCTGCTGCCTCCGGCAGGAGCGGCATCGACTGGATCCAGAGCTTCGACGCGAGCGACTTCCCGGTCCGGATCGCATCCGAGGTGAAGGGCTTCGAGCCCGAGGCGGTCGTCGGCCCGAAGGACGCGCGCCGCCTCGAGCGCAACGTCGTTCTCGCAGTCGCCGCCGCCCGCGAGGCGTGGGCCGACGCCGGCGTCGACGGGATCGACCCGGCTCGAGCAGGGATCCTCGTCGGCTCGGCGATCGGCGGCGTCATGGGCGTGCTCCAGCAGGACGAGGTGCGCCGAGAGCGAGGCCACTCACGCGTCTCGCCGTGGTTCCTCCCGAACGTTCTCGTCGACTCGGCCAGCGGCCAGATCGCGATCGATCTCGGGCTGCGCGGCCCGAACTACGCACCGGTCTCGGCGTGCGCAACCGGGTCGCACGCGGTCGGGGAGGGTGCCGAGACGATTCGTCGGGGTGATGCGGACGTCATCGTCGCGGGCGGAACGGAGGCCTGCATGCACCCCGTGATCCTCGCCGGCTTCTGCGCGATGCGCGGTCTCGTGGCGGAGGAGGAGGACCCGACGCTGGCCTCGCGTCCTTTCGACGCGACGCGTGCGGGATTCGTGATGGGCGAGGGCGCCTGCGTGCTGCTCCTCGAGGAGTACGAGCGCGCGGTCGGCCGCGGCGCACGGATCTATGCGGAGGTGCTCGGCTACGGGACCTCCAACGACGCGCACCACATGGCCCAGCCCGACCCGGGATCGGTCGGCGTGTCGGAGATGATGCGCTCGGCGCTGACGCGCTCGGGGGTCGAGCCCGAGCGGGTCGGATACATCAATGCGCACGGGACGTCGACGCCGTACAACGACGTGGCCGAGACGAACGCGATCAAGGCGGTCTTCGGCGCTCACGCCTACGAGCTTGCGGTCTCGTCCACGAAGTCCGTCATGGGGCATCTGTTCGGAGCGGCCGGCGCGGTCGAGGCGATGATGTGCGTCCGCGCCCTGCACGAGGGCGTGCTGCCGCCGACGATCAACTACCGCAACCCCGATCCGGAGTGCGACCTCGACTACGTGCCGAACGAGGCACGCCACGCGCAGGTGGACGTCGCACTGTCCAACGCCATGGGGCTCGGCGGGCACAACGCCTGTGTCCTCCTCGGCCGCGCGCCCTAGCCGGCGACCACCTCGGGCGACAGCTCCGTGATCGAGGCGAGAGCCGTATCGGCCAGCTCGCAGCGCGTCGGCGGCCGGCGGGTAGCGCCTGTTCGGAATCGCGATGACGCGCATCCCGGCTGCGTGCGCTGCGCGGATGCCGTTCGCCGAGTCCTCGATCGCCGCGCACCGCTCGGGCGGGACGTCGAGCCGCCGCGCCGCCTCGAGAAACACGTCGGGTGCGGGCTTGCCGCGTGGAACCTCCTCCGAGGAGACGGTCACCTCGAAGAGGTCGGCGAGGCCGCCCGCGTCGAGCACGCCGTCGATCAGCTCGCGGTTCGACGACGACGCGAGGGCCAGGCGGAAGGACGCGCGCAGCCGCCTCACTGCCTCCGCGGCGCCGTCGATCAGCGGCAGCTCCTGCGCGTAGCGGTCGAGCATGCGCCGCACGACCTCGTCATTGAGCTCTCGCGGCGTCTCGGCGAGGCCGACGACCTCGTGGAGATACTGCGACCACTCGGTCGAGCTCATGCCCATCATGTCGGCCTCGGAGCGGTCGGTCCAGCGCCCGCCGCGCTCGCGAGCGAGCCCTTCCCGAACCTCGTGCCAGATGTGATCGGAGTCGACGAGGACGCCGTCCAGGTCGAAGACGACGGCCTCGACGGGGCTCACGCGGGCGTGACGTTCTCGCGTCCGATGTCCCGGACGGACGGGACGCCGCTCAGCCCCATCGTCAGATCGAAGTCCGCCCGGAGGTTGCGGATCACCTCGCGCACGCCCTCCTCGCCGCCCGCCGCGAGGCCCCACACGTATGGCCGCCCGAGCCCGACGGCCGACGCGCCGAGCGCGAGCGCGCGAAACACGTCGGCGCCCGAGCGGACTCCGCTGTCGAGCACGACCGGGACACGGCCGGCGACGGCATCGACGACCCCAGGAAGCGCGTCCATGGTCGCAATCGCGCCGTCGACCTGGCGCCCGCCGTGGTTGGAGACGACGATCCCGTCCATCCCGTGCTCGACTGCCGCGAGCGCGTCGGCGGGGTGGAGGATCCCCTTCAGCAGGATCGGCAGGCGTGTCCGCTCGCGCAGGAACGCGAGGTCGTCCCACGAGAGCGACGGGCGCGAGTACGTCTCGACGAAGCGACGGACCGCCGCTCGCGCGAGACCGGAGCGCACGTTCGCGAGGCGCGATCCCGGGAACGCCCCGGCCTGGGCGAGGAGCGTTCCGATCGCCGCGAACGTGACCCGCCCGGCGGGCGGCGCCTCCTGGCGGAGGGTCTCCTGCAGCGCCTCGAGGAAGACCGGGTCGCTCGTGTACTGCGCGATCCCTTTCCCGCGCAGGAAGGGCAGGTACGCGAGGTCGAGGTCGCGGATCCGCCATCCGAGCATCGTCGTGTCGAGCGTGAGCACGATCGCCGAGCAGCCACACCGCTCCGCGCGCGACACGAGGCTCTCGACCAGCTCGTCCGAGGTGCTCCAGTAGAGCTGGAACCAGCGCGGCGCGTCGCCCATCGCGCGGGCCGTCTCCTCCATCGGCCGCGACGCCTGGTTGGAGAAGACGAACGGAATCCCTTCGGCAGCGGCTGCTCGCGCGACCCCGACGTCCGCGTCGCGATGCGCCATCTCGAGCACGCCGATCGGGCAGAGCACGAACGGGCTCGGCAGAGGCGTTCCGACAACGTCGACCGCCGTGTCGCGCGTCGAGACGTCCCGCAGCATGCGCGGGACGATCCGCCAGCGCTCGAACGCGGCGCGGTTCTCGCGCATCGTCTCCTCGGTGCCGGCGCCTCCTGCCACGTAGGCGAAGCCCTCGGCCGACATCGCGCCCCGCGCCGCGTGCTCGAGACGCTCGAACGAGACGGGAACGCGCGGGTACACGCCTCGCGCGCCTCCGACGTAGACCTCGAACTGGCGCTCGCGCCCGATCCCGACGGACATGGGTGCACCCTAACCCCGGGCGAACGAGAATCGGCTGAGTGACGAGCTACCCCACGCCGAAGCTGGTTCTCGACAAGACGTTGTCCGCGGCGCTCCTGATCGTGCTCTCGCCGGTGTTCGCGTTCCTCTTCGTCGCGATGGGTCTCGACGCTCTTCTTCGACAGCGTGACCGCGGCCCGTGGCTGTATCGCGAGCCGCGGATCTCGCGCGGCCGTGAGTTCGACCTCCTGAAGTTCCGGACGCTGCGCCGCGACGTTCTCGACGAGATCGACCCGGCGGAGTCGCACGCCCGCCTGCACGAAGCCGACGAGACGAACCTGACGTGGGCCGGACGCCGACTCCTGAAGCCCCGCTACCTCGACGAGCTCCCGCAGATCTGGAACGTCTTCCGCGGCGACATGAGCCTCGTCGGGCCGCGTCCGTGGCCGCCGGCGATGGTCGCGACGCAGGTCGAGAAGGGCTTCACGTATCGCAACGAGTTCGTCGCCGGCTGGACGGGCCCGGCGCAGGTCGAGAAGGGCGTGACGGAGTCGTCCGGGTACTCGGTGCTCGACGTCGCGTACGTCGAGGCGTGTCGCCGCGCGAGCGCGTGGCAGGTGATCCGCACGGATCTGTCGCTCCTCCGCCGCACGGTCGCCGTCATGGTGAAGGGTGAAGGGTTGCGCTTCTGACGACGTGAAACGTCTCCTCGAACCCCGGGTCGTTGCCGTGGCGCTCGGCGCCGCGATTGCCGCGCTGGCGGTCGCCGGCGCTGTCTACGCCTGGGAATCGACGTCGTGGCTGTCGCGCTTCGACCTCGACGAGGAGCGAACCGTTCCCGCCTTCTTCACCGCCTTCCTTCTCATCGCCTGCGCCGCCGTGGCGCTGCGGCTGCCCCGGTCGCTCGTCTCCCGGCCATTCGCGATCGCCTTCGCCGCACTGCTCGTGTTCGCGAGCCTCGACGAGCTCGCAGAGGTGCACGAGAAGCTCGAGCGCCGGCTCGACGTGGATTGGCAGCTGCTCTACATCCCGGTCTTCGTCGCGCCGCTGCCGTGCTGGCGCTCTTCGTGATGGCGCTTCGTCGGAACGGGTCGGCCTCGGGCTCGTCCTTGCCCGGGGGCGTGCTGGGTCGGCGCGCAGCTCCTCGAGGCGCTCCAGTGGGAGGACGACGGCCCGGCGCCGGGCTACACGTGGATGATGGTCGATCGAGGAGACGCTCGAGATGGCCGGCAGCGCGTTCCTCCTCCTTGCGTTGCTCGTCGTCGTGCGAGCTCGCGGCGACTCCGGATGAACGGCAGAGGGCGTCGTGCTCTTCTGAGAGGATGGTCGCCGGTGGAGCGCTCGGGTGTGCGGTGGCCTGCGTGGATCGTCAACGCGCTCGGCGCCGCCACGGCCGTGCTCGTCCTCGCTCAAGCGCAGGCCCAGCCGGTCAGCGCGCACGTCGTCGCCGAAGACGTCGTTCTCCGCGTGAATCGAGCGAACCTGAGCACGCAGGGCGTCCAGGCGGACGGTGCAACGTTCGGGGCGGTGCTGAGCGCGAGCGGCCGCTTCGTTGCCTTCGTGTCCGGAGCCACGTCGCTCGTTCCGGGTGACCGAAACGGGGTGAGCGACGTCTTCGTGCGCGACCTCGTAGGTCGGCGCACCTGGCGGGCGAGCATCTCGTCATCCGGCGCGGAGAGCGACGGGCCGAGCATGAAGCCGTCGATCAGCGCGGACGGGAGCGTCCTCGTGTTCCCGTCCTCGGCTACCAACCTCGTGCCGGACGATCGGAACGGCGTGTCGGACGTGTTCGTGCGCGATCGTGCGGCGGGGCTCACCGGGCGCGTGAGCTCGGGAAGCGAGGGCGAGGCCGATGGCGCGAGCCTTGCCGCGCTCGTCAGCGCGGATGGACGGACGATCGTGTTCTCGTCGGATGCCTCGAACCTCGTTCCGGCGGACGACAACTGGACGATGGACGTCTTCGTCACGGACAGAGTGACGGAACGGACCAGCCGCGTGAGCGTTGGCCCGTTCGGTGAGTCGCCGGATCGCAGCGAAGCGTCGTCGATCGATGCGCGGGGACTCGTCGTCGCATTCCGCTCGTACGCCCCGAACCTCGTCTACGGGGACTGGAACGGGAAGGCCGACGTGTTCGTGTTCGACCGCCGCACGGGTCTGACGGAACGGGTCAACGTCTCCTCCACCGGTGACGAGGCACGTGCGGCCACGTTCCGTGGAGTGCTGAGCGCCGACGGTCGGTTCGTCGGCTTCCGCTCGCGTGCTCGCAATCTCGTCCCGGACGACACGAATCATGCACTCGACGCGTTCGTACACGACCGTTGGACCGGCGTGACGACGCGGATCAGTGTTGCGTCCGACGGCGAGGAGGCCGACGCCGGCGGCTCCGATCGACCGACGCGCAGGAGCTTCTTCATGTCGCGTCCCTTCCTCTCGGCGAACGGCCGCTATGCGGCGTTCACATCCCGTGCGTCCAACCTCGTTCCCGACGACCGGAACGGGGTGTCCGACGTCTTCGTCCACGACCTCCTCACCGGAGCGACGGCCCGCGTGAGCGTCTCGGCGGACGGCGAGGAGGCCGACGCAGCGAGCTTCGTCTCTGGGATCAGCGCCGACGGCCGTCGCGTCGCGTTCACGTCGCTCGCCGACAACCTCGTCGTCGGCGACACGAATGGGCGGCGGGACGTGTTCGTCGCGCTTCTTCGCGTTCGCGGCGACGTGGCGCGGTCGCACCCGCGCTGACGCGGCGGGGGTGGGATTCGAACCCACGAGGCGCTTGCACGC
>CAWBER010000018.1:0-49208 GCA_963787855.1 uncultured Gaiellaceae bacterium
CGGTCTCACGCTCCTCGTCGAGCTGCTCGACGGTCTCGAGCTCCTCGTGTCGGCCATCGCCTGATGTCGACGCTGAGATTTGCAGCGCTCGTACGGATCGACGTGACAGAATAAAGACATCATGTCATCAAGCTGCCGACCTCGGGAGCGCGGGCTGCTGGTTGCCAAGACCCCACGCGGGTACACGATGGAGCCTGTCGGCGCTCCTCGTCGGTAAGTGCGAGTTTGCTCGGTGCTGACGACAGCAGCTAGGGCTGGCGAGCTCAGGTCGCCGAGCGGGGAGTGGTGCGGACTCCGCGGTGAGGATGCCTGCGGAGTGGCCTCCGCCTCGAGGAGACGTCGACGAGCGGCGGGCTCTCGTCGGGGGGCGAGATCTTTTCCTGCATGCCCGTGCCGACGGACCGCTCGCGGGCGATGAAGACGGCTCCCGAGGGAGGCCGGTCGGAGTCCCGTTCTGGAGGTAGAAGCGGCCTGGAAGTGCTCGACCCGTCCCGAGGAGAGCAGGAGCGGCGTGGGCCGCCGACGCGGAGCACCAGCCGCGAGAGGACGCGTGTCGTGCGCGAAGAACCGCTCGTCTCCGGCGATGTCGCCCCGGTCGTCGCAGATGCAGAAGGTCGATCCGTCGAGGATCGTCATATGGTCAGGGCTCGCGGCGCACGATCCGGCTGCCGCTCGACTGCGCGAGCGCCTTGATCACCATCTCGTCGATGTTGACGTGCAGCGGCCGCGTGAGCGCGAAGAGGACGCATCGGCGACATCGTCCGCGGTGAGCGGCTCGACACCCTCGTACGGCGCGCTCGCGGCCTCCTCGTCGCCCTTGAAGCGGACGAGCGAGAACTCGGTCCTGGCGAGGCCGGGGTCGATCGTCGAGATCCGGATCGGACGCCCGAGGAGATCCTCGCGCAGCCCATAGACGAAGCCGCGCAACGCGAACTTCGCAGCGACGTAGACCGCGGCGTTCGCGTACGCCTGCCGGCCGGCGATCGAGCCCGTGAAGAGGATGTGGCCCTCGTCGCGGACGTGCGGCAGCGCCAGGCGCGTGACCCGGATCGCGCCGTCGACGTTCGTGTGCAGCACCGTCGCCTCGTCCTCGGGCGTCGACTCGGTGAACGGGTAGCGGCCGAGCGCGAGGCCGGCGTTGTTGTAGAGGATGTCGATACCGCCGAGCGCCTCCGCCGCGCTGGC
Source organism: uncultured Gaiellaceae bacterium (assembly GCA_963787855.1). GTDB lineage: Bacteria > Actinomycetota > Thermoleophilia > Gaiellales > Gaiellaceae > GMQP-bins7. The sequence goes on from CAWBER010000018.1 coordinate 1,186, forward strand.
CGACGAAGCACGCAGCTCTCCTCGTCGGTGACGTCGAGGCGAGCGCGACGTCGGCGTCGATCCGCTCGACCCGCCGCGCGCCGCCGACGACGCGCACGCCGGCCTCGCGCAGCTTACGCACGGTCGCCGCGCCGAAGCCGCTGGACGCGCCCGTGACGACGGCTGTCTTGCCGGCGAGCTCCACGGCCGGAGCCTAGTCCGGCGAGGACACCCCGGTGTCAGACACCGTGTCTGAGACCTGCGCCGCGAACCGGCATGGCTGCGCGATGGGCTGCCCCATCGGGCATGTCCGATCTCGCCCGCCGAGAGACGCGTCCGCTCTAGCCGACGGTGAGCGACTCGATGACGACCGGCTCGAGGGGCCGGTCGCGACCGTCGCGCTCGACCTCGGAGATGCGGTCGGCGACGTCCTGTCCCGACGTGACGCGCCCGAACACGGTGTGCTTCCCGTCGAGCCAGGGCGCGGCGGCGATCGTGACGATGAAGAACTGCGAGCCGTTGGTGTTCGGGCCGGCGTTCGCCATCGCGAGGTAGCCGCGCGCGACCGGGTGCTCGTTGAACTCGTCCTCGAACGAGTAGCCCGGCCCGCCCGTGCCGTCGCCGCGCGGACAGCCGGCCTGGATCATGAAGTCGGCAATGACGCGGTGGAAGGTCAGGTCGTCGTAGAAGCCCTCGCCCGCGAGCTTGGTGAAGTTCGCCACCGTCTTCGGGGCGTCGTCGTCGAAGAGCTCGATCTCGATCGTCCCCTCGCTCGTGGTCATGACCGCGGTGGACACGGCCGCGAACCTAGCAGCAGCCGCCAACCTTCGGACCGAAGAGGCGTCCCTACGCTTCGAAGGTGGCGACCGAGGCGCAGCCGATGGGGGGATTGCAGCAGGCCGAGAGCTCTGCGGAGCTCGCCAGCCAGTGGCGCCGGCTCACGCGCGCCGCGACCGCCGTCGCGCTCATCACGGCCCCCGCAGTCGTCGTCTGGCTGAACCAGACCCAGGGCTGGTCGTGGTTCTGGTCGATCGTCGCGGCGCTCGGGCTCGTCGTCTGCTTCCGCGGCGTCGTCGACATCGTGTTCCACCGGCTGATCCCGCGGCCGAGCCTCTTCGGGCTCGAAAGCCAGCAGCTGCGCGAGGAGGACGTCGTCGCGCGGAGGCGCGTCTGGTTCTGGCGGTTCTGGGCGAAGATGGCGATCGTCGTCGCCGTCATTCTGCTGCCTTTCTACCTCTGGCTCGACGCGGCACTGCTCATGCAGATCGTCCCGCTGCTCGTGATCCTGCCGTTCTTCCTGGTCATGAACTTCCTCATCCTGTTCGGGCCGCTCCTGATCATGAACCTCTCGCAGATCCAGGCCTTCGAGCCCGGAGACGCGGAGTGGGGCGTGAAGCTCGCCGACGTCCGCGGCCAGGCCGAGGCGAAGGAGGAGGTGCGGCGCGTCGTCTCGATCTGGCAGTCCGGCGAGGCGTTCGAGCGCGCGGGCGGCAAGCGCGAGCGCGGCCTGCTGTTCCTCGGTGCGCCGGGCACCGGGAAGACGATGCTCGCGAAGGCGCTCGCGACCGGCTTCAACTCGCCGTTCATCTCGATCCCCGGCTCCGGCTTCGCGGCGACGTTCATCGGCATCGACGCGATCGTCGTGCGCGTGCTCGCGCGCCGCGCGAAGCGGCTCGCCCGCAAGTGGGGCGGTCAGTGCATCGTCTTCATCGACGAGATCGACGCCGTCGGCATGCGCCGCCAGGCGCTCAACCCCGGCTTCGGCGGGGCTGCCGGCGCGTCCCAGCCCGTCGACGTCCACGACCTGCTCTGGTACGGGCCACAGGGCGCGCTGAACCCTTCGGGCGACCTCATCCTCGAGAGCCGCCGTTGGCGCGAGCGTCTCTTCGCCGAGCGCGCACCGCAGTCTCCCGGCGCATCGTCGTTCGCAACGCGCCTGAACAGCACGCTGAACTTCATGTTCCCGGGCGGAATGGGAGGCGGCGGCTCGCTCGCGCTGAACCAGTTGCTCGTCGTCATGGACGGCATCGACAACCCGCCGTTCTTCAAGAAGTTCTTCACGAACAAGGCGAACACGCTGCTCGACGGCGTCTACATCGTCCCGCGGCGACTCGGCCGCATGTCGCTGCGGCTTCCCGGCGCGCGGCCGCGCAAGGAGCAGATCTACTTCATCGGCGCGACCAACGTGCCCGTCGACCGGCTCGATCCCGCGCTCACGCGCCCGGGCCGCATGGGGCGCCACGTCTGGTTCCGCACGCCGACGAAGCAGGACCGACTCGACATTCTCGATCTCTACCTCGGCAAGGTCTCGCACGAGCAGGAGCTCGACCAGCCGCACAAGCGCGAGGAGATCGCGCGCGTCACGAACGGCTATGCGCCGGCGATGCTCGAGCAGGTGACGTCGATGGCGCTCACGATCGCGCACCACTCGAACCGCGACGCACTGACCTGGGACGATCTCGTCGAGGCGATGACCACTCTCGAAGCCGGAACCGCAGTCGGCGTCGAGTACATCCCGGAGGAGAGTCGCGCCGTGGCAATTCACGAGGCTGGCCATGCCGCCGCCGGCCACGCCTACCTGAAGGGCGCGGAGTCGACGCGGCTCTCCATCCGGATGCGTGGCGGCGCACTCGGGCACCACCAGGCGCTCGAGAAGGAGGAGCGCTTCAGCCGCTTCCGTTCCGAGGAGTTCGCGCGGCTCGTGTGGGCGCTCGGCGCGATGGCAGCGGAGCGCGTGTTCTACGGCGAGAACTCGAACGGTGTCGGCGGCGACGTCATGAGCGTGACCGCGCAGGCGGCGTACATGGTCGGCGCCTCCGCGATGGGGCCGGAGCCGTTCGCCGTGAAGCGACGCGAGGACGAGACCGAAGAGGAAGCACGGGAGCGCATCCTCAAGCGCTTCGAGAAGATCGGCCTTCAGATCGTCAACCGCACGAGCGGCGGCGGGCCGTTCGCCGAGAACCCGATCGCCTCCGTCATGTCCGACCGCGACAAGCGCGTGATCGTCGGCCAGCTCGTCGGCCAGGCGTACGTCGCCGCCTACAACCTGGTGACCCACAACCGCGAGGCGGTCGAGCACATCGCCGACGTGCTCGACGCGCGACGCGAGCTCTTCGGCGACGAGCTCCTCAACCTGCTCGACGAGTCGAAGATCACGATTCCGGAGGTCGACCTGTCTGAGGAGAGCTCGTGGCCGACGATGTGACGGGCAAGGCCGCCGCCGACGCGAAGCCGGTCTCTCGCGAGGGTATGGGCAGCTCGATCGTCGCTCGCCCGGAGACGCGCGCCGACCGCGCGCGCCGCCTCGCCTACCGGAGCCGTTTTGCAGCGTTCTACGTCGTGCTTGCGATCGTCGCGGGCGCGGGCGTCGGGACGCTGCTCGTCCTCGTCGGCCGCGGGAGCCCCGCCCCCGCTCCCGCCTGGTCGGCGTGGGAGCCCACGGGAAGCGTCGAACGGCGCTACGCCCAGATCGCCGATCACGTCGGCGACCAGTACCGCCTTCCGAGCGGGAATGCGCTCGCCGCGGTGACCTACGCCGGCCCGCCCACGGTCACGGGTCCAGACGGCTCGAGCTTCCGCGTCCCGGCGATCGCTGTCCGCCCGGACACGACCGCGGGCCGCGCCGAGGCCGATGACATCGACACGATCAATGCCTCGAGCACCGTCATGTACACGCTCTGCGGCCTTGGCAACGCGTGCTCGATCCCCGAGGGGAAGCCGACGATCGAGCGCGGCGAGCTCCTACGCCGTGAGGCGCTCGAGCTCGCGCTCTACTCATTCCACTACCTCGACGGGATCGACTCGACCCTCGTGCTCATACCGCCTCGCGCAAACGGGCGGGCCGCGGCTGCGGTGTTCCTCGAGCGCCGCGACGTTCGCGCGGAGCTCGACCGCCCGCTCGACCAGACCCTCACCGCTCCCCTAACGCCGAGCGTCGGGCAGATCCGGGCGGACGAGCAGCGCGTGATCGACCGCGCGACGCGCTCGCGGCTATACCAGTACAGCTACCTCCAGTCGCAGGACGGAAGCCCGGTCATGGTGCTCACGCCAGCCCTGAGTGGCTGACGCAGGCCTCGGCGCCGCGCTCGCGCGCGCGAAAGCCCGTCTCGACACGCTCGACTACTACCCCGAGCCAGTGCGCGTGGACGGCGTCCGCATTCGCGTCACGCCGTGGTTCTTCCGCATCCCCGGATTCCGCCGCTACCGCGGCTACGCACTCTGGCGGACGATCCTGCTGAAGAGCCCGACGCCTTCCGACGATCTCATCACGCACGAGCTGTGCCACATCTGGCAGGGGCAGCACCGAGCGCTCCACCTGAGCTGGAAGCACCTGACGACGCGCTACCGATCCAACCCGTACGAGATCGAGGCACGACGAGCGGTCGAGGCAACTCGGGCTCAGAAGCGCGCTTCGTAGTCGGCGAAGAAGTCGTCCACGGGCGGATGCGCCCGCATCGCGTCGGCCATCGCCCGCGCCGTGTCGCGATAGCGCGCCTCGTCGAGGACAAACCGGATGCGCTGCCCAATCTGGTCGACGGACGAAGCGACGCCGGCGCCGGAGACCGCGACGCGGACGGCGTTCGACGGCTGGTCGCCGAAGAGCGGCACGACGACGAGCGGGCAGCCCGCCGCGAGCGCGCTCAACGTCGTGCCGGTTCCGCCGTGGCCGACGGCGGCCGAGGCACCCGCGAGCACGTCCGGCTCCGACACCCAGCTCTCGACCTGCACGTTCGTCGGGATATCGCCCAGCTCGAGCTCGTTCCCGCCCAGCGTGAGGAGGACGCGAACGGGAAGCTCGGCAACAGCGGCAAGAGCGGCGCCGTAGACCTGCGCGGCCGGCGGGAACGTCGCGGCGACACTGCCGAAGCTCACGTAGACGAGCGGCCGCTCGTCGCCCGGCCACCAGTCCGGCAGCGGCTCCGGCGTCGCCTCGGTCGCTGGGTGCCGGTAGCGCGTCAACGGGAATGGCGCGGGGTCGACTCCGGCCGGGAAGTACGACAGATACGGCGAGTCCACGATCCGCCGAGCGATGCCCGGCTGCCGCTCCTCGAGGGCAGGGGCGGCGATCGCGATGGCCGCCTCTTCGACGAGTGCGACGCCCGCCGAGACGCGCACGTGAGGAACGGCGTGTCGCTCGGCGGCGATCGCGGACGCGAACTCTGCGGACTCGCGCAGCACCACGTGGGGCTTCCACTCCTCGATCGTCTGCTCGAGCGTCGGGAGCATCGCGTCAACGTTCAGCGCCGCGAAGATCTGGCCGACGACGACGAGGTCGCCCTGTCCCGGAGGGAGGGATGCCATCCGTCCCCACAGCGGCCCGAGGAGCTCGTCCGGCGGCGACGCCCCGGGCTTGAACTCGTAGCCCCGGGCCTTGAGCGTCGGCGGCCCGACGACGAGCGTCTCGTGACCGTTGCGCACGGCCGCGTCGATGTACGGGATCAGCGGCCCGAAATGGCCGGTGCCCTGCGTCGACGCGAAGAGGACGCGCACGACGCGCGACTCTAGACCACTAGGCTTTCCCGAAAGCGACCAGGGAGGCTCGGGATGGCAATTGCACGCGTTGTGTCCTTCGAGGGTGTGGACAGGGAGCGGATGGAGCGGGTCAAGAGCGAGATCGAGTCGGGCGAGCGGCCCGACAACATCCCGGCAACGGAGTTCCTCCTCCTGCACGACGCCGACGCGGGCGAGTCGGTCGCGATCGTGTTCTTCGACTCCGAGGAGGACTACGCGACCGGCGACGCCGCGCTGAGCGCGATGCCCACGGACGACACACCGGGCAGGCGCACGTCGGTCAAGAAGTACGACGTCGTCGGCCGCATGACCGCATAGTCAGCGGCCGAAGCTACGCAGCAGCAGCGGCGGCGTCCAGGGTCGCCGCCGCCTGCCGTGCGAGCTCGGCCGGGACGTCCGCAAAGACATCACCTGCCGGCTGATACTCCCGCGTGAACTCGACGGCACCGTTCAGCTCGATCACCGTCCAGCCCCCGAGCCTGTCCTGCACGAGGTCGACGCCGACGAGCGCCGTGCCCGCCGCATGCGCGGCGGCGAGCGCGATCTCGCAGGCCTGTGGAGGTGGATCCGCGACGGGGCGCCTCGAGCCGCCGAGCGCGATGTTCGTCCGCCACTCGCCCTCCGCCGCGATCCGGAAGATCGCTCCGACGATCCGCTGGCCCGCGACGAGGATACGGAGGTCGTAGCCTTGCGGCGGCACGAGCTCCTGCACGAGCGCGCCCTGCTGCTCGAACCACGGCGCCGTGGACACGCGCGCAAAGGTGTCGACGAGTGCGTCCTCGTCGGGACACAGCGTGACGGCGGTGCCGCCGCTCCCGAACCGGGGCTTCACGACGACCGGCGGCCGCACGGCCGGAAACGGCCGATCCGGCCTGACGTGCGCGGTTCGCGGGTGCGGCAGGCCGGCCCGCCGGAGCAGCCGTGCAGTGAGGAGCTTGTCGTGTGTCGCCAAGAGGGCCGCGGCGTCGTTCAGGACGACCACCCGGCGCGCCTCGAGCGCACCGAGCGCCCACATGCCGTCGTCGATCCCGTCAAGCGTCGGCAGGACGTCGAGCCGCCCGAGCGCGGCGTCACCCGGGCGAAGCTCGTCGAGCGCCTGCTCCGGCGACATCGGCTCCCAGCCGACGCCGTCGGCGAGTGCGCCGGCGAGGGACTCGTTCGTCGGCGTTGGACGCTGAGCGATGAGCGCCAGACGCATCGGATGAGCAATCGCACAGATCGCGACCGGCCGCAAGGCCGTTCACCGGCTCGGCACACACTCGTAACCGGTTGCTCTCGCGGCGAGCGAGCTCCTTCGCACTGATCGAGCAGACGTTCCCGACGCCGAGCCGCGCGACACCGATCTGCCGTCGTCAGTAACCGAGCGTCCGACGGATATTCGGTCGACGTCGTTTGCACCGGCGCAGCCCCGGTGGTCTTGCCTGTCCGGGCTCGTCACGGTCCCGCGTTTCGCCGGTGTCCCACTTGGAAAGGAGAGTCGCACTGCCTGGATCTCGCCGCGAGAGACCCCACGCTCCTACCGCTGTGGCAACCTCGACGACCGGCGAGGTCCAGGCTCGAGACGATGGCCTAGATGGTCGGCCAGTCGACCTTCGGCCGGCACGACGGCCTACTCCGGGTTTGCAGAGGGGCGATGCGGGAAGAATGCACGTGTGCCCGACTCCAACCCGACCGAGAACCTCCCACCCAAGCACGATCCCTTCGACGCACCAGATGCCGAGGACGAGGCCGACACGCGCGAGCGCGCGCTCGAGGGTGGGCAGGACGCAGGCGACGGCGACGACGAGGAAGTGCGCCGCGAGCTGGGACTCGAAGAGGACGGCGACTTCTCGTAGTCGATGCGCTGCTCGCGGCGCTCACTACTGCCCTGTCGCGGATGTCTCGTTCGAGGCTCCGAGCGTGCTCTTGATCCGCTCGATCGCTGCCGTCTCTTCGTCCCGAACACCACCCTTGGCCTCCGCCACCGCAGCGACGACGTCGAGAACGAGATCACGATAGGCGTCTAGTTCATCGGGCGCCTTCTGGTTGAGAGCGGCTACCGCACCCCCAAGCGCCTTGATGGTTCCGTCCTCGACTTCGTCGGGCGACGCCATCAAGCCGAAGCCGGTGCCGCGGGTCGAGGAGAGATCGCGGACGAGCTCGCTCTCGCTGTCCCGATGGGCGGCGAGCTGCTTGGCGATAGAGCTCGCCTCGCCAAAAGTGTCGGTGAAATCGCGATGGGCTGTGGAGACGAGCAGCCCGGCACCGGTAATGCCCTGCTGGAGGTCTTTCCACTCCTGTTCAGTGAAGTCAGCCTTGCCCGCCATCGTGTCCTCCTCGGCTTGGGGTCGCGCGGTGTTCGTACCCATTACAACGCGTGAGAAATCCTGGCCGGCCGTAGCAAGCTCGTACGTCTGTGCTCGAGAGGGGTTGACTCCGACGACCTAGCGTCGACCATCAGAGGCAAGGGGAGGTTGGGGGACGAATCCCGTTAGCGCGGGCCGCGCAACTAGGAGCGCCGGGGCCAAGAGCCCGCGCTCCCCCGCTCCTGAGCAACGGGCGGGCCGGGACAACACCCGGCCTGCCTCTTCCACGCAGGAGTTCGATGATGCCGACGTGGACACGAACAGGGGGAGGAGCTGGCCCGCACGGCTACAGCGAGGAGGACGGCGATACCGCCGACGATGAGTGCGCGCGTGTCGACTCCAGAACCGCTCATGTCTTTCGGCGACCGCCACGATCGTGCACCCGTCTTGCTTTCGGATCAGGCTTTCACGGCGAAAGCCCGAAGCGGGATTCTGGGTGTCGTGGTCCCGTCCTTCCCCATGCCGGCGCGAGGTTCGTGGACCGTCACTGCAGCGAGCTGATCGCGAACGCGAGTGCGAACCCGACGGTTGTCGCCAAACCCGCCAACCTGCCGCCGTAGTGCAGAGCCTCGGGCATCATCGTGTTGGCGAGCATCGTGAGTACCGCGCCACCCGCAAAAGCGAGCACGAACGCGACCGTCCGTTGTGAGGCGGCATCGAGTACGACGTAGCCCAGTAGGGACGTAACGCCGAAGCCGAGTGCCACGAGCACCCAGAAGCGGATGATGCGGGAGCTGCTGCGGCCCGCTCGGGAGAGGGCCGTCGTCGCCGCGATCGCCTCGGGGAGGTTCGCGAGGAAGACGGCGACGAGGAACGCGGCACTGACCGTACCCGCCTCGAGCACCGTGAGCCCGAGGACGAGCGACTCGGGGATGCCGTCGAGCACGATCCCGAGCACGAGTGCTCGTCCTGCTTGGGCCACGTCTCCTTCGCCCGAGCTCGATCGCTCGCTGCCGCCCAGCCGGTCGATCAGGACTTCCGCCGCGAAGAAGACAGCCGAGCCTGCGAGGAGCCCGAGCGCTATCCCTCCGTCCCCGGCCGAGGTCTCGAATGCCTCGTGGACGAGCTCGTAGGCGACTGCACTGATCAACACCCCTGCGCCGAAGGCCATGATTAGACCAAGCAGGCGTCTTGAGATCGCAACCCGTAGCGCGACGACACCGCCGATCACGAGCGAAGAGCCTCCGACAAGACCCCAGAAGAACGCTTCGCCCATCAGGCAGCTGCGTCGCCATGCGTGGACGTCACGCGTTCAAGCCTATTGTCGGCCCCAACCGTATGCTCGACATCTGCCCACGCGACCTCGAAGGAGCGACGATGGGTGACACTTCCGACAACGGTCTCGACCGCTCGATTCTGCCGCTTCCGGAGCCGGAGAATCCACCGATCACCGAGATCGATGCGCGCAAGGCCATCGCCGCCGCCCCGCTTCGAGCTCAAGCCGCCCAAGGGCGGGTCGCCCGTTGGGAGCTTCCCGCCGAACGCATACGGCCTCCTCGACATGTGCGGGAACGTCTGGGAGTGGACCGCCGACTGGTTCACGTCCCGGCATCCAGATGAGGTCGAGAGCCCTTGCTGCGTTCCACGCAACCCCCGTGCGACCTCGCCGTCGGTTCAGCAGGGCGAGACCGTCGCGCGTCGCGTGATCAAAGGCGGCTCGCACCTGTGTGCGCCGAACTACTGTCTTCGGTACCGACCGGCAGCCCGACAGGGGCAAGCGATCGACTCGTCGACTACACACCTGGGCTTTCGTTGCGTCATTCGCGGCGTCACCGCGTAGCCGACCGGCCATAAGGTTCGGTCACCGAGAAGAAGGAGACTCGTATGGGACTGTTGCGTAGACGCGGCGGTGTTGACGGGACGAAGTACCGGATGCGCGAGAAGATGTTCGCGATCGGGGACGACTTCTGGATCGAGAACGAGGAGGGCGAGCGAGCCTTCAAGGTCGACGGGAAGGCACTGCGCATTCGTGACACGCTCGTGCTCGAAGACGCCTCGGGTGCCGAGCTGTACAAGATCCAGGAGAAGAAGCTCACGATCCGCGACAAGATGGAGATCGAGCGCGGAGACGCCACGGTCGCAACGGTCAAGAAGGCGCTGATCACTCCGCTCCGCGATCGATACTCGATCGAAGTCGAAGACGGAGAGGACATGGAAGCGAAGGGAAACATCGTCGACCACGAGTACAAGATCGAGCGTGGCGGCGAGAGAGTTGCGGAGGTGTCCAAGCGCTGGTTCCGGATCCGGGACACCTACGGGATCGAGGTCGCACCGAGCGAGGAGGATGCGCTTCTGCTCGCTGTCACCGTCTGTATCGACCAGATGGCGCGAGGCTGAAACCGCGGACTCGCATGAGCGATGTGTCCGCCCGGAGCGCCAGGCCGGTCAGCCGCCGATCGTGACCCCGGCAACAGGTCCCCACTCTCCGGCGCCTCCTCGAGGGGCGATGATCCGGTAGCCGCGCCGTGCCCGCTTCCAGTTCGCGCTCCTCGATCCACACCGAGAGGCTCCGCCGGTTTCTCCGGGTGTGCATCCGTGGTGTGCACGACACGGGCTTTCGCGACCTCCACGGCGCACTGACCCGCATAGCCAAGCGAAATCGCCTCAACCATGCGGGATCAGATGGGCCGGGCAGGCATCGAACCTGCGACCTTGGGATTAAAAGTCTTGAGAAGACGGCAGCAGGCGCGTGCGCCAGGCTAAAAGTGCCTGCAACGCCTACGAAGCGGTCTTGCACCGAAGTGCAACGAAATGCCGTGCACGGAGCCCTGTCGGTACTCCGCTCTGTACTCCGGCGTACTCCAGCGACTCGGTTTCCTCCAGCTTCACGAGAATCGTCGACCGCGACCGTCGTTGACGTTCATGGACATCGCTATGGAACGCGCTAGAGGCGGGACTGCCGGACTGCATCCTCCTTGCGACTGTCTACGGCACCTACACGCGCCGACTTCGCCACGAGGTACTACAACAGCTCGGGCCGCAACACGTACCGTCATTCTTGACGGCAACCGTCGCTGGGCAAGCTCGAGCGGACTGCAGCGGCCCGGCGCCGGTCACGAGCAGGAGCAGACAAACTCGACGAGCTGATCGACTGGTGCGCGCTGCTGAAGATCGGGCAGGTCACAGTCTGGGCGTTAGCAAGCAAAAAATATGGCTCGCACTGCCGAGGAGCTCGCCGCCTTGCTCGGAGTCATCGCGGACAAACTGGACTTGCTCGCCGCCTTGCATGCACAACAGTCGGTTCGGATCCGCGTGTGACGTGCGGCGGCGTCGTCAGCGCGTGCAGCCATGGGTAGTCCTCGCTGCGGGCGAGGTGTGGCGTCCCGCGGTTGGGCCATGTGACGAGCGAGCGCTCGTCGGTCAGCGCCCGATCGACGTCGGCGGCGGCCAGCCCCGCTGTGCGCGCTCGTACAGCGAGCCGCCCCCCGCGCGCATCCTGTGCCTACATCGCGAGCAGCCGCTCAGTGACTGCGACCGGATCGCGTACCCGCGGACCCGCCAGGTTACCCCGACACGCCCGAGTCACAGGCTGCCCGCGAGCAGTGCGCACTCGAGCGACGACTCGCTCGCCCGCCCGGAGCCGACCTCGGCGCGCCCGACGAAGCGAACCTCCCTCGCCGTAGTAGGATGACGCCTCAACGGAGATGTTGACCGCCTTGACAACTTGGCGTGTCCGCAGCCTCAAGCTGCCGAGCGTGTGGTTATCGAGCCGTCAGCACGGAGGCGCTACCGCAGGATCTTGCCCGGGTTCATAATGCCGTCCGGGTCGAGCGCGACCTTGATGCGCCGCATGAGGTCGACCCCCTCCTGGCCATGCTCGAGCGGGAGGAGCCTGGTCTTCCCGTAGCCGATACCGTGCTCCCCCGTGCAAGTTCCGCCGAGGGCGATCGCGCGTTCCGCCAGCCGCTCGGCGAGCCGCCGCACTCGAGTGAGCTCGGCCGGGTCGTCCGGGTCGACGAGGAAGCACACGTGGAAGTTCCCGTCACCGACGTGGCCCACGATGGGGGCGACGAGACCGGCGGCGTCGATCTCCGCGCGCGTCTCGGTGATGCAGCCCGTGAGAGCCGAGATGGGGACGCACACGTCGGTCACGTACCCCTTCGCACCCGGCCGGAGCGCGAGCGCGGCCTCGTACGCCGAGTGACGTGCCGCCCAGAGGTGGCGTCGCTCGTCTTCGCTCCTCGCCCACGCGAAGTCGCCTGCGCCGAGCTCCTTCGCCAAGCCAGCGACCTCCTGAGCCTGCTCAGCGACGGCCGAGGCGCTCCCGTGGAACTCGAGGAAGAGCGTCGGCGCGACCGGGTAGGCGAGCCCCGAGCGACGGTTGACCGCATCCATCTGGACGTCGTCGAGGAGCTCGATGCGGGCGACCGGGATCCCGAGCTGGATCGCCCCGATGACACAGCTGACGGCGTTGTCGAGCGATGGAAAGGAGCACACGGCCGACGAGATCGCCTCCGGGGTCGCGTAGATCCTGAGCGTCGCCTCCGTGATCACGCCGAGCGTCCCCTCCGAGCCAACGAAGAGGCGTGTGAGGTCGTATCCGGCAGACGACTTCCGCGCCCGGGAGCGGGTACGGGCGACGCGTCCGTCCGCGGTGACGACCGTGAGGGAGAGAACGTTCTCCCGCATCGCCCCGTACCGCACCGTCGTCGTCCCGGAGGCGCCCGTCGCCACCATGCCGCCGACCGTGGCGTCGGCACCCGGGTCGACGGGGAAGAACACGCCTTCGGGCCGAAGCCGTGTATCGAGCTGCTTCCGGGTAACGCCGGCCTCGACGGTCACGTCGAGGTCCTCGACGCTGAGCCGGAGGATGCGGTCGAGCCGCGTCGTGTCGAGGCAGACGCCTCCGCGGAGCGCCACGACCTGCCCTTCGAGCGACGTGCCGGCGCCGAACGGCACGATCGGGACGGAGTGGGCGCGGCATGCGTCGACCACGGCGACGACCTCTTCGGTCGACCGAGGGAAGACCACGACATCCGGAGGCTCGCCGCGATGGTAGGACTCGCCGGCCGCGTGCTGGCCGCGAACAGCCTCGCTCGTCGACACCTGCTCGTGGCCGAGCGCGGCCACGAGATCAGCCGCGAGCCAATCGAGTGCGTGCACGGGGACGGCCACTCCCGGAGCATAGGGACGGCGGGGTGGTGCGGACGCCTTGGCGGAAGTGGAGCCGCCGCCGGTGCCGTGACGACGTCGCCTAGACGTCGGCGCCGATCGGGCACACGGACGCTCGCTTCACGCTCCGCGTCTGCACGCAGGCGACGAACCGGCGCGAGCGCTCTCAGGCGCCCATCTCCGGACCTACGACCGGGCGATCCGAACGGCACGAATGGACACAAACGGAAAAGTTGACGCGTGTGCTGGCTACTGTTGCGGCAACAAAGACCCGCCTGTCAAGCGGGGCTCTCGAGGAGCGCGGATGAAGGGCCCGAACCCTAGACCTTCCGCATGGCCACTGCACCAAGCGCAATGGCGTACGGAAAGGGCAGTCGTGTAAGCAAGCATCGTTCCTGGACTTAGACAGGTTCGTGCGCCGCTGACGGCTGGCTATCTGGATAGGCGTGGCCTGGGTGGTCGTTCGAGCGCCAGCCCGCAGCGGCGCTGCAGCGCTCGTATTCCCAGCCGAGCCTCGAAGAAGGATCCGCTCGGCCAAACGGAGCGGTCATTGATGCGGATCCGGCGACTGAGATAACGTCACGAACCGTGTCAAAACCGGGAGCCAAACGTTTGCGCACCGGTGCGTCCTCACACGACCCGGACACGCGTCAAGCTGGTGCCGCCACGCACTGGGCCGCCCTCGCCGAGCGAGCCTCGCGGCTCTACACGGGCGCGCTGACCGACGTTCTCGACGAGCTCGGCGAGCACGGCCGCACCCTGCCGCCCAACCTGCTGCCGCTCCGCGAGGGCATGCGTCTCGCAGGTCCCGCCTTTCCGGTTGAGGGCGTACCTGCCGTCCAGCTCGACCGCGACGCCTCGATCCGCGGAATCCTCACGATGCTCGGCGAGGTGACCGCCCACCACGTCGTCGTCTACCAGACACACGACGAGGCGTGTACGGCAGCGCACCTCGGCGAGCTATCGGTCGTGGCGCTGCGCGCACGCGGCTGCGCGGGCGCCGTGATCGACGGTGGTTGTCGCGACATCGAGGAGATCCTCGGCCAGGAGTTCCCGGTCTTCTGCCGCTACACGACGCCCGCCGACGCCGTGCCGCGCTGGCGGATCGAGCGTTGGAACACGCCGGTGACAATTGGCTCCGTGAGCGTCGAGCCCGGTGCCTACCTCGTCGCCGACCGCGACGGGATCGTCGTCATTCCGGCCGCCCTGCTCGACGAGGTCCTTGCGCGGGCTGAAGAGGTCGTCGCGACGGAGAACGAGATCCGCGAGGCGGTGCGCGAGGGCGTCTCACCGCTCGAAGCCTATGACCGCTACGGCATCTTCTAGCCCGCGGGAATCGAGGTCAGGCCGCCGTCGATGGTGACGCAGGCGCCGGTGATGTACCCGGCGTCGTCCGACGCGAGGAAGGAGCAGAGCTCACCCACCTCCGCCGGGTCGCCGAGGCGGTGCGTCGGGATGAGATCGAGATACTCCTGCTCGTCGAAGACGCCTCGCGCGACGTCGCGCGTCCACATGGGCGTGCGATGGACGCCGGGGGCGACGGCGTTCACGCGCACCCCATAGGGCGCCCACTCGCCCGCGGTCACCTTCGCCATGATCAACACGGCCGCTTTCGCCGCGCAATACGCGAGCCGGCCCGGGTTCGGCGAGAAGCCGCGGATGGACGAGATGTGGGTCACGGAGCCCGAGCGCTGCTCGAGCATCACGCGTCCGGCTGCACGAGTGCAGAAGAAGACGCCGCTCTGCATGACGCCGATCGACTGGTTCCAGATCTCGTCCGACAGGTCCTGTGTGTGGTCGCCGACGCGGCTGATCCCGGCGCAGTTGACGAGCGCGTCGATGCGGCCGAGGTCTGCGTGCACCTGTGCGAACACCTCATCCACCTCGGCGCTCGAGGTGACGTCGGCGCGGTAGGACCTGGCCTCGGCACCCAGTCCGCGCAGGTGCTCGGCGGATGCGTCCGCGAGCGCCTGGTCGAGGTCGAGCACCGCGACCTTCGCGCCCTCACGGGCGAAGACCTCGCATACCGCGGCGCCGATGCCGCCGCCGCCGCCGGTCACGATCGCAACCTTGCCGTCATGCTTGCCCATCGTCGTTACCTCCTCAATCGAGCGGATCACCGGCAGAACTACGGGGAACGAGTCGTACAGTGGGCGATGGTGCAACGCGCATGACGGCGATGCCGATTACGACGCCTGTGAGAGCGAGCAGTGCGAAGACGGGGCGGTCGCCGACGACCCCGGCGATCGCTCCTCCGGTCAGCGGGCCGCCCAAGTTCCCAGCCGCCCAGCACAAATTCATCAGCGCTAGCCCGAAGCCCGTGCCCACGCCGGCGAGAGCAGCTCCGTAGGCGGACAATGGATTCGAGATCGTCGAGACCACCGCCCACGGCGGCGCGCGGATGAGGAGGAAGACGATCACCGGCAACGCGGAGACGGCTAGCACCGGGATCAGCAGCACCACGGCGAGAGCGAGCGTGGCAGCTCCCGAAGCAGCGAGCAGCGGGACACGATCGCCGAGCCGCGCGATCTGGCCGCTCGTCAGAACGAAGAGGGCCATCGAGGCCGTGAAGGCGATCCCGATCGCGCCGGCGCCGAGCCCGTCCTCATCGAGGCGGAGAGGCACGAGGAGGTTGACGATCCCGCCAAATGCGCCCACGAAGAACATCAGCCCGAGCGCCGACGTCGAGTGGGGCTCGCGGACCAGGGCGCGCAGGCTGGCAGCGACGGGAGTAACCGACCGTGCGCGGGTCGACGGCTGCAGCACGAGCCCGATTGTCACAGCGGCGGCGGCACTTGCGACGACCAGAAACGGTGCGGCGGAACCGAAGTTCTCGGAGAGGAGGCCCGCGAACGCAGGGCCGACCATCAAGCCGAGTCCTGCGGCGATCGCAATGCCGCTGAGCACCGCGACGCGGTGACGCGGCGGCGCGGCGGCGGCGAGCCACGCAGGCGACGCCGTATAGATAATCGCGGACGTGACGCCGAAGAGCGTCCAGCTTGCGAGGAGGACCGCGTAGGAGCCGGCGAGCGCCTGACCGAGCGCCGAGATCGTGAGCAGCGCGCTCGCCGCGATCGTCACCGCGCGGGCCCCCACCCGGTCGCTTAACAGGCCGACCGGCAGCGAGAGAACGAGCATGGCGAAGGCGGGGGCGGCCACGATGACGCCCACCTCGAAGACAGAGAGACCATAACGGGCGGTGTACGTCGGCACGAGGGGGATGACCGCGTTCCCGTCCGCCGCAACCAGAAAATGGAACGCGTATAGGAGGAAGACGAGCAGGCGCATCAGCGGATCTCCGCACACCGGCGCTGTGTAGAGTCGAGTCCATCGAAGGGCTGACGATCACCCGGATCGAGACCGTGCCGATCCGGGTCCCGCTGGCGCGCACGTACGCGGGGAGCCACTACAGCATGACGCACCGGGCGACGGTGATCACGCGCGTGCATACCGACGAGGGCGTCGTCGGCGAGGCGTACGCGGGCGACGAGGACGCCGGGCTCGCCGACATCGTGCGCATCGTCCACGATGAGATCGAGCCGCACCTCGTCGGCTGGGACGCCTTCGCCGTGGAACGCTGCTGGGCGCTGGCGCGACCGGCGACCTACGACATCCTGCGCGATCGTCGGCTCGGCCTCGTCGCGTGCGCCGGAGTCGACACGGCGATCTGGGACGCGATCGGCAAGCGACTCGGCCAGCCGCTCTGGCGCCTGTGGGGCGGCTACCGCGACCGGCTGCAGATGATCTCGATCGGCGGCTATTACGGTGCCGGCGACGACGGCATCCGTGCGGAGATCAGGGAGCTGAAAGAGCTCGGGCTCGCCGGACTGAAGTTCAAGGTCGGCGGCCGCCGGCCGGAGGAAGACGCCGCCCGGTTCCGCGTCGCGCGTGCCGCGGCCGGGCCGGACTTCATTCTCGCCGCAGATGCCAACCAGGGGTGGAGCTCGTCCGAGGCGATCCGCTTCGCCCGTCTCGTCGCGGACTCCGACCTCGCGTGGTTCGAGGAGCCGTGCCGGTGGGCGAACGACCGGCGCGCCATGCGCGACGTGCGCTACAGCGCGGGGGTGCGCGTCTGCGCAGGGCAGAGCGAGTACTCTGCCGCCGGCTGCCGCGACCTGATGGCCGAAGGGTCGATCGACATCTGCAACTTCGATGCGTCGTGGTCGGGCGGGCCCACCGAGTGGCGACGGGCGGCCGCAGTGGCGTTCACCTACGACGTCACCATGGGACACCACGAGGAGCCGCAGGTCGCAAGCCACCTGCTCGCGTCGGTTCCACATGGCGGCTACGTGGAGTGCTTCCATCCGGACCGCGACCCGATCTGGTGGAACCTCGTGATCAACCGGCCGCAGCTGCGCGACGGGTGGCTCGAATTGCCGCATGGTCCGGGTCTTGGCTGGGAGCTCGACCTGGACTACGTGGAGCGGCACCGCGTCAGTACGTGATCATTCCGCCGGTGACGTTCACCGACTGGCCAGTCATGTACGAAGCGGCATCCGAAAGCAGGAAGACGATCACCTCGGCCACCTCGCGCGGGTCGGCGAGCCGGCCGAGCGGTACGAGCCCGATCCGGCTGCGTGCGTACTCGTCCACCCCGGTGCCGCGTAGGGGCGCGATCCCCTCGAGCACCACATCGTTCATCGGGGTGTCGATCAGGCCGGGGCACACCGCGTTCACCCGCACGCCCTTTCCCGCGTACGCGTGCGCGAAGCTGCGCGTGACCGAGAGCACGGCGGCCTTCGACGCGCCGTAGACGGCCGCCTCGTGCGTCGAACCTGTCTTGCCTGCGCTGGAGGCGACGTTGACGACGGCTCCGCCCGGCTGCAGGCGCGGAGCGAAAGCCTGGCAGAGGAAGAAGAGCGCCTTCGCGTTCACCGCCATGATCCGCTCCCAATCGTCCTCTGAGACGGCGTCCAGCGCGGCGACCCGGATGATCCCCGCCGCGTTGACGACGTGTTGGCACGCCAGACCCGCGGCGTCGACGAGCCGGGCGCGGTCGGCGGGATCGGTCACGTCGCAAACGACCTGCTCGGCGCCCGCGTCGGCGACGATGGCGAGCCCGCGAGCGTCGCGGTCGGCCGCGACGACGCTCGCACCGCGCTCGAGCAGCACGAGCACCGTCGCCCGCCCGATTCCGCTCGCCGCCCCGGTGACGACTGCGCGAGCACCTGCGAGCCGCGCGGTCCCGCTCACAGGTGGTCGGCGAGGTCGACGAGGTTGCCGAGCCGCTTCGTCTCGCCGACGAGGTAGAGCGGCAGGTTCCGGCAGAAGAGCTCGATCGAGCGCGCCCAGCCCTCGGGGCTGCCGCCCGAGATATGGGAGGTCACTATCACTTGCGGATGCGTCCAGAGCCGACTTTCCGGCGGCAGCGGCTCGGGTTCGACGACGTCGAGGAACGCGCCGCCGAGACGGCCAGCGTCGAGCGCGGCGAGCAGCGCGTCCTGGTCGACCAATCCGCCGCGAGAGACGTTGACGAGGACGGCTCCGGGCTTGAACGCGCGAAACTCCGCCGCGCCGAGCAGGTGCCGCGTCGTCGAGTTGAGCGACGCGGTCACGACGACGTAGTCGCTCGCGCCAAGCAGGTCGTGGAGCTCTTCGCTCGGCAGCAGCCGGTCGAGAGGCTCTCCCGACGCGAGGATCGGCTTGCGCCGCGTCGCCCACACCTCCATCCCCAACGCCTTGCAGACCGTCGCGAGATAGCGCCCTGTCGCGCCGTAGCCGACGATGCCGACACGCTTGCCGTGTAACTCCCTGCCCGCGATCGGCTCGTGGTTCCAGCGCCGCTCGTCTTGCTGCACGAACAGGCGGCGGAAATCCCGAGCAAAGGAGACCATCCCGGCGAGCGCGAACTCGACCATCGCCGGCGCATAGACGCCGGAGCTGTTCGTCACGATCACGCCGCGCTCGGCGAGCCGGGGGAAACGAAGCTGTCGATGCCCGCGCCGGTCGAGTGGATCCAGTGCAGGCGCGGCATGCGGTCGGCGAGCTCGCGGAACGAGAGCGGCCCCTCGTAGAGACCGTACACGGCGATCTCGACGTCGTCGAGGACCGCCTCGCCCTCCTCACCGCGTAGCGGCAGCAGGCGGATGCGCCCGCCACCGGCCTCTTCGATCCGTTCGCCGTGCTCGTCGGCGAGCCCGTGCGCGATCGCGACCGTGATCAAGCCATGGGCCTGTCGCCGGCCGAGAGGGCGCCGACCCGGACGCCCGACGCGGCAGCGCGCCGGGACAGCTCGTCCAGCGGGATGTGGCAGCGGAGCATGTGTGTGTCGCTCGTCGCTCGCCATGGCGGGTCCACCTCGTCGCAGATGGGGCCGACCTTCCACGGGCAGCGGTCCGCGAACGGGCACGCGCTCGGGG
This sequence comes from uncultured Gaiellaceae bacterium, assembly GCA_963787855.1. Classification (GTDB taxonomy): domain Bacteria; phylum Actinomycetota; class Thermoleophilia; order Gaiellales; family Gaiellaceae; genus GMQP-bins7. Next base: position 20,492 of record CAWBER010000018.1, read on the forward strand.
GCCGGGACGAGGAGACTCCCGGATCGCTGCGGACGGCGGGCGAGATCGCGTTCTCGCCGTCGATCTCGGGCACCGCCGAGAGGAGCATGTGGGTGTACGGGTGGTACGGCGGGGCGTACACCTCCTCCGCGGTACCGACCTCGCACAGCTCGCCCAGGTAGAGCACGCCGACGCGGTGCGAGAGCGAGCGCACGACCGCGAGGTCGTGGGAGATGAACAGATACGCGATCCCCTGCTCCGCCTGGAGCACCCGCAGCAGCTCGACGATGCTCGTCTGAACCGACACGTCCAAAGCAGACAAGATCTCGTCGCAGAGCATCAGCCGCGGCTTCGCCGCGAGCGCGCGGGCGATCGCGACGCGCTGCCGCTCGCCGCCCGAAAGCTGGTCCGGATAGCGGCTCGCAAACGCGGCGTCGAGCCGCACGTCCTCGAGCGCCTTCGCCACCCCGGCGCGGCGGGCCTTGCCGTGCAGCCCGAAGAAGAGCTCGAGTGGCCGCCCGACGATCTGGTGCACGCGCTGCCGCGGATTGAGCGATGCGTCCGGGTTCTGGAACACGAGCTGGATCTCGCGACGGACGTCCTTCGACCGCGACTCGACGGTGGCGGCGAGGATGCGGCCCTCGAACGTGATCTGTCCGGCGAGCGGCCCCAGCAGCCCGCCGACGGTGCGTACGATCGTCGACTTGCCGCTGCCGGATTCGCCGACGAGCGAGAACGTCTCGCGCGATCGGAGGTCGAACGTGACGTCGCGGACGATCACCAGGGGCTCGCTCGACACGGGCCCGAGTCGGCGGCGCCGGTCGTATGTGATCGAGAGGTCAGCGACGTCGAGCAGCGCATCGCCTGCAGCCGCCGCGAGCGGGACGTAGCTCGCAGCCGAGATGCGCCCGGCGGTGAGTCGCTCGACGTCGTCGACACGGCGGCACGCCACTTCGTGCGCCTCGCCGACGGGAAGCAGGACCTGGCGCTCCTCGAAGCACGTCTCCTCGGCGAAGTCGCACCGCGGCGCGAAGCGGCAGCCCTTCGGCAGCTCGCCGCGCTTGAGCAGTCCACGCAGGACGACCTGTCGGCTGCGGTGGGGCTCCGCGATCGACGGCACGGCGGAGATCAAACCGCGGGTGTATGGGTGACGGGGGTGGGTGAAGAGCTCGCGCACCGGCGCGTCCTCGACGAGCTCGCCGGCATACATCACGCCGACGCGGTCGCAGATCGTCGCGACGACGCCGAGGTTGTGCGTGACGTAGACCATCGCCATCCCGAGCTCGGCGCGCAGCCGACGCAGCAGGTCGAGGATCTGCGCCTGCGTTGTCACGTCGAGATCGGTCGTCGGCTCGTCGAGGACGATGAGCTCCGGATCGCAGGCGAGCGCCATCGCGATCACCATGCGCTGCTGCTGCCCGCCCGAGAGCTGGTGCGGATACTTCTGCATGGTCCGCTCTGCGTCGGGCAGGCGGACGTGCGCGATCAGCTCGCGGACGCGCCGCTGGCGCTCGGCACGCGAGCCGCCGACGCCGTGCACCGACATTGCCTCGGCGAGCTGGTCGCCGATGCGCAATCCGGGCGACAGCGCGGTCGTCGGGTTCTGCGGGACGAGGCTGACGCGCCGCCCGCGCACCTTCTGGAGCTCGCGGCGCGAAACGTGCGCGAGGTCGCGCCCGCCGAAATAGATTGCGCCCGAGCGGATCCGGCTGCCCGGCCGCTGGAACCCGAGCAGCGAGAGCGCGGTCGTCGTCTTGCCGCAGCCGGATTCGCCGACGAGCCCGAGAGCCTCGCCGCCGCGGAGCTCGAACGAGGTGTTGTTGACGACGTTGTTCCAGCGGTCGTTCGACCAGAAGTCGATCGTCAGGCCCTCGACCTTGACGAGCGGCTCCTGCGCCGCGCCCCGGCTCCCGTCCGGCACGTGAACGGCCGTCACGGCGTCCGCTCCACGGAGCGCCCGAGCGCGCGGGCGATCCCGTCGGTGACGAGGTTCAGACTGATCACGAGTAGGGCGAGCGCTGCACACGGCGCGAGCACCGTGAGCGGCGCGGTGAAGAGGCCGGCGCGGTTTTCGCTGATCATCAGCCCCCATTCCGGCGATGGCGGCCGCACGCCGAAGCCGAGGAATCCGAGCGAGCTGATCAGGATCGGCGCGTAGCCGGCGCGGACGCCGAACTCGACGAGGAGCACGCCCGCAGCGTTCGGGGTCAGCTCGCGCCAGACGATCGAACGCATCGGCTCACCGCGCGCGCGCGCGACTGTGACGAAGTCGCGTGTCACGAGGTCGACCGCGACCGAACGAGCCATCCGCGCGATGCGTGGCGTGTAGACGAGAACGACGACGCCGATCAGGAGCACCGCGCTGCCCGAGGCCTGCGGTCCCGCTGCGGCGATCGCGAGCAGCGCCAGCATGAGCAGGGGAATGCTGATGATCGCCTCGAACCCGCGCATGAGGGTCTCGTCGACCCAGCCACCGATGAGACCGCTCGCAAGACCGAGCACACCCCCGATCACGGTTGCGATGAACGTACTCGTGAGCGCGAGGTAGAGCACCTCGCGCGTGCCGTAGACGACGCGGCTGAACACGTCGCGGCCGAGGATGTCGGTGCCGAAGAGGTGCGAGCTGCTCGCGCCGGAGAACGGCAACCCCGTGCCCGCCTCGTACGGGTCGTACGGCGCCCACAGCGGGCAGGTCAGCGCGATCAGAACATATGCGATCAAGAGGAGCGCCGCGAGCCGCGCGCTCATCGGGAAGCGACGGAGGAACCGGCGAAGGCGAGAGCGCCGCACGGCGACCGGGAGGTCGACTGCGGAGACGCTCATCAAGGCGTCCTGAGGCGCGGGTTGAGGAGCAGAGCGAGCACGTCAGCGACGACGTTTGCGACGATGTAGACGGCCGCGGCGAGGAGCGCAATCGCTTCCACTACCGGCACGTCGCGGACGGAGATCGCGTCGACGAGCACCTGGCCCAGCCCGGGATACGAGAAGACCGTCTCGACGACGACGATTCCGCCGATCAGATACGTGAGGTTCAGAGCCGTGATGTTGAGCGCCGGTCCGACCGCGTTCGGTAGCGCGTGGCGCACCACCACGCGCCGGCGTGGGACGCCCTTGAGCGTCGCCATCCGGACGTACTCGGAGTCGAGCACGTCGATCAGGTTGTCGCGCAGCATCCGGATCGCGTAGACGGCCATAGCGACCATGAGAGTCACGGCGGGAAGCACGGTCGCGTGCAGGCGCGTGAGGAGGTCTTCGCCCGGAGTGACGATCGACAGCGCCGGCGCGACCGAGAGCTGGACGGCGAACACGTAGATGAGCAGCGTGCCGAGCACGAACTCGGGCAGCGAGAGCCCGATGAGCGTGGCCACAGAGATCAGTGAGTCCGGCAGCTTCCCTTTGGAGAGCGCCGCGAGCGTCGCCAGGATGAGCGTCACCGGGACGTAGAGGAGGAAAGCGAAGACACTCAGGAAGAGTGTGTTCTTGGCGGCCATGCCGATCGTTGCGGTGACGGTCTCGTCGTTCACGAGCGAGCGGCCGAAGTCGCCGCGGGCGACGTCGGCGATCCAGACGCCGTATCGCTTCCAGACCGGATCGTCCAGGTTGAGTTGTTCCCGGAAGATCTCACGCTGCTCCGCCGACGACTCGCGGCCGAGTACGCGCGCAGCGATGTCGCCAGGGAGCACGCTCGTGAAGAGGTAGACGAGCGCCGAGACGACGAGCAGCGTGACGGCGGCGAGTGCGAGGCGCTGAGCGATGAGCCTGAGAATCAAACGAGTTCCAATGGGACTTCGGACATGGTGTCTCGGTGCGTCACCCGGGCCGCCTTCGGGGCGGCCCGGGTGACGTGGGCTCGATTTACGCCGTACGCGTTCTCGCTATGTGCACTGGAGGGGCGCGAGATCGAACTGCACGAACTGGATCGACGGGACATAGCCGCGGCAGTTCGAGCGTTGGGCCGCGACGACACGCTGGAACGCGGGGATGATCGCACCACCCTGCTGGGTGAGCATCTTCCCGGCCCGCTTGTAGAGGGCACGGCGGGCCGCTGGATCCACGGTGGTGTTGGCCTTCTGGATCAAGATGTCGAAGGCTGGCACCTTCCAGTGCGTCTCCGGGTACGGCGCGTTCCGCAGATATGCGATCGACAGGGCCAGCCCCGCCGGGCGGGCCGACCAGGCCGAGACCTGGAACGGATGCTTCAGCCAGACGTTGTCCCAGTACTCGCTGGCGGGGCCGGTGATCACATTGACTTGGATGCCGGCCTTCGCCGCCTGCTGCTTGTACAGCTGCACCATGTTGAGGATGCCCGGAATCATGTCCGCGGCGTAGATGTCGACCTTCAGCGGATTCGACGAATTGTAGCCCGCCGACGCGAGCAGCTTGATCGCACCCGCGACGTCCGGGCCCGGCACCGTACGCCGCCAGGCGTCCGGCGAGGTCGGCGGGACTGGGTTGTCGTCACCGATGACGCCGTAGCCGAGCAAGGCGTTCGCCACGATCTGCTTGCGGTCGACCACCTTCTTCAGCGCCTGGCGCACGGCGATCTTGTCGAACGGAGCAGTATCGATCCACATCGGCATCACCATCGACGTCGAGGGGCCCGTCGCAGTGAGCTTGACTTGGGAGTTGTTCCTCAGGGCCGGGACGACCTCGTAGGCGACCTGCTGGGCGAAGTCCACCTGGCCGGTCCGCAACGCGGCCAGCATCGAGTTCGCCTCCTGGATCACGAACAGCTGCAGGCACGGCGCCTTGGGGAAGCCCTTCCGCCAGTAGTTGGGGTTGCGATTGAACGTATGCACCTGCTGAACCGGCTGGAAGTTCACGGGGATGAACGGGCCCGTCCCCGCGCCCTTCGTCCGCAGCGTGGCGGTGCTCGCCCCGTTCTGGACGATGAAGGTGTTCTTGTTCGTGATCAGGAGCGGCAGCTCGGCCACCGGCTTCGCAGTGACGAACTTCACCGCGTACTTGCCGACCGCCTGGATTCCGCTCGGCTTGAGAAACGTCATCTGCGACGCGCCTTCCGAGCCCGTCTTGGGGTCGATCACACGGCGGAATGTGTAGACGACGTCGGCCGAGGTGAAGGGCCTGCCGGTCCAGAACTTCACGTTCTTGCGGAGCTGGAACGTCCAGATTTTGCCACCCGCGCTCGGCTTCCAGGAGGTGGCGAGGGACGGCAGTACCTTCCAGTTGTCGTCCACGGTTGTGAGCCGGTCATAGCTCGCGTTGACGTTGAGCGAGTTCTGGCTCGAGGGCTGCTGGGCCGGGTCCATCGAGTTCTTGTTGCCGGTCGACTCGACACCGGCGTACTTGACGCACTTGGCCCCCTGGGTGGCGGTGCTTGCGACGGCAGGCGCCGACTTCGCGGAGCGTGCTTGACCGGCGACCGCGACCATCACGATCATGATCACGACCGCCAGCGGAAAGAGAACCTTCTGTGGCTTCGTCATTCGTCTTCAGCCCTTTCGATGAGGAGAGTAGCGCCCGGCTTCACGGCCGGGCCTGTGCGAAGCGGTCGTGCCACGCACCGGTAGTGAAGGAGGGTGTCCGGTCATGTAGGCGGCTGAAACAGCTCGATCGTGTAACCGTCGGGGTCACGCAGATAGACGGCGGCACCGCCTTCGTTGATGCCGGAGTCGATCTGAACGGGATCGGTGACGCGGCGGCCGCCGACAGCCTCGGCACGCGCGAGCGTGGCGACGATGTCGTCGACGCGAAGACAGATGTGCGAGGAGCCGACGGGCGCCGTGCCGGGCTCGCGGGAGCCGTGATCGCCGACTTGGCGGTACTCCTGCAGCTCGATGCGGACGCCGTCTCCGGGCGACCCGACGAATGCCGTCGCGATCTCGAGGCCCGGGTAGCCGGTTACGGCCAGGTAGCCGGCGGCGCTCGTCTGGCGAACGGCGATCTCGAGCCCGAGCCCTTCGGTATAGAAGCGCACCGCGCGCTCGAGGTCGGCGACGGTAACCCCTACGTGCGCAATCCCCCTGGTCACGAGGCGTCCCCAGCCGGTACCCCTGCACGAGCGGCCACGGCGCCTGCCGCGGCTGAAGCCAGCCCGAGGTAGCCGGACGGATCGGCGAGACGTTCGACGTCCTCCGACGACAAGTGGGCGGAAACCTCGTCGTCCTTGACCAGCGCGGCGGCGAGCGTGCCGCCCTCCGCTCCCACGCCGCGACTGACGGCGGTGACGAGCGCGTGGGCGCGCTCGTGCCCGACCGAGCGGGCGAGCTCCATCATTACCGCCTCGGAAAGGATCGCCCCACGGGTGAGGTCGAGGTTCGAGCGCATCCGGCTGCCGTCCACGACCAGGCCCTCGAGGATTCCGGCGACTTTCTCCACGACGCCGCCGGCGAGGATCAGCGCCTGCGGTACCGCGATCCACTCCGCGGCCCACGCGCCCATGTCGCGCTCCCCCGCGTGGGCTGGCGCGTCGAGCAGGACGGAGACGGCCCCGCGCAGTAGGCGGGCGGTCGCGACGAGATACTCGCTCGTCATCGGGTTGCGCTTCTGTGGCATCGTCGAGGAGCCGACGCTCGCGCTGCCGAGCGGCTCGGAGAGTTCTGCAGTCTCGGTCGCCTGTAGCCGGATCACCTCGGCCGCGATCCGCTCGCCCGCGGCACCCAGCTCGGCGAGCGCGTGGCCGAGGTCGCGGATGCGATCACGGGCGGCGTGCCAGGGCACGTCGGCTTCTGCGAGCCCGAGCAGCCGGCAGAAGGCGGTGCGTACAGGTGCGGCGGCGTCCCCGAGCGAGGCGAGAGTGCCGGCGGCGCCGCCGAGCTGTCCAGTGGCGACCGCAGCGGCGGCTGCCTCTAGCCGCTGCTCGCAGCGAAGGAGCTCGTCCGCCCAGGAGGCGGCCTTGAGCCCGAAGGTGATCGGCACTGCGTGCTGGCCGTGCGTCCGGCCGGCCATGGGCAGCGAGCGGTGCTTTAGCGCGAGCGCCGCGGCGGCGATCGTCGAGCGGCGGAGGTCGCGGCGGATCGGCCCGAGCGCGGCGCGCACCTGCAGGATGAGGCCCGTGTCGAGCACGTCCTGCGTCGTCGCGCCCCAGTGCACGAAGCCACGCGCGTCGCCGCAGCGCTCGGCGAGCGCGCGCACAAGCGGCACCAGCGGGTGCTGGGTCTCCGTCACACCGGTTCGGAGCTCGTCCAGGTCGTAGAGGTCGGCGCGCGCCTCCCGCTCGATCCGGTCGGCGGCGGCGACGGGAAGGACCCCCACCTCGGCTTCGGCGCGTGCAAGCGTTTGTTCGACGTCGAGCCACGCTTGGACGAGTGCCGAGGAGTCGAACGCCTTGCGTACCTCCTCGCTGCCGAAGAGGTCGCCGAGGACGGCGCAGTCCAGCGTCGTGACCGGCCGGCTCAGGAGACCGCTCCGGGTGCAACTTCCATCGTCATCGATGCCTCCACCTCCGACCCCGCAGACACCTCGAACGAACGAAGGCCCGATTCAGGGTAAGCCGGCCAAGAACGATGACAACCCGAAAGGCTGCTTAGCCAACCACACGCGAGGAACAATCTCAAGCGCTGATCCTGTCCGCGGCGAGATCCAAATCGATGAGCACCTTCGTGACGGAGTCGGGCTCCTCGACGAGCCGCCGGAAACCCTCCGCCGCCTGGTCGAGCGCGACGACGTCGATCCAGTCGAGCGGCGGCGGCGCTTGCGCGAGGAGGTCCACCGCCGCGACGAAATCGGAGCGCGAATAGGCGTAGTGGCCGCGCACGGCGACCCCTCGGCGGACGAGGTCGCCCATCGGAATCCCGCCCTCGGCCTGGCCGAGCCCGACGACGCAGACCGATCCGCCCGAGCGCACTGCGGCAATGCCGCCGCGCCAGGTCAGCTCGATCCCAACCGCGTCGATTGCGACGTCGGCGCTCCTGGCCGGCAGTTCGGCCGCGTCGGCGAACGCCTCGTCCGCGCCCAGCCGGACGGCGAGTTCCCGGCGATGCGGCAGCGGCTCGACGGCGAGCACCCGCGCGCCGAGCCGGGCGGACGCGTGAACGCCCAGCAGGCCGAGCGGGCCGCCGCCGAGGATCACGACCGTAGCGCCGCTATCGACCTCCTCGAGCCGCAGCGCCGAGACGGAGGCGGCGAGCGGCTCCACGAGCGCGGCGAGGCGGTCATCGAGGCCGTCCGGGACGGGGACGAGCGCGTCCTCGTCGACCGCGATCCGTTCGGCGAAGACTCCTTGCCGGTCGAGGCCCACGAGCCCACGGCGTTCGCACAGCTGGGTCTCGCCGCGAGCGCAGGCATGGCAGGCGCCGCAGGCCACTAGCGGGAAGAGGGCGAAGCGGCCTGGCCGCCCGGCGACCGTTCCGACCGCTTCGTGGCCGAGCACGAGCGGCGGCCGCCGCGGCCCGTGGTGCCCGCGGTAGGGATGCAGGTCGGAGCCGCAGATGCCGGCCAGGCCGACGTCGAACAGGAGCTGGCCGTCGACCCGCTCGGGCTCGATGAGTTCCTCGACCGCGAGCCTGTCCCCGCCGTGCCAAACGAGCGCCTTCAATGAGCGGCCTTGTTCTGACTATCGGAATTGTGTTCCAATGCCGAGCGTGAATCTTGTCGCGTCGCGCGAGCCAAGTCAACCTGCCGATCCGAAGCTCGCCGGCTGCGACCGCGTCCTCGCCGTCCTGCGCAGACTCGGCGACTACCCGCGCGGCGTCGGGCTTGAGCAGCTGGCCCGCGACATCGACATGCCGAAGTCGAGCCTCCATCGCGCGCTCGCCACGCTCTGCCGGGCCGGGCTCGCGGACCACGACGAGCGCGGCAGCTACCGGCTCGGCCTCGAGTTCGTCCGCCTTGCGTTCGCCTACTACGAGCAGCTCGACCGCCGCCAGGTGGTCGGACCGCTACTCCAGTCGCTCGCCGAGCGGCTCGGCGAGACGGCCCATTACGCCGAGCTCGACGGCGCGGAGGTCGTCTATCTCGCGAAGATGACCCCGCCCGGGCAGGGCGTCCAGATGTCCTCGATCGTCGGCGGCCGCAATCCCGCTCATTGCACGGGCCTTGGGAAGGCGCTGCTCGCGTACGAGCTCGTCGATCGGGGAGCCGTCGACGCGTACGTCATCGCCTACGGTCCGCTCGCGCAGCGCACACCGAACACGCTCGTGGACGCGCAAACACTTGCCGCGGACCTCGAGCTGGCGCGCGACCGCGGCTACGCCCTCGACGCCGAGGAGAGCGAGGTGGGGATCAACTGCCTCGCCTTCCCCCTGTTCCTCGATCACCCCAACCGGCCAGCCGGGGCGGTGAGCATCGCCGCGCTCGCCCACCGGACTGCGCTCGCGCAGCTGGAGGAAGCCGCCGCCGAGGTGCGCGAGTTGATCGAGCGGACGCTGGGGACGGTGACGCGATGATGATCACGGCCGTCGAGCCGATCGTCCTCCGTGCGGAGCGCGTTGACACCACCCGGGCCGACGGCACCCAGGACGCCTTCCTCGTCCGCATCCACACCGACGAGGGACACGTCGGGATAGGCGAGGCGGACACGTCTCCCTATCTCGCGCGGACGATGATCGAGATGCCCTCGTCGCACCTGATCGCGCGAGGCCTGCGCGAGGTGCTCGTCGGCGAGGACCCGCTCCAGATCGACCGGCTATGGCACGTCATGTACCGGGCGACCTACCACTACGGCCGCGGCGGCGTGGCCCTCCACGTCATCAGCGCGATCGACATGGCGCTCTGGGACATCGCCGGCAAGGCCGCCGGCCGGCCGGTGCACGACCTGCTCGGTGGCGCGCGCCTCCAGAACGTACCGGTGTACGCGAGCCAGGTGATGCCCGAGACGGCCGACGAGGTGCGCACGATCGCCGAGGCGACGGTCGCCGCCGGCTACCGCGCGCTCAAGCTCGGCTGGGGGCCACTCGGGCAGGACCTCGACCGCGACGTCGAGCTCCTCGCCGCCGCGCGCTCCGCGCTCGGCCCCGAGCGCACGCTGATGGTCGACGGCGGCATGGCCTACACGGTCAAGAGCGCGATCGAGCTCGTGCAGCGCGTCGAAGAGATCGGCATCTACTGGCTCGAGGAGCCGCTCGCGGCCGACGACTACGACGGCTATCGGCGGATGTCGGACGCCGTGTCCGTCAGGATCGCCGCCGGCGAGGCGGACTCCGGCCTCGCGCCCTACCGGGCGCTCGTCGAGCGCGGCCACGTCGACGTCCTCCAACCCGATCTCGCGCGCTGCGGCGGCTTCACCGTCGCCCGCGGGATTGCCGATCTGGCGCGCGAGCGAAACGTCGAAGCGGTCCCGCATTGCTTCTCCACCGGTGTGCTCGTCGCGGCGTCTCTCCATTTCGTCGCCGCGCTCGAGCGTCCGACCTGGTCGGAGTACTCGGTCGCCAACTCTCCCTTCGTCAGTGACCTGCTCGCCGAGCCGTTCGCGTTCAGCGACGGGATGCTTGAAATCCCCGTGGGACCCGGGCTCGGCATCGACCTGAACGAGGATCTGCTGGAACGGATGCGAGTCGACCGATGACCGAAGGAAGCGCATGAAGGTCCCGATCACGATGGCCAACCTGGGCTACGACATGGAGACCGGGAAGATCGTCTCCTGGTTGAAGGAGGTCGGCGACAGAGTCGAGCGCGGTGACCCGATCGTCGAGGTCGAGACCGACAAGACGAATGTCGAGATGGAGGCGCTCGCCTCCGGGACGCTCATCGAGGTCACGCGGGCCGCGGGCTCCGAGGTTCCCGTCGGCGAGACGATCGGCATCCTCGAGACCGACGGCTGATGGCTCTCGAGACCGAGCTCCAGACGGTGAGCCCGATGCGCGCCGCGATCGCGCGGCGCATGCAGGCGAGCAAGCAAGAGATCCCGCACTTCTACGTCTCCGCCGAGATCCGGATGGACGCGGCGCTCGACGAGGTCGAATCTCTGAACGGTGCGGGCGACGCTCCTCGCGTGAGTCTCAGCGCCCTGCTCGTCCGCGCGTGCGCGCTGACCCTCCGCGAGCATCCGTCCTTCAACGCTGTCTGGACGCCTAACGGCCTCGCCCTCGCCGAGCAGGTCAACGTGTCGGTCGCCGTCGCTCTCGACAAAGGCCTGGTGGCGCCCGCTGTCCTCGACGCGGATCGCCTCGACGTGCGCCGGATAGACGAGGCTCTGTCGGATCTAGTCGGACGCGCGCGCCACGGCAAGCTGCGCGGCGCCGAGATCACCGAGGGCACGTTCACCGTCTCGAACCTCGGCATGTTCGACGTCACGTCCTTCACCGCGATCGTGACGCCGCCGCAGGTGGCCGTGCTGGCAACTGGGAAAATCCAGAAGCGGCCGCTCTGGAACGGGGAGGCCTTCGTTCCCGCCTCGATCATGAACGCGACGTTGAGCAGCGACCACCGCACCGTCGACGGTGCCGATGCCGCCCGTTTCCTCGCGACGCTGCACGAGCTCTTGCTGGAGCCCACGCGCCTCAGAATGCCCACTCAAAGGAGCAGCAGTTGACCGAAGCGCCAGATCAGAAGCTCGTTTGGTACCGCCGGATGGTCGAGATTCGCATGTTCGAGGACAAGGTGCAGGAGCTCTTCCAGCAGGGCATGATCGAGGGCACGACGCATCTCTGCCAGGGCCAGGAAGCTGTGTCCGTCGGATCCGCGGCCGCACTCGGGCCCGCCGACTACATGACCGTCACGTACCGCGGGCACGGGCATGCAATCGCCCGCGGCCTCGAGATCGAGGCCCTGTTCGCGGAGATGATGGGCCGCTCGACGGGCTGCTGTCACGGCGTCGGCGGCTCGATGCACTTCACCGACTTCTCGCGTGGTCTGATCGGAGCGTTCGCCATCGTCGGAGCGGGCCTTCCAGTCGCCGTCGGCGCCGCGCTCTCCGCCAAGCTCAAAGGCGAGGACCGCGTGGCGCTCACCTTCTTCGGCGACGGCACGACGAACATCGGGACGTTCCACGAGGCACTCAACATGGCGGCCGTCTGGAAGGCGCCTGTCGTCTTCATCATCGAAAACAACCTGTACGGTGAGTACTCGGCCGTGCGCGAGACGACGCCGATCGACGACCTCGCGGACCGCGCGAAGTCCTACGACATTCCCGGCGTCGTCATCGACGGCCAGGACATCGAGGCCGTGCACGCGGCCGTACAGGCGGCGGTCGCCCGCGCACGTGCAGGCAGCGGGCCGAGTCTGCTCGAGATGAAGACGTATCGCTACCGTGGGCATTCGCGCACGGATCCGGCGAAGTACCGGGCTCCGGGAGAGCTCGAACGCTGGAAGGAGCGCGACCCGATCGAGCTCCTCGGTGCGGTGCTCGCCAAGGAGGGCGCCCTCGACGAGGAAGCGAGGAGTCGTCTACGGACCGAGGTGCAGGCGCAGATCGACGAGGCCGCCGCACGCGCCGCCGAAGCCCCCTACCCGACGCTCGAGGAGACCCGACACTATGTCTACGCAAACTGAGCCGGCAGGAGCAGCGCACGCGGACGAGGTGGCCGAGATCAGTTACCGCGATGCCGTCAACGCGGCTCTGGTGGACGAGCTGGCGTCCGATCCCGCCGTCTACTTCATGGGCGAGGACGTGGGGACCGCAGGCGGCGTCTTCAAGACGAGCGAGGGCATCGCCGAAGCCTTCCCGGGGCGGGTGATCAACACGCCGATCTGCGAGAACGGGTTCCTCGGCGTCGCCCTCGGCATGGCTGTCACCGGCCTTCGCCCGGTCGTCGAGATCATGTTCAGCGACTTCCTACCGACCGGCGCGGATGCGCTCGTCAACGAGATCCCGAAGTTCCGGTACATGTCGGGTGGCCAGTGCGAAGTGCCGCTGACGATCCGGTCGATCGGCGGCGGGACCGGGCGCTTCGGGACGCAACACTCGGCGACCGGAGAGTCGTGGTTCCTGCAGCTTCCCGGCCTCTACGTCTGCTCCGCCGGGACGCCCGGGGCCGCGTATTCGGTGCTGCGCGCGGCGATTCAGAACCGCAACCCCGTGCTGTTCTTCGAGCACAAGGGCCTCTACGGGCGCAAGGGCCCCGTTCGGCGAGGCGGCGTCGCGGAGTTCGGCAAGGCCGAGGTCGTGCGCGAAGGAGCGGACGCGACGATCCTCACGACGCTGCTGATGACGGACCGCTCGCACGCGGCTGCGCGACAGCTCGCCGACGAGGGCGTGGACGTCGAGGTGATCGACATGCGCTGGCTCCGCCCGCTGGACCTCGCGACCGTCCGGGAGAGCCTCGACAAGACGGGGCGACTACTCGTCGTCGAGGAGCAGGTGCACGCGGCGAGCTGGGGCGCGACCGTGATCTCGCGCCTGACGATGGAGGGCCGGCAGTGGGCGCAGCCGCCGCAGGCGCTGAGCGTGTCCGACGAGTTGCTGATTCCCTACAGCCCGCCGCTCGAGGACGAGTCGATCCCAGGGGTCGAGGAGATCGCCGCCCGGGTGCGTGAGCTGGTGGCGTAGACCACCCCTACGCCTCGCGCATCAGGTAGTGCTCGGCGAGCGGCCGCACCTGGATGTTCATCCACGGGAACACCGGGAGCGAGGTCAGCAGCTCATGCAGCTCGGACGCGTCGGCGGCCTCCCAGAGCCCGACGTTCGCGCGCCGGCCCGGAACGCGCCACATGCGGACGATCGAGCCGGCGTCCCGTAGCTCTCGTCCCCGCTCGGCCTCGGCAGAGAGCATGGCCGTGCGCTCGTCTTCGGTCATCGACGGCGGCAGCTCGATCTCGATCTCGACGAGGAACTCGGCCATCGCTCGATCGTAGAGGCTCCTGATCATCATCTAGCGAAGGAGGTCGCGCGCGGCGGCCGCAAAGTGCTCGAGCGCGTCGCGATCGAGGTCGATCCCGAGCCCGGCACGCTGCGGCGGTGCGAGCGTCCCGCCCTCGAACACGAGCTCGTCGCGGGTGAGCTCCTTCCGCAGCCGCGACTCGCAGAGCTCGGCAGGCAGGAACTCGAAGAAAGGCATGTGCGGCGTTGCCATCGCGAGGTGCGCCGCGACGGCGACCGAGATTCCCGTCTTCCAGGCATGCGGAACGACGAGGCGGCCCGCTGCGGCCGCGAGCTCGCACACCCGCCGGGCTTCCGTGAGCCCGCCCACACGCCCGATGTCCGGCTGCACGACGGCAATCCCGGTCGCAATCAGGTCCGCGAACTCGTGCCGCGTCGAGAGCCACTCACCCTGTGCGATGCGAACGGCCGAGCGCACCTGCAGCTCGGCGTAGCCGGCGAGGTCGTCGACCCACAGCGGCGTCTCGAGGAAGAAGACGTCGAGCTCCGCGAGCGCCTCGCAACACCGCAATGCACGCTCGACCGAGTCGAAGGCGTACTGCACGTCGACCATGAGCGCAATCTCGGGCCCGACCGCCTCCCGCACTGCGGTCACGACCTCGATCACTTGCGCGTCGTCGCCGTGGAGCGCCTTGTGGACATACGGGCCCGAGAAGGTGGCTTCGCACTTCGCCGCGCGAAAGCCGAGCTCCTTGGCGCGCATGCCCCAGCCGACCATCGACTCGACATACGCGTCGAACGACGAGACCTCCGGCTGCAGCGACGCGTAGGGCGTCAGCGTGTCGGGGCCCGCATCCGTCCAGAGCTGCCAGCACGGCTTGCCGGCCGCCTTTCCGCAGATGTCCCACAGCGCGATGTCGAGCGCGCCGATCGCGTTGACGCCGCCGCCCCGCCTGCCGGTCATCGCGGTGCCGACGTAGAGGTCTTCCCAGATCGCCTCCGGGTCGAGCGGGTCGCGGCCGATCAGCTGCTCCTTGAGCCCGCGGTCCATGGTGTGCGTCGCCGGCGCCTCGATGAACGCGCGCGCCACCCAGGCGTTCAGATCCGTTTCGCCGATCCCGACGAGGCCCTCGTCGGTGATCACCTCGACGACGATCGTGTCCTGCGCCGAGCTCGTCGCGCCGGGGTCATACCCCGGATCGAGCAGCACGTGCGTTCTGACGTCGACGATCTTCACGTCGCACCCTGCTGTACGCGCCGTGGATCGAGGTATTCGCGCCTGCCGGGAAGCCCGCCTCGCCCGCGCACACGAAGACACAGGCGTCGGCGACCTCCTCGACGAGCCGAAGCGCCCGACGGGATACTTCGCCGGAGAGCCGCCTCCATCTCGGTCGCAGGATCCAGCGGCGCATGGTTGATGTTTGCGATGTACACCGAGGTCGGCGGCGGCTCGTGTGCAAACAGCGCGTGCATCGCGTGATCGCCTTTCTCCTCGCTCGGCCCTGCGGAAGGACCGCATGGATGCAGGCCTCCCGGGCCCGGCCGACGACGATCGCACCACCGTGTCGAGGTCGACGGGCCTCCGAGATGGGGGCGGCGCGGGCGGTGTCCGAGCTCCAAGAAGTGATCCGCCACGATGCGGCCGGCTTCGTCGTTGCGCGTGGAGACGTTGCGACCGCTGCCGGGACGACAGCGGTCCACGAAGACGCAGGGGACGAGCCCGGATGCAAACGACTCGACATTCGGGTTGCCGAGGCGGGCGCTCTGAATCAACACACCGTCGATTCGCCGCTCCTCGACCAGCCGCGCGTACGCGTCTGGCGCAACCTCACTCTCGCTGGTGTCGTCCGCGAGCACGAGGTTGCGCCCCCGGCCCGGTCGACCGCGCCGCGGAGGATCGGCGTCTCCGGTCGCACGGCGACGTCGCCGCTGCTGTTGATCACGCGCGAGGCTGTTGAGACGTGCACGCCGTCCGCACGGGCGATTGTCGTCCAGGCGGGCTGGGCGTGAGCGGCGGCTCATTGACGCACGCGATCATAGGCACGCTGAATCCAGAGAGCTGACGTTTGCGCCGGTGGGGCGATCCAGCAGGACCTCGTCGCCGAGGCCCGGGTTGACGGATGGCGCCTCGCGGCAAAACGTCACGCTGCGCGTCCTCGCCGGCTGCGCGCATGTTCGCCGGCGACTGGTCTCTGGCGGACGGCCCGGCGACCGTCGAGACCGCGCGCGAGCGCCTCGCCGAGTCGCGGTTGGGCGAGCCCGCCCGTGCACGACGTCTGGCCCAGCCCGTGACGCGGTTGCGCTTCAGGCGTTGACGAGATCGCGGGCCGCGGCGACGATCGAAGCGACGTCTGGGATGAGCGCGGCCTGAAGCACCGGTGCGGCCGGCATGCGCACGTCCGGGGTGCCCAACCGCGCGGGTGGCGCGTCGAGCAGGTCGAAGAGATCGTTGCTGATGCGCGCGACGACCTCGGCGCCGACTCCGCCCGTCGTGTTCGCCTCGTGCACGACGAGCACCCTGCCGGCGCGGCTCACGGCCTCGGCGATCGCGGCGGCGTCGAGGGGCGAGACCCAGCGGAGATCGGTGATGGACGCTTCGATGCCCTCGGCGGCGAGCGCTTCCGCCGCCCTTAGCACGTCGTGTCGCATCCTGCCCCAGGTCAGCAGCGCGAGATCGCTCCCGTCGCGGACCTTCGAGGCACCGGCCGCCAGCTCGACGGGCGCGTCGAGATCCACGGGGCCGCGAAGCTGGTACAGGACTCGTGACTCGATGACGACGCAGGGATCGTCGTCCGCGATTGCCGCGCGAAGCATTGCGTATGCATCGTGCGGTGTCGCAGGCAGGCCGACTCTCAGACCGGGAACGTGCGCGAGCAGCGCCTCGAGGCTCTGCGAGTGCTGGGCGCACGACCCGGGCGCCGCACCCTGCTGGCAGCGCACGACCATGGGAGCGCTGCGCTCGCCGCGATTCACGTAGCGGATGTTGGCGGCCTGGTTGACGAGTTGATCGAGCGCGACCAGCAGAAAGTCGGCCCACATGATCTCGGCGACCGGTCGCATCCCTTCGAACGCCGAGCCCACAGCGAGACCCAGGATCGCGCTCTCGGAGATCGGCGTGTCGAACACGCGGCGCTCGCCGAACCTGTCGAGCAGCCCCCGCGTGACTCCGAAGATGCCGCCCGGTATGGCGACGTCCTCACCGAACACGAAGACATCCGAACGCTCCTCGAGCTCCCGCCTCAAGGCGGCGTTCACCGCTTGGGAGTACGTCAGCTCGGTCGACGTGCGGGCGGTGCCAACTCGACTCTGCTGCAGCCGCGGGGAACCGACGACGTGCGCCGACGCGGTCTGCGGGTCGGGGAAGGGGGCGTCGACCGCGTCCGCCCTCGCGTTGTCGAGCTTCTCGGCGACCGCGCGCTCGAGATCCTCGAGTTCACCGAGGGACATCTCGCCGTCGACGAGCAACCGGCCGCGCAGGCGGCCGACAGGATCGGCGGCGTACGCCGCTTCCTTGTTCTCCTTGGAGCGGTAGTGCTCGACGTCCCCGTTGTAGTGGCCGTACAACCGGACAGTCTTGCATTCAAGGAACGTCGGGCCGTCGCCACGACGCGCGCGATCGTGGGCGTCGGCCACTACCGCGGCCACGACGACCGGATCGTTGCCGTCCACGACGAAGGCGGGCATCCCGTAGCCGTCGACACGCGCGGCGAGGTTGGGGACGCGCGTCATCGCCCCGATCGGCGTCATCTCCGACCAGCCGTTGTTCTCGCAGACGAGAATGACGGGCAGCGACCGGAGCCCCGCGAGCACGAGGCCCTCGTGCGTCGCCCCCTGGTTCATCGCGCCGTCCCCGAACGAGACGACAGCCACGCCGCCGGATTCCCGGGCCCGGAGGGCGAACGCGATACCGTTGGCAATCGGCACCCCCGCGCCGATGATCGAGTTCTCGCCGACGAAGCCGTGGTGCGGAGAAGTGAGAAACGCCGCGCCCCCGCGACCCCCGTTCGTCCCGGTCGCCCGTCCGCAGAGCTCGGCGAAGAGCTCGACCGGCGGCACGCCGCAGGCAAGAGCCCAGCCGTGGCCGCGGTACGTCGCAACGACGCGGTCCTCCGGACCGAGAACGGCGCACACTCCCGCCGGGATCGCCTCCTGACCGCAGGACAGGTGCAGCGAGCCGACGATGTGCTCGGATTCGCGGAGCTCGAGCGTGATCTCCTCGAAGCGCCGGATGGTCAGCATCAGGCGATAGAGCGCGACCCTGGAGAGGTCGTCTCGCCGCGCGACTGGAGACGGCGCCGTCATGCGACGCGATAGTGCTCGAGGGCCTGCTCGTCGACGCCGACGCCGAGGCCCGGGCCTGCCGGAAGCTCGAAGACGCCGTCGACCACCTTCGGCTCCGGCCCGAACAGATTCCTCCGCAGCTCCTGGTCGGGATAGATCTCGAGCGGACAGTACTCGCACCACGGCGAGTTACGCAGGGTGGCGGCGAGGTGGATGTCAGCGACGACGGCGAGCGTCGTCGCAACCCAGCCGTACGGAACGACCGACTTTCCCCGCACCAGCGCGTCCTCGGCGACCCGGCGCGACTCGGTGAAGCCCACGCGGGCCACGCACGGCTGGACGATGTCGACGTGACCGCGGTCCATCATCTCGAGGAACTCGTTCCGCGTGACGAAGAGCTCCCCGACCGCTACCGGAACCGCCGACCGGTCCGACACCTCTCGGTAGCCGTCGATGTCGTCGAGCCAGAGCGGCGTCTCGATCATCCCGATGTCGTACTCCTCCAGCTCGTGCAGCACGCGGAGAGCCTCCTTCGCCGTCTGCCAGCGGTGGCCGACGTCGACGAGCAGCTCGATGCCGTCGCCGGCCGCCTCGCGGGCCGCCTGCGCGAGCTCCACGATGTTCCGGTTCGTCGGAGTGCAGTCGTCGAGCGGCTCGATCTTGACGGCGCGGAAACCGAGCCCGCGTGCCTGCTCGATCATCTCCGTCGTGCGCCGCTGCGTGTCGTTCCAGTCCAGGGGGCCGGCATAGACGGTGCAGTACGGGGTCACCGGCCTGCCGCTCACGCCGCCGAGCAGCTCGCAGATCGGCTTCCCCTCCGCCTTCCCCTTGACGTCCCACAACGCGACGTCGATCGCTGCGAGCACGGCGACGAGCAGGCCGCGCCGACCCGACATCGCGGTCGATCGGTACATGAGATCCCACAGCCGCTCCGGTTGCAGCGGATCCCGACCGACCAGGATGTCCTTGATCCCCTGGCTCCAGCTGTGCGACCCGGGCGAGTCGACGAGCGCCTTCATCGCACGCGGCGCGTGGTTGCCCTCGCCGTAGCCGACGATTCCCTCGTCGGTGTGGACGCGAACGATGAACGCATCTTGCATCGCATCGGCCGCCGTCACGTCGATCGACGGTTTCTCGACGACCATCGCCTCGATGTCCGTGATCTTCACGCGAGAACGACCCTACTATCAGCCGCAGTCTCCCCACCCACGCGTGCGCGCACCAGCCGGTGCGTGTATGACTAACGCCTAGTGGAATCCGACCTCCGGCACTCCGAGCGGCTCGGCCGCAGGATCAGGACCGGCGACGCCACGTCGCTCGGCGTCCCGACCGAGGAGCTCGCGCTCGCCGCGCTCGCCGCCGGTGACGTCGACTCCGCGCGGGAGTACTTCGATTACTCGATCGAGGAGACGGACCGCGTGCGCACGCTCTTCGCGACGTGGCTCGACGCACTGCTCGAATACGGCCGTGCCGAGCTCCCCGGCATCGATGCGGAGGTTCAGCGGTTGACCGATCTGATCGGCCTGCCGCCGCCGACGGACGCCGCCGCGGTCGGATACGCGGAGGCGGAGCGGGCGATCGCGGCGCTCGAGCGCGGCGACAGGGCCGAGTTCGAGGCGGCGCTCGAGGCGCGCCGCGAGGCGGCCCTGACGGTCCACGACGCGCAAGCCGACTGGGCCTGGGGCGTGCTCTCAAGCCTGCGCGACGCGCTCGGCGAAGAGCGGATGGACGAGGTGTTCCGCGTGACGCAGGGGAAGTGGGTCTCCGAGCGGTATGCGGCGCTCGGGGAGATGACGCCGCAGGAGTCGCTCGAGCTGACGATCGAGGGGATGCGCGGCCATTTCACCGGCCCTGCGCGGGCAGGCCGCGTCGACGTGGCCGAGGAGGACGACCGCTGGATTCTCAGCTTCGATCCGTGCGGCAGCGGCGGCAGAATGCGGCGCAGCGACCCGGGCCGGGGGCAGACGCCGCGGACGGAGGCGCCCTACTCGTTCGCGGTCACGGAGGAGGCGCATGATTGGTCGTGGGGCAGGAAAGGCGTCTGCCTCTACTGCGCTCACTGCGCGGTCGTCAACGAGATCATCCCCATCGAGTCGCTCGGCACGCCGATGCGCATGACCGAGAATCCGGAGAATCCCGACGACCAGTGCCGCTGGACGATCTACAAATCGGCGGACGCCGTTCCGGACTGGGTGTACGAGCGCGTCGGCAAGCAGCCTCCCGCCCGCGCCTAGCCGGGTGCTGACCTACTCCGACCTGCCGCTGCTGCCGACGAAGACGCTCGGCAGCCACGCCGTCCCAAGCTGGATGTGGCTCGTGAAGGACGCCTTCGCGAAGGGCGAGCTCGGTCCCGCCGATCTCGACGAGGCACTGCTCGACGCCGTCGAGCTCGCGCTCCGGGAGATGACCGAGGCCGGGCTCGACATCGTCTCGGACGGCGAGTTCCTGCGCGCCGACTTCACCTGGAACTTCCATGACCGGATCCAGGGGCTCGAGCCCCTGGATCCGCAGCGACGGCTCGGGTACCCGGGGCCGGATCAGGTGGACGCCTTCCGCTGCGTCGAGCCGCTCGCCGTGCCGGACGGCTACGGCCTGCTCCGCGAGGTCGAGCTTCTCCGGGCTCGGACGAGCAAGCCGTTCATCGCGCCGCTGCAGGGCCCGGTTACGCAAGCCTTCCGGATCCACCCGGGTGACGTCTACGAGACCAAGGGCGACGTCGCCTGGGCGCTTGCGCCGCTCGTCAACGCCGAACTGCGTGCCGCCGTCGCCGCGGGCGCGGGCCACGTGCAGGTCGACGAGCCCGCCTTCTGGATCATGCCCGGCGGGCTGCCGGAGATGGTCGAGGTGTTCAACGCATCCGTCGAGGACGTCGAGGCGACGATCGAGCTCCACCTCTGCTTCGGCAACTTCCGGGGCCGCCCGGCGATCTCCGAGCGCAGCTACGCAGCCTTCGCGCCGTACTTCCGCGAGCTGAACGCCGATGTGCTCCACCTCGAGTTCGCCAACCGTTCGATGGCCGAGTGCGAGCTCTGGTCCGAGCACGGCGCGGACAAGATCCTGTGTGCCGGCGTCATCGACGTCAAGGGACGTTCGGTCGAGACCCCCGAGATCGTCGCCGACCGCATCCGCACGCTGCTGCAGTTCGTCCGACCGGAGAAGCTCTGGCTCGCCCCCGACTGCGGCTTCAGCCAGACGGCCCGCAGCCTGGCCTCTCGGAAGCTCGCATCGCTCGTCGCCGGCGCGGCGATCGTCCGGCGCGAGCTCGGCTGAGCCGATGGGCACGCCCGGCCTTCTGCCGACGACCCTTGTCGGCAGCTACCCGCAGCCCGACTGGCTGATCGACCGTGAGCGGCTGGGCGAGCGACTACCCCCGCGCGTGCGCGCCCAGGAGATCTGGCGCGTTGCCGAACCATGGCTCGAGCAGGCCCAGGACGACGCGACCCTGCTCGCGCTTCGCGACTTTGAGCTCGCCGGAATCGACATCGTTACCGACGGCGAGATCCGGCGCGAGAGCTACTCGAACCGCTTCGCGACCATGCTCGGCGGGCTCGATGTCGACAACCCGGGCGTCTTCGTCGAGCGGATTGGCGTCGCGAATCTCGCGCCGCGCGTCGTCGGGCCGGTCAGGCGCGAAGGTCCGGTCCAGGCGCGCGACGTCGAGTTCCTCCGCCGGCACACGGAACGACGGATCAAGATCACGGTGCCCGGGCCGTTCACTATGGGCCAGCAGACGCAAGACGACCATTACGGCGACGAGCGGCTCCTCGCTCTCGACCTTGCGGCGGCGGTCAATGAGGAGATTCGCGATCTCTTCGCGGCCGGCGCGGACGTGGTCCAGATCGACGAGCCGTACCTCCAAGCGCGGCCTGAGAAGGCACGGGAGTACGGCGTCGAGGCGGTCAACCGCGCGGTCGAGGGCGTCCAGGGGACGACGGCGCTGCACATGTGCTTCGGCTATGCCCACTTCAAGCTCGGCCGGCCGGCGGGATACGCGTTTCTCGAGGAGCTGAACGACAGCGCCGTCCACCAGATCTCGATCGAAGCCGCCGAGCCGCGGCTCGACCCCGCGATCCTCGAGCGGGTGCGCGAGAAGACGGTGATCCTGGGCGTCCTCGACCTCGGAGACCGTGAGGTGGAGTCGCTGGCTGTGGTCGCCGGTCGCATCAGGGGCGCACTCGAGTTCGTCCCGCCGGAGCGCCTCGTCCTGGCCCCAGACTGCGGCATGAAGTACTTGCCGCGCGCGGTCGCCTTCGGAAAGTTGCAGGCGCTCGTGGCGGGCGCGCGCATGGTGCGTGCAGAGCTCGAAGGCGTCAGCGGCCTCTGAGCCGCCGACCTCTCGCGGTCGCAACGGCGCTCATCGGGGACTTCAAGGGTCATGACCCAGCTCTGGATCCTCGCGTGCGGCTCGAGCTCCCTACCGGAACCGTCCTGTTCACCGACGTCGAGGGTTCGACACGGTTGCTGAAACAGCTCGGCGAAGAGTCCTACGCCGACGCACTTGCGCTCAACGCGCGAGCCAACCGCCGTCGACTGGAAGCACGATGCCGTGAACATAGTCGGACGCGGGCGCAGCAAGGAAAACGAACGCTCCCGCGACGTCCTCAGGCTTGCCCCATCGACCAGCCGGAATCCGCTCGAGTATCTGGCGCGCTCTAGTCTCGTTTTCGCGGAGGTCGCGCGTGTTCTCTGTAGCGATGTACCCGGGAGCTACCGCATTTACGTTCACGCCGTGCGCCGACCATTCGTTCGCAAGCGCCTTCGTCAACTGGGCGATGCCACCCTTGCTCGCGGCATAGCTGGGGACGGTGATCCCGCCTTGGAATGACAGCACGGACGCAACAAAGATGATCTTCCCCTTGCCGCGCTCGACCATTCGTCGGCCGAGTTCGCGTGCGAGCACGAACTGTGCGGTCAGGTTGACCTCGATAACTCGGTCCCACAGTTCGTCCCGATGGTCGATCGCCGGCCGGCGTTCGACTGTTCCGGCATTGAGCACAAGGACGTCAAGCGTTGGGAAATCCGTTGCCAATTCAGCTGCGAGCGCGTGCTGTGCGTCACGGTCACGGAGGTCGTAACGGTAGGCGCGAAACCTCCGCCCGAGTGCAGTGATCTCCGCCGCGACGTCGTCATCCGCCTCGAGAGATGCGCTTGTGCCCGCGATGTCGGCGCCGGCTCGTCCTAGCGCGACGGCGGCTGCTCTCCCAATTCCTCGTCGACAGCCGGTAACGAGCGCGGTCTTGCCCGTTAGATCGAATGGACCGCGCTGCACGTTCTCAACGCTCACGACTAGGTGTCGCCGGTGCCCTGCCGACTGTCTATGACGACCTCCGGGTGAAGCTCGAGCAGCTCGGTTGCCGCGACGAGTCGATCTTGGGAAGTGAGGTCGGGTTGTACGTTCGCATCGATAAGACCCTGTTGGCGATCTGCTCGAGCTTTGTCAGGTTGGGCCGAGTATGCCGGGTGGTTCGAGATCGATGCCGTTCGCAGCCCATCCACGGCGACTCCTGGCTCGAGCAGTACGGGAGGAGCCAAGAAAGCAAGAAACCATTCCGCGTCCCGTCAGGTGCCGGTCGCCGTTCAACCACGTGCCCGTGCGGTTGCGCGCAAACGGGTAGCTGCTGAGGTCAGTGGCTCTCCCGCCATCTCGGCCACTCCTCGCTCAAAGTTACAAGCGACATTTACGGCCACTGGGAACGGGCGGAACGAAAGCTTCAGGCCGTCAAGAAGACCGCTATTGCAGGCAATTCGGAGATGGGCCGGGTTGGAATCGAACCAACGACCTTGGGATTAAAAGTCTTGAGGCGACGCGTGCATGTGGATGCAAGACACTGAAAATGCCTGCACCGCTCCGGAACCCGTAGAGCACCCAACTGCGAGGAACTGCAGGTCACGGAGACGAGTCGGTACTCCGCTTCGTGCTCCCCCGACAGCCATAACGCCAAGCCCGGAAGAGTCACGTGTATGCGTGTAACCGTGCCTCTTCGTGAACTGCGGGTCGTGGCCCCATCGGCATGACAATTTCGCCGTCATTCCGCGATCCTCACCCTGTCGAGGGTCCCTAGCCGTGACGCCGCCGTGCGGCGCTGCTCCGCCAAGCGGCTGGCGGGGGCGAACGCGCTCCATGCGAACCAGCGATCAAAGCCGCGCTGCAGTGCACGCGCGCCGCTCATCGTCAGCTTCCCCGTCCGCATCGCGCCGCCGAGTTCCGTCCGTCCCAGGTAGACGCGATAGAGGGTGGCCGTGTCGACCTTAACCTCGAGGTCGATGTCGAACCCGGGATGCTGCAGGCACACCGACACCTCCGACGGCTCGAGCACCATCCAGTAGCGCTTGGCCGGATTGCGAAAGTCGAACTTGAGCACGGTCCGGCCGGGGGGAAGCTGCTCGCGATGCACATGGCGCGCCATCCAGACGATCAAGAGATCGGGGTCGAGCTCCTGGGGGCGAGGATCGGTGAACGACCAGGTCACGCCCCATTCCCCCATCGCCTGGACGACTGGCTCTAGGTCGCGTCCGGCCGGCGTCAGCCGGTACTCGAGTGTCCTGCCCTTAGGGCCGGTTCGCCGCGCGACGATCTCGGCCCGTTCCAGCGAGCGCAGGCGGTCGGTGAGGACCGAGCGCGAGATCCCTGGCAGGCCGCGCTGTAGCTCGTTGAAGCCCTTAGCGCCACCGAGCATCTCGCGCACGATCAGGAGCGTCCAGCGATCGCCCAGGATCTCGCTTGCCTTGGCGATCGGGCAGTACTGCGCGTAGCTTCGCACCGCCCCGCGATGCTAGCCCGCAGTCGATGAGCAGTTCGTAGCAGGTTCGAAATCCGAACCGGTTGGTCCGAATCTCGGTCTAGCCGCACGGACGCGCGCCGGCCTACCGTGGCCACATGACTACCGAGACGGCAACTCCCTACCCGAGCAGAGGAGGCCGACCATGAGTGCTATCCGGACATCGCCGCGCGAGACCGAGGCGCTCGACAAGTTGGGGAGCGCGCTGCGCGGCGAGCTGTTGCTGCCGGCGAGCGTCGACTATGACGCAGGTCGCAGGATCTGGAACGGCGCGATCGACCGCCGACCGGCCGGCATCGTGCGCTGCGCCGGCGTCGCCGACGTGGTTGCGGCCGTTCGCTACGCGCGCGAGCGCGAGCTGCTCGTGGCGGTGCGCTCCGGTGGCCACGGGGTTGGCGGTCACGCGCTGTGCGACGGCGGCCTCGTGATCGACCTATCGCCGATGAAAGGCATTCACGTCCACCCACAAGCAAGGATGGCGCGCGCCGAAGCAGGCGTCCTGTGGGGCGAGCTCGACCGCGAGACCCAGCTCTTTGGGCTTGCGACCGTCGGTGGAATCGTGAGCCACACGGGCGTTTCGGGCCTTACCCTGGGGGGCGGGATCGGCTGGTTGATGCGCAAGTACGGGGCGACGGTCGACAACCTGCTCTCCGTCGACCTCGTCACGGCGGATGGCGAGCTGGTCACCGCGAGCGAGAAGGAGAACCCCGATCTGTTCTGGGGAGTGCGCGGCGCCGGAGGGAACTTCGGCATCGCCACGTCGTTCGAGTTCCGCCTGCACCCGGTCGGGCCGATCGTGCTCGCCGGGCCGATCTTCCACCATCTGGACGATGCCCGCGAGGTTCTGCACTTCTACCGCGAGTTCGCCGCTACCGCGCCCGACGAGCTCACGACGATCGTCGAGCTCGAGCTCGCGCCGCCACTGCCGTTCCTGCCCGAGGACGTGCACGGCAAGCCGATAGTCATGGTGGCCGCCTGCTACGCCGGGCCGCCCGAGGACGGGGCCGAGGTCGTGCGCCCGCTCAAGGAGTTCGGCAACCCGGTCGCCGACCTGCTCGAGCCCAAGCCGTACCTGGCGCTGCAGTCGATGTTCGACCCCTTGGTACCGCACGGCTGGCACCGCTACTGGAAATCGGTCGAGCTGCCCCCGCTCACGGACGCTGCGATCGACACGCTCATCGACGACACCTCGCGGATCACGTCGCCACGCTCGTACACCATCGTCCTCCAGCTCGGCGGCGCGCTGGCGCGCGTGGCCGAGGACGCGACCGCGTTCGGCCAGCGGGACGCCGCGCACAACGTCGTCATCAACGCGGTGTGGACCGAGGACGACCCCGAAGCACACCGGCACATCGCCTGGGCGCGCGACCTCTACGACGGCCTGCAGCCCCACGCGCGCGACCGCGTCTACGTCAACTTTCTCGGCGACGAGGGACCCGACCGCGTTCGGCAGGCCTACGGCAGCGAGAAGTACGACCGGCTGGTGGAGCTCAAACGCAAGTACGACCACACCAACTTCTTCCGCCTCAACCAGAACATCCCGCCGTACGAGGACTGAGAGCGGGAGCGTCGCGCGGGCGGGGGGACCCCCTCAACCCTGCACCTCGAGCCCCGGAGGGGGCTGCGGCTCGCATTGCGCGTTTGACGTCCTCAAGACGAACTAGGAAGCCCACTCGTCGGTCGATGTGAGATCGTCACGCCTTCGCTCCCGAGGCGAGCTTGACCGACACAGGAACGTCGAATCCATCCTGCGTGCGATATGCCTCGAGAAGCTCGGTGAAGCGCGAATGAATCTCACGTTGAAGCTCCTCCGGCTGACCGAGGATCATCGGGCGGATTCGCACGGCCCCGTCGAGACCTCCGTCCCACAGCTCGTCGCCGTCAGTCAGGTGGAGACCGAACTCGACGATATCGACCGTCACGTCGGCGAGCCCTGCGCCCTCCAACAGTGACGCGAACTCCGCGTCGTCCGCGAACCTGAAGAAGTTCGGCCCCGCGGGGACTTCGGCGGGGGGATGCGCTCCCGCAGCCACGAACGCCTCGAAGAAGACTCCGATCCAGCGACCTCGCGACGGCTCGTCCCAAACGCTGAATGCAGCGCGGCCGCCGGATCGCAGCACCCGAGCGGCCTGTTCGACCGCTCGCTCAGGAGTTCCAAGGTGCAGGAGTAGGAATGCCGCGACGACCGCGTCGAACGACTCGTCCTCGAACGGGAGTGCAGTCGCGTCGCCGTGCACGAACTCGACTCCCGCTACGTGGGCGCGTGCGTAGGCGAGCATCGTGTCCGAGAAGTCGACGCCAATCGACTCCGTACCGCGCTCTGCCGCTTTCGCAGCGACGTAGCCGGGGCCTGTCGCGACGTCGAGGAGCCGTGTTCCCTGGCGGGCGCCCACCGCGTCGAGGAGCGGCTCTGCGACCTGCGATGTCACGCGGCCCAAGAGCCCGTGGTAGGCGGAAGCTTCCTTCGTCGTCCAGCCAGCTTCCTCGAACGCATCGAATGCGTCGGGGTCGTACTCGGTCACAACCTGAAGTATGGAAGATTCGTTTTGCGAGCGTCCTCTCGCTTGAGTGCCAGGCAGTCGCAGTTGTCCCTCCAACCGTGACCGCATCGCACGGTTGTCACGCCGGGCCGGCCCTCGCACAGACGTAACCCTCGGGCGCGACGTCCTGCGATACGACATCATCCGGGCGTCCCGAGAAGAGGAGGCAGGCGATGACCACCATCGTTGAGAGCGTCGAGATCTCCCGGACTCCGGCCGACGTCTTTGCGTATGTGACGAACCCCTCGCACTTACCGGAGTGGCAGGCAAGCGTCGTCAAAGTCGAACACGACGACGCCCCAGTTCACGTCGGCAAGCAAGTCGTTGTGACCCGGAAAGCCGGCCCCCGCAAAATGGCATCGACAGCTGAAGTTGCTGCGCTTGAACCACCCCGGACGTGGGCGATCCGAGGCGTCGACGGGCCGGTTCGTGGGAATGTCAAGGGACGGGTCGAGCCGGTGAACGGCGGCAATCGATCGCGTGTGACGATCGAACTCGACCTTCAAGGTCACGGCATCGGGAAGCTTCTTCTCCCGCTCGTCGTCAACAGACAGGCGAAACGGGAGATGCCCCAGAACATGCAGAGGCTCAAGGAGCGACTGGAGAGCCAATAGGGTCGCCACGACCAAGGTGGTGTGCGACCTGTTTGTTCGCCCAACGGCCGACGTGCCGGGCGCTACCGGCTCGGTGAGTTCCTCGGAACAACGGGCGTAGCCTCAAATATCGCCCTTAAGCCAGAGCACGCACGTAAAGGCGAGCGTCTCTCCACGCGGGTGCGAGTAAGAGCTCCTCTGTCCTATGCCAGCTGAACAAGCACGAGGACGAGTGCTGCAACGCTTCCGGCGAGCACGACGAGAGCGACTGCTGCGACGCCCCCCGCGATGAGCTTGAGCCTTCGAGGAGTGAATCGCCATGCCGAGAAGACAAGCTCACGCTTGCCGAACTGTGGACGGACGAGCCAGAGCCACAAGAGCGCAATCGTGGCGACGAGCCAGCGCGCAGGACGAAACTCGATCCATCCATCTTCGAGGCGTCCCTCTCTGTCCGGCGCCTGAACACTTAGATCGGGCGGCTTGAGTTCGTTGCGGTGGAGCGGCGAGGGTACGAGCATCGCCGTCACGATAGACGTCAAGGGCCCGGCGTTCGGTGCACCGACGAAGTGTCACGCGTTCGTCCGAACACTCCCAGCGCGGTGCATATTGCGAACGGAGGCATAGTCGAAGGGCGTCAACCGGGAGGTCGAACTGCCCGTTCGGACACGGTTCCGGCTAGAACTGTGACTCAGTCGCCTACGCGAGGCGTATGGACACAGCAGAGGCGGATCACCTTTTGCGGGGCGGAGCGGGTGGTCGCAACGGCACGGAAGGTTGGGGCTTCCTTGGTTGCCTGCACGCGGCTCCTCGCTCCGCCCGCCCGTATGCACGCGCGTCAGTGAGCGGTCTGTGCCCCGGACGTACCGCGTCCAAGCGTACGGCCGCACA
>CAWBER010000019.1:0-108590 GCA_963787855.1 uncultured Gaiellaceae bacterium
GACGCGGCGGCACCCGTGGCTCGCCTCGCGAAGGCGTCGCTCGAGCGCGGGCTCTACCTCATGACGCACTGGAACGTGATCATGGTCGTCCCGCCGCTCACGATCACGCGCGACGAGGTCGACGAGGGGCTCGCGATTCTCGACGAGACACTCGCGATCGCCGACGAGTACGTCGCGTAGTCGTCCCGTGGCCGAGCTCTCCTGCTGGTGGCGGTCATCGTGATACCGATTGCGTTGGGTGCGGCGGCCATGTACCTGCGGCGGCCGTGGTGGCTGGCCGCGCTCGTTGCGATCGTGGTCTTCATGGTCGCCGCGCTTGCTCCCGCGCCCGAGGAGGGGGAGTCGCGCCTTGCCGTCGGCGATCTTGGGTTTCTCGTCGTCGTCGCACTGATCGTCGCCGGCCTGACGTGGCTCGGCGCATGGTTGGCGCGGCGATATCGCCGGCCCCCGTGAGCGACGTCGCCGAGCTGGCGGCGCAGCTCGTCGCGATCGAGTCGATCAATCCCGACATCGTCGAGGGTGGGTCCGGCGAGCTGGGCGTCGGGCGGTTCGTCGCGGACTGGTGCGATCGGGCCGGCCTCGAGACGACGCTTTCGGAGCTCGCGCCCGGCAGAGCCAACGTCGTCGCGGTCGCCCGTGGTTCCGGTGGTGGTCGGTCGCTGATGCTCAACGCGCACACGGACACCGTCGGCGTGGCCGGGATGACGGATCCGTTCGTCCCGAGGCTCGAGAACGGGCGGCTCTACGGGCGCGGGGCGCAGGACATGAAGGGGAGTCTCGCGGCGTGCATGCTCGCTGCGGTCGACGCGAAGCAGCGTGGGTTGCGCGGAGACGTGATCGTCACGGCGGTGGCCGACGAGGAGTTCGCGAGCATCGGTACCGAGGCAATCACCGTAGGCGTGCGAGCCGACGCGGCGATCGTGACCGAGCCGACCGAGATGCAGGTCGCAGTCGCGCACCGCGGCTTCGTGCATCTCGAGGTCGAGGTGCACGGGAGAGCGGCGCACGGATCGCGCCCGGAGATCGGGATCGACGCGATCGCGAAGATGGGGCGCGTGCTGGTGGGGATCGAGCGGCTCGACGCGCGCCTGCGCGCCACGCCGGCCCATCCGCGTCTCGGAAGCGGCAGCGTCCACGCCTCGCTCATCGAGGGCGGGCAGGAGTTCTCGAGTTACCCGGCGCGCTGTGCACTCCAGGCCGAGCGCAGGACGATTCCCGGCGAGTCGGCCGAGCTCGCCGAGCGGGAGCTCCTCGAGATCGTCGCGCAGGCGCGAGAGGGAGACCCCGACTTCCGCGCAGACGTGCGGGCGCCGATCTCGCGCGAGCCGTTCGAGGTCGCGGAGGACGCGGAGATCGTCGAAAGCGTGCGGCGGCACGCCACGCGCGTGCTCGGATCGGCTCCGGCGACGGTCGGCGTCCCGTTCTGGGCCGACTCCGCGCTGCTCGCGAGCGCCGGCATCCCGACGGTGGTCTTCGGGCCGAGCGGAGAAGGCCTGCACTCGGAGGTGGAGTGGGTCGACGTCGAGTCGCTGGAACGCTGCGTCCAGATCTACTCGGCGGTGGCTGCGGATCTCTGCGTCTAGGTCGTCAGAAACGCCGTGATCGCTGCGCTCGTCTCCTCGAGCGCATCCCAGGTGACCGAGTGGCTGCCCGGGACGACGACGACCTCGAGGTGCTCGCCGAGGGCGGCACGGTGCGCGTCGAGGAGATGGTCGTACGGCAGGTACGAGCGTTCCCCGAGGACGAGGAGGGTCGGAACGCGCACGTCCTCGAAGCGCGGTGGCTGCGAGGCCATCTCGCCGTACGCCGTCACCACGGCCGACTGGCAGTAGCGATAGCGGATACGGCCGTCGTCGCCGGACTCGACGTGCGCCGCGAGATCCTCGACGACGAGCTCGCGCGGAGCGCGGAGGAGCTGGCTCTCCTCGTAACGGTGCTCGACGAGCTCGTCGAAGGAGACGTACGACTTCTCGCGTCGGGCGTTCTCGGCCGCGGCGAGCGCGACGTGGCCGGGCAGAAGGATGGCCGGGTCGAGGAGGACGAGCTTCGGCACGAGCTTGGGCGCGCGCGCCGCGAGTTCGAACGCGAGCCGTCCGCCGAACGAGTGGCCGATGAGGACCGATTCGCGCGCGCCGACCGTCTTCACGATCGCCTCGAGGTGCGCGCCGATGTCCCACGGCGGCTCCCACGGCGAATGCCCGTGCCCGAGGAGGTCCGGGGCGACCACGTGGTAGTCGGCGAGCCGCGCGGCGAGCGGCCCGAAGTGGGCGCCGTGGTTGCGCACGCCATGCAGGCAGACGACGCGCGGCGACCCGGGATCGCCCCACTCGTGGAGCGTCAGGGTCACTCCGTGACGGCGAGGGCGTCGAGCGACTCCGGCACCATTTCGTCGCGACGCTCGTCGCGCTCGCTCACGAGCGACCAGATGACGGTTCCGCTGCGGTCGATGAGGAACGTCCCTCGGTGTGGCGCGCCGTTCGACTCGTTGAAGATCCCGTAGGCCTTCGCGGCGGCGCCGTGTGGCCAGAAGTCGGATGCGAACGTGTACTCCGCGCCGAGCTCTGCCTTCCACGCCTGTCGCGCGGCCGACGGATCGCACGAGACGAAGACGATCTCCGTCCCGGCATCGCGGAAGGACTGGAGGTTCTCCTGGAGGTCTCGGGCCTCGTCCTCGCAGACCGGTGTGAAGGCGAAGGGGTGGAAGACGAGAAGGACGTTCGCGCGCTCGCGGAGCTCCGAGAGCCTCACGCGCTCGTCGTGGGCGACTTCGAGGTCGAACTCGGGCGCCGCGTCACCTGTCCTCACCGCCATCCGCCTGCTCCTCTCCCTGACCGGACGGCCGATAGTACCGCCGCCCGCGCAGCTCCTCCGGGAGGTACTCCAGGGCGAAGCCGGTCTCGTCGTCGTGCGGGTAGACGTACCCCTCGCCATGGCCGCGCGCCTTCGCGGCGCGCGTGTGCCCGGTCGAGCGGAGCATGGCCGGCGGTCGCGCGTTCCCGTGCTCGCGCACGTCTTGGCGCGCCTCCCAGATCGCAACGGCGGAGGCGTTCGACTTCGGCGCTAACGCGAGGTAGATGGCCGCCTGCGAGAGGTTGAGCTGCGCCTCGGGGAGGCCGACGTGCTCGAGCGCCTGCGCGGCCGCAACCGCCACGACGAGCGCATTCGGGTCGGCGTTGCCCACGTCCTCCGACGCGAGGATGACCATCCGGCGCGCGATGAAGCGCGGATCCTCACCGGCCTCGAGCATCGCTGCGAGGTAATACACGGATGCGTCGGCATCGCCGCCGCGCACCGACTTGATGAACGCGGAGGCGAAGTCGTAGTGCTGGTCGCCCTTGCGGTCGTAGAGGAGCGGACGCTTGCGCGATGCGTCGAGCACGTGCTCCTCCGTCACCGTGCCCTCCTCGGCCTCGGCGGTTGCCTGCGCCAGCTCGAGGATCTGCAGCGCAGCGCGCGCGTCGCCGCC
This sequence comes from uncultured Gaiellaceae bacterium, assembly GCA_963787855.1. Classification (GTDB taxonomy): domain Bacteria; phylum Actinomycetota; class Thermoleophilia; order Gaiellales; family Gaiellaceae; genus GMQP-bins7. The sequence continues at coordinate 3,467 of CAWBER010000019.1, forward strand.
TGCGCGTGTGGCCAGGCGCGCGAGTACGTCCGGGGGTACGTCCGCGCCGAGCGTCGCAGCCCCGCGCTCGAGGATCGTCACGAGCTCTTCCTCCGAGAGCGCCTGCAGCTCGATGACAGTGCAGCGCGAGAGGAGCGCCGAGTTGACCTCGAAATACGGGTTCTCGGTCGTCGCCCCGATCAGCGTGACGAGGCCGTCCTCGACGGCGTGCAGCACGGAGTCCTGCTGCGCTTTGTTGAAGCGGTGGATCTCGTCGATGAAGAGGATCGTCCGCAAGCCATTCCCACCCAGGCGGTCTCGGGCGCGGGCGATCACGGCGCGGACGTCGTCCACGCGGGCGGAGACGGCCGAGATCTCCTCGAACGCGGCACCGGTCCGCTCCGCGACGATGCGGGCGATCGTCGTCTTCCCCGTGCCCGGCGGGCCGAAGAGGATCATCGACGGCGGGCGGTCCTCCTCGATCGCTCGCCGGAGCGCCGATCCCGGCGCCAGCACGTGCTGCTGGCCGACGAGATCGTCGAGCGAGGACGGCCGCAGCCGCACCGCGAGCGGCGCGTTCTCCGCCTGGCGCTCGCGCGCGGCTTCCGAGAAGAGGTCGGCCACGCGCGAAGTATGCTCCCGGCCGGATGTCGCGCCGCGACGAGGTCACCGCGCTCCTGCAGTCGCTTCTTCGGCTCGACACCGTTAATCCGCCGGGGAACGAGACGCAGGCGGCGCACCTCCTCCGCGACTACCTGGCGGAGAACGGGGTTGGGGCTGAGCTGTACGCACGCGTCCCCGAGCGAGCGAACCTCGTGGCGCGGATCGATGGCGGTGACGGCCCGACGCTCGCGTTCCTCTGCCATACGGACACCGTCATTGCTGATCCCGCCGAATGGGCGCGCGACCCGTGGTCGGGCGATCTCGTGGATGGCGAGGTGTGGGGTCGCGGCGCCCTCGACATGAAGGACCAGGTCGCCGCCAACGCCGTCGCGTTCGCGTCGCTCGCGCGCGAGGGCTTCGAGCCGTCCGGCGACCTCCTTCTCATCGCGACTGCGGACGAGGAGGTCGGAGGCGACGACGGCTACGGGCTCGTCTGGCTGTGTGCCGAGCATCCCGACGCCGCCCGCTGCGACTACGCGATCAACGAGGGCGCCGGCGAGCGGCTCGTCCTCGGTGGCAACCCTGTCTACTTCGCTGCGTCCGCCGAGAAGATGTCGGCGCCGTTCACCATTCGCGTCCACGGCCGGAGCGGCCACGCGTCGATGCCTGGGATCGCGGACAACGCGCTCGTCAAGGCGGCGCGCTACCTCGAGGCCCTCGGCGCGTACGACCCGCCGCAGGAGCTCATCCCCGAGGCGAAGAGTTTGCTCGAGGCGGTGCTGGGAGAGACCCCGCCACTCGAGGAGGCGCTCACTCGTGCAGCCGCCGTGCACCCGCTTCTGCCCGCGCTCGTCGAGCCGCTGCTCGCGTTCACGCTCTCACCGACGATGATCGACGCATCGCACCAGCGGAACGTCATCCCGGCTCTCTGCGAGATCACGGTCGACTGCCGGCTGCTTCCGGAGACGACGCCGGCCGACGTCGAGCCGCTCATCCGGGCGGCGCTCGGTAACGGCCGTTACGACCTCGAGTTCGACGAGGCGACCGGCGGGACGCGCTCGCCCCTCGGGACGCCGCTCTGGGATGCGTTGGAGCACTTCACGGAGTCGATCGAGCCCGGCGCGCGGCTCGCGCCGATGGCCTGCCCTGGCTTCACCGACAGCCACTACCTCCGGCAGGCGTTCGGCACAGTTGCGTACGGCTTCTTCCCGATCCGGCACATGGACCCGGAGCTCGCGACGAAGCTCGTGCACTCCGCCGACGAACGGATCCGGGTGGACGACCTCGAGCTCGGCGTCGAGATGCTGCGCTCCGTCGCGCACTCGCTCCTCGCGGCATGAGCGGCCGCGACGCCGACGCGCTCGTCGTCTTCGGGATCACCGGCGACCTCGCCCGCCGCAGCACGATCCCTGCCCTCTACGACCTCACGCAGCAGGGCCTGCTCGTGTGCCCGGTCGTCGGAGTCGGACGCAGAGCGCTGTCCGAGGACGAATTCCTGGGCCATGTGGCGGATGCGATCATCGCGAAGAAGAAGAACCACGACGAGAAGGTGCTCGACGACCTCCTGTCACGGATGAGCTACGTCGGGGGAGACGCGGAGGAGGGGTCTCTCTACGACGGCCTGCGAGCGGCTCTCGGAGACGCGACGACGCCCGTCTTCTACCTGGCGACCCCGCCGTCGATGTTCGACGAGATCGCCGAGGAGCTTGCGGCCGAGGGGCTCGTCGGGGAGCGCGCGCGTCTCGTCGTCGAGAAGCCGTTCGGCACGGACCTCGCGTCGGCACGCGAGCTGAACCGGCGCCTCACCGCGATCATCCCCGAGGAGCGCCTGTTCCGAATCGACCACTTCCTCGGCAAGGAGCCGGTCCAGGACATCATGTACCTCCGGTTCGCGAACGCGCTCTTCGAGCCGATCTGGAACCGCGAGCACGTCGAGTCGATCCAGATCACGATGGCCGAAGACTTCGGCGTCGAGGATCGTGGGCACTTCTACGACCCGGTCGGCGCGGTACGGGACGTCGTGCAGAACCACCTCCTGCAGGTCCTCGCGCTCGTCGGGATGGAGCCGCCTTCCGGAGACGAGGATGCGATACCGCGTCGTCGTGTCGACGTGTTCCGGGCGATGCCCGAGGCCGACCCGTCCACTGCCGTGCGCGGTCAGTACGTCGGCTACCGGGACATCGAAGGTGTCCGGCCGGACTCGGACACCGAGACGTTCGTGGCGCTGCGCTTCGAGATCGAGAACTGGCGCTGGGCCGGGGTCCCGATCCTCGTCCGGACCGGGAAGGCGCTCGCCAGGACCGCAACGGAGATCGTCGTCCGACTTCAGCGCGTGCCGCAGCTGCGCTGGGGCACGCACGTGCTCGACTGCCCCGGCCACGACGACATCGTCCTGCGGATCGGCCGCCAGGCGGGCATGTCGATCTTCCTGCGGGCGAAGACTCCCGGCAAGGAGGTCTCGCAGCCCGTCTCGCTCGATCTCGACTTCGCGGAGGAGCTCGGCGAGCCACCCGGTCCCTACGAGCGTCTGCTCGCGGACGTGCTGCGTGGCGACAGCACGCTCTTCCCGCGCTGGGAGGTGATCGAGGAGACGTGGCGCATCGTGCAGCCGCTCCTCGACGATCCGAGCCCGGTCGAGCCTTACGAGCGCGGCTCGTGGGGACCTGCTTCGGCTGACGAGATCGCCGAAGGACACGGTGGCTGGCGAGAGCCGGAAGCCCAGCATTAGCCTGGTTACATGAGCTGGGCCGAATGGGCAGATGCGGTCGAGATCGAGCCGTCGATCTACGCCTCGGACTTCTCGCGCCTCGGCGAGCAGCTCGGCTCGCTCCGGGCGGCGGGGGCGAAGGTCTTCCACTTCGACGTGGGCGACGGCCACTTCATCCCCGAGATCACGATCGGACCGGTCGTCGCCACGTCGATCGCACCGCTCATGCGGGGGTGGAGCGCGTGGCTCGACTGCCACCTGATGGTGAGCGAGCCCGAGAAGCATTTCGAGGCTGTCGCGAAGGCAGGCGGCGACAGCGTCACGTTCCATGTCGAGGTCTGCGACGAGCCCGCACGGGCGATCGCTCACGCGCGCTCGCTCGGCCTCGGCGTCGGCGTCGCGCTCAATCCGGAGACGGCGACCGACGAGGCCGTCGTCGCGGCGGACGGTGCCGACCTCCTCCTCTGCATGTCGATCCATCCCGGCTACTCGGGCCAGGCGTTCATGCCCGACGCGCTCGATCGGATCGCTGCGCTCCGCGAGGCGCTTCCGGCCGGTGTGCGACTCCAGGTGGACGGCGGCATCAACGCCGAGACGGCTCGCGCCGCGCGAGACGCTGGCGCCGATCTCCTCGTCGCCGGCAGCGCGATCTTCTGGAACGACGACCCGGCCGCCGCCTATACGGAGTTGGCCGGTCTCGTGACGGAGCCCGCACGTGCCTGACGAGCTCCTCGAGCTTCGCGATCCGAAAGACGCGTTCGAGCGGATCGAGGAGTGGCTGAGGGCCACGAGCTTCTTCACCGCCCGTGGGGACGGGCTCGTCGCCGACCTCTACCTCGGCTACGGGCTGTCGCAGGCGATTCGCCGAGACGCGTCGCCTTCGCCGCCCGAGCCGTGTACCGCGCTCCCTCTCGCCGCCTGCAGGATCGTGGAGAGCCCCGAGGACCAAGTGACACGGGGTCACAGGGGCTTCTCGATCGGTGAGTGGGAGCGCTCGTGGGACTCAGCCGAGTACCGCGACGCGATCGAGGACGTCCGGCAGGCGATCGCGCGGGGCGACGTGTACCAGGTGAACGTCGTCCAGCATCTCGGCGCGCCGTTCGAGGGCGACCCGCACGCCCTGGCAGAACGACTCGCATCGCTGCGCCCGCTCCATCCCGCTCCGTTCGTGACCGAGGACTGGGCGGTCGTGTCCGCCTCGCCGGAGCTGTTCCTCGCCCGCCGTGGCGACCGGGTCTGGACGACGCCGATCAAGGGCACCCGCCCGCGCGGCGCGTCTGCCGAGTTACGTGCGTCCGAGAAGGACGCGGCCGAGCACGTGATGATCGTCGACCTCGAGCGGAACGATCTCTCGCGCGTCTGCGAGCCAGGCACCGTCCGCTGGCCGGAGCTCATGGTCACGCGGGAGCTCGCCGGCGTCGAGCACATGGTGTCGGCGGTGGAGGGAACGCTCCGCGACGGTGTCGGTCTGGCCGAGATCCTGCGCGCGACGTTTCCCGGCGGCTCCGTGACGGGCGCTCCCAAGATTGCGGCGGTCGACCTGATCGCCGAGCTCGAGGCGATTGGCCGCGGCGCCTCGATGGGCGCCATCGGGCGGATCCACGGCAACGGGGACTTCGACCTCGCGCTCACGATCAGGACGTTCGCGATCGCGGACGGGACGATCCACCTCTGGGTCGGCGGCGGGATCGTCTGGGACTCCGATCCTGCGACAGAGGTCGAGGAGTCGTGGGTCAAGGCGCGGCCGCTGCTCACTGCGATCGGCTCACGGCTTCCCGAGGCGGCCCTGGCGTGAGCGCCGCTCGCCTTCGGCCCGCGGTCGCGGGGGAAACCATGTTTCCCCCGCGTGCCCCCTTCTTCCTGAGAACGTGGGGAACCTCCCGGTTCCCCACACCCCTCCCCGCTCACGGGCCGGAGATCGGCCCATGAGCGTCCTCGCCCTCGCCGTCACGGGCCGCGGGCTCGTCGACCCCGCCGAGCCCGTCATCCGGGCCGACGACGAGGGGCTTCTCCGCGGCCGTGCGGCCTTCGAGACGCTGCGGGTGTACGGCGGCCGTCCGTTCCGGCTCGAGGAGCATCTCGACCGGCTCACTGCGTCCGCCGCGAGCATCGGACTCCCGGCGGTGGAACGTCGCCGACTCCAGGTGCTCGTAGGCCTCGTGCTGCCCAAGGCCGAGCACGGCGACGCGACGCTGCGGCTCGTCTGGACGGCAGGGCCCGCCCGAGGAGTCCCCTCGGCCCTCGCGCTCCTGGGCGAGATCCCGGACTGGATCGAGCCCGCACGCGAGCGCGGGGCGACGGCCGTCTCGCTGCTCGGAGTGCGGGCGGCGGCTCCGTGGCTGCTTCCCGGCGTGAAGTCGACGAGCTATGCCGTCAACATGGCCGCGGAGGATGAGGCGCGACGTCGGGGCGCCGACGAGGCGCTCTTCGTGGACGGGGACGGGATCGTCCTCGAAGGCACCGTCACGAACGTGTGGTGGCGTGTCGGGGACACGCTGTACACGCCGTCGCTCGACCTCGGGATCCTCGCCGGCGTCACCCGGGCGACGCTGATGGAGCTCGCGCCCGCGTCCGCTTATTGCGTCGAGGAGGGCACCTACCCGCTCGAGCGGCTGCTCGCCGCGGAGGAAGCCTTCACCTCGTCGTCCGTTCGCGAGCTGATGCCGCTCATAGAGATCGACGGGAGCCCGCTCGAGCGCGGGCCAGCGGTCGACGTTCTCCAGGCAGGGCTTCGCGCGCTGGCGGCTAAGGTCTGAACGTGGACGAGACACCAGTCAGGCTCGGCGGGATGGCGCTCCAGAACGGCGTGCTCGTGCACGGGCCGACGGCCTGGGGCTGCGCGGTGCGCGACCACAACGATGCGCTCAGGGTTGCGTCCGGTCACAAGCCTCATCTCGCGCCTGCCCTGCGGCAGCGGATGCCGGTCCTGCGCGGGCCGATCGCGCTTGCCGAGGCGTTTGCGCTTCTCCCGACGGTTCGCCGGGCGATCCCGCAGGCGCGCTTCCCGTTCGAGCGGCCGAGCGTGCTCGGCGCGATTCTCGGTACTGCCGTCGCCGCGCGCGTCCTGCGCCGGTCGAAGCTCTCGGCGGCCACGCGCGAGGTTGCGGCCGCCGGAGTCGCGTTCCTCCCGGCCGCGCTCGCGCTCCGCGGTCAGGACCTCGCCGCCTATCACGGCGCCGAGCACATCTCGATCGGGACGTACGAGAACGGCGGGACTCCCGCGCCGAAGGAGCACCCACGGTGCGGCTCACAGCTCATCGCGCCGATGGTCGCGTCCTCTCTCGCTGCGAACGTCGTCGCGGCGAAGGCGCCGGCCGGAACGCGCAACTTCGCTCGCCTTGTCGGGACCGCGGGCGCGATCGGGGGCTCGGTCGAGGTGTTTTCGTGGGTCGCTCGCAACCCGCGGCACCCGCTCGCACGCGCGCTCGCGCGACCCGGCTTCGAGCTCCAGCGCCACCTCTCGACGGCCGAGCCCTCTGCGGAGCAGCTCGAGGTCGCGAACGCCGCCCGCGACGCCTGCCTCGCGCTCGAGCGTCCCACGGCGTAGAGCTTCAAGCGCCGTCGGCGCGGTGCCGATAGCAGCTGATGGTGGATCTCGAGAACACGCTCTTGACGTGGCTGCCGATCGTGTTCTTCGGCATCGTCATCCTCCTCCTTCTCTACACGCTCAGGTTCATGCCGCGTGCGAAGCCCGCGCCGGTCGTGCGCGGGTCGCAGGTCGACGTGTCCTGGGACGACGTGGCCGGGCTCGATGAGGCGAAGGAGGAGCTCGTCGAGGTGGTCGAGTTCCTGCGCGACCGGAAGCGCTTCGAGAAGCTCGGCGCACGCGTGCCGCGCGGGATCCTCCTGCACGGGCCTCCGGGCACCGGCAAGACGCTCGTCGCGAAGGCCGTCGCGAGCGCGTCGGGCGCGAACTTCTATTCGCAGAGCGCCTCGTCGTTCGTCGAGATGTTCGCCGGTCTTGGAGCCGCACGCATCCGCAAGCTGTTCGAGGAGGCGCGCAAGCACGCGCCGTCGATCGTCTTCATCGACGAGCTCGACGCGGTCGGCACCGCCCGGATCGGAGGCGGGTTCCATCGCGAGCACGACCAGACGCTGAACCAGCTCCTCGTCGAGCTCGACGGCTTCAACGCGCGCGACGAGGTCGTCGTCATGGCTGCGTCCAATCGACTGCAGGACCTCGACCCGGCGCTGCTGCGACCGGGTCGCTTCGACCGCCAGGTGCTCGTCGCGGCGCCGGACGTGGCCGGTCGCGAGGCCATCCTGAGCGTGCACACGCGAGACAAGCCGCTCGCGTCGGACGTCGACCTCGGCATCATCGCCCGGCAGACGGCCGGGCTCACCGGGGCCGATCTCGCGAACCTCTGCAACGAGGCGGCGATCCTCGCCGGTCGCACGAGCGCCCAGCACATCCGCCAGCTCGACTTCGACTCGGCGATGGACAGGATCGTCGCCGGGCTCCAGCAGCGGCGCGTCGTCTCGGAGAAGGAGAAGCGCATCCTGGCCTTCCACGAGGCCGGGCACGCGGTGATGTCGCATCTCGTCGGCGACCTCTTCCCCGCACAAAAGGCCACGATCGTCTCGCGTGGACAGGCGCTCGGCTACACGTTCAACACGCCGTCCGAGGATCGCTACATGCACACGCGCGAGGAGTTCGTCGACCTCATGAAGGTCTTCCTCGCAGGCCGCGCTGCCGAGGAGATCGTCTTCGGACGGATCACGAACGGCGCAGCCAACGACCTCGAGCGTGTGACCGAGATCGCCCGCTCGATGGTCTTCGAGTACGGAATGTCCGACGTCGCGCCCTCGCGGACGATGCGCGCGGACAACTACGCCCTCTCGGAGGAGACGAAGCGTCTTCGCGATTCCGCGCAGGCACGTCTGACCGATCACGCGTACGAGGAGTCGAAACGACTGCTCTCCAAACATCGCACCGCGCTCGATCGCGTGGCGTCCGCGCTGCTCGAGAAGGAGACGCTCGACCGCTCCGAGCTCCAGGCATTGCTCGCCGACACCGTGCCGGAGTCGCACTCGTCCGAGACCGTCGGCACGGTACGCGCTCTCCCCATGCGTGACTAAGAACTCGATTCAGAATGAGCCTTGTGTCGAAGCGTCACGCTGAACTGAGTTCTAAAGTCGCCGGGTAGAGTCGCGAGCGTGCGCGGGATCCACCATCTCGGCGTCGCCGTAACCGATCTCGACGAGGCGATCGCGACCTACGAGCAGCTCTTCCACGCCCGTCTCGAGCACCGCGAGCCGCTTCGTGAGCAGGGCGTCGAGGCTGCATCGATGCTGGTCGGCGACGGCCGCGTCGAGCTCGTGACGCCGACCGGGGACGACACGCCGGTCGCGCGCTTCCTGTCGCGACGCGGTCCGGGCATGCATCACGTCGCGCTCTCCACGGACGACCTGCGTACGACCCTCGACGAGCTCGAGTCCCAGGGAGCGCAGCTCATCGACCACGTTCCGCGCCAGGGGCTGTTCGGGCTCGAGGTCGCGTTCGTCCATCCCGATTCCGTCCACGGCGTCCTCACGGAGGTGGTTGCGAGTGGCTGACGACTTCATTCGCGTCGAGATCGGGTTCGCAGGCGGGCAAATCCTCAGCTGGCTCGTCACCGCCGACAGCGCGGACGCGCTCGACCGAAACCTCGGCGCGGGCGCGTCGTCGACTCTCACGCTCGACGCACAGGAGGGGACGGTCACCCTGGTCCTCGACCGCGTGCTCTACGTGAAGCGGTACGCGCGCGAGTCGCGGGTCGGCTTCGCCAACTAGCGGCACATGGCACTCAGGGTCGGCATCGTCGGCCTTCCCAACTCCGGGAAGACGACGCTCTTCAACGCGCTCACTCGGGCCGGAGCTCAGGTCACGGCGTACGCGGACGTCACGCAGAAGCCGAACCTCGGCATGGCGGTGATTCGCGACGACCGCCTCGACCGCCTCGCGGAGGTCGTCGGCTCGAAGAAGGTCACGCCGGCCGCGATCAGGGTCGTCGACGTTCCCGGACGCGCGGAGATTCCAGGCGAGCTCCGCCAGTCGGACGCGCTGCTCGCCGTCCTCGACGGCTTCTCGGGCGGCGCGGATCCCGCCGCCGACCTCGAGACGCTGCGGTTGGAGCTGATCGTCGCCGACCGCGAGCACGTCGATCGCCGCCTCGAGCGCGTCCGCAAGGAGGCGAAGTCCGGCGATCGCGCCAAGCGGCAGGAGCTCGAGCTGACGGAGCGCCTGCTCGCGCACCTCGACGACGGCCACCCGTTGTCCGAGTGGGCAGGCGAGCTCCCCGCCGAGTTGGAGCCCCTGACGACGAAGCCGCTCATCCCCCTCGAGAACGGCCCCGATGGGATTGACTGCGCGCTCGAGATGGAGCTTGCCGAGCTCTCGGACGACGAGGCCGCGGAGTTCCGCTCGGGAGCCTCGGCGCTCGACGATGTCGTCGTACGGTTGAAAGAGGCGCTCGGCCTGATCACGTTCTTCACCGTCGGAGACACTGAGGCGCGGTCGTGGACGCTCCGGCACGGGCAGACGGCGCTCGATGCGGCCGAGTCGGTCCACTCGGACATCGCGCGCGGCTTCATCCGCTGTGAGGCCATCCGCTGGGACGATCTCCTCGAGTGCCGCTCGCACGCCGAGGCGGCGCGGAGGGGGCTTCAGCGGCTGGAAGGCAAGACGTACCTCGTCGAGGACGGAGACGTCCTCAACATCCGCTTCAACGTCTAGCCCTCCTGGGCATCGGTCCGTCGCTCGACCCGGCTGGCGGCGAGGGCGCCGAACCAGAGCGCGGCGAGCACGACGGAGGTGGCCGCAAGCGTCCTCAGGAGGTATCCGTTCCCGAACGGAGCGGGTACGGGCCCGGCGGTGGCAACGAAGTCGTCGGTTCCGGTGTCGAGTACGACGAAGGTCGCGATGGCGGCCGCGAGGAGGGATGCGGCCACGGCTGCGGAGTAGAGGTAGCGCGCGAACGAGTCCCGGGGCTGGCACGCGAGCGTGAGCCCGAGGACGATCAGCCCGAAGACCGAGATCACGAAGGCGATCCCGATGAGCTTCGCGTACGCCGTGCTCTCGATCTCGAGCCAGATCGCGATGACGAGTAGGTCGACGGCGAGGCCGGACGCGACGAGCGCTCCGAGTGAGAGCGCCTCGAGCCGTCCGCGAGCGAGGCAGGCGAGAGCGGAGGCGACCGTCCCCCGGCGAGGAAGATGACGTACGCGACGCCGAAGCCGACGCCTACAGCCGCGACGTCGTTGTCCGCGGTGAGCACCGCGATCAGTCCGACGACGCCCGCGAGCGCCATCGACACGAGCACGACCAGGATGCCGATGTCGAGACGTGAGAAGGTCCGGGGCTCCTGCTGAGGGTCGGGCGGCTGTTCCAGCTCGCTCCCGGCCGCTTGATTCCGCGGCTGCGGTGTGGTTCCTTCAGCCGGCTGCGACGAGCACCGCGCCTGCAATCGCGACCACGCCGCCCATGCGTTTCGGCGACGTCAGCCGCTCGTCGAGAAAGACCCTCGCGAGCAGGACCGTCACGATCGGGTACGTCGCGCTCAGCACGGCGACGATGCCCACCGCCCCTCGCGTCGAGGCGATCGCCACGAGGACGTTCGCGAGGGTGTCGCCGATGCCCACACCGGTCAGGAGCGGCCACGCGCCGCGCGACGGTCGCAGCGACGTCGACAAGACGAGTGCCGCGAGGACGGCCAGGACGACCGAGACGGCGCGAGCGGCGACGACCGCCCACTCCGCGCTCTCGTCGGATCCTGCGTCGAGCCCGATGACGAAGAGCCCGAACCCGAGCGCCGCGACGAGTGCGAGCCCGACCCCGCTCGCGACGCGGCCGCTCCCGCCGTCCGACGACTGGAGCGAGAGCGCCGCGATGCCGGCGAGCACGAGCCCGATGCCGAGCCACTGCAGCGCGGCCGGAAACGTCCCCTGCACCGCGTCTGCGGTGAGGCCCACGACAGGTGATGCCGCGGAGATGGGCGCGACGATACCCATGGCGCCGACCGCGAGCCCGCGGTACAGCGCGGCCAGGCCGATGAGCCCCGCGACGCCGGCCGCCGCGGCCGGCAGGAGGGCTTGGACCCCTGGAAAGGCTTCGCGAGACGCGAGGACCCAGACCAGCAAGCCCGCCAGGCCGATCGCCTGCGAGATCGCAAGCACGGCGATGACCGCCATCCGTCGCGCCGCGAGGCCGCCGAGGAAGTCACCGACGCCCCAGCACGCGGCGCCGCCGAGCGCGAGGAGCGCGGCCATGTGCGGTCAGTCGTCGCCGACGGGACGCGTCGCGGCCTGGGCGTCGAGCTGGTTCGCGTGGTAGAGCACGGCCGCCTCGGCGGTGCGTGCGGCCGGGCGGTCGTGGTGGCACGCGACGGCGTGCAGGAGTTCGGCGAGAACGGCAGGGTCGAGGTCCCGCGCGCGCTCTTCGATCATCCTCAGCCCGAGGTGGACGTGTCCGAGGAGCCGGCCCTCGTCGGACTGCCTGAACGACGGGCCCCGACCGAGCTCGCGGATCCTGCCGACGTCGTGGACAAGGGCCGCGGCGAGCACGAGATCCTGTCGGAGCCGCGGATGGAGCTGCGCGGTCTCGCGACACAGGGTCGCGACGCCGACGGTGTGCTCGAGGAGGCCTCCCGCGTAGCCGTGGTGCCCGTCGACACCGGCGGCAGGGAGCGAGCGGAGCGCTTTCCGGACGTCGGCGTCCCGGGCGAAGGAGTCGACGACGGTGGCGAGCCCCTCGTGGGAGATCTCGGCCGCAAGGAACTCGAAGAAGCCGTCGAGCTCGTCCGCGTCTCGCCGGAGGGAGGGCGTGAGCTCGGCCGGGTCGGCGTCCTCGGCGGCCTCGACCGTTCGCACCTGCACCTGGAGCTTCCCGCCGAAGCGCTCGACGCGGCCGAGCACGCGCACGGCGTCGCCCTCGCCGAAGCGCTGGTCGAGCAAGTCGACGTCGTTCCAGACCCGTGCGTCGACGCGGCCACTGGCGTCGACGAGCTCGAGTGCGAGGTATGCGGCGCCCGCCCGGGTGCGCCGGCGCTCCTTCTTCGCGACCGCGAACACGCCTTCGACGGTCCTGTCCTCGACGAGCTCGGCGATCGTGGCCACGTCCCGAGTCTATGGCTCAAACCCGTTGGTACGCTCGCCGCGATGGCCGACGTGCAGCCGTTTCGCGCCGTCCGCTACGCCGGCGCGGCCGGCGCGCTGCCCGACCTCGTCGCCCCGCCCTACGACGCTGTATCGGACGAGGAGCGCGCGGCGCTTTATACGCGCAGTCCCTACAACGTCGTCCACGTGACCTTGCCCGAGTCGGCCGTGGCTGCGGGGGCGCTGTACCGCGACTGGCTCGCCGCGGGGATCCTCGAGCTCGACGACGCGTCGTCGGCGTGGCTCGTACGGGAGGAGTTCGTCGGCCCGGACGGCATCGCCCGCGAGCGGCACGGCGTGATCGTCTCGCTGGCGGCGACGCCCTACGCGGAGGGAGGCGTCCTTCCCCACGAGCGCACACATCCGGGGATACGCGAAGAGCGGCGGCGCCTGCTGCAGGAGACCCGGGTGCAGCCCGAGCCCATCCTCCTGCTCGCGGAGACAACTTTCGCGCCGCCCCTTCCCGAGGCGGGCCCCGACCTCGCCGTCGACGGCACGCGGCTCTGGCGACTCCCGGCTGACGCGGCGGACGGGCTGCGGGACGCCGAGCTGCTCGTCGCTGACGGGCACCACCGCTACGAGAGCGCCGTCGAGCTCGGCGAGGAGCTCGGTGCGCCCGTGCGGATCATGGCCCTCGTCGTGCCTACGGACGACGCCGGGCTGCAGCTCTTTCCCACACATCGCCTCTTCTCCGGTCGCCCGGATCTCGCGAGCGGCGCCGACGACGAGGCGGCCTCGAGCCTGGAAGACGCTCTCGCGCGGCTCGAGGACGCGGCGTACGAGCGCGCGGCGGCGGTCAGGTATCGGCGCTGCTCGGTCGGCCTCGCATACGGTCGCGAAGGCGAGCTCGACGTGGAGCTCGTCGATCGCCACGGCCTCGACGGAATTCGCTACACGCCTAGCCTCGAGGACGCTCTCGCCGAGGTCGACAGTGGCGCGGCGGACGCTGCGTTCATCCTTCGCCGGCCACGGGTCGAGGACGTCTTCGCCGTGGCGCGCCGCGGCGAGCCGATGCCGCCGAAGAGCACCTACTTCTTCCCGAAGCCGCTGTCGGGTCTTCTGTTTCACCCGGTGACGCCGTGACGGACTGGCTCGAGACCTGCCGCCTCTGCGTCGAGGACATCTGCGTCGTCCTTCAGCGGCTGCCGACGCGGATCGAGCGCGAGCCCGTCCTTCGACTCGGCGTCGGCGGCGACGAGACGACGGCCATCGACCAGGCAGCGGAGGACGCGGTGGTGGCGCGTCTCGCCGCGCTCGGCGAGGACTTCGTGCTCGTCTCCGAGGAGCTCGGGGAGCGGACGTTCGGCGAGGGCGGCGCGCGCCGCATCGTCGTCGACCCGATCGACGGCTCCGTGAACGCGAAGCGAGGGATCCCGTTCTTCTCCTTCTCGCTCGCGGTCGCCGAGGGTCCGGCGATGGGAGACGTGTCGTTCGGGTACGTCTACGACTTCGGGACGCGGGAGGAGTGGACGGCCGAGCACGGCGGCGGCGCGTTCCTCAACGGTGCGCGGCTCGGCGCAATCGGACCGAAGGAGGCCATCGAGATCCTCTCCTTCGAGGGCACGACGACGCCGGCGATCGCCGAGCGCATCACCGGCGTGATCGGCCTCGCGGGCCGCGTGCGCGTGATGGGCTCGCTCGCGCTCTCCCTCTGTCACCTCGCCGCCGGCCGGGTCGACGGGGTCGTCTGCCTCAAGCCCGCCCGTTCGGTGGACATCGCGGCTGCTCAGCTGCTGGTGCGGGAATGCGGCCTGGCCGTCGAGCTGTTCGAGGACCCGCCGTTCGACGCGGCCCCACTCGACCTCGGCGCTCGTTCGCGGCTCGCGGCGGCAGCTTCCCACGAGCTCGTCGCCCAGCTCGCCGCTGCCCTACAGGTACGCTCGCCGGGATGAGACCGGACCGCGACGCGATCCTGAAGGCGCTCGAGAACGTCATCGATCCGGAGCTCCGGCGACCCGTGACGGAGCTCGACATGGTGCGCGACGTCTTCGTCGAGGACGACGGCTCGGTGTCGGTCACGATTGCGCTCACGGTCGTCGGGTGCCCGCTGCGCGACTCGTTCCAGGAGCAGGTGTCGCGCCACGTGGGCGCTGTCCCGGGAGTCACGCGCGTGCGGCTTGGCTTCGACGTCATGACGCCGGAGGAGAAGACCGCGCTCGTGACCCGGCTGCGGGGCGGCCACACCGCGGATCGGACGATCTCACTCTCGGCGGGAACGCGGGTCGTCGCAGTCGCATCGGGGAAGGGTGGCGTCGGGAAGTCGACGCTCACCGCGAACCTCGCCTACGCGCTGTCCGAGCTGGGCGAGCAGGTGGGCGTCCTCGATGGCGACATCTACGGCCACTCGATCCCGCACATGCTCGGCGTCCACCAGAAGCCGATCGCCGTCGACGAGATGATCGTTCCACCTGTCCGCGGTGACCTGAAGCTCATGTCCATCGGCTTCTTCCTGGAGGAGAACGCGCCGATCATGTGGCGCGGCCCGATGCTGCACAAGGCGCTCGAGCAGTTCCTCTCCGACGTGCACTGGGGCGATCTGGACACGCTGCTGGTGGACATGCCTCCGGGAACCGGGGACGTCGCGATGTCGCTCGGTCAACTCTTGCCGCGCGCCGAGGCGCTCGTCGTGACCACGCCGCAGCCCGCGGCGCAGCAGGTTGCGGTGCGGGCGGCGCAGATGGCGCAGAAGACCGGGATGCGGGTCCTGGGCGCGGTCGAGAACATGTCGTACCTGGCCGGCACCGGCCAGGAGCTCTTCGGCTCGGGTGGCGGGCAGGCGCTGGCCGACGAAATGGGCATCCCGCTGCTCGCACGTATCCCGCTCGATCCGGTCCTGCGCGAGGCGGCCGACGATGGCTGTCCCGTTGCGGAGGTCGCTCCCGAGTCCGAGTCGGCAGGCGCGATCGTGGCGCTCGCCGAGTCCGTCGCCGCGCTCCGCGCGGGCGCGATTCGCAAGCCGCTCACGGTCCTCTCGTAGGCCGGCGCGTGCCAGGCGCCGCGTTCTTCGACCTCGACCGGACGCTGATCTCGCGCTCCAGCTCGCTGTCGCTGGCGCCTGCCTTCCATCGCCGAAGACTCCTCCGGCGCCGTGACCGGACGAAGGCGATGGTCGCGCAACTCGTCTTCATCCGGTACGGGGCGGGCACCTCCCGTGTCGGGCGGACGGCCGAGAGCGGGATGGCGTTCCTGAAGGGACTTCCGGTCGAGGTGATGCGCGAGATCGTCGCCGAGGCCGTGGACCCCGCTTTCAAGCCGCACGTCTACCGCGACGCGCTCGACCTCGTCGTGCGACACCGAGAACGCGGCGAGAAGTCGTTCGTCGTCTCGGCGGCGCTGCAGGAGATCGTCGACGCGCTCGTCACCGAGCTCGGCTTCGACGGCGGTCTCGGATCTGCGGCCGAGGTCGTGGACGGTCGCTACACGGGCCGGCTCGCCAGGCGCCTCGACGGCCGGGCGAAGGCGGACGCGCTCGCGACGCTCGCCGCGGAGGAGGGCATCGACCTCGCGGAGTCGACCGCGTACTCCGACTCGGCCAGCGACGTCCCGTTCCTCGAAGCCGTCGGCCACGCGGTCGCCGTGAATCCGGACCGGAGGCTGCGCGCGATCGCCGCAGAGCGGGGCTGGCAGGTGCTCCGGTTCAGCGACAAGGCGTTCTCGACTCGATGAGCGAAGCCGAGGCGCGTCAGCGCCTCTCGGCGCTCGGGTTCGACGCGGGGGCTGTCGATTTCCTCGTCGCGCACTACGCCGACGCGGAGCGGCGTGGCAAGGTCGGACACGGCTTCGCTCGCGTCGAGTGGCTCGCCACGCTCGAGCTCGACCCGGCCGCGCGGCCCGTGGTCGTCGAGTCGGAGGAGGGCTACGAGCGCTGGGACGGCCAAGGCGCGCTCGGCTATCTCGTCCTCGAGGAGATCGTGCGCGCCACGCTCGCCGATCCTCCCGAACGGGTGCGTCTCGTCGTCGTGCGGCGCTGCTTCCCCACGGGAACGCTCGGGTACTGGGTGCGGCGGCTCGCAGACGGAGGGCTGGTTGCCGCTCTCACCGCGACTTCGCCGAAGCGCCTCGCGCATCCCGACGGCGGCCCGCCGCTTGTCGGAACGAACCCGCTGGCAATCGCGATTCCGTCGAGCGACGGCTCTCCGGTCGTCGCGGACGTCTCGATGGGCGCTGTGACGGCCGGCGACGTGCTGGTCGGTCGCGCGACCGAGGACGAGCTCGTGCCCTTCGGGGGCAAGGACGCGCACAAGGCATTCGCGCTCGCAGTCGGGCTCGAGCTGCTCGTCGGCGCGCTCGCAGGCCCCGAGGACGGCGCAGTCCTCGTCGTCGCGCGTCCCGATCACGATCCCGTGCCCGCGCTGCGAGCGCTCGCCGCCGGCCGGAGACTGCCCGGCGACGGCTAGGGCTCGCGGAGCTGGTGGATGTCGAAGAGTCGGCGGAGCTCCTCGAGTGGCTGCTGGTGGTCGTCGACCCGGAGGTCGACGACGACGTCGGAGAGCCCGGCGTACCCCTGTCCCGAGCCGACGACCAGAAGTGCCACGGACTGCTGTCCGCGACTGTCTCCGCCCGCTGCTTGCGCCGCGTCGAGGCAGTCGAGAAGTCGATCGGCGAGAGGCCGGCCCGTGGTCGCGTCGAACGTCTCGGCGAGCGCGTCGACGGTCTCGGCCGAGACGAGAGTGTTGCCCTGCGCCGCATAGCCGGTACCGGTGCGATGGCCGGCCCACGTCTTGCACTCGTCGCCGGTGTACGAGGCGGCGCATCCGTCCCCGTCCACGATTCCGACCTGCCGTTCCGCGCGGCCCTCGTCCGCCTCCGTCAGTCGCGCCACGACCTCGTCGGCCGGGGCGCCGGCACGGAGCAGCGCGAGTCCGTCAGGCCCATAGCGCGGGTTCGCGTACGCCTGTGTCGCGACGGCCCCGACGTGCGGCTCCGCCCAGGGGACGATCGAGCCGACGGCGAGGAACTTCGACTGCACGGCGACGCCCCACTGCTCGAGATCGCAGGCGCAGATCGAGTACGTGGCGACGACGGGGCTAGCCGTACGTCATCTCCGCGAGATCCAGGGAGAGCAGCGCCTCATCGGTTACGACCGCGCACGCGACCGGTCCGAGAGAGAGCGCCGCGTGTACCGCCTCCGCAGTCGCGCAGCGTACGACGACGGGCGTTCCCGCGTGGTGCGCTTCGTGGATCGCCGCGAGCTCGGAGAGGTCGTCCAGCACGAGCGCGTCGGACAGGTCGAGCGTCCCCTCGAGGACGACCGCCGGCACCTTGCGTCCCGTCGCTCCGAACCACCGCTCTCGCATGACGGCAATCTAGAGAAGGACGGTCGGGATCAGCGGTTGGGCGAGAGCTCGCCGCACATTCCGGGGCTCTCGCAGTACGAGTGCGCCGTGACCGTGACCTTGCGGTTCCCATTCGACTCCGTCGACAGGGTGAACTTCACCCACGCGGTGTTGTTGGTCTTGTTCTGCTCGAGGAAGACGCCGGTCGGGTTCGTCGTCGAGACGAGGTAGTAGTCGTTCGCGTTCGGCAGCCCGGTCAGGTCGACCTGCTGACCGTCGGTCGCCTGGTGGTACTGGTCGACCCAGCCCGAACGGACGCCCTGGTAGCTCGTGTAGCAGTCCCAGAACACCTTCTCGCTCGTCGGCGCGTTGCCGTCGAGGTTGTAGAGGTCGAGGAGGCAGAAGCCGACCTTGACCGAGTTCCCACCCACCACGTAGCCGGTCGGGCTGCCCTTCCTGACCTCGAACCGCGCGACGTCAGCGGTGTGCCAGTGGTTGTGAGTCGGGTGGTACTCGAAGATCGAGACGGCCTGCTCGGAGAGGATCGTGTAGCAGGCGGTGCTCGGCTTCGGCTGCGTCCCGCAGAGGTACTGCGCGTTCGACGAGCGGATCTCCTGGATCGCCGTCGTCGTCGGGGTCGCGCCGAGCTCGTTCTCCGGCCGCATCGCCCAGGGGCCGGGTCCCGTGTTCGCGATCCCGTTGGAGAAGCGCAGGAACTCGTTCTGCTGCTGGTTCACCAGGTTCAGGTGATCCGGCACCACGGCTCTGAGGTCGGGGTACTTCGTGGTGTCGGGCGCCGGCTTGCCGGCAAGCGCCATCGTGCCGCCGGCTACCAGCGCGAGGCCACCGGCGACGATCGTCGCGACGATCAGGCGTGCTCTCAAGATCCTGCTCCTTCCGTAGACGGCCTGCCTACGCGATCCTTCAAGGCTGCCTGGACGGAATCCTCCCTCAGAAGGGGAGGGACGAGGCTGCGTCGGACGCGAGGTCGAGGATCGGCTGCACGACGAAGAACGAGCCGACGGTGACGACGACCGAAGCAGCGATCGCGACGCTCAGCGCCGGGTCGCGGGGAGGCGACCCGCCCGCCGGGGCCAGGCGAAGCTCCGCTCCCGAGCGCATGTACAGCCAGCGCACGACGTTCAGGTAGTACCCGAGGGAGACGGCGGTCGCAGCGACGCCGAGGAGGACGAGCCACCAGTCGCCCGCGTCGTAGGCAGCGGAAAACACGAACAGCTTCCCGAACATCCCCCCTGTGAGCGGGAACCCGGCCATACCGAGCATGAAGATCCAGAGCGCCATTCCGTGGTACGGCCGCTCCCAGCCCATCCCGGCGAGCGAGTCGAGTGTGACGGGTGCGTTGAGCTCGCGCTCGCGGGCGGAGACCACAGCGAAAGCGCCCAACGACATCGCCGAATACGGGATGAGGTAGTAGAGGAGCGCCTCGGCGCCGCGATCGGAAAAGGCGGCGATGGCCATCAGCATGAAGCCGGCGTGCGAGATCGACGAGTACGCCAGGATCCGCTTGAGGTCGCGCTGAGCGAGCGCGCCGAGGTTTCCCCAGGCGAGCGAGATCGCGGCGAGCACGGCGACGGTGACGGTCCAGAGGTCTTCCTGCTCCGGGAACGCCGTGACGAGGACACGCAGGGTCACGACGAGCGCGGCGGTCTTCGTCGCGGCGGCCATGAACCCGGTGATCGAGGTCGGAGCTCCCTGGTACACGTCGGGTGTCCACATGTGGAACGGTGCGGCGGAGACCTTGAAGGCGAGCCCGGCGAGAATCATCGCGAGACCCGCGTAGAGGAAGGCGTCGTTCGACGCGTCTGCCGCGGCGATCGCGGGGAAGCTCAGCTCCGAGGTCGCGCCGTAGACGAGAGCCGAGCCGAAGAGCAGCACCGCCGAGCCGAAGCCGCCGACGATCAGGTACTTGAGGCCAGCCTCGAGCGACGTCTCCCGCTCGGAGTCGATCGCGACGAGGATGTACAGGCAGAGCGAGAACCACTCGAGCCCGAGGAAGAGAGTCATCAGGTTCTCGGCTCCGACGAAGAACACCATCCCAGCGCCTGCGGTTGCAAGGAGCGCGTAGTACTCGCCGTGGTTCTCGCGCCGGCGCTCGTTCCACGACGCGAGGACGACGACCGCGCCGGTCACGCCGAGCACGAGCTGCGCCAGCGCCGCGAGCTGGTCGCGAACCATCGTCCCCTCGAGCAGGACCTCCGGCGTCGAGCTGTCGTCGAAGACGACACCTGCGCACACGGCCGCGAGCACGAACCCCAGGAGCACGGCCGTGCCGGAGACGCTCTTCCGCATCCAGTCGGGAAGAAGCGCCGAGAGCAACGCAACCCCCGCCGCTACAAGGAGCGCGATCGTCGGAGAGAGCGCGAGCCAGTCGACGGTCGGCGTGTCGATCACGGGAGGAGCTCCGCGAGCGTCGACGCGGCGAAGGCGCTCTCGCTCACGAGTGCGGGCCAGACGGACAGTCCGAGCAAGAGCAGGAGCAAGGGAAGAACGAGCGCGAGCTCACCGGGCCGCAGGTCCAGCGCCTCGTCACGCACCGCTCGTCCGGGCTTCACGTGCAGGATCGCCGAAATCACGCGCAGCGTGTACATCGCGGCGAGCACGATGCCGAGCGCGACGACCACGGAGTAGCCCCAGCCCTGCTGGTAGGCGCCGGCCATGATCAGGAACTCGCCTGCGAACGTCGCCGAGCCGGGCACCGCAAGCGCGATCATTCCCGCGACGAGCACGACCGTCGCGAGAGACGGCCGCCCGCGAGCCATCCCGCCGAGCGCGTCGACGTCACTCGTGCCGCAGCGGCGCTCGACCATGCCGACGAGCAGGAACATGCTCGCCGACACGAACGCATGGGCGACCGACTGGAGGACGGCCCCGTCGAGCCCGAGGTCGTCGAAGGCGAACACCCCGATCGTGATCAGGCCCATCTGTGCCATCGACGAGTAGGCGATGACGCCGCGGAGGTCGGGAGCGCGAAACGCGAGCAGGGATCCGTAGACGAGCCCGGCGCAGGCAAGCACGAGGATGACCCCCGAGAGATCGTCCGCGGGTTCCGGGAACTTCGGGATGCCAATACGGAGGAACCCGTAGATCGCCGTCTTCGAGACGATCGCCGAGAGAACGGCGGCGACCTCGACCGGGGCCTCGCGGTACGTGAGCGGCAGCCAGCCGTGGAACGGGAAGAGCGGCGCCTTCACGGCGAATGCAACGGCGAAGCCGAGGAAGATCCAGACGTTGTCGCTCGTACCCGACTCGGTGAGCGAGAACGTGCCCTGGGTCACGCCGAACGCGACGACCGACGCGAGCATGAGCAGCGAGCCCGCCATCGTGTAGATGACGAAGGTCACGGTCGCCGCCTGGCGCCGCTCGCCGCCCCACACGCCGACGAGCACGTAGAGCGGGATCAGCATCGCCTCGAAGGAGACGTAGAAGAGGAGGAGATCCTGGGCAGCGAACGTCGCGACGACCGCCCCGAGCAGGAAGAGCATGAGCGCGTGGTAGGCGCGTGAGCGATCGCGGCCGACCCACATCCCGTAGCCGATGGCGGCCGCGAACACGATGACGCTCGCGCCCACGAGCCAGAGCGAGAAGCCGTAGAAGCCGACCGAGTACGAGATCCCGAGGCTCTCGACCCACTCGCGCGTCGTCCCGAGCTGGAGCCCGCCGTCATCGAAGTCGAAGCGTCCGGCGGCCGCGATCCAGAGCGCGATCTCGCCCAGCGCGACCAGGAACGCGAGCCCGGCCGTCGACTCGCGCGGCAGCGGCAGGATCCCGACGACGAGCGCGCCGGCGAGCGGGAGCAGGATCAGCGCCGTCGTCCACATGGCTCAGCGCACCGCCACGAAGACGACGACGAGGACGGCGACCGAGAAGGCGATGGCAACCGCATAGGTGCGGAGCAGGCCCGACTGCACGCGCCCGACCTCGCCGCCGACCTGGATCGTCCCCGAGCCGATCTCGTCGAGCGACCGCTCGACGACAGGCTCCTCGACGTTCCGCCGCAGCGCGTTGGAGACCGCGGCAGCGGGTCGGTAGAAGAGCGCGTCGTACACCTCGTCGAAGTAGAGCTTGTGCTCGAGCACGCGCCAGATCCCCGGACTGCGGACGATCTGCCGACCGGCCGCGAACGCGCGCCGTGCGACGAAGAGGCCGACGAGCGCGAGCGAGACGGCGATTGCGCTCGTGCCGTAGTCCTCGGTGACCGTGGCGTGCACGAGCGGCTCTGCCGTCTCGTCGATCCAGTGCAGGAACGGCTCCCAGACCCCGGGGATGACGACCAGGCCGCCGATCGTGGCGAGCACCGAGAGCACGCCGACCGGGACGAGCATCGACCGCGGACCCTCCCCGTGCCCCTCGTGCGAGTGCTCCTTCACGAGCTCGCTCGGCTCGCCCCGGAACACCGCGAAGTAGAGGCGGAACGTGTAGAGGCCGGTGAGGAGCGCGCCAACGAGCCCGGCCGCGTAGAGGAAAGCGCCGAGCGCGTCGTCGCTCGCGAACGCGGCCGCGATGATCCCGTCCTTCGACCAGAAGCCGGAGAAGATCGGGATCCCCGCGAGTGCGAGCGAGCCGACGAGGAAGGCGATGTGCGTGCGCGGCATGAGCGTGCGGAGACCGCCCATCCTGCGGATGTCCTGCTCACCTCCGAGGTGATGGATCACGACGCCGGCGCTCATGAACAGCAGCGCCTTGAAGAAGGCGTGCGTCATCAGATGGAAGATCGCGTAGCCGTACGCGCCGATCCCGGCCGCGACGAACATGTAGCCGATCTGCGACATCGTCGAGTACGCGATGACGCGCTTGATGTCCCACTGCACGAGCGCGATCACTCCCGCGACGAGGAGCGTGATCGCGCCGAGGATCGCAGCGAGGTGCTGGACGTCCGGCGCCGCCTCGAAGATCGGGCTCGCGCGGACGAGCAGGTAGACGCCGGCGGTGACCATCGTCGCCGCGTGGATCAGCGCGGAGACCGGCGTCGGGCCTTCCATCGCGTCGGGGAGCCAGGTGTGGAGCGGGATCTGGGCCGACTTCGCGACCGCGCCGCCGAGGAGGCCGAGCGCGACGAGGTTCACGGTGGTCGTCGGCAGCGAGTCCACGTCCTCGAACACGCCGAGGTACTCGAGCGTCCCCGTCTCCCAGATGAGCAGCACGAGCCCGAGCGCGAGCGTCGCGTCGCCGATCGCGTTCATCACGAATGCCTTCTTCGCGGCGGCGACGGCTTCTGGCTTGTGATGCCAGAACCCGATCAGGAGGTACGACGCAAGGCCGACGAGACCCCAGCCGGCGAGCAGGAGGAGGAAGTTCCCCGCCTGCACGAGCAGCAGCATCGAGAAGACGAAGAGCGACATGTAGGCGAAGTAGCGACGCTCCTCGTCGTCGCCCGCCAGGTAGCCCATCGAGTACCAGACGATGAGCCCGCCGACCCCCGAGACGATCAGCATCATCGTGCTCGAGAGCGTGTCCAGCAGGATCTGGAGCTCGACCTCGAAGTCGCCCGACTCGAGCCAGGTGTAGGCGGTCGAGAGCTGCTCGCGGTCGCCGTGCCCTTCCCCCCAGAGCCCGACGAAGGCGACGAGCGCGCCGGCGAACGCGACGAACGTCGTGAGCGTCGAGATCCAGCCCGCCGTACGCCGCGAGATCCGGCCGCCCGCGAGCGTGATCGCGAGCGCTCCCGCGAGCGGGGAAAGCAGACAGACCCAGGCGCCGGCGATCATCCGCGGAGCGCGCTGGCCTGGTCGACGTCGAGGAGCATGCGCCGCCGGGCCATCGCGACGATCAGGCCGAGGCCGATCGCCACCTCGGCGGCTGCGACGGCCATCACCGCGAGCGCGAAGATCTGGCCGTCGAGGTCACCCTGCTGGCGCGCGAACGCGATCAGCGTGAGGTTGGCGGCGTTCAGCATGATCTCGAGCGAGAGGAGGACGATCAGCGGGCTGCGCCGGAGCATGACCCCGAGCGCTCCGATCCCGAACAGGATCGCGGCCACGATGAGGTACCAACCAACGTCGGGGCCGTCCATCAGGCAGCCTCCTCTTCCTTCTCGCGCGTCGTCCCGAGCACAACACCGCCGATGGCGGCGACGAGCAGGACGATCGAGGTGATCTCGAAGGCGAGCAGGTGGTCGGTGAGGAATGCCTCGCCGATCTCGGCCGGGCTGCCGAACGAGTCGGACACCTCGGCCGGGTCGGTCAGGTCGTCTCCCCAGGCGAGGCCGAGGACGACGACGACCTCCACGAGCAGCGCGACCGCCGCGACGACCGCCGCTGCGCGCAAGAGCGGCGGCCCGCCCGCCCACGGCGCGTCGGCGCGCCCGCCCAGGTAGGCGACGACGAAGAGAAACATCACCATGACCGCGCCGGCGTACACGAGCACCTGCGCAGCGGCGAGGAACTCCGCGGAGAGCAGGAGGAAGAGCACGGCGAGCGAGGCGAGGTTCCCGATGAGCGAGAGGGCCGAGTAGAACGGGTTCGTCATCGACACCACCGCGACGCCGCTCCCGAGACATGCCGCTGCGGCGACGAACCAGATCACCCAGACGAGGAAGTTGCCCACGGTTAGCTTCGGGTCTTGAAGGCGGGCTCGGGCGTGTCGTAGAGCGCCGGATCCGCTACCGGCACACGCTTGATCGGCTCTGCGAGGAGCATGTCCTTCGTATAGATGAGGTCGTCGCGCGAGTACTCCGCGATCTCGAACTCGTTGCCGAGCGTGATCGCGTCGAAGGGGCACGCGATTTCGCAATAGCCGCAGAAGATGCAGCGGCTCATGTTGATCTCGTAGATGCGGGCGTAGCGCTCGCCCGCCGACACGCGGTTGTCCTCCGTGTTCTCCTCGGCCACGACCCGGATGCAGTCGGCCGGGCACGCGGCGGCGCAGAGCGAGCAGCCGACGCACTTCTCGAGCCCGTTCTCATGCTTCCAGAGGCGATGCCGGCCGCGGAAGCGCGGGATACACGGGTCGCTTGTACTCGGGGTACTGTTGCGTGATCGGCTTGCGGAAGATCTGCCTGAACGTGACCCCGAAGCCCTTCAGTGTGTCCATGGGCTGCGGGCTCACAGCGCCACCACCAGGATCGCCGTGATCACCGCGTTGATCGTCGCCACCGGCAGCAGCACCTTCCAGCCGAAGCGCATGAGCTGGTCGTAGCGGAGCCGGGGCAGCGTCGTGCGCATCCAGATGAAGATGAAGAGGAGGAGGACGAGCTTCCCGAGGAACCACAACGGGCCCGTCCACGACGCGCCGTCGAAGCCCGGCCCGTGCCAGCCGCCGAGGAAGAGCGTGACGCACAAGGCCGAGAGCGTGATGAGGTTGATGTACTCGGACATCGAGTAGAGCCCGAAGCGCATCCCCCCGTACTCGGTGTGGTATCCGGCGACGAGCTCCTGCTCGGCCTCGGGCAGGTCGAACGGCGCGCGGGCAGTCTCGGCCGTTCCGGCGAGGAGGAACACGATCAGCCCGACGAACTGCGGCGCCGCGTACCACCAGGTGTCGTCCTGCGCCGCCACGATCTCGGTGAGCGAGAGCGTCCCGGCCATGATCACGACGCCGAGGACGGAGAGCGCGAGCGAGACCTCGTACGAGACGAGTTGCGCGCACGTCCGCATCGAGCCGAGCAGGGCGTACTTCGAGTCGGACGACCAACCGCCGAGGATGAACCCGTACACGCCGACGGAGCCGATCGCGAAGATCAGGATCAAGGCGATGTCGAGATCTGCGACCTGGCCGGGGATGTACACGCCGCCCACCTCCCAGCCCGGCCCGAACGGGATCACCGAGAAGGTCACGAGGGCGGTGAATGCGGCGAGGAACGGGCCGAGGACGAACGCCCAGTTGATGGCTTCGGTCGGCTGGAAGCTCTCCTTGTTCAGGAGCTTGAGCAGGTCGGCGATCGGTTGCAGCGTTCCCCGGAAGCCGGCGCGGTTCGGCCCGTAGCGCAGCTGCATCCGGCCCATGATCTTCCGCTCGGCGAGCGTGAGATACGCGAACGTCGCCATCACGAGGTTGATCACGATGAACGCCTGGATCAGGCTCACGTACCACTCGACCGGCTGCGTCATGCTCTCACCACGTCGACGGTCGGATGGAGGTCGCCTGCATGCTCGTCGGCGACGCGGGCGACGCCTTGGACGAGCCTGCGGTTCACGCGGGCGCGGAGCTTCACGGACGTTCCGTTCGAGCTGACGAGCACCGCGTCGCCGTTCGCGACACCGCGTGACCGGGCGTCCGCGACGGAGAGCTCGACGTCTCGCTCGGGTCGCTGGAAGTCGAGCTCGGGGACGCGCTCCACGGCGGGACCGGAGAACAGCGGCCGGTAGCGGTGGAGCCTCAGGCCCTCGACCTCGTCCTCGGGGGGAGCGGGCGTCGTCGGAGGCTCGGGGGCGACGTAGGCCTGCCTTGCCGGCAGCGGCGCGTGCGGCCCCAGGTCGTCGGGTGTCAGGTCCTTGAAGAGGTGCTCGCTGACCTCGGCGAAGACGCCCATCGCGTGAGGCGCCACCTCGATGTCGAAGCGGGCCGCGAGCTTCGAGATCCACGCGAGCTCGTCGGGACACGGAGGCGGCACCGCGCGACGGAGGCGCTGGACGCGACCCTCGAGGTTCATCGACGTGCCGTCGCGCTCGAGTGCCGCGGTCGCAGGCAGGATCAGGTCGGCCCAGCCGCCGGCGAGCTCGTGGAACATCGTCACGACGAGGACCCTGTTTGCGAGCTCGGCGAGCGCACGCACGTCCGGGTTCGACGCGGCGTCGTCACCGGAGACGATCAGGAGCTCGATGGGCTCGGGGTTCGTCTCGTCGGCATCAGCAGCGACCGCCCAGGCGAGGGCGACACCTCGAGGATTCGATGCGGCGGGAAGGTTGAACGCGCCGCATCCGGGCTTGTCGGCGAATCCGAGTGCGTGCGCGAGCTCCGCGATCCGTGCGCCGCCCCCTCCGCCCGGGCCCGACCAGACGAGCACGGCGCGCTCGGCGTCGCGCAGCGCTTTCGCCACGCCGCCCCTTCCGGACGCGAGCGCGCGGCAGGTCTCCGCGCCACTGCCCGGCGCGGTCTTCTCGGAGCCGGTGGGCGAGTACACGACGATCCCGGCGCCTCGGCGCCGTGCCTCCTTGATCCAGAGGTCGACGATCGGCGCGCGCTCGACGACCGGGTCGTCGCCGATCACGACGACGAGCTCGGCCTCTCCGATCGCGCTCAACGGTAGGCGGAACGCCTCCAGCGCGTCCGAGGTCGCCTCGGGCAGCACCGCCGAGTGGGCGTCGAGCCCGCCGCGGAGCAGCCTCCCGAGCGCGTACGCGATCTCGATCGTCTCGGAGCCGGAGAACGCCGTCACGATCGATCCGCGCGACTCGCGCAGCATCGTCTCGGCCTCGTCGAGCGCGTCGTCCCACGACGTCTCCTCGAGACCCTTGCGCCCACGGCGAAGCGGCGACGTGATGCGGTCCTCCGCGCGCAGGTGGGGATACGAGAAGCGGCCCTTGTCGCAGAGCCACCCGCGGTCGATCTCCGGGTGGTTGCGCGAGAGGATCCTCCTGACCTTGCCCTCGCGGATCGTCGCGGACGTGTTGCAGCCGACCGCACAGCCGGTGCACACCGTCGGGACGTTCTGGATGTCCCACGGCCGGGCGTCGAAGCGGTAGAGCGTCGAGGTCAGCGCGCCGACGGGACACAGCTCGACGACGTTCCCCGAGAACGGCGAGCGGTACGGCTCGTCCTCGAAGGTCGCGATCTCCGTGTGGGCGCCGCGGTTGCGCGCGATGAGCTGGCCGTCCTCGGCGACGTCCTCGGAGAACCGCGTGCAGCGATAGCAGAGGATGCAGCGCTCGCGGTCGAGCGCGATGAGCGGCGAGACCGGGATCGGCTTGTCGAACGTGAGCTTCGAGAAGGACATCCGCGTATTGCCGGGCCCGTGGCGGAAGGTCAGATCTTGCAGCGGGCATTCGCCACCCTTGTCGCAGACCGGGCAGTCGAGCGGATGGTTGACGAGGATAAACTCGAGCGTCGCCTCCTGCCCCTCCGCCGCCTTCGCCGACGTGGCGCTCGTCCTGATGATCATCCCGTCGGCCACGGTCAGCGTGCAGCCGGCCTGGAGCTTCGGCATGCCCTCGATCTCGACCAGGCACATCCGGCATGCGCCGACGGGCGGGCCGAGGCGCGGCTCGTAGCAGAACACGGGGATCTCGATCCCCGCGGCCTGCGCCGCCTCCACGAGGCCCATGCCCTTCGGTACTTCGACCTGGCGGTCGTCGACGGTGACGGCGACGAGCTCAGACATGTGCTCGCTCCTGGATGTGTGCGTCGTGCATGGCGGACGGCGCGAGGATCCCCTCGAGTGACGACTCGCCGTCGAATGGGCAGCGCCCGAGGTCGATGTGGGCCTGGAACTCCTCGCGGAACCGGTCGACGTAGCTGAGCACCGCGATCGCGTCGGAGTCCCCGAGCGGGCACAGGCACTTGCCCATGATCCGGTCGCACACCGAGAGCAACAGGTCGAGGTCCGCCTGCGACGCGCGCCCGTCCTCGATCTTCTCGAGGATCTGGGTGACCCACTTGGTGCCCACGCGGCACGGCGTGCACTTGCCGCACGACTCGTGCTCGTAGAACTGCGACACGCGGATGCCGAGCTGCACCATGCAGCAGCGGTCGTCGATGACGATCACGCCCGCCGAGCCTATGGAGGAGCCCGCCTCGACGAGCGACGTGAAGTCCATCTTCACGTCGATGTCGTCCGCGGTGAGCACCGACGTCGACGAGCCGCCGGGGATGACGGCCTTCAGCTCGCGCCCGTTTGCGATGCCGCCTCCGATGTCGTAGACGAGCTCACGCAGCGAGATCCCGTGCGGCAGCTCGTAGTTGCCGGGGTTCACGACGTCGCCCGAGAGCGAGAAGACGCGCGTGCCGGTCGAGTTCTCGACGCCGAGCTTCGCGTACTCGGCTGCGCCCAGCTCGAAGACCGACGTGACGGTGGTGATCGACTCGACGTTGTTCACCGCGGTCGGCGCCGCGTAGAGGCCGGCAATCGCCGGGAACGGCGGCTTCGTGCGCGGCTGGCCGCGCTTGCCCTCGAGCGACTCGAGAAGCGCGGTCTCCTCGCCGCAGATGTAGGCGCCGGCGCCGCGGTGGACGACCACGGTGACTCCGCCGAGAAGATCGTCTTTGCGCATGGCCTCGAGCGAGTCGCGCAGGATCTCGAACTCGCGCTCGTACTCACCGCGGATGTAGACGAACACGTTCCGCGACTGGATCCCGTGCGCCGCGATGAGGCAGCCTTCGAGGAAGCGGAACGGGACGCGCAGCATGATCTCGCGATCCTTGAACGACCCCGGCTCGGACTCGTCCGCGTTGACGACGAGGTAGTGCGGCTTCGGAAGCGCCTCGGGCTTGGGGACGAACGCCCACTTGCGCCCGGTCGGGAAGAAGGCGCCGCCTCGTCCACGCAGCCCGGAGGCCTCCAGCTCGGCGATCACGTCGTCAGGCGCCATCGCACGGGTCTTGGACAGCGCCGAGAACCCGCCCGCGGCCCGGTACCGGTCGATGTCGAGGACGGCACCACCGTCGGTGCCGGCGAACACGATCTGGGGGTGCTCAGGCACCGCGGAGCTCCTCCACGATTCCGGGCACGTCGTCGGCCTTGACGCGGAGCCGGTGGCGATTGTCGATCGCCACGATCGTCGCCCAGCCGCAGCCGCCCAGGCACTCGATCGTCCCGAGCGTGTACTCGCCGTCCTCGCGCGTCGACCCGGCCGTCACGCCGAGCTCGCGCTCGAACGCCTCCACGACCTGCTGCGCGCCCGCCAGCGCGCAGGAGACGTTCGTGCAGACCTCGATCATCCGGCGGCCGACGGGCTCGAGCCGGTACTGGTCGTAGAAGGACGCGATCGAGAGGCAGTAGGCGGGCGTGAGCTCGAGCGCGTCCGCGACCTCGCGAATCGCATCGGGCGAGAGCCA
The DNA here is from genome assembly GCA_963787855.1 of uncultured Gaiellaceae bacterium. GTDB lineage: Bacteria > Actinomycetota > Thermoleophilia > Gaiellales > Gaiellaceae > GMQP-bins7. The sequence continues at coordinate 33,113 of CAWBER010000019.1, forward strand.
GCCGCCGTTCGCCTCCTGAGCGAGGCGCAGCGCGGGCATCACGGCCGAGAGCGGGTCCGGGTACTGCTTGCGGAGCTTGGAGACCTGTGCTTCGCTCACCGGTCCGCGTCCCCCATGACCGGGTCGAGCGAGCCGGCGGCCGCGATCAGGTCGGCGATGAGGAGGCCTTGCACGATCGTGGCCGTCGCCTGCAGGGCGGCGAAGCTCGGTGCGCGGAACTTCACGCGCCAGGGCCGCGGGCCGCCGTCCGACACGAGGTAGCAGCCCGCCTCGCCGCGCGGCGACTCGATGGCGACGTAGACCTCGCCCTCCGGCACGGTGAAGCCCTCGGTGACGATCTTGAAGTGGTGGATGAGCGACTCCATCGAGGTGTGGAGCTCGTGGCGCGGAGGCAGCACGACCTTACGGTCGTCGGCGATCCATGGCTCGCCCTCGGTCTCGTCGAGCCGGTCGAGGCACTGGGCGACGATGCGCACCGACTCGCGCATCTCGTCCATGTGGACCTTGTAACGGTCGTAGACGTCTCCGCCGCCGTAGACCGGGACCTCGAACTCGACCTCGTCATAGGCGAGGTACGGCATGTCGCGCCGCAGATCCCAGTCCACCCCGGTCGAGCGCAGCATCGGGCCCGACTGCGCGAGCGCGAGCGCATCTTCTGCCGACAGCAGCCCGACGCCCTTCGTCCGCTCGAGCCAGATCGCGTTGCGGTCGAGGATCGCCTCGTACTCGTCCACCGACTTCGGCATCGACTCGCAGAACCTCCGGGTCTCGGCGGTGAAGGCGGGCGGCAGGTCCTCGGCCAGGCCTCCGACCTGGACGTACCGGGTGTGCATCCGCGCCCCGCCGGCCATCTCGAAGAGGTCGAGGATCTGGTCGCGGTCGTCGAAGCAGTACCAGAACAGCGAGATCGCCCCGAGCTCGAGCGCCGAGGTCCCGAGCCAGACGAGGTGGGAGTGGATGCGGTTCAGCTCGGCCATCGCCATCCGCGCCCAGACCGCGCGGCGCGGGACCTCGATGCCGAGCAGCTTCTCGATCGCCAGGACGTAGAGAAGCTCGTTCGCGTGGAACGACACGTAGTCGATGCGCGGTGCGTACGTCACCGACTTCCACCACGACTTGTGCTCCATGTTCTTCTCGAAGCCGGTGTGCAGGTACCCGATGACCGCACGGATTCCGGCGACCGTCTCGCCGTCGAGGTCGACCACGAGCCGGAGCACGCCGTGCGTCGAGGGGTGGTTCGGGCCGAAGTTGACACGGAGGATGTCGTCCAGCCGGTGCTTCTCGGGGTCGACCTCGAGGATCGTCGGCACGGGAGAAGGGATCCGCGTCCCCTCGTAGATCCGGGCGGAGGGAAGGACCGACATCAGTCCTCGTCCGAGAAGCGGACGGGCTCGCCGCCGAGCGGGTAGTCCTTGCGAAGCGGATGCCCCTCCCAGTCCTCGGGCATGAGGATCCGGACGAGGTTCGCGCGACCCTCGAAGCGAATGCCCATCATGTCCCAGGCCTCGCGCTCGAACCAGTCGGCGGCGGGCCAGACCGGGAGCAGGCTGTCGATCGCCTCGCCGTCGTCGAGCCACACCTGGACGCGAAGCCGCACGGGATTGTCGGATACGCGGAGCAGGTGGTACGAGACGGAGAAGCGCTTCGGTTTCGGGTCCGGGACGCGCGCGAGACCCTGCGAGCCGGGCACGTGCAGATCGCGTCCGGCCGCCGTTCCGATGTAGCCGGCGACCTCCTGCTCGCCCCAGCCGAGGTAGTCGGCGACCGCGATGTCGGCGAGGAAGTTGAAGCCGTGCTCGTCGCGCAGCGCAGTGCAGGCCTCGACGAGCCGAGCCGGGTCGACGACGAGCGTCGTCTCGTCGAACGACTCGCGGGTCTCGACGACGCCGGGAACTGACGCGTACGTCACTCGGCGACCCCGCGGATCTCGTACGCGGGCGGGACGCCGCCGCGGATCTTCTCGTGCAGCCGGATGATGCCCTCCATCAGCGCCTCGGGTCGCGGCGGGCAGCCGGGCACGTGGACGTCGACGGGGACGATCTTGTCGACGCCCTGGAGGATCGTGTAATTGTTGAACATCCCGCCCGAGCTCGCGCAGGCGCCCATCGCGATGACCCACTTCGGCTCGAGCATCTGGTCGTAGACCTGCCGAATCGGCGGCGCCATCTTGTGCGTGACGCGGCCCGAGACGATGAGCAGGTCGGCCTGTCGGGGCGACGACGAGAAGCGCTCCATTCCGAAGCGCGCGATGTCGTAGCGCGACGAGACGATGGACATCATCTCGATCGCGCAGCAGGCAAGGCCGAAAGTGTCCGGCCAGACCGAGTTCGACCGCGCCCACGCCACCGCCTTGTCGACCGTCGTCAGCAGGAGCGCGTCCTCGATCTCCTGCACCTCGCGCTCGAACACGCCCGGCCCGCGCTCGGGCCAGAGGACGCGCTCGGACTGCAGGCCCGCCTTCGCCAGCGGACGGTCGCTCACGACGGGCAGCTCGCGTTGCGGCTTCAGTGCCAGTTGAGCGCTCCCTTCCGCCAGACGTAGACGTAAGCGACGCCGAGGATCGCGATGAACACGAGGAACTCGCCGATTCCGAACCAGCCGAGGGCGTCGAGCTGCACCGCGAGCGGGTAGAGGAAGACGATCTCGATGTCGAAGAGGATGAAGAGGATCGCCGTCAGGTAGAAGCTGACGGTGAAGCGCTTCTCGCGGCTCGGCGCACCTTCCGACACGCCCGACTCGAACGGCAGCATGCGCTGCTTCGTCCGCGACACCGGTCGGCCCGGCAGGACGAACGACGCGACGATCATCGTGGCGGGGATGGCTGCCGCGAAGAGGGCGTAGAAGAGGAAGGGCAGCCAGTTCGAAAGCACGATGACCCCCGGAACGTCGAGACCGAGCCGAGCCTAGCACTCCCCCTTCGGGCGCACGAAGGGTTCGGAAAACCCGCACAGAATGAGCGATACGAGTGTCACAAAGTCGCGGGTGGAGCCCGCGACCCTGTCCGCTACCATGAGCGCGTGGCTACTGTCGAGCACCCCACTGACACCCTGATCTCGCTCACGCCGATTGCGGCGACGAAGATCCGGGAGCTCATGGCCGAGGAGGACGACGCGGCGACGCTCGTCCTACGCGTGGCCATTCAGGGCGGCGGGTGCTCGGGCTTCCAGTACGGCCTCGGCTTCGACGCCGGAGCCGCGGAGGGTGACGTCGAGCTGACACTCGAGGGCATCCCTGTGGTCGTCGACCCATACAGCGCCCCGTACCTGCGCGGGACGACCATCGACTTCCTGAACACGATCTCCGAGTCGGGCTTCAAGATCGACAACCCGAACGCCGTCTCCTCGTGTGGCTGCGGCCATTCCTTCCAGGTGGAAGAGGGCGAGGAGCTGCCCGAGGGCACCACCGTGGGCGGCTGCGGCGACGGCTGTAGTCACTAGCAGCGCCTCTCTTTAGGATCGCCCGCGTGACCGCTGTGCTGCGCGTCGCTGTGGTCGGCTCGGGCCCCGCCGCGTTCTACGCGGCAGCTGCGCTGCTCGCGAGCGAGGATCCTCAGGTCGAGGTCGACATGGTCGAGCGCCTTCCGACGCCTTGGGGCCTCGTCCGGCTCGGCGTCGCACCCGACCACCCACAGCTCAAGACCGTCTCCCGTGCTTTCGAGAAGATCGCAGCCCGACCGGGATTCCGCTTCCTGGGCAATGTGGAGGTCGGCCGCGACGTGACGCACCAGGAGCTCGCCGCGCTCTACGACGCCGTCGTCTACGCGGTCGGCTCCCAGGCCGATAGGCGGCTCGACATACCCGGCGAGGACCTGCCGGGATCGTGGGCCGCCACCGAGCTCGTCGCCTGGTACAACGGCCATCCCGACTACCAGCACCTCGACTTCGACCTCTCGCACGAGCGCGTGGTCGTCATCGGGAACGGGAACGTGGCGCTCGATGTCGCGCGCATGCTCGCGCTGACGGAGGAAGAGCTCGCCCCGACCGATACGACGGATGCCGCTATCGACGCGATCGTCGCGTCCGGCATCCGGGAGATCGTCGTCCTCGGGCGCCGTGGGCCTGTGCAGGCGTCGTGGACCTCGACGGAGCTCGGGGAGCTGGGCGACCTGGCCGGCGCCGACGTCGTCGTCGACCCGGCGGAGCTCGAGCTCGATCCGGCGAGCGCGGCCGAGCTCGAGGCCGCGTCGAACGTCGTCCAGCGAAACGTGGAGATCCTGCGCGACTTCGCCGCCCGTAAGCAGTCGGGCAAGCCACGGACGGTCCAGCTTCGCTTCCGCGCCTCGCCCGTCGCGATTCTCGGGGAGGAGCGCGTCGAGGGGATCGAGCTCGCGCACAACCGGCTCGAGCCCGACGAGCGCGGCTCGGTCCGGGCCGTTGCGACCGAGGAGGGCGAGACGGTTTCGTGCGGTCTCGTCTTCCGCAGCGTGGGCTATCGCGGCATCGGAATCCCAGGCGTGCCGTTCGACGAGCGCTCGGGAACGATTCCGAATGCCGACGGGCGCGTCCTGGACGAGAGCGGTGCGCCGATCCCCGGTCTCTACTGCGCCGGCTGGATCAAGCGCGGGCCGACCGGCGTCATCGGGACGAACAAGAAGGACGCCACGGAGACGGTCGAGCGCCTGCTCGAGGACGCAGGGGAGGGACGCCTTCCCGCGCGCGAAGGGGGCGCGATCGAAGAGCTCCTCGCCGCTCGCGCCGCCGAGGTCGTCTTGTACGCGGGCTGGGAGGCGATCGACGCGCTCGAGCGCTCGCGCGGCGAGCCGCATGGCCGCCCGCGCGTGAAGCTCTGCAGCTGGGACGAGCTCCTCACCGCGGCTCGCGACTCGTAGCCGCATGACCAACGGGATCGCGATCGACTCGCTGCCGTTTGCGCTCACCTGGCAGATCGAGCCGGTCGACTTCAGTACGGGTCACGACTGGCTCCGGGCCGAAGCCGGAGCCGTGACCGATCTCTTCGTCGACCCGGAGACGCGCGTCGAGTATGTGAATGCGCCTCGTCTCGTCGGGAAGGTTGTGGAGGACTTCACGCTCGCAGCTCGGGTCAGCGTCGACTTCCGAGCCGCCTTCGACGCCGGCGTCCTGCTGCTTTGGGTACACGAGCACGCGTGGGCCAAGCTCTGTTTCGAGCACTCGGCGCAGGGCCGTCCGACGGTCGTGTCGGTGGTGACGCGCGGGGTCTCGGACGATTGCAACTCGTTCGCGACCGAACGCGGTGTCATGTGGCTCCGGCTCGCGCGCCTCGGTACCGCCTACGCGTTCCATGCGTCCGTGGACGGGAGGCAGTGGGAGCTCATCCGCTACTTCGCTCTCGAGGCCGACGCCGAGCCAATCGTCGGCTTTCTCGTGCAGTCGCCTCGAGGCACGGGCTGCACCGCTCGCTTCGAGCAGATCTCGTTCGTGCCGACGCGACTCGCCGATATTCGGAGCGGTGAGTAACGAGCGCTTCGCCGGCTCGTCAGCCGGAGAGGACGTCGAGCGTGCGCTCGACGTCGGCGGCCGTGTTGTACACGTGCCACGACGTCCTCAGTCGTCCACCGCGGACGGCCGCGCGGATGCCCGCCCGCTCGAGCTTCTCGGCCGCGCCTTCCGCGTCGCAGAACACGATTGCCGAGTTGCCCGCGCCGAGGTCAAGTCCCGCGCGGAAGCGGTTCGCAAGCGCGACGTCGTGGTGGTGAATCGCGTCGACTCCGACCTGCTCGATCACCGAGAGCGCGGGCGCGGTTGCGACCCACATGAACCACGCAGGAGAGGTGTCGAGCCGTCTCGCGGTCTGCGCGAGTCGAAGCGGCGGGCCGAAGAAGGTCGCGAGGGGATCGTCGCCGGCATACCAGCCGGCGGCATGCGGAGCGATCCTGTCGAGGAGACCGGGCAGGATCGACATGAAGGCGGTCCCGCGCGGGGACATCATCCACTTGTAGGCGTGCGCGACGGTTACGTCGAAGCGGGACGCGTCGAACGGAAGCCAGCCGACCGCCTGCGTTGCGTCCACGATCGTCGTCACGCCGTGCTCGGCCGAGGCTTCTGCGATGCGGTCGAGGTCCGCGACCTCGCCCGTCGCCATCTGCACCGCGCTGAATGCGGCGACGTCCACGTCTGGGCCGAGCTCGTCGGCGAAGCGGTCGGCAGGCACGAGCCGCGTTCTCACGCCGCGGCGCTCCTGCACCAGGAAGGGAAAGAGAAGTGACGTGAACTCGACGACCGGCGCGAGCACACTCGTGCCATCCGGGATCGCGGAGGCGACGACTCCGACCATGCTCGACACGTTCGGCCCGATTGCGACGGAATCGACCGGCACGCCGACGAGCCGGGCATACGAGGCGCGGGCATCTTCGCCAGGAGCGCCCCAGTGCTCCCAGCTCGTGCGGCCGCCACGCCAATCGGCGAGCGCGGCGTCGAGCGCTTCGTGTGCCGGGCGGGGCGGGAGGCCGTACGACGCAGTGTTGAGGTACGTGCCAGCCGGTTCCCAGAGCGTCTGCGCATCTGCGATCGTGAGCCCGCCCACCGCGAGCAGTCTGACGCGACGGAGCTAGACTCGCCGCGGTGACGGAGGCGATCGAGAAGAAGGCGCTCTGGGGCGTGGAGACCGAGAAGGCGATAGCGAACTTCCCCGTATCCGGTGAGCCGATTCCGGTTCCCGTGGCCCGCTGGCTCGGACGGATCAAGGCCGCCGCGGCGCGCGCCAACGCCGACCTCGAGCTACTCGACCGCGAGCTCGCCGACCGCATCGCGGCGGCGGGCGACCGAATCGCGGAGGGAGAGTTCGACGACCAGTTCCCCATCGACGTGTTCCAGACCGGCTCGGGCACGAGCTCGAACATGAACGCGAACGAGGTCATGGCGACGCTGGCGGGTGAGGGGGTGCATCCGAACGACCATGTGAACATGGGCCAATCGTCCAACGACGTTTTCCCGTCCGCGGTGCATCTCGCCGCGCTCGGAGAGCTCGCGAGCGACCTTCTGCCCGCTCTAGCGCTGCTCGCCGAGTCGCTCGAGCGGAAGGCGGCCGAGTTCGACGACGTCGTCAAGTCGGGCCGGACGCATCTCATGGACGCCGTCCCGGTCACGCTCGGACAGGAGTTCGGCGGCTACGCGGCGCAGGTCCGTCAGGGCATCGCCCGCGTCGAAGCCGCGCTGCCGCGTCTCGGCCAGATCCCGCTCGGCGGGACGGCGACGGGCACTGGGCTCAACACGCACCCTGATTTCGCCGCTCGCGTCCGCGACTACCTGTCGGCCGACACCGGCCTGACGATCTCCGCCCCGGCGGACCACTTCGAGGCCCAGGCGGCGCGGGACGGCCTCGTGGAAGCGTCAGGCGCGCTCAAGGTCGTCGCCGTCTCGCTGACGAAGATCGCGAACGACCTCCGGCTGATGGGCTCCGGGCCGCGCGCGGGCCTGTCCGAGATCTTTCTCCCAGAGCTTCAGAAGGGCAGCTCGATCATGCCCGGCAAGGTCAACCCGGTGATCCCCGAGGTCGTGACCCAGGTCGCCGCCCAGGTGATCGGCAACGACACGGCGATCACCGTCGGCGGCATGGGCGGGCACTTCGAGCTCAACGTCTACGTCCCGCTCATGGCGCGCAACCTCCTCGACTCGATCGGGTTGCTGGCGAGTGCCTCACGTCTGCTTGCCGAGACGTGCGTCGACGGCATCGAAGCCAACCGCGAGCGCAACGAGCAGTACGCGGAGAGCACGCTCTCGGCTGCGACCGCGCTCAACCCCTTCATCGGCTACGACAAGGCGTCCGAGATCGTGAAGGAGGCGAGCGCCTCGGGCCGTCCGCTACGGGAGGTCGCGCGCGAGGCGGGCGTGGACGAGAAGATCCTCGACGACGCCCTCGATTACCAGGGGATGGCCAAACCGCACGGCTGACCGGGTTTACGGATCGCCCGAGATGGATAGGGTGAATGCGTCGCTTCGGGTGGGCCGGGCGGCCTCGAACGAGGGGAGTCGAGAGTGCGGAAGCTTCTAGCGCTTGTCACAGCACTTGCAGGGGCGTTGGCCCTCGGGATCGTGCCGGCTGGCGCGATCACGGGTGGACAGCTGGACGGAAACCTGCACCCGAACGTCGCGATGATCGTCTTCTACCAACCCGACGGACGTTTTCGGTGCTCGGCGACGCTCGTCTCTCCCACCGTGCTCGTGACCGCGGCACATTGCACGGATGGAGTCCGCGGTAAGGTGGTCGCGACCTTCGACACCGTCGCACCCCCGTCGCCTCGTGCGGCCGACGACTCGGGCGACGGCATGTCGGCGACCGGCTACGCTGCGCCGGTCCCGGGCTGGCTTACCGGTACTCCACACGCCCATCCGCTCTGGGACGGTGAGCTGCAGCTGAACGATCTCCACGATGTCGGCGTCGTCGTCCTCGACGGCCCGTATACCGGTGCCATCCCGGCGTCGCTTCCGAGACGCAACTACCTCGAGGGGCTCGCGAAGGGGAACGGTGGCCTCAACAAGCAGACCTTCGAGGTCGTCGGCTACGGCGTCTTCTTCGACAAGCCGACCGAGGGCCCGCAAAAGCCGACGGCAATTGCGGATCGCACGCGTCGCTTCACGACTGCAGTCGGGCAGAACGTCTCGTCTCAGGTGCTGAAGCTCGCCGAAAACGCGAAAGACTCTCGCGCCGGGGGCGGCTCGTGCTTCGGCGACTCCGGCGGCCCCGCCTTCCACGCCGGCCTCATCGTTGCCGACACGAGCTTTGGAGCGAGCCAGTTCTGCCGCAGCGCCGGTGGCTACTACCGTCTCGACACCGACGACGCGCGTTCGTTCCTCGACGACTACGTCACCCTGCCGTGACCGCCTGACGAAGGGCCGCCTCCGGGCGGCCCTTCGTCGTTCAGCGCGTCGAGACGACGACGAGCTTGTCGGTGCCGGACTCGGCGCCCCAGACCTCTCCCCGTCGGCCCAGGAGTTGGCGCACGGCGGCATCCGCGCTCGGCAGCGCGACCTTGTCGAACCTCGCCGTGCTCGGGTCGAACCGCCACAGCGCGTTTGCCCCGAAGTCGGTCAGCCAGACTTTGTCGAACTCGTCGACGTAGACCGCGTAGATCATCGGATTCGCGCCGGGGACGCGCCACTCCCGCCATCGCTTCGTGCGCGGGTCGTACCTGCCGACCTTGCCCGCAGTCCACTCGCTGATCCAGATGCGACCGCTGGAGTCCGACCAGGCGCGGCGTGCGCCCTGACCCGCGGTCGGCGGGCGCAGGACGGTTGCCCGCCCGGTGCGCACGTCGATCCGCCCGAGGTAGCTCCCCGCGAGCGAGGCGTAGTACACGTCTCCGGCCGGTGTCGTCGTGATCCCGTACGGGCCCTCCCCGCGCGGCGCCCGGAACACGCGCACCTTCCCGGCCTTCGGATCGAGGCGTCCGTAGATCCCGCTCTGGCCCGTGAACCACAGCACGCCTCGCGCGTCGAACGTCGCGGTGTTCAGGTTCGCGTACGCACTGGTCGGCAGAGGGAAGCGTTGGACCTTCCGCGTGCGTGGATCGACCCGCACTATGGCGTTGAGACCGCCGTCCGTGATCCACGGCGCCCCGTCCGGGCCGACGATCACGCCGTGCGGCGCCGAGCCGTTGCCGAGCCGTGTGAGCTGGGACTTCCCGGTCCGTGGGTTCAGCCAGCCGAGCTGGCCCGTGTGTTGCGCCGTGTACCAGATGCCTCCGTCGCGGGCCGGAGCGACGTCGTGCGGATGGGTGCCGTTCGGGACGGGATACTCGCGCACGCGCAGCTGGCCCTCGCCCCCCGCGGCGTAGCCGGCGACCGACGCGGATACGAGAAAAGCGATCGCGATCGCGACGCACCGGACCACCCCGTCACGGTAGCGCGATCCGAACGTTCTGCTTACGCGCCGCTCACAGGACAGTCGCTACGGTGCGCCGAAGCCTTGTGGCGCTGCACGTGTCGTGCAGACCCCGATCGCAAGGAGGAATGCCCGTGAGAAGAACACTACGTCTCGTCTTCCTGCTCTTTGCCGCAGCCGCGCTGGCCGCGCCGGCGGCGCATGCGGCCGAGCGGATGTGGATCGGATTCCACGACGACCCGAGCTTCCGCTGGGTCAACGACCGCGCGAGCCGGATCGAGTCCTCGGCGAGCCAGGGCGCGTCGGTGATGCGGCTCCTGGTGCGCTGGGACCAGACCGCGCGGCAGCGTCCCGCGCTCCCGTCGGATCCATTCGATTCGGCCTACAACTTCGACGATCTCGACGACGCGATTCGCACCGCCCAGGAGCAGGACATGGAAGTGCTCCTCTCGCTCGTCGGCACGCCACGCTGGGCGAACGGCGGGAAGACGCCGAACGTCATGCCGCGGCGCCTCGGCGACTTCACGGCGTTCGCGCGCGCGATCGCGGCACGCTACTCCGGTCGTTACGAGGGGTATCCCTTCGTCCGCTTCTGGTCGATCTGGAACGAGCCGAACCTGCAGGTCTTCCTCACACCACAGTTCGACGGTCGAGGCCGTTCGGTCGGGCCGCGGAACTACTCCCGGCTCTACGCGGCGGGCTACCAGGGGATCAAGGCCAAGAACCGGCGCGCGCTCGTCGCGATGGGTGAGACGTCTGCGCGCGGAACCGACAACCCCTCTGGCGTTCGCCCGGTGCACTCTCCGGGGCGGTTCCTGGAGGGCGTGGCGAGAGCCAACCCGCGCCTGAAGTTCGACGCGTGGGCGCACCATCCGTACCCGTTCAGGCCCAACCTGAAGCCCTCCCAGAAGGTGCTGTGGCCGAACGTCACGCTCGGCTCCTTGCCTGAGCTCGAGAGGAACCTGTCGCGTCTCTTCAAGCGCAAGAGCGTCCCGATCTGGGTCACCGAATACGGGCACGAGACGAAGCCGCAGGATGCGTTCGGCGTGCCGTACTCGAAGCAGGCGGCCTATCTCCGCGAGGCGATCGCGATCGCCCGCACGTATCCGTTCGTGTCGATGTTCATCTGGTTCGTGTACCAGGACGATCCGGGCCAGCCCTGGGAATCGGGGCTCTACACGCGGGCGGGCGCCAACAAGGGGTCTACACCGTCGCGGTTCTCGGCGGCGGCGCGGCCGCTCGATGCCCGCAACGCAGTGCTGGCGTTCCGGCGCGGCACGGCGTCTCCGGCCGTGACGCTCCACACGCGGCGGTTCTGCGTCGTCGACTCGAGGGGTGAGACGATCGGCGTCACCTGGCGCGTGAGGCTCGCCGGTCGGCTCGTCGACGTCGGCCAGCGCGCCGCGCCGTTGCAGGCGGACTGCACGGTCACCTTCCGCCTCGGCGGGTTCAGAGTCGCCACGAAGGGGTCCTACCTGGCCACGTTCGAGCTCAACGACATCAACGGCGAGAAGCTCACGCGCCGCGTGACGATCCGCAGCTCGTAGGTCCGGGCGAGGGTTTGCCTCGCCTAGTAGGCGACGGCGCCACGCCCGGTCTCCGCGGCGTGGCGCTGCTCGTCCGCGCGATACGACGAGCGGACGAGTGGGCCGGAGAACACCGACCCGAAGCCGAGCGCCTCGCCCTGCTCGCGGAACCAGCGGAACTCGTCGGGATGCACCCAACGGTCGATCGTGGCGTGCTTCGGCGAGGGCTGGAGATACTGGCCGATGGTGACGACGTCCACGCCGTGTGCGCGTAGGTCGTGCATCGTGTCGACGACCTCGTCGTTCGTCTCGCCGAGCCCGACGATGATCCCGGACTTCGTCAGCACGGGGTAGTCGGCGACCTCCTTCGCGCGCCCGAGGAGCCACAGCGCCTTGTCGTAGCTCGCCTTCGCGCCGCGCATCCGCGCGTGGAGGCGGCGGACGGTCTCGATGTTGTGGTTGAAGACCTCGGGTCGTGCGGCGAGCACCGTCGCAAGTGCCTCCTCTTCCACGTCGAGGAAGTCGGGCGTGAGGACTTCCACCTTCGCCGCCGGCAGCTTGCGCTTGATCGCGCGGATCGTGGCGGCGTAGTGCGCGGCACCGCGATCCGTCAGGTCGTCGCGGTCGACGGACGTGACGACGACGTGTGAGAGCTTCATCTGTGCGGCCGCCTGCGCGAGCCTCAGCGGCTCGAGCGGATCGGGCGGCCCGTCGGGCTTGCCCGAGTGCACGTAGCAGTACCGGCAGGCTCGCGTGCAGGTGTCGCCGAGGATCTGGAAGGTCGCAGTGCCGCGCCCCCAGCACTCGCCGATGTTCGGGCAGCGGGCCTCCTCGCAGATCGTGACGAGGCCGCCCTCGCGCATGAGGCCCTTCACCTCGAAGTAGCGCGAATTGGCGCTGGGCGCGCGCACCTTCATCCACTCGGGGCGGCGCGGGCGCTCGGCGACCGGAAGCGACCTCTGCATCGCGTTTAGTCTACGGACGGTGGTTCCGGAGGCCCCACTCGAGCGCACTGAACAGGGCTTGCGGCCGGTCGGAGACGGCTGGTTCGTGCTCAACGTTCGTGACGCGAGATGGTTCACGAGCGAGCTCGACACCTACGCGCAGTTCGAGAGCGACGAGGTCCGCTTCGACCAGGTCGGGATCGGCATCGGCATCCTCAGCCCAGGGAAGTCGAATGGCATGTACCACGGCGAGGACGCTCAGGAGGACTTCCTCGTCCTCTCCGGCGAGTGCCTGCTGATCGTCGAAGGTCAGGAACGGCTGCTGAAAGCGTGGGACTTCGTGCATTGCCCGCCCTGGACGGAGCACATCTTCGTAGGCGCAGGCGACGGTCCCTGCGTCGTCGTGGGAGTGGGAGCGCGGCGGAAGGGCAGAGGCATCGTCTATCCCGTGAACGACACGGCGTCGAAGCACGGAGCCGGAGTCGACGAGGAGACGTTCGATCCGCGTATCGCATACGCCCGATTCTCGGAGGACGTACCCGTCTCAGGCCACGAGGTGTTCCCCGGCTGACTCAGCCGAAGTGCTCGATCATCAGCGTGCTCATGGTCGAGCCCTCCGTCCAGAGGCCGTGGACGATGTCCTTCGGCCAACGCACCTGCTGACCCTCTCGCAGCGACACCGTCTCGTCGGCGACGGAGGTGAGGCCTTCGCCTTCGATGCATACGACGATGGTGTCGCGCTCACCCGCATGTGGGTGGATCGTCGCGTGCTCCGCGAATCGCAGCTGCGCAACGAAGAATGTCTCCTCGCGTACGAGCACGCGGCCCGTAACGCCGACGACCCCGTCTCCCGGCAGCGGATCCCAGCCGGGACGCGGTATGCGGACGGATGTCGACGGTCACCGCGCTGCCAGCGATGCGTGAATCGACTGCGGCCAGAGGCCGCCGCCGTCTTCGGCGGGGATCTCGTCGAGCTGCAGCCCGAAGACGTCTGCGATCGCCTCGACCGCGGCGGGCCGCACGTCCGCGACGGTGACGGGGCGGTCGAGCTCGCGTGCCATCGTCGTGAACTGCGCGTCCTCGAGCCCGCACGCCGTGATCCACTCCGTGAACGGGGCGGGATCGAGGTCGACGTTGAGCGCGTACCCGTGCGTCGTCACCCAGCGCGAGACGTGCACTCCGATCGACGCGATCTTCCTCGGCCCCTGCCCTCCCGCGGGCGGCATCCAGACGCCGGTCAGGCCGTCGTACCGTCTGCCCTCGAGCCCGAACGCCGCGAGCGTGCGGATGAGTACCTCCTCGAGGTCGCGCACGTAGCGCTTCACGTCCTTCCCGTGCTTCGTCAGGTCGAGGATCGGGTAGCACACGAGTTGTCCGGGCCCGTGGAACGTCGACTTGCCGCCGCGGTCGGTCTCGGCGATCTCGACCTCGGCGTCCTCGGGAATGTGCAGCTCGAGTCCCGCCTCGGTCCGCCGCCCGATGGTCACGACCGGCGGGTGCTCGAGGAGGATCACCGTCTCGGGAACGGCCCCCTGCGACACGGCGCCTGCGACGGACCGCTGGAGCTCGAATGCCTCGCCGTACGGCACGAGGCCGAGGTTCATGAGGTATCCGGCGCGCATCAGACGGGCTGTCCGAACATCCAGCGATGGCCTTCGAGGTCCTCGGCCGAGTAGATGCGCTGGCCGATGCCCGGCTCCTCCGGCTCGCGCAGGATCATCGCGCCCGCGTCGCGCGCACGCGCATGGTGCGCATCGACGTCGTCGACCTGGACGAAGAGCCCGTCGATGACCCAGGGGTTGTCATAGGCACGTCGTGCGAGCTCCGACTCCTCGCGCATCCGGCGGGGATTCACGTACTCGCTCGGCGTCGACAGGTAGATCCTCGCGCCGGCGAGCTCGAGCTCGGCGTGGCCGATCACCCCGTCCTGCTCGTGGCGCGCCGAGCGGTCCTCGACGAACCCGAATGCGCGCTCGAGCCACGCGATCGCCGCCGCCGCATCCTCGTAGCCGAGGAAGGGAGTGATGCGTTGCGTCTCGGTCACGTCGCGCGGATCTCGTACCGCGGCAGCCCGTCGTCGGGGAGGATCTCCCACGCGGCGGCCGAGCGGACGAACGTATGCGCCTCGGGCTTGCGGTCGAACTCGAGGCCGAACGCGGCCAGACGGACGCTCGAGCTCTCCGACTCCGGCCAGCCGCCACCGAACAGGTTCGAGCCGCAGGTCGAGCAGAACGTCTTCGCCGACCCGCCCTCCGGCGTGTACGAGCGCAGCAGTTCCTCGCCCTGCACGACGCGGATCGCGCTCGTCGAAGCGCGCCCGCTGACGGTCCCGTACCCCCCGGAGATTCGCTTGCAGAACTCGCAGTGGCAGTGCGTCGTGTACGAGAACGGCTCGGTCACCTCGAACCGGACGCCTCCGCACAGGCAGCTGCCCTGGAGAGGCTCGGTCAATACGCCGCCTCGTCCCAGCTCTCGAGCTTGTCGCGGAGGTCGCGCAGGTACAAGCCGGCATACGCGCCGTCCACGAGCCGGTGGTCGTAGGTGAGCGTGAGATTCATGATCGGCCGGATCGCGATCACGTCGCTGCCGAGCTCGTCCTGCACCACCCACGGCCGCTTCACGAGCGCATAGGTGCCCAGGATCGCGGACTGCGGCTGGTTGATGATCGGCGTCCCGTGGAACGTGCCGAAGCTTCCTGGGTTCGTGATCGTGAACGTACCGCCCTGGACGTCGTCGGGCAGCAGCTTCTTGGTACGCGCGCGCTCCGCGAGGTCCTGGATGGCGCGAGCCGTGCCCGTGAGGTTGAGGTCCTGCGCGTTCCGGATGACGGGCACGATCAGGCCCTTTCCTTCGTCGAGCGCGACCGCGATGCCGAGGTTGACGAACGGCCGCGTGACGATGCTCTGGCCGCGGAGCTCGCCGTTCACCCACGGGTAGTCGAGGAGTGTGTCCACGGCCGCGCGCGCGATGAACGCGAGGTACGTGAGGTTGACCTTCTGTGCCGCGAGCTCGGGCTTCAGCTTCTGACGGAGCGCGACGACGCGCGCCAGGTCCACCTCGATCGCGCTCGTCACGTGGGCCGCTGTGTCCACCGAGCGGCGCATGTGCTCCATCACGCCCCGGCGCATCGCGGTCATCGGCTCGAGCGCCTCGCCGGCGACGAGCTCGGCTGCAGGGGCTGCTGCAGGAGCCGGAGCCGGGGGAGGAGGCGCAGGCGCGGCGGCAGGCGCAGGCTCGGCCGCCGGCGCGGGTGTGGCTGCCACGGGCTCTGCCGCTACGGGCTCGGGCGCTGCCGCTACGGGCTCGGGCGCTGCCGCTACGGGCTCGGGCGCTGCCGCTACGGGCTCGGGCGCTGCCGCCACGGGCTCGGGTTGGGCGACCGGTTCCGGTGCAGGGGGCGGCGCGGTCTCGGCTGCCGGGGTGGGAGCCGGAGCGGGCGGGGCCGCGGCTGCTCCGGACTCGATGAACGAGAGGATGTCCTTCTTCGTCACGCGCCCGCCGGTCCCGGTTCCAGGAATGGACGTCGGGTCGACCCCGTGCTCGGCGGCGATGCGAGCGACGACGGGTGAGACGAAGGTCTTGCCGTTGCCTGAGGCGGTCGCCGCGACCGGCGGAGCCGGCGGCTCGGGCGCAGGAGCAGCGGCGACGGGTGCCGGCTCGGGCTCGGGTGCCGGCGTATCCTGCGGCTCGGGCGCCGCAGCCGGGGATGGCGCAGCCGGTTCGGCGGGAGCAGGCGGTGCGATCTCGGCGCCGGGAGGCGCGATGGTCGCGAGGACGGTCCCGACCTCGACCGTCTCCCCTTCCTGGACGAGGATCTGCGTCACGACGCCTTCTGCGGGGCTCGGCACCTCGGTGTCGACCTTGTCCGTGGAGATCTCGAGCAGCGGCTCGTCGCGGCCGATGGAATCGCCGACCTGGCGGAGCCATTTCGTGATCGTTCCCTCGGAGACGGAGACGCCCATCTGGGGCATCACGACCTCGGTCTGGGTTCCTGTCGACACCGTTCCTCCTCGCCTAATAGGCGGCCAGTTCGCGTAGAGCCGTCACGACGTCCTCGACCTGCGGGATGTAGGCCTTTTCGAGCGGCGGCGAGAACGGGACCGGCGTGTCGGGCGCCGCGAGTCGCATCACCGGAGCGTCCAGGTCCTCGAACGCCTCCTCGGCGATCGTCGCCGCGATCTCGGCCCCGAAGCCGCCCGTCCGCGTGTCCTCGTGCAGCACGAGCACCTTCGAGCAGCGCCGGACGCCCTCGAGGACGCGCGCCTTGTCCCAGGGGACGAGCGTGCGCATGTCGAGCACCTCGACCTCGAACCCTTCCTTTGCGAGCTCGTCCGCCGCCTCGGTCGCGGTGTAGACCATGGCGCCCCAGGTGACGACCGTCGCGTCGTCGCCTTCCCGATGCACGTTCGCGGACCCGAACGGCACCGTGTAGCGCTCTTCGGGAACGTCGCCCTTGATCCGGCGGTACAGGTGCTTGTGCTCGAAGTAGAGGACCGGATTCGGATCCTCGATCGCGCTCGCCAGGAGGCCCTTCGCGTCGTGCGGCGTGGCCGGGCACACGACCTTGAGGCCGGGGATGTGCGCGAAGGAGCTCTCAGGGTTCTGGGAGTGGAACGGCCCGCCGGAGAAGCCGCCGCCGGACGGAAGGCGGACGACGATCGGGATCGGCGTTCGCGTGCGGAAGAACTGCTTCGCGGCCACCGTGACGAGCTGGTCCCACGCGCACGAGATGAAGTCCGCGAACTGCATCTCCGCCACGGGGCGCAGCCCCATGAGCGCCGCGCCGGTCGCGCCGCCGACGATCGCCGTCTCGGAGAGCGGCGTGTCGATGACTCGCCACGGCCCGAACTCCTCCTGGAACCCGAGCGAGACCTTGAAGGCTCCGCCGTAGACGCCGACGTCCTCACCGAGGATGAAGACACGCTGGTCGCGCCGCATCTCGAGACGCAGCGCGTCCGAGATCGCCTGGATGTAGGTCATCTCGGCCATGGCAGCGTCCTCACTTGTGGTGGGGCGTGTCGAGGTCCTCCTGCGAGGCGAACACGCCGCCCTCCAGGGTGGACGGATCCGGCAGCGGCGAAGCGTCGGCACGGTCGAGCGCATCGTTCAGCAGGCGCTTGACCGTCGCGGCGATCTCGCTCTCCTCGTCCTCGGAGAGGTCCGCATGGTTCTGCAGCCACGTGCGGTAGCGCTCGATCGGGTCGTACGCCGCCCACTGCTCGAACATCTCCTTGGGGACGTAGAAGGCGTCGTCGTGCACCGCATGGCCCTCCATCCGCAGCGTGAGGCACTCGACGAGGGTCGGCCCGCCGCCTTCGCGCGCCTTCTCGATCGCCCGTTTCGCCTCGCGATACACGGCGAGCACGTCCGTCCCGTCGACCACGACGCCCTCGAAGCCGTATGCCGCCGCGCGGTCGGCGATGTGCTCGACCGGGTAGGAGAGGTACGTCGGCGTCGAGTACGCCCACTGGTTGTTGTCGCAGATGAACACCATCGGCAGCTGCCGGACGCCGGCGAAGTTCATCGCCTCGTGTGCGTCCCCTCGCGCCGCTGCGCCTTCGCCGAACCAGCCGACCGCGACCCGGCGGTCGCCGCGGATCTTGAACGCGAGCGCCATGCCGCCCGCCACGGGGAGCATCGCCGGGAGGTGCGAGACCATCGTGTGCAGCCCCAGCTCGGCGACCGCCATGTGCACGTTGCCGTCACGGCCGCGCGTCGGACCGCCCTCGCGACCCATGTACTGCGCGAATACGCGCCACGGCTCGACGCCACGCGTGACGTGCACGCCCATGTCGCGGTGAAGCGGCGTCCCGACGTCGTTCGGCCCCATCGCCGTGCCGACACCGACGGCTGCGGCTTCGTTGCCGCGCCCGGTGTAGAACGACCCCGGGATCTTCCCTTGCTTGTAGAGGATGTGGCCGCGCTCTTCGATGCCGCGCGTGATCAGCATGCTGCGGTAGATCCCGAGGAGGTCCTCGCGGTCGAGTCCTGCCTCTTTCACCTCCTGGAGCGAGCTCACGGGCTCGGCTTCACGCACTGCCATGCAGTCGTCTCCCGTCGTCCGCTGGGTCGGAGCCCACTCTAACGACTGGGCACGTCGCCACCCGTGCGCTCAGCGCGACGGCGCGGCGATATCTCCGGATGGAGAGCAGGGCGCACACGACCGTGATCACCGCGCCCCACATGCACGCAAGCCACACGTCGTTTCCCGCCGGCGTGCCGACGAAGAGGGCGCGCGCCGCGTTCACCATGACCGTGAACGGGTTGTTCTCGGCGAATGGCTGCAGCCAGCTCGGCATCGACTCGACGGGGACGAAGGCGCGGCCAAGCTAGCGAAAGCGAATGGGGCTCCCGACGGGCACCATTCACGTGTGGCAGGAATGCGGCCCAAGCGGAACTGGATCCAAGAGGAGCGCCGGAAGACCCTCGGCGACTGGGTCGCGTTCTGCCTGACTTGCGGCCATACGCTTCGCTACTTCCTCGACGACGAGGACGAGCTCCCGGGCGCCTGCCCGCAATGTCGTGGCGAGCTCCGGCATCGCTGCCCCACCTGCGATGCGCCGATCGCGTCCGCGTTCGCCGTCGAGTGCGAGGAGTGTGGCGAGCGGGTTCGCGATCCCGAGCTCTTCGGGAGCGCGATCAGGAGACCGGGCCGCTAGCAGCCTCGTCGAGTGCCTCGGCCACGACCGCGGCGGGGCCGTCGGCGCCTTCGCTGATCTCGGCGTCGGCGAGCGACTCCCCGATGAGGTCTCGCACACGCTCCTCCGTGCTCGCAGCCCAGCCCTCTTCCCACGGAAACTGCGCCGGCCCGAGAGGGACGCGCAGCGTGCGCGCCGCCCCGAGGAGCCGGGCAGCTCGCCTCGGGTTGCTCGCGGCATACGCTCCCGAGAGCGCAACGAGCGCGGACACGAGGAAGTCCTTGAAGTCCACGCGCTGGAAGCAGCGGATGCTCTCGACGATTCGCGGCGCCGCATCAGCGTCCTCGCCGCGGGCCAGCGACGACGCACCGAGCACCAACAGCGCCACGCCCGTCCCCTCGATGTCTCCGCGTCGGCGGTGGAGCTCGAGGCTCTCGGCCGCGAGCTCGTCGGCTGCGGCGTGGTTGCCGAGCATGATCTCGAGATCCGCGATGTTGGTGAGGGCGATCGCCACCCAGCGATCGCCACCAACTGCACGGGCGCGCTCGAGGCACTCACGGTGGTATTCGCGAGAGGCGTGAAGATCGCGGACCCCCAGGTGGGCGAGGCCGAGCGCCGTCAGCGCGCCGATCTCGGCCATCTCGTCACCGAGCTCTCGGGCGAGCCGAAGGCTCTCCTCCCCGTACGCGATCGCCCGATCGTGGTCCCCTCCGGACCACGCGATCGTGGCGCCGACGTACAGCACGCGTGCGCGTTGCACGGACGGTTCCGCTCCGAGCGCCAGCGCGCGCTCGATCCACGAGGTTCCCTCCCCGAGGTAGCCCCGCGCGTACCAGAAGCGCGCGATCCCGCACAGCCGCAGCGCTGTCTCCCCGTCGCCACGATCGAGGCTGTGCGTCAGGGCGAGACGGATGTTGTCGTGCTCCCGCTCGGCCTCGTCGACGGCCACGGCGCGTTCGAGGATCGGCTGGAGCCGGATCGCCAGATCGGCGAAGTAGGACGCGTGGCGGCCCCGGATCCCGTCGAGCTCGCCCGCTGCGTTCAACCGCTCGAGCGCGTACTCGCGCAACGTCTCGAGCATCGAGAAGCGCGTGCCGTCCTCGGCGTCCGTTGCCGACTGGACCAGGCTCTTCTCCACGAGCGAGCCGAGGTTGGTGAGGTCTGCGTCGCAGATTCGCTCGGCTGCGTCGAGCGTCCAGCCGCCCGCGAACACCGCGAGCCGCGCGAGGAGCCTCTGCTCCGGCTCGTCGAGCAGGTCGTGACTCCAGTCGATCGCCGCCCGCAGCGTTCGCTGGCGGTCGGGAAGGTCGCGACCGCCGTCGGCGAGCAGCCCGAGGCGATTTTCGAGCCGGTCCCGCAGGTCGGACGTCGAGAGGAGGCGCACTCGGGCCGCGGCCAGCTCGAGAGCCAGGGGGAGGCCGTCGAGGGCGCGGCAGATGTCCACGACGGCTTCGGCGTTTCCCTGGGTCAGCTCGAAGCCCGTGCGTGCCGCGCGTGCCCGGGCGACGAACAGCGCGACCGCGTCGGACTTCGACACCTCCGCGAGCGCTGTCGCAGTCGCCGGTGGCAGGCCGAGCGAAGGCACCCGGTACTCGTGCTCGACCCTGATTCGTAGCGGTTCACGGCTCGTAGCGAGTGCGCGCAGCGTCGGAACGTGGGCGAGGAGCTCGGCGACGAGCGGGGCTGCCTCGAGCACGTGCTCGAAGTTGTCGAGCACGAGCAGCAGGTCGTGCCCGGCGACCGCTGCTCCGACTCGCTCGACGAGCTCCGCGTCATCCTCCCCGGACGCGCCGACGGCGTGCGCGACCGTCGACGCGACCAGTGCCGCGTCGTGAAGCGGGGCGAGGTCGACGAGGACGACCCCGCCGGAGAAGTCGGAAACCAGCTGGTGCGCGGCCTCGAGGGCGAGACGCGTCTTGCCGGTACCGCCCGGGCCCGTGAGCGTCACGAGCCTCGCGGCCGGTGTTCGCACGAGCGAGGTCACGGCTGCGACGTCGAGCGTTCGGCCGACGAGCGGCTGTGCCGGCACGGGAAGCGTGGGACGCGTCCGGGCTGCGGCCTGCTCTCCGGCGTCGAGAGCGGGATCCTGGCGGAGGATGGCCGTCTCGAGATCCTGCAGCTGCCTCGTGGGCTCCACGCCAAGCTCGTCGACGAGCCGCGCTCGTGCCATGCGGTACGCGTCCAATGCATCGGCCTGTCTTCCCGACCGGTAGAGCGCGAGCATCAGCTGCGCGTGGAACCGCTCTCGATAGGCCTGCTCCGCGACGAGGCGCTCGAGCTCGGGGACGAGGTCGGTCGCGCGGCCCAGCTCGAGATCGGCGTCGATCCTGCGCTCGAGCGCGGCGAGCCGGAGCTCCTCGAGCCGCTCGCGCTCGGCCGGCACGAATGGGGCGCCTTCGAGGCCTGCGAGCGCGGAACCGTGGCAGAGCGCGAGCGCCGCGTGCAGCTTCGGCGCGGCGACAGCAGGCTGCTCGCCGCGTGCGCTTTCGACGAGGGACTCGAAGCGCTCGAGATCGAGCTCGTCCCGGCTCACCTCGAGTCGATATCCCGTGCCCTGCGTGACGACGCGCTCGCGTCCCAGGATCTTTCGCAGGCCGTGCACCGCGACCTGCAGCGCGTTCGTCGCCGTCGTCGGTGGGCTCGCGCCCCAGAGTGCGTCGATCATGCGGTCGCGCGACACGACCTCGTTGGGATTCAGGAGTAGCAACGCGAGCACCGCACGCTGCTGCCGGCCGCCGAGCGCGAGCGGCTCTCCCTCGGCCGTCACCTCGAGGGGCCCGAGAACCCGGAACTCGAACTGCTTATCCATGCCGCTTACGACGCCTGGGATGTTGCCCAAGCGAACGCCAAGTGAACCGTAAGTGCCGTCTCGCATCGTCTGCGACGTCAACACACGAAAAGGAGATCGCAGTGATTCGAGCAGGAGACACCATCGAGAACCCGGTCACCGGGGAGCGCATCGTCTTCCACAAGACCTCGCGCGACACGGGTGGCGAGGCGGTCGTCATCGAGTGCTTCGTCCGGCCGCACGGCTTCGTCGCGGCGGCGCACGTCCACCCCTCCCAGGAGGAGCGCTTCCAGGTGCTCAGCGGGTCGGTGGCCTTTCGCACGCCGCTCGGTGAGCAGATCGCCGGTCCGGGAGAGCGTGTGACCGTCCCGGCGGGCACGCCGCACAAGTTCTGGAACGCGGGCGACGACGAGGCGCACTTCGTCTGCGAGGTGCGGCCCGCACTGCAGTTCGAGCAGCTCCTCGAGACCATGTTCGCGCTCGCCGCCGACGGCAAGACGAACCGGAAGGGGATGCCGAACCCGCTGCGTCTCGCCGTCATCGCGAACGCGCACTTCGACACCGTCCGCCTGCCGTTCCCGCCGGCCTGGATGCAGAAGGCAGGCCTCCTGCTCGGTGCGCCGCTGGGCCGGCTGCTCGGCTACCGGCCGACCTACGAGCCGCGTGTGGACGCGGATCCCGCGCTCGGAGTCTGATGCGCCGTCGCTGGAAGCGACGCCTCCTGTGGGCAGCAGTGCTCTTCGGAGTGCTGCTGCTCGCCATCCCCGCGACGGTCGCGCAGGCGACGGCCGCGGTCGAAGCCGGCATACGGAGAAGAACCGTCATCCGCCCACGGGGTCAGGCTTCGGCCTGACCACGCTGTCCGCGCTCAGGTGATCTGGCTGAAGCGGATCAGCGTGACGGTGTCGTCCTCGCCGACCTCGCGGTTGTAGAGCTGGCTGAGGAACCACTGCAGCTCGTCGACGCGGCGGATCTGCGGGTTGTCGTGCTCGATCTCGCGCGGCGAGAGCTCGCGCAGCGCCTTCACCTCGACCTTGTCGACGACCGCGTCGAAGATGCGCTCGCGCTGGCCGTAGCGGGCGCCGCAGAGCACCGTGACGATCATGCCCTTGCGGTACTTCGCCGACTTGTCGCCGAGGCGGATCGTCGCCGTCTTGCGGCCCGTGCGCAGCTGCTCGGCGACGGCAGGGTTGTAGAAGTTGAGTGCAAAGGTCGGCATCGGCGGCCGCGCAACTATAGAAGGTCGCCTGCCAGCGTCTCCGCCGCCTTCGCTGCCATCTCGCGCTCGCCCTTGTAGGCGAGGAGCACCGGCCCGTCGGCCAGCGGCAGCCAGCGCGCTTCTGCCACCTCGACCTCCATCCCGGCGGGCAGGTCGCCGATTCGACCGCCCCGCGCGTGGGCGAGAAAGAAGCTGACGAGCTTGAAGACACGCTCGCCGTCCCACGTGTAGACGTAGCGGACGTCGCCGAGCTTCTCGCCGAGCCGGCCGGCGACACCGGTCTCCTCGAAGCCCTCGCGGATCGCGGTCTCGGCCGGCTTCTCACCGGCGTCGACGAGGCCCTTCGGAAGTGCCCAGGTCCCGTCGGGCTTCCCCTGCGGGCGCACCGCTGCGAGCCACCAGCGCCCACGCATGCGCCGGACGAGGACGACACCTGCGGAGAACTCGCGGCGCATCCGGACTTTGTAACACTCGTTCGCCGTCGAGTCACGACATCTGAGTGAGATCGACTCAATTTGGCTTGGCGTCAAGTTTCAGGGGTGCTATGGTGGTCTGGCACTCTCACAGTGTGAGTGCCAGTGTTGTCACAAACTCCGTATCCAAGGAGGAACTGTCGAATGGATTTGCAGCCTCTGGGTGACCGCCTGATCGTGGAGGTCCTCGACGAAGAGGAGACCACTATCAGCGGCATCGTGCTGCCCGACACGGCGAAGGAGAAGCCGCAGCGCGGCAAGGTCCTTTCCGTGGGCCCCGGCGCTCGTGACGAGGACGGGGAGTACATCAAGATGGATGTCGAGGTCGGCGACGAGATCATCTTCTCCAAGTACGGCGGGACGGAGATCAAGGTCGGCACCGACGACGTCCTCATCCTGCGCGAGTCGGACGTTCTCGCGAAGGTCGTAACCACAGGCAGCAAGGGCAAGAAGAAGCTTGCCGGCGCTGCCGCCTAGCTCGTTCAGGAGGAGTAGATAGATGGCTCACAAGGAGCTCAAGTTCAACGAGGACGCTCGCCGGGCGCTCGAGCGCGGCGTGAACGCCGTCGCCGACGCGGTGAAGGTGACGCTCGGCCCGAAGGGTCGCTACGTCGTCCTCGACAAGAAGTTCGGCGCGCCGACGATCACCAACGACGGCGTCACGATCGCCCGCGAGATCGAGGTCGAAGACCCGTTCGAGAACCAGGGCGCGCAGCTCATGCGCGAGGTCGCGACAGCGACCACGGACGTCGCCGGCGACGGCACCACGACCGCCACGGTGCTCGGCCAGGCCATCGTCCGCGAGGGCCTCAAGAACGTCGCCGCGGGCGCGAACCCGATGGGGCTCAAGCGCGGCATAGAGAAGACCGTCGACGCGGTCGTCGAGAACCTGAAGACGCAGTCCGTCGAGGTCAACGGCAAGGAAGACATCGCCCGGGTCGCCACCATCTCGTCGCGCGAGCGCGAGATCGGTGACGTCATCGCGGACGCGATCGAGAAGGTCGGCAAGGACGGCGTCGTGAACGTCGAGGAGGGTCAGACCTTCGGTCTCGACCTCGAGTTCACCGAGGGCATGCAGTTCGACAAGGGCTACCTCAGCCCGTACATGATCACGGACGCCGAGCGCATGGAGGCGGAGCTCGAGGAGCCGTACGTCCTCATCGCGAACCAGAAGATCGGTGCGGTCAAGGACATCCTTCCGGTGCTCGAGCAGGTCATCCAGGCCGGTCGCCCGCTGCTCATCGTGGCGGAGGACGTCGAGGGCGAGTCGCTCGCGACGATCGTCGTCAACAAGCTCCGCGGCACGTTCAGCGCCGTCGCGGTCAAGGCGCCGGGCTTCGGTGACCGCCGCAAGCGGATGCTGGAGGACATCGCCATCCTCACGGGCGGCGAGGTCATCACCGAGGAGCTGGGCCTCAAGCTCGAGAACACGAAGCTCTCGCAGCTCGGCAAGGCTCGCAAGATCGTCATCGACAAGGACACGACCACGATCATCGACGGCGCCGGTGGTTCCGAGGCGATCAAGGGCCGTATCAAGCAGCTGAAGCAGGAGATCGAGAACACCGACTCCGACTTCGACCGCGAGAAGCTCCAGGAGCGCCTCGCGAAGCTGTCGGGCGGCGTTGCGGTGGTCAAGGTCGGCGCAGCCACCGAGACCGAGATGAAGGAGAAGAAGCACCGCGTCGAGGACGCGCTGCAGGCCACGCGGGCAGCCCTCGAGGAGGGCATCGTCCCGGGCGGCGGCGTCGCGCTCATCAACGCCGGTGATGCGGTCAAGGCGACGCTCGACAAGCTCGAGGGCGACGAGCGGACGGGCGCGAACATCATCGTTCGCGCACTCGAGGAGCCCCTTCGCCAGCTCGCGTACAACGCGGGTCTCGAGGGCTCGGTCGTCATCGACAAGGTCCGCAGCGCCAAGAAGGGCTTCGGTCTGAACGTCGAGGACGGCGAGATCGAGGACCTGGTCAAGGCCGGGATCATCGATCCGACGATGGTCACGCGCTCGGCGCTGCAGAACGCCGCGTCGATCGCGAAGAACATCCTCACCACCGAGGCCGTGGTCGCGGAGATGCCGGAGAAGCAGCCGGCGATGCCCGCGGGCATGCCCGGCGGCGGGATGGATTTCTAGACTACGAGATCCCTTCCCTGATCCACCGCAGAGGGCCGGCTACGCCGGCCCTCTGCATTTCAGTTTGCCCACCCGCGCACGACCGTGGTCAACGCGTCGTGCCAGGCCTTCTCCTCCCTGCCCTCGGGCAGGAGCCGGAGCACCGCCCCACGCAGCTCCGCGCTCCCGAGACCGTCCATCATGGCGATGAACTCGACGGCGGCCTCCGGCGCGGGCTTGTCGCCCAGCAGGCCTACCGGGCGGAGTCGTTCGACCTTCGCGACGAGCTGCTCCCAGGCTCTCTGTCTCGTGGCCGCGAGCTCCGGGCCGGCTTCGAGCCCGGGGACGATGCGCTGAAACGCGATGCGGTAGAGCGCGGGGTGGTCTCGTACGAGGCTGCGGAAGACGAGGAGGCCGACGTCGATCAGGTCCGCGGCAGGATCGTCGGTCTCGTGGAGCTTCCCGATCTCGGTGTGAAGGAACTCGAACGCGTCCCGCGCAAGGGCTTCGACGAGCAGACCGTCCTTCGAGCCGAACAGGCTGTATACCGCGCGGGTCGTCGTGCCCGCGGCGTCGGCGACAGCCCTCACGGAGAGCGCACCCGCGCCGCGGTCGGCGACGATCGTTTCCGCCGCGGCTAGGAGCGCGACGCGCGTGGACTCGTCGTGCTCCCGCGGTCTACCCATCCTTGATCTTTATATCGTCACCTGTTACGTTACGCGTAACGTTACACGTGACGAAAGGAGGAGATCATGTTCGTCGTCGTCCAGCACACCCTTACGGACCCTCCCACGGCACTTGCGCGAGGTGAGCGCCTGCAGCGCAGTGAAGGCGCGCCACACGGCACGCGCGTCCTGCAGTTCCTCCCGAGCCAGGACGGGTCGCTGGTGACGTGCCTCTGGGAGAGCGACTCCCTGGCGGACGTCCAGTCCTACGTCGACCAGACGCTCGGCGACGCAAGCGTCAACCTGTGCTACGCCGTCGAGGAGGCAGCTGCTTTCGCCGAGGCACCGGAGGGTATCGCCCGGCGACCGGCCCCAGTCTCTGCCTAGCCCGGTCGCGAGCCGACGAACGACGAAGGGCCGGCAATGCCGGCCCTTCGCGGTATCTACCCCGAAAGTCTGAGTGGCCGCTGGGACGGCCACTCAAGAGGGGAAGAACTGGGGAGGATTGGGTTACCCAGGTTTTCGGTGATACGGCTCCTCGTCTCGTCCCCCTTTCGGGGGGAATCGAGGGCCTAGAAGCCGTACCTCTCCTCTTTGAACGGGTCGGCGTCGTTGTGGTAGCCGTAGCGCTCCCAGAAGCCCGGACGGTCGTTTGCCGTCAGCTCGATCCCGCGCAGCCATTTCGCGCTCTTCCAGAAATACTTGCCCGGGATCACGAGGCGGAGCGGGCCGCCGTGCTCCGGCGTCAGCGGCTCACCGTCCGCATGGGTCGCGAGGAGCGACAGCGGATCGCGCAGAAACGCGATCGGGACGTTTGCGGTATAGCCCTCCTCTGCGTGGGCGACGACGTAGTGGGCCGACGGCAGCGGCTTCACGAGCGGCTCGAGCGCGCTCCAGTGAACGCCGTCGAACGTGACGTCGAACCTGCTCCAGCGCGTCACACAGTGAATGTCCTGCGTGTGGCTCGTGCGTGGGAGTGCGTTGAGGTCATCCCAGGAGAGCCGGATGGGACTCTCGACCTCACCTTCGACGAAGAAGTCCCACGTCGCGAGGTCGGTCGTCGGGATCGAGCCGGCGTGCAGCACCGGCCACTTCTCGGTGAGGTACTGGCCGGGCGGAAGGCGCGCCGGGGCGTAGCCGGCTTCGATGACCTTCCGCTCGGCGCGACCCCGGAACACGTCCCTACAGTAGTGCCATGCCAGGGACTGCGGTACGTGTCGGTCGCAGGCCTCGCGGGTTCGTCGGTGTTCGTGGACCCGACGCGGCGTCGTACCTGCAGGCCATGGTGTCGAACGACGTCGAGGCGCTGGGGCCGGGCGAGTCGTGCGAGGCGCTCCTGCTGACCGCGAAGGGACGGGTGATCGCGCCGATGACCGTCTATCGCCGCAGCGCCGACGACTTCGTCCTGCTCACGGAGGCCGAGCTGGCGGAGAACCTCCGAGCGGCGCTCGCACGGAGCCGGTTCGCCGCGAAGGTCGAGGTCGACCTCGAGGATCACTCGTCGGTGCTCGTCGTCGGGCGTGAGGCGCCTCCCGGCGCCGTGGCGAACAGGGACTACGGGGTCGCCGCCTACGAGGTTCTCGACGACGAGACGCCCTCGTGGGGCGAGATCGGCGACGAGGAGCTCGAGCGCCTACGCATCCACGCCGGTACGCCGCGGTTCGGGCGGGAGATCGACGAGCGCGTACTACCCGCGGAGGCAGGGCTCGACCGGACCGCGATCGACTTCGAGAAGGGCTGCTACCCGGGTCAGGAGCCCATCGCGCGCCAGCACTATCGGGGCCGCGTCAACCGTACGTTGCGTCTCCTCGCGCTGGAAGGCGACAAACTGCCCGCCTACGACGCCGAGCTCGACCACGAGGGGAAGGTTGTCGGCCGAGTCACGAGCGCGGTACGCGAGGACGACCACGTGCTTGCACTCGCGTACGTCAGGGTCGAGGTCCCGCGCGACGCGGCGCTCCGTGTCGGAGACCGCAGCGCAGCGCAGCTAGACTTGCCGTCCCTGCGCCCGTAGCTCAGGGGATAGAGCGCTGCCCTGCGGAGGCAGAGGTCGCAAGTTCGAATCTTGCCGGGCGCACCAAGAGAAAACCCCGCTTAGCGCGGGGTTTTCGTCTTTCGCGGGTGGTCGGCGGCCGGTGCCGCCACGCCTACTCCTCGGGATCCCGCCTGGCAGCCCCGACCCCAACGGCTGCTACTTGACGGTCACCCAGCCGTACATGTTGAAGAACCCGAAGTGCGGGGTGAAGTTGCACAGGATCAGATAGCGCCCGGGCTCGTTGAACGTGTCTGCTGGTGGCATCCAAGCGCCCGGCACGAGCCCCCCGAGCGCGAGCCGGTTGTTCGCATCGTTGATAAACAGGTTGAACGGGACCGGGAAGGGCGGCACGGTGATGTCGTCCGGCGTCGTGCCAGCCTCGTAGACCGCAACCTGGTGACCGGGGGCCACGTTGAACGTGACATTGCCCCCCGCCGAGATCACGCTCGTTCGTGGGATCACGTTGTCCCTCGCATTCGACGACGAGTCGTGCCCCTCGAACTCTGGCGGCGGGAACGGACTGCCCGCATTCGGGTTACCAAACTGCACGGTTGCACTCCCGTCGGGTCCCGCCGCGACAACCGCCGGGACGATGAGGCCAACGGCGACTACCAGCAGCGCGCCGAGAGCCCAGCGCTTGCGTCTTTGCACTTCCTCTCCCCTCTGTCGAGACGGCGGGACCCTACGCCTCGCTCCGCTCCTCGGTCAAGGTCACCGCTCATCGCGGCGGCGGCGCTCGCCGCCGTCGCGAGGACACGGCGAGCGTCGCCTAGAGCGCCGGTCCATGCCGCGATGAGATGTCCGCGGCAGGAGTGGCGCTCGCCCTTGCGCCACTCCTGCCGGATCGCTGGGAACTATGGGATGTTCGGGCACTCCGCAGGCTGCGGCTGATCAATGCGGATCGCCGCGTTCGCCGTCCCCGGAGGAAGTGCATAGAAAGCCCACAAGACCAGCGGCGTCGAGGCTTCGTTCCTCATGTTGTGCACCTCGGTCGAGGGCTGCATGAAGCCTGCCCCGGTTGCGTACTTGAACGACGGGCAGCCCGACATCCCGTGGTAGAGGGTTCCCTCTCCCTGCGCGACCGCGACGAACGTCGGCCCGGGATGCGTATGCCAGCCGGTGTACCCGCCGGGCGGGATCGTCAGCTGCTGGTAGGCGGTATCGCATGCGGTGGAGGTTCCGCACCTCATCATCGGCGTGACGGTCTGGTACGTGAAGCTCACCTTCCTCTTGACGACCTTGCCCTTCACCCGGACGGTCACGACCTTCGTGGCTGTCGCGGACTTCGGGACTCCAATTACGACCTCCTGCGACACCGGCCCGCGAGCCGTGTAGGTGCTGACTGCGCCCGAGCCTGCCGTCGCCAAGGCCTGGGCCGCAGTGAACGCAACTGCCGCACCTATCACAGCGGCAAGTAGACCCCCTGCCGCCAGCCGTCGCCGACGCGCTGCGCTGGAAGCTCGCACGACTGGAGCACTCATTGCATGAATCCCCTTCCGGTTGCGGCAGCGCATCTTGCGCTCCCTATGCCGGGAACAAGGAAGCTCACCCTAGAAGGCCTGCCACCTCGAAGGAGACTTGTGCCGGTGACGCAGGACCCTTGCACGGGACGCCGGGCGAGTCAACGCAAGGCACTTTGCCGCGCCTGGTTCAGCCCCGCCAGCCTCAAACTCCCGCTCCACAGCCCGCACTCGTCTTCACCGAGGACGGCGAGCGTCGCCTAGGGCGACGATTGCGGCACTCGCGAGCGTGGTAGTCCGATAGCGGGCGGCGGCGCTCCGCCGAGCGCGCCGCCCACGATGGCCTAGACGCGCGGAGCGAGCAGATCTTTCCGGTGTGGGCAGGGCGAGCGTCCGTCAAGCGCCGGGCTGCGCGTCGAGCGGGTTGAGCACGACCCCCATCAGGAGCCAGAGCGCGGCCGCCATGACGATGGCGGCGACGATGAGGAGCGGGAACCTCACGAGCTATCTCTGGCGATCGCTGCAGAGTCGGCGACCTCTGACCCCCGGTCGGTGTCTCCTGAGTTCATCGCTTTCGCGGGGGGTGGATCAACATTGCGTGCGGCCTCTGCGAGGCGCTCGCTCAGCGCCTTTGCGCCCTTGACATCCATTCCTTGACCTCCTGGCCCGTGGTGGTCGAGACAAGTCGAGGATGGAGGCAGAACCCGCCGGTCCCCCTCCATCGCTAGGAAGCGTGTCCTGTCCTCGCCTCGCCCGATAGGACACGATTGGGTCTATTCGCCGCCGCCGCCGCCGTGCTGCGCTCCACGTCGCGGCCACCGAATTCGCGGCGCTGGCTGGCGAGCCGGTGATCTTCTGCACCTACTCCATGCCTAAGCGTCTCGAAGCCGCCCCGCGTAGCCATGCGGAGCCGTCTCGCCGGGTTGCGCCGCGAACCCGCATAACTAATGGCTTCTCGCACGCATCGGGCGCTACCGGGAGAAACGCCTCTCTGCCTGCGGAGGCAGAGGTCGCATGTTCGAATCATGCCGGGCGCATTCCGCGCTCTCCGGGACGGTAGGACGACGTGACGCGATGCCGAAATGTCGGCCGTGGCCACGCCACCCGACGGTCTCACCCTGAAGCGCCACCGCGACTTCGAGGGTTTCCATCGGCGACCGGTGGTGCGCTGGGCGATCCTCGCCGCGCTCGGCGTTCTCGTCGCCCTGGGCTTGCTCAACGCGTTCGGCCAGCGTCCCGAGAACCTCGTCGTCTCGGCCGGCGGTGCCGAGCTCGAGGTCTACTCGCCCACGACCGTTCGAAGCGGCATCTACTTCATGTCCCGGTTCACGATCGTGCCCGAACGGGAGATCGCGGACGCGACCCTCGTGCTCGACTCGGGCTGGCTCGAGGGGATGACCCTCAACACGGTCGCGCCGAGCCCTGTCGGCGAGGCGAACCGCGACGGGCGTGTCGCGTTCGAGCTCGGACGAATCCCGGCCGACGAGACATACGTCCTCTTCCTCCACTTCCAGGTGAACCCGACCAACGTCGGCCGGCGTGCTCAGGACGTCGACCTGTTCGACGGCGACCAACTCCTCGTCCACGTCGACCGCGAGATCACGATCTTCCCCTGAGCCATGGATCTCGTCCTCCGAGCCCTCGTCGCGTTCGTCTTCGTTCTCCTGCTGACGCGCGTCGTCGGGCGGCGGGAGCTCGCCTCGCTCCAGCCGTTCGACCTGATCCTGCTCGTGATGATCGGCGACCTCGTCCAGCAGGGCGTCACCCAGAACGACTTCTCGATCACCGGGATGCTGCTCGTCGGCTCGACGATCGGGCTGCTCGCAGTCTTCGTCTCGTGGACGAGCTTCCGGTTCCCGAGGCTGCGGCCGGTGCTCGACGGAGAGCCGGTCGTCGTCGTACAGGACGGCGAACCGATCCAGAAGAACCTCAGCCGCAATCGGCTCACGCTCGACGAGCTACGCGCCGCGGCGCGTCAGGAGCAGATAGCGTCGCTCGCCGACGTCCAGTGGGCCGTGCTCGAGACGAGCGGCCGGATCAGCTTCATCCCGAAGGAGCGGGGCGCCTGAGCTCGCGAGTCCTGGCGACGAGCTTGGCAGCCGTCCGTCTCGACGCGTGACGAGTGGACGAACTCGTGCCATCGAGCTGCCTCCCAACGCTCACCCGGCGCCGTGCCGAGGAAGACCAACGACTCGGCCAGGGTCGCGAGGTGAAGGCCTCCTCGTCCGCGCCGGCTGCAGCTGCGTGGAACGCGTCGAGGACGGTGTCGACCGCCGCGCGCTCGCTCACGTCGTCGTCACCGAGCGGTAGCCCGTCGACGCCGGCCCGGCGAGCCGGGCGGCCATGACGGTCTCGGCGGCCTCGGCGCTCTGCGGATGCCCGGTCACGGCAGCCAGGAAGTCGTCGCGATCGAGTGCGTACAGGACAGCGTTCGTGCGGGCCGTGACGGTTGCGGTGCGGGGGACGTCGCGCAGGAGCGCGATCTCGCCGAAGTAGTCGCCCGCGTGGAGCTCGGTCAACTTCGCGCCGTCTTGCGAGACGTCGAGGGTGCCCTCGGCGATGAGGTAGAAGCGGTCGCCCTCGTCGCGCTCGCGTACCACGACCGTCCCCGGCTCGACGCGAAGTGGGACGAGGCGGGCAGCGAGGTGCTCGAGTGAGCCACCCGGAAGCGGTGCGAAGATCGGCACGGCGACGAGGACTCTTAGCTCGTCGGCGTCGGGAGCGTCCGCGTGTGCGTCGATCCTCGCGACCGTTCGCGCGGACACGACGACGAGGACGGGGATGACTACTCCCATGAAGATGAGCGCTCCGTCGATTCCGAGCCAGGCAATGAGCACGGGCGTGAGTGCGGCACCGATCCCCTGGGAAGCAAGGAAGAGCATCTGGAGCACGCCGAACACGCGGGCGAGAACATCGTCCGGGACCGCCCGCTGAAGGAGCGTCAGCCCGGCGACGTCGGCGAAGCTGTTGCCGACGCCGAGCACGCCGAGCGCGAGCAAGGCGGCAGCCGTCGTCGACCAGAGACCAATGACGGCGAGCGGGATCGCGCTGACGGCCAGCCCGATCAGGAACGCCGGGCTGAGCCGGCGAACGCCGGTCAGCGAGAGGGCGCCGAATGCCCCCAGGAACGCACCGACGCCCATCGCTGCGCCGAGGTAGCCGACGCCGCCGTCCCCCAGGTCGAGGAGATCGAGTGCCATCACCACCAAGAAGACCTGCAGGGCGCCGAACATCGTCGTCTGGGCAGTGAGGAGCCCGGTCATGACTCGCAGCGAGGGGTGGTGCGTCAGCGTCGTGAAGCCGGCGAGCCGCTCAGCGGCGATCGTCGACGCGGCGAGCTCGCGGTGTGGTTGCTCGCTCGTGTCGATTCGGATGAGCAGGATGAACACCGACGACACGAGGATGAGCGCAGCCGTGATGAGGAAGACGCTGCCTGCGCTCGCTGCTGCGAGGAGCGCGCCTGCAAGCGCAGGCCCGGCAAAGAAGGCGACGCTCTCGATGCCGCTCGCAGCCGCGTTTGCCGCTGTCAGCTCCTCCGGGGTTCGTGCGAGCGTCGGTGTCAGCGCTGCCTGAGACGGACGGAATGGCGTGTACGCGATCGTCGCCGTGATGGAGAGCACGTACACGAGCCAGGGCGACATGTCGGCGAGCACGGCAATTGCCGCACCCCCGACGAGGACGATGCGGGCAACGTTGGTGAAGAGCAGGACCCGTTCGCGTGGATAGCGATCGCCGAGCATCCCCGCGAACGGAGCGGCGAACGCGGCCGGGATGAGGCGGGCGAGGACGAGGATGCCGACGGCTCGCGTTCCGCCGACGCCGTACGCATAGACGGAGACGGCGATGAGGAACGCGTAGTGACCGATGATCGAAGCCGCCCAGGCGAGCTGGAGCCAGCGGAGGTTCGCATTGCGCCCGACGGACGCGAAGGCCGTTGCAGAGTCTCTGAAGCGCTGTCCAACCCTCGCCATGAGCGGAGCATTTCATCGTGACTTGCGAAAGGAAAGAGCGCGAGGGAAGATTCTTGGTGTTCGCGCCGTCTAGCTGTTTGGAATCGCGCATCGAGCGCACGAGCCAAGGAGGAGTAGGGATGTCGGATAGAGAGAACACTGATTTTGGCAAGCCGCAGGACTTCGAGGACTTCAATGCCACCAGCGACGACGACGTCGAGGCGCACACGGTGAGCAAGCCGCAGGACTTCGAGGACTTCAATGCCACCAGCGACGACGACGTCGAGGCGCACACGGTGAGCAAGCCGCAGGACTTCGAGGACTTCAATGCCACCAGCGACGACGACGTCGAGGCGCACACTGTGAGCAAGCCGCAGGACTTCGAGGACTTCAATGCCACCAGCGACGACGACGTCGAGGCGCACCTGTTTAACAAGCCGCAGGACTTCAACGACTTTAGTGACAAGAGCGACTGACGTCGAAGCGCATCTCTTCGAGCGGCCCGAGGGCTTCACGGGTGTAGAGAGCACTCTCGAGTAACACTCCTCCGTGAGCTCGAGCACGAGGCCGGGCGGCCTGAGCCGCCCGGCCTCTTCCTATGCTCTGAGCGTGTCGGCGAGGTCGCCGAGTAGCCGGAGGCCCGCCTCTCGCCTCTCGTCCTCGAGCGCGCCGACGGCGGTCGCGAGGCGCGCGACGACCTCGAGGTCGCCGCCGCTTCCGCTCAGGAGGCGCTCGGCGTCGCGGGCCTTGAGCAGCAGATCGACCGCGATCGCAGCCTGGTTCGCGAAGAGGCCGAGCAGCTCCATCTCCTGGAGGCTGAAGAGCGTCTGCTCCGGGCGGTCGAGAACCGACAGGACCCCGAGCGCGCCCTCCTCGTGGAGAAGAGGAGCGGCCATCAAACCCTTCGGTACGTACCCCGTGTCCTCGGCGACGTCGCTCGCAAAGCGTGGATCGTTCTGCACGTCTTCGATGACGAGCGGCGTCCGTGTCGCGAGCACCCAGCCCGCGATCCCGGTGCCGGCGGGGAAGCGCGTGCCGAGGAGCGTGTCCTCCCCTTCCCCGACGACGGCCTCGAAGACGAGCTCCTCCGTCTCCTCGTCGAGGAGCAGGATGGACGACGCCTTCGCGCCGAAGATCGAGCGCGCGACCTCGACGATCGCGGAGAGGAGCGCGCGGAACGACTCCTCGGAGCCGACGACTCCCGCCGCCACTGCTGCCCGGAGATCGGGCTGGTCGTTCATGTACCACCTCCGACGTTCGTCGCGGTCAGGTAGAGGACGCTCTTCAGCTGGAAGGGTGTCAGCTCGGGATGCTTCGAGAGGATCAGGGCGCAGATCGAGGTCATGTGCGGGGTCGCGAAGCTGTTCCCCGAGACGGTGACGACTCGGCCACCGAGCCACGGCACCTCGACGTTGACGCCACGTCCGAAGAACTCGACGGGCGGGCTCGGGTTGTAGAAGAAGTCGAGCGGGTCGGGCTCCTCGTGGCTGCCCACCGAGATCACGGACGAGAAGCGCCACGGGTAGCTCTCGACGGGCATGTTGTGCGCCGAGGCGACGAGGACCGTGCGGTTGAAGTACGCGTTGTCGGCGAGCTCGTGGAGGATGCTCGCGAACGGCTTCTTCGTCGTCGACAGGCTCATGTTGATGACGTCGAACCCTTGCTCGATCGCGTAGCGAAGGCCGCCGAGGAGGATGGCTCCGCTTCCGGTGAAGCTCGAGCCGAGGACGCGGACGCTCGAGATCCTCGCGTCGGGCGCGAGCCGGCGGACGATCCCGGCACAGGCCGTGCCATGCCCCGACACGTCGCCTTCCGTGTCCTCTGCCGCGACGATCTCCTGGTCCTCGCCGATG
This sequence comes from uncultured Gaiellaceae bacterium, assembly GCA_963787855.1. Classification (GTDB taxonomy): domain Bacteria; phylum Actinomycetota; class Thermoleophilia; order Gaiellales; family Gaiellaceae; genus GMQP-bins7. The sequence continues at coordinate 68,569 of CAWBER010000019.1, forward strand.
GAGATGACGACAGCGTTCTCGAGCTCGCCCACGAGCGGATGCGTCGCGTCGACGCCGGAGTCGAGGATGCAAACGCGGACGTCCTTGCCCGTGGACCCGCCGAGCGCCCACTCACGCGTGACCCGCTCCGGCCAATGCGCAGGGAGCGCGATCCGGTCGACCGCGTCCTTGGGGAGGCTCCATGCGGGCAGCGCGGCTTTGCCCGCATCCCCGCTGTGACCCGTCACTTCCTGCACGGGTTGGGACTCTACGGGGCCAGACCCGCCGAGTCCCTTCCCGTTCAGCTTTCGTGGAGACGCGCGCGGATCTCGTTCAGGAGGCGGCGGTCGGGCTCGTAGCCCTCTGCCGCGAGAGCCTGTTCGAGGTCGGCGACGAGCGCCGAGCGGAACGCGAGGTCGGCCTCGGCCCGCGAGACGATGTCGTCGAACGTACGTCGAGCCGTGGGCAGCTCCTGCGCAGCCCGCACCCACCCTGTGGGCGCAGGAGGCAGGAATCGGAGGAGCACTCCGAGACGCTCTTCGTCGTAGAGACGCGTCATCTATTCCCTAGACCCCTCGACCGCGTCGTTTCTTCCCTCAAGTTGCTCACGAAGGCGACCGAGACAGCGCGCGATGCGGCTCGCGATGGTCCCTGGGGGAATCTCGAGTTCGTCGGCGATCGTCTTGTAGCTCTGGTCGCGCGTGAAGAAGCGGTCGAGGATGTCCTGGCATGCTCCCGGCAGGCTCGCAAGCGCCTCGCGCACTTCGAACGCCTCCTCGATCTCGCTGAGGTCGGTCGCGCCCTCCTCGGTCACGTCCTCGGCCGACACGTCGCGGCGGGCGGCAAGCACGTCGAGGCAGCGACGCCGCGTGAGCTGGGCGATCCAGGGGCGCAGCGCGGTGTCGTCGCGCAGGCTGTCCAGACGCGTGTAGATCCGGGTGAAGACGTCCTGGAAGACGTCCTCCGCGTCCTCGTCGCTCAGCCGGAAGCCGCGGGCCGTGATGGCGTAGACATACCGCGAGTAGCGTTCGACGAGCTCGTTCCAGGCCTCCGGGTCGCCCGTCCGGCATGCGCGGACGAGCTCGGCGTCAGTGACGTTGGACCAGGCGCTCACCGTGGTGATTCGTGGAGGCGTGTCACGACGTCCTGAGCGGCCTCCTCGCTTGCGAGCGCGCGCTCGAGTCGCGGATCTGCCCTTCTGACCCCCAGGTTCACGCGAACGAGGTGCGCGGCCGCCGTCGCTCCCCCGGCCGCGAGTGCAGCCGCGGCCGTGGCGTCCGCGCGGTACGTCGTCTCCCCCTGCTCGGCAGCGAGCGCCGCGAGCGTCGCGGCGTCTGCGCCCAGCGCCGCGATCTCGAGCGGGGCAGCCGCTGCGGCTTCGAGCTTCCGCTCGAGCACGAAGTCCTTCTTGGGATCGTTGCCCGTATACGCCTCGGCGTCGCGTAGTGCCGTGAGGGCAGCGTCCCACACGCGGCCGTCCGTGTGGGCTAGCTCGACGGCGCGCGCGCCGATGGCATTCGCCTGCGCGATCACGCCGCCCGCGTCGGTCCACGTCGGCGAGCACCGGGCGACCATCGCGACGAGCCGTGCTGCAAACGCGACCGTCAGCGCCGCGGCCGATCCGCCGCCGGGGGCGAGCCCGTCAGCAGACAGGCGATCGAGCAGGTCGCCGAGCTGCAGCTCGAGGTAGTCGTCCGTGGTCAAGCGGGACGAGTCTACGGCGGTCTCGGCGCGGTTCCTAGACTTGCCGCTCATGCCGCTCTATCTCTCCGAAACCGACATCGAGTCGCTCGTGTCGCCCGCCCTTGCGGTCGATGCCATCGAGAGCTGCTTCGTGCGGATGGCCGCCGGCGAAGTCGAGATCGCGCCGCGACGGCGTCTGCGCCTGCCGGAGGGATCGCTCGCGGACATGGCGGCGTCGGATCACGGGCTCGGCCTTGCGGGTGGGAAGCTCTACGCGGCGACGCCGAACGGCGCGACCTTCGTCGTATGCCTCTTCGACACGGAGTCGTCTGCCCTCGTCGCGGTGATCGAGGCGGATCGGCTCGGGCAGCTTCGTACCGGAGCGGCGAGCGGCGTCGCGGCTCGGCACCTCGCGAAACCCGGTGCACGCACGCTCGGCGTGATCGGCTGCGGCCACCAGGCCGAGACGCAGGTCGAGTGCATGCGCGCGGCGGTCCCGTCGATCGAGCGCGTCGTCGCCTACTGCCGGACGCCGGAGAAGTTGGCGGCATTCTGCAAACACACGGGCGCCGAGGTGGGCGCGAGCCATCGCGACGCCGCGACGCACGACGTCGTCGTCACCATCACGAGCTCGCGCGACCCGGTGCTTCGCGGCGAGTGGCTCATTGCGGGAGCGCTGGTCGCGGCGGCGGGCGCGAACGTCGTCACGCGACGCGAGCTCGACAACGCGGTGCTCGAGCGTGCGCGATTCGTCTGCTGTGACCTACTCGAGCAGGCCAAGCTCGAATCGGGCGATCTCGTCGAGCCGGTTCAGGCCGGAGTTCTCGACTGGCTCGAGGTGCACGAGCTGCACGAAGTCGTGGCGGGCGAGATCGCGGGCCGCCAGTCGGACGACGACATCGTCGTCTTCAAGTCGAACGGGCTCGCGGCCTGGGACGTCGCGCTCGGCGCGGAGGCGGTGCGGCTGGCGCGCGAGCAGGGAGTCGGAACCGAGCTCTAGCTCGTGACCGAGGCCTTCGCAGCCTCGATCGTGTCCCCCGAGAACGCCTGGATGATCTCAGGTCGGTCGAGCAGGCGTCGCTGCTGTTCGGGCGTCAGGCGGTTCTGGACATACTTGTCCTCGAGGACCTCGGTCAGGGAGCGACCGCGCTCGTGTTCGCGGATGACGTACCTCGCCACGTGCTCCTCCGCGGAGCCCTTGGAGAAGAGGAACGAGAAGATGTTCTTGAACCCAGACACGAGACGCGATTGTATCCCGGTGGAATGAGGCGCACCTCGCATGAGGGCCGGTATGCCGAGCGGACGCTGCAGGGCGTCGACGACGTCGGGCAGGAAGAGCGCATCGTCATCTGGATCGAGCGGCGGCCCGGCGCGGTCTGGGCCGTGGGCCGCGTGGTCAATCCCCAGCTGCGCGACTCCGAGGAGCCCCGGCCCGAGGACGTCGTCTTCGAAGGGTTCGAGCTGGAGGACGCCCTCGATCGCGCGAACGAGGCGCTCGAGGACGACGTGAGCGTGCTCGAGGACGACGGCCTGCCGGCGGACGCCAAGCCCTTCACGCGGAAGGAAGTCCTGCCTCTCCTGGAGCGCTGGTTCTTCAACCGGTAACCACGTGACCGGTGCTAGCGTCCGGCGCCTTGCGGATTCGCGTCGGACACAGCCCGGACCCCGACGACGCGTTCATGTACTGGGCGCTGACGACCGACCTCGTCGACACCCGTGGACACGTGTTCGAGCAGGTGCTCGGTGACATCCAGACATTGAACCAGTGGGCTCGGTGCGGGCGCCTCGAGGTGACGGCGATCTCGCTCGCGGCCTATCCGTTCGTGCAGGAGGACTACGCGCTTCTGCCGCACGGGGCGAGCATCGGCTCGGGGTACGGGCCCATCGTGGTCGCGCGTGAGTCGATGACACTCGCCGAACTCGGTGAGCTCGAAGTCGTCGTACCCGGTGCGATGACGACGTCGTTCCTCGTGCTCCGGCTCGTGCTCGACGGCCTCGAGTACCGCGAGCTGCCGTTCGACGAGATTCCCGACGAAGTCGCCTCGGGCCGCGCCGACGCGGGGCTCCTCATCCACGAGGGCCAGCTCACGTTCGAGGACTACGGCCTCGTGAAGGTGCTCGACCTCGGCGAGTGGTGGCTCCTCGAGACGGGCCTTCCGCTCCCGCTGGGCGTGAACGTCGTGCGACGCGACCTCGGCGACGACGTGCTCGAGGACGTCTCGGGCGTCCTCCGCGACGCGATTCAGTGCGGGCTCGACAACCGAGCCGACGCGCTCGAGTACGCGCTCGAGTTCGGGCGCGGGATCGACGCGGCGGTCGCGGATCGGTTCGTCTCCATGTACGTCAACGAGCTGACGAAGGACTACGGCGACGAGGGCCGGAAGGCGGTCACGGAGCTCCTCCGCCGAGGCGAGGCACTCGGAGCCTTCCCCGAGCCGGTCTCGATCGACTTCGTCTAGGGCGAGGCAAGCCTCGCCCCTACACTTGCCGCCGGTGTCCCGCGCAGTCGTCCTCTCCGCCGTTCGGACGCCGATCGGCCGCTATGGAGGCGCGCTCTCGAGCGTGCGCCCGGACGACCTCGCCGGGATCGCCATCGCGGCGGCCGTCGAGCGGGCCGGGGTCGACGGAGGCGCGATCGACGACGTCTACTTCGGTGCGGCGAACCAGGCGGGGGAGGACAACCGGAACGTCGCACGGATGGGCGCGCTCCTCGCGGGTCTTCCCGACTCGGTTGCCGGGGTGACGCTGAACCGTCTCTGCGCGTCCGGCCTGTCCGCGGTCGTCTCGGCGTGCCACGCGGTGCTCGCGGGCGACGCCGAGATCGCGGTCGCGGGCGGTGTCGAGTCGATGAGCCGCGCGCCCCTCGTCATGGCCAAGCCGGACGCAGCTTTCCCGCGCGGCAACCAGACGGTCTGGGACACGACCCTCGGCTGGCGCTTCCCGAACCCGCGCCTCGAGGAGGTGTTCCCGCTCGAGTCGATGGGCGAGACGGGCGAAAACGTTGCCGAGCGCTACGGCGTGTCGCGCGAGGAGCAGGACGCGTTCGCGGCGCGCTCGCAGGAGCGCTGGGCGGCGGCGAACGCGGCGGGGAGGTTCGACGACGAGCTCGTCCCCGTCGGCGAGGCGGTCGTCGACGAGCATCCCAGGCCCGAGACGACTGCGGGGGCGCTCGCGAAGCTGCGGCCCGCGTTTCGCTCCGGCGGGACCGTGACCGCCGGCAACGCGAGCGGGATCAACGACGGCGCGGCCGCGCTGGTCATTGCCAGCGAGGACAAGGCGCGGGACGTCGGCGTCGAGCCCCTAGGGGCGTTCGTCGGCTCGGCCGTAGCAGGTGTCGACCCGCGTGTGATGGGGATCGGGCCGATACCCGCGGTGCGCAAGCTGCTCGACCGCACGGGCGTCGCCGTCGCCGACCTCGACCTCGTGGAGCTGAACGAGGCGTTCGCGTCACAGAGCCTCGCGGTCGTCCGTGAGCTCGGGCTCGACGAGGAGAAGGTCAACGTGAACGGTGGCGCCATAGCGCTCGGGCACCCTCTGGGGATGAGCGGCGCCCGCCTGGTCGTGTCGCTCCTGCACGAGCTTCGACGGCGCGACGGGCGCTACGGGCTCGCGACGCTCTGCGTCGGCGTCGGCCAGGGCGTCGCGGCGCTGTTCGAACGTTAGGCCGTCTCGGCGAAGACGCGCTCGCGGTGTGGCTGTGCCCACACCGTCTGGCCGCGCCAGAAACCCGCTTCGTCGAAGTGGTCGCGCGTCATGAGGACGACGAACTCGGCGCCCGCGGCGTCGTGCAGCTCGACCTTCGCGTCCCGTCCGAGGAGCGTGACGCGGACGATCATCGCCTCGACGGCGCTCTCCGTCGGCTCGTTCAGGAGCTCGATGTCATGGGGCCGCACGAGGACGTCGCCGAGCGGTTGTGCGTCGCCGACGAACGTCATCACGAACTCGCTAGCCGGGTTGTCGTAGAGCTCGCGCGGACTGCCGACCTGCTCGAGTCGACCGTGGTTGATGACCGCGATCTCGTCGGAGATCTCCATCGCTTCGTCCTGATCGTGCGTCACGAAGACGGTCGTCACGTGGACGACGTCGTGGAGTTGGCGAAGCCACTCGCGAAGCTCGGAGCGGACGCGCGCGTCGAGCGCGCCGAACGGCTCGTCGAGGAGGAGCACCTGCGGCTCCGGCGCGAGCGCACGTGCGAGGCCCATCCGCTGACGCTGGCCGCCGGAGAGCTGCGCTGGGTAGCGGTGCCCGAAGTTCTGGAGCTGCACGAGGTTCAGGAGCTCATCGACACGCTCGGCGATCTCGGCCCTCGGGCGCTTGCGCACCTTGAGCCCGAACGCGACGTTGTCCCGCACGGTCATATGCTTGAACGCTGCGTAATGCTGGAAGACGAAGCCGACGTTTCGCTTCTGCGGTGCGAGCGCTGTCGCGTGCTTGCCCGCGAGGAGGATCTCCCCCTGATCCGCGGTCTCGAGGCCGGCGATGATCCGGAGGAGCGTCGACTTGCCCGAGCCGCTCGGACCGAGGAGCGCGGTCAGCGCCCCGCTCTCGACGTCGAGCGAGACGTCGTCGAGCGCGACGAAGTCGCCGAAGCGCTTGGAGATGTTGCGCACGAGAATCGACATCTAGGCGGTCTCCTCCTTGGGTCTGATGATCGTAAGTGCGACAAGGACGAGAATCGCGAACGTGGCGAGCACGATCGAGATCGCGTAGGCGCCTGCGAGGTCGAACGCTTCCCACCGCTCCTGCACTCGTAGCGTCGCCGTCTCGGTCTGTCCTTGGAGGCGACCCGACACGACGGCGACGGCGCCATACTCGCCGAGGCAACGAGCGGTCGTGAGGATGACGCCGTAGATCACGGCCCAGCGAATGGACGGCAGGGTGATCTTCCAGAACGTCTGCCACCCGGTCGCGCCGAGCGTGAACGCCGCCTGCTCCTGGTCGTCGCCGATCTCGCGGAGCGTCGGCACCACCTCGCGCGCGACGAACGGGAGGGAGACGAAGATCGTCGCGATCACCATCGAGGGCAGCGCAAAGAGCACCTGAATCCCGCGGTCCGAGAGCCAGCTTCCGAACCATCCTTCCTCTCCGTAGAGGAGGAAGAGCGAGAGCCCGACGACGACCGGCGACAGCGCGAGCGGAAGGTCGATGAACGCGTTCAGCAGACCCTTGCCAGGGAAGCGCTTCCGGACGATCGCGAGCGCGCACACGATTCCGAAGACCGTGTTCACCGGCACTGCGATCGCGGTGATGATCAGCGTGAGCTTGAAGGCGTTGAGCGTCTCCGGCGTCATGAGCGCGTCCCACGCCGGGCCGAAGCCATCTTCGAACGTCCGCCAGAACACGATCACGAGCGGTCCGACGAGGATCACCGCGAGGTAGAGGAGCGCGATGGCGCGGAGACCCAGCCGGGAGACGAGACTCCTCATCGGTCGTGCCTCGTCGTAACGTGCCGGATCACGCCGATCGAGAGCAGGGTCAGGAACGAGATCAGGAGCAGGACGACTGCCACCGCGGCCGCACCTGCCGAGTCGCCGCTCTCGATCCGGCCGTAGATGTGGACCGACGAGACCTCGGTCTCGAACGGGATGTTGCCCGTGATGATCACGAGCGAGCCGAACTCGCCGACCGCCTTCGCGAACGCGAGCGCGACGCCCGAGAGGATGCCGGGCAGGATGTTCGGGAGGATCACCCTCACGAACGTCCGCGGCGTGGACGCCCCGAGCGAGCGGGCTGCCTCCTCGATCTCCGGGTCGAGCTCCTGCAGGACCGGCTGCACCGTGCGCACGACGAAGGGGAGCGTCACGAACATCAGGGCAAGGACGATCGCCGTACGGGAGAACGCCACGTCGATGCCGACAGGCGACGTCGGGCCGTACAGCGCGAGGAGCGTCAGCCCGGCGACGATCGTCGGGAGCGCGAACGGCAGGTCGATGATGGCGTTGACCGCGGTCTTCCCGCGGAAGTCGTCGCGAACGAGCACCCAGGCGGTGATCGTCCCGAGCACCGCGTTGAGCAGCGACACGGCGACGGACGCGACGATGGTCAGCTTGAGCGCGGCGACGGCCTCCGGACTCGAGACCGCGTCCCAGAACGACTGCGAACCCTCGCTGGTGGCCTCCCACATGAGGGCGGCGAGAGGTAGGCCGACCATGACCATGAGGAAGGTCGTCACAAAGCCGAGGGACAGAGCCGTGGCGGCCCTGTCCCTCGAAGCGCGGGAGTGCGCTGGCGTGCGGAGCGCGGCCTCGCTCAACCGGTGTTACCGCCCACCTGGCGCTGGAAGCGGGCCATGATGCCCACCTTGGGATCGAAGAAGCGCTTCTGCACCTTCTCCCACCCGCCCAGGCCGAGCTGGTCGATCGTGAACAGACCGGGGCGCACCGGGAACTTCTTGCGGTTGGCGTTCTCGACGTTCTTCAGAACCGGCCGGTAGCCGTAGTCGGCGAAGACCTGCTGCGCAGCCGGCGTCCTCAGGAAGCGGAGGAAGGCATTCGCCGTCGCCTTGTCCGAGGTGCTCTTGTTCACGGCGATCGGGTTCTCGATGAGGATCGTCGTCTTCGGGATGACCCACTGCAGGTCGAGACCCTGCATTCGCGAGAAGTACGCCTCGTTCTCGTAGGCGAGGAGGACGTCACCCTTGCCGCTGTTGAACGTGTTCAGCGACGCGCGTGCACTCGTGTCCTGGACGCCGACGTTCTTCCAGAGCTTCAGGAGGTTCGCCTGCGCCTGCTTGTCCGTCTTGCCCTGCTTCCGCCACGACCCGTACGCCGCCATGATGTTCCAGCGGGCGCCGCCCGACGTGAACGGGTTGGGGGTGATGACCTCGACGTCCGGCCGGAGGAGGTCGTTCCAGCTCTTGATCTTCTTCGGGTTGCCGTCGCGCACGACGAAGACGACGACCGAGTTGTGGACCATGCCCTTGAAGGACTGCTTCTTCCACTTCGGGTCGACGAGGCTCGCGCTCACGAGCTCGTCCATGTCGGGCGCGAGCGAGAGCGCGGCGATGTCGAAGTCAAGTCCGGCCTTGATCGCGCGCACCTGCTCGCCCGACGCGCCATAGGACTGGGTGAAGCTGACGTCGTCGCCGGCCGGCGTCTTCTCGAACAACGGGATGAGCTTTCCGTACGCCTCGCGCGGCGTCGAGTACGCCACGAGGCTTAGCTTCGTGTCGGCCGGGCGCTCGGGGGCGGCGGAGCCGATCCCTGCGGCGGCCGCGAGCGCCGCGGCGACGAGGCCGAGCGTCCCGGTGAGTGCGATGAGGCGGCGGCGCATATGTTTCTCCCTCTGGTTGATTTTCCTGACAAATCTTGTCGACAACGATTTAATGATGAAAGTAGAGAATCCCGAGAACACTTGTCAAGTAGAACCGGCCGGGAGGTTGAAACATGTGGGTATCGAGACGAACCGACTACGCGACGCGGGCGATCCTCGCACTGTCGCTCGAAGGCGGAGGGCCGCTGAAGCTCGAGGAGCTCGCACGGCGCACAGCGGTGCCGCAGTCGGTGCTCGAGCAGGTCATGCCGACGATGCGGACGGCCGGGGTCGTGCGGTCGGAACGCGGACCGGCGGGCGGCTACCGGCTCAACAAGGCTCCCGAGGAGATCACCCTGGAGCGCATCGTCCGACTCTTCCAGGGCCCGCTCGCCCCGATCAGCTGCGCGACGCGGCATAACCCCGAGCCGTGCCCGATGATGGTCGGCTGCACGTTGCGCGACGTGTGGGAGGAGGTGCGCGACGCAACGATCTCGCTCCTCGGCGGGGTGACATTCGCGGACCTCGCAAAGCGTGCCGGTGGGCCTTGGCTCGATCCCGCGCTGGTCGCACCCGTGCCGAACCCTGCGACGGCTACGTAGGGACCACGAACCCGGCGCGCTCGAGCGCCTCTCGCCCCTCGTCGCCCAGCAGGGTCTCGACGAAATCCTCGGCTGCGTCCTCGTCGTTGCTGTCCGCGACGACTGCGATCTGGTACTCGATCGGGGGCTGGGCGTCGTCGGGAAGCTCGAACGCGAGCACTCGATGCGCCACCGGGGTGACGTCAGTCGCGTAGACGAAGCCGGCATCGGCCTCTCCGAGGGAGACCTTTCCCGTCACGCCCTTGACGTCGTCCTCGTTGGAGACGACGTTGTCGAGCGCCTTCGAGAGGCCGAGCGTCTCGAGCACCGTGCGCGTGTAGTCGCCGACGGGGACGCCCTCGGCGGCCACGACCAGTCGCGTCCCGGGCTGGAGGAGGTCCTCCACCCTCTCGATCGCACCCGGATTCGCCTTCGGCACCACCAGCACGAGGCGGTTGGTCGCGAAGGTCGCGGGCTCGTCGACGAGACCATCCTCGTAGAGCTCCTGCGGGTACCTGGAGCTGGCCGCGGCGTAGACGTCCGCCGGCGCGCCCTCGCGGATCTGCGTCGCCAGCTCGTCGGACCCGGCGAAGCTGAAGTTCGCGTCCGGGTCGATCTCGGGGAAGACCTCCGCAAGCGAGGCCGCGGCGTAGACGTCGAGTGGCTCGCTCCCGGACTCACTTCCGCCGCAGCCGGCGAGCCCAACGAGCATTGCGACAATGCCTATGCAATACTTATGCATATGCGAGCGACCTTACACAAACCCACCCACGCATGAGCGAGGAACGAGCGCTCTACTCGGCCAGCGAGGCCGCCCGCGCGCTCGGCATCAGCCTCGACACGCTGCGCCGCTGGGACCGCGACGGTCGCATCCGCACGGAGCGCGACGGCGCGAACCGCAGGCTCGTGCCCGCCTCCGAGGTCGAGCGCCTGCGCGGCAAGCCCGACGACGAGTTGAGCGCCCGCAACCGGTTCCGCGGCGTGGTGCGCAGCGTCGAGGTCGAGGGTTTTCTCGCTCGGATCGAGATCGACGTCACGGAGCCTGCCCGTGTCGTGGCGATCATCACGCGCGAAGCGGTGGAGGAGCTCGGGCTAAAGCCCGGCATGGGAGCCGCGGCGGTCGTGAAGTCGACATCCGTAATGGTCGAGCGATGAGTCGCCGGCGGGCGTTCGACGCCACGATCGCCGGAGCGACTGCTCTCGCGCTCACCTTCCTCCTGCTTCCGCTCGTGGCGATCTTTCTCCGCGTGCCGCTCGCTGAGCTCGTCTCGCAGCTCGGATCGGGCGTTGCCGTCGACGCGCTCGTCGTCACGCTCGAGACGAACGCGATCGCGCAGGCGCTCATCCTGCTGGTCGGCACGCCCACGGCGTACTTCATCGCTACGAGGCGGTTCCGCGGTCGCGCGGTCGCGATCACGCTGGTCGAGCTTCCGCTCGTCTTGCCTCCGGCAGTGGCCGGGCTCGCGCTGCTCGCCGCCTTCGGGCGCCTCGGGCTGCTCGGTGGGACCTTCGAGGCACTCGGGATCACGGTGAGCTTCACGAAGACTGCGGTCGTCCTGGCCATCGCGTACGTCGCGAGCCCCTTCTACATCCGCGGTGCGATCGCGTCATTCGAGTCGCTCGACCAACCGCTGCTCGACGCCTCGCGCACGCTCGGTGCCGGGCCTGCACGCACGTTCTTCCGCATCGCCCTCCCGCTCGCGGCGAAGGGGCTCAGTGCGGCCGCGGCCCTTTCCTTCGCTCGCGGCATCGGCGAGTTCGGCGCGACGATCATGTTCGCCGGCTCGCTCCAGGGCGTCACGCAGACGCTCTCTCTGGCCATCTACGCGCAGTTCGACCTCGACTTCGACGTCGCGCTCTCGCTCGGCGCGCTGCTCGTCGTCGTCTGCGCGGCGATCCTGTTCACCGTGAAGCTCGTACCCGCATGGACGCGCTCGAGCTCGACTTCGGTCTACCCCTTCGCTCCTTCCGGCTCGAGCTAGCCCTCGCGCTGGGTCGGGAGACCTTCGCGCTGGTAGGGCCCTCGGGTGCGGGAAAGACGACGGTGCTGCGCGCGGTAGCGGGGCTGGCGAAGCCGGAGCGCGGCTTCGTTCGGCTCGGCGGCGAGGCGCTCTTCGACTCGGCGCGCGGTGTCGACGTGCCGCCCGAGGACCGGCGTGTCGGCTTCGTGTTCCAGGACTACGCGCTCTTCCCACACATGACGGTCGCCCAGAACGTCGCCTACGGCGCGCGTGCCCGTGCACCCGAGCTGCTGGAGCGGTTTCGCATCGCCCACCTCGCAGGCGCGCGGCCGGGCGAGCTGTCGGGCGGGGAGCGGCAGCGCGTCGGCCTCGCACGGGCGCTCGCGCGCGATCCCGGCGTGCTCCTCCTCGACGAGCCGCTCTCCGCGCTCGACCCGCATACGCGCGCCGCGCTCCGGCTCGAGCTGAGAGAGCTGCTCGACGAGCTGGACCTGCCCGTGCTCCTCGTCACGCATGACTTCCACGACGCGACGGTGCTCGCCGGTCGCGTCGCCGCGCTCGCCGACGGCCGGGTCCGCCAGGCCGGGACGCCGTCCGAGCTCATCGCCGCGCCGGCCGACGCGTTCGTTGCGAGCTTCACCGGCGCGAACGTGCTCGCGGGCGTCGCGCGCCGGGGACCGGGCGGGCTCACCGCGGTGGAGCTCGACGCGGGCGGCGTCGTGTACTCCGTCGACGAGGCGGAGGGAGCCGTCGACGTCGCCGTCTATCCGTGGGACGTCTCCATCTCGCGCGAGTCGCCGCACGACTCGTCCCTCAATCATGTGCGGGGCCCGATCACGTCGCTCGTCGTCATCGGAAACCGCGCGCGCGTGCAGGTCCGAGGGCTCGTCGGCGAGGTGACCGCCGCATCGGCAGAGCGGCTAGCCCTGCGACAGGACGAGGTCGTCATGGCGTCGTTCAAGGCGGCGGCGACGCGGCTCGTCGAGCGGGCCGCGACGCCAGCCGGACGGTAGATTCCGCGTGATGGCCGTCGCGACCGATCGCGAGTACGGGCTCTTCATCGCGGGCGAGAGCGCCGAGCCCGCGTCGGGCGAGGTTCGCGACCTCATGGAGCCGGCGACGGGCGAGCCGCTCGCGCGTGCGGCGATGGCGGGCGAGGCGGACGTCGACCGGGCGGTCGAGGCCGCGCGGGCGGCGGTCGAAGGCGACTGGGGCCGCACGCCCGGCACCGAGCGGGCGCGGCTCCTGCACGCGCTCGCCGACGCGATCGTCGCGAACCGCGCCGAGCTCGCCGAGCTCGAGGCTCGCAATGTCGGAAAGGCGATCTCGTCCGTCAAGGCCGAGCTGCACCAGGCCGTCGAGAATTTCCGCTACTACGGCTCCGCGATCGCGACCATCGGCGGTCGCGCGAACCCGATCGGCGGCTCGCTCCTCTTCTACTCGCTGAAGGAGCCCGTCGGCGTCGCGGCGCAGATCGTGCCTTGGAACTACCCGCTGATGATGGCCACCTGGAAGCTCGCGCCCGCGCTCGCCGCAGGGTGCTCGGTCGTCCTGAAGCCCGACCCGCAGACTCCGTTGACCGCGCTCAGGCTCGCCGAGCTCGCGGCCGAGGTGGGCTTCCCGGCCGGGGCCCTCAACGTCGTGCCCGGCGACGGGCCGACGACAGGTGCGTATCTCGTGAAGCACCCAGGCGTCGACAAGGTCGCGTTCACAGGCTCGACGAAGACGGGCGGCGAGATCATGCGTCTCGCATCCGACCCGGTGAAGCGGGTCACGCTCGAGCTCGGCGGGAAGAGCCCGAACCTCGTGTTCGCGGATGCCGACCTCGCGAGCGCGCTTCCGAGTTCGGCGTGGTCGATCTTCTACGCCGCCGGACAGAGCTGCGAGGCGCGCTCGCGGATGCTCGTCGAGAAGCCGCTGTACGACGAGGCGGTCGCCAAGATGGCCGAGCTCGCGGGCGCGATCAAGGTCGGCGACCCGCTCGATGCCGAGACGCAGATGGGCTCGCTCGTCTCGCATGCTCATCGCGAGCGGGTGCACGGCTTCGTCGAGCGTGCAACCGACTCCGAGGTCGTCGCCGGCGGCTCCGTCCCGGACGGGGCGGGAGCGTTCTATCCGCCCACCGTGGTTGCGACGACCAACGACGCGGAGATCGCGCAGGAGGAGGTCTTCGGCCCGGTCGTCACGGTCATCCCGTTCGAGGACGAGAAGGACGCGATTCGGATCGCGAACGACGTCCGCTACGGGCTCATGGCGACCGTCTGGACGGGCGACCCGGCGCGCGGCCATCGCATTGCGGCGCGGATCAAGTCCGGCACGGTCGGGATCAACATGCCGTACACCGCATTTCCGGGAATCCCGTTCGGCGGCTACAAGCAGTCCGGCTTCGGGCGAGAGCTCGCGCTCGAGACGCTCGATCTCTACCTCGAGACGAAGAGCGTCGTCGTCTCGACGGGCGCGCGGCCGATCAACCCCTTCGGGCTGTAGAGCGTCCGTCGTACCGGTGGGCGGTGCTGGCCGCCGGGACCTTCTCGACCGCGAGCATCTCGGCGCTCGTCATCGGCCTGCCGGTTCTGGTGCCGACGCTGCGCGACGAATATGCGCTGTCGCTCGGCGAGATCGGCGTCCTCCTCGCGTCGGAGTGGGTGGGCACGACGTTGGCCCTGCTCCCATGGGGCCTTGCGGCGGACCGCTTCGGGGAGCGGATCGTGCTGACCGTGGGACTGACGGCGAGCGCGGCGTTCATCGTCGGCGCGGCGTTCGCGGAGAGCTTCGGCGCGCTGCTCGTCCTGCTCGCGCTGGCGGGAGCCGCCGGCGCGAGCGTGAACTCGTCGAGCGGCCGTGCGGTCATGCACTGGTTCGACGCCAGTGAGCGCGGCCTGGCGCTGGGAGTGCGACAGACCGCGATCCCGATCGGAGGCTTCGTCGGCGCGCTCGCGCTGCCGCCGATCGCCGAGTCCGGAGGGTCCGAGGCCGCGTTCCTCTTCCTCGCGGCGCTCTGCGTCGTCGGGGCGCTCGTCGGCGGGCTCGTGCTGCGCGAGCGCAAGCACGAGGAGGAACTCGAGGTGTCGTCGCTGCTCTCGACGCTGCGCGACCGGAAGCTCTGGAGGCTCTCGCTCGGGAGCGGCCTCTACCTGTACGCGCAGCTCGCGGTCCTCGGCTTCGCCGTCGTGTTTCTCCACGACGAGCATGGTCTGTCCGAGAGCCGCGCCGCGCTGGCGGTCGCCGCGTCACAGGTGCTCGCGATGGGGCTCCGGATCGGGGTCGGCCGCTGGTCGGATCTCGTCGGGTCGCGCATCGGGCCGCTGCTTCGCGTCGGTGTCGCGATCTCTAGCGTGGTCGGTGCCGTCGCGGTGCTCGCCAGCGGCCCCATCTGGCTTCTGGTGCCCGCGCTCGCGGTGGCGGGCGGCCTCTCGATGGCGTGGAACGGGCTCTCGTTCACGACCGCTGCGGAGCTCGCCGGCCGCGTGCGCAGCGGGGCGGCGATCGGCCTGCAGCAGACCGTGCTCGGCGGCGCCGGGATCGTCTCGCCGGTTCTCTTCGCGGCGCTCGTCTCGGCGACGTCGTGGCATGTGGCGTTCGCGGTCGCCGCGGTCGTGCCGCTCGCCGGCGTGTGGACGCTCCTTCCACTGCGACGGGGCTAGGCTCCGCGCGTGCGAGTCCTCGAGCGCATCGATGAGCTGTACGCGATCGGGGGAGGCCCGGGAGCGAACCGTCCGCACGGATCTCCCGCCGAGGACGAGGCGCACCGGCGCGCGGCGTCGTGGCTCGCCGAAGCCGGGCTGGAGGTCGAGGTCGACCGCCACGGCAACCTGTTCGGACATGTCCGGGGGTCAGGTCCCCGGACACGTCCGGTCTGGGCGGGGTCGCACCTCGACACCGTGCCGCAGGGCGGCCGGTTCGACGGAGCGCTGGGTGTGGTCGCGGCGATCGAGGCCGTCGAACGCGTCGGCTCCGGCTCCGTCGTCGTCTTCCGCGGGGAGGAGGTCGGGTGCATCGGGAGCCGCGCGCTCGTGGCCGCAGGAGACCCGGTGCCGTCCGCCTTCCTCGAGCTGCACGTCGAGCAGGGACCCGTGCTCGCGGTCGCCGAGGCCCCACTCGGCGTCGTGACCGGAATCGTCGGGTATGCGCGCGGCGAGCTCGTCCTCGACGGACGAGCCGGCCACGCGGGGACGACGCCGATGGTGGGGCGTGAGGACGCGCTCGTAGCCGCGGCCGCGGAGATCCTGCGCGTCCGCGACGCGGCGCTCGCGATCGAGGGCGTCGTGGCGACGATTGGGAAGGTCGATGTCGAGCCCGGTGGCGCGAACGTCATCCCGTCGCGCGTCCGGCTGAGCCTCGACGTGCGCGCGCCTGACGCCGAGCGGCTGGACGCGCTGATCGCGGTGATCGGGTTCGAGCCGAGCTACCGCGTCGAGCCCGCGCAGTTCGCGGGTGCTGCGGCACGGGCGGTGCGCGACGCGATTGCTGCGCGCGGCCTTCCCGCGATCGAGCTGCCGTCGGGGGCCGGGCACGACGCGGGCATCCTCGCGTCTGCGGGAGTCGACGCGGCGATGCTGTTCGTGCGCAGCCTCAACGACGGCGTCAGCCACTCGCCGGACGAGTTGTCGTCGGACGAGGACGTCGCGCTCGCAGTCGATGTCCTGACGGACGCGCTCGCCGCTACGACTCGCTGAACGAGATGTCCTGGGCTCCGTCCCAGAGCATCCGTCGTCCGAGCTCGCGGAGGTTCTCGTTCCCGGAGACGATGGTCGCGAAGTGGTTCCCCGCGAGCGCTCCCGCCTTGCTCGCGAACGCGACGTAGCCGTAGGCGAGTAGGAGCTCCGTCTCGCTCAGACCGCCCGGATAGAAGATCAGCTCGCCGGGGCTCGGGTAGCTCGTCGCGTTCTCCGAACCGATTCCGACGTCGAGGTCGCCCATAGGGATCCACCCGCCCTCGCCCGACCAGCGGACGTGGATGATCTTCGAGTCGAGCGGGAGCATCCGCCGGAAGGCCGCAACGGTTTTGGGCGCCGCCTCTTCCTCGAAGCGCGCCGCGAACGCGAACCCGCCTGCGCCGATCTCGAGCATCGTCGCGACCCTACCGCCCTTGGACGTTCCGACGACGTCGTTTACCCTTTCCTGGAGGTGAAGCTCGTCGCTCTCACCGAGGTTCAGGACGAGGTCGAAGCAGAAACGCTCCTCGGGCTGCTTCGTGCGAAGGGCATCGCGTGCTGGTGCCGGAGGACGGACATCGCGACGGGCGCGTGGACCGGTTGGGCGTGCACGGGCGGTCCGCTCGAAGTGCTGGTCGGCGCGAAGGATCTCGACGCAGCCCGCGAGCTGCTGCCCGAACGTGTGACCTGAGCCCGCGCTACCGCGACTGCGCGATCCAGGCGCCGAGGAGTTCCCGCTCGGCGTCCGTCATCCCGGTTGCGTTCCCAGGCGGCATGGCCTCGGTGAGAACCGCCTGGCGTTCGATGTCGTCGATGCGAGCCTCGATCTGCTCGCGTGTCTCGAGCCGTACTCCGAGCGGCGCCGACACGCCGGAGTGACACGTCGCGCACCGCGCTGCGACCACCGGCTGGATCTGCTCGAACGCGACCGGGTCGCTGACGTCGGACGCGGCCTCCTCGGGCTGCAGCCACAACGCGAGCGCCACGACGCCGATCGCCGCCACCGCCGGGATCCACCACTCGCGCCGCCCCGTGTGCCAGCGGTTGAAGAACACCCGGATCAGCGCCGTCAGCACTGCGATCACGATGAAGACGAGCCACGCCTCGTCTGCGCCGAAGACGAACGCGAAGTGCCCCGCGAGCATCGTGAAGAGCACTGGCAGCGTGAGGTAGTTGTTGTGCACCGAGCGGTTCTTGGCCTCGAGGAGCGGCGCGGGGTCCGGCTCGCGCTTCTCCTCCATCGCCGCGACGAGCTTCCGGTGCGCCGGGATGATCACGAAGAGGACGTTCGCGGCCATGATCGTCCCGAGCATCACGCCGACCTGCAGGTACGCGGCACGCGGCGCGAACAGCTCGCTCGCCCCCCAGGCGGCGAGCGCGACGAGCCCCGTGCCGACGACGGCGAGCGCCACCTGGCTTCGCACCGTCCTGCAGAGGACGTCGTAGACGATCCATGCGACGGCGATCCCCGCGATGCTGAGCGCGATCGCCTGCCACTCCGCGAGGTCGGCAGCGCCGGCGTCCACGAGGCGCACGTCCGCGTCGAAGTAGTAGAGGACGATCATCAACGCGAACCCGGAGAGCCAGGTCGTGTACGCCTCCCACTTGAACCAGTGCAGAGGCTCGGGTATCTCGGCCGGCGCGAGCCGGTACTTCTGCGAGTGGTAGAGCCCGCCCCCGTGCACGCCCCAGAACTCTCCGGCGACACCTGCCTCCGCGTCCTCCCGCCGCCTCGGCGCCCGCAGGGCGAGGTCGAGCCGCACGAAGTAGAACGACGCGCCGATCCACGCGATCCCGGCGACCACGTGCAACATCCGCAGCAGGACGTCGAGGACGTCTCTCAGGTACGGGTCCATCGATCCCTCGCGATGGCCACGAGTTCGTGGCAGCCTGTGTCGAGCTCCTGCTCGCGGGTGTTGGCGATCCGCGCGCGTAGCACCTCGAGAACCTCACGCTTCGGGCGTCCCGCGACGAAGACCACGAAGCGAAAGCCGAACTTCTCCTCGTAGACCTGGTTCAGGTAGGCGAGCTCGGAGAGAACGGCGGGATCCCTGTCCGACCCTTGCTCCATCGTCGATTGCTCCGACAGGCCCGAGCGCTGCCCGATCGCCGGGTGCGCGGCGAGTGCCCCGACCTTCTCGGCGTACTCCAGCTGCGCCACGACGTTGTCCGCTCGGCCGAGCGGATCCTCCGTCTCGGCGAGCAGCTCGACCAGCCGGGTGCGACCTTCGAAGAGCTCCGCGAGCTCGTCGACCGTCAGCTGCCTCGGTAGCTCGCGCATCCGTACGGCGAGACGAGCAACGGGATGTGGTGATGCCCGTCGCCGAGCTCGACCTCGAGCTCCACCTTCGTGAAGAAGGGCGACGGCGGCCAGAACACGAGCTCGTAGCGGCCCGGATCGAGATCGCGGGCGAGCTCGGAGATCCTGCCGTCCGCGTCGGTCTCGCCGGACGCGACCACAGCCCGCTGCTGCGCGAGTTCGACGCGGACGCCGCTCGCCGGTCTTCCCGCTGCAGTGTCGAGGACGTGCGTCGAGATCGAGGCGCTCACGTGGCGAATCTTCGCGCCTGGACACGATGGGATGCGGCGATCTCGCTCTCGTCCGCGTTGACTAGGGCGCCGCCGCGGACGACCTCGTCGCCCTCGACGACGAGCCGGTCGACGCGATGCGGGGCCGAGAGGACGAGCCCGGCGACCGGGTCGTCGGCCCCGCCCAGCTCGAGCCCGTCCGTCCGCCACACCGCGAAGTCGGCGCGCTTGCCCGGCTCGAGCGAGCCGAGGTCGTCCCGGCCGAGCACAGCCGCGCCGCCTCGCGTGCCGAGGGACAGCGCCTCGCGGGCCGTCATCGCGCGGGGACCGCCACGCCCGCGCGCGACCAGTAGCGCCTGCTTCACCTCGCCCAGGAGGTCGCCGCGTTCATTCGACGCGGACCCGTCCACGCCGAGCCCGACACGCACTCCGGCGTCGAGGTACTCGCGCACCGG
Source organism: uncultured Gaiellaceae bacterium (assembly GCA_963787855.1). Classification (GTDB taxonomy): domain Bacteria; phylum Actinomycetota; class Thermoleophilia; order Gaiellales; family Gaiellaceae; genus GMQP-bins7. The sequence goes on from CAWBER010000019.1 coordinate 87,663, forward strand.
CGCGAAGCCCGCGCCGAGGCGAAGGTTGGACGTCGGGCAGTGCGCGACGCCCGTCAGTGAGTTGGCGAAGTCGGCCGTGTCGTCGGCGGAGAGGTGGACGCAGTGGGCGCACCACACGTCGGGGCCGAGCCAGTCGAGGTCGGTGAGGTACTCGACCGGCGTCGCGCCGTACAGCTCCATGCAGTACGCCTCCTCCTCGACCGTCTCGGCGAGGTGCGTGTGCAGCGTCAGCCCGTGCTGACGCGCGAACGTCGCCGACTCGGTCATGAGCCTCTTGGAGACCGAGAAGGGAGAGCACGGCGCGACGGCGATCTGCACGCGCGCGCCAGGCCCTGGCTCGTGGAGCTCGGCCATCAACCGCTCGGTGTCCGCGAGCACCGCGTCGACGTCCTCGACGAGCTCGTCGGGAGGAAGCCCGCCGGCGGACTCGCCGAGATCCATCGAGCCCCTCGAGGCGACGATCCGCACGCCGAGCTCCCGTGCCGCCTGCACCTCGGCTTCGACGAGCCCGGTGCGCCCGCGCGGGAACACGTAGTGGTGGTCGAACACGGTCGTGCAGCCGGACAGCGCGAGCTCGGCGAGCCCGGCGCGCGCGGCAGCGTACTCGGCCTCGGCGTCGATCCTGGTCCACACGGGATACAGCTCGCGGAGCCAGGCGAAGAGGTCGGCGTCCTGGGCGCGAGCGCGCGTGAGGGTCTGGTAGAGGTGGTGATGAGTGTTGACGAGCCCTGGCGTGACGACCGCTCCGCCCAGGTCGACGCGCTCGTCGGCCTCCGGCTCGTCGCCGGCTCCGGTCGCTCCGATCACCCCGTCCTCGACCAGGAGCCAGCCCGACGCGTGCTCCGTGCCCGCGTCGTCGCACGTCACGATCCAGCCGTCGGCGTAGAGGCGCGTCATACGGCGAGCGGAACGATCTCGAAGCGGTCGACGTCGACGAGACCCTGGTCGGTGATCTTGAGGTGCGGGATCACGGAGAGCGCGAGGAAGGCGAGAGTGAGGAACGGCGTGGCTCCAATCCAGCCGAGATCGTGCGCGGCCTCGTTGCACGCGCGGCTCTGCGCGATCACCTCCGCCAGCGGCGCGTCCGAGAGCAGCCCGGCGACGGGCAGCGGGCACTCGGCGACGACACGGAGATTCTCGACGGCGGCGATCCCGCCGCCGAGCTCGGCGAGACGCTGGATCGCAAAGGCCATGTCCGGGTCGGACATGCCGACGACGACGAGGTTGTGCGCGTCGTGGGCGACGCTGGACGCGAGCGCGCCTCGCTGGAGACCTGACCCCGCGACGAATCCGAGCCCGACGCGCCCGGTTGCGAGATGGCGCTCGACGACTGCGACCTTTGCCAGGTCGCGCTCCGGGCTCGCGACTGCGTGGCCGTCCTCGACGGCCGGCTCGCACTCGAGCAACTCGGTGACGACCTGATCCTCGACGAGACCGATCGCCCGCAGCGCGCCGCCGGACCATGGGATAGCGAAATCCCCCGGCGTCAGCGGTGCGATCCGGACGGACTGGCGCACCCAGTCGGGGATCTCCGCGCGCGGGACGTCCTCGACTGGGCGACCCCGCTTCAGCACCGTCGACGGCTGGAAGCTCTGGAGGTCGGGGAGCACGAGCAGGTCGCCGACGTACCCGGGCGCGACGGCGCCGTGGCGTGCGAGCCCGTGGCAGAGCGCGGGGTGATGGGATGCCATGAGCACAGCATCCTCGGGGGATATGCCTGCTGCAACGGCCTCGCGAACCATGCCGTTCACGTGTCCGGCGTCCGCGATGTCCTCGGGGTCGCGGTCGTCCGTGCAGAACGCAATCCGCGTCGGCCCGTACTCCTCCACGAGCGGCAGGAGCGCGCGCAGGTTGCGCGCCATCGACGCCTCGCGTATCAACAACCACATACCGGCGCGGAGCCGCTCGCGTCCCTCCTCGACCGTCAGCGCCTCGTGGTCCGAGTAGATGCCGGCCGCGGCGTACGCCTGGAGCGCAGGCCCGAGGAGACCTGGCGCGTGGCCGTCCACGTGGTGCGCTCCGTCCAGCGCGAGCTTCGCGAGCTCGTCCTGCGCGCCTCCGACGACGCCGGGGAAGTTCATCATCTCCGCGAGGCCGAGCACGCGCCGCCGGCGCATGAGCGACTCGAGGTCGCCCGGCGTGAGCGGCCGGCGAGGGGACTCGAAGGGTGAGGCGGGCACGCACGAGGGCGCCATGAAGTAGACGTCGAGCTGGAGGTCTGCGGTCGCGTCGAGCAGCCAGTGCACGCCGTCGACGCCGAGGACGTTCGCGATCTCGTGGGGGTCGGCAACGACTGCGGTCGTCCCCAGCGGGAGCACGAGGCGGGCGAACTCGTCGACCATGAGCTTCACGGACTCGAGGTGCATGTGCGCGTCGATGAATCCGGGGACGACGAAGCTGCCCGTCGCGTCGAGCGTCTCGCGGCCCTCGTACCTGCCTAGCCCGGCGATCACGCCGTCGACGATCGCGACGTCGGCGTCGAGCCACTCGCGCGTGAAGACCGCGAGGACGCGTCCACCGCGCACCACCAGGTCGGCTGGTTCGTCCCCGCGCGCGACGGCGAGGCGGCGCTGGAGTGCCTCCATCGCAGGGAGCGTAATGGGCGTGAGGCTGGCGTATAGTCGGCCGGTCAGTGGGCAGGGCGGACAGGAGGAGCAGATGAGAAGGAAGTTGGTACTCGGCGGGCTCGTGCTGGCGCTTGCCCTAACAGCGCTCGCCCTGGCGGGCGGCAGCGCGGCACGGTCCGAGCAGGACCCGTTCAAGGTGGCGTTCATCTATCCGGGACCGCACAACGACCAGGGCTGGTCGCAGTCGCACGACCGGGGACGCCTCGCCATCGAGAAGGCGCTCGGGAACAAGGTGGAGACGACCTACAAGGAGAACATCTTCTCGAATGCACAGGTACCGCAGGTCGTCGCGGGCCTCGTACGCGAGGGGTACGACATGATCTTCGGCTGCTCGTTCGGCATGTTCGAGAACGGAGTCAACGGCCAGCTCTACAGCAGGTACCCCGACGTGCTGTTCGAGCAGGCGACGGGCCTACAGGTCAAGAAGAACCAGTCGGAGTACTTCGGCGCCGGCGAGGACACGATCTACCTCTCGGGGATGGCGGCGGGCGCTGCGAGCAAGAAGGGCCTGATCGGCTACATCGTCCCCTTCGGGATCCCGGAGGTCGTGCGGCACATCAACGCGTTCGCGCTCGGTGCGCAGGCGACGAATCCGAAGGCCAGGGTGAAGCTGCTCTGGACGAACGCCTGGTTCTCGCCTCCGAAGGAGACGGCGGCGGCGAAGAACCTGATCGCAGCCGGTGTGGACGTGCTCGGGCAGAACGTCGACAGCCCGGCGGCGGGTGTCGTCGCCGAGTCGAAGGGCGTCCCCTGGGTGGGCTACGACTCCGACGCGCGCAGGTCGGCGCCGAAGCAGTGGCTGACCGCGGCGACCTACAACTGGGGTCCGTACTACGTGAAGCGCGTCAAGGCAGCGATCGCAGGAACCTGGAAGTCCGGGTTCTACTACGGCACGATCAAGGACGGCTTCACCGGCCTCGCGCCGTACGGCCCGAAGGTGACGGCGAAGACGAAGGCGGCCATCGCCGCGAAGCGCAAGGCCATCGTCGCGGGCAAGTTCAACGTCTTCACGGGTCCCATCCGCGATCAGAAGGGCAAGATCGTGGTGCCGGCGGGGAAGACGCTCAAGGTCCTCCCGGACCTCTACTCGATGCAGTGGCTCGCGAAGGGTGTCGTCGGGAAGGTCTCGACGGTCGCGCCTCCGGGCTAGCCGAGTGGGGGAGCAGGTCCCCGCACCTTCCGTCAGTCAGAGAGGCGCCGGCTCGTCCGGCGCCTCTCGTCCTCCCGCCGTCCGCATGGCGGGAATCACGAAGCGGTTCCCCGGCGTGGTCGCGAACGACGACGTGAGCTTCGAGGCCGCCGCCGGCGAGGTGCACGCGCTCCTCGGCGAGAACGGCGCGGGCAAGACGACGCTCTCGAACATTCTCACCGGCCTCTATCGCCCGGACGAGGGCGAGATCTCACTCGACGGAGAGCCGGTTCGGTTCCACTCGCCGCGCGATGCTCTCGACGCGGGGATCTGCATGGTGCATCAGCACTTTCGGCTCGTCGAGCCGTTCTCGGTCGCGGAGAACGTCGTCCTCGGCGACCACCGCGGGGAGGGACGTCGCGTCATCCTCCGCTCGGCGGCTACCGAGCGGCGCGTGGAAGAGCTCAGTCGGCGCTTCGGGCTGGCCGTGAACCCGAGGGCGAAGATCTGGCAGCTCTCGGTCGGCGAGCAGCAGCGCGTCGAGATCCTCAAGGCGCTCTATCGCGATGCCAGGGTGCTGATCATGGACGAGCCGACCGCCGTCCTCACGCCCCAGGAGGCCGAGACGCTCTTCGACACGCTGCGCACGATGGCGGGTGACGGAAAGACCGTCATCTTCATCTCGCACAAGCTCCACGAGGTGAAGGCGGTCGCCGACCGCGTAACCGTGCTCCGCGGTGGCAGGACCGTCGCCACGGTCGACGCGGCGTCCTCGACGCAGCGCTCGCTCGCCGCGCTGATGGTGGGGCGCGAGATCGACATAGCTCCACCGCTCGAGCAGGCGAGGCCGCTGCCGGACGTCCACACGCTCGAAGTGGACGGGCTGACGGTGTCTGGCGACCGGGGCCAGATCGCCGTGAACGACGTCTCGTTCTCGATTCGCGAGGGCGAGATCGTCGGAGTTGCTGGCGTCGCCGGCAACGGGCAGCGTGAGCTCGCCGAGGCACTATCCGGGATGCGCCCGATCCGATCGGGGAGCGTCGCGGTCGGCGGCCGACGCCTGCGCGGCGGCGATCCGCGCGAGGCGATCCTGGCGGGCGTTGCCCACGTGCCCGAGGATCGTCTCGGAACGGGCCTCGCCCCCAGCCTCAGCGTCACGAGCAACGTCGTCATCAAGGCCTATAGACGACGGTCGCTCACCCACGGACCACTCCTCGCTCTGCGACGCATGCGGGACGTGGCCGTCGGGATCATCCGGCGCTACGACGTGAAGACCCCAGGGCCGGCGACACCGGTGCGCAATCTCTCGGGCGGGAACCTCCAGAAGCTCATTCTCGGGCGGGAGTTCGAGGACGATCCGCTCGTCCTCGTGGTGGCACAGCCGACTCGCGGGCTCGACGTCGGCGCGATCGAGACCGTCCACTCGTACCTTCGCGGGGCCACGGCTCGCGGCGTCGCGATCCTGCTCATGAGCGAGGACCTCGACGAGATCCGTGCGCTCGCCGACCGGATCCTCGTCGTCTACGAGGGCGAGATCGTCGGCGAGCTTCACGCCGGAGCGGCGTCGATCGAGGAGCTCGGCTATCTCATGGCCGGCGGGACCGGCGAGTGAAGCTCGAGCGCCGTCTCGCCCAGCCGTGGTGGCTGTCCGTCGCGGTTCCGGTCGGCTCGCTCGTCGTCGCCTTCGCCGTGATGGGGGTCGTGCTGAAGCTGACCGGGCACTCGCCGTGGGAGACGTATCGGAAGATCGTCGAGGCAGGGTTCACGGGGTCGGGCGCGCTCTCGGCGACCCTGATCTCGGCGACTCCGATCCTCTTCACCGGACTGGCTGCCGCGGTGGCATTTCGCATGCAGCTGTTCAACATCGGCGCGGAGGGACAGCTCTACCTCGGAGCCGTCGGAGCGTCGTGGATTGCGCTCCGGCTCGGCGACCAGGACGTGACGTCGACGCCGCTGTTCGTGATCGCGATGTGCGCCGCTGCGGCCGTGCTCGGAGCGCTGTGGGCGCTGATCCCGGGGGTGCTGCGGGCGTTCGCGCGGACGAACGAGATCATCACGTCGCTGATGCTCAACTACGTGGCGGGCCTGCTCCTCACGTACCTGATCTTCGACAGCTCGTCGTACTGGCGCGACACGTCGACCCTGCAGGCTCGGGCGTTCCCGCAGGGGAAGCCGATGCCGGTCGCTTCCGACTGGTCGACGTTCGGGACTTCGGTCGTCGTGCCGCTCGGCTTTCTCATCGGGATCCTCGTCGCGGTCGTGGTCTGGGTCCTCTACTCGCGGATGCGGTTCGGGTTCGAGGTCGGTGTCATCGCGGACTCGCCGCGCGCCGCGCGGTATGCCGGGATGAGAACGCGCCGCAAGATCCTCGCGGTGATGGCTCTGTCCGGGGCCATCGCAGGCATCGGCGGAGCGAGTCAGATCGGCGACTTCACGCATACGCTCGACGGAAGCCCGACCGGGCTGCAGGCGGCGGCGTTCGGGTACACCGGCATCGTCGTCGCCGCTCTGGCCAGGTACAACCCGTTCGCGGTCTGCCTCGTCGCGGTGCTCATCGGCGGGCTTCTGAACGCCGGGTACACGCTGCAGGGCCCAGACTTCCCGTCCGGGCTCGTGGGCGTCATGCAGGGGATCATCCTCTTCTGCGCGCTCGGCGCGGAGCTGCTGCTCCGCTACCGCGTGCGGATCCCCTGGCTGCGCGCCGGAAAGCCGATTGCCGAGGCGGGAGTGTGAGCATCAACGACAGCCTGCTCGTGATCGTGCTCGCGCAGGCGGTTCTCTATGGAACGCCGCTCCTGTACGCGGCGCTCGGCGAGCTCCTGGCCGAGCGTTCCGGCGTCCTCAACCTCGGGGTCGAGGGGATGATGCTCTTCGGGGCCGCGATCGGGTTCTGGATGACCCAGCGGGTCGACGGCTCCGGCCCCACCGCTCTCTTCCTGGCGGTCGTTGCGTCAGCGCTGGCCGGGGCGGTCATGGCGGCGATCCACGCGTTTCTCGTCATCACGCTCCGCGCGAACCAGATCGTCTCCGGGCTCGCGCTCACCATCTTTGCTGGAGGGCTGGGACTATCCGCCTACGTCGGCACCGAGCTCGGGCTCGCCGACACACCCGCCGTGCACCAGTTCGGCGACCTCGACGTCCTCGGGTTCGGGGACGTGCCCGTGCTCGGCCCGATCCTCTTCGACCAGTCCGCGCTCGTGTACGCGTCCTGGGGCGTGACGGCGCTCGTGGCGCTGTACCTCGGGCGCACACGCTTCGGGCTCAACGTCCGCGCCGTGGGCGAGGCGCCTGCGTCGGCCGACGCCATGGGCATCAACGTGACGCTGTACCGGTACGTCCATGTCCTCGTCGGAGGCGCATTCGCCGGTGTGGCCGGCGCCTGCTACAGCCTTTCGATCACGCCCGGCTGGACGGCGGGAGACACACTCGTGGGCGGCGCAGGCTGGATCGCCATCGCCCTGGTGATCTTCGCCTTCTGGCGCGCAGAGCTCTGTCTCGTCGGCGCCTACCTCTTCGGAGCGCTGTCCGCGCTTCCGTTCGCGCTGCAGGCGCGCGACGTCGACGTGGCGCCCGAGTTCCTGTACGCCCTTCCGTACGTGATGACGGTCGTCGTGCTCGTGCTCGCCTCGACCGGGCTCTCGAAGCGACGGCTCGGCGCTCCCGCGGCGCTCGGAGTTCCGTACGTGCGCGAGGAGAGGTAGAACGCGCACTGTGGACGTCCTCACTCCGCGTTCGCTCGACGAGGCGCTCGCGCTCGAGGCGGAGCACCCCGGCGTGGTGCCGATCCAGGGCGGGACCGACGTCATGGTCGCGCTGAACTTCGATCGCGCCCGCCCGGAGTCCCTCCTCAACCTCAACGAGCTCGCGGAGCTCCGCGGCTGGTCGCGCGAGAACGGGACGCTCCGGCTGGGCGCGGGCCTGACGTATGCCGAGGCGATGGAGGGCGCGCTCGCCGAGGCCCTCCCTGCGCTCGCCGAGGCGTCGCGCACGGTCGGCTCGCCGCAGATCCGCAACCGCGGCACGATCGGCGGAAACCTCGGTACGGCGTCGCCCGCCGGGGATGCACTTCCACCGCTGCTCGTGGAGCGCGCCCGGGTGGAGCTCGCGAGCGCACGAGGTGTGCGGGAGCTCCCGCTCCACGAGTTCCTGCTCGGGGTCAAGCGCAACGCGCTCGCCGAGGACGAGCTGATCGTCGCCGTGCTCGTCGAGCCGAGCGGACAGCCGCAGACGTTCATGAAGGTCGGCCCGCGGAATGCGATGGTCATCGCCGTCTGCTCGCTCGCGCTCGTCGTGGATCGCGAGCGTGGAGAGCTGCGCGCGGCCTTCGGGTCGGCGGCCCCCGGCGTGCCCCTCGTCGTCGCTTCGCTCGAAGACGCGGCGGGGTTCCCGGAGCAGGTGGCCGAGGCAACGAGCCCGATCGACGACGTACGCGGAACTGCGGCGTACCGCCGACATGCTCTCCGGGTCCTCACACAGCGCGCGCTCGACCGGTGCCTCGCGTGAGGATCGAGATGACCGTCAACGGCGAGCGGCGCGAGGCGGACGTCTGGGCAGGTGAGAGCCTCCTCACGACGCTCCGCGACCGGCTCGATCTTCCCGGCTCGAAGAACGCGTGCGAGCAGGGCGAGTGCGGCTCGTGCTCGGTGCTCCTCGACGGCGAGCTCGTCTGCGCGTGCCTCGTTCTGGCCGCACAGGCGGACGGCCACGACGTCGTCACCGTGGAAGGGATCGCCGGGGAGGCAGACCTGCACCCGGTGCAGGAGGCGTTCGCGGACGCAGGCGCTGTTCAGTGCGGCTTCTGCACGCCGGGGCTCGTGGTCGCCGCGGCCGAACTGCTCCGTCGCGTGCCCGCCCCGTCCGACGACGAGATCCGCGAGGCGCTTTCCGGAAACCTCTGCCGCTGCACCGGCTATCAGAAGATTCTCGATGCGGTTCAACTGGCGGCCGAGCGGTGAGCGCCGCCACCAGAACGCTGCGCCGCGGGCACGCTGCGACGAGCACGCGTCGCACCGACGCCGTCCCCAAGGTCACGGGCGCGTTCGCGTACTCGAGCGACCTGCACGCGGCCGGGATGCTCTGGGGGCACACGGTGCGGAGCCCGCACGCGCACGCGCGCGTCCTCGCGGTCGACGTGAGCGTCGCGCGCGCCATGCCCGGCGTCCACGCCGTCCTGACGCACGAGGACGTGCCCGGGCAGAAGACCTACGGGCTCGAGTTCGCGGACCAGCCGGTGCTCGCGAGCGACCGCGTGCGCTACTTCGGCGAAGCCGTCGCGATCGTCGCGGCGGAGGAGCCCGAGCAGGCCAGGCGCGCGGCCGCAGCGGTGCAGGTCGAGTACGAGCCGCTGGAGCCCGTGACCGACCCCGAGCGCGCGAGCGAGATGGAGCCGCTCCACCCCGACCGCCCGACGATGGGCCACGGCTACCGCGACGACCCACGCGCGAACGTCGTTCGCTCGCTGGTGATCAGACGCGGAAATCCCGAGGCGGCCGCGGATGTGTCGGTCGAGGGCGTGTACGACGTCGGGCAGCAGGACCAGGCGTTCCTCGGGCCGGAGTCGGGCATCGCCATCCCGGACGGCGAGGGTGGCGTCGACATCCACGTCGCGACACAGTGGCTGCACGTCGACCGCGACCAGGTCGCGCCGTGTCTTGCGCTCGACACGGAGCAGGTGCGGATCCATCTCGCCGGTGTCGGCGGCGCGTTCGGCGGACGCGAGGACCTCTCGATGCAGATCCACGCGGCGATGCTCGCTCTGCGCACCGATCGGCCCGTGAAGATCGTCTACAACCGCGAAGAGTCGTTCGTCGGCCACATCCACCGCCATCCCGCGCGGATCTGGGCCGAGCATCGGGCCACGCGCGAGGGCCGGCTCGTCGCGGTGCGCGTCCGAATCCTGGTCGACGGCGGCGCGTACGCCTCCAGCTCGACCGCGGTCATCTCCAACGCGTGTTCCTTCGCCGTCGGTCCGTACGCCGTCGACAACGTCGAGATCGACGGCCTCGCCGTGTACACGAACAACCCACCATGCGGGGCGATGCGCGGGTTCGGAGCCGTGCAGACCTGCTTCGCCGCCGAGGCGCAGATGGACGCGCTGGCGGCAGCGCTGGACATCGATCCGATCGAGCTGCGGCTGCTGAACGCGCTCGAGCCCGGCGGGACGCTCGCGACGGGCCAGATCGTCACGGGCTCGCTCCCGACGCGGGAGGTTATCCGCAGTGCGGCCGCGCTCCCGGTACCCGAGCGGGAGGAGCTTCCGCGCGACGCGATTCGCCTTCCCGGCGGTGCGGGGAACACGACCCGCGGGGAGGGCGTGCGCCGCGGCGTGGGCTTCGCGGTCGGCTTCAAGAACGTCTGCTACTCGGAGGGGTTCGACGACTTCTGCGCGGCGCGTGTCGTGCTCGCCGAGGACGGCGCGGCTGAGGTGCACTGCGCCGCCGCCGAGGTCGGTCAGGGCGTGAGCGAGGTGATCCTCCAGGTGGCGAGGGTCGAGCTCGGCCTGGAGGACGTGACGCTGGCCTCGGGATCGACGGCGCTGGTGGGCTCGGCCGGCTCGGCCTCGGCGTCGCGCATGACCTGGATGGCCGCAGGCGCCGTGCAGAGCGCGTGTCGCGCCGCGCTCGAGGAGCGCAAGCGCACGGAGGGCCCGGTCGACGTGGAGCGCGTCTATCGGCACCCGCGGACGTTCCCGCTCGATCCGGAAACGGGCCAGATCACCGAAGGCAACGCGCACGTCGCGCTCGCGCTCGCCGCCATGCGGGTCGTCGTCGAGGTCGACGTCGAGCTCGGTCTCACCCGCGTCGTCTGGATCGGCACGGCGCAGGACGTCGGCCACGCACTGAGTCGCACCGCGGTCGAGGGCCAGATCGAGGGCGGCACGGCGCAGGGGCTCGGGCTCGCGCTCATGGAGGAGATCCAGACCCGTGACGGTGCGATCACGAACGCGAGCTTCACGGACTACCTCATCCCCACGTTCCTGGACATGCCGCCGGTCGTCTCCGAGCTCGTCGAGGTGCCGGAGCCGGACGCCCCATATGGGCTGAAGGGCGTCGGCGAGCCACCGACCGTCGTCTCCACTGCTGCGATCGTCGCGGCGCTCCGCGACGCCACGGGCCGCGAGCTGACACGCGTCCCGGTTCGCCCTGACGACATCGTCGATCTCTGAAACGCGGAGAGGAGCCTTGCGGCTCCTCTCGACTCCCCCACTCGGATGGAGGGCGTTAGCGGACGTGAGGGCGGAGCATGAGCGAGACACGGTTCGCCTGCGCGACCTGCACCAGATGACGCTGCACCGAGATCGCGGCCTGCGCGCGCGGCACCTTCGCGACCTGGACGTCGACGACCTGCGCCTTGTGGTTCTGCGGCTTCGTCTGTGACACGACGTTCCCTGCAGTGGCGACCGCAGGCGCTACTGCGAAGGCGGTGACGATGGCTCCGAGTGTGGCGATGCGCTTCATGCTCTGCTCCCTCCTCGTCGTCCTCATGCAGGCAGCCTAGGAGCCGCTCGCAGCGTCGTCGTTCGCGGCCACGACGTTGCGGATGTCACGGTCGTTACACAGACTTCCCGCATGGAGTGGCCGCTGCTCGCCGATCTCCCGGCCGAGGACGTACAGCGACTGCTCGCGATCGCGCGGCGCCGGACCTTCGGCAAGGGCGAAGTCGTCTTCCATCGCGATGACCCGGCCGACTCGCTACACCTCGTCGTGCGCGGACGCTTCGGCGCTCGCGTCCTGACGCCGCTCGGGGACAGCGTGCTCATCGACGTCCTCGGGCCTGGCCAGAGCTTCGGCGAGCTGGCGCTCTTCCTCCCCGACGCACGGCGCTCCGCGACGGTCGAGGCGCTCGAGGCGGGAGAGACCCGCTCGATCTTCCGCGACGACTTCGCGGTGCTCCAGCGCGAGCACCCCGCGGTCAAGGACGTGCTCCTGCGGTTGCTCGCGGAGCAGCTTCGCCGCTCGACGGATCGCGTCGTCGAGGCGCACTACGTCGATGCCGAGACCCGCGTCCGCCGCCGTCTCGTCGAGCTCGCGTCGACCTACGACGACGGCGTCGTGCCGCTGACCCAGGAGGACATCGCGGCCATGGCCGGCACGTCGCGTGCGACGGTGAACCGGGTGCTGCGCGAGGAGGCGCGGCTCGGCGCCGTCGCGCTCGCGCGCGGGCGCACGACCGTGCTCGACCCCGAGGGGCTCGAGCGCCGCTGTCGGCGGCACGCCTAGGCGGAGAGGTCGCCCAGCAGCGCGCCGAGCAGGCGGTAGAAACGCTGCGTGCTCGAGATCCGCACCTTCTCTCCGGGCGCGTGCGGTCCGACGATCTCGGGCCCGATCGAGATCATCTCGACACCGGGCAGCCGCTGGCCGAGGACGGCGCACTCGAGCCCGCCGTGGACGACGGTGAGCGTGGGATCCGTGCCGAACACACGCGCGTAGGTGGCCTTCGCGGCTGCGAGGAGCGCGGAGTCCAGCTTTGGCTCCCACGGTGGATAGGAACGGCGCGCCTCGATCTCCACGCCGCCGAGCCGTGCGAGCGCGTGCATGGTCGCCAGGACGGCGTCGAGCGCAGCGGCGTTCGAGCTCCGGGTCATCGATCCGAGCGTCAGTACGCCGCTCCCAGTCGCCGCAGTCGTGAGGCTCGTGCTCGTCTCGACGACCTCGACGAGCCCGGGTGTGATCGCGACGACGCCCGTCGGGATCGCCGATACGAGGTCGAGCGCACGTCGCGTTGCGGCGGGGCTCGCGGCGGCGCCCGCTTCCGCACCGGAGATGTCGAGCACGAGGCCGTCGTCCTTGCCTGCGTGCTGCCGGACGACGGCCGCGAGCTCGGCCTCGGCCGCGCGGCGGAAGGAATCCTCGAGCGCCGCCGGCACGCAGGCGAGCGCGCGAGCGTGGCGCGGGATCGCATTTCGGCTGACGCCGCCGTCGAGCGAGACGAGCCCGAACGGAGCTGCCTCGTACGCGGCGGCGAGCACTCGGCCGAGCGCCTTGACGGCGTTTACGCGGCCGGCGGCGATGTCGCCTCCCGAGTGGCCGCCCTTCGCGCCGGACAGCTCGATGCGGCGGACGACGGTGTGCGCGGCCACGGGCTCTGCGGGGAGCTCCATGCGGAGGAGCGTGTGGTCGCTTCCGGCGCAGCCGATGGTGAGCGCGCCGTCGCTCGTCCCGTCGACGTTCACGAGCAGTCGCCCTGAGACGAGCGACTCGTCGAGCGCCTTCGCTCCGTCGAGGCCTTGCTCCTCCGACACCGTGAATACGAGCTCGAGTGGGCCGTGCTGGATGGCGTCGTCGTCGGCAACGGCGAGCGCGGCGGCGACGCCGATCCCGTTGTCGGCGCCGAGTGTCGTTCCGTTCGCAAGCACCCAGTCGTTCTCGACGCGGACGTCGATCCGGCCCTCGCGCGGGTCGAACTGACTGTCGGGATCGCGCTCGCAGACGATGTCCAGGTGCGCCTGGAGGACGACGACGGGAGCACTCTCGCGCCCGGTCGACGCAGCCACTTGCACGAGGACGTTGCCCTCGGCGTCCGTCCGGGCAGTGAGCGACCGCGCGGCCGCCCACGTGAGCACGTGGTCCCGCGCAGGCCCCTCCGCCTTCGACGGCCGGGCGATGCGTGTCAGCTCGGAGAAGCGCTCCCAGAGGAGCGCCGGCTCGAGCCCTCCCAGCGGATCAGTCACCGCCGAAGTGTGAGCGCGGCGCCGACCACGAGCAGTCCGATCCCGAGCACGCGCAGCCAGGAGAACCCGATCCGCTCGACGCCGAACCATCCGTAGCGGTCGATCACCGCGGCGAGCGCGAACTGCGCGGCGATCAGGAACGCCGTCGTGGCGACGACGCCGATGCGCGGGCCGGCGACCGTGATTGCGAGGATGATCAGCGCGCTCATCACCCCGCCCAGGAGCATCCACTTCGGAGAGCCGGCTGCATCGCCGATCCCGGCGAGCGAGCGCCGCGCGACGAGCAGGACGACGAGCGCCAGCGCGGCTCCGATCAGCGACGCCGTGGCCATGGCCTCGAGCGACCCGACCCGGTCGCCGAGCCTGCCCTGAACTGCGATCTGCACCGCCCCACCGAGCCCTGCCGCGGCGGCGATCACGGCGGCGAAGGCGGTCGAGCTCACTCGGAGGACGCTATACGCTCCCCGGCGTCCCCCGAGGAAGGAGCAGCACGTGATCCGCGCCATCATCCAGTACGAGTCCGAGCCCGATCCCGGCCGCTACCAGCAGCACCTCGACGAGTTCGTCCCACCGGTCGAGTGCTCGGCGTTCCGCCACGGGAAGGTGATCGGCTCGCCGTTCGGCGAGCCGACGTACAAGTACCACGCCGAGTTCGAGTGGGAGGACAAGGACGCCTTCAAGGCTGCGGTCAACTCCGAGGCGTTCGCCGCCTCGGGGAAGGACGCGATGGCAATGGGCATCCCGTTCACGGTGAACTTCGTCTCCGTCGAGTGACCGAGCCCACGCACCCACGGCCGCTCGACCCCGCCGAGCTCGGGTTCGAGACGATCGTGTACGAGAAGGCGCCGCCTCGGGCGACGATCACGCTCAACCGGCCGGATGTCCTGAACGCCTTCGACTTCCGGATGCTGCGCGAGATCGCGAGAGCTTGCGAGGACGCGTCGTGGGACGACGATGTTCGCGCGGTCGTCGTCACGGGAGCCGGCCGCGCGTTCTGCGTCGGCGCCGACCTGCGCTCGTGGGACGAGACGCTGCTCGGGAACTCGAGTGAGTACTGGAAGTGGTTCGGCGCGTTCAAGGACATGCACGACCGGTTGCGCGAGATCGGCAAGCCCACCATCGCCCGCGTGAACGGAATCGCGGTCGGCGGTGGGAACGAGCTGCAGATGGCCTGCGACCTCGCGGTCATGGTCGACTCCGCATTCATCCGCCACGTCGGCCTCCAGCACGGCTCGGTGCCGGCGGGCGGCGCGACCCAGTGGCTCCAGCTCATGGTCGGCGACCGCCGCGCGCGCGAGATCGTCTTCCTCTGCGACGAGATCCCCGGCCCGCAGGCCGCGGAGTGGGGTCTCGTGAATCGGGCGGTGCCGGAGAGCGAGCTCGACGCGGTGGTCGACGAGTGGGTCGACAAGCTCGCCGCCAAGCTTCCGCAGACGACGCGCTATGCGAAGCAGCAGCTCAACGTCTGGCGCGACCTCGCGTGGCACCAGACCGTGGGCCACGCGCGCGACTGGCTCGCGATGTCGATGCTCGGCGACGAGGCGCAGGGGGCCGTGCGCGCGTTCCTCGACCGCGACAGGAAGGAGTGACCGATGGCCGACGAGGTCCTGACCTCACGCGACGGCGCCGTGCTCACGATCACGCTCAACAGGCCCGACGTCTACAACGCGATCAACCGCGCGATGCACGAAGAGCTCGCGGCCGCTCTCCGCGGGGCCGGCGAGCCCGAGATCCGTGCCGTCGTGCTCACGGGTGCGGGCCGTGGCTTCTGCTCCGGGCAGGACCTCCGCGAGTTCGAGTCCCTCCCCGGCGGTGTGCGGGAGGCGCTCGAGCAGACCTACCACCCCAACATCCGCGCGATCCGTGCGCTCGAGAAGCCCGTGCTCGCCGCGGTGAACGGCCCGGTGGCCGGCGCCGGTCTCTCGCTGGCGTGCGCCTGCGACGCCCGTATCGGCTCGTCCGACGCGACGTTCGTGCCCGGCTTCATCGGGATCGGGCTCATTCCCGACGCGGGCAGCACCTGGTTCATCCACCGGCTGCTGGGGTTCTCGCGCGCATTCGAGTGGATGGTCTCGAACCGGCGGCTCGGCGCGGCCGAGGCGGTCGAGTGGGGGCTTCTGACGGAGGAGGTCCCGGCCGACGCGTTCGCGGCCCGCGTGCGGGAGCGCGCAGCCTGGTACGGCACGCTGCCGACGCGAGCCGTGGCGATGACCAAGCAGCTCTTCGAGCACGCGTACACGGCGGCGCTCGACCGGCAGCTCCAGCTCGAGGCGGAGCTCCAGCAGGCCGCGACGCAGACGGAGGACTTCACGGAGGGCGTGCAGGCGTTCCTCGAGAAGCGTCCGGCAGCCTTCAGCGGGCGCTGAGACGACCCGCCGTGGAGATCCGGACCGTCGACTACCACACGGCCGGCGAGCCCTTCCGGATCGTCACGGACGGTGTGGAGGCTCCGCTGGGCCGGACGATCCTCGACAAGCGCCGCGACGCGCACGAACGGCTCGACCACGTGCGCAGGCTCCTCGTCCACGAGCCGCGCGGCCACGCCGACATGTACGGCTGCCACGTCGTCGCACCGAACGACGACGGCGCCGACCTCGGCGTCGTGTTCTTCCACAACGCCGGCTACTCGACCGCTTGCGGGCACGGCACGATCGCGCTCGTCACGTGGGCGCTCGACGAGGGCATCGTGGAGCGCGCCGAAGGCGAGAACCACGTCGTCGTCGACGTGCCGTCGGGCCGGATCGAGACCTGGGCGCTGGTCGAGAGCGGGCGCGTGCGCTCGGTGCGCTTCCGCAACGTGCCCTCGTACGTGCACGCATCCGGGCTCGAGATCGGAGAGCACGAGGTCGAGATCGCGTTCGGGGGAGCGTTCTACGCCTCTGTCGAGGAGCACGTCCAGCCCGAAGAGCTCCCGCGACTGATCGATCTCGGACGTGAGCTCAAGCGTTCGATCGAGGAATGGCAGGACGTGGTGCACCCGCTCGAGGCCGAGCTGCGCGACGTCTACGGCGTGATCTTCTGGCAGCACGAGGACGACGACCCGCTGACGCAGCGCAACGTCACCGTCTTCGCCGACGGCGAGGTCGATCGCTCGCCGTGTGGCAGCGGGACGTCGGCGCGGCTCGCGATCCTCGACCGCAGCGGGCAGCTGGGGCGAGGCGAGGAGCTGCGGCATCTGAGCATCGTCGGCACGGAGTTCCGTGGACGAGTCGTCGGAGAGACCGAGGTCGCGGGGCTCCCAGCCGTTGTCACCGAGGTCGAGGGAAGCGCCTATCGCACGGGCGAGCACGTCTTCACCGTCGATCCCGACGATCCGCTCGCCGACGGCTTCCTCCTGCGCTGAGCTGTGCCCGCAGATCGCGACAATCCCTGAAGGCGCCCGCTTCGCGGTCGCGTGCGTTGGCAGTAGTCAGAGATCGAACTCGGTCAGAAGAGATCGAACTCGCCTGCGAGCACGCGCTCAAGCCGGCCGGTCCGATAGCCCCTGACGCCGTCCCGCACGAGCGGTGACTTCCCCGGCCGGTAGCGGCGGACGACGAGGCTGGGTGTTCCCACGCTCGCCAGCGCCGTGCGCGCCTCCTTCGCGGCCGAGCGACCGTTCGTCTCCGGGCCGCCAGACCGGCCGGCCACGAGCACGACCACCTGTTCCCGCTCGACGACCGGAGCTCCGTCCCGCTCCTCGTCGACGTGCTCGAGGACGTGCAGCCCCGACTCCTGTCGCAGGATCTCGCCGCAGCCGAGCCCGGCGACCGCCAGGAGTCGCTCGCGGTTCGAGGCGTCGAGGACCTCGACCTGCATGCCACAGCGGTCGGCCCACCCAACGTACATCTCGGTGAGGATCGAGGTGAAGGCCTCGCCATGCTCACCGTCGAGCGCGCCCTGACCGGACGGCCTGATCAACAGGAACACCTCGCGGGGCGCGCCGCTCTCGATGCCTGCGAGCGCCCGGTCGAGCACGTACACGCGGGCGGCGACCAGGCCGACGAGGTCGGCGTTGGCAGTGCCGTCCGCCCGCAGGCTGCGCCTCAGTCGCTGGCCGAGCCGTTCGCCCGTCCGCGCGGCGGCCTGCAACCGATCGAGGTATTCCGCCTCCGCCAGCACCTCGAATCGGTCTTCACGCTCCCAGAACCCGGGCTCCGAGATCGTCGACAGCGCGTGGCCCTTGCCCGACTGTGCGTCGCCGACCGCTTCGACGACGCGCTCGAGCTCCGAGAGGACGTAGCGCACTGAGGCGTCGTCCCCGTTCGGCGCGCGTACCAGCGACGAGAGGTCGAGCATCGGCGTTTCCGTCTCCGCGATGGGCTCCGGCTCGGCATCCGGGTCGACGAACGCCACCTCGATGCCATCGCGTCCGGGCGCGGTGACGAAGAGAAACTGGTCACCGGCAGGGACGGACTGCTCGACGATCACCGCGGCGAGCGGTGCGAGGAGGTGGCGCTCGATTGCTCGCTTGAGCGGCCGGGCGCCGAGCTGAGGGCTGAACCCCTTCTCGATCAGGAACGCATAGGCAGACTCGTCGACCTCGACGGCCCAGGGCCGGCTGCGCAAGCCCCTCCGCGCGAGGGCGTCGGACAGCTCCTTGTCGAGCAGCGCCCGCATCGCGGAGCGCTCGAAGGGGCGGAACACGACCACGCGATCGAAGCGGTTCACGAGCTCCGGCCGGAACGACGACCGGACGGCCCGTTCGATGCCCGCGCTCGAGAACGTCTGTCCGGCCTGATCGAAGCCCACGGGCGACGCCTGCGCGAGCGGTGAGCCGAGGTTCGACGTGAGCACGATCACGCTTCGGCGGAAGTCGACGACCCGACCCTGCAGGTCCGTGAGCCGACCGTCGTCGAACACCTGCAGGAAGAGGTCGAGCACGTTCGGCGCCGCCTTCTCGAACTCGTCCAGCAGCACCACCGCGAACGGGTCCTTGCGGATGGAGGAGATCAGCGACGACCCCTGCCCGTCGCTCGTCGTGTCCGATAGCAGCCGGTCGAACGAGTCCGGCGTCTGGTACTCGCTCATGTCGAGTCGCACGAGCCGCTCTGCGCTCCCGAACAGGAACTCGGCGAGCGTCTTCGCGATCTCGGTCTTGCCGGTGCCGGTCGGGCCGACGAAGAGGAAGACCCCGAGGGGCCGCGTCGGGTCGGTCACGCCGGCCTTGATCATCGCGATCCGCTCGACGATGCATTCGACTGCCTCCGGTTGCTCGAGCACGCGACTGGAGAAGAACGCCGTCACCTCGTCGAGCGGAAGCGGGGCTGTCGTGTCGAGCAGCGCCAGCGGGAGGCCGGAGCTCGCAGCGACGGTGGCGAGGACGTCTCGCGCGTCGAACTCGTCCTGCCCGGTCTCGGCGGTCTCCGCAGCCGTCGCGTGGACGAGCCGGAGAAGGTTGCCCGGCTGCGAGACGGCCGGGAGGAACTGCTGGGCGAGCTCGAGCGCCTCCGCAAGGGCCTGGTCGTCCGCCGAGACCTCGAGCGGATCGTGCTCGAGGGCGTGTCTCGCGACCGCGATCGTATCCGGGTCGTCCAGGGGCCGCACGCGGACGAGCTCGAAGGCGCTCTTGACCCGCGGCCGGGCGCCGACGAGCAACTCGGCCGCCGTCGGAGTGACCTCCGCGACGAGCGCGATCGCTCCGGACTCGATGTGCGGGAGCAGCGCATCCAGCAGGCCCTGCGGGCTCCGCGAGTGCTGACCTGCGAACAGCGTCTCCTGCAGCTCGGGGACGATCCACACGACGTTCTGGCCCGCGACGGCGTCCACGAGCGTCTTCACGCGCCCCTCCAGCTCGCCGATGTAGACGGCTCCGGCGTTGATCTGTGCAGCGGTCGTCTCGAACACGAGCGCGTCGTCGTCCATTCGATCGAGAGCTGCGCGGGCCAGGGCGGTCTTGCCGACGCCGTGCTCGCCGACGAGCAGTACCGAACGAGGCGGCGACTGCTCGAGCGCTGCGACGACGATCTCGACGAGCTCTCGGCGGCGTCCGGCGAGCAGGGCCGGAGGCTCGTCGAAGGGGCGCTCCCACAGGCGTCCGACGCCCTGGAGGTTCTGCAGCGCGCGCCACCGCTCGAAGGCGTCCCGGAACTGTGGGCCGAAGTCCGACTCGAAGCGGTCGATGAACGCTTCGATCTGGTCGGCGGCGTCGAGAGAAAGAGGCCGGAACGTGCCGGCGTCGACGGTCTCTCCTCTCTCGATCCGGGCAGCGACGAACTCGGCGACGATCTCGTCGCGGAGCGACTCGAGCGCCTGGAGGACGGCACCGATCGTCGGCCGGTCGGCGTGGACGCCGAGGGCACGGAGCAACAGGCGGTCCTCACACACAGACGGGCGCACGACGTTCCGTGTGGCCCACAGGATCCATTCGTCGGGAACGTCGTCGCGCCGGGCGAGCGCAGCAAGTGCCATCGAGGCCACCCAGCCGTCGGAGTCTCGGCTGAGACTCACGACCTCGTCGCTGTCCGTCTCCGAATCTGCGAGGGCAGAGACGCCGGCCTGGAAGGTAGGCAGCGCCTCGAGCCCTTCGAGCGACATGTTCCACCAGTCGTGCTCGGCATCGAGTCGCATAGCGGCCGCGCGGACGTCGTCGGGCTCGAAGGCGTCTACGTCGAAGTCCCACTCGTCACTCCTACGTCGTGCGAGGAGGAGCTGGACTCCCTCGACGATCACTCCGAGCAGTGCCAGCGCTCCGAAGAGCGCGAGGCCGACGAGCAGCACGATTCCCGTCCACTTCAGGACTTCCACGTCCGTACCGTGTCACCGGCGGTGCACGGAGTCAAAGGTGCACCGGAGCGTGGTTCGAACGGCTGAGGAACGTCCTGACCGGGTACAACGTGACCATGGCCGGCTGGACGCCGCCGACGCGCTACGACTCGTTCGTGCTCGTTGCCAGTGGGGGGATGGGCGACGTCTACCGCGTCGTCGACCTGAGCCTCGAGCGCACGGTCGCGCTCAAGGTGCTCGCGGAGCGCCACTCGCAGAGCGCCGACATTCGTGCTCGGTTCACGCGCGAGGCACACGCGGCTGCCCGGCTCTCGACCCATCCACACGTCGTGACGGTCTTCGACGTCGGCGACCACGAGGCCGGCCCTTCATCGTCATGGAGTACCTCGAGGGTGGCTCCGTGCACGACCGAATACGGTCGGCCTCGGTTGCTCCTGCTCGCGCGATCGAGTGGCTTCGCCAGGCGGCAGCGGGTTCGATGCCGCCCACGCGGAGGGGATCGTCCACCGCGACGTGAAACCGGCCAACCTCCTGCTGGACGACGACGACCGCGTGCACGTGACGGACTTCGGAATCGCCTCCGCCGCGGCGGTCGGACACCCTGACGCTACCCGGGTACGTGCTCGGGACTTCCGGCTACCTTTGCCCGAGCAGGCTCGGGGAAGACGGCGTCGGCGGCGAGCGACCGCTATGCGCTCGGCTCGTGGCCTTCGAGCTGCTCACCGGTCGCCGTCCGTATGCCGCCGAGACGCCGGTCACGGAAGCGTTCGCGCACCTCAACGCTCCCATTCCAAGCG
>CAWBER010000020.1:0-98976 GCA_963787855.1 uncultured Gaiellaceae bacterium
GACGACGCTCTCGAACATTCTCACCGGCCTTCATCATCGCCCCGACGAGGGCGAGATCTCACTCGACGGAGAGCCGGTTCGGTTCCACTCGCCGCGCGATGCTCTCGACGCGGGGATCTGCATGGTGCATCAGCACTTTCGGCTCGTCGAGCCGTTCTCGGTCGCGGAGAACGTCGTCCTTGGCGACCACCGTGGGGAGGGGACGTCGCGTCATCCTCCGCTCGGCGGCTACCGAGCGGCGCGTGGAAGAGCTCAGTCGGCGCTTCGGGCTGGCCGTGAACCCGAGGGCGAAGATCTGGCAGCTCTCGGTCGGCGAGCAGCAGCGCGTCGAGATCCTCAAGGCGCTCTATCGCGATGCCAGGGTGCTGATCATGGACGAGCCGACCGCCGTCCTCACGCCCCAGGAGGCCGAGACGCTCTTCGACACGCTGCGCACGATGGCGGGTGACGGAAAGACCGTCATCTTCATCTCGCACAAGCTCCACGAGGTGAAGGCGATCGCCGACCGCGTAACCGTGCTCCGCGGTGGCAGGACCGTCGCCACGGTCGACGCGGCGTCCTCGACGCAGCGCTCGCTCGCCGCGCTGATGGTGGGGCGCGAGATCGACATAGCTCCACCGCTCGAGCAGGCGAGGCCGCTGCCGGACGTCCACACGCTCGAAGTGGACGGGCTGACGGTGTCTGGCGACCGGGGCCAGATCGCCGTGAACGACGTCTCGTTCTCGATTCGCGAGGGCGAGATCGTCGGAGTTGCTGCTGGCGTCGCCGGCAACGGGCAGCGTGAGCTCGCCGAGGCACTATCCGGGATGCGCCCGATCCGATCGGGGAGCGTCGCGGTCGGCGGCCGACGCCTGCGCGGCGGCGATCCGCGCGAGGCGATCCTGGCGGGCGTTGCCCACGTGCCCGAGGATCGTCTCGGAACGGGCCTTGCCCCCAGCCTCAGCGTCACGAGCAACGTCGTCATCAAGGCCTATAGACGACGGTCGCTCACCCCGATGGACCACTCCTCGCTCTGCGACGCATGCGGGACATGGCCGTCGGGATCATCCGGCGCTACGACGTGAAGACCCCAGGGCCGGCGACGACGGTGCGCAATCTCTCGGGCGGGAACCTTCAGAAGCTCATTCTCGGGCGGGAGTTCGAGGACGATCCGCTCGTCCTCGTGGTGGCACAGCCGACTCGCGGGCTCGACGTCGGCGCGATCGAGACCGTCCACTCGTACCTTCGCGGGGCCACGGCTCGCGGCGTCGCGATCCTGCTCATGAGCGAGGACCTCGACGAGATCCGTGCGCTCGCCGACCGGATCCTCGTCGTCTACGAGGGCGAGATCGTCGGCGAGCTTCACGCCGGAGCCGCGTCGATCGAGGAGCTCGGCTATCTCATGGCCGGCGGCCAGCGAGTCAAGCTCGAGCGCCGTCTCGCCCAGCCGTGGTGGCTGTCCGTCGCGGTTCCGGTCGGCTCGCTCGTCGTCGCCTTCGCCGTGATGCGGATGGTGCTGAAGCTGACCGGGCACTCGCCGTGGGAGACGTATCGGAAGATCGTCGAGGCAGGGTTCACGGGGTCGGGCGCGCTCTCGGCGACCCTGATCTCGGCGACTCCGATCCTCTTCACCGGACTGGCTGCCGCGGTGGCATTTCGCATGCAGCTGTTCAACATCGGCGCGGAGGACAGCTCTACCTGGAGCCGTCGGAGCGTCGTGGATTGCGCTCCGGCTCGGCGACCAGGACGTGACGTCGACGCCGCTGTTAGTGATCGCGATGTGCGCCGCTGCGGCCGTGCTCGGAGCGCTGTGGGCGCTGATCCCGGGGGTGCTGCGGGCGTTCGCGCGGACGAACGAGATCATCACGTCGCTGATGCTCAACTACGTGGCGGGCCTGCTCCTCACGTACCTCATCTTCGACAGCTCGTCGTACTGGCGCGACACGTCGACCCTGCAGGCTGGGCGCCCGCAGGGGAAGCCGATGTCCGTGGCTTCCGACTGGTCGACGTTCGGGACTTCGGTCGTCGTGCCGCTCGGCTTTCTCATCGGGATCCTCGTCGCGGTCGTGGTCTGGTCCTCTACTCGCGGATGCGGTTCGGGTTCGAGGTCGGTGTCATCGCGGACTCGCTGCGCGCCGCGCGGTATGCCGGGATGAGAACGCGCCGCAAGATCCTCGCGGTGATGGCTCTGTCCGGGGCCATCGCAGGCATCGGCGGAGCGAGTCAGATCGGCGACTTCACGCATACGCTCGACGGAAGCCCGACCGGGCTGCAGGCGGCGGCGTTCGGGTACACCGGCATCGTCGTCGCCGCTCTGGCCAGGTACAACCCGTTCGCGGTCTGCCTCGTCGCGGTGCTCATCGGCGGGCTTCTGAACGCCGGGTACACGCTGCAGGGCCCAGACTTCCCGTCCGGGCTCGTGGGCGTCATGCAGGGGATCATCCTCTTCTGCGCGCTCGGCGCGGAGCTGCTGCTCCGCTACCGCGTGCGGATCCCCTGGCTGCGCGCCGGAAAGCCGATTGCCGAGGCGGGAGTATGAGCATCAACGACAGCCTGCTCGTGATCGTGCTCGCGCAGGCGGTTCTCTATGGAACGCCGCTCCTGTACGCGGCGCTCGGCGAGCTCCTGGCCGAGCGTTCCGGCGTCCTCAACCTCGGGGTCGAGGGGATGATGCTCTTCGGGGCCGCGATCGGGTTCTGGATGACCCAGCGGGTCGACGGCTCCGGCCCCACCGCTCTCTTCCTGGCGGTCGTTGCGTCAGCGCTGGCCGGGGCGGTCATGGCGGCGATCCACGCGTTTCTCGTCATCACGCTCCGCGCGAACCAGATCGTCTCCGGGCTCGCGCTCACCATCTTTGCTGGAGGGCTGGGACTTTCCGCCTACGTCGGCACCGAGCTCGGGCTCGCCGACACACCCGCCGTGCACCAGTTCGGCGACCTCGACGTCCTCGGGTTCGGGGACGTGCCCGTGCTCGGCCCGATCCTCTTCGACCAGTCCGCGCTCGTGTACGCGTCCTGGGGCGTGACGGCGCTCGTGGCGCTGTACCTCGGGCGCACACGCTTCGGGCTCAACGTCCGCGCCGTGGGCGAGGCGCCTGCGTCGGCCGACGCCATGGGCATCAACGTGACGCTGTACCGGTACGTCCATGTCCTCGTCGGAGGCGCATTCGCCGGTGTGGCCGGCGCCTGCTACAGCCTTTCGATCACGCCCGGCTGGACGGCGGGAGACACACTCGTGGGCGGCGCAGGCTGGATCGCCATCGCCCTGGTGATCTTCGCCTTCTGGCGCGCAGAGCTCTGTCTCGTCGGCGCCTACCTCTTCGGAGCGCTGTCCGCGCTTCCGTTCGCGCTGCAGGCGCGCGACGTCGACGTGGCGCCCGAGTTCCTGTACGCCCTTCCGTACGTGATGACGGTCGTCGTGCTCGTGCTCGCCTCGACCGGGCTCTCGAAGCGACGGCTCGGCGCTCCCGCGGCGCTCGGAGTTCCGTACGTGCGCGAGGAGAGGTAGAACGCGCACTGTGGACGTCCTCACTCCGCGTTCGCTCGACGAGGCGCTCGCGCTCGAGGCGGAGCACCCCGGCGTGGTGCCGATCCAGGGCGGGACCGACGTCATGGTCGCGCTGAACTTCGATCGCGCCCGCCCGGAGTCCCTCCTCAACCTCAACGAGCTCGCGGAGCTCCGCGGCTGGTCGCGCGAGAACGGGACGCTCCGGCTGGGCGCGGGCCTGACGTATGCCGAGGCGATGGAGGGCGCGCTCGCCGAGGCCCTCCCTGCGCTCGCCGAGGCGTCGCGCACGGTCGGCTCGCCGCAGATCCGCAACCGCGGCACGATCGGCGGAAACCTCGGTACGGCGTCGCCCGCCGGGGATGCACTTCCACCGCTGCTCGTGGAGCGCGCCCGGGTGGAGCTCGCGAGCGCACGAGGTGTGCGGGAGCTCCCGCTCCACGAGTTCCTGCTCGGGGTCAAGCGCAACGCGCTCGCCGAGGACGAGCTGATCGTCGCCGTGCTCGTCGAGCCGAGCGGACAGCCGCAGACGTTCATGAAGGTCGGCCCGCGGAATGCGATGGTCATCGCCGTCTGCTCGCTCGCGCTCGTCGTGGATCGCGAGCGTGGAGAGCTGCGCGCGGCCTTCGGGTCGGCGGCCCCCGGCGTGCCCCTCGTCGTCGCTTCGCTCGAAGACGCGGCGGGGTTCCCGGAGCAGGTGGCCGAGGCAACGAGCCCGATCGACGACGTACGCGGAACTGCGGCGTACCGCCGACATGCTCTCCGGGTCCTCACACAGCGCGCGCTCGACCGGTGCCTCGCGTGAGGATCGAGATGACCGTCAACGGCGAGCGGCGCGAGGCGGACGTCTGGGCAGGTGAGAGCCTCCTCACGACGCTCCGCGACCGGCTCGATCTTCCCGGCTCGAAGAACGCGTGCGAGCAGGGCGAGTGCGGCTCGTGCTCGGTGCTCCTCGACGGCGAGCTCGTCTGCGCGTGCCTCGTTCTGGCCGCACAGGCGGACGGCCACGACGTCGTCACCGTGGAAGGGATCGCCGGGGAGGCAGACCTGCACCCGGTGCAGGAGGCGTTCGCGGACGCAGGCGCTGTTCAGTGCGGCTTCTGCACGCCGGGGCTCGTGGTCGCCGCGGCCGAACTGCTCCGTCGCGTGCCCGCCCCGTCCGACGACGAGATCCGCGAGGCGCTTTCCGGAAACCTCTGCCGCTGCACCGGCTATCAGAAGATTCTCGATGCGGTTCAACTGGCGGCCGAGCGGTGAGCGCCGCCACCAGAACGCTGCGCCGCGGGCACGCTGCGACGAGCACGCGTCGCACCGACGCCGTCCCCAAGGTCACGGGCGCGTTCGCGTACTCGAGCGACCTGCACGCGGCCGGGATGCTCTGGGGGCACACGGTGCGGAGCCCGCACGCGCACGCGCGCGTCCTCGCGGTCGACGTGAGCGTCGCGCGCGCCATGCCCGGCGTCCACGCCGTCCTGACGCACGAGGACGTGCCCGGGCAGAAGACCTACGGGCTCGAGTTCGCGGACCAGCCGGTGCTCGCGAGCGACCGCGTGCGCTACTTCGGCGAAGCCGTCGCGATCGTCGCGGCGGAGGAGCCCGAGCAGGCAAGGCGCGCGGCCGCAGCGGTGCAGGTCGAGTACGAGCCGCTGGAGCCCGTGACCGACCCCGAGCGCGCGAGCGAGATGGAGCCGCTCCACCCCGACCGCCCGACGATGGGCCACGGCTACCGCGACGACCCACGCGCGAACGTCGTTCGCTCGCTGGTGATCAGACGCGGAAATCCCGAGGCGGCCGCGGATGTGTCGGTCGAGGGCGTGTACGACGTCGGGCAGCAGGACCAGGCGTTCCTCGGGCCGGAGTCGGGCATCGCCATCCCGGACGGCGAGGGTGGCGTCGACATCCACGTCGCGACACAGTGGCTGCACGTCGACCGCGACCAGGTCGCGCCGTGTCTTGCGCTCGACACGGAGCAGGTGCGGATCCATCTCGCCGGTGTCGGCGGCGCGTTCGGCGGACGCGAGGACCTCTCGATGCAGATCCACGCGGCGATGCTCGCTCTGCGCACCGATCGGCCCGTGAAGATCGTCTACAACCGCGAAGAGTCGTTCGTCGGCCACATCCACCGCCATCCCGCGCGGATCTGGGCCGAGCATCGGGCCACGCGCGAGGGCCGGCTCGTCGCGGTGCGCGTCCGAATCCTGGTCGACGGCGGCGCGTACGCCTCCAGCTCGACCGCGGTCATCTCCAACGCGTGTTCCTTCGCCGTCGGCCCGTACGCCGTCGACAACGTCGAGATCGACGGCCTCGCCGTGTACACGAACAACCCACCATGCGGGGCGATGCGCGGGTTCGGAGCCGTGCAGACCTGCTTCGCCGCCGAGGCGCAGATGGACGCGCTGGCGGCAGCGCTGGACATCGATCCGATCGAGCTGCGGCTGCTGAACGCGCTCGAGCCCGGCGGGACGCTCGCGACGGGCCAGATCGTCACGGGCTCGCTCCCGACGCGGGAGGTTATCCGCAGTGCGGCCGCGCTCCCGGTACCCGAGCGGGAGGAGCTTCCGCGCGACGCGATTCGCCTTCCCGGCGGTGCGGGGAACACGACCCGCGGGGAGGGCGTGCGCCGCGGCGTGGGCTTCGCGGTCGGCTTCAAGAACGTCTGCTACTCGGAGGGGTTCGACGACTTCTGCGCGGCGCGTGTCGTGCTCGCCGAGGACGGCGCGGCTGAGGTGCACTGCGCCGCCGCCGAGGTCGGTCAGGGCGTGAGCGAGGTGATCCTCCAGGTGGCGAGGCTCGAGCTCGGCCTGGAGGACGTGACGCTGGCCTCGGGATCGACGGCGCTGGTGGGCTCGGCCGGCTCGGCCTCGGCGTCGCGCATGACCTGGATGGCCGCAGGCGCCGTGCAGAGCGCGTGTCGCGCCGCGCTCG
Organism: uncultured Gaiellaceae bacterium; assembly: GCA_963787855.1. Lineage (GTDB taxonomy): Bacteria > Actinomycetota > Thermoleophilia > Gaiellales > Gaiellaceae > GMQP-bins7. The sequence goes on from CAWBER010000020.1 coordinate 6,409, forward strand.
AGGAGCGCAAGCGCACGGAGGGCCCGGTCGACGTGGAGCGCGTCTATCGGCACCCGCGGACGTTCCCGCTCGATCCGGAAACGGGCCAGATCACCGAAGGCAACGCGCACGTCGCGCTCGCGCTCGCCGCCATGCGGGTCGTCGTCGAGGTCGACGTCGAGCTCGGTCTCACCCGCGTCGTCTGGATCGGCACGGCGCAGGACGTCGGCCACGCACTGAGTCGCACCGCGGTCGAGGGCCAGATCGAGGGCGGTACGGCGCAGGGGCTCGGGCTCGCGCTCATGGAGGAGATCCAGACCCGTGACGGTGCGATCACGAACGCGAGCTTCACGGACTACCTCATCCCCACGTTCCTGGACATGCCGCCGGTCGTCTCCGAGCTCGTCGAGGTGCCGGAGCCGGACGCCCCGTATGGGCTGAAGGGCGTCGGCGAGCCACCGACCGTCGTCTCCACTGCTGCGATCGTCGCCGCGCTCCGCGACGCCACGGGCCGCGAGCTGACACGCGTCCCGGTTCGCCCTGACGACATCGTCGGTCTCTGACGCGGAGAGGAGCCTTGCGGCTCCTCTCGACTCCCCCACTCGGATGGAGGGCGTTAGCGGACGTGAGGGCGGAGCATGAGCGAGACACGGTTCGCCTGCGCGACCTGCACCAGATGACGCTGCACCGAGATCGCGGCCTGCGCGCGCTGCACCTTCGCGACCTGGACGTCGACGACCTGCGCCTTGTGGTTCTGCGGCTTCGTCTGTGACACGACGTTCCCTGCAGTGGCGACCGCAGGCGCTACTGCGAAGGCGGTGACGATGGCTCCGAGTGTGGCGATGCGCTTCATGCTCTGCTCCCTCCTCGTCGTCCTCATGCAGGCAGCCTAGGAGCCGCTCGCAGCGTCGTCGTTCGCGGCCACGACGTTGCGGATGTCACGGTCGTTACACAGACTTCCCGCATGGAGTGGCCGCTGCTCGCCGATCTCCCGGCCGAGGACGTACAGCGACTGCTCGCGATCGCGCGGCGCCGGACCTTCGGCAAGGGCGAAGTCGTCTTCCATCGCGATGACCCGGCCGACTCGCTACACCTCGTCGTGCGCGGACGCTTCGGCGCTCGCGTCCTGACGCCGCTCGGGGACAGCGTGCTCATCGACGTCCTCGGGCCTGGCCAGAGCTTCGGCGAGCTGGCGCTCTTCCTCCCCGACGCACGGCGCTCCGCGACGGTCGAGGCGCTCGAGGCGGGAGAGACCCGCTCGATCTTCCGCGACGACTTCGCGGTGCTCCAGCGCGAGCACCCCGCGGTCAAGGACGTGCTCCTGCGGTTGCTCGCGGAGCAGCTTCGCCGCTCGACGGATCGCGTCGTCGAGGCGCACTACGTCGATGCCGAGACCCGCGTCCGCCGCCGTCTCGTCGAGCTCGCGTCGACCTACGACGACGGCGTCGTGCCGCTGACCCAGGAGGACATCGCGGCCATGGCCGGCACGTCGCGTGCGACGGTGAACCGGGTGCTGCGCGAGGAGGCGCGGCTCGGCGCCGTCGCGCTCGCGCGCGGGCGCACGACCGTGCTCGACCCCGAGGGGCTCGAGCGCCGCTGTCGGCGGCACGCCTAGGCGGAGAGGTCGCCCAGCAGCGCGCCGAGCAGGCGGTAGAAACGCTGCGTGCTCGAGATCCGCACCTTCTCTCCGGGCGCGTGCGGTCCGACGATCTCGGGCCCGATCGAGATCATCTCGACACCGGGCAGCCGCTGGCCGAGGACGGCGCACTCGAGCCCGCCGTGGACGACGGTGAGCGTGGGATCCGTGCCGAACACACGCGCGTAGGTGGCCTTCGCGGCTGCGAGGAGCGCGGAGTCCAGCTTTGGCTCCCACGGTGGATAGGAACGGCGCGCCTCGATCTCCGCGCCGCCGAGCCGTGCGAGCGCGTGCATGGTCGCCAGGACGGCGTCGAGCGCAGCGGCGTTCGAGCTCCGGGTCATCGATCCGAGCGTCAGTACGCCGCTCCCAGTCGCCGCAGTCGTGAGGCTCGTGCTCGTCTCGACGACCTCGACGAGCCCGGGTGTGATCGCGACGACGCCCGTCGGGATCGCCGATACGAGGTCGAGCGCACGTCGCGTTGCGGCGGGGCTCGCGGCGGCGCCCGCTTCCGCACCGGAGATGTCGAGCACGAGGCCGTCGTCCTTGCCTGCGTGCTGCCGGACGACGGCCGCGAGCTCGGCCTCGGCCGCGCGGCGGAAGGAATCCTCGAGCGCCGCCGGCACGCAGGCGAGCGCGCGAGCGTGGCGCGGGATCGCATTTCGGCTGACGCCGCCGTCGAGCGAGACGAGCCCGAACGGAGCTGCCTCGTACGCGGCGGCGAGCACTCGGCCGAGCGCCTTGACGGCGTTTACGCGGCCGGCGGCGATGTCGCCTCCCGAGTGGCCGCCCTTCGCGCCGGACAGCTCGATGCGGCGGACGACGGTGTGCGCGGCCACGGGCTCTGCGGGGAGCTCCATGCGGAGGAGCGTGTGGTCGCTTCCGGCGCAGCCGATGGTGAGCGCGCCGTCGCTCGTCCCGTCGACGTTCACGAGCAGTCGCCCTGAGACGAGCGACTCGTCGAGCGCCTTCGCTCCGTCGAGGCCTTGCTCCTCCGACACCGTGAATACGAGCTCGAGTGGGCCGTGCTGGATCGCGTCGTCGTCGGCAACGGCGAGCGCGGCGGCGACGCCGATCCCGTTGTCGGCGCCGAGTGTCGTTCCGTTCGCAAGCACCCAGTCGTTCTCGACGCGGACGTCGATCCGGCCCTCGCGCGGGTCGAACTGACTGTCGGGATCGCGCTCGCAGACGATGTCCAGGTGCGCCTGGAGGACGACGACGGGAGCACTCTCGCGCCCGGTCGACGCAGCCACTTGCACGAGGACGTTGCCCTCGGCGTCCGTCCGGGCAGTGAGCGACCGCGCGGCCGCCCACGTGAGCACGTGGTCCCGCGCAGGCCCCTCCGCCTTCGACGGCCGGGCGATGCGTGTCAGCTCGGAGAAGCGCTCCCAGAGGAGCGCCGGCTCGAGCCCTCCCAGCGGATCAGTCACCGCCGAAGTGTGAGCGCGGCGCCGACCACGAGCAGTCCGATCCCGAGCACGCGCAGCCAGGAGAACCCGATCCGCTCGACACCGAACCATCCGTAGCGGTCGATCACCGCGGCGAGCGCGAACTGTGCGGCGATCAGGAACGCCGTCGTGGCGACGACGCCGATGCGCGGGCCGGCGACCGTGATCGCAAGGATGATCAGCGCGCTCATCACCCCGCCCAGGAGCATCCACTTCGGAGAGCCGGCTGCATCGCCGATCCCGGCGAGCGAGCGCCGCGCGACGAGCAGGACGACGAGCGCCAGCGCGGCTCCGATCAGCGACGCCGTGGCCATGGCCTCGAGCGACCCGACCCGGTCGCCGAGCCTGCCCTGAACCGCGATCTGCACCGCCCCACCGAGCCCTGCCGCGGCGGCGATCACGGCGGCGAAGGCGGTCGAGCTCACGTCGAGGACGCTATACGCTCCCCGGCGTCCCCCGAGGAAGGAGCAGCACGTGATCCGCGCGATCATCCAGTACGAGAGCGAGCCCGATCCCGACCGCTACCAGCAGCACATCGACGAGTTCGTCGGACCCGTCGAGTGCTCGGCCTTCCGGCACGGGAAGGTCTTCGGCTCGCCGTTCGGCGACCCGTCGTGCAGGTACTACGCCGAGTTCGAATGGGAGGACAAGGACGCCTTCAAGTCCGCGGTCAACTCCGAGGCTTTCGCAGCCTCGGGCAAGGACGCGATGGCAATGGGCATCCCGTTCACGGTGAACTTCATCTCCGTCGAGTGACCGAGCCCACGCACCCACGGCCGCTCGACCCCGCCGAGCTCGGGTTCGAGACGATCGTGTACGAGAAGGCGCCGCCTCGGGCGACGATCACGCTCAACCGGCCGGACGTCCTGAACGCGTTCGACTTCCGGATGCTGCGCGAGATCGCGAGGGCCTGCGAGGACGCGTCGTGGGACGACGACGTCCGCGCGGTCGTCGTCACCGGAGCCGGCCGCGCGTTCTGCGTCGGCGCCGACCTGCGCTCGTGGGACGAGACGCTCCTCGGCAACTCGAGCGAGTACTGGAAGTGGTTCGGCGCGTTCAAGGACATGCACGACCGGCTGCGGGAGATCGGCAAGCCCACCATCGCCCGCGTCAACGGAATTGCGGTGGGCGGCGGGAACGAGCTGCAGATGGCCTGCGATCTCGCGGTGATGGTCGACACGGCCTTCATCCGCCACGTCGGCCTCCAGCACGGCTCCGTGCCGGCGGGCGGCGCGACCCAGTGGCTCCAGCTCATGGTCGGCGACCGCCGCGCGCGCGAGATCGTCTTCCTCTGCGACGAGATCCCCGGCCCGCAGGCCGAGGAATGGGGTCTCGTGAATCGGGCGGTGCCGGAGAGCGAGCTCGACGCCGTGGTCGACGAGTGGGTCGACAAGCTCGCCACCAAGCTTCCGCAGACGACGCGCTATGCGAAGCAGCAGCTCAACGTCTGGCGCGACCTCGCGTGGCACCAGACCGTGGGCCACGCGCGCGACTGGCTCGCGATGTCGATGCTCGGCGACGAGGCGCAGGGGGCCGTGCGCGCGTTCCTCGACCGCGACAGGAAGGAGTGACCGATGGCCGACGAGGTCCTGACCTCACGCGACGGCGCCGTGCTCACGATCACGCTCAACAGGCCCGACGTCTACAACGCGATCAACCGCGCGATGCACGAAGAGCTCGCGGCCGCTCTCCGCGAGGCCGGCGAGCCCGAGATCCGCGCTGTCGTGCTCACGGGTGCGGGCCGTGGCTTCTGCTCCGGGCAGGACCTCCGCGAGTTCGAGTCCCTCCCCGGCGGTGTGCGGGAGGCGCTCGAGCAGACCTACCACCCCAACATCCGCGCGATCCGTGCGCTCGAGAAGCCCGTGCTCGCCGCGGTGAACGGCCCGGTGGCCGGCGCCGGTCTCTCGCTGGCGTGCGCCTGCGACGCCCGTATCGGCTCGTCCGACGCGACGTTCGTGCCCGGCTTCATCGGGATCGGGCTCATTCCCGACGCGGGCAGCACCTGGTTCATCCACCGGCTGCTGGGGTTCTCGCGCGCATTCGAGTGGATGGTCTCGAACCGGCGGCTCGGCGCGGCCGAGGCGGTCGAGTGGGGGCTTCTGACGGAGGAGGTCCCGGCCGACGCGTTCGCGGCCCGCGTGCGGGAGCGCGCAGCCTGGTACGGCACGCTGCCGACGCGAGCCGTGGCGATGACCAAGCAGCTCTTCGAACACGCGTACACGGCGGCGCTCGACCGGCAGCTCCAGCTCGAGGCGGAGCTCCAGCAGGCCGCGACGCAGACGGAGGACTTCACGGAGGGCGTGCAGGCGTTCCTCGAGAAGCGTCCGGCAGCCTTCAGCGGGCGCTGAGACGACCCGCCGTGGAGATCCGGACCGTCGACTACCATACGGCCGGCGAGCCCTTCCGGATCGTCACGGACGGTGTTGAGGCTCCGCTGGGCCGGACGATCCTCGACAAGCGCCGCGACGCGCACGAACGGCTCGACCACGTGCGCAGGCTCCTCGTCCACGAGCCGCGCGGCCACGCCGACATGTACGGCTGCCACGTCGTCGCACCGAACGACGACGGCGCCGACCTCGGCGTCGTGTTCTTCCACAACGCCGGCTACTCGACCGCTTGCGGGCACGGCACGATCGCGCTCGTCACGTGGGCGCTCGACGAGGGCATCGTGGAGCGCGCCGAAGGCGAGAACCACGTCGTCGTCGACGTGCCGTCGGGCCGGATCGAGACCTGGGCGCTGGTCGAGAGCGGGCGCGTGCGCTCGGTGCGCTTCCGCAACGTGCCCTCGTACGTGCACGCATCCGGGCTCGAGATCGGAGAGCACGAGGTCGAGATCGCGTTCGGGGGAGCGTTCTACGCCTCTGTCGAGGAGCACGTCCAGCCCGAAGAGCTCCCGCGACTGATCGATCTCGGACGTGAGCTCAAGCGTTCGATCGAGGAATGGCAGGACGTGGTGCACCCGCTCGAGGCCGAGCTGCGCGACGTCTACGGCGTGATCTTCTGGCAGCACGAGGACGACGATCCGCTGACGCAGCGCAACGTCACCGTCTTCGCCGACGGCGAGGTCGATCGCTCGCCGTGTGGCAGCGGGACGTCGGCGCGGCTCGCGATCCTCGACCGCAGCGGGCAGCTGGGGCGAGGCGAGGAGCTGCGGCATCTGAGCATCGTCGGCACGGAGTTCCGTGGACGAGTCGTCGGAGAGACCGAGGTCGCGGGGCTCCCAGCCGTTGTCACCGAGGTCGAGGGAAGCGCCTATCGCACGGGCGAGCACGTCTTCACCGTCGATCCCGACGATCCGCTCGCCGACGGCTTCCTCCTGCGCTGAGCTGTGCCCGCAGATCGCGACAATCCCTGAAGGCGCCCGCTTCGCGGTCGCGTGCGTTGGCAGTAGTCAGAGATCGAACTCGGTCAGAAGAGATCGAACTCGCCTGCGAGCACGCGCTCAAGCCGGCCGGTCCGATAGCCCCTGACGCCGTCCCGCACGAGCGGTGACTTCCCCGGCCGGTAGCGGCGGACGACGAGGCTGGGTGTTCCCACGCTCGCCAGCGCCGTGCGCGCCTCCTTCGCGGCCGAGCGACCGTTCGTCTCCGGGCCGCCAGACCGGCCGGCCACGAGCACGACCACCTGTTCCCGCTCGACGACCGGAGCTCCGTCCCGCTCCTCGTCGACGTGCTCGAGGACGTGCAGCCCCGACTCCTGTCGCAGGATCTCGCCGCAGCCGAGCCCGGCGACCGCCAGGAGTCGCTCGCGGTTCGAGGCGTCGAGGACCTCGACCTGCATGCCACAGCGGTCGGCCCACCCAACGTACATCTCGGTGAGGATCGAGGTGAAGGCCTCGCCATGCTCACCGTCGAGCGCGCCCTGACCGGACGGCCGGATCAACAGGAACACCTCGCGGGGCGCGCCGCTCTCGATGCCTGCGAGCGCCCGGTCGAGCACGTACACGCGGGCGGCGACCAGGCCGACGAGGTCGGCGTTGGCAGTGCCGTCCGCCCGCAGGCTGCGCCTCAGTCGCTGGCCGAGCCGTTCGCCCGTCCGCGCGGCGGCCTGCAACCGATCGAGGTATTCCGCCTCCGCCAGCACCTCGAATCGGTCTTCACGCTCCCAGAACCCGGGCTCCGAGATCGTCGACAGCGCGTGGCCCTTGCCCGACTGTGCGTCGCCGACCGCTTCGACGACGCGCTCGAGCTCCGAGAGGACGTAGCGCACTGAGGCGTCGTCCCCGTTCGGCGCGCGTACCAGCGACGAGAGGTCGAGCATCGGCGTTTCCGTCTCCGCGATGGGCTCCGGCTCGGCATCCGGGTCGACGAACGCCACCTCGATGCCATCGCGTCCGGGCGCGGTGACGAAGAGAAACTGGTCACCGGCAGGGACGGACTGCTCGACGATCACCGCGGCGAGCGGTGCGAGGAGGTGGCGCTCGATTGCTCGCTTGAGCGGCCGGGCGCCGAGCTGAGGGCTGAACCCCTTCTCGATCAGGAACGCATAGGCAGACTCGTCGACCTCGACGGCCCAGGGCCGGCTGCGCAAGCCCCTCCGCGCGAGGGCGTCGGACAGCTCCTTGTCGAGCAGCGCCCGCATCGCGGAGCGCTCGAAGGGGCGGAACACGACCACGCGATCGAAGCGGTTCACGAGCTCCGGCCGGAACGACGACCGGACGGCCCGTTCGATGCCCGCGCTCGAGAACGTCTGTCCGGCCTGATCGAAGCCCACGGGCGACGCCTGCGCGAGCGGTGAGCCGAGGTTCGACGTGAGCACGATCACGCTTCGGCGGAAGTCGACGACCCGACCCTGCAGGTCCGTGAGCCGACCGTCGTCGAACACCTGCAGGAAGAGGTCGAGCACGTTCGGCGCCGCCTTCTCGAACTCGTCCAGCAGCACCACCGCGAACGGGTCCTTGCGGATGGAGGAGATCAGCGACGACCCCTGCCCGTCGCTCGTCGTGTCCGATAGCAGCCGGTCGAACGAGTCCGGCGTCTGGTACTCGCTCATGTCGAGTCGCACGAGCCGCTCTGCGCTCCCGAACAGGAACTCGGCGAGCGTCTTCGCGATCTCGGTCTTGCCGGTGCCGGTCGGGCCGACGAAGAGGAAGACCCCGAGGGGCCGCGTCGGGTCGGTCACGCCGGCCTTGATCATCGCGATCCGCTCGACGATGCATTCGACTGCCTCCGGTTGCTCGAGCACGCGACTGGAGAAGAACGCCGTCACCTCGTCGAGCGGAAGCGGGGCTGTCGTGTCGAGCAGCGCCAGCGGGAGGCCGGAGCTCGCAGCGACGGTGGCGAGGACGTCTCGCGCGTCGAACTCGTCCTGCCCGGTCTCGGCGGTCTCCGCAGCCGTCGCGTGGACGAGCCGGAGAAGGTTGCCCGGCTGCGAGACGGCCGGGAGGAACTGCTGGGCGAGCTCGAGCGCCTCCGCAAGGGCCTGGTCGTCCGCCGAGACCTCGAGCGGATCGTGCTCGAGGGCGTGTCTCGCGACCGCGATCGTATCCGGGTCGTCCAGGGGCCGCACGCGGACGAGCTCGAAGGCGCTCTTGACCCGCGGCCGGGCGCCGACGAGCAACTCGGCCGCCGTCGGAGTGACCTCCGCGACGAGCGCGATCGCTCCGGACTCGATGTGCGGGAGCAGCGCATCCAGCAGGCCCTGCGGGCTCCGCGAGTGCTGACCTGCGAACAGCGTCTCCTGCAGCTCGGGGACGATCCACACGACGTTCTGGCCCGCGACGGCGTCCACGAGCGTCTTCACGCGCCCCTCCAGCTCGCCGATGTAGACGGCTCCGGCGTTGATCTGTGCAGCGGTCGTCTCGAACACGAGCGCGTCGTCGTCCATTCGATCGAGAGCTGCGCGGGCCAGGGCGGTCTTGCCGACGCCGTGCTCGCCGACGAGCAGTACCGAACGAGGCGGCGACTGCTCGAGCGCTGCGACGACGATCTCGACGAGCTCTCGGCGGCGTCCGGCGAGCAGGGCCGGAGGCTCGTCGAAGGGGCGCTCCCACAGGCGTCCGACGCCCTGGAGGTTCTGCAGCGCGCGCCACCGCTCGAAGGCGTCCCGGAACTGTGGGCCGAAGTCCGACTCGAAGCGGTCGATGAACGCTTCGATCTGGTCGGCGGCGTCGAGAGAAAGAGGCCGGAACGTGCCGGCGTCGACGGTCTCTCCTCTCTCGATCCGGGCGGCGACGAACTCGGCGACGATCTCGTCGCGGAGCGACTCGAGCGCCTGGAGGACGGCACCGATCGTCGGCCGGTCGGCGTGGACGCCGAGGGCACGGAGCAACAGGCGGTCCTCACACACAGACGGGCGCACGACGTTCCGTGTGGCCCACAGGATCCATTCGTCGGGAACGTCGTCGCGCCGGGCGAGCGCAGCAAGTGCCATCGAGGCCACCCAGCCGTCGGAGTCTCGGCTGAGACTCACGACCTCGTCGCTGTCCGTCTCCGAATCTGCGAGGGCAGAGACGCCGGCCTGGAAGGTAGGCAGCGCCTCGAGCCCTTCGAGCGACATGTTCCACCAGTCGTGCTCGGCATCGAGTCGCATAGCGGCCGCGCGGACGTCGTCGGGCTCGAAGGCGTCTACGTCGAAGTCCCACTCGTCACTCCTACGTCGTGCGAGGAGGAGCTGGACTCCCTCGACGATCACTCCGAGCAGTGCCAGCGCTCCGAAGAGCGCGAGGCCGACGAGCAGCACGATTCCCGTCCACTTCAGGACTTCCACGTCCGTACCGTGTCACCGGCGGTGCACGGAGTCAAAGGTGCACCGGAGCGTGGTTCGAACGGCTGAGGAACGTCCTGACCGGGTACAACGTGACCATGGCCGGCTGGACGCCGCCGACGCGCTACGACTCGTTCGTGCTCGTTGCCAGTGGGGGGATGGGCGACGTCTACCGCGTCGTCGACCTGAGCCTCGAGCGCACGGTCGCGCTCAAGGTGCTCGCGGAGCGCCACTCGCAGAGCGCCGACATTCGTGCTCGGTTCACGCGCGAGGCACACGCGGCTGCCCGGCTCTCGACCCATCCACACGTCGTGACGGTCTTCGACGTCGGCGACCACGACGGCCGGCCCTTCATCGTCATGGAGTACCTCGAGGGTGGCTCCGTGCACGACCGAATACGGTCGGCCTCGGTTGCTCCTGCTCGCGCGATCGAGTGGCTTCGCCAGGCGGCAGCGGGTCTCGATGCCGCCCACGCGGAGGGGATCGTCCACCGCGACGTGAAGCCGGCCAACCTCCTGCTGGACGACGACGACCGCGTGCACGTGACGGACTTCGGAATCGCCTCCGCGGCGGGGTCGGACACCCTGACGCTACCCGGGACCGTGCTCGGGACCGCCGGCTACCTTTCGCCCGAGCAGGCTCGGGGAGAGACGGCGTCGGCGGCGAGCGACCGCTATGCGCTCGGCGTCGTGGCCTTCGAGCTGCTCACCGGTCGCCGTCCGTATGCCGCCGAGACGCCGGTCACGGAGGCGTTCGCGCACCTCAACGCTCCCATTCCGAGCGCCGCACAGACATCGCCGGCGCTACCTCGCGGCGTTGACGCCGTCTTCGAGCGAGCGCTCGCGAAGGATCCGCACCTTCGCCCGGCCAGCGCGGGCGAGCTCGTCGAGGAGCTCGAGGACGTGTTCCGCGCATCCGAGCCGACGACTGCTGTCCTGCCGCCTCCAGTCGAACCGGTGCGTGTGAGTCGGCACGGTGGCCGGCGCCCCATCCACTGGCTCGCCCCTCTCGCGTTCGTCGCCCTCCTCCTCGGCGGGCTCATCGCCGCGGCGTTCGTGTCGAACGACGGCGAGCCGAACTTCCGCACGCTCACCCGCGTGACGACAACGGTGTCCACCGTTTCCGATACCGCCTCCACTCTCACGGTCACCGAGACCGCAACGGTTCCGGCCACCGCACCCGAGACCGAACCCGAGTTCGGCGGTCTGAGCGCCGCCGAGCTCGACGCCGAGGGCTTCGAGCGCATGCAGGCAGCGGACTACGCGGGCGCGCTTCCGTACCTCGAGGAAGCCGTCTCGCGCCTCGCGGGCTCCGGGTCTCTGGCCGAGGCATACGCGAGCTACAACCTTGCCTTCACGCGCTTCGCTCTCGGGAGCTGCGACGGTGTGCTCGAGCTCCTCGACAGGTCCGAAGAGGTGCAGGGCGACCGCTCCGAGATCAAGCGGCTCCGGCGTGATGTGGAGAGGCAGTGCGGCGACGGAGACCCCGGTCGCGGCGGGGGGAAAGGCGGAAAGGACGGAGACGACTAGCGGAGCAGCGACACGATCTCGCCGTCCTCGGGGAAGCGGCCGATCGCCCGCTTCGAGTAGACGAGCTGGCCGTCCCGGAGGACGTCGAACTGGGACTTCGCACCCGGTATGACCTTCGCGTCGATGTCGAGCGCGTCGGAGAGCTCGGCCGCGAGACTCGCGGCCCGTGAGTCGTACCCGCTTCAGGTGGGGCAGTAGAAGATCTCGACGGCCACCGGAGCACTCTGCCAGAGCGTTCGCGACCGCCGTAGAGTCGACCGGTGAACGACGAGGCGACGGCAAGACACCGTGATGTTCGCGGAGACTAAGGCCGATCAGATCGTCTTGAACTGCTCGAAGGGCTGGCGGCAGCTCTCGCAGTAGCGGATCGAACGGCACGGCGTCGGGCCGAAGAGGTTCTCGAGCCGGGTCTCCGTCGAGCAGCAGTACGGGCAGCGGAAGCCTCGCTGCAGTTGGACGAGGTCGATCGTTCCGGCCGGCCTCGGGGTGGGCGGCGCGAAGCCGGCCTCCCGAAGCTTCTCGCGCCCCTCGGCCGTGATGTCGTCCGTCGACCACGAGTCGTCGAGCCTGACGGTGATCTCGGGAGTAGCCCCGAGATCCGAGATCTTCGCCTCCATCGCGCGCCGCATCACCTCGAGCGCCGGGCAGCCCATGAAGGTCGGCGTGAAGTCGACCCGCACCGTGCCGTCCTCGACCTCGACGCCCTTCACGACCCCCAGCTCGACGAGCGAGATCACAGGGATCTCCGGATCGGGGATCTCCGCGAGTGCGTCCCAGACCTTCTCGGCCGTCACCATCGCGCGCCGGCCGGCGCCGAGCGCCGGACCGAGGTCATCTCCTCCCAGAACGGCTCGAACTCGTCGGAGAGCCCACGCTCGATCGGCTCGGTGCCATCGAGCTCGAATCCGAGATCGCGGACGCGCTCGACGAGCCGAGGCCGAAGCTCCGCGTCCAGGACACCGAGCGCGGACGGCCACTGGGCTTCGAGCGCGTCGCGAAAGCGATTCTCGTCCTGCAGCCGCTCGGCCCACATCTCGGCGTGAATGCGGTGGTAGACCTCCTCGCGGTCCATCTTCGCCGCGAGCCCGGCGAGCTCGGCGTCGTCGGACGACTTGAGCGCGTCGAGGCGGAGCGCGTCGGCGGTCTCGTAAAGGAAGTGGCGCGCGATCGTGCCGGCCCAGTCGTGAATCAGTCGCGCCTGCGCGAGCGGGGCGCAGCGGTACTCGCTCGGTGAGCGGTCGAATGCAAGCTCGTCGGCGGTCGTGCCGAGCTCCGCTGCGGCGAGCTCGTACAGGGCGCGGGCGTGGCCGATCTCGTTCTGCGCGATCGAGGAGAACGCGACGTCCTCCTCGAGGAAGGGCGCAATGCCCGTCCACTCCGAGTTGCGCCAGCCGAGGATGAGCTCGTCGTCGGCGATGGCGAGCAGCAGGTCGGTGCGGGCGCTCACGCGGTCTCGCCCCCCGGCGCCATGTCCAGCGTGCCGGCTCGCTCGCGCGCCTCGTGCAGCCGCGCCTTGATCGAGTACCCGTCGACCCGCCGGTACTTCATCTCGAACTCGTCGGGAAACTCCGCGATCTCGCTGACCGCCCCACGCGGAACGAGCCAGAGCGCGACCGACTCCTGCCGGCGCCCGTACTGCTCGCGCGCGTAGATCTCGGCGAACTCCTCGTTCGGCGCGGTCACCGAGCCGGCGTGCTGGAACGGCTGGCCCTTCCGCTCCTGCCTGAAGACCTCGAAGACCATCTACGCGGCCTCGGCGAGCACCACCCGCTCGACCCAGTCGACGTCCTCGCGCGAGAACCGCCGGAACGCGAGCCTCTCCTCCGACGCCGGTCCATGACCGGTGACGACGGCCCGCAGCTTCTCCCAGTCGGGCTCGGTGTAGAGCCACGTCCCGGTCTCCTCGTCCTTGCGGAGCTCCGGATCCGGGATCGTGAGCCCGAGCTCGCGGATCTGCGGGACGTAGCCGTCGAGGAACTGCTGGCGTGCCTCCTCGTTCCCCTGCGACTTGATCCGCCACTGGAACATTGGGTCCTCCTCCGCCGGGATCGGATTCCCGTGGAACTGCATCAGCGGCTCCCACCAGCGGTCGAGGGCCTCCTGAACGAGCTCGAACTGCTCCGGCGTGCCTGTGACCAGGGCGAGGATGACGTCGCGGCCGTGGAGGATGTGGAACGACTCCTCCCAGCAGATCTTCTTCATGATCCGCGCGTACGGCGCGTAGGAGCACTTCAGGAGCGCCTTCTGCGAGACGATCGCGGCAGCGTCGACGAGCCATGCGATGACTCCGACGTCGCCCCACGTTTTCGTCGGATAGTGGAAGACGTTGTGGAACTTCGACTTGCCCGACACGAGGTCGTCGAGACAGGCGTTGCGCGGCTTGCCGAGGTCCTCGACGACGCGGTAGATGAGCTGCGCGTGGCCGACCTCGTCCTGGATCTTGGCGGTGAGCGCGAGCTTGCGCTGCAGCGTCGGCGCGCGGAGGATCCAGTCGCGCTCCGGCAGGACGCCCATGAGCTCGGAATTGCCGTGCATCTCGATGAACTTGATCAGCCGGGCGCGGTACTCGTCGGGCATCCAGTCGCCCGTCTCGACCTGCCCTCCGGACTGGACGTACTCGAGGAACTCCTGCGTTTGCGTGTCCATTTCCTGTCCCTCCCTACCGAACGGTCGTTAGCATCGAGTGTAATGGCTACGCGCAGGGACGAGCTGACCCGGGAGGCCTCGCGGCTCTTTGCGGAGCGCGGCTTCCACGGAACCTCGATGGATGCGCTCGCCCAGGCCCTCGGCGTGCAGAAGGGCTCCCTCTACTCGCTGATCGGCTCGAAGCAGGAGCTGCTCTACGTGACGATGCACTCCGGTGCGACGGCGTTCCACGCTGCGCTCGACGCGGTCCCGGAGCGCGCGCCGGCCGCCGAACGGGTGCGTGTGGCGCTACGCGGTCATCTGCGCGTCGTCTCGGAGCAGCTCGACGTTGCGACCGTCTTCACGCGCGAGTGGCGCTATCTCGAAGGCGCGCACCGCGACGAGATCGTCGCCGAGCGGCGGCGCTACGAGGATCGCTGGCGCGCGCTCTTCCGCGAGGGAGTCGAATCCGGGGACCTGCGCACGGACCTCGACGTCGGCGCGGCGACGCTGCTCGTCCTCTCGGCGGCCAACTGGGCGTACACCTGGCTCGAGCCCGGCCGTGACACCGACGAGCTTGCCGATCGCTTCACGGCGATTCTCGTCGACGGCATCCGCGGGTACGCGACGCCTCGCTGAGCACGCGGCGCCGCCCTGTGCTGTGGACGGATTTGCACTGTCTCGGCGTCTTTACGGGGTCAGGCACTGTAAAGAGCGCATGACAGCGCTTCTCGTCGTCAATCCGTTCGCCTCGGGCGTGGACTCGCACCGGCTGGCCGCCGTTCAAGCGGTGTTGCCGTCTGAGACCGAGACGCGGATCACGACTGCCGCTGGCGAGGCCACGGAGATCGCTCGCTCGGCCAAAGGCGCCTCCGCCGTCTATGTGCTGGGTGGGGACGGCACATACAACGAAGTGCTGAACGGCCTCGAAGACGACGTGCCGCTCGGCTTCCTCCCCGGCGGAGGGACGAGCGTGCTCCCGCGCGCTCTCGGGCTCCCGCGCAATCCGGTCGCGGCGGCCAAGCAGATGGCGGAGGGACGGACGCGCCGGATCGGCCTGGGACGCGTGAACGGCCGGAGGTTCGGCTTCAGCGCGGGGCTCGGTCTCGATGCCGAGCTCGTGCGCCGCGTCGACCAGCTCGGACGGAGCCCCGATGGGAGGCGTCCCGGCGACGTCGCGTTCGTGAAGGCGACCGCGGCCGTGCTCAGAGAACGCCGCGCCCGGTTCGACGAGCAGCTCGAGATCGAAGGCGCCGGGCGCGCGGCGCTCGTTCTCGTGGCGAACTGCACCCCGTACACGTACTCGGGCTCGGTCGGGCTTGACCTGGTGCCCAGCGCGAGCTTCGACGAAGGGCTCGCGTTCTTCGCTCCAGTCAGGCTCCGCGCGCGCGACCTCCCGCGACTGCTCGTGCACGGTGTCCGCGGATCGGGGCTCAAGGACGGGCATGCGCTCGCCGCCCACGACGTCGACCGCATCGTCGTGCGCTGCGACATCCCGCTCCCGTTGCAGGTCGACGGCGAGGATGCGGGTGACGTCCTGGAAGCCGTTTACGAGGCCGAGCGCGACGCGGTGACCGCGCTCGTCTAAGGCGAGGCAAGCCTCAGCCCTACAATGCCGCGCGATGAGCCGGGTGCTCCCCGCCGAAGGAGACCTGCGCCGCGTCATCGGCGACGGTGACGCCATTCCCGACGGTGAGGTCGACGGGCTCGGCCCCGACGAGCTGCTCCAGCTGTACCGCAACCTCGTCCTGCTGCGCACCTACGACGAGCGCTCGGTCGTCTACCACCGGCAGGGCCGCATCGGCACGTACGCGATCTTCTGGAACCACGAGGCGATGCAGGCGGGCTCCGTGTTCGCTCTCGAGGGCCGCGACTGGATCTTCCCTGCCTACCGCGAGTCCGCGATCGGTCTCCTGCGCGGAATGCCCGTTTCGACCGTGCTCTCCTGGTGGCGCGGCCATCCGGCCGGTTGGTGGAACCCGCGCGACTACAACGTCGCTTCGATCTGCGTCCCGATCGCGACGCAGATCCCGCACGCCGTCGGGCTCGCCTGGGGCTCGCGGCTCAAGGGCGAGGACACCGTCGCACTGACCCTCTTCGGGGACGGCGCCACCTCGGAAGGCGCCTTTCACGAGGGAGCGACGTTCGCGGGCGTGATGAAGGCACCGGTGATCCTCTTCTGCAACAACAACCAGTGGGCGATCTCGACCCCGCTGTCCAAGCAGACGGCGGCACCGACGCTGGCAGACAAGGCGATCGGTTATGGCATCCCCGGCGTGCGAGTGGACGGCGGAGACGTGCTCGCCGTGTACGAGGCGACCCGCGACGCGGTTCTGCGCGCGCGTGCCGGCGACGGCCCGACGTTCATCGAAGCCGTCTCGTACCGGGCCGCACCACACGCGACGGCGGACGATCCGTCGCTCTACATCGATCCCGAGCGCGTGGAGGAGCAGCGCGAGAACGAGTGCGTCGGCCGCTTCGAGCGCTACCTGAGGCGCCTCGGCGTTCTGGGGGACGAGCAGGCCGAGGCCGTAAAGGCCGAAGCGCTCGAGCTGATGCGCGCCGGCATTGCCGAGGCCGAGGCGGAGCCGCCCGCGGATCCGTCGCTCGTCTTCGAGCACGCGTACGCCGAGCCGCCGCCTTCCCTTCTCGCGGACCGGGAGGAGCTCCGGAGGATCCTGGGCGATGCCTGAGCTCCTGCTCGTCGAGGCGGTCAACGACGCGTTGCACGTTGAGATGCAGCGCGACGATTCGGTCATGGTCATGGGCGAGGACGTCGGGACGCTCGGCGGCGTCTTCCGCGCGACCGCGGGCTTGCAGGAGCGGTTCGGCGCCGATCGCTGCGTCGACACGCCGCTCGCCGAGGCCGGGATCCTCGGCACCGCCGTCGGGCTGTGCATGGCGGGATGGCGGCCGGTCTGCGAGATGCAGTACGACGCGTTCAGCTATCCGGCGCTCGACCAGCTGATCAACCACGTCGGGCGTTACCGCTGGCGCACGCGCGGCGGGATGTCGTTCCCGCTGACGATCCGAATGCCCTACGGCGGAGGCGTGCGCGCGCCCGAGCTGCACGACGACTCACCGGAGACGTACTACGTCCACACGCCCGGCGTGAAGGTCGCGATCCCGTCGACGCCCGCCGACGCGAAGGGCCTGCTCGCGGCCGCGATCCGCGACCCCGACCCGGTCGTCGTCCTCGAGCCGAAGCTCCACTACCGAACCTCCAAGGAGGACGTGCCCGAGGGCGAGCACGTCGTCCCGCTCGGGAAGGCCCGGATCGCGCGCGACGGCTCGGACATCACGATCGTCGCCTACGGCGCGATGGTGCATGTCTCGCTTGCGGCAGCCGAGTCACTGGCGGACGAGGTGTCCTGCGAGGTGCTCGATCTCCGGTCGCTCAAGCCACTCGACGAGGACGGGCTGCTCGAGTCCGTCGCCAGGACGGGCCGCGTCGTCGTCGTGCAGGAGGCGCCGCGCGTGTGTGGCTTTGCTGCCGAGGTCGCCGCCGTCCTTGCTGAGAAGGCGATCTTCGACCTCCAGGGCCCGGTCATCCGCGTGACCGGATACGACGTCCCGTACCCGTACTGGCAGATCGAGGACGCGTACATGCCGTCGGTCGAGCGGGTCGTGGATGCGGTCCGCCGCGTCCTCGCCTCGTGACGCGCCACCTGGTCTGGCGTCGGGTCGACGAGCCCGGGATGGAGATCGCGCACGTCGAGTCCCTCGACCGTGCCTCGGGAACTCAGATCGGCGCCTCGTACGAGCTGCGCTGGCGGCTCGACGGGCAGCGGCTCGAGCTCGAGGTCGTGGGCGAGCGGACCGCGCGAGTCGACCTCGAGGACGCTGACTTCTTCGACCTCTTCGCCTCGCCGTTCTTCAACTCCCTGCCCGTTCTCCGGGACGGCCTCCTCGACGGAGGCGAGGCAAGGACGTACACGATGCGGTTCGTCCGTGTCCCCGAGCTCGACACGGTGCTGTCGGAGCAGCGGTACGAGCCCCTTGGCGGTCGCGTCGTCAGATACTCGTCGGGCTCGTTCGCTGCCGACATCGCGTTCGACGAGCACGGCTTTGTCCACCATTACCAGGGCTTTCTGGAACGAGTCGGATGAGCGGCGTTCAGGCCTTCGCGGCATGACGCTCCACG
The DNA here is from genome assembly GCA_963787855.1 of uncultured Gaiellaceae bacterium. Taxonomy (GTDB): domain Bacteria; phylum Actinomycetota; class Thermoleophilia; order Gaiellales; family Gaiellaceae; genus GMQP-bins7. The sequence continues at coordinate 24,475 of CAWBER010000020.1, forward strand.
AGATCCCGCTCGAGCGGCGGACGCTGCACGGCCACTTCTCGCGCGACCTCGAGCCGATCCTCACCGTCGACGCCGGCGACTCGATTGCCTTTTCGTGCCTCAACGCAGGGTGGCGCGGCGACGACTGGGAGCCATTCGCCGAGCGCCGGCCCGATGGCGACGGGCTCGACGCCGGGCACGCGCTGATCGGCCCGGTGGAGGTGCGCGGCGCTCGGACGGGGCAGGCCCTCGAGGTGCGGATCGAGGAGATGCGCATCGGGTCGTGGGGTGTGACCGACGCGGGCGGCTGGCACACGCCGCTTAACGAGCGCCTCGGTGTCGCCGACGGAGAGCCGGCGGTGCTCGCGTGGAAGCTCGACGCAGACACCGGGGTCGGCCGCGACCAGCACGGTCGCGAGGTTTGCCTGCGGCCGTTCCTCGGCGTGATAGGCATGCCACCGGACGAGACGGGTGTGCACTCGACCGGTCCGCCGCGCGCGTGTGGCGGGAACATCGACTGCAAGGAGCTCGTCGCCGGGACGACGCTCTTCCTGCCCATTCCGGTCGACGGCGCGCTCGTCTCCGCCGGCGACGGCCACGCGGCGCAGGGCGACGGCGAGGTCTCGCAGCTCGCCATCGAGGCGCCCGTCGAGCGCGCGCAGCTGACGCTCGACCTGCGGGACGATCTCGTGCTGGCGAGCCCGATCGCATGGACAGCGGAGGCCTGGCTGACGTTCGGCTTCGACGAGGATCTCGACGAGGCCGCCGCTCAGGCGATCGACGGGATGCTCGATCTCATGGCGCGCGAGCACGGTCTCGAGCGGCGCGAGGCCCTCGCGTTGGCGAGCGTCGTCGTCGACCTTCGCGTGACCCAGATGGTGAACGGTGCGCGGGGAGTTCACGCTCGCCTCGCGCACGACGCTCTCCGCTAGACGACAATCCGATCGATGTCCACGTGGATCGTCCAGGTCGCCGTCGTCGCGCTCTTCGCCCTCGCGTGCGGTGGTCTCACCTGGGCATGGCTGCAGGGACGGCTCGGACGCGCGGGGCTCGTGCTCTTCGGGGTCGCGCTCGTCGTCTGGGTCGCCGCGTTCCTGGCCATCGCAGCAGAGCTCCGCGGCGCGAACGACTTCGCCACGTGCGGTGCGAACTGCGCTCCGGTCCACTACCTGACTGCGGTGGCGTTCATCGGAGGGCCGCTGCTGATCGCGCTCGCAGGCCTCGCGATGCTCGTCGCACGCGGTAGCCGCTGGCGTCTGAGGAAGACACGCGAGAATCACGGCTGATGGCCAGCTCGTTCAAGCTGCCCGACCTCGGCGAGGGCCTCACCGAGGGTGAGATAGCGCGCTGGCTCGTGGCGGAGGGGCAGGAGATCGCGGAGGACGACCCGCTCGTCGAGATCCAGACCGACAAGGCGACCGTCGAGATCCCGTCGCCGTACGCCGGCACGGTGCTGAGGATCCTTGTCGCCGAGGGCGAGATCGCTCCCGTCGGCACTCAGCTCGTCGTCATCGGCGAGCCCGGTGAGGAGCCAAGCAACAATCTGTTACAAGCGTCCGTTGCACCAAGCAGCGCCGAGAACGAGGCAAGTGACAAGGTGTTACAAGGCTCGAGCCGCGGCGCCGCGTCGGGACGAACGCAGGCGACGCCGGTCGTCAGGCGGATCGCGCAGGAGCTCGGCGTCGACCTCGAGTCGGTCGCAGGGTCAGGCCCGGGTGGGCGGATCACCGAGGACGACGTGCGCGCCGCCGCCTCGGGTGCCGCGGCCGAGGGGCGTCGCGAGCCGTTGCGAGGTGTCCGCCGGGTGATCGCCGAGCACATGGCGCGCGCGCATCGCGAGGTACCGCCGGTGACGTGGGTCGAGGAGTGCGACTTCGAGGGCGTTCCGCTCGACCGTCTGCTGGCGACCGTCGTGAAGGCATGCGCCGACTCGCTCGCCGAGTTCCCGGAGCTCAATGCGCGACTCGACGGTGACGCGATCGTCTTTCTCGACCGGTACGACGTCGGGGTCGCTGTGCAGACCGACGACGGCCTCGTCGTGCCGGTCGTCCGCGCTGCGAACGAGAAGTCCGTCGACGAGCTCGTGAGCGAGATCGCCGGGCTTGCCGAGGGCGCCCGTGCAGGCTCGCTCGCGGCCGAGGACCTTCGCGGCTCGACATTCACGGTGTCGAGCGCGGGCAAGCTCGCAGGTCTCTTCCAGACGCCGATCGTCAACCACCCCGAGGTCGCGATCTTGAGCATCGGTCGCGTCGCGCCGCGCGCCGTCGTGCGGGACGGCGAGGTCGTCGTCCGCTCGACCGGAACTCTCGCGATCACGTTCGACCACCGCGTCGTCGACGGCGCGCGAGCGGCTGCCTTAGGTCTTGCGGTGATCGCGCGGGTGCAATCCGGCGAGCCCACGCGCACGTAGTTCTCTCAGTACCCACGATGAAGGAGGGGGAGTGATGCGTGCACGCATGGTCGGTGTCGTCTTCGTGCTCGGGCTCGTCGCGGTGGGGGTGGCTGTCGCCGGCATGAACCGCAACTGGAGCACGCACGCCAACGGGTCGCTCGAGGTACCTGTACGCGACACGAGCGCGCAGGCTCAGGCGATCTTCCACCTGTCGAAGGACGGCACGGAGCTTCAGTACAAGCTGATCGCGTCGAACATCGAGAACGTCGTCCAGGCGCACATCCACCGCGGCCCGCCCGGCGTGAACGGGCCGATCGGTGTCTTCCTGTACGGGCTCGTCCCGCCAGGCGGCGGACGCACGGATGGCGTCTTGTCGCAAGGGACGATCACCGCGGACGACTTCGTGGACCTTGGCCCATTCGACGGCATGAGCGTCGCCGAGGTAGCCGCGCTCATGGACGCGGGCCAGGCGTACGTGAACGTGCACACGAACGACGGGATGGACCCGCCCAACACCGGGCCGGGCGACTTCCCGGGTGGCGAAGTGCGCGGCGACATCAGGTAGGGCCGACGGGGGAGAGAGGCCGGCGCGGGCGCTGCGGCCGGTGCCGGCCTCTCTAGACTGGCCGCCGTGGGGGACTGGTACACGATCGGGCTCTGCCTCGGGCTCGGCCTCGGCCTGTCGATGGCGATCACGGGCATCCTCGGGACGAACGTGCTCGGCATCGGGGCAGCTGCGGTCGTCGGCGCGGTTCTCGGCGGCGCGATCGGTCTCCTGATCGGAGACACCGCCGAGACGATCGCGGGCGCCGTCGGCGGAGTGCTGGGTGCTCTTGCCGCCGCGGCGGTCGTGGTCGGCGCTCTGCGACGCGGCGCTACGCGTTTCGGCGTCGGCGCATACATGGGCGCGCTCGGCGTGCTCGTCTGCCTCGTCGCGCTGATCCCCGTTGCGGGGTACGCGCTCGCGGTCGCGCTTCCGGTCCTGGCGGCGCGTCTGCGCGGACGGCAGGCTGCCCGGTTCGCCGGGCTCCGCACGCTTGCCAAGTGAGCTCGCCGTCCGATGCCGCCGCGGCGCGTGCGCGCATGGTCGAGCGGCAGCTGCGGCGGCGTGGGATCCCGGACGAGCGCGTGCTCGCGGCGATGGCCAGCGTGCCGCGTGAGCAGTTCGTGCCCGAGAGCGTGCGTCCGTATGCCTATGCCGACGACGCGCTGCCGATCGGCCACGGGCAGACCATCTCGCAGCCGTTCGTGGTAGCCACGATCTGCTCGCTCCTCGCCCTCGACGGCTCCGAGCGGGTCCTCGACGTCGGGACGGGCTCCGGATACCAGGCAGCCGTGCTCGCCGAGCTCGCCGCGGAGGTCGTGACGATCGATCGGATCCAGGACCTGGCGGAGACCGCCCGGGCAGCACTCGCAGCGGCCGGGTATCGGAACGTCGAGGTGCGGGTCGGCGACGGCTCGCTCGGCGTCCCGGAGCGGGCGCCGTTCGACGCGATCGCCGTGGCGGCGGCGACACCGACGGTGCCGCAGGCGCTGTACGAGCAGCTCGCCGAGCGCGGGAGGATCGTCGTCCCGCGCGGCTCGCGGGACGGACAGGAGCTCGTTCTCGTCGTGCGCACCGCGGACGGGCGCGTCGAGCGCGCCGTGCTTCCCGTCCGGTTCGTGCCGTTACTCGGCGATGAAGGGTTCGGTGAGAACTGACCGTATGGGGGGCGGTGACGATTCGGCGCACGACTACCCTGCGATGACGGTGGAGTCGTCGCACGTACAGCCCGTCCACGGGGAATACTCGCCCGCGCGTGTCCGCGCGGGCATGCGCAAGCGCTCGAACTGGGAGCAGCTCGTGAAGTTCTGCGCCGTCGGCGCGAGCGGCTACGTCGTCAACCTCGCGGTCTACACGCTGCTGCTCGACGTCGGCGGCATGCACTACATATCGGCCGCCGTCGGGTCGTTCCTCGTCGCGGTGACGAACAACTACGGCTGGAACCGTCTGTGGACGTTCCGGGAGCAGCGCGGCGGCGTCGCGTATCAGGGAATGCGCTTCCTCGTCGTCTCGTCGATCGCGCTCGTCGCGAACCTCGTCGTCCTCCACGGGCTCGTCACGCTCGGGCTCGGCGAGGTCACGGCGCAGGCCGTGGCGATCGTGCTCGTCACGCCGGTGAACTTCGTCGGCAATAAGCTCTGGTCGTTCGGACCCCGACGCTAATCGCCGCCGCCGCGCTCGCGGCCCTCTCGCTCACCGTTCCCGCGCCTGCCTCGGCGCAGTCCCAGGACCTCGCACGGCTCGACGAGGAGGCGGCGGTGGACCTCGCCCTCGCGCACGCGAAGATCGAGGCTTGGCTCGACCGCTACCCTGCCGATCCGACCGCCGACGCGGACTTTCGCTCCGACTCGCGCACGTGGCTGGTCAAGGTGTGGTCGGGCGAGGCCGGGCAGGTCGCGCAGGCCGTCGTCGAGGACACGTCCGGCCGGGTCGCAGAGGTGCGGACGGGGCCGCAGGTCGCGTGGGGAATGGCGCGGGGTCGAGAGGGTGCATTCGGCGGGAAGACGCTCCTGCGGCCGTACGTCTGGCTCGGCTTCTGTCTGATCTTCTTGCTCGGGCTCGGGGATCTGCGCAGGCCGATCTCGGCGCGAAACCTCGACCTGCTCGCGCTCCTCGGCTTCACTGCTTCGCTCGCGTTCTTCGACCGGGGAGAGATCTTCCGGAGCGTGCCGCTCGTCTACCCCGTGCTCGTCTACCTGCTCGCGCGCGGGCTGTGGGTCGGGCTCGGTCGCCGCGGTCACGCGCTTTCGCCGCTCTGGCCGACGTGGGTGCTCGCGGCCGCTGCGGTGTTCCTGCTCGGATTCCGTGTCGGCCTGAACCTGGAGACGCCGCGGGGCGTGATCGACGTCGGGCTCGCGGGCGTCGTCGGCGGTAGCAGGATCCTCGACGGCGAGGGGCCGTATGGGCACATGCCGCAGCGCGGTGACCTCGAGCCGTGCGGCCCGGAGGACGCCGAGGGGCAGATCCGCGAGCGCATCCAGACGAACGGCCGCTGCGAGGCCGCGATCGAGCGCGGCGACACGTACGGGCCAGTGTCCTACCTCGCGTACGTCCCGGCCGTCGCCGTGTTCCCGTGGAGCGGGAAGTGGGACTCGCTGCCGGCGGCGCACGCGACCTCGATCGCGTTCGATCTCCTCGCAGTTCTCGCGCTCGTGCTGATCGGCCTGAGACTCGGCGGACGACGGCTCGCGGTCCTGCTCGCGTTCGGTTGGGCGGCCTACCCGTTCACCGCGTACACGCTGAACGCGAACACGAACGACACGATCATGCCCGCGCTCCTCCTGCTCGGGTTCCTGTGCGTCACCTCCGATTGGGCGCGAGGCGCGTCGGTCGCGCTCGCCGGCTGGACGAAGTTCGGCGCGCTGCTCGTCGCGCCGCTCTGGGCCACGTATCCCGTGGCGGAGCTGCGCCGGATCGCGCGCTTCGCAGTGGCCTTCGCGGCCGCGACCGTGCTCGCGTTCGCGATCCTCCTGCTCGAGCCGTCGCTCTGGGACGCAATCCGCACGTTCTGGGAGCGGACGATCGGGTTCCAGTCGGGACGCGACTCCCCGTTCTCGATCTGGGGCTGGGGGCAGTACCACGCGCGAGGAATCCCGGATCTCGGGTTCCTCCAGCCCGTGGTCGTCGCCTCTGCGGTCGGCCTCGCAGGTGTCGTGGCGGTCGTCCCTCGACGAAAGACACCGCTTCAGCTTGCGGCGCTCACAGCTGCGCTCCTCGTCGCGTTCCAGCTGACGCTGACCCACTGGTTCTACCTCTACCTCCCGTGGGTCGTGCCCTTCGTCTTCCTCTGGCTGCTCCTCCCGGCGCCGGACGGTCAGGAGACGGGAACGCGAATCGCCTCGATCGAGGAGGCCTTGCCGGTCGCGGCGTCGCAGTCGACGACCGCGCCCTCGATTCGCACGCCTCCCTGAGCCGTCTCGAAGCGGACCGGAAGGCCCGTTCGCATCCGGCGGATCGCGAGCTCGGCCTCGACGCCGATCACCGAGTCGTGCGGGCCCGTCATTCCGGCGTCCGTGATGAACGCGGTGCCTTTCGGGAGCACGGTCGCATCGGAGGTCTGGACGTGTGTGTGCGTGCCGACCACCGCGGTCACGCGCCCGTCGAGGTAGCGGGCCAGCGCTGCCTTCTCGCTCGTCGCCTCGGCGTGTACGTCGACGAGGACGACGGGAGTCTCGGCGCGCGCCTCGTCCACGAGGGCGTCGATCACCTCGAACATCGATGTCGCCGGATGGAGGAACAGCGAGCCGAGCACGTTGACGACGCCGAGCTTCGCGTCGCCCACGGGCACTATCGTCAGCCCACGGCCCGGCGTCGCCCGCGACGTGTTCGCCGGACGGATCACGCGGTCCGACCCCTCGAGGTACGGACCGATCTCCGTCCGCCGGAAGGCGTGGTTTCCGAGCGTGATGGCGTCGACTCCCATGGCGAGGAGTTGATCCGCCAGACGCGGCGTGATGCCGATGCCGTCCGCCGCGTTCTCACCGTTCACCACGCAGGCGTCGATGGCGTGCTCGCTCTTGATCGACTGCAGGCGCTGCTCGAGAGCCCCGCGACCGGGTGCCCCCACGACGTCGGCGATAAAGAGGATGCGCAGAGCGCGGAGACTTTACGGCACGCCCAGCGTGGCCGAGGGGTAGACCTGGAGGGCGACGTTGTTGCCGCCTTCGGCCGCGTACTTCGCAAGCGCCTGCTGCTCGCGGCGGCTGATGTTCGTCACCGTCCCGAGCTTCGACGAGCCTGCGGCGACGTTCGCGCCGACGGAGAGCACGGGATCCGGCCTCACGTTCTGGATCGACACGACGAGCGACGGAGCAGACGACGGCCGGAGCTCCACCTCCGAGCCGACGACCTTGCCGGACACGATCTGATCCCTGATCGCGACGACGGTCCCGTCGACGGGGGAGTAGACGTCCGTTCCGGCCACGGCTCCGACGTCGAGCGTACGCAGGGGCCCACCGGAGAGCTGGTACCACGCGAGCCCCGATTTCGACGCGCCCGTGATCCGGTGCCACAGCCGCGCGAGCAGTCCCTCGTTTTGCTGCGGGCCGACCGGCTTGAGCACGAGCGCCCCTTCGGCGCTTCCGTGGAACCCGACAGCAGTGACGCCGCCCTGCGCGACAGGCGACTGGATGCGGAGGTTCCCGACGGTCGCGAGCACCTGCGGGTCGGGCGGCGCGGATGTCACGGGGAGGGGCGCGGGTCGGCTGACGGCCGGGGAGCTCTCGCCGTCGAACGCCGTGAGGGCGAGAGTCGCGACGGCGGCGGCGGCGACGACGACTCCCACTGCGATGCGGCGCGCCCTCGCCTGGGCGCGCCGACGATCCGCGCGCAGGCGCGCCGCGTGACGGGAGCGCGGAGTCGCGGTCGCCATATCAGGACCGTAGCAGTGTCTCTCGCGGGCGCCCGTGACCCTTCCCGATACGATCCGGCGCATGGCCGGCCCCGGCCCGACGATCCAGATCCCGCGATGGATCCAGCTGGTCGTCCTCCCCGTTCTGCTCGTCCTTGCGTTCCTGCTCGCGGCGAAGCTCGGGCACGTCCTCTTCCTCTTTCTGACGGCCAGCGTGATCGCGTTCACGCTCAATCCGCTCGTTCGCGATCTGACGCGGCTGCGGGTCCCGCGCGGTCCGTCGGTGTTCATCGTCTACACGATCTTCCTGGCGGTCGTGATCGCGCTTCTCGTCGCGATCGGCGCGGTTGCGTTCGACCAGACCCGGAACGCCGCCGACCGCATCGACGAGTACGTCACCGACGAGCTCGACACCGGGCAGACGGCGGCGGAGGTCGATCTCGACCGCCTGCAGGCATGGCTCGACGACCACGGCCTCGAGGACGTGCGCGTGCGCGCGCAGATCAACGAGTGGCTGGACTCGCTCAGCGCGGGCGAGATCTCGGGCTATGCCCAGGACGCAATCGAGTTTGCCCAGGGCGCGGCGTTCTCGTTCGTGCTCCTTCTGTTCTCGATCATCCTCATCGTCGTCATCTCGATCTACATGCTCCTCGACATGCAGCGCCTCGAGCGGTCGATCGACGCGCGCTTCCCGCCGCACGGAGGTGCGCCACTGACTCACCGGATCGAGAGCGCGTTGTGGGGATACCTCAAGGGGCAAGCGATCCTGTCGACCGTCATCGGGACGAGTGCCGGCGTCGGGATGTATGTCCTCGGCGTCACGGGGCTGGTCGAGGGGGCCGAGGAATACGCACTTCTCTTCGGCCTCTGGACGGCCTTCATCGAGGTGATCCCGTACATCGGACCGTGGCTGTCGGCCGTGCCGCCTGCGATCTTCGCGCTGTTCGCGGATCCGCCCTGGGGAGTCGTCTGGGTCGGGCTCCTCTTCCTCTTCATCTACCAGGTGGAGGGCCACATCGTCGTCCCGAACGTGATGGCGAGCGCGTTGCGCCTGCACCCGCTCCTCGTCATCTTCGGACTGCTCGCGGGGGGCGCGTTGTACGGGATCGCCGGCGTTCTCGTCGCGCTGCCGACGATGGCCGGCGGACGCGCGATCTGGGAGTTCTTCCGTGAGCGGGTGACGCTCGAAAGCTGGGAGGAAGGCGCGGGCGAGGTGCCCGTCGAAGTCGAGATCGAGCCGCCGCGAGCGGCGAGCGGGTAGCGGCGTGTTCGACGCGATCGCGGATGCCGCCGCGGCGGAGAGCCCGCTCTGGGGCGAGGCGCTGCGGCCCGTGGAGGAGCAAGCGCGCGAGCCGGTGTTCTCCGCTCTGGCTCCCGCGAGGCACGCCGTCGGCCTCGAGACGATCTACGAGGGGTATCTCGTGCACTACGGGCGCTCTCGCCTGTTCACCCCGGCCGATCGGGACACCGCGCTCCTCCTCGGCGACTACCTGTACGCGCACGGGCTCGTCCGCATCGCCGAGTCCGGTGACGTGAGGGCGGTGGCCGATCTCGCAGAGCTCATCTCCCGCTGTGCGCAGCTTCGTGCCGAGGGGCACGACGGTGACGGGGCCGAATGGGCGGCGACGTCGGCGACGCTCGGCGCCAATGGCCACGTGGTCGCGGGTACTGCGGCGGTCGCCGCCGCGCTTGCCGCGCACGCCCGCCTCGTGGGATAGAGTCGCGGCGAATGCTCGCCACCTTCGTGAACCTCCTCGCGCAGGCGCCCGTCGAAGAGGCGCACAAGACTGCTGCCGAGGAAGGCCGCGACATCGTCCTCTCGATGCTCGTCGTCGGACTGATCTTCGTGGGCGTGGCAGTGCTCGGCGACCTGTACCAGCGCGGCGCGCGCAAGCGACACAACCGCTCGCAGCACTAGCAGCGTACGACCGTCCATAGACTGACTCGGCCGTGCCGAGCCCGCCGCGAGACCTCCGCGAGTGGATCGCGCTCCTCGAGCGCGAGGGCGAGCTTCGGCGCATCTCCGCCGAGGTCGACCCCGACCTCGAGATCACCGAGATCGTCGACCGCGTCGTCAAGGCAGGGGGGCCGGCGCTCCTGTTCGAGAGCCCGAAGGGATCGCAGCATCCGCTCCTGATCAATCAGTTCGGGACCGAGCGCCGCATGTGTCTCGCGCTCGGCGTCGAGAGGCTCGACGACGCCGCCGCCAAGCTCGGCGACATCCTCGACATGCAGCCGCCCGAGGGCCTGCGCGACAAGGTCAAGGGGCTGCTCAAGCTGAAGTCGGTCGCGGACTCGCGGCCGAAGACGGTCTCGAAGGCGCCGTGCCAGGAGGTCTTCTACGAGGGCGACCAAGTCGACCTCGGCCGACTTCCGATCCAGCGCTGCTGGCCCGGCGACCCGGCGCCGTTCATCACGCTGCCCGCGGTCATCACGAAGGACCCGCACACGGGCGGCCGCAACGTCGGCATGTACCGGATGCAGGTCATCGACGGCCGCTCGACGTTCATGCACTGGCAGATGCACAAGGACGGCCGCGCGGATCTGCTCGCTGCCGAGGACGGACGCATCCCCGTCGCCGTCGCGATCGGGCTCGATCCGGTCACGGCGTATGCCGCAAGCGCCCCGCTTCCGAAGCACCTCGACGAGCTCATGCTCGCTGGCTTCCTGCGCGGCGAGCCGGTCGAGCTCGTCCGCTGCAGGACGGTTGACCTCGAGGTTCCGGCCAACGCCGAGATCGTCCTCGAGGGCCATGTCTCGAAGGACGACACGGGCATCGAGGGCCCGTTCGGCGACCACACGGGCTACTACTCGCACGCGGAGCCGTTTCCGATCTTCCGGCTCTCGGCCCTCACGATGCGGCGCGACGCCGTCTATCCCTCGATCGTCGTCGGGAGGCCGCCCGCGGAGGACGCGTGGCTGGGCAAGGCGACCGAGCGGATCTTCCTGCCCGCCGTCCGGATGACGCTGCCCGAGATCGTCGACTACGACCTGCCCGTCGCCGGCGCGTTCCACAACTGCGTGATCGTTTCGATCCGCAAGGCGTTCCCCGGGCACGCGCAGAAGGTCATGCACGCGCTGTGGGGGCTCGGGATGCTCTCGCTCTCGAAGTCGATCGTCGTCGTCGACGCGCACGTGGACGTGCACGATTACGAGGACGTCTTCTTCCGGGTCACTGCGAACGTCGACCCGAAGCGCGACGTCCTGATCACGGAGGGGCCGCTCGACCACCTCGACCACGCTCCGGGCAGGCAGTTCTACGGCGGCAAGCTCGGCATCGACGCGACCCACAAGTTGCCCGAGGAGGACGCGCGTCCGTGGCCCGAGGAGATCGTCATGAGTGAGGAAATCCGGGAGCGGGTAACGAGGCGCTGGGCGGAGTACGGCATCGGCGACTTCCCTTCGCACCCGTCGGCCCCACATGGTTGAATCAGCCTCAGGCCCGTCTTGAGCGACACCGGACACGACACCCCCCACGTCCCAGGCCCGAGCCTCTGGCCGATCGCCTTCGCGATCGGGGTCGCGTGTCTCCTGCTCGGTCTGGTCATCAGCTGGATCGTCGCCGCCGTCGGCGCGGGCATCGCAGTCGTCGCAGGGTTCCTCTGGGCGCGCGACGTGACAAACGACGTGCGCGGCGAGGTGCCGAGCATCGAGCCCGAGACGCGTGCCGTCGCCGACAGCGCGAGCACCGGTGCGACGGCAACCGTGGCCGCGGACCGGCCGCTTCCCGCCTACACGCGCTCGCGGTTCCTCGAGGCATCGACGCTCGGTGTCGGCGCCGCGATCGGCGCGATCGTCACGCTGCCTGTGGTCGGGTTCATGGTCCTCCCCGCCTTCACGAACATCGAGGAGGACGAGGCGGACCTCGGTCCGATCGAGAACTTCCCCGAGAGCGAGTACGTCATCGCGACGTACCTCGCCAACCCGAGCGTCGGAGAGGTCACGCGGCGCACGGCCTTCGTCCGGAACAACGGTCAGACGGACGCGGGCGAGCCGAGCTTCACGATCCTGTACAGCCGCTGCGTCCATCTCGGCTGCCCGGTCCAGCCCAACGGGCCGATCGACGAGGAGGCTCGCACGGAGCTCGAGAACGGCGTCGAGCTCCGGCCCGTCCTCGCACAGTCGTTCGGCTGTCCGTGCCACGGCGGGCTGTACGACGCCGAGGGCAACCGACAGGCCGGCCCGCCGGTGCGCTCGATGGACCGCTACACGTTCTCGATCAGGAACGGCCGCCTCGTGCTCGGCGAGCTGTACGCGGTCGGCAGCGTCTCCGGAACGGGCGCGAGCGCTCAGATCTCGCGCTACCCGTGGTCGGTGCCGGGCACGCACGTCGACGGCATCGAGGCCTGGCTCTACCCGATCGTCCCGAGTCAGGTGACGGGTTAGCGTATGGCTGCGAAGTCGAAGCGCCAGCAGATGGTCGACCTGGCGGTCCTCGCGCCGCTCGACTGGATCGACGAGCGCACGGCCTTCGTTCGAGGCACGAAGTGGTTCCTCTTCCGGAACGTGCCGCGCGACATCAGCTGGGGACAGACCCTCGGCTCGGCCGCGCTCACCGCGTTCATCGTGCAGACGCTGACGGGCGCGATCCTGGCTCTGTACTACAAGCCGTCGGCCGCGATCGACCCGGTCACGGGGAAGCCGGTCGCGTACTCCTCGATCGAGATGATCACGGACGAGCTGACGCTCGGCTGGCTCGTGCGCGGGATGCACCGCTGGGGCGCGAGCGTCTTCATCATCCTTCTCTTCCTGCACATGGGACGCGTGTTCCTCTTCGGTGCCTACAAGTACCCGCGCGAGCTGAACTGGATCACCGGCGTCCTCATCCTCGCGCTGGGGATGCTCATGGGCTTCACGGGTTACCTGCTGCCGTGGGACCAGACGGCCTACTGGGCGACCGTCGTGGGGATCAACCTGAACGGAACTGCACCGTTCGCGGGCCCGTGGCTCGCCCAGTTCCTCGCGACCGGGCCGGAGATCGGCACGAACACCCTGCCGCTGTACTACGGATTGCACATGCTGCTGATACCCGGCGCGCTGATCGCGCTGATCTTCGTGCACATCTACCTCGTCACGCGGCTCGGCGTCGCCTCGCCGCCATGGTCGAAGGAGGCCGCGGGGCGTGAACGCCCCGCGGCAGCTCCCCCGGCGGGAACGCGCGCCGGCCTCGTCCGCGGGAGCGGGGGCGACTGATGGCACGCGATCTCGGCGAGCTGAACCGGGAGGAGTACGCCCGCTACAAGGACGACGTCAAGAAGGAGGGCAAGGGCTTCTTCCCCTTCGCGATGTGGCACGACACGGTCATGTCGTTCGTCGTCGTGTGCGTCATCGCCGCGCTGGCGGCGATCTGGTACTTCGACGCCGACGGCGTGGAGCCCGGTCTCCTCGGCCCGTGGTACACGGAGCCTGCCGATCCCGGGACGACGGACTTCATTCCGCGCCCCGACTGGTACTTCTACTTCCTCTTCTACCTCCTCCGGATCTTCGAGTGGCCGGAGACGGTCTTCATCGCGACCGTCGGCATCCCGACGATCTGCCTCATCCTCCTGCTCGGCCTGCCCTTCTACGACCGGCGGCGGGAGAAGCGCCCGACGCATCGGCCCGTGGCGATGGTCGCCGCGGTGCTCACGATCCTGTCGATGGCCGTGCTGACGTGGAAGGGCGCGACCGCGAAGGAGGCGCTCGGCTCCGAGCTCCTCCTCCTCGTGCCTTCATGGGCCCAGGAGCAGGGCTTCGCCGACGATCCGCAAGCAGTAGCGGGCGCCGAGCTCTTCGCGCAATCGGGCTGCCTCAACTGCCACACCTACCTCGGGCAAGGCTCGGGGACCCTCGGCGCGCCGGACCTCTCGGAGATCGGGCTGACGAACGACGCCGAGTACTTCGTCCGCTACCTCGCCAACCCGGCCGCGTTCGGGAACAACGTGATGGGCTCCTACTCGTACCTCGGGCAGGAGAACCTCGAGGCGCTCGGCGCATTCCTCGAAGCTTCCAAGGGCGGCGAATAGCGCGCACCGCATAGCCTTCGGGCGTGCGGGTCTTCCTCGGTGTGACCGGCGCGTCCGGCGCTCCCTACGCGGAACGGCTCCTGCGCGCGCTCGTCGCCGTCGACTGCGAGGTCGGGCTCTGCGCGTCGCGCTCGGGGATCGAGGTGCTCGCGACGGAGCTCTACCGGGATCCGTCTCTGGCGCGCGAGGAGGTGCTCGAGCGCTTCGTCGGTGGCGCGGCCGCGCAGGTCACGATCTACGGCGAGAACGACTTTCGCAGCCCGTACGCGAGCGGATCCGCGCGGGTCGACGCGTACGTCATCTGCCCGTGCTCGATGGCGACGGTGGGCACGCTCGCCTCGGGAGCGATGCAGAACCTCATCCACCGCGCGGCGTCCGTGGCGCTCAAGGAGCGGCGGAAGCTCGTACTGGTGCCGCGTGAGACGCCGCTTTCCTCGATCCACCTCCGGGGCCTCGCCACGCTGAACGAGGCCGGGGCGGTGATCTTGTTCGCCGCGCCGGGCTTCTACCACGGAGCCGAGACGATCGAGGACCTGGTCGAGTTCGTCGTCGCGCGCTGCCTCGACCAGATCGGTATCGACAACGCGCTCGTCGCGCGCTGGGGCGAATCCTCGTGACCTACGAGTCCGGCACGCTCGAGCCGGAGTCCGTGCGCGGCATGTTCGACCGCATCGCGCCCGTCTACGACGCGATGAACCGCGTGATGACCGTCGGGCTCGACCAGCGGTGGCGGAAGCTCGCTGTCAGCGAGGTCGTCTGGCCGGGCGACCGCGTGCTCGACGCGTGCTGCGGTACCGGCGATCTCGCGGTCGAGGCGGAGCGGCGCGGCGGACGCGTCGTCGGCCTCGACTTCTCGGAGAGGATGCTCGAGCGGGCGCGGAAGAAGTCCGGTGCGATCGAGTGGGTGCAGGGGGACGCGCTCGCGCTGCCGTTCGGAGACGGCGAGTTCGACGCGGCGACCGTCGGGTTCGGCGTTCGCAACCTCGCCGATCTCGAGGGCGGCCTCCACGAGCTGGCGCGCGTCCTGAAACCGGGAGGCAGGCTCGCCGTGCTCGAGATCACGCGGCCGCGGGGAATCCTCCGCCCGTTCTTCCGCCTCTGGTTCGACGTCGTCGTCCCGCTCCTCGGCCGCGTCTTGCCCGGCGGGGAGGCCTACACGTACCTCCCGGCAAGCGTGCGCCGCTTCCCGGGGCCCGACGATCTGTCCGTGTTGTTCGAGAGCGCCGGCTTCCGGGACGTGCACTACCGGTTGCTTGGCGGCGGCATCGTCGCCCTGCACGTGGGCACCCGTCCATGACGGCTCTCGAAGTCGTGCGGGCGGCGGCGGGACTGGACGAGTACCTCGCGTCCGTGGAGGCCGAGCTCGGGCGTGCGGTCGAGCGTCATCCCGGTCTCGTCGCCGAGGTCGGCCGCGGTGCGCTTGACGCGGGCGGGAAGCGGCTGCGGCCGGCGCTCGCCTTCCTCTCCTCGTCTCCGGAGGACGATCCGCCCGTTGCGGCTGGCGCCGCGGTCGAGCTCGTGCACATGGCGACGCTGGTGCACGACGACCTGATCGACGGGGCGGCGGTGCGCCGTGGTCGTGCGGCTGCGTGGAGCGAGCACGGCGAGCAGGCGGCGAAGTCCGCCGGCGACTACCTGTTCGCGCGGGCGTTCTCCGTGCTCGCCGAGACGGGCGATCCGACCGCGGTGGCGGTCCTGGCCGACTCCTCGCTCGCACTCGCCCGCGGCGAGGCGATGCAGCGCCGGCAGCGGCACGATCCCGACACGACCGTCGACGACTACCTCGAGCGCTGCGCGCTGAAGACGGGCGCGCTCTTCGAAGCGGCATGCGTGCTCGGCGGCGGGAGCAGGGAGTACGGACGGCTGCTCGGGATTGCCTTCCAGATCGCAGACGACGTGCTCGACTGCACGGGCGACACGATCGAGACCGGCAAGGTGCCGGGCACGGACCTCCAGGACGGCACCCCGACGCTGCCACTGCTTCTCGCCGCGCAGGAGGATCCCGTCGTCCGCGACGCGCTCGCCGGCGGGCCGAAGGAAGGCGTGCTCGTACGAGTGGCCGCGAGCGGTGCGCTCGACCAGTCTCGCGAGCAAGCCCTGCACTACGCTTCGGAAGCCAGGTCACGACTCGACGGCGCCCCACGCCGGGACGAGCTCGAGGCGCTGACGAGGGCTGTCGTGGAGAGGAGGAGCTGATCGCCGTTCTCGAGCTGCAGACGCTGGAGCCGATCCGGGAGAAGATCGAGGCCGGGGAACGCCTCGACTTCGACGACGGCGTCGCGATCCTCGAGTCCGACGACCTCCTCGAGCTCGGCGCGCTCGCCGACCTCGCGCGGCGCGTTCGTGGCGGCACCGACGAGGTCTTCTTCGTCCAGAACCTCTACGTCAACCAGACGAACGTCTGCCGCGTGAAGTGCAAGTTCTGCGCGTTCGCGGCGACGCGGAAGCAGGAGCACGCCTACACCTTCACGACGGAGGAGCTCGTCGAGGACGTGCTCTCCCAGCGCGAGGTCACCGGGTTCACCGAGATCCACATGGTCAACGGCGAGAACCCGCACGTCGACTTCGGCTTCTACCGCGACACGACGGCGGCGCTTCACGATGCCCTTCCCGACGTTCACCTCAAGCTCTACACCGCCTCCGAGATCCACCACATGACGACGCTCTCGGGGCTCACGCACGAGGAGGTGCTGCGCGAGCTGAAGGACGCGGGCCTCGGGTCGCTCCCAGGCGGTGGCGCCGAAGTCTTCGCCGACCGCGTGCGCCGACTCGTCGCGCCGGGCAAGGAGTCCCCGGAGATCTGGTTCCACGTCCACGACACGGCACACCAGCTCGGGATCCCGACGCACTGCACGATGCTCTACGGCCACGTCGAGACGTACGAGGAGCGCGTCGACCACATCCTCCGCCTCCGTGACCAGCAGGACCGCTCCGGTGGCTTCCTCGCGTTCATCCCGCTCGCGTTCCATCCCGAGAACACGGTGTTCGAGCGCCGCGGCTGGCGGCATACGACCGGCGTCGACGATCTCAAGATGCTCGCGTTCTCGCGCCTGATGCTCGACAACGTCCCGAACATCAAGGCCTACTGGATCATGATGGGGATGCCGCTGGCGGCCGTCGCGCTCCACTTCGGCGCGAACGACGTGCAAGGCACGGTCGTCCGCGAGCAGATCTTCCACGCCGCGGGCGCGCGTACGGAGACCGAGCAGAAGGTCGACGAGCTCGTCCGCTTCGTCCGCGAGGCCGGGCGCACTCCCGTGCAGCGCGACACGCTGTACAACGAGCTGCGGAGGTGGTGAGTGAGCCGCGAGGGCGCAGCTGAGAAGCAGCCGAAGAAAGCGCCCGCGGCGGGCACGCCCATCTGGGTGTGGGTCGTCTACGTGTTCGGGATCCTGGCGGCGGCCATCTTTGCCTTCTCGCTCCTCTTCACGCTCGGAGCGTTGCTCCTTTCCGACGACGTTCCCGTCACCTACGACGTCTCGGCGCCCGCGGTCGTCCTCTGGGGCGGCCTCATCCTCGCCGCAATCGCGACCTGGATCGTGAGGAGGCGACAGCGGTGAGGCTCGGGCGGATCTCGTACGTCAACATGGCGCCCGTCTTCTACGGTCTCGAGGCCGACGTCGAGGAGGTCTCGGGCGTGCCCACGGAGCTCTCGCGCATGCTCCTCGACGGCGAGATCGACATCGCCCCGATCCCGTCCATCGAGTACGCGCGCAACGCCGACCGGCTGCTGATCCTCCCGCGTGTCTGCGTCTCGTCGGAGGGGGCGGTCGACTCGATCCAGCTCGTGACGCGGGTGCCCTTCGGGCAAGTGCGCTCGGTCGCGGTCACCCCGGAGAGCGCCACCTCCGTGGTGCTGGTGCGCATCCTGCTGCCGAAGGCGGAGATCCTGCCGATGGGGACGGACGCGGACGCCACGCTTCTGATCGGGGACGCGGCGCTCCGCAGCGCCTTCGAGGACCCCACGCCCCACTTCGACCTCGGCAAGCTCTGGCTCGAGCGCACGGGCCTGCCCATGGTCTTCGCGGTGTGGGCGGCTCTCGAGCCGGTGGCGGACGGGCTGCTCGAGCTCGAGCACGCGCTCGTCGCCTCGGTCCGGCTGGCACGCTCCGAGCCCGAGCTCCTCGCCCGGCGCGCCAGCGAGACGTACGGGTACCCGCAGGGCTTCATGGCTCGATACTTCGAGAAGCTCCGCTACAGCTTCGGGCCGCGCGAGCGGGCCGGCCTCACCACCTTCCTCGAGATGGCGCGTGACGCAGGCGAGCTCGCGGAGGTTCCCGAGCTGCGCTTCGTGCGCGAGGAGGTCGCCGCATGACGGCCGTGCACCCGGTAGGGGCGAGGCTTGCCTCGCCCTCGGTCGACCAGGTGCTCGAGAAGGCGCTCGGCGGGGAACGGATCACGGACGAGGACGCGATCGCGCTCCTCCGCTCGCGCGACCTCGTCGAGGTCGGTCGCGTCGCGAACGAGATCCGCAACCGGACGACGGATCGCTCGAAGGTCACGTTCATCGTCGACCGGAACCTCAACTACACGAACGTCTGCGTCACGGACTGCGACTTCTGCGCCTTCTACCGGCGTCCGGGCGACGTGCGCGAGGGCTATCTGCTGCCGAAGCCGGTGATCTACAAGAAGATCGAGGAGACGCTCGAGATCGGCGGCACGGGCCTTCTCATGCAGGGCGGCCACCACCCCGACCTCGGGATCGACTACTACGAGGATCTCTTCCGCTCGATCAAGGCGCGCTACAAGATCCACCTGCACGCGCTCTCGCCGCCGGAGATCCAGCACATCGCACGTCGCTCGAAGCTGACCGTGCCGGAGACGCTCACGCGACTTCGCGACGCCGGGCTCGACTCGGTCCCGGGCGGCGGCGCCGAGATCCTCGTCGACCGCGTCCGGCAGATCATCGCCCCGAAGAAGACGAAGTCGGAGGAGTGGCTCGACGTCATGCGCCAGGCGCACCGGCTGGGCATGTCGACGACCGCGACGATGATGTACGGCCACGTCGAGACGCTCGAGGAGCGCGTCGAGCACATGCGCAAGGTGCGCGACCTCCAGGACGAGACGCGCGGGTTCCGCGCGTTCATCTCGTGGACGTTCCAGCGCGACGGCAACCGTCTCGACGACCTCGTCCCGGAGGACACGCGCCCGACCTCCTTCGACTACCTGCTCACGCAGGCGGTCTCGCGCATCTACCTCGACAACGTGCCGCACATCCAGTCGTCGTGGGTGACGCAGGGGCTGAAGGTCGGACAGGTCGCGCTCGGCTTCGGCGCGGACGACATGGGCTCCGTGATGATCGAGGAGAACGTCGTCTCGGCGGCCGGCACCACGTATCGCACGACGACCGACGAGCTCGTCCACCTCATCAAGGCCGTCGGCAAGACGCCGGTGCAGCGCGACACGCTGTACCGCGAGGTCAAGGTCTTCCCGTAGCCGTCTTCGCTGTTCGAATGATGTAAGACCCTGTAAATCGGCCTTTGGAACCGGCTACCCTCGTCCGGGCCGTGATCCGCCGACTCGCCGTCGTCTCCGCACTCGCCGCTCTCGCTACCCTCGTCGAGGTGTTGCCGGCCGCCGCTCAGGCGACGTCGCTCTTCCCCAGGACGACGTACGAGCGCAGCGTCCAGTTCACGCCCCACGGTCCCGTTTCGATCCACGTCGTTCGCGGCCCGAAGCCGGTCGGCCTCTACCGCTTGAAGCCGGTGCTCTCCAACGAGTCGATCGTGCAGCGCGAGACGGTGTCCGCGATGCAGAAGCGCCTCTCGACACAGGCGACGTCGGTCGGCGTCAACGGCGACTACTTCGCACCGGCCGATGGGCGACCCACCGGCATCTTCCTGCGCGACGGCGTGCTCGCGACGCCGCCGAACGCGGCGCGCTCGAGCGCGGGCGTCACGCTCGACGGGCTCCTCGACGTGCGGCGCGTGACGTTTCGCGGCACCTGGCGCGGGGCGGGGCAGCGACGCTCGCTGAACTTCCTGAACAAGGCCCCTGGAACGAACGGGATCTCGCTCTTCACGGCGGACTGGGGGACGACGACACCGCGCGTCGCAGGCGCGTTCGCCGCTGTGCTCGGCGCCTTTCCGTCGGCGACTCCCAACACCGACCTCGTCGTTCCTGTCCTCAGCGCGGGGGCCGGCTCCTCGGTGAGGATCCAGCCCGGGACGGCGGTGCTCGTCGCCCGAGGCAACGCGGCTGCGAAGCTGCAGGCGGAAGCGGTGGCAGGCACCACGGTGACGCTCCGTCTCATCCTGCAGCCGGACTGGTCGGTGGTCTCCGATGCGATCGGCGGCGGACCGATTCTCGTGCGCGACGGCGCGCCCGTGTACCGCGCGAACGAGGGCTTCACGACGTCGCAGCTCGCTCCCCGCGGCCCGCGCACCGCGGTCGGCCAGCGCGCGGACGGCGGGGTGATCCTGCTGACGACGGACGGCCGGCAGCCGGGGTTCTCCGTCGGCATGACGAACTTCGAGCTCGCCCAGGCGCTCGTGCGCTACGGCGCCGTGCGCGGGATGGGCCTCGACGGAGGCGGCTCCTCGACGCTCGCATTCGAGGGAACCGTCCTGAACTCGCCGTCCGACGGTCGCGAGCGCGCCGTCTCGACCGCGCTCATGCTGCAGTACTACGGGGTCTACGCACCGCCGCCCCTCGAGCAGGTCGTTTCGCCGAACGGCGACGGCGTCGCCGAGACGCAGGAGCTCTCGTTCAAGGTCGTCCGTCCCTCGACGACCACGGCGATGCTCACGGCGCCCGACGGGACGATCGCGTGGCAGGAAGTCCTCGATCGCGAGGCCGGGACGTACGAGGTGGCCTTCCCGCCCGTCCCTGTGCCTCCACCTCCGCCCGAGGGCACGCCTCCCCCGCCGCCGACGACCCCACTCCCGCCTGCGGAGGGCCGCTGGACCCTGACGGTAGGGGCGCTCGACGACCAGGGGCTCACCTCCACGACGACTCGTAGGTTCTGGGTCAACTCGACGCTGGCGTCGCTCCGGGTGGCGCCCGCCCGCGTCGTCGTCACGCCGACCGGAGGCAGAGCGGACATTCGCTGGACGCAGGCGCGCGCCGCCCGGGTGAAGGTCACGATCGAGACCGCCGAGGGCGTCGTGGTGCGTACCGCGTCGAACGCATCCCTCCCTGCAGGCGAGCAGGCCGTCGCGTGGGACGGCCGCGGCGGGAACCGCAAGTCCGTCGGAACCGGGCGCTACGTCGCCCGCGTGACGGCCACGAACGAGCTCGGCGTCGTCTCGCTGACACAGTTCGTGACCGTGCGCAGGGTCACGCGCTAGCCCGACCAACGACGTAAGTACAGTCAGCCGGTGCTGGTCGCCTCCGTCCTCAGCGAGCTCTCCGACGCAATCACGTCCGTCGTCGGGGACTACGGCCTCTATGCGGTCTTCTGGCTCATGTTCATCGACGCCGTTCTTCCGGCGGCGAGCGAGCTCGTGATGGTCTACGGCGGCGCGATCGCGGCGGGTGCGTTTGCCGACCAGGAGGTAACGCTCTTCGGGCGCACCATCGACGAGGGCTGGCCCGCCTACTTCGTCATCGCGCTCGCAGGAACGATCGGCTACACGCTCGGCTCGATGATGGGCTGGGCGATCGGGTACTACGGCGGGCGCCCGTACCTCGAGCGCCACGGCCGCTGGCTGCACCTCAACGCGGAGAAGCTCGACAAGGCGGAGCGCTGGTTCGCGCGCTGGGAGGAGTGGGCGGTGTTCTTAGGCAGGCTCACTCCGGTGATCCGCTCGTTCGTCTCCGTGCCGGCGGGCGTCTTCGAGGCGCGGTTCGTGCGGTACACGCTCCTCACGCTGCTCGGATCCGCGATCTGGTGCTTCCTCTTCGCCGGTGCCGGGTTTGCTGCGGGAGAGGCGTGGGAGGACTTCCACCATGCGTTCCGGTACGTCGAGTACGTGGTCGCGGTCGCGATCGTCGGCGGCGCGGCCTGGCTCGGCTGGAGGTATCTCAAGCGGCGCAGAGCCCGGCTGGCCCAGGACTCTTCCGGCGCCTGACGAACCTGAACGCAACCTCGCCGAGGCTAGACTCGCCCGCGTGACGCAGCCGATCCCTCTCATGAACTCGAA
The DNA here is from genome assembly GCA_963787855.1 of uncultured Gaiellaceae bacterium. Taxonomy (GTDB): domain Bacteria; phylum Actinomycetota; class Thermoleophilia; order Gaiellales; family Gaiellaceae; genus GMQP-bins7. The sequence goes on from CAWBER010000020.1 coordinate 46,328, forward strand.
GGCGCAATACGCGCCTCTCGTCGAGGAGCTCAAGGCGCGGTTCGCGGTCGTCCTCGACTCGGGACGATTCATCTTCGGCCCCGAGGTGGAGGCCTTCGAGCACGAAGCCGCGGCCTTCCTGGGTGTCCCCCATGCGATCGGCGTGGCGAACGGCACGGACGCGCTCGTCCTCGCGCTCGAGGCGCTCGGGATCGGACGTGGCGACGAGGTGATCTGTCCTGCGTTCACGTTCTACGCGACAGCCGAGGCCATCGTCCGAGCCGGAGCGACCCCGGTCTTCGCCGATGTCGATCCGCAGACCCTGAACCTCGATCCGGAGGATGTCGCGTCTCGTGTGACGCCGCGTACCAAGGCGGTGATGCCGGTGCACCTCTTCGGTCGCGTCGCGCCGCTCGCCGAGCTTTCGGAGCTCGGGCTGCCGATCGTCGAGGACGCGGCTCAGGCGTTCGGCGCCGAGGGTGTCGCGCAGACCGGCGCGTGCTCGACGTTCAGCTTCTTCCCGTCGAAGAACCTGTTCGCGCTGGGCGACGGCGGCCTCGTGACGTGCCTCGACGACGAGGTGGCCAAGCGCGTGCGCATGCTCCGCTTCCACGGATCGCACGACAAGAAGACGTTCGAGCTCGTGGGGACGAACTCCCGGCTCGACGCCGTTCAGGCTGCGATGCTCCGCGTCTTCCTGCCGCATCTCACCGGGTGGAACGAGCAGCGGCGCGAGGCGGCCGCACGCTATGCCGAGCTTGGCCTCGGTGAGGTCGTCGAGCTTCCGGTCGACGAGCCCGGCCACGTCTACCACGTCTACGCCGTTCGAACGTCGCGCCGGGAGGAGATCGCGGCTGCCCTGACCGAGGAGGGAATCGCCAGCGGCTTCTACTACACGACACCGCTCCACCTCCAGCCGGCCCTGAGCTACCTCGGCGTCCCCGAGGGCGCGCTCCCCGAAACGGAGCGCGCTGCCGCCGAGAACCTCGCGCTCCCGATGTGGGCGGGGATCGAGCTCGAGCAGCAGGAGCGCGTCGTCGAGGCGGTTCGCTCGGCCGTCGGCGTTCCCGCATAGCCATGCGCTCTCCCGTCAACCGCCACCGCCTCTGGCAGGTCGCCGTCGATGCGGCGCTGATCGCGCTCGCCTGGGTCGCGTCGTGGTACGTGCGCTTCGAGGGTGACTCGCGCCCGGTCTACTACGACCGCTACCTCGAGTGGGACGTCGTCGTGCTCGTCGTCGGGATCATGCTCCCGGCCTTCGTCGCCTTCGGCTTCTACAACCGTTGGTGGCGGTACGTCTCGACCCAGGACATGTGGGGCGTCCTCCGGGGAGTCAGCGCGGCGGTCATCGCCGCCTTCCTCGTCTTCACCTTGCTCGACTTCCACCCCGCATCGGTCCCGCGCGGGATCTGGATCGTCGATCTGCTCCTCCTGCTCGCCTTCGTCATGGGAGTGAGGCTGCTCGCGCGCACGCTCATCGAACGGCCTGCTGCGCGCTCGATCGTGGCGCGCGGCAAGGAGGTACTCATCGTCGGCGCAGGCGACGCGGCTCAGCTGATCCTGCGGGAGATGCTTCGCAACCCGGCGGTCGGGTACACGCCCATCGGGCTCGTCGACGACGACCCGCGGAAGAAGAACCTGCGCCTCCACGGCGTCCGGGTGCTCGGGACGAGCGCTGAGCTTCCCGAGCTCCTCCGCGAGCGGAGGCCGGACGAGCTACTGATCGCCATCCCGTCCGCCTCCGGCGACGTGCGCGAGCGGATCGTCCAGGTCGCTCGCGCGGCGAACGTCCCGGTCAAGACGCTGCCGGCGCTGAACGAGCTCATCACCGGCGACCTCGATCTGACCGGCCAGATCCGCCCGGTCGAGGTCGAGGACCTCCTCGGGCGCGAGCCGGTCGACGTGGATCTCCCGTCGATCGCCGGCTATCTCGCGGGAGAGGTCGTGCTCGTCACCGGCGCGGGTGGCTCGATCGGCTCCGAGCTGTGCCGTCAGATCGCCCGCATGCGCCCCACGCGGCTCGTGCTCGTCGACAACGGCGAGCCGGGCCTCTTCGAGATCGAGCGCGAGCTCGTCGACGAGCGCGACTTCCACGCGACGGCGGCGGTGCTCGCCGACGCAGGGAACGCGACGAAGATGCGACAGGTCTTCGAGAAGTACCGCCCCGCCGTCGTCTTTCACGCGGCCGCGTACAAGCACGTCCCGCTCATGGAGGCGAACCCCCTCGAAGCCGTGCGCAACAACTCGCTCGTCACGCGGACGGTGGCCGACATCGCGGTCGAGTTCGGCGCGAAGCGCTTCGTCCTCGTCTCGACAGACAAAGCCGTGAACGCGAAGACGGTGATGGGCCAGTCGAAGGCGCTCTGCGAGTGGATCGTCGAGTCATGGGGCTATCGCGACGACACGACCACCAAGTTTTGCGGTGTGCGCTTCGGGAACGTCCTCGGCTCCTCGGGTAGCGTGATCCCGATCTTCCGCAAGCAGATCGCGCGCGGCGGGCCGGTCACCGTGACGCACGCGGAGATGACGCGGTTCTTCATGACGATCCCAGAGGCGGTGCAGCTCATCATCCAGGCGGGCGCGATCGGCGGCCGCGGTCAGGTCTACGTGCTCGACATGGGCGAGCCCGTCAAGATCACCGACCTCGCAGACACGATGATCCGGCTGTCCGGAAAGGAGCCGGGACGCGACATCGCGATCGAGTTCGTCGGCGCGCGGCCGGGCGAGAAGCTGCACGAGGAGCTGTGGTCGGAGACGGAGACGGTCTCACCCTCGTCGCACGAAGCCATCATGCTCGTGACGCGCCCGCCGATCGACCAGCAGTGGCTGGAAGCCGAGCTCGACGACCTCGCGCACCTCGTCGATGCGGGCGAGACGCTCGAGCTCATCGGCCGCCTCAACACGATCTGCGCCGCGCCGAGGCGGAACGGCGTTCTCGCCGGGGATGGTGCGGGCGCCGCCGAGGCGACGCCCGCATCCGAGATCGTCTAGGCCTACGCGCCCGGGACTCTCAGCAGCAGGAGCTGACCGCCCGCGCGCTTGTACGTGAAGTCCGGCTGTCCATCGCCGTTGTTGTCGTCGCCCGGAGCCTTCTCGACCCAGAGCGTGCTCGCCTGGACGTCGATCAGGAACGCGCCGGGCCCGAACGCCGCCGACGCGTCGACGATGCCGCTCGTCTCCCACGCACCCCAGTTGCCGGCGGGGCGGCCGTCGACGTCGGTCGGGCCGCCGTCTGCAGACTGGTCGACCTTCACGACGACCTGGGAAGCACCGGAGAACGGCACCCACCACAGCCGGGCGGTGGTCGCACGTGCCGAATCGGAGACCTGCTGTGCGGCGGTGAACTGCTGGCTCGATCCGGGATCCTCGGTCACGAGCAACCCGGTAGGCGTTGACTCGATGTTGTCGGGCTGGTGGATCTCGCCAACGGTCTTGACCTCGTTGTCGTCACCCTCGACGTGCACGGAGAGCGACGTCACCTCGGTCGGGTCGGCACGATCGAGCACCATCTTCCAGACGCGGCCGTTCGTCGAGATGCCCGCGCCCGTGGGCCCGGCCGTCCCACGCCCGGAGTCGACGACGTATACGACGTTCTCCATGCCCGGCCGCTTGTCGTAGGCGACGTCCTCGACGCGGACGAACTGGAAGACGTTGTTCAGCTGGCTCCAGTACTCGAGCACCCACTGGGGGCCGTCGTATCCGGTGCTGGGGGTTGGGGTGCGGTTGTCACGCTGCCAGCTTCCGTCGTTCGGCGGGAGTGGAAAGCCGACATCAGCGGCCTTGAGCTCCGATCCGTCCGTGTCGAGGCCAGTGGCGATGTTCTTGGGCACCTTTACGAAGTGCCCGCTCACGGACTGCGTCGAGCCCGGGGTGAAGTCGTAGTAGTCGTTGAAGCTCGGGTTGTCCGACACGAAGCCCCAGAGGTCACCTTCGTCCGCGAGCAGGGAGCCGGTGTCCGACGCGAGGTACGAGAACAGCTGAGACTGCGCCGGCCTCGTTCCAGGGGCCAGAGGGCCACCGGCCGGGATCGTCAGCGGTCCGCTCGTGAATGTGTCGTCGCCCGACATCACGACAAGATCGTCGAAGCCCGGAATCGCGACGGAGTTCTCGTGGTTGTGCCTGCCCATGCCGTGGATCGGTGTGTGCTTCCCGGTCCGGACGTCGAGTGCCACGACGAGGCCGATCTGCTTCTCGTCCGCGTGACCGATCGGAGGTGGCCATGAATCCTCTCGCCGGAAGACGTAGTCGATGGCCTCCTCGTTCGTGAAGAGGATCTCGCGATCGAACCCTTCTCTCTCCGTCGCGAGGTAGTTCGAGCAGAACCGCTGGTAGCCGGCGCTGCTCGGGATGACGAACGAGCCGTTCAGGATGCCAGCGCTGTGCTGGTTGAGGATCAGGCGGCTCACCTGGGCGTTGTCGAAGTCGTTCTCCCCGTTCGCCGCCGTCGGCGCAACCTGGTTGTACGGGAACGGCACCTTGCTCGTCTCATGGTTCACGAACAGGTCGACACGTCCCTGCCCGCGCGTCTTGACAGAGATGCCGTCAGGGATCGACTCGAAGCGGAAGCCGCTCGGAAGCGTGTCCCCGACCGTCAGGAGCGGAGTTACCTCGACACCGCCCATCACCGGCGTCAGCATCGACGGTCGTGCTGTCTTGTACCCGGCGTTCTGGTTGTTCGCGTGACCGGCGAGCGCTGCGGTGGCGGCCGTCGCCGAGATTACGACGACACAGGCCAGCAGCACCGTGATCTTGCGTCGTTTCATCTCTCCCCCTTCCTCTCTGGGCTCGCGGGACCCTAACCCTCTCGAGCCATGCGTGCTACCGCTCGAGTGCCGAGAGCAGCAGGTCGAGCATGAGCGCCGGATCGCGTTCGACTCGACCGCCCGCTCCGCTGCGCTTCTCGACCACGAGCGTGTCCACAGTGGTCAAGACCCGCAGTCTCCCTTCGTTCACCAGGGCACTGTCTACCGCGCCCAGCGCACCCGCAAACGTCGTGTACGCAGGGACGCCGAGGGCAACCGCCTCACGGTTCATGGTGCCGCCCGCCGAGACGACGAGGTCTGCGAGAGCGACCAGGCTCTGGGCGTCGATCGCGTGCTCCGGGACGAGGACGGAGGGGAGGTTGCGTGTGCGAATCTCGCTGCGCTGCTCGGGGGTGCGCGGGAGGACGACGGCCTGCACGCTCTCGTCGCGTCCGAGCCGCTCGAGGAGGTCGCCGAAGAGCAGGTTCCTGTGCCGGTGGTACAGGGACACGTCGGGCGGCGTGCGCACGACGACGAGGACGCGCTCCGGACCGAGCCCGAGAGCCGTGAGCACCGAGCCGTCCGGCTCGAACCCGTGGAGGTAGTACTCCTCCTTCAGGCCGGGGTACCGGCGCACCTTCGTCCCGCGCGCGCCAAGCCGGTCGAGGCGGTCCTGCGGAATCTGTTCGGGAACGACGATGCGCCGAGCGGCGCGGCAGCCGAGGCCGTGCTGCGTGCGCGCGAGCTCGTAGTCGAAGGCATACGCGGAGGGGACTCCGAGCGTCCGGGCGACGAGTGGCAGCTCGTGCGACGCGTGCGAGAGCGCGATGTCGAAGTCGCTGCGCTTCGCGAAGTTCCTGAGCGCGCGCACGCGGCCCGCCATCGCGCGCGCCTTGCCAGCCGCGCTGGCGCCCCCGTGTCTGGGACCGACGACCTCGTACGGGATGCCGTTGAGCGTCAGCAGCTCGACTGTTTGCGCGTATTCGCGTGTCGTCACGTCGACGTCGTGGTCTCGCTCTCGCAGGAGCGCGATCAACGGTCGGAAGAAGGGCACCTGCGGCGAGTTCGAGATGTCGATCCAGACACGCATGCCCGTGACCCTAGCGGTCTCAGGGATAAGCTTCTCTTATGGACACGCGTCAGCTGGCGGCGTTCTGTGCCGTCGTGGAGCGCCGCAGCTTCTCCCAGGCCGCGGAGCGCCTCGGCGTCACGCAGCCGGCGGTCTCGCTCCAGGTACGGGCGCTCGAGAAGCGGCTCGGCACACAGTTGCTGGACCGCTCGGGCAGGCGCGTCGAGCCGACCGAGGCGGGCTGGCGGCTCTATCGCGGGGCACAGCGCATGCTCGCGCTCGAGGATCAGCTGGTCGCGGAGGTCGCCGCGTCGGCCGAGGGCGAGCTGGCCGGCGATCTCGTGCTTGGCGCCTCGACGGGGCCTGCCGCCGTCGTGGTGCCCGTCGTGCTCGGCGAGTTCCAGCGCCAGAACCCCGACGTTCGCGTCTTCCTCACGGTCTCCGACACCCACACGGTCGTGGAGCGGGTGGCTGCGCGCGAGCTCGAGCTCGGCATCGTCGGCGCATCCCGCCGGCACCGCGGAGTCCGTTTCGAGCCGTTCTTCTCGGACGAGGTGATCCTCGTCTGCCCGCCCGGCCATGTCTTCGCAGGGCGCACTGTGGCGCTGGACGAGCTGCGCGAGGCACCGTTGATCCTCATGCAGGAGGGCGCCGGCGTTCGCCAGATCGTCGAGGATGCGCTGCGCCGCCGCGGGATCCGCCTCCGCGATCTCGACGTCCGCCTGGAGCTCGGCCTGCAGGAGTCCGTTCGACGTGCCGTCGAGGAGGGCTACGGCGTGACCTTCATCTCGCGCACGGCTGTCGAGTCGGAGCTCGCGGCAGGGCGTCTCGCCGAGTCGCGCGTCGAGGGGCTCGAGGCGACGCGGGAGATCTCCCTCGCATCGTCGACGGGGAGAGCGCGCACTCGCGTCGCCGACGCGTTCGTCACGTTCGCCCGCGAGCGCCTGGCGTCGTGATCGTCCGCTGGGGTCTCGCGCAGCTTCCGCCCCTGCTCGCGGAGCTCGGCTTCGAGTGCCCGCTGCTCGTGACGAGCTCGCGATTCGCCGATCTGGACCTGCCGGTCTCTGCGCGCTTCGTCGGAGTCCGTCGGCATGCGCCGCTCGACGTCGTCGCGGCGGCGACCGACGCGGCGGCGAGCGCAGACGGCCTCGTCGGGCTGGGTGGCGGCAGTGCGATCGACACGGCCAAGGCCGTCTCGGCGGCGACCGCGCTCCGTCTCGTGGCGGTGCCGACCACGTATGCCGGCTCGGAGTGGACCTCGTACTTCGGCATGCGCGACGAGGGCCGGCGCCAGAAGAGCGGCGGCTCCGGGGCGCACACCGTCGCGATCGTCTACGAGCCCGCGCTCACGCTCGGTCTGCCGCGCGAGGAGTCCGTCGGAACGGGGATGAACGCGCTCGCTCATGCGGCCGAGGCGCTGTACGCGGGCCCCTGCGAGGACGCTTCCATCGGTGCGCGGCTGATCGAGACGTGGCTTCCGGTGATCGCGGAGGCCGGCGAGGACCTCGAGGCCCGTACCCGGCTGCTCGAGGGTGCGATGCAGGCGGGCATGGCGCTTGCCGAGCGTGGCATGTTCCTCGCGCACGCGATGGCCCAGGCGCTCGGTGGGCGCTACGGCCTCTCTCACGGAGCGATGAACGCACTCTGTCTTGCACCTGCCCTTCGCTTCAACGAGCCCGCCGTGCCAGACGCGCTGGCCGCGCTGGCCGATGCGCTCGGCGTCCCCGACGCGGCGCCACGCGTCGAGGAGCTCGCGCGGCTCGGCGGCTTCGAGCGCCTGCGCGACCACGGCATTCCCGAGGACGAGCTTGCCGCGGTCGCGGCTTCGGCCGCCGAGCGTCCGCCGGCCCGCGCGAACCCTCGACCCGCGGCCGCGGCCGACATCGAGTCGCTTCTCCGCTCGATCTGGTGAGTTGACGAGCCGCCGCGTGCGGCGGACGATGTGCCTGTGGCAGTCGAGTACGCAGGGATCGTCGCAGCGGTCGCGCTGATGGCGGCGACGCTCACGGGCGCGTACGGCAAGAACGTCACCGCCGTGTTCGCGACCGGTACCGCCGGCGTCGCGGCAGTCGCGAAGGCCGCAAAGGCGCAGAAGGTCTCTGCGGCAGGCGCGAAAGCGGCCTACGGGCGAGCGCCGTACCGCAAGCCGGTGCTGAAGTACCTCTACGCGCTCGGCTGGATCGGCGGGACGAAGAACCCGGGACAGTGCGGGCTCACGCTGCTCGGCCAGGACGCCGCGAAGGATCAGGCCGCGCGGGAGATGCGCGCGGACGCGAAGCGTGTGGCGCAGTTGAAGAAACGCTCGGTCAGCGTCTCGGCGGCGGCGAACGCACTGACGAGCGGCGTCGTCTCTGCGTGCGCGTGAGTTCTGCGCAAGACCGGAAATCCGCTAGCGCGGAGTTTCCGGTCGCGCGCGATCCCTAAGGCCGTCCGCTTCGCGGCCGGATCGCTCCGATGGCTGCCGGGAGCTACTTGTCGCGCGGACGTCGGCCGCCCATGATTCGGCGGAGGCTGACGATCCCGAGGATCGTGTCGCCGTCGACGACCGGCAGGTGCCGGAAGCCCTTGTCGAGCATGATCTTCGAGGCCTCGTCGAAGGTCATGTCCGGAGGGGCCGTGACGGGATTCTCGGTCATCCACTGACGCACGCGGGCGTCGCTCGTGTGCACGCGAGCGGCCATCGCGCGGAGCATGTCGCGCTCCGTGAGCACACCGATGAGGCGCCCGAAGTCCTTCACCACGACCGCGCCGACGTTCTGCGCACTCATCCGCTCGGCGACCTCGCCCAGCGTGTCCTCCGGGGCGACGGTGATGAAACCGGGCTTGACGATCTCGGCGAGGGTTCCCATTGAGCGTGGGAGTCTAACCGCTGCGCGCGGTCGGTAGCTCGTGTCGATCTGGTGCCAAACCGATAACGACACGTAATGACAGATATAAGAATCTGCGCTAGGATCCCGGCCATGCGTCCCGGCGCTTCGTTCGACGTGCTCGTGGTCGGCAGCGGCGCCGGCGGGCTCGCGGCCGCCGTCTCGGCCGAGCGATCGGGCGCACGGGTCGGCCTCGCCACGAAGACGACGCTGCAGGCGTGCAACTCGGCCAAGGCGCAGGGCGGCATCCAGGCCGCGTTCGGCGAGGACGACTCGCCCGAGATCCACGCCGAGGACGTCATGCGCTCGTCGCACGACACGGCGAACCCGAGGCTCGTGGAGGTGCTGACGAGCGAGGCGCCGTCGGCGATCCACTGGCTCGAGGAGCTCGGGGTCGAGTTCACACGCTCGAACGGCGGGTACCGGCTCGCACGCTGTGGTGGAGCGACGCGCCAGCGGCTCCTGCAGGTGGGCGACCGCACCGGGCACGCGATCACGAAGGCCCTTCGCGACACGTACCAGGCGAGCGGCGGCACGGAGCTCCCGCATCACGCCCTGCGCGCGATAGCGCCGTCGCCTGCCGGCTGGGTGGCCTCGTTCGAGACGAAGGAAGGCCCGGCAGACGTCGAGGCCGCCGCCGTCGTGCTCGCGGCCGGCGGACGCTGCTTCGCCGAGGCCGAGACGCTCGGGGAGCTCTCGACGAACCATCCGAACGCGACGGGCGAGGTGACGCGCGTCGCGATCGACGCCGGCGCGGAGGCTCGTGACCTCGACGCACTGCAGTACCACCCGAACGGCGGCGCATGGCCGACGACGATGCAGGGCTACTCGATCCCGGAGACCACCCGCGCGTACGGGGCCGTGCTTCGCAACGCCGACGGCGAGGAGTTCACGGACTCGCTCGGTGCGCGTGACGCCGTCTCGGCGGCGATCGTCGCGGAGGTCGAGAAGGGCAAGGGCGTGCTCACGCCCGACGGTCGCCCCGCCGTGTGGCTCGATACGACGAGCATCGCCCCGGAAGACGCTGAGATCTCGCTCCCGTACATGCTGCGCCGCTTCCGCGGAGCCGGGATCGATCCTCTCGCCGAGCCGATCTACACCTACCCCGTCCTCCACTACCAGAACGGCGGCCTCGTGATCGACGAGCACGCAGAGACGACACTGGAAGGCGTCTTTGCCTGCGGCGAGATCGCGGGCGGCACCCATGGAAGGAACCGCATGATGGGCAACTCACTCCTCGAGTGCACGGTCTTCGGGCGGCGTGCGGGCGCCGCAGCAGCAGAAAGGGCGCGCGCATGACCGAGGCACCTCCACAGCTCGATCCGGCGAAGGTCCAGGCCTTCGTCTCCAACGCGCACGGTGAGTTCGACGCCGTCCAGTCGCTGCTCGCAGAGGAGCCGCGTCTCGTCAACGCCGCGTGGGACTGGGGCGGCGGCGACTGGGAGACCGGGCTCGGTGCCGCGGCGCACATGGGCCGGCGCCAGATCGCGCTCTTCCTTCTCGAGCACGGCGCACGGCTGGACCTGTTCGCGGCCGCCATGCTCGGCTACTTCGACATCGTCAGCGCCGTGCTGTCGGACTTCCCCGAGATGCACAACGCGCTCGGCCCGCACGGCATCCCACTCGTCGAGCACGCGCGGGCCGGTGGCGCAGACGCGCGAGCGGTGCTCGCCCTGCTCGAGGCAACGAAGGTGGCCCCATGAGCGTCGTCACGACGGATCTCGACGCGGCCGTGGCGGACGCCGCCGCACATCTCTACGTCTGGGCGTTGAAGGACATCCCACAGGATCTGCGCGACGCGCTCCGCGACGCGGCCGGCCGCGAGACGTCGGTCACCGGTCAGCGGGTCCTGCAGACGATCCTCCTGAACGTCAACGTCGCGGAGGACGAGAAGAACCTCGTCTGCCAGGACACGGGGATCGCCGTCTACTACTGCAAGGTCGGCGAGCACTTCCCGCTGCATCCCGCCCGGATCTACGCGTCGCTGAAGGAGGGCACCGAGCGCGCGACGGTCGAGCACCCGCTGCGCTCGAACACGGTGCACACGCTCACGCGCGAGAACACGGGGCCGAACGTCGGGTTCCGCGTCCCGATCGTGCACTGGGACTTCGTGCCCGACTGGGACGGGCTCGACGTCAAGTGCGTCCCCAAGGGGTCGGGCTCCGAGAACATGAGCTTCCTCAAGATGTGCGTTCCCGCGGACGGCGTGACGGGCATCAAGAAGTTCGTGCTCGAGTCGATCGTGGGCGCGGGCGGCAAACCGTGCCCGCCCGGGATCGTCGGCGTCGGCATCGGTGGCTCGGCCGACTACGCGATGCATCTCGCCAAGGAGGCGATCGCGCGGCCGGTCGGCACGCACAACGAGGATCCCCTCGTCGCCGAGCTCGAACAGGACCTCTTCGAGCTGCTGAACGAGACCGGCATCGGGCCGATGGGCCTCGGCGGAGACGTCACCGTGCTCTCGGTGCACGTCGAGCACGCCGACACGCACATGACGCTCAACCCCGTCGCGGTGAACTACCAGTGCTGGGCCGCGCGCCGCGCCTCGGCACACGTCGCCGCGGACGGCTCGGTCACGTTCGAGAGGGACGCATGATGGCCAATTCGGGCGGTGTCCTTCCTGCGTCGAGAACCACGCGCTTTGCAGCGCTCTTTACAGTGCCTGATCCTGTAAGGGCAACAAGTGCGCGCCGAGGTGCCCACAGCTGATGGCAACGCATGAAGTCACGTTCCCCGTCACCGACCCGGCGGAGATCCTGAAGCTCCGCGCCGGCGACGAGGTGGTCGTCCAGGGGCACATCATCGGGATCCGCGACCGCACGCAGATCCGGATCTTCGACCAGGGGATCGAGCCGCCGATGGATCTCTCCGGAGCATTTCTCCTGCATACGGCCCCGAACGTCCGCAAGCTCGGGCCGGGCAAGTACGAGAAGCTCTGCATCGGGACGACCACGAGCGCGCGGATGGTGCGGTTCACCGAGGGCCTCGGCGCGCAGTACGGCGTCCGCGCGATCTGCGGCAAGGGCGGCTTCCCGGACGAGGCGATCGAGCCGATGCAGCGACTCGGGATGGTCTACTTCGCGATCGTCGGCGGCGCGGCCGCGCTCGAGACGACGCAGATCGAGGAGATCGAGGAGGTGGCCTGGGAGGAGCTCATGCCCGAGTGCCTCTGGAAGTTCCGCGTGAAGGACTTCGGCCCGCTCACGGTCGGGATCGACGCCCACGGCGGCTCGCTGTACCGCGACGTCCAGAGCCGTGCCCTCGAGAAGCTGGAGGAGATCTATGCACGCCTCTGACGAGCACGCGTTCCTCACCGTCCCGACGCGCGAAGGCAAGCCGCGCGAGCGGGGCCTCACGCACGTCATGGACAAGGGTCTGAACCTCCGCGAGATCGAGGGGCTCTTCGACACGGCCGGTGAGTACGTCGACATCGTCAAGCTCGGCTGGGGCACGAGCTACGTCACGAACAACCTCGAGAAGAAGATCGCGCTCTACCGCTCCTTCGGGACGCCGGTCGTGTGCGGCGGGACGCTGTTCGAGGCCGTCTACGGCCAGGGCAAGATGGACGAGTTCAAGCGCTGGCTCGAGCACTTCCGTTTCTCGCACGTCGAGATCTCGGACGGCACGCTCGAGATCCCGCGCGAGCAGAAGCTCCAATTCATCCAGGAGTTCGCGCGCGACTTCGTCGTGCTCTCCGAGGTCGGCTCGAAGGACTCGGACGTGAACATCGCCCCCTACCTCTGGGTGCAGTGGATCCGCGAGGAGCTGGACGCGGGCGCATGGAAGGTCATCGCCGAGGGCCGCGAGGGCGGCACCGCGGGTATCTACCGCCCGACGGGCGAGCTGCGCACGGGCCTCGTCGACGAGATCGAGCACTCGATCTCGTTCCACGACCTCATCTGGGAGGCGCCGACGAAAGCTTCGCAGGCCTGGTTCGTGCGGCACTTCGGGCCCGAGGTCAACCTCGGGAACATTCCGCCGGAGGAGGTCATCGCGCTCGAGACGCTCCGGCTCGGCTTGCGTGCGGACACGCTGAAGGAGGTGCTGCTTGGCGATTCAAGCGTCGAGCCCGCCCCGGCTTCCTGACCTCGACTTCGAGGCCATGACGGCCGAGGAGCTGATCGCGTGGGCCCACCAGTTCTTCTGGCCGCGCGTCTGCCTGACCTGCTCATGGCAGAAGCAGTCGTCGGTGCTCGTCCACATGGTCGCCGAGCTCGGTCTGCGCATGGACACGGTCGAGCTCGACACGCACCTCTTCTTCCGCGAGTCGTACGACACGCGTGACGCGCTCGTCGACCGCTACCAGCTGAAGCTCATCCAGCCCTCGATCCCGACGATCGCGGAACAGCACCGGGCCGAGGGGCCGAACCTGTGGGAGCGTGACCCGGACCGCTGCTGCCACATCCGCAAGGTCGAGCCGCTCGTCGAGGCGCTCCAGCCGTACGACGCCTGGATCTCCGGAATCCGCCGCGACCAGTCCCCGAGCCGCGTGGACACGCCGAAGGTGCAGTGGTCGGAGCGGTACCAGGTCTTCAAGATCCACCCGCTCGCCGACTGGGACGAGAAGCGCGTGTGGGCCTACATCAACGTCAACGAGATACCCTCCAACCCGCTGCACGACGCGGGCTACCGCTCGATCGGGTGCATTCCGTGCACCCGGCCGACGAGCCCCGACGAGGAAGAGCGCGCCGGTCGCTGGGCCGGCTCCGACAAGCTCGAGTGCGGCATTCACGAGAACACGCAAATGGAAAGGACCGCATGAGTCAGCACATCCACGCGCACGAGCACCCCGAGTCGGAGACGGACCGTGGCGGAGGCTTCACCCTCTGGTTCACGGGGCTGTCCGGATCGGGCAAGACCACGATCGCGCACCACGTCGGGCCCGAACTGGACAGGCGTGGGCACGTCGTGGAGTACCTGGACGGCGACACGGTTCGCACCCACCTCTCGAAGGGCCTCGGCTTCTCCAAGGAAGACCGCGACGCTCACGTCGAGCGGCTCGGGTGGGTCGCCTCCCGCGTCACCCGCCACGGAGGCGCGGTCATCGTGGCTGCGATCTCACCATACGAGCAGGCACGGAGGAACGCCCGCGCTCTGGTCGAAGAGCACGGCCCGTTCGTCGAGATCTACGTCCGAACGTCACTCGACGAGTGCGCCCGCCGTGACGTCAACGGCCTCTACGCCAAGGCCTTCGCCGGCGAGATCAAGGGCTTCACGGGCGTCGACGACCCGTACGAGGCGCCGGCCAACGCGGAGATCGTCGTGGACACCGAAGGCCTCGAGCCGGAGGAGTCCGCCGCACAGGTCGTCGCGAAGCTCGAGGAGCTTGGCCTCGTCGTCGCGAAGGTGACCGCGTGAGCGCGGTCACGACCGACCGCCTGATCGCGCCCCACGGCGGAACGCTGGTCGACCGGACCGGTGACGCCCCGGAGGACCTCGGCTCGCTCGAGCTCGTGGCGCTGGCCTCGCGCGAGCTCTCGGATCTCGACATGATGGCCTCCGGCGCGCTCTCGCCGCTCGAGGGCTTCATGGGCAAGGCCGATTACGAGCGCGTCGTCGAAGGAATGCACCTCGCGAATGGCCTCCCGTGGGCGCTCCCCGTCTGTCTCGCGGTCGACGCGGCACCCGCCGGCGATCGGGTCGCCCTCGCGGACGAGGCCGGCACTCCGGTCGCCGTCCTCGAGGTGGACGAGGTCTTCGAGTACGACAAGGAGCGCGAGGCCGAGAACTGCTTCCGGACGACCGACGACGCCCATCCGGGGGTCGCGCGCTTGTACGCACAGAAGTCGCTCTACCTGGCCGGCCGCGTCACCGTGTTCGAGCGTGCGACGCCGACGTTCCCCGAGCTTGCGAGGGACCCCGCGGAGACGCGCCGGATCTTCGCCGAGCGCGGATGGAAGCGGGTAGTCGGGTTCCAGACCCGCAACCCGATCCACCGGGCGCACGAGTACCTGACGAAGGTCGCGCTCGAGACCGTCGACGGCCTGCTCGTCCACCCGCTCGTCGGGGACACGAAGTCGGACGACGTCCCCGTCGGCGTGCGCGTCGAGTGCTACACGACGCTCCTCGACGGCTACTACCCATCCGATCGCGTCCTGCTCTCCGCCTTCCCGGCCGCGATGCGCTACGCAGGCCCGCGCGAGGCGGTCTGGCACGCGATCTGCCGCAAGAACTACGGCTGCTCGCACTTCATCGTCGGCCGCGACCACGCCGGTGTGGGCGACTACTACGGCACGTACGACGCCCAGCTCATCTTCGACGAGTTCGAGCCGCACGAGCTCGACATCGAGCCGATGTTCTTCGAGCACACGTTCTGGTGCAACGTGTGCGGCTCGATGGCGAGCACGAAGTCGTGCCCGCACGGACCGGAGGACCGGGTGTTCCTCTCGGGAACCAAGGTGCGTGAGATGCTCGGCGAAGGTGAGGTCCCGCCCGTGGAGTTCACGCGGCCCGAGGTCGCGAAGGTCCTCATCGACGCATACCGGCGGTAAGAACCGGAGGACCCGGTGACGTGGCAGCTCACGCTCGTCGGGCTCATGACCGGGCTCCTCGTCGGGATGACGGGGATGGGCGGCGGCTCGCTGATGACGCCCATCCTCGTCTTCCTCTTCGGCATCCCGCCCTCGACTGCGATCGGCACGGACATCGCGCACGGCGCGGCGTTCAAGACCGTCTCGGCGGTGCAACACCGGCGAATGGGCAACGTGCGCGCGCGGCTCGCCGGGTGGATGCTGATCGGCTCGGCGCCCGCGTCGCTCTTCGGTGTGTGGCTGAACGTCCAGCTCACGGAGCGATACGGCGACGACGTGGAGTCGGTGATGGGACAGGTGCTGGGCGCCGCGTTGCTGTTCGGCGCGGTCGGACTGATCGCAAAGAGCGTCGT
The DNA here is from genome assembly GCA_963787855.1 of uncultured Gaiellaceae bacterium. Classification (GTDB taxonomy): domain Bacteria; phylum Actinomycetota; class Thermoleophilia; order Gaiellales; family Gaiellaceae; genus GMQP-bins7. The sequence continues at coordinate 61,868 of CAWBER010000020.1, forward strand.
CCAGGGCGGCCCGACCGGTGACTCCGACTGGCAGCTCTCGAACCGCGACCGCGTCGCCGCGATCCTGATCGGGGTCTTCGGCGGCTTCATCGTCGGCCTCACCTCGGTCGGAAGCGGCGTCTTCTTCGGACTGACACTGCTCGTCATCTTCCCGCTCCGCGCACACAAGGTCGTCGGGACGGACATCTTCCACGCCGCGGTCCTCCTGTACGTCGCCGGAGCCGCCCACTGGGCGGCCGGGAACATCGACTTCTCGATCCTCGGCTGGCTCCTGCTCGGCTCGATCCCCGGCGTGCTGATCGGTGGGCGGCTCACGCTCTCGATTCCGGAGCAGCGGCTTCGCCTGCTGCTCGCCGGCGTCCTCGGGCTGGCGGGGATCAAGCTCCTCGACGTGCCGTTCGCCGGCACGATCGTCGTCGTGGTCCTCGCAGCCGGCAGCGTGGCGCTCCTGGTGTGGCTCGCCCGCAACAGCTGGGTGCGCTTCGTGCGCGGCCGCGCGGCACCATCGGCTGTCGAGTAGCTCGGTACCATCGCGCGGCCATGCGCACGGTCTGGGTGAGCTTCGACACGATCGGCCGCGACTGCCTCGAGACCGCGGCGGACGTCGGGGCCGAGGTCGTCGGCGTCGTCACGCTCCCCGGCCCGATCGACCCGAACCGGTCCGGCCAGTGCTCGTTCGACGAGGTCGCCTCGCGGCTCGAAGCGGTGCTGATCGAGACCCGTGACGTGAACGGTCTCGAGACGTTGAATGCGATCCGGAAGCTCGAGCCGGAACTCATCTTCGTCGTCGGCTGGTCGCAGCTCGTCCATGACCCGTTCATCGCACTCGCGACCGAAGGGGTGTTCGGGATGCACCCGACGCTGCTTCCCCGGCATCGCGGCCGCGCGCCGATTCCGTGGGCGATCCTGACCGGGCTCGCGCGCACCGGCGTCACGCTGTTCGAGATCGTCGATGCGAGCCCGGACTCGGGAGCGCTCGTCGGCCAGCTCACGCTCGACATCGCGCCCGACGAGACGGCGACGACGCTCTTCGCCCGGATCGCCGAGGCGCACGTCGTCCTCACGCGAGTGCTCGTCCCGCAGCTCGTCGCGCGGTCGGCACCACGAATTCCGCAGGATCCGAGTCGCGCGAGCTCCTGGCCCAAGCGCACGCCGGCGGACGGGATCATCGACTGGGAGACCCGCGCGCGATATCTGTACGACTGGGTGCGCGCGCAGACGCGGCCGTACCCCGGCGCATTCACGTTCCTCGGCGACGAGAAGGTCATCGTCTGGCATGCGCGGCACGTCGAGCTCGCCGAGCGGGCGCCGGCGGGGACGATCGTCAAGGTCGGTCCGGAAGGGCCTGTCGTGGCGTGCGGCGAAGGAGGGCTCGTGCTCGAGGAGATCCAGACGACGGGCGAGCTCGTCGTGGGAGCGAGATTGGGATGACGCGTGTCCTCGTGCTCGCGGCGCATCCCGACGACGAGGTGCTCGGAATGGGCGGGACGATCGCCGTCCACGCGGACGCCGGAGACGACGTGCGGATCGTCGTCGTGACGGACGGCTCCTCGACGCAGTACCCCGGCGACGCGGGGACCCGTGCCCGCAAGGAGGACGAGGCGCTACGCGCAGCGTCCGAGCTCGGCGTCACCGACTACCGACATCTCGATCTCCCCGACATGCGGCTCGACACGCTCCCGCATGTCGAGGTCAACCGGGTCGTCGAGGAGCACGTCGGCGATTTCGGGCCGCAGGTCGTCTACACGCCTCACCCCGACGTCAACCGGGATCACCGGGTCCTCTTCGACTCCGTCGCCGTCGCGACCCGGCCGACGCCGGATCAGGTCGTGCGCCGCGTCCTCACCTACGCGCCGACCTCGAGCACGGAGTGGACGCCCGCGCCGCTGAACTGGTTCGTTCCGAACTGGTTCGTGGACGTGAGCGCGACGATCGAGCGGAAGGTCGCGGCGTTCGCGCATTACGAGACCGAGCGGCGCGACTACCCACATCCCCGCAGCGAGCGGGCAATCCGGGCCGCTGCCGAGTTCTACGGCTCGAGCTGTGGTGTCCCGCACGCCGAACCATTCGTTCTCGTTCGCGGACTCGAACCGCTGTAATTGCCGCGCAGTGGCGCGGTGGCCGCAGCTCCTGATCGTCCTCGGCCTGCTCGGCGCGACGGCGGCCGCCTTCGCCATGACCGAGCGCCTGAAGCTGGAGCGAAGCCCGGTGACGGGCACGCGGGTCGACCGGGTGTTCTCGCCTGTCTGCGAGTGCGCGCGGGACGTCGCCGTCATCTCCATCGTGCTGCGTCGGAGGGAGACCGTCACGCTCGACATCCTGAATCGCGACGGCCGCTCGATCCGCACGATCGTGCGCAACCGCCGTGAGCCGGCAGGGCGCGTCTCGTACACCTGGGACGGACGCGACAACCTCGATCGCGTGGTGCCCGAGGGCGTCTACCGCCCGCGCGTCCGGCTCGAGCGCAACGGCCGTACCATCGTCCTTCCGAATCCGATCCGTGTCGATACGACCGCGCCGGTCATCACGCTCGTGCGCGTCGTACCCCGCGTCTTCTCGCCTGACTCCGACGGCCGTCGCGATCGCATCACGGCGTCGTACCGGATCAACGAGCGTGCGCGAGCCGTGATGCTCGTCGACGGCCGGCAGCGCGTCCAGAGCAAGTTCCGGCGGCTCGAGGGCCGGTTGGTCTGGTTCGGCCGCGTCAACGGACGCGTCGTTCGTCCCGGGCTCTACGAGATCCGGCTTCGCGCCGTCGACCGCGCCGGGAACCGCTCGGTGCGGACGCGTGCGGTCCCGGTCCGCGTCCGCTTCGTCGAGCTCTCGCGTGAGCGCATCGAGGTCGGCGCCGGGCAGCGGTTCTCGGTCCGCGTGCGGACGGACGCCGTCGCGTACCGCTGGCTCTTCGCCGGCGAGAGGGGCGCAGGACGCAGGCAGGTGCTCGTCCTCCGCGCTCCCGAGGAGCCAGGCTCCTACACGCTCTACGTCACGGGGGGCGGCCGCGCGGCGAGTGCGGCGGTCGACGTGCTCGAGCCGGAGTGAGCACCGCTCACCTTCGGTTCGCGGTCACGGGGGAAACCATGTTTCCCCCGTGCGCCCCCTTCTTCTTGAAATCGTGGGGAACCTCCCGGTTCCCCACACGCCTCCCCGCTCACAGGCGAAAGGCATGCCCGTGAGCACCCCGCTCGTCCTCCTCGGCGTCAGCCGCTCCGGCACGACGCTCCTTCGCGTGATCCTCGACCGCTCGCCCGGCATCGCGATCCCGGACGAGTCGTTCTTTCTCCCACTGCTCGCGCGGCGTCACGGGAGGACGGTGGACGCGGCGCGCTTCCTGGACGACCTCGCGCGGATCCCGGCAATCCGAGACTGGGGCCTCTCGGTAACGGCACTGGCGCCGCGGATTCGCTCGGGAATGCCGATCGGAGAAGCGATCGCGGCGATCTACGAGGCGTACGCCGACGCCGCAGGCAAGCCGCGCTGGGGCGACAAGACGCCGATGTACATGCGCCATCTCGCACTCCTCGACGAGCTCTTCCCCGATACGCAGTACGTCCACCTCATCCGTGACGGCCGCGATGCCGCCCTCTCGTTCCTGCAGATGCCGGAGGGCACGTTCACGCGCACGTGGGCCCACCCGAGGACGCCGGCTCAGTTCGCATGCCTCTGGCGGAAGGAGGTCGGTGACGCGTGTGCGCTCGGGAGCCGCGTCGGCGCCACGCGCTACCACGAGGTGCGCTACGAGGCGCTCGTCGCGGAGCCGGACGCGACGGTGCGCAGTATCTGCGCATTCGCGGGCATTCCGTTCGAGCCCGCGATGCTGGACTACGCGGGCGCGGTCGACGTCTCGTCGAAGCCGCATCAGCAGCGTCTGCTCGCGCCTCCGACCACGGGCGTCCGGAGCTGGCGCGAGGACATGTCCGCAACGGATGTCGCCGCGTTCGAAGCGGTGGCGGGAGACCTCCTGCGCGAGCTCGAGTACGAGGTGACCTCGCAGCGAGGCTCCGGCCCGCGCACGGCGCTCACGCGTGGGTGGTACGACGCCCGTCTCGCAGCATGGAACGCCTCCGCGTCGCTGCTCCAGCGCTCGCCGCTGTGGCCGCGGCGACACCCGAGACTCTCAGCTTGAGGGCTTCGGCGCGTCTCGACCGGGCGTCGCGATGAGGCGGCCGTTCAGCGACAGGAAGTACGTGCGCTCGGTCGCGATCCCGGGCGTGTACTTGCCGAGCGGGATCCGCCATGCGATCGACCCGTCCTCGACGCGCAGCGCGAACGTGCGCTTCTCGAGCGTGGAGAAGAAGACATAGGGGCCGATCACGACGGGAGCGCCGAGGAGCCGTCCGCCGACGTCGGTGCTCCAGAGTTCGTCGCCGCTCGTCGCGCGGAAGGCACGCATGCGTCCGTCGAACCCGCCGGCGAACACGCGGCCCTCGGCAACCGCGGGCGTCGTGTAGCCGAGCCCGCCGACGCCGGCCTGCCACACCACGCGACCGCTGGACGCGTCGAGTGCGTACACCGTGCCCGCCCGCGAGAGCGAGTAGAGCCGTGCTCCGTCGGAGGAGGGGCTCGCGTAGAAGCTCTCGTACCGGAACGGGTCGCGCCTCAGGTACGTCGTCCACTCCTCTCGGCCGGTCCTCCGGTCGAGGCAGACGAACGACCCTGCGTACGTGGTCACGCAGACGCGGCCGCCGAACACCGACGCGCTGGCGTTGATCCGGCCGCCGGTCTGGTATGCCCAGCGGATCCGGCCGGTTTCGGAGCTCACCGCGAAGAGGCGGCCGTCATGCGAGCCGAAGAAGGCCGTTCCCTCCACGACGACCGGCGAGGACTCGACCTTGCCCGCCGTCTGCACCTCCCAGCGCGTCTGTCCCGTCTTCCGGTCGAGTGCCGTGACGGTTCCGTTCTGCGACGCGACGAGGACGCGCGGCCCGTCGATCGTCGGGCTCGAGGGGAGCGTTCCGCCCACCCGCCGGGTCCAGCGGATGCGGCCCGTCTCCGCGTCGAGTGCGAACGTCGTGCCGGAGAAGCCGTTGACATACAGCTCGCCCTCGCAGTACACGGGCGGGAACTCGATGTACGTGCCCAGGCCCCGCGTCCAGGTGAAGCGCCGCGCAGGAAGGCCGAGGGTCGCGTCGGGGCGGCCGAGCGAGCGGCGTGGATCGGCCCCGAAGGTCCGCCAGCAGCGGCGGTCGCCGACGGGCTCGGGAGGGGGCTCTGGCTCGGGCTCCGTCGTGGTCGTTGGCGGCGGGACGACCGTCACGCCTTCGAGGTCGGTGTCGAGCGCTCCCTGCGGCGGATCCTTCGTCGTCAGCGCCACGCCGATCGCGAGGCCGAAGAGGGCGACCACGAGCACCGCGACCGCAGCGAGGATCCAGGCGAAGGCTTTCGGCATGAAGCGACGACCGGGCGTACCGGCCGTCGGTCAGTGTGCCAGCAGCCCCGGAGTGGCCGGAGGGGCCTCCGGAGCAGGCTCTTCGGACGTGCCCGGCGCGGGCGCGCGGGCGAGCGCGGCGGAGGCGAGCCCGACGAGACCCCAGGTGAGCGGATCCTCGAAGAACCCGGCATACAGCAGCGAGTGGACGAAGAGCGCCACCGCCACCGCGGCCAGCCCGATGCCGAACGCGCGGTCGGCCCGCGTCACGAGCACGAGTGCCCAGCCGATCGCGCCGACGAGCCACAGGTAGGCGGCGAAGCCCACGACGCCGAGCTCTGCGAGGACGGTGAGCGGCGTCGTGTGTGAGGCGTTGCGCCTCGGCGAGCGTCGCCCGGCCGCCTCGGCACTCGCCTGCGGCTGGCCGCCGATCCCGACCCCCGCGACGGGTCGTTCCTTGAACGCGTCGAAGGTGATCTCGACGAGCCGTGAGCGCCCGCTCGTGACATCGCGCGCCGAGCGGCCGTCGGTTGCCGCCCCGGCAACTCCCGCAGCGACGATCGTCGCGACGAGCGCGCAGGCGACGAGAACGACCCGCGTGCGCCGGTTGCTTCCCACGAGCGCGATGCCGAAGGTCACGACGAAGAGCGCGAAGAAGCTCGACTGCGAGTACGAGTAGTAGAGGCCCCAGAAGAGGAACGCCACGAAGGCGGTCGCCGCGATCCAGTCGACGGCACGTCCCCGCCGGACGAGGATCGTGACGAGCAGCACGGCGATCGGAATGACGAGGTACCGGCCGTACAGGCTCGGATCCTTGAAGAGCGACGTGACCCGGAAGAACGACGTGTAGGCGTTCGCCACCTCGACGTCGCGGGCGAAGAAGAGCGTGCGCGTCTGCGCCTGCCAGATCCCGATCGCGGCAAACAGGGTCCCGAGTGCGACGAGCGCGACGAGGAGCGCGCGGGGTAGCCAACCCGCGAGTGGCGCCCGCGCGACCACGGCGAGCCCGGCGACGAACGGGAAGACGAAGAACGCGAGCGCGATCGCCCCCGCGCGCTCGTCCCACGTCCACAGGAACGACGTCGCGGTCAGCGTGACGAACGACGCGAGCGGCAGCGAGAGGAGGAAGGGCGGAGGCGGCGGTCGCTCCCCGCGGACGATCCGATACCCGAGCGCGAGCACCGACGCTGCGATGACGAGGTACAGCGGGAGCAGCAGGAACGCCTCCTCGCTCCCCAGCTCGACGGGGAGGCGGAACGGCGCCGCCGCCAGGAGCGCGACCGGAGTGGCGGCCGGGTAGCGGACGAGGGCAGCGGCACCGACCAGCGCGACCAGCGCTCCGACTCCGAGGAGCGCAGCATCGGCAGGCTCGGTGACGAGAAGCCGCAGGTCGTCGCCGCCCACCAGCGACAGCGCGAGGCCGCCGATCGCGGCGGCGAGGAGCCCGAACCCGAGGAGCGGGAAGACCCCGCCGCGTGGGATGAGAACGAGGACTGCGCCGAGCGCTCCGACGAGCGCCGCGATCTGAGCGACGTCTGTGTGCTCCACGGCGCGAGTACGTTACGTGGCGTAGCCGAGCCGGCGCTCCATAGCCTCGAGCTGAGACGCGACGCGCCCGATCGCCGCCTCGTTCCGCTCTCGCCACTTCTCGCGCTGTGGCGCCGTCACGCTGGTAGCGGAGCGCCTGGTCGCGAGCTCGCCCGCGAACCGCTCGACCGCGTCGGTGAAGGACAGGCCCAGCTCGCCGTAGACGCGGCGCAGTTCGTCCGCGGGCGACGCGACGAGGTCCTCGTACGTCAGGTCGATCCAGGCCGCCATGCTCGCTGACCGGGCGTCCAAGACGGCGCGGTTGCACTCCACGTATTGATGCGCGCAGATCTCCTCGAGCGAAGCGGCGCGCAGCTCTCTCCAGCGGGGGACCAACACGAAGCTCCAGCGGTCGCCGTCGAGCTCGTCGAGGCCCGTGAGCGGCTCCGGCAGGCGATAGCGAACGAAGCGCGGTCGCGCGCGCCAGCCCTCCATCAGCGAGCTCACGTTGTCGGCGCCGCGCCGCCGGAGGAAGACGAACGTCGCGTCGGGGAACAGCGCCTCGAGGTACGGGACGCGGAGGCAGTTCGCCGGGGTCTTGTCGACGAAGCGTCCGCCGCGGGCGAAGAGCCGGATCGCGAGGCAGAGGTACGCGCGCTCCTCTTCCGAGATCTCGCTCGGCGCGACCGCGTCCGAGCTCCAGGCGTGGTCGCGCGGGTGGTGGAACTCGTCCCAGAGGATGTGGCCCTCGCTCTGGACCGTCGCGAGCTCGCCGCTCGCGCGCAGGGCGTCCAGGAGGAGCGTCGTCCCCGAGCGAGGGCAGCCGACGATGAAGGCCGGGCTCCGCGGCGGGTCCGCGAGCGGCAGGACGCGCGAGAGCGGCCGCGCGATCCGCGGGACGCTTCGCCGCACGCGCCAGGCGAGGCGCCGCGCTCCGTACAGCCTGTTCGACCGCATGGACGGGGACGTTACGCACTACCTGGTACGAATTCCGCGGTGATCGAGGGTTGGGAGAGGGCGCTCGTGCTCGCGCCGCACACGGACGACGGCGAGCTCGGGTGCGGCGGCACCATGGCGCGGCTCGTCGAGGGCGGCTGCGAGGTGCGCTACGTCGCGTTCTCGATCGCAACGCGTTCGCTGCCTCCCGGCTTCGAGCCGGACACGCTCGCGCGGGAGGTGCGTGAGGCCACGAGCGAGCTCGGCATCGTGGAGTCGCAGCTCACGGTCCACGATTTCGACGTGCGGACGTTCCCGGAGAGACGGCAGGACATCCTCGAGCTGCTCGTCGCGCTGTGGGAGGAGTGGAAGCCGGACGTCGTCTTCCAGCCGTCGCATCACGACGTCCACCAGGATCACCAGACGATCGCGCAGGAAGGGCTCCGCGCGTTCAAGCGGACGACGATCCTCGGCTACGAGGTTCCGTGGAACAACTTCGACTTTTCGTACGGCGCGTATCTTGCGCTCGAGAAGCGGCACATCGAGCGCAAGATCGCCGCGCTCTCCCACTACGCCTCACAGCAGCACCGGCGCTATGCCGATCCCGAGTACATCTGGAATCTCGCGCGCGTCCACGGCGTGAACGTGAACCGCGAGTACGCAGAGTGCTTCCAGGTGTACCGCATCGTCGCGTAGCCTGGGCCCGTGGCCGAGCTCTCTCGGCGTGAGGTCCTCGCACGTGCCGGCCTGGCCGCCGGCGCGCTCGCGCTCGGTGCGCGCCCCGAGCCCGCGGAGGCGGCGCCCGACCTCCGCGACTGGGGCTCGGTGCGGTCGCAGTTCGCGCTCGATCCCGCGAAGGTCCACCTCACGTCCTTCCTGCTCGCGACGCACCCGCGCTCGGTGCGGGACGCGATCGCAGCGCACCGGCAGCGGCTCGATGCGAACCCGGTCGAGTACCTGCACGGCCCGGGCGACGGGCTGAGCGCGGCGGCGCGCGAGGCCGCCGGGCGGTTCCTCGGCGCTCCGGCGTCCGAGGTTGCCCTCACCGACTCGACCACGATGGGGCTCGGGCTCCTCTACACCCGGCTCGCGCTGGGCGCGGACGACGAGGTCGTGACGACGGAGCACGACTTCTACGCCACGCACGAGGCCCTCCGGCTCTCTGGCGTGCGGGTGCGGCGCATCCGGCTCTACGACGACGCCCGCCGGGCATCCGAGGACGAGATCGTGAGCCGCATTCGGGGGGCGGCCACGGGGCGAACGCGCCTGGTCGCGCTGACCTGGGTGCACTCGGGCACCGGCGTCCGCCTGCCGGTGCGGTCGATCGCGCAGGCGCTTCCGGAGCGGGTACTCGTCTGTGTCGACGGCGTCCACGGCTTCGGCGCGCGCGCCGAGACCGTGCGGGACCTCGGCTGCGACGCGTTCGTCTCCGGCTGCCACAAGTGGCTGTACGGGCCGCGCGGGACCGGCGTGCTCTGGGCGAACGAGCGCGTGCGCCAGCTCATGCGGCCGACGATCCCGTCCTTCGACGGGTCGAGCTACGGCGCGTGGGTCGCGGGCGGCGTACCCAGCGGCGTCCCGGACGGCCCGACCCTCACGCCCGGCGGGTTCCAGTCGTTCGAGCACCGGTGGGCCCTTCCCGAGGCGTTCGCCTTCCACCAGAGCATCGGCCGGGAGCGCGTCGAGGATCGGATCCGCGGTCTCGCGTCCCGCCTGAAGGCGGCTCTGGTCGAGGTGAAGGGCGTGCGGCTGCGGACGCCGCAGTCTCCCGGGGTGTCCGCGGGTCTCGTGTGCTTCGAGGTCGCGGGTCGCGACCCGGCCGAGGTCGTCTCGCGCCTCGGGTCACGCGGCATCGTCGCGAGCGTCACGCCGTATGCGGCGCGCTACGTGCGGCTCGGGCCGGGGATCGTGAACACGCCCGAGCACGTCGACGCCGCCGTGCGGGCGATCAGGGCGCTCTAGCAGTTCGCCTACGGACAGCTCAGCCGACGGGGCGCAGCCGGCGGCCGATCGCGCGGCGTTCGGCTGGGAGGTAGAAGCCGAGCGGAAGCAGGACGAGCGGGTACACGAGCGCGAGCGGGAGCGCGACCGCGAGACCCGCATCGGCGAGCTTCCCGACGGCGACGAGCGCGAGCCCCGCTACCGCGGCGGTGACGACGCGACGCCACTGGTACGGGACCGGGTAGATCCGCTGCGACCACCACACCATCCCGACGAACATCGTCGAGTAGGCGGCCACGGTCGCGACCGCGGCGCCCATCATCCCGTACGGCGGAATGAGGAGCAGGTTCAGAGCGATGTTCACGACCGCCGCGGCGCCCGTCACCACCCAGTTGAACTGCGTGCGCTTCGCGCGCCCCACGCCGATCGCGACGGCGATGTACGCGGCGAACGCGACGGTCGAGAAGGCGAGCGGGCCGACGACGCGGGACGACTCGGCGAAGGCGGGTGCCGCGATCCAGTCCACGATCCACGGTGACAGCAGCGCGAGGCCGGTCGCGACCCATGTCGTGAGCGCCACGAGGTAGGTCAGGACGAACGCGTACGTGCGGCGCGCCTCGCGATCGTCGTCGATCGAGTATGCGAACGCGGGCCAGGCGAGCCGGAAAGCGGTGAGGAGGAGCACCAGCGCCGAGGCAATGCGAACGCCGACCGAGTAGAGGCCGACCTCCTCCGTGTCCGCGAGCTTCACGAGGAACAGCCGGTCGGAGAAGTTCGTCACCCACAGGAAGAGCGCCGTGGGAACGAGCGGGACGCCGAAGCGGTTCATCTCTTGCAGCAGGCCTCGATCGAACTCGAGCCCGAGCTGCTCGCGGCGGTAGCCGACGAGGACGACGTACACGATCAACGTGCCAGTGAAGTTGCCGACGATCACGCCGATCGGCCCCTTGTCGAGTGCCACGACGAGGAGCAGCGTCGCGCCGATCGTCAGGAAGATGTTCGCGAGGCTCGCCGACACGAACGCCACCGAGCGCTCCTCCACACGGAAGAGCGACGTCAGCTGCTCGTAGTTCATCCCCGCCCAGAGCCCGACGAACGCCGCCATGACGAGCTCCGAGTCGCCCGTCGAGCCGAACAGGACGTCGGCGAGCGGCGCGGCGAGAACGAGGCCGGCGGCGAGGCCCGCTGTCGCCATGGCCATCGTGAACCAGAACGACGTTCGGACGACCCGAAGTCGGTCGGTGGGCTCCTTCGAGTCGAAGTAGAAGCGGAAGAACGCGCTGTGGATCCCCATCCGCAGCACGATCCCGATGACCGTCGTGAGCGCGATCAGCGTCTCGACCTTCCCGTAGTCGGACGTCGTGAGATAGCGCGTGTAGAGCGGGAGGAGGAGGACGGCGAGGATCCGCGAGACGAGCCCGCCGAGGCCGTAGATCGCGGAGTGCTTTCCGAGCCGCTTCAGTTGTGGGCCGAGCGCCACCTCAGAGCCGAGCGTAAAGGTCCAGCAGGCGGTCGGCGACGCGCTCCAGGTCGTGCACCTGCTCGACGTACGCACGCGACTCGGCGCCGATTCGTCGTCGCTCCGCGGCCGACGCGACGAGCGGCTCGAGTCGCGCGTGCAGGCTCTCCTTCGTCGCGTTCACGACCGGAACGCGGGTGCCGAGCTCTCGCTCCGTCCGCTCGACCGCCTCCTCCTGGAGGAATGTGACGACAGGCTTCCCGAGCGCCATGCACTCGATCGCGAAGAGCCCGTACCAGCCGGCGTTCAGCTGGTCGACGACGATGTCGGCCCTGCGGTAGCGCTCGAATGCCTCGTCGTGGTGGAGTCCCTCGACGAGGAGGAGGTCGGCGTCGAGCCCTTCGCACGCCGCGATGACTTCCTCGGTTCCCTTGCGCCGGCGCGACGACGGCGCGTGGAGGATGACGGGCCGTGCGCGGTCCGTCGGCGGCGACGGCTCGATCGCCTGCACGTCGATCCCGGGCGGGATCATCTCGGCCTCCGGCACCCAGCGGACGGCGTCGTACGAGCCGACCACCTCGGCGCCGGCCTTCTTCCCGAAGGCGAGCTCGGTGCGCGACTTCCCGCGGATGTCGGAGCCGAGATAGTGCATCACCGATTTCTTGCGGAGCGCGCGGAGAATCGGGAACTGCACCGACTGCGGGACGAGCGTCAGACCGAAGTAGAAGTGGAAGACGTCGGCCTTCGGGAGGAGCCGCGCGAGCGCCGACCACTGCGTGACCTGCTTGCGGACGAAGCCGCCGCGCCGCTCGAGCGACCAGTCGGCCTCCGAGTGGAGCGTGTAGCGGTTGAAGACGACGAGCTGCGCGTCCACGCCTCGGCGTCGCAGCGCCTGGACGTTCGCCCACGGCACGCCCGCGGTGTTGACCGGGCAGTGGACGACGCGCAGTGGGCGCGTCACTCGAGGTCGATGCCGTCGGCGGCGAGCTGCTCGAGTCGGCGCGCCTTCTCCGCGTTCAGCATCGCGCGCATCGTAAGTCCCATCGTCGCGCCCTCGTAGACCCAGATCTCCGGGTGGACGAGGATCTGGAGCCAGGGGAAGCCCCCGCCGCGGAGCTCCTCGTGGGGGCAGCCGGAGCGCCAGTTCTGGTTCGAGTCCGAGCGGTACGTTGCGCGGTCGAAGTACGGCTCCGCGTACACGTTGATCGCGCCCGGGATCGTTGCCGACATGTACTCGGCCTTCGGGTTGTGCCACGACACCACCGGGTCGAAGCGCTCGTCGAGCTCGGCGTTCGGATGGACGGCATGGAGCCCGACCGCGTGTCCGAGCTCGCGCAGCCGCTCGATCGCGTCGACGCCCTCGTGTGAGGCGAGGTTGTAGAAGACCGATTCGGTCATGAGGAGGTAGGTCGTGACGACGCCGTGCTCCGCCTCGAGCTCGGCCATCCGCGTCGCGGCGTCGAGCGAAAGATCGATGTCGTGGCGCAGGAAGAGGTCGCCGCGCGCGGGAGGCTCGCCGAAGGTCGTGAAGCGGTAGCCGCCGGACCTCGTCGCCTCGAGAATCTCCGCGTAGTGGCCCAGGTCGAACGAGCAGCTCACGTCGCGACTTCCACCTCGAGCCGGGTCGCCGCGACTTCGGCGCGGCCCAGCGCCTCTTCCGGCGTATCCGCTGTGGCGATGACGTAGCCGCGGCGGTCGCCGTCTCGGCGGACGGGGCGGATGGTCTCGCCGAGCTGGAGGTACGTGTCCGCCTGGACGACGCCGTCGGAGGCGAGCACTGCGTCGAGCGAGCCGATGCGAGTCACCAGGCCTGTGGGAAGCTGCCCCGGCTGCGCCGTGAAGAAGCGGATGGCGAGCGGCTGGGTGAAGCGGGGAAGCGCGATCTCGTCGGGAACGTCCTCGCCGAGCGCATGCCGGAGCGCGACTTCGACGAGGTCGACGCCGACCGCGTGCCGCACGAGGTCCGCCATCTGCCCGCCGGGAATGCGCGCCGCCACCTCGACCACGGCGACGCCTCCGTCGGATGAGGCGATGAGCTGCGGGAAGGCGATCGCATCACGGAGGCCGAGCGCGCGCACGGAATCGACGGCGACCTGCTCGGCGAGGCGGAGCTGCTCGGCCGGGATCGACGGCGGGTAGACGTGGATCCACCCGACGCCGAAGCCGATTCCGGGCGGCCGCAGCCGGTCGGAGAGCGTGACCAGCGCGGGGTCGCCGTTGCGCGCGATGACGATCCCGTTCATCTCGATCCCGTCGACGAACCCCTCGAGCAGAGCCTCGTCCGTCGGCGACTCCTCGACCGCGTCGGGCAGGTCACGCTCGAGCTCGGACCGGCTCTCGATACGAAAGACGGCGCGCTGGCCGCCCGAGTCGACGGGTTTCAGGACTGCCGGGAACGGGACCGCCGCCAACGCTGCGTCGACATCGTCCACCGAGCGAAGCGTCGCGTACGGTGGCTGCGGCAAGCCGGCGGCTCTGAGCGTGTCGCGCATCGCCCGCTTGTGCGTCAAGAGGTGCGCGATCTGCGTCCCGATGCCGGGCAGCCCGAGCTCCTCGGCGACCGCGGCGACGACAGGCACCGCGCGATCGGCCGAGACCGTGAGCACGCCGTCGACACCGATACGCCGTGCAACCGCGACGACCTCGGGAACGGCCCTGAAGTCCACGACCTCGGCCACGTCGGCCGCGGCCAGCCCCGGCGCTTCGGCGTTGCGATCGACCGCGGCGACGCGGAGGCCGCGCGCGCGCGCCTGCTCGATGGCAGGCCGCTGATGGCGCCCCGCGCCCACGAAGAGAACCGTCGCCACGCGGGCGATGCTAACGGGGCTAGGTCACGCCGCCCGGCGGCAGGAGCCACGGGGAGACCTTGGCCCACCGTGCGATGTGGCAGCCGTTCGACCGCGAGAACGTCGCCCAGACGGGCCTGCCGTCGAGCACACCCGTGACGCGCGCGCGCTGCGGACCGCCGTATATCTCGGTGCAGATGGCGTTCGGCCGGAGCGGGGCGAACAACGCCCTCCCGCGTGCTGCAAGTCGTGCACACGCGCGCGCGGGCTGTGCGAGCGACCCGCCCGCAGGTTTGCACCGAAGCGTCCATGCAGTGTCGGGCTTCGCTCCCATCCCGTCTTCCCAGTACGCGATGCGAAGCGAGGTTCCGCTCGACGTGCCACCAGCAGCGGCGGTGCAGGCGACGAGTCCACCGCAAACTGCGAGGAGAGCCAAGCCAGCACGCATCGCTCCGAGGGTACTCCCGCCCTGTAAGGGCGGGACGAGAAAGCGCAGGTCACTACACTCGCCCGCGTGGCTCTGACGGGAAAGCGCGTGGTCGTCACGGGCGGCGCGGGATTCATCGGGACGACACTCGCGCGGCGCCTCGTCGACGCCAACCAGATCGTCGCCGTCGACAATCTCCATCGCGACACGCTCGGCGGCACCGCCCTCGCGGAACATCCGAATTTCACGTTCGTGCAGGGAGACGTGCTCGACGCGCCGTTCCTCACCGACGTCGTGCGCGGAGCGACGCACGTCGTCCACGCGGCTGCGATCGCGGGAGTCGACACCGTGATCGAGAGCCCGGTGCGGACGATGCGCGTCAATCTCATCGGGACGTACAACACGCTCGAGGCAGCTCTGGCGACGAAGGACTCCGTCGAGCGGCTGATCGAGTTCTCGACCAGCGAGGTGTTCGGGACCTACGCCTTCAAGGTCGACGAGCTGCACGTCACGACGCAGGGCTCGGTCGGGGAGGCACGCTGGACGTACGCCGTCTCGAAGCTCGCCGGCGAGCACCTCGCGCACGCGTACCACGACGAGCTCGGCCTGCCGACCGTCTCCGTGCGCCCGTTCAACGTCTACGGGCCCGGCCAGATCGGCGGCGGTGCCATCCGCGCGTTCATCGAGACGGCGCTCGCCGGGAAGGACCTCGTGATCCACGGTGACGGCTCGCAGATCCGCGCGTGGTGCTACGTCGACGACATGGTGGAGGCGCTGCTGCTCGCGCTCGAGCACCCGAACGCGGTCGGGGAGAGCTTCAACGTCGGGAATGCACGCTCGGCGGTGACGATCTACGACCTCGCGCTGCGCATCAAGCGCCTCACCGGCCTCGACGGAGAGCTCAAGTTCCAGCCGCTGCACTACACGGACGTCGAGCTGCGGATCCCGAACGTCGACAAGGCGCGCGACCTCCTCGGCTTCGAGGCGAAGGTCGAGCTCGACGAGGGGCTCGAGCGCACGATCGCGTGGTACCGAGAGAACCCGGTCGGATGACCGAGCCGATCCGGCTGGCGCGGCCGGACGTGGGGGAGGCGGAGCTCGACGCGATCGCCGAGGTCGTGGGCACGGGCCAGCTCACGATGGGGCCGAAGGTCGAGGAGTTCGAGCGCGCGATCGCCGAGACGGTCGGGACGGCGCATGCAGCGGTGGTCTCGTCGGGAACCGCTGCGCTCCACGTTGCGCTGCTCGCTCTCGAGGTCGGTCCGGGTGACGAGGTGATCGTGCCCGCGTACACGTTTCCCGCAACGGCGAACGTGGTCGAGCTCTGCGGCGCGACGACGGTGCTCGTGGACGTCGACCCGGACACGTTCGACCTCGACGTCGCAGCCGTCGCGGCTGCCGTCACGCGACGCACACGCGCGGTCATCGCGGTCCACCTCTTCGGTCGACCCGTCGAATGGGAGGCGCTGCAGACTGCGATTCCTCAGGAGGTCGTCCTCCTCGAGGACGCCGCCGGCGCGCTCGGCGCGTCGTATCGCGGCACGCCGTGCGGCGCGCTCGGCGTCGCGGGCTGTCTCTCGTTCCACCCGCGCAAGATCGTCACGACGGGCGAGGGAGGTGCGGTGACGACCGACGAGGCCGCGCTCGACGCCGCCGTGCGTCGCTTCCGCCACCATGGGTGGAGGACGCTCGGCGACATGCCCGCGCCGGGCTTCAACTACCGGCTGCCCGACCTCCTCTGCGCGATCGGGATCCCACAGCTGGCGCGGCTCGAGGAGCTCCTCGCCGCGCGCGAGCGCGTCGCCGGCTGGTACACCGAGCGGCTGGAGCACCACGTGCTGACGCCCCGTGCTGCGGAGGGAGACCGGCACGGCTGGCAGGCGTACGTCGTGCAGCTCGACGGCCGCGAAGAAGCGCTCGCGGCGCTACGCGCCGCAGAGATCGAGGCGCAGATCGGCACCTGGGCGCTGCATCGCCTCGAGCCGTACCGCGCGCAGGGCGCGTTCCCCGGCGCCGACCGCGCATTCGAGCGGGCGCTCGCGCTCCCGTTCGCGACGACGACGACCGAGGAGGACGTCGAACGGGTCGCGGAGGTCTTGACCTCGTTGTGAGTGAGTGATAACTTCCTTCGCGATGGCAAGCCGGACGACACCCAGGCAGACGGCGGACGAGCGGCGCGAGGCCGTCCTCGAGGCCGCGTGGATCGAGTTTGCGCAGCGCGGGCTTCATGCCGCATCCACGGACGTGATCGCGCGACGCGCGGGGATCTCGCAGCCCTACCTCTTTCGCCTCTTCGGGTCGAAGAAGGACCTGTTCCTCGCCGTCAACGACATGTGCTTCCAGCGGACGCTGGACATGTTCCGGGCGGCCGCGGCCGGCAAGTCCGGGACGGAAGCGCTCGACGCCATCGGCGCGGCTTACGTCGAGCTCATCGAGGGCGATCCCACCATGCTCCAGGGCCAGCTGCAGGCCTACGTCGCGTCGGTCGCGGACGAGGACATCCGAGCAAGCACCGCCCGCGGGTATGGGCGGCTCGTGGACTACGTCGAGACCGTCTCCGGCGCCGATCGCGCAACCGTCGCGCGGTTCTTCGCGAAGGGGATGCTTATTAACGTCCTCGCGGCCATGGATTACTCGCTCGAGGACGAGCCGCCGGACTCCTGGGCGGCGCGTCTGGCCGAGGGGTGCAAGGAGGACTGACGTGGAGGCGCCTCCCTTTTTTCTCCACGTGGTGAGTAACCGGTCACTAGATCACAAGAGTTCGGGTACGAGGAGGACACGATGAAGACCGGCGTCACTCAGGCAGTCGCAGCCGCCAGCGCGCGGCACCCGTGGAGGACGATTGGAGCGTGGATCGCGATCGCCGTGCTCGCGGTCTTCGCGATCGTGACACTTCTCGGCGGGAGCCTGACGACGGAAGGCGCTCCGACGAACAACCCCGAGTCGGAGCGTGCGGACGAAGCGCTGTTCCGGGCGCTTCCGCCCGATCCCCGCACGGCCGTCTCGGACATCGTCGTCATCCGCTCCGACGTGCACACCGTGGACTCGGCCGAGTTCGAGGAGTACGTGCGCGACTTCGTCGCCGACGACGAGATCACCGCACTCGGCCGTGCGCGCACGTACCTCGACGACCCGAACGCAGGCCTCGTCTCGGAAGACGGCCATGCGACCATCGTCGCGATCGCGCTCACGAGCGAAGACGAGACGGAGGCGCTCGTGGCGAGGATCGAGGCGCTCGACGACGAGGGTGCGTTCGCCGTGTCCGTCACGGGCGAGGAGACGCTCGACCACGACTTCAACCTCCTGTCGCAGGAAGACCTGGAGAACGGCGAGCTGAAGTTCGGCCTCCCGGCGGCGCTCATCATCCTGCTCCTCGTCTTCGGCGCCGTCGTCGCGGGACTGGTGCCGCTCCTGATGGCGATGGTCTCGATCGTCGTCGCGCTCGGCCTGACGGCGCTCGTCGCGCAGCAGTTCGAGCTCTCCGTCTTCGTCATCAACATGCTCACGGGCATGGGCCTCGCACTCGGGATCGACTACTCGCTGTTCGTCGTCTCGCGGTACCGAGAGGAACGCGCCAAGGGCAACGCGGAGTTCGCAGCCATCGAGATCTCGGGAGCGACCGCGAGCCGCGCCGTCCTGTTCAGCGGCACGGTGTTCGTGATCGCGATGTTCGGGATGCTCCTCGTCCCGAGCTCGATCATGCGGAGCCTCGCGACCGGTGCGATCCTCGTCGGGATCGTCTCGGTGATCGCGGCGCTCACGCTCCTTCCGGCCGTCCTCGGGCTCCTCAAGGACCGCGTGAACGCGCTGCGCATCCCGTTCGTCGGGCGACGCTCGGACGAGGCCGGTGCCGAGGGCCGGTTCTGGGGCGCGATCGTGCGCGGCGTCCTCCGCCGCCCGGCTTTGAGCCTGACGCTCTCCGTCGCGGCCCTCCTCGCGCTCGCGCTGCCCGTGCTGACGATGAACGTCGGCACGAGCGGCGTTTCCTCGCTCCCGGACCGCTTCGTCTCCAAGCAGGGGTATCTCGCGCTCGAACAGGACTTCTCGACCGTCACGCCGGATCCGGCCACGATCGTCGTCTCCGAGGCCTCGAGCCCGGTGGTCTCGGACGCGGTCGAGAGTCTGCAGGCGCGGCTCGTGAGCGACCCCCGCTTCGGCGGGGCCACCGTCGAGCGCTCCGCCGACGGCGAGGTCGCCGTGCTCACGGTCGCGGTTCCGGGCGACCCGGCGTCGAGCGAGGCCATCGACGCGGTGCGCGAGTTGCGAACGGAGATCGCCGACGAGATGTTCGCGGACACCGACGCCGAGGTACTCGTGGGCGGCACGACGTCGGAGAACATCGACTACTTCGACTCCGTCATCGAGCCGGCGCCGTGGGTGATCGCGCTCGTGCTCCTGTTGACGTTCGTCTTCCTGACGATCGTCTTCCGCTCCGTCGTCGTCGCCGGGACGGCGGTCGCCTTGAACCTGCTCTCGGTCGGCGCGGCGTATGGGCTGCTCGTCCTCGTGTTCCAGGAAGGAATCGGCGCCGGCCTCCTCGGGTTCCAGACCGCCGACGCGATCGAGGCCTGGGTGCCGCTGTTCCTGTTCTCCGTGCTGTTCGGCCTGTCGATGGACTACCAGGTGTTCCTGCTCTCCCGCATCCGCGAGCGCTACGACGAGACGCGCGACACGACCGATGCCGTGAGCTTCGGCGTGGCGTCCACCGCACGGATCATCACCGGAGCGGCGCTCATCATCGTCGCGGTGTTCGCGGGCTTCGCGCGCGGTGACCTGATCATGTTCCAGCAGATGGGCTTCGGCGTCGCCGTCGCGCTCCTCATCGACGCGACGGTCATCCGGTCGGTGGTCCTGCCGAGCGCGATGAAGCTCCTCGGCGAGTGGAACTGGTACCTGCCGCGGTGGCTGGACTGGATGCCGCGCCTGGAGGTCGAGGGGCGCTCGGCTGCGCCGGGCGAGGCCGCCCAGAGCTAGCCCCCGAGGTTGGTACCGTCGCCGCGTGAGATGCGCGGTAGCACGGGCTGATGACGCGTAGGGCGCGGCAGGTCGGGACGATCGTCCTGACCGCCGCGGCCGTTGCGTACCTCTTCTGGAAGGTCGAGCTCGGAACGACGCTCGACGTTCTCGCGGACACGAACCTCGCGTGGTTCGCACTCGCGGTGGCGATCATGCTTCTTACCGTTCCGGTCCTCGCGCTGCGCTGGGGCTGGTTGCTCGCCGCGCACGACATTCACGAGCGCGTGCCCTGGCTCACACGCGCCTACTTCGTCGCGTACACCGCGGGTCAGGTGCTTCCGACGTCGCTCGGCGGCGACGCGGTCCGCGTCGTGGAGACGACGCGTCGGCATCCCGGACGGGGGACCGTGGTCACGGGGACGGTGCTGCTCGAGCGCGGAGTAGGAGGAGCAGCCACCGTCGCCCTCGGCGCGATCGGGTTCCTGCTCTCGATCGGGGAGTACGACGTCAGCGCGTACCTGTGGATCGAAGGGCTGTTCGTCTTCGGCACGCTGGCGCTCGGCTTCCTCTTCTTCGCGCGCTCGGCCCGGCCGCTTCTCCGACGCACCCAGCCGATGCTCGCGCGGCTCCGCCTCGACGAGCCACTGCGCCGCTTCTACGAAGGCGTCCATCACTACCGCGGCCGTCCGCGCCTGCTCGGGAAGGTGGTCACCGTCAGCTTCTGCGTGCAGGCGGTGCGCATTCTCGCGATCTGGGCCGCGGCCAGGGCGGTCGGCATCGATCTGGATCCGCGGATCTACTATGTCTTCGGCCCGCTGCTCTTCCTCGTCATGCTCGTGCCGTTCACGCTCAACGGCCTCGCGGTGCGCGAGGCCTTCTTCGTGAGCTTTCTCGGCAGCGTCGGCGTCGGCGCCGACCAGGCGTTCGCGGCCGGCTTCCTGTACTTCCTCGTGACGTTGCTGCTCGCCTTCCCGGGCGCGCTCATCATGTTGCGGGAGGGGCTTCGGGGCGGGGCGCGCCCCGAGGTCGAGCATGTCTGAGCCGCGCGTCGCGGCCGTCGTCGTCACCTACGACGCGCTGCCGTGGATCGAGCACTGCCTCGACTCGCTGCGGGGGGTCGAAACGCTGGTAGTGGACAACGGCTCGAGCGACGGCACCGTGGGTTTCGTGCGCGAGCGCTTTCCCGAGGTCCGCGTGGTGGAGTCTGAGAACCGCGGACTCGGCGCCGGCTGGAACGTCGGCATTCGCGAGACCGCGAGCACCTACGTGCTGCTCCTGAACGCCGACGCGTGGCTGCACGAGGGCGCACTCGAGCGGCTGTGCGACTTCGCGGACACCCGGCCGCCCGCGGCGGTAGTCGGCCCGCGCCTGGTCAACCCGGACGGCACGCTGCAGCCTTCGGTTCGCGGCTACCCCACGCCGTGGCGGCTCGCGACGGAATACTTCTTCCTCCGCAAGCTCGCTCCGGGGTCGTCGGCGCTGAACTCCTTCTACGGCGGCGGATTCGACCACGACGAGGTGCGCGGAGTCGAGGTCGTCATGGGCGCGTGCATGCTCCTCCGGCGAGAGGCGATCGCCGAGGTCGGCGAGTGCGACGAGGACTACTTCCTGTTCAGCGAGGAGACCGACTGGTGCTACCGCTTTCGTGAGGCCGGTTGGGAGGTCGTGTTCTTCCCGGATGCCGAGTGCGTTCACGTGCGCGGCGCCTCGCACAGTGGGCGCCTCTACCGCGAGAACCTGCGCGGCCACCTGCTGTTCCTCTGGAAGCACAGGGGGGCGAGGGAGGCCGAGCGGGCGCGCCGTGTGCTGCTCGCTGCCCTTCGTCTGCGCGGGTTCCTGTTCCGTGGCGAGCGTGGGCGCACGTATCGGGACGGCGCAGCGTGGCTCGCGTCGGGTGACACCGCCGCGCTGATTCGGCGCTGACGATGGCCTGGCTCTACCTCAAGCTCGCGTTCGCGACGGCAGTCGTCCTCTCGCCGGGCTGGCTCGTCGCCCGTACGCTGGGCGTGCGCAGCGTCGCCGCCTCGCTCGCGTGGGCGCTCGTGGCCGTGTTCGGTGCGCTCGCGTTCACGTTCGCCGTCGGGTCGACGCTGAACCTCACGCTGATCCTGCTGCTCGTGCTCGCCGTCGGCGCGCTCGTGTTTCGCCGCTTCCGACGCTGGCCCGAGGCTGAGGCAGCCCCGCGGCGAGCATGGGTGGTCTTCTGGGGCGCGATCGTCGGCGTGCTGCTGTGGATCGCGGCGCCGTCGGCGCAAGGCGACGGGCTGTTCCATCTCGCGCGCGCCAGGAAGCTCCTCGACCTCGACGACCTCTCGCTCGATCGTGTCTCCGAGTTCGCCGACGGCAGCCTGCACCCCGGGTACGCCTTCCCGCTCTGGCACGGCTTCCTCGCGCTGATCGCGAAGCTCTCGGGCGAGGATCCCGAGCGCGTCGTCACGCACCTGCCCTCGATCCTCACCCCGCTTGCCGTACTCGTCGCGTTCGAGGTGGGCTGGGCGCTGTTCCGGCGGACCTGGGCGGCGGGCGTCACGGCGAGCGCGCAGGTCGCGATGATCGCGTTCGCGCCGGGCATGGGCGGGGCGTACGTCTTTCTCTCGCTTCCGGCCACGTCGTCGCGGCAGCTCCTCGCCCCGGCCGCGCTGGCGCTCGCGCTCGAGTCGGTGCGCACGCCGTCCGTCGGTCTCGTCGCCTCGACGGCGGCCGCCGGCTTCGTGCTCGCGGTCGTGCACCCGACGTACGCCATCTTTCTCTGGATCCCGTTCGTGGGCTTCGTGCTGGTTCGCGCGCTGTGGGAGCGGAAGGATCTGCGCCAAGGCGCGCTGGCGCTCGGAGCGCTCGTCGTCCCTGCGGCGCTCTTCATGCTCTGGCTGCGGCCGATCGTGAACGACACGCGCTCGGTCTCGCCCGACGCGGACGAGCTGCAGCGTGCGTTCGACCAGTACGGCAGCCAGCTCGTGATCCACTCGGAAACCTCGTACAACCTCGCTCCCGAGGTGTTCACGCGCGCCGGCGCCGTCGCGATCGCCGCGCTGCTCATGATCCCGCTCGCCGGCTTCGCGGCCCGTCGGCGGTGGGCGGCCTACGTGGTCGGCGGCTCGCTCGCCGTGTTCGCGGCGATGCTCTTGCCGTCCCTTTTCACGACGCTCTCCGACCTCGTCTCGATCTCGCAGGCGCGACGAGCGGCCGGGTTCCTGCCGTTCGCGTTCGCCTTCGCGGGTGGGATGGGAGTGCTCGCCCGGTTGGTCGGGCCGATCCTGCTCCCGCTCATGCTCGGCGCCGGGATGTTCTTGCAGATCGTCTACCCGGGCGACTTCGACTACGTCCTCCGGGATCCGGGGCCGGCGTGGATCGCGTGGTTCGCGGTCCTCGGCGCGGTCGCGGCGCTCGTCGTCGGGCTCATGCGCCACCGGCCCGCGCTCGAGACGGGAGCCTCGCTCGCGGCTGCGGCGTTCCTCATCCCCGTGTTCGGCGGTGGGCTCCTCGACTGGAGGCGGTCCGACCCGCCCGAGATCGCGACCCTCACGCCGGGTCTCGTCGCGGCCGTGCGCGACGAGGTGGCGCCGGGGACGAGCGTCTTCTCGGACTCCGAGACGAGCTTCCGGCTCGCCGCGTTCGCGCCCGTCTACATCGCGGTCGCGCCGCCCGGCCACGTCGCCGACACGGAAGAGAACCGCCCGTACGAGCGCGCGAGCGACGCGCGCCGCTTCTTCCGGACCGGCGATCTCGCGATCCCGCGGAGCTACGGCGCCGAGTACGTCGTCGTCGACGGCCTGCGCTCGGAGCGCAAGCTCGATCTTCCCGTCGTCTACTCGGACGACCGATTTACCGTCTACCGGCTCTAGGGCGCTTCCCAGCCGCCGCCGCCCGGCGTCTCGATTCGCAGGAGGTCGCCGGGGGCGAGATCGAGATTCGCAATCGCCGGGAGCTCCTCGCCGTTCAGGAAGCTCCGGCCAGGTAGGCCGTCGGCGCCGCCGCGCGCGCCGCGGGGCGCGAGGGCGCGGCGCTGCGTGAGCAGCGAGAGGCGGCAGCGCTCGAGGATTCGCAGCTCGCGAACGACCCCGTCTCCGCCCCGGTGGTGTCCCGCTCCACCGGAGCCGAGCCGGAGCTCGTAGCGCTCCACGCGGAGCGGGTACGAGAGCTCGAGTGCCTCGGCGGGCGTGTTGTAGGTGTTCGACATCGCCACGTGGACGCCGGACGGCCCGTCGGCGTGCGGGCACGCTCCTTGACCGCCGCCCACTGTCTCGTAGTACGTGAAACGGTCGTTCCCGAGCACGGTGTTGTTCATCGTGCCCTGGCCTTGAGCCGGCACGGGGATCGCCTGCGCGAACGCGTCGAACACGACGTCGGTGATGCGGCTCGACGTCTCGGTGTTGCCGGCTGCCACGGCCGCCGGCGAGCGCGCGTTGACGAGCGACGCTTCCGGCGCACGTACGGTCACCGGCACGAACGCGCCGCCCGAGGCGGGGAGGTCGGGAGCGGTCAGGCAGCGGACGACGTAGAAGCACGCCGAGCGCGTCACGGCGAGCGGGCAGTTGAGGTTGCCGTCGTACTGCGACGCCGTTCCGGCGAAGTTGATGTCGATCGTGTCGCCCGCGATGGTCACGGCTGCGCGGATCGGCAGGAGGCCGTCGCGAGTCTCCAGCAGGTCCTCGCCCACGAAGCGGCCGTCCGGCAGCTCGCCGATCGCTGCGCGGACGACACGCTCGGAATAGGCGAGCAGCTCGCGCATCGCCGCCGCGACGCGTTCTCGTCCACGCCGCGCGCACAGCTCGGCGATGCGACTCTCGGCCAGCCGGTTTCCTGCGAGCTGCGCTCGGAGGTCGCCGCGCCGCTCGTCGGGATTTCGCATGCGCGAGACGAGCTCCTCGACGGCCGCGTCGTCGAGACGCGTCGGCGAGATGACGACGCCCTCCTCGTCGAGCGTGCGCGAGCCCGGCGGGAGGCTCCCCGGCTCGGAGCCGCCGACGTCCGCATGATGCGCGCGCGTGACCGCGTACCCGAGCTCGGTGCGCGTGACGATCGTGAGGTCAGGCAGGTGCGTTCCCCCCGCGTACGGGTCGTTCAGGATCCACGGCTCGCCCGGGGCGGGATCATGCGCCATTACCGCCGCGACGGCCTCGGGCATGGCGCCCAGGTGCACCGGGATGTGCTCGGCCTGCGTGACCATTCGCCCCCGCTCGTCGAACAGGGCCGTCGAGCAATCGCGGCGCTCCTTGATGTTGGCCGAGAACGCCGAGCGGATGAGCACCGCGCCCATCTCCTCCGCGATTGCCCGCAGCGAGGCGCCGATCACTTGGAGCTCGATCGGGATCACGTCGTCCTCCGCAGGATCAGGGTGCCGTGCGCATCCGTCTCGCCGGCCCAGCCCGCGGGAATCCAGGCCGTCGCGCCGTCGAGCTCGAGCACCTGCGGGCCTGTCGCTGTGAGCGCCGGGCCTGAGACCGTGACAGCCGGGGACTTGCGGATCTCGGCTGTACGCACAGCGACGAGCTCGATCGCCCGGGTGGGGTCGGCGTACCCGTAGCGGGCAGCGTGCGCCTCGTGAAACCGCCCCGGCAGTCGTGGCCCGAGCGCCACGGACAGCTCGAACGACTGGCCGACGTAGCGTAGGTCTGCTTCGCCTTCATCCGGGAGCTCGCCCGCCTCGGCGAGCGGTGCCACGTACGTCCGCACCGCGTCTCGACGCTCGTCCGCGGCGACGAGACCCAGTGCGGACAAGACTCCCGCCGCCGCGGGGACGAGCACGGTGGCCATGCCGAGCTCGTCGGCGAGCGCGCACCCGTGCAGCGGGCCGGCGCCGCCGAAGGCGACGAGCGCGAAGTCACGTGGGTCGAGGCCGTGCTCGACCGAGACGACGCGAAGCGCCCGCACCATCTCGGCGTCGACCACGTCGATGACGCCGGCCGGGTCAATGCCGGCGAGCGCGCGCTCCGCGGCGGCGACGTCGAGCTCGATGCCTCCCGGCAGCGTCGCAGGCAGTCGGTCGAGCAGGAGGTTCGCGTCGGTCACGGTCGCCCGCGTCCCGCCCATGCCGTAGCACGCAGGCCCGGGATCGGCACCCGCGCTCTCCGGGCCGACCCTCAGCGCGCCGCCCTCGTCGAGCCAGACGATGGAGCCGCCGCCGGCACCGACCGTGTGCACTGCGAGCGTCGGGAGCCGAACGGGCAGGCCGTCGACGAGGCGCTCGCTCTCACGTTGTGCCGTGCCGTCGACGATTGCGCACACGTCCGTCGACGTACCCCCCATGTCGAACGTGAGCGCGTTCTCGAAACCGGCGAGCGAGGCGATGCGAGCTGCGCCGACGACGCCCGCCGCAGGGCCCGAAAGAAGCGCGAACGCCGCGTGCGCGGTAGCCTCGTCGAGGGTGGCGAGACCTCCGGACGAGCGCATCACGAGGGGCGTCGGCAGCCCCGCTTCTGCGCAAGCGTCGCCGAGCGACCGAAGGTAGCGCGAGAGCACGGGCCCGAGGTACGCGTCCACCGCCGTCGTCGAGGCGCGCTCGTACTCGCGGAACTCCGGCGCGACCTCGTGGGACGCGACAACGTGCGCCGACGGGTAGCGCTGGCGCAGCTCATCGGCGACACGCCGCTCCGGCTCGGCGTCGTGGAACGAGAAGAGGAGCGAGATCGCGATTGCCTCGGCGTCGACCTCGGCGAGCGTCGTCAGGTCGAGCGGTACGAGCTCGCCGTCAGGCCCTGTGCGTCCCCGGACACCGTGGCAGCGCTCGAGCGGCACGAGCGGGGGCGGATGCTCGACACACGGCCGGTACAGATGGGCCCTCGTCTGGCGCCGCAGGTGCAGGACGTGCTCGAAGCCCTCGTTCGTGACGAGCGCGGTGCGCGCGCCGCGCCGCTGCAGGAGGGCGTTCGTCGCAATCGTCGTCCCATGCGTGAAACGGTCGATCTCGGGGACGCCGAGCGCGGACGCCGCGGCGACGACCGACTCCTCCTGGCGCGCGGCGGTCGGTACCTTCGCCACGCGCACGCTGCCGTCCTCGACGAGCACGGCATCCGTGAACGTCCCGCCCACGTCGATCCCGAGAGCACGCATCGGGCGATTCTCGACGATCGACCGGGGTAGGATCCGCAGGCGTGCACCGCCTCGTCTGCCTGGGTCTCAGCCATCGCACGGCTCCCGTCGAGCTGCGCGAGCGCATCGGTGTGCTCGGGCTCGGCGCCGAGCGTTGCCCGGCGGTCGTCGAGCACGCGGTGCTGCAGACCTGCTACCGGGTCGAGCTCTACGCGCGGCTCACGTCTGGGGTCGAGGATGCGCGCGACGAGCTCGTCGATGCGCTCTCGTACGCGCACGACGTCTCGCGCGAACTGCTCCTCGACCATCTCTACGTGCACTCCGGCGAGGACGTCGCCCGCCACCTGAGCCGCGTCGCCGCCGGGCTCGACTCTCTCGTGCTGGGCGAGGCCGAGATCCTCGGTCAAGTCGGCGAGGCGTACGAGCTCGGAGAGGCCGCGGGGACCGTCGGGCCCGGATTGAAGCTCCTGTTTCGCACCGCGATCTCGGCGGGCCGCCGCGCACGCTCGGAGACCGCGATCGGGGCGAATCCGTCGACGGCGAGCTCGATGGCGCTCGCGCTCGCCGAGAGCGCGATCGGCGACCTTCGGGACAAGCACGTTCTCGTCGTCGGCGCCGGGCGGATCGGCTTGCAGACGCTGAAGGCAGCCGAAGGCCGCGGGATCACGCACGTCGCCGTTGCGAACCGCACGAAGGAACGTGCCGCCGAGGTCGCCACGCGCTTCGCGGCCGCCGCGCACGGGCTCGACGAGCTCGCCGACGCGCTGGCGGTCGCGGACGTCGCGATCAGCGCGACGTCCTCCGAGACGCCGGTTCTCCGGGTCGACGCCGTACGCACGGCGATGGCAGGGCGCAGCGACCGGCCGCTCGTGCTTGTCGACCTCGCGGTCCCGGCCGATGTCGAGCGCGACGCCGGCGAGGTCCCGGGCGCGAGACTCTTCGACGTCGACGACCTGCGCGCAGGCCTCGACGACACGATGACTGCGCGCCTCCGCGAGGTTCCCAGAGTCGAAGCCGTCGTCGAGGAGGAGGTCGAGGACTTCGGCCGCCGCTACCGCGAGCTCGAGGTCGAGCCGCTTCTCTCCGAGCTACGCAGGCAGGCGGAGTCGATCCGCGCGCGCGAGCTCGCGCGCGTCCTCGACGATCTCGGGGAGGTCGATCCTGCGGTAGCCGAGCGCGTGGAGCACCTCTCGCGGACGCTCGTGAAGCGGCTCCTGCACGACCCGACCGTGCGAGCGCGCGAGCGCGCCGGTGCCGGGAACGCGGACGAGGTTGCAGACGCGGTGCGCGCCCTCTACGGCATCTCCCCTCCGAGCGATCGGTGAGCGCTCCGCCGCGTCAGGCGGCGGTCGTCCTCGGCACCAGGGCTTCGGCTCTGGCCCGCGCGCAGACGGAATCGGTCATCGCGCTGCTCACCGCAGCCCGGCCCGATCTCACGTGCGAGACGAAGGTGATCTCCACGACCGGCGACCGGACGCAGGCGAGCGGCGAGCCCCTGCCCGCGATCGGCGGCAAGGGCCTCTTCACCGCCGAGCTCGAGCGGGCGCTCCGCGACCGCGACATCGACCTGGCGGTGCACTCGCTCAAGGACCTCCCGACCGAGGGCTCCGACGGGGTCGTCATCGGTGCGGTCAGCACGCGCGACGACGTCCGCGACTGCGTCGTCGCTCGTGGCCGCGGCTCCCTCGCCGACCTTCCCCCTGACGCCGTGGTCGGGACGAGCAGCCTCCGCCGCAGCGCGCAGCTGCGCGCGCTGCGCTTCGATCTCGACGTGCGCTCGATCCGCGGAAACGTCGACACGCGCATCGAGAAGGTGCGAGCCGGGGACTACGAGGCGGTCGTGCTCGCGGCGGCGGGCATTCGCAGGCTCGGGCTCGAAGAAGCCGTGACCGAGTGGCTCGAGGCCGACGTGATGCTGCCGGCGCCTGGGCAGGGCGCGCTGGCGATCCAGTGTCGCGCGGACGACGGCGCGATCCTCTCTTTCCTCGCTGAAATCGACGAGCCGAAAGCCCGGGCCGAGACGACGGCAGAGCGAGAGTTCCTCCGCGTTCTCGGCGCGGGGTGCGCGGCGCCGGTTGCGGCGCTCGCGACGTCGACCACAACCCCTCGTGTTCGTCTCGAGGGCCTCGTCGCATCCGTCGATGGAACTCGGATGATCCGGGTCGAAGGAGAAGGAGAGCCACACTCGATCGGCGAGCAGCTCGCGGTCGAGGCGCTCGCCGATGGCGCGGACCGCATACTGGCGGCGATTCGTGGCTGACCAGCCCCTCTCCGGAAAGCGCATCGTGGTCACTCGGCCCGAGGCCAAGGCGCTCGCCGAGGAGCTCGAGCAGCTGGGCGCGGAGGTGACGATCGTGCCGCTCATCGAGATCCGCCCGGCCGAGGACCGCCGTGCCCTCGAGGACGCAGTCCGGGACTTTCCCTCCTACGACTGGATCGTCTTGACGAGCGTGAACGCGGTCACGGCGGTGAGCGAAGGCCTCTCCGGCCTCGCCGGGCCCAAGGTCGCGGTGATCGGGCCGGTGACGGCGGATGCCGTCCGCAGCCACGGAATCGAGCCTGCATTCGTCGCGTCGCGGGCCTCCGAGGACATTGCCGGCGGTCTGGGAGACCTCGCGGGGAAGCGCATGGTCCTGCCGCAGGCAGACATCGCGAGCCCGCACCTCGCCGACGAGCTGCGCGGCCAGGGAGCGGAGGTCGACGTCGTGGTCGCCTACCGCACCGTCCTCGTGGAGCCTCCGATGTGGGGCATCCTCCCGCTTCGCATCGCCGACGCCGTCGTTCTCGCGAGTGGGTCTGCCTGTCGCAGCCTCGCCGCTGCGGGAGGCGCCGGAGGGGGCGCGATGCTCGTCTGCATCGGTCCGAAGACGGCACAGGTGGCGCGCGAGGTAGGCCTCAAGATCGGTCTCGTCGCCGACGAGACGACGTCGGACGGCATCATTCGGGCGCTCGTGTCGCATTTCGAGGAGAGCTGATGACGTCGTTTCACCCGCTGGACGCCCTGCGCACGACGCCCGGGCCCAAGCGGCCGCGCCGCCTGCGCCGCACCGCCGCCCTGCGCGACCTCGTGCGCGAGACGTCGCTCGACCTCGCGGACCTCGTGTATCCACTGTTCGTCGTCCCCGGCGAGGCTGTGCGGAAGCCCGTTTCCTCGATGCCCGGGGTCGACCAGGTCTCCGTGGACGAGCTCGACGCCGAGGCCCGCGACCTCGCAGCGCTCGGCGTGAGGGCGGTGCTCCTGTTCGGGATCCCGAGCGCAAAGGATCCTCTGGGGACCGAGAGTCATGCCGAGGACGGCGTCGTCCAGCAGGCGATCCGTGCGCTGAAGGCCGCAAGCCCCGAGCTCGTGGTCCTGACCGACGTCTGCATGTGCGAGTACACCGACCACGGCCATTGCGGTCTCCTGGGCGACAGCGGGTACGTGCTCAACGACGAGACGCTCGAGGTGCTCGGGCTGATCGCGGTCTCGCACGCCGAGGCGGGCGCGGACGTCGTCGCCCCGAGCGGGATGATCGACGGCATGGTCGGCGCGATTCGAGGCGCGCTCGACGCCGAGGGCCAGGAGGGCGTCGCGATCCTCTCCTACGCCGTCAAGTACGCCTCGGCGTTCTACGGCCCGTTCCGCGAGGCCGCGGAGGGCGCGCCGTCGTTCGGCGACCGGCGCTCGCACCAGATGGATCCCGGCAACGTGCGCGAGGCGCTCCGCGAGGTCGCCCTCGACGTCGAGGAGGGCGCAGACGCGCTCATGGTCAAGCCGGCGCTCGGCTACCTCGACGTCGTGCGGTCGGTGCGCGAGCGCTTCCCGGAGCTTCCGCTCGCCGCCTACAACGTGAGCGGCGAGTACGCGATGGTGAAGGCCGCGGCCGCGGACGGCTGGCTCGACGAGGAGGCAGCGGTGCTGGAAGTGCTCACCGGCATTCGGCGTGCTGGCGCGGACCTCGTTGTCACGTACCACGCGAAGGATGCGGCGACGTGGCTTCAGAACGGACGGTGAAGCCGCGGGTCGACGACCGGCTCGAGGGGAGCGAGCACGAGGGGGTCGACGTCGCGGAGCACGGTCGCTCCGCCGAGGGCGAGACGACGTCGCTCGACCGGCGGCTCTTCATGCAGCTCCACGCGTACGGCGGCTCTCGCGACACTCCCGCGTTGGCCGCCGCGCTCGAGTCGGCCGGAGTCGCGGGTGTGCTCTACAAGGACGTCAACGATCCCACCGGCGTCGCGCTGCTCACGCTGAGCGAGTCGCCGGAGGCCTTCGTCTCCGAGTACCGCGGCTTCCTTCAGTCTTCTCCGTTCTCCGAGCTCGAGCCGAAGCCGGACCTCACGATGCTCGGCCGCACCTACGCGATCGGCTACGAGCAGGACCTCGAGGAGACGCTCGTCGAGCGCCCTCGCCGCCGCGTCCTCGATCCGGCGCTCCCCTGGGCGATCTGGTACCCACTCCGCCGGGCGGGCTCCTTCGAGCAGCTCTCGCGGCGCGAGCAGGACACGATCCTCATGGAGCACGGCGGGATCGGGATGGCGTTCGGGCGAGCGGGGCTCGGCTACGACATCCGCCTCGCGTGCCACGGCCTCGACCGGGACGACAACGACTTCGTGATCGGGCTGCTCGGCCCCGAGCTGCACCCGCTCTCGATCATCGTCCAGCGGATGCGCAAGACGAAGCAGACCTCGCTCCACCTCGAGCGACTGGGGCCGTTCTTCGTGGGTAGGGTGGCCTATCAGTCGCCGTCCCCGTCCTGACCCAACCGGATGAATCGTTCCGCACCACCTGCCACCGTGACCCCGGTGCTCTTCTATCCGGACGTGCGAGCGGCCGTCGCCTGGCTCGAGTCGGCCTTCGGGTTCTCGGAGCGGGTACGCATCGGCGAGTCGCACCGCGCGCAGCTGCGCGTCGGCATGGACGGCGCGGTCGTCGTCGCCGACGTCCGCGGCGACCAGGTCGCGCCGGGCGAGTCGGGAGTCACGCATCTGCTCAAGGTGCGCGTTTCCGACGTCGACGAGGCGTTCGCCCGCGCGCGCGACGCCGGCGCCCGCGTCCTCCAGGACCCGGAGACGTACGAGTACGGCGAGCGCTCCGCTCTTGTCGAAGACCTGGCCGGCCACCGCTGGGAGCTGACCCAGACGGTGCGAGACACCGCACCCGAGGAGTGGGGCGGACAGACGATCGCGCCCTGGTAGGCGGCGTGGCGGAGCCCACTTCCGTCTTCCTCAGGGCGTGCCACGGGCTGCGGGTCGAGCGCACGCCCGTCTGGCTCCTCCGGCAGGCCGGTCGCTACCAGCCCGCGTACCGCGCAATTCGTGAGCGGCACTCGATGCTCGAGGTGATCAACACTCCCGAGCTGGCGGCACAGGTGACGCTGCTCCCCGTCGACGCGTTCGGCCTCGACGCGGCGATCGTCTTCTCGGACATCCTCCCGCCGCTCGTCGGGATGGGCCTCGACCTCGACTTCGTGAAGGGCGACGGTCCGCAGATCGGCAACCCGATCTCGACGACACGCGACGTCGACCTGCTCGGCGCGCCTCCCGCCGAGGAGACGATGGAGGGAACGCTCGAGGCCATTCGCATCGTCCGGAGCGAACTCGAGGCGCGCGGGATCCCCGTGATCGGGTTCGCCGGGGCGCCGTTCACCCTCGCGAGCTACGCGATCGAGGGCGGCACGTCGAGGGACTTCGCGAAGACTAAGGCGTTCATGCTCTCCGAGCCCGCGGCCTGGAAGCGCCTGCTCGGGAAGCTCGTCACCGTGCAGGCGGACTACCTGCTGGCGCAGGCAGCGGCAGGCGCGCAGGCCCTACAGGTGTTCGACTCGTGGGCCGGGCGCGCCCTCGGGCGGGAGGACTACCTTCGCTACGTCGCCCCGCACAACCGCGAGCTGTTCGCGACCGTTGCCGCTGCCGGGGTGCCCGTGATCAACTTCTCCCTCGGCGTGAGCGCATACATCTCCGAAGCGGCCGCATGCGGCGGCGACGTCGTCGGGCTCGACTGGTCACTCCCGCTCGATGCGGCGTGGGAGCGGGTCGGCTTCGATCGCCCCGTGCAGGGGAACCTCGACCCCGTGTCGTTGCTCGCACCGTGGAGGGAGCTCCGATTCAGGATCGACGACGTGCTCGACCGCGCGGGCGGACGCCCAGGGCACGTCTTCAACGTCGGTCACGGGCTCACGCCGCTGACGCCGGAGGACAACGTGCGCCGTCTGGTCGAGCACGTTCGGGAGCGCTCGTCGGCGTGATCGGCGTCCTCGTCATGGCGTACGGCGGCCCGGGGTCGCTCGAGGACATCCCCGGCTACCTCGCGGACATCCGCCACGGCCGGCCCACGCCCCGTGCCGTGGTCCACGAGATCACCGAGAACTACCGCGCGATCGGAGGTAGCTCGCCGCTCCTCGCCGTGTCGCGGCGCCAGGTCGAGGCGCTCGCGGCCGAGCTCGGAGAGGGGTTCCGCTGCTATCTCGGCATGCGGCACTGGTCGCCGTGGATCGAGGACGTCGTCGGCGAGATGGTCGAGGGCGGGATCGCCGATGCGGTGAGCGTCGTCCTGGCGCCGCACTTCAGCGCGCTCTCGGTCGCCCGCTACCAGCAGAAGGTCGCCGACGGGCTCGAGCTCTCGCGTGGCCGCATCCATTTCGAGCACGTCGCGAGCTACCACGACGCGCCCGGTCTCCTCGCCGCGTTTGCATCGCGGGTCGAGGAGGGGCTCGCACGCTGGCCCGAGGGCGAACGCGATCGCGTACAGGTCGTCTTCAGCGCGCACAGCCTCCCCAAGCGCGTGCTCGCGGCACGCGACCCGTACGGCGAGCAGTGCCTCGAGACGGCGCGGCTCGTGGCCGAGCACGCGGGCCTTCCGGACGACCGCTGGTCGTGGGCGTACCAGTCGGCGGGCCGCACCCCGGAGCCGTGGGCCGGGCCGGACCTGGGAGAGCATCTCGAGGACCTCGCGGCGCGAGGCGTGCGGGACGTGATCTCCGTTCCGGTCGGGTTCGTCTCCGACCACGTCGAGCTCCTCTTCGACGTCGACGTTCGCGCCGCTGGGATCGCGCGTGAGCTCGGCATGCGGCTCGAGCGGCCGCCAGCGCTGAACGACGATCCCGTCTTCATCGCCGCTCTCGCCGAGGTCGTCCGCGCACGCTCCGAGGCGCTGGCCGCGGGAGCGCCGGCGTGAGATTCGCCGTCGTCGGAGGCGGAATAGCCGGCCTGGCGGCCGCCCGCCGGCTCGAGCTGATCGCGCCCGACGCCGACGTGCTCCTCGTCGAGCGCGACCCCGTGCTCGGCGGCAAGCTCCGGACCGAGCACGTCGACGGCTTCGTCATCGAGGCGGCGCCCGACAGCTTCCTGTCGCGGAAGGAGCGCGGCGTCGGGCTGTGCGAGGAGCTCGGCCTGCGCGACGAGCTCGTGGGCCGCCGGCCGGAGCATCACCGGACCTTCGTCCGCATGGGCGACGAGCTCCACCCGCTCCCCGAGGGGCTGACCGGGATGATCCCGACGAGCCTCGAGGCGCTCGGGGAGACCGAGCTCCTGTCCCATGCGGGCAAGGCGCGCTTCGCCGCCGAAGTCGACGTGCCGGCCCGACGGGGACCCGCCGACGAGTCGATCGGAGCGTTCGTCTCGCGCCGCTTCGGTCGGGAGGCATACGAGGCGCTCGTCGAGCCGCTCATGACCGGCATCTACGGCGGCGACGGCGACAAGCTCTCGCTGCAGGCGACCTTCCCCCAGCTCCGGGTCCTCGAGCTCGAGCACGGAGGCCTCCTGCGCGGGCTCTCGGCGCCCGCTCCGAGCGAGCTGCCGCCGTTCGTGTCGCTGCGGGACGGGATGGGCGCGCTCGTGGACGCGCTCCGCGAGTCGTTCGAGCGGACGCAGCTGGTCACCGGCCGCGAGGCCATTCGCGTCCTGCGGGGCGACGACGGCTACCGCGTCGAGCTCGCGGACGGGGAGCAGCACGCGGCCGACGGTGTCGTCGTCGCGACGCCGGCGTACCTGACCGCGGAGCTTCTCGCCGACCTCGATTCGGAGCTCGCGGCCGAGCACCTGGCGATCCCGTACGCGTCCTCGGTCGTCGTGACGCTCGCGTTCTCGCGAGCGGACGTCGTCCCGCTGGATGGCTACGGCTACCTCGTCCCGCGTGCGGAGGGCCGCGAGGTGCTCGCGTGCACCTGGTCGTCTCAGAAGTGGAAGCGGCGCGCGCCCGACGACTGCGTCCTGCTCAGGGTCTACGCCGGTCGCTTCGGCGAGCGAGATCTCACAGAGGACGCGGATGCCGACCTCGTCGCGCTTGCGCGTGAGGAGCTCGCATTCCTCGGCGTCGCTGCGAAGCCTCTCCTCCAGCGTGTGCAGCGTTGGCCGTGGGGGATGCCGCAGTACGTCCTGGGACATCCGGAGCGGCTCGCGCGGATCGACGACGGGCTTGCAGCGCACCCGGGTCTCGCGGTCGCCGGAGCGGCTTACGGCGGTGTGGGCATCCCGGACTGCATCCGCTCGGG
Source organism: uncultured Gaiellaceae bacterium (assembly GCA_963787855.1). Taxonomy (GTDB): domain Bacteria; phylum Actinomycetota; class Thermoleophilia; order Gaiellales; family Gaiellaceae; genus GMQP-bins7. Next base: position 96,768 of record CAWBER010000020.1, read on the forward strand.
CGAGCTCGCCGCCGAGTCGGTCGTACGGGCGGTCGCCGGAGCACGGGCGTGAGCCGCGAGCGCTCGGAGCAGCTCTTCGCAAAGGCACTCGATCTCCTTCCGGGCGGGGTCAGCTCGCCGGTGCGTGCGTTCCGCGCGGTCGGTGGCTCCCCGCTCTTCGTGGAGCGCGGCGAGGGCGCGTACCTCGTCGACGTCGACGGCAGCCGCTACGTGGACTACGTCCTTTCGTGGGGGCCGCTCATCCTCGGGCACGCACACCCGCGCGTGGTGGCGGCGCTCGAGGACGCGCTGCGCAAGGGCACGAGCTTCGGCGCGCCGAGCCCGCTCGAGCTCGAGCTCGCGCGCCTGATCCGGGAAGCGATGCCAACTCTCGAGCTCGTGCGCTTCGTGAGCTCGGGCACCGAGGCGACGATGAGCGCACTCCGGGTCGCCCGCGCGTTCACGGGCCGGGACAAGATCGTCAAGTTCGTCGGCTGCTACCACGGCCACGCCGACTTCCTCCTCGTCCAGGCGGGCTCGGGTGTCGCGACGCTCGGCCTCCCGGACTCGCCGGGCGTGACGCCGGGCGCGGTCGCCGACACGCTCACCGCTCCCTTCAACGACCTCGACGCCGTCGAGCGGCTGCTCGCGGCCGACGAGGTGGCGGCCGTGATCCTCGAGCCGGTGGTCGGGAACATGGGGCTCGTCCTGCCGCAGCCGGGGTTTCTCGAAGGGCTGCGGGAGCTGACGTCCGAGCACGGCGCGCTCCTCGTGTTCGACGAGGTCATGACGGGCTTTCGCGTCGACCCCGGCGGCGCGCAGGCGCGGTACGGCATGACTCCGGATCTCACGACTCTCGGCAAGGTGATCGGCGGCGGGCTCCCGGTCGGCGCCTACGGCGGCCGGCGGGAGGTCATGGAGCTCGTGGCGCCCGCGGGGCCGGTGTACCAGGCAGGCACGCTCTCGGGGAACCCGCTCGCGATGACCGCAGGAATCGAGACGCTGCGCGTGCTCGCGGAGCCGGGCGTCTGGGACGGGCTCGAGCGCGCCGGCGAGCGGCTCGAGGCGGGTCTGCGGTCGCTGGGCGACGGCGTGCAGGTCGCGCGGGCGGGGACGATGTTCGGCGTGTTCTTCTCGGACGTGCCCGTGACCAGCTGGGACACGGCAAAGGCGGCCGACACGGCGCGATTTGCCGACTTCCACGCTGCGATGCTCGACCGGGGCGTCTACCTCGCGCCGTCGCAGTTCGAGGCGGGCTTCGTCTCGACCGAGCACGGCGACGCCGAGATCGATCTGACGATCGAGGCGGCACGCGATGCACTCGCGTCCGTCTGAGCGTCGGCTCTACGCTTCCTTCCCGTGAAGGTGCTGCTCGTGACGATGTACTTCCCGCCCGCCGGCGGCGGCGGCGTGCAGCGCTCGCTCAAGCTCGCGCAGTACCTTCCCGCGCTCGGCGTCGAGACGCACGTGCTCGCGCCGGACGACCCGAAGTGGGTGCACACGGACCCCGAGCTGCGCGTTCCGACGCAGGCGTGGATCCACCGCGCGCGATACCTCGGGCCGCGGGCGCGGAAGCCGGTCGAGGAGCTCCGGGCCGCTGACGGTCTCGGTCGCGCGCTTCTGCAGGCCCAGGTGGCGGCGCGGCGTCTCCTCCTGCCGGATGCGAGCGTGACGTGGAACCTCACCGCGATCCCGGCCGCGATCCGCATTGCCCGCCGCGAGGGCATCGACGCCGTGATCACGACGTCGCCTCCACCCTCGGTGCACTTCGTCGGCGCCGCTGTGCAGAAAGCGACCGACGCGCGCTGGATCGCCGATCTCCGCGATCCGCTCGTCGCGAACCAGCACCGCCGTGACGACACGGCCGCCGCCCGTGCACGCCAGGCGGCGACGGAGCAGGTCGCGAAGCTCGTCGCGCGCCGCGCCGACGCGGTCAGCTGCGTGTCGGAGGCGATCGCCGAAGAGGTGCGAGGTCTCGGCGCGCGCGGCGCGGTCCGCGTGATCTCGAACGGATGCGACTTCGACGACTTCGCGGGGCTCGAGTACGTGCCAGGGAAGCGGTTCAGGATCACGCACACCGGCAGCTTCTTCGGGAAGCGCGACCCCCGCCCGTTTCTGGAGGCGTTCAGCAGGCGAATCTCGACGCCGTGGCGCGCTTCGTCGGCGATTTCCGGTCGACGGATCGCGAATGGGCGGAGGCGCTCGACCTGGGCGACCGCCTCGAGCTCGT
>CAWBER010000021.1:0-55306 GCA_963787855.1 uncultured Gaiellaceae bacterium
TGAGTGTCCGCCCCTCGTGTCCGTCCTCATGCCCGTCTTCGACCCGCCCGAGCCCGCCCTACGCGCCGCGATCGAGTCGGTACGGGCCCAGGCGTACGCGAACTGGGAGCTCTGCATCGCCGACGACGCATCCTCGAGGCCGTACGTGGCGAAGGTGCTCGAGGAGTACGAGGCAACGGACGAGCGCGTGCGCGTCGCACGGCGGAGCGACAACGGCGGGATCTCGGCCGCGTCCAACACCGCGCTCGAGCTTGCCCGAGGCGAGCTCGTCGCTCTCCTCGATCACGACGATGTCCTCCGGCCGCACTCCTTGCTGCTGTCAGTGCTTGCGTTCCAGGCCGACTCGCGCGTCGGGTTCGTGTATTCGGATGCCGACCGAATCGACGAGCACGGACGTCCTCTGGGCCACTACTTCAAGCCCGACTGGAGTCCGACGCTGCTCCTCGGCCAGAACTACCTGTGCCACCTCTCTGTCCTGCGAGCCGACCTGCTGAGGGCAGTCGGGGGATTCCGCAGCGTGTTCGACGGAAGCCAGGACTGGGATCTGGCACTGCGGGTCACGGAGCTCCTACCACCCGAGGGAGTCGTCCACGTCCCGCACGTGCTGTACCACTGGCGCGCGATCGCCGGCTCGGCCGCCGCGGAGGGTCTCGAGGCGAAACCGCGGGCGGCCGCCGCGGCTCGTCGAGCGGTTGAGGCGTCCCTGCAGCGAACCGGCCGACGCGGGTACGTGGTGCCCCTCGGGGATCACCAGAAGGTCAGGTTCTTCGTCCGCTCTCCGAGACCGTCCGTGAGCATCGTCGTTCCGTCGACTGGTCGTGCCGACCTCCTCCGGCCGTGCGTCCACGGCCTGCTGACCAGGACGGCCTACGACGAGCTCGAGGTGGTCGTGGCCGTGGACGAAACGGCGCACCGAGACCCGTCTGCAAAGACCCTCCTCGCGGAGCTCGCGTCTCACCCCCGCGTACGCGTGCTCGACTATCCGGCGAGGGAGTTCAACTACGCGCTCACCGTCAACGAGGCGGTGGAGCGAACCGACACGCCGCTCGTGCTCCTGCTCAACGACGACACGGAAATCGTCTACGACGACTGGCTTGAGGCGCTGGTCGGGTTCGTCCAGGAGGAGCGGGTAGGCGCTGCCGGGGGCATGCTCGTCCATCCCGACGGCACCATCTACTCGGCCGGAATGCTTGTGGGATCGCGCTCCGTCGCAGAGCATCGATACCATCGCCGATCGGCTGCCGTGGCTGGGTACGCCCACCGAGCCCAGCTCCCGCAGGACGTCACGGTCGTCGCGGCGACGTGCATGCTCCTGAGGCGGGAGGCGTTCGACGCTGTCGGCGGCCTCGACGTCTCGTTTCCGGTCGCATACAACGACGTCGACCTCTGCCTCAAGCTTCGTCGTGCTGGGTGGCGCGTCATCTACGTTCCCGACGCCGTCCTGATCCATCGTGAGTCGGCGTCATTCGGGACGCACCAGCTCGGCCGGGAGGCGGATACAGGCGCGACACCGCACGGATGCAGCAGCGTTGGGGCGCCGTGCTGCGCGACGATCCGATGCACAACCCGAACCTCGCGCTCGACGCCTCGGATCCGTCCCAGCTCGCGTCGCCGCCCCGCCTGGCGTATCCGTGGCGGCACCGTGCTGGCGCGGAGGGTGACGGCACGTGAGCATTCGTGAGCGGCTGCAGCGTGCCGGATCGCCTGCTTCGGTCGAGTTAGCCGACCCGTCAGCGCATGCTCCGGCGCCACAGCTGGGCGTCGTGCTGCATGTCTTCTATCCGCACCTCCTGCCTCCGATCGTTCGGCGACTCCAGCGGCTCGAGACACCTCCGCCGCGCGTCCTCGTGACGACCGTCGAGGAGCTGCGGGGAGCGGTACACGAGCAGGTCCACGGCAGCGGCATCGAGACGGAGGTCGTCGTCGTCGAGAACCGAGGCCGCGATGTCTGGCCGTTCCTCCAGGTCCTGCCGCGCTGCGCCGGGCTGGAGTGGGACGTCGTCCTCAAACTGCACACGAAGGAGTCGGATCACCGCGAGGATGGCAACTCGTGGAGGGACGAGCTCCTCGACGACCTGCTTGCTCCCGACGCCAGTGCGCGGATCATCTCGGCCTTTCGAGCCGACAGGCAGCTGGGCATGGTTGGCCCGACGAAGCATCGACTGGCTACGGCCGCGTACATCGGCGCCAACCGGAACCGCGTAGCCGAGCTCTGCGGCCGGCTCGGTGTCGAAACGCTCGACTCGGACGCGTCGTTCTTCGCCGGCACGATGTTCTACGTCCGCCTTGCTGCGCTCGGTCCGCTCGGCGCAATGGGGCTCGACGCCCACGACTTCGAGCCCGAGGCGGGACAGATCGATGGGACGCTCGCGCACGCGCTCGAGCGCTGTTTTCCTCTCGCCGTCGAGACCGCCGGCTTCACGGTTCGCGCGACTCGTGACCTCGACGGGAGCGGGGAACCGTCCGAGCCCATTCGCAGCGGATACCCGTTCGCCCGCGAGACGACTTTCGGCTCATAGCGCGTCGCCGGTCAGCGGCGGAGGATGCGGCGGAGCCGCTCCAGTACCTTCCATCCCCTCGAGCCGAGGATCAGGTCGAGCGTTGCGCGAAGCGCGTCGCGCTCACGGCGGAGATCGTCGTACGCCGATCCCGAGCCGGTTGCGACATCAGTCTCGCGAATGAGCTGGCGCATCGTCTCCACGCCGACCGTCTCGTGAGCGACGACCTGCCGGAGTGCGTCCGCCATTGCCTGCGTCGAGGACGTCCAGTCCGGCCACTCCGACGCAGTTCGGTTGGCGTTCACGCGCAATGCATGTAGCAGGTCGCGGTTGCGAGCGAGGAGATCGAGCGCTCTGGGCGTTCCGAACGGATCGTCGTAGCCGACGATGAGCGAATTGTGGCCATGGCGTGCGTACTCGTCGTACCCGGTCGTCGGCGTCAGCACGGCCGTGGCGCCCATGTGGAACGCTTCGAGCGGAGGCCCAGCCATCCCTTCGACTCGTGAGAGCTTCAGCAGCACGTGGGTCTGGCCGAGGACGCGTGCGACCTCGGCATGGGTCAGATCTTCGGCGATCTCGTCGGCGACGGCCGCAAGCGCGGGTGGACACTTCGAAGGGCCGGAGATGAGCGTGAGATGGTGTGGTTCTGTCATCCGCTCGACTGCCTCGACAGCCTCTGGGACGGCCTTGAACCACACGTCGGGCGGGCCTTCCACCACGATGCGAAGCGGATCGTCGCGTCTCGTGACGGCTGGCGACGCGCCGGCGAAGACCGTCTTGTCGACTCCGCTTCGCACGCAGTAGGCGTCGTTGCCGGGGAGCAGCGCCTGGAAGTACCGCTGCAGCCAGCCTGCGGACACTATGCGCTGAAGTGGGAGTGCCTGCACCGCGCCCGCACGAGTGCGTGCAGCGGGCTCGTCGACGCCGTAGAAGCGGTCCTCGAGGCTCTGGACGAAGTGGGCGTATGCGCCCGCGTCGATTCGTGGAAGGTGGTACACGGTGTCCCACCATGTGGCGACGGCCAGGTCGAAACTCGCGTCCGCGACCTCGTCGACGGTTGCGAGTTCAAGACCTCCAAGACTTGGGTACCGGTGCTCCACCACGTCGCCGTGCGTCTGGACGACGGTGATGTCGTAGCCGTGCTCCCGTGAGAGGCGGACCGCGTGTTCGAGCACGATGAAGATGCCGCCGGCGAGCAAGACGCGGGGGATCAGGAAGGCGACCTTCAGCGGAGTCTCCACGGCGAACTCGTGCGTGTGACCAATGTCGCCCGCGCCAGCGACGGGAGCGATAGTACCATCGTGGCGCTCACGCCATGGTCGCCTACCTGACGCACATCCGCCGAGCGTGACCGGCGCGACGACTCGCCTCGCGTTCGTCGGCCAGAAGACCTACTTCGCTGCGTGTGCGCTTCACGGACGAGCCGGGTCGATCGATGCGTGCTTCGTCGACTTCCGCGAGGGCGCGACCGCAACGACCTTGCTGAAGCGCCTCGAGGACGTTTCCCCGGACGTCGTCGTCGTCTTCAAGCCCGAGCTGATCCCGCATGGCCTCTTCGCCGACCTGGACGCCATCACGATCGGTTATCTCACGGAGCCGCTTCCGGGACGGGCAAGCGCTCGAGACCATCCCGACCTCGATCGGCGGCTGCAGAACCTGAGCTCGATCGACGCTGCGAACTTCGACCGCATCGTCACGTTCGACCCCGACGTCGGGATACCGGAGGAGCTTGGCTTCACGCCGTGGCGCGCGCTTCCGCTGCCCGTCGCCGATCGCTACTTCAGAGAGGTCGCGTCGTCGCGGTTCACGGGCCGCGCAGTCTTCATCGGTCGCTCGACGGGACACCGCGAGCGTGTGCTCCTACCCGCGAAGCACGTGTTCGACCTGCTCCACATCGCTCATGGAGTCGGGCCCGACGAGCTCGAGCGGGTGCTCTCGGAGGCCGATGTCGGAGTCAACATCCACAACGAGGATTACTCGAACTTCGAGAACCGAGCGCCGCTCCATCTGGCGGCGGGCCATCTCCTGCTGAGCGAGCGTCTTCGCCCGACGTTCGGCCTCGAACCGGGGCTCGACTACGTCGAGATCGACGGCGCGGACCATCTGCTCTGGATCCTTCGGAGGTTGGAGAGCTCGCCCGACCTCTATCGCCGAGTGCGGCTGCGTGGGCGAATGAAGGCAGAGCTGTTCCGGGCCTCGACGGTCTACTCAGCCTTGCTCGACGACCTTCGCCGCGATCTCGAGACGTTCGGCGCTCGTCGAAACGCCGCTCGCGGCGTGGCGCCCACCAGCTCGTCGGCCGAGGCGGCGCCGACCACTGCGCGCGCTCTGACCGGCTGATGCGCCCCACATGCGGCCTTAGCGCGCGCCGGGCGTAGGGTGCCGAGCGCGCCAGGGCGATGGGTACGCTCCGCTCGTGGCTGCTCGCGGACCACGCGTCGGCATCGTCGGGACCTTCGACGTCGAGAACTACGGCGACCTGCTTTTCCCGCTCATCGCGCGCCACGAGCTGGCGGCGCGCGTGCCGGAGCTCGAGCTCGTTCCGTTCTCGTATCACGCTCGGGCAAGCGGAAGCTGGCCCTACGAGGTGCGCGCGCTGGTCGAGCTCGGAGATGCGATCGGCGATCTCGACCTCATGCTCGTCGGCGGCGGGCATCTCATTCGGTTCGACAAGACCGTCGCCTATGGGTACCAGCCGCCCACGCCGGATCTCCACCACCCCACGGCCTACGGTCTCATGCCGACGCTCCTCGCGGGCTGGACCGCGACGCCCGTCGCGTGGAACGCGGTCGGCGTCTCGACCGAAACGCCGGCCTGGGCGGAGCCGTTGCTCGCCGAGGCGGCACGAGCTGCGCACTACCTGTCCGTTCGCGATCAGCCGTCGGCGGACGAAGTCCGCCGATTGGCGCCGGACGTTGACGTGCGCGTCGTGCCTGACACCGCGTTCGGCGTCGCTGCGGTGGTCGATGGCTCCTCCAGGGAGGTGCTTGAGCTACGCGAGGAGCTGGGTGTGACCGACCGCTCGTACGTCGTGTACCAGCCATCCCCCGATCTCGCCCCATTTCGCACGTGGCTCGCGCGTACGCTTCGCTGGTACGCACGCCGCGACCTCACGATCGTCGAGCTGCCCGTCTCGCCTTGCCTGGGAGATCACGTGGGCGTTGTCGAGGTCGAGACGCCGACCGTGTCGCCGGCACGCTGGCCGTCACCACTCGCGTTGGCGGGTCTCGTGGCGGGCGCGGAAGCCGCCGTCGCGCGCAGCCTGCATCTCTCGATCACCGCCATTACTGCGGGCGTTCCAGTTGTTCGGCGGACGAGCGATCTGGGGACGAAGTACCGCGTCCTAGACGACCTCCAGGGCGTTCACGTCGTGGGTGACGCGGACGCGGAGGACTCGCTCCCGCTCGGTCGTAGCGAGCCCGCGCCAGACTTCGCAGCTCACGTAGCCGCGCTCCGGAGGCACTGGGACTCGATCGCGGGCCTGCTCGACGAGCGTCCTCGTGTCCGAGCAAGGAGCCTCGTGACGGCCATCGGGCGGCTGACCGAGCTCTCGGAGTCCGCAGCGCAGGAGGGCGTGCGGGTCGCGCGCCTAGCGCGCGAGCGCGCGGAAGCTGTCGCTGAGCTCGAGGTCGAGCGCAGCCGAGGATCGCTTGTAGACCGCATGCTCGCGGAGCGTGACGAGCGGCTGCACGAGCTTGACCGGAAGCTTCGAGACACGAGCGGTGAGCTGGAGCAGATGACGTCGTCCAAGTCGTGGGCGCTCACGCGCCCGCTTCGCGCTGCGCGCTCCCGCGTCGACCGTCGGCAGGCGTCGGCGGCGCAGCCTGGTGTGCAACCTGCGACGGGCGAGGTCGCGCGCTCCGCGGGTCCTGGGTCGGAACCTGATCCAGAGGCGTACCAAAACTCGGCTGGAGTTCGCCCGAGCCAGGTCGAGCCACCGCAGGCCGACGAGTCTGAGCGGGACGCACGAAGTGTGGGGGACGATGCGGGTTCACTCGCGCCCGTTCCGCTGCTCGAGGACGTCGTCGACGTTCCGACCTCGCCGGTCAGGAAGGTCGCGTTCTACCTTCCGCAGTTCCACCCTATTCCCGAGAACGACGCATGGTGGGGACGCGGGTTCACCGAGTGGACGAACGTCACCCGGGCCAAGCCCCTCTTCGAGGGGCACGTCCAGCCGCAGCGCCCGGGTGAGCTTGGCTACTACGATCTGCGCGTCGTCGAGACCCAGCGAAGGCAGGTGGAGCTGGCCTATAGCTACGGAATCGACGCCTTCTGCTTCCACTTCTACTGGTTCGCCGGCAAGCGACTCCTCGAGCGACCGATCCGGCAGTACCTCGACGACGCGACGCTCGACCTGCCGTTCTGCCTCTGCTGGGCGAATGAGAGCTGGTCGCGCAGGTGGGATGGCCGAGCCGACGACATCCTCATCGAGCAACAACACTCCGACGCGGACGATCTCGCGTTCATCGAGTACGTCACGCAGTACTTCGACGATCCGCGCTACGTCCGAGTGAATGGCCGGCCGTTGCTCGTCGTGTACCGGCCCGGCGTTCTCCCTGATGCCAGAGCGACGGTCGCCCGCTGGAGGGATCGATATCGCAGCATGCGGGGTGAGGAGCTGCTCGTCGCGCACACGACCGCCTTCGACGACGATCCGCCTGAGACCTACGGCTGCGACGCGGCCATCGAGTTTCCCCCGGTTCGTCTCGGTGCGAGCAATCCGCGCGTGCCACCGCGGCTCGGCGAGGACGCGATCGCGTCTCTGACTGACGAGCGCCCGCACGTGTTCGACGGTCGCTTCTTCGTCGAGGAGAGCCGCCGCTACTCAGTGCCGGACCACCTGCTCTTCCGCGGCGTGTGCCCTGGCTGGGACAACACCGCCCGCGCAGGGAAGGACGCCTACATCCTCTGGGGCACCTCCCCCGTCGGATTCCAGACCTGGGTCAGGAACGCACTGGTCGAGACCGAGGAGCGCCTGTCCGGCGACGAGCGGCTCGTGTTCGTCAACGCCTGGAACGAGTGGGCGGAGGGTTGTCACCTCGAGCCGGACGAGCGACATGGCTACGCAAACCTCGAGGCGCTCCGCGTGGCCTCGGTTCGCGCGGCCGTCAGGCCGCGTCCGGCCGTGGCTACCGATCCGCCGCGCGTCGCGGCTGTGGTGGATGTGGACGACTCGAGCGCCCTCAGCGACTACCTCGGAGGCATCGGGTCGCTCGACGAGGAGTGCGGGTTGGTCGTGACGACGCGCCCACACGATCGCGCACGCGTCGAGGCCGAGCTCGAGCGACACTCGCGCGCGTCGCACCTCTTCGAAGTGGACGGCCCGGGCGACCCACTCCCCTTCCTCGATGTCCTCGCCCTCCTCGGCGCCAGTCACGGCGCCGCCTACGACGTCCTGCTCAAGCTCCCCGCGCCCGCTGCACTCCAGCGCTCGGGAACGCAGGATGCATTCGACGACCTCCTCGACGAAGCTGTCGTTCGGGAGGTGCTGCGTGCGTTCGAGGAGCAGCCGGAGCTCGGCCTCGTCGGCCCGGCGGTGGACCGCGCTGCTCTCGGGGACCTCGGCGCTTCGGGTGGGGCGGTGGAAGCGCTCGCGCACCGTCTGGGCGTCGCGGACGTCAACGCCGCCCGGGACAGCTACTTCCCGACCGGGCTGTACTTCGTCCGCCCGGCTGCGCTCGCTCCGATGCTCGCGATCGCGCTGGATCGAGCCGATCCAGACACCCAGCACGCGTTGGAGGCGAGCCTCGGCTTGTCGATCGTGGCGGCGGGCTTCCGGATCGAGGACACGCGGTCGTTCCGGCGCGTCGCCGGAGCTCTCCCGTCGTCCAGCGGGTGACGCGACGAGGGCGGGCACGGCTCCTTCGGAGCCCTGCCCGCCCGCGCTGCTACGGCGTCGGTGCGCCGAACGCCCGGATGAGGAACGCCGCCATCGCCTTGCGGTCCACGAGGTCGAGCGGGCAGTAGCGGAGTGGGGCGACGGCACAGCCTGTCGTGATGCCGAGCTGGTAGAAGCGCTCGACATGCCCGTAGCCGAACATGCTCGCTGGCACGTCGGCGAACGTCGGCGTCGGGTTGTCGAACGGCGTCTCGTTCTTGGCCCGGATGATGAATACCGCCATGTCGCGTCGGGTCACCGGGTCCAGTGGGCAGTACCGCAGCGGGGCGACGGCGCAGCCCGTCGTGACCCCCAGCTGGTAGAAGCGCTCGACATGCCCGTAGCCGAACATGTTCGACGGCACGTCGGAGAACGTCGGCGTCGGGTTGTCGAACGGCGTCTCGTTGAGCGAGCGGATGATGAACACCGCCATGTCGCGCCGCGTAACCGGCTCGTTGGGGCAGTACAACCGTGACCCTCCGTTGGGGTCGAGCGGCGTGCACCCAGTGGTCGTCCCCTTGCGGAAGAGGAGCTCGACCCACGACTGCAGAGGCGTCCACGGCGGCGTGTCCGTGAACGTGTGGACGTACGCTTGCCCGGCGCCGGTGAAGATGTCGTCGCCGGCGCCGTACACATCTCGTGCCCGCGTTTCGAGCCAAGTCTGGAGCTGAACCGGTGTCAGCGCCGGGTTCTGCTGCTTGCCGAGCGCTGCCAGTCCGGCGACGTGTGGCGAGGATGCCGACGTGCCGGTGAACCCGACGCCGGCGCCCGAGCACCCTGTCGTGTTCAGTCCGTACGTCCCGCCCGAGACGCCGTCGAGGCCCGCGATATCGGGCTTGATGCGCCCGTCGATCGTCGGTCCGAGCGAGCTGTACGGGCGCAGCAGCCCGTCGACCCAGCAGAGCGCGCCGACCGCCATGGCATTCGGCGACGACGCCGGCTCGATGATGCTGCCCTCGAACACCCGGTACTCGAGGTCCGGGAAGGTGACGAGCAGGTCGAAGCGAGGCGCTACAGACGCGTTGAACCTTGCGATCGCGAGGAAGAAGTTCTGAGCTGCGCCCAGGTTCGTGTAGCAGAGCTCCTCGGTAGGAGGTTCCGGGCCGGTCTGGACGTTCTCCGATGCGGCGACGATGGTGCTGTCCGACGATCGACCCAGGTAGAGGTCGAAGTCCTGATCCGAAGCCGGCCACTGATCCCACCTGAGAAATGCGCAGGTCTCCTGCCCCGAGGAGAGTCCGATCGTGTTGCCCTCGTCGCCGGGAGCGAAGTCGTGGACGTCCGGGTCTCCGCCACCGCCGCTGAAGTTGCCGGACCAATGGCGCTGCTGGTAGTTCCCGGCCGAGTTGATCCAGAGGATCCCGTTCGCACGGGCGTCCGCGACGACGCCGTTCACCGTTGCCGGCCCGCCACTCCCGTCTCCGCGTCCCGAGTTGAAAAACGCGAGCGACATGTTGGCGATCGGGATGCCCTGTGCCTTGACGTAGTCCTTGGCCTGGCCAAGGGTCACCTCGCTGTCGATGCAGATCAAGTGGAGCTGTGCACCGGGAGCTACCTCGTGGACGATCTCCGCGACGGCCGTGCCGTGGGCCTCGGCGCCGAATCCTCCGTTGCACATGTCCTGCGTGACGACGCCCATCGGCACGTCACCGTTCGCCTGACGAGCGGCGAGGCCCTGGAACCCGGCGTCGATGATGGCGACCTTCACGCCCGTGCCGGACCACAGTGCATCCTGGAAGACGTCGGCGGCCGAGCCCGCGATCTCCTCACCCTCGACCGCTTGCGTGACCGGCGTGTGTGGTGAGCGGACGTAGGCGACTGCCGCGGACCGGGAGAGAGGCTCGATCGCAGCGGGTGCGACGAGCGCTTGAACGAGGTCGGCGTACACCGCCTCGACCGATCCACCGGATGCTCGAACCGCCTCTTCCGCCGCCGCGCGGGCTGCGTGGGCTTCGACGACCACGCGTACGCGTCCGGCTGAGACTGCGAGCCCGAGCTCCTGCGCGCGTGCGACGCCGCTGCCGCTCGACTTCTGCGCGCGGACCACTTCCGCGAGGCTCGACGCCAGCTCTTGTGACTTCGCGGCCGGTCGCGGCGCGCGTAGGTGATCGGCGCTCTCGGCGGTCGGCGCAGACGGTGCGACGAACAGCGCGACGGCCGTCCCGAGCGCGACTGCGACTACTAGCGACCTGACGTTCATCCGAACCTCTTTCGCACGCCAGGGGGCCGAACGTCCCGACATGCCGTGATTTGACGGGATGTTTCTACGCCTCCGGCGCAGACAATGCAACAGCGGATGCGGCGGCACCGGGTCGCGTCAGGTGGCGAACGGGTCAGCCGTCGGTCTGCGCGGGCTTGGTCGTGACCGGAGCGTTGGGAGCGCGAACGTACGCGACCGCGGTCGACCGGCTCAACGGACGCAGGGCGCCCGGAGCGACGAAGGCCTGAACGAGCGTCGCGTGCATCGCGACGATGCGGCCGCGTGTGGAGCGAACCGCGGCCGCCGCAGCAGCCCGCGTCCCGCTCCCCTCGACTACGACGAGCACGCGACCCTCCTGCACGAGCAGTCCACGTGTCCGTGCCGTCTCGAGGCCGCGCCCGGTGCTGAGCTCCGCGCGGAGCACGGCGGCCAGGCTGGACGACAGCTTGGCCCACTCCGCACGAGCAGGCTTCGTGCCACTGTCACGGCTCGTCGCGGTATGGGCCGCGACGAGTGTGCCGGCGCCGACGACGACGGCCACGAGTGCGGCTGTACGGGCTCCGACCATCGAATCATGGTGTAGCTCAGGGCCGGGCTCGATGCAACCTAGGAAGGGACGAGGGCACGCGAGAACGGGCGATAAGCGTCGGCGGACGGCGACGCGAGGAACGGGCTCGAGAGGCCACTCGCGCTCAACTGAGTGCGAAGCGCGCTGGCATCGAGCTCTGCTAGCGACGCGCCGAACGCCGTAGCTGCGCACGGTCAGCGACGCGGGCGACGAGAACGTCGCCGTCGCGACGCGCGTGCTCGTCGTCGAGAAACCGCCGCGATGGAAGCCGGCGGTGTTGCAGAAGATCAGCGTCCCATGCGGCGCCGTGAACCTGCGCACCGACGACGTCAGATGACCGACTCGAACGCCGAGGGTGGAACGAGGTTCACGATGGCTGCCCGGTCGCGGGCCAGATGCTCGTAGGGGAGTGACTTGAAGCGCTCGACCGCTGCCGGGTCCGGTGGTGGCGGCGGTGTCCCGAAACCGGAGATCACGCCGACCCCCTCGTCGGCGTCGATGGTGGCGACGCGCAAGATCGGGGCGCTGCTCCAACAGGTACGCAGGGAGCTTCCACACGTCGCCGTTCCATGCTCCGCCGATCGGAGTCTCGGAGCCTCGCTCGGCGTTCGGCGGGTTGCAGTCGTCGAGGATGATCACCCCGTCGCGACGCATGTAGCGCTCGATGTTCAGCACGTCGCGCAGCACCTGGCGGAACTCGTGCAGGCCGTCGACGAGCGCGACGTGAACGCTCTCGGGCTCGAGGACGCGCGGCGCGTGCTCCGCGAAGAACTCGTCGGAGGTCGTCTCGAAGAACTGCTCACCCCGCTGGAGCGTCGCCATGTTCGCCATGCGCTCCGGATCGATGCCGAACTTCACGTCTGCCTTCGCAAGCCTGAACGACTCGCCGTCGCGGACGCCGATCTCGAGGTAGTGCGTCGGCCGCTCCCGGCGCGCGAGGGCGCGATTGACATACGTCTCCTTGAACCGGCTCGGGGCCAGATGTCGTCGCAGCGGCCGCGAGATCCGCGCGAGCTCCTCCAGCTGTCGCACCCGCCAGGGTCGCGCGAGCTCCTCGCGCTGTCGCTCGCTCACGAGAGCGCGAAGCGCGTCGGCGCGTCGAGCGCGCCGAGCGACCCGTTGACGTCGTAGCTCCGCACGGTCAGCGAGGCGAGTGACGCCGGTGACGAATACGTCGCCGTCGCAAGTACGCGCGGGCTCGTCGTCGAGAAGCCGCCGCGATGGAATCCAGCCGTGTTGCAGAAGATCAACGTCCCCTTCGGTGCCGTGAACGCGCGCACGGACGAGCTCGGTATCACGGTCTCGAGCTCCTCCTCGGTCGGATAGTTCTGGCCGAGCGGCTCCCACGACCACGCGCCGGCGTACTGCCCGCCGGGCTGGCTATCGGGCACGTACTGAAACGGGCCCATCGACTCGTCGACGTCGACGAGGTACAGGAACACCTTCAGCAGGTGCTGGTCGTTGTAGTCGCGGTGCCAGCGCTGCGACGACCTGCGCTGTGCATCGGCTGATTGCGGCACCGAGTACCACACGTCGACGTACTCGAGCTTCGACCACATCTCGAGGTACGCGTTCGCGATGTCGAGCAGGCGGCGCGACGCCGCGGCACGAAACCACGGATCGTCGAGCGAGAGCTGCGCGCCGTAGCTGTGCAGCCGCACGACGAATTCCTTCCCGGCCCGCACGCGGACGTTCTCGCCGCCCTTCGCGAGGTCGGCCTCGGTCTCGGCGACGAAGCGGTCACGCATCGCCTCGAGCTCCTGCCACTGCTCATCGCCGAACAGCTCGGTGAAGGCAACGGTCGAGTAGCCCTCGGCCTCGACGTCGGCGAGGATCCGGCGCTGCACGTCGTCCAGCTGCGGCCGCTCGGACTCGTAGAGCGCCCGGCTCTTGCGGTTCGAGAGCACGTGGTCGTGCAGCCGGTAGGTGGCGCGAATACCGCGCCGTTCGACCGCCTTCGCGACCCGGTCGGCCCGGTGCGTGAAGACGCGGTTCACGCGGCGTGCGAACTGTGTTCGTTCCCTGTGCATCGTCTCGTTACGCCGCTCCGCGGCCGGTCGCCTACGTTACCTACGCAGTCCATGGCCACCGTCTTCTACGCGTATCGCGACTCGCCGCAACGGCGCCGAGCGCTCGCGGCGCCGATCGGCGCGCCGGAGCGCTACCTCCTCTTCGGGCTCGACCAGCTCGTCGAGCGCGGCTGGACTGGGCGCCACGACCTCGAGCGTGCGGGAGAGCCACCCGCGTGGGCACGGGTCGGCGGAGCCGCACTGAAGGCGGCGCTCGAGCGCGCGGGAGGCTACGGCGGCGACTTCGCGACGGTGCTCGCGTCGCTCCGTCGGGCGAATCGTGCAGACGTCGTCCTCTCGACGGTCGACACGGTCGGGATCCCGCTGCTGCTGCTGGCGAAGGCGCGTCGCGTGCGGCCGCCTCTGGTCTACATCGCGATCGGGCTTCCCGAGCGCCTCGCGCGGCTTCGGTCCGAGGGGATGCGGCACGTGTACGCCCGTGCGCTCGCGTCGACGGCCGCCATCGCGGCCTACAGCGAGCACGAAGCTTCGGACCTCCTCGCCTTCATGGCCGAGCGCGGAGAGTCGACGCGGGTGGAGTTTGTGCCGTTCGGCGTCGACGAGCGCGCGTTCGTGCCGTCACTCGCGCAGCCGTCAGTCGACGTCGTCATGGCCGGCGCGGACCCGCATCGGGACGTCGACCTGTTCGTCGGCCTCGCGGCCGAGATGCCGAGTCGGACCTTTCGTCTCGTGACGACGGCCGATCGGGCGCGCACATTGGAGCCGCCGCCGAACCTCGCCGTCGAGTCCGACATCTCGTTCGGGTGATCTGAAGCTTCGGCTCGAGGAGGCGCGTGTCGTCGCGCTCCCCGTCCGCGACAACAGCTACTCGGGAGCGACCACGGTGCTCCTGCAGGCGATGGCGCTCGGAAAGCCGGTGGTCGTCTCGCGGACGAAGGCGATCGCAAGCGGATACGGCCTCGTCGACGGCGAGAACTGCTGCCTGGTCGAGCCGGGAGACGCAGCAGCGTTCGGTCGCGCACTGTCGAGCGTACTCCGCGACGAGTGGCGCGCACGCTCGCTCGGCGCCCGAGCTCGTCGTACCGTCGAGGACTGCCTCACCTGGGATCGGTACGTCGACCGGATCGAGGCGCTCATCCGCGCCGCATCCGGAGCACCGCCGGATGAGCGCTCCGCACGCGCCTGAGCCCCGCCTGCGCGAGGTGGTCGGCCAGCCGCGCAGCGTCGCAGTCTGCCCAGGGATGGGTCTCCACGAACACCTCGTCCACGTCCGCAGGCGTGCCAAGGATTGCCGAGCACTCCGCCCCCTCGATGTTCATCTTCACGACGAGGCGGCCGCAGGTCGGCCCGGAGCAAGCCGAGCCTGGTTCGGAGCGGAAACCTGCGGTCGAGGCATGACTGCATCCGGGCTTCGAGACTAACGTCCCCGAGCATGGACGCCCGCGCGATTCCCAGGGCAGCGCGACGCGCGAGCCGCGCGGCCATCGCGCGTCTGGGGACGGAGCTCGAGGTCGCCCGCTCGCGCCGCGGGCGTGCAGATCTCGCGATCTTCCACGACTTCGAGCCGCCGCCGGCCGGCGGCGGCCATCAGTTCCTCCGCGCGCTCGTGCGGGAGCTCGAGAGCCGCGGCCTCGCCGTCGAGCCGAACCGGATCTCGGGAGGGACGCAGGCGTGTCTCTTCAACTCGTTCAACTTCGACTTCGACCGGCTCGGGCGGTTTGCACGCAGCGACTGCAGGATGGTGCACCGGGTCGACGGCCCGATCGGCGTGTACCGCGGCTTCGACGACGGCACGGATGCGCGGATCGCTGCGCTCAACGCCGAGCTTGCCCATGCGACCGTGCTCCAGTCGGTGTACAGCCTCGAGAAGCACGCGAAGCTCGGGATCCAGCTCCGCGCTCCGGTGGTGATCACGAACGCCGTCGATCCTGCGATCTTCCACCCGCCGGAGGCCAGGGACCCGGTCGCCGGCCGTCCCCTGCGCGTGATCGCGTCGAGCTGGTCGCAGAACCCGCGGAAAGGCGCGGACGTGCTTGCCTGGCTCGACCGCGAACTCGACCCGTCGTTCGCGACCGTCACGTTCGTGGGCCAGTCGCCGCTCACATTCGAGCGGATTCTCCAGGTCGGCCCGCTCGACTCCGGCGGCGTCGCGCGGCTCCTGCGCGAGCACGACGTCTACCTGGCCGCCAGCAGGGACGACCCGTGCTCGAACGCGCTCCTCGAGGCGCTCGCGTGCGGTCTCCCTGCTGCGTACCTCGACAGCGGAGGGCACCCCGAGCTCGTCGGCGAAGGCGGCGTGCCGTTCCGGTCGGCGGAGGACGTTCCCGATGCGCTCACGAGCCTCGCCGCCGATCTCGACGGCTTCCGCTCGCATATCCGCGTACCCTCGCTTCGCTCGGTGGCAGACTCGTACCTCAGCGTCCTCGGGCTCGGCGACGAGGGGTCGCCCTAGAATCGCTGCCCGTGCAGAACTACGTCCGCCGGGCCGTCCGTTCAGCCCGCTTCCGGCTCGACCGCCGGCTCGACCGCGCGGCCGTCGCTCGCGCGCACGACGTGCTCTACGAGTCGGACGCCTGGACGCACGCGACCTGGCTCGGGACGCAGGCGCTCAAGAACCCGCTGGACCTCTGGGTCTACCAGGAGATCATGGTCGAGACGAAGCCGGAGCTGATCGTCGAGACGGGGACGTACCGCGGTGGGAGCGCCCACTTCCTCGCGTCGCTCTGCGATCTCATGGGTCGCGGCGAGGTCGTGTCGATCGACATCGAGCCGAGGCGTGACGACTATCCTGAGCATCCGCGGATCACGTACCTTGCCGGGCGCTCGTCCACGGATCAGGAGGTCGTCGACGATGTGCGCGATCGGTCGGCCGGCCGACCGATCCTCGTCATCCTCGACTCGGATCACTCTCAGGCGCACGTGGAGGCAGAGCTCGCCGCCTACGCGCCGCTCGTGCCAGTCGGCTGTTACGTGATCGTCGAGGACTCGAACATCGGGCGGATCCGCAAGGACCTCATGCCAGGCCCGTCAGAGGCGGTCGAGGCGTTCCTCGCGCGTACGGACGAGTTCGAGATCGACGGTAACCGCGAGAAGTTCCTCATCACCTTCAATCCGAGCGGCTACCTGCGGCGAGCGCGCGCTCCGTCGTAATCACGCGCAGTCGACCGTCCGCACGTCCTCGTTGGTGCGAGCGTTCGTGACGCGGACAGGCCCCCTGACACGCCACAGGACGAGATTCGCATTCGTTCCCGCGGCGACTTCCGTGCCGTTCAGCTCGATCCCGGGCTGTGTGAAGACGTAGTCGGCGACGAGCGGGTCTCCCGACTCGAGCACGAGCGCTCCGTCCTCGAGGTCGACTCGATCGATCGGGATGCCGTCCGGAACCGAGTCCCCGATGTACGCGGCGCGGTCGACCGTGTCGTTGAAGAACTCCGTGAGGAAGAGCGCATGCCGGGTTATCGCCGAGGTTCCGCAGCGCGGCGACTCGATGTAGAGCTTTCTGACGCGGGCGTCGGCCGGCACGTTGTCGTTGACCCAGGACCTGTCGAGGCCGCCGGCATACACGGCATCCTCTGGAGCGCCGATCATCCGGTCCCATGCCAGAACCGACGTGGCGACGAACACGGCCAGAACCCCGACCGGGAAGGCCGGCCAGAGGCGCCGCGGGAGCAGGACCGCCCCGGCCAGCAACGCGAGCACGAAGGCGGCCAAGAGAGCGCGCGCGGAGTCGAGCGACCCGGCCTCCCCCTCGAGCCAGACCCAGAGTGCGCCAGGGACGGTGTCGACGCCTGCCTCGTTCGCGAGCTGGCGGAACGGCAGGATCGCCGGCAGCACGACCGCAGCGCCCACGCCGATCGCGGTCGCGACCAGCGGCCGCGGCAGGCCGTCTGCGAGCCACACGACGAATGCGATCAGCCAGAGCGGGACGACGTAGAAGAGATACCGGTCGTGGAGCCGGTCGTATCCGTACGGCAGGCTCGAGAACGCTCCGGCGACGAGGAGAAACGCGAGGTTGAGAGTGACGAACGACAGGACGAATGCCGCCTCTGGCTTCGCGCCTGCGCGTGCCTGCACGAACATCCGCCAGATGACGATCGGGGCCACGGCGAACGGCACGACCGCGAGGTAGAGCTCGAGATCCGCAGCGTGGTAGAGCGTCCATTTCGCGACCCGGAGGGGGTCGTACCCGGTCCAGAGGTCACGATAGGGGCCGAGGGACTCGGACGGGGACGACCACGTCACGAGCGGCCGCGCGAGGAAGGCCAGCGCTCCGAGCGCGATCACGCCGAGAGTGGGCCAGAGCCGTCTCACCTCTTCGCGGACCGGTGACCGCTCGCGCGCCAGGGCCCAGCTCCCCGCGAGGCCAGCGACGAACGCTGCGAAGAGCACGGCGAACTGACTCCGCGTCGCCGTCGCGACGGCGATCGCGGCCACCGCGGCGAGCTGCCGTCCTGTCGACGGCTGCTCGATTGCCATCACGATCGCGAGCAATGCCCAGCAGGCCACGAAGAACGATGCGCTCTCGGTCATCACGACTGACACGTAGATCGCGGACGGGATCGCCAGCGAGAGGCCGGTCGCGAGCACGCTCCACCACGGAGTGACGAGCCGGCGCGCGAGGAGGTACAACGGGATCGCCGAGAGCACGAAGAGGAGGGCGTTCATCGTCTTCCAGAGCGGATAGGCGGTCTCGCGATCCCCTGTCACGAACAGCACCGAGGCGAGAAGTGCTGCGTGGACCGGGCCGAAGCCCGACCGTACGCCGCGGTTCAAGACGCCTTCGAAGTCGGCGACCGAGCTGCCGGCGAGGGCGTAGCGGAGCTCGTCGGGATGGACCCGAGGTACCTCCACCAGCGCCGCGAGCTGCGCGTAGACGGCGAAGGCAGCGATCATCGTCGCCGCGAGCGCGAGGACGGGCCCGCGGTTCCGGAGGTCGGCAGTCACGCGCGCGGATGGTAGAGACGCCCACGGCCGCGTCAGGGATCCTTGGCCGCGACCCGACTTCGAAGCGGTCGGCTTCAGGGATCTTGGCGCGATCGAGGTTCGCCGCTAGGCGAATCTCGATCTTGCGCACGAGCTAAGGTGCGCGACGCGATGTACCGCAGGCGAGCGCTCATCATCGGGATCGCCGGCCAGGACGGATCGCTTCTCGCGGAGCTGCTCCTCGCCGAGGGGTACGACGTCTTCGGCGTCGTGCGGCAACCGGTCTCGGGCCGCTTCGAGAACCTCGTGGAGATTCGCGACCGGATCGAGCTGATCCAGTCCGACGTCCTCGACGAGCTGTCTCTCGTCGACGTGCTGACGACCTGCCGGCCGCACGAGGTGTACAACCTCGCCGCCCCGTCGTTCGTCCCGATGTCCTGGCGGCAGCCTGTCCTGACCGCGGAGTTCGCGGCCGTCGGCTGCACGGCGCTGCTGGAGGCGATCCGTCGCGTCGACGAGGAGATCCGCTTCTACCAGGCGTCCTCCAGCGAGATATTCGGCGAGCCTCGCGAGGTGCCACAGACCGAGCAGACGCCGCTCGCACCGGTCACGCCGTACGGGGTCGCGAAGGCGTACGCGCACTTCATCACACTCAGCTACCGGCGGCGCTACGGCTTGCACGCGTCTTCCGGGATCCTCTTCAACCACGAGTCGCCG
Source organism: uncultured Gaiellaceae bacterium (assembly GCA_963787855.1). Lineage (GTDB taxonomy): Bacteria > Actinomycetota > Thermoleophilia > Gaiellales > Gaiellaceae > GMQP-bins7. The sequence continues at coordinate 18,815 of CAWBER010000021.1, forward strand.
CGGCGGCCGCTCGACTTCGTGACGAGGAAGATCTCGAGCGCGGCAGCGTCGATCAGCCTGGGCCTCGAGCAAGAGGTCTCGCTGGGCGACCTCGACGCGCGCCGGGACTGGGGGTATGCGGGCGACTACGTGCGCGCGATGTGGCTGATGCTCCAGCGCGACACGCCCGCGGACTACGTCATCGCCACCGGCGAGCCTCACAGCGTCCGCGAGCTCGTCGAGGTGGCGTTCGGCTGCGTCGACCTGGACTGGAAGGAGCACGTCCGCATCGATGAGTCGCTCCTGCGGGGCAAGGCGGAGCTCCACGACCTCGTCGGGGACGCGACGAAAGCGCGACGCGAGCTCGGCTGGTCGCCGACGGTCGACTTCGAGGAGCTCGTACAGATGCTCGTTGACGCCGATCTCGATCGCCTCAGGGCGCAGCTCGAGAGCGCTGAGAACGTCCTCGAACGCTAGACATGAGCGCGGCTCGGCAGGCTCGGCGCCTCGTGGCTCCGGTCGCGCGCCCGGTCCGACGGGCGGTCGTCGCGCGGCGAACACGGGACTGGGCGCTGCACTCACGACTCTTCATCGGCCGGGAGGCGGCCGAGTGGGTGCTGTCGTACGAGGCGCGACAGCTCGAGCGGACGGCACGCAGCCTGGGAGTCGAGCTCGGGCCGCGCGACTGGGTCAACGCCGTCGCGGGCCAGTCGATCTTCCATCAGAGCCAGTTCACGCTCCTGCTGCACGACTTCGAGCGTCGCGGGAACAACCTTGGCTTCGCGTACTTCCACGGGCGGCCGGGGACTGCGGGGATGCCGGAGTTCGACGCCTGCTTCGACACGATGCGCAGGCGGCACGAGGAGATCGACCGCGTCCAGGTGACGAACCGGGAGATGGAGGAGCTCGTGCGCGAGACCGGCATGGCGGCGGAGAAGGTGCACCGCATCCCGATCGGGATCGACGTCGAGACGTTCCCGCTGCGCTCGGCCGACGGCGTCGCGAGCGCGCGGCTCGCGTTCGATCTGCCCGGGTCCGCCTTCGTCGTCGGCTCGTTCCAGAAGGACGGCGTGGGTTGGGGCGAGGGCACGGAGCCGAAGCTCATCAAGGGGCCGGACGTGCTCCTCTCGGTCGCGACGCGCCTGCAGGAGCGCGTTCCCGAGCTCTGGTTCCTGCTCACGGGCCCGTCACGCGGGTTCGTCCGGGCAGGTCTCGACCGGCTCGGGATCCCGTACCGGCACGCGCTCCTCGACGACGTCGACGCGGTGGCGAAGGCATACGACGCGATCGACGTATGCGTGGTCGCCTCCCGGGACGAGGGCGGGCCGCGCGCCGTGCTGGAGGCGATGGCGAGCGGCGTCCCGTTGGTCACCACACGCGTGGGTCAGGCGGCCGACCTCGTCGAGCACGGAGTGAACGGCTTGATGGTCGACGTCGAGGAGGTCGAGGCGCTGACCGACTCGATCTCGTATGTCGCCGGGGCGCCTTCGGATGAGCTCGGCCGGATGCGACGTGCGGGCCGCGAGACGGCCGAGGCGAACTCGTACCCGGCGCTCCGTGCGCGTTGGCGCGCACTCCTGGACGGCTTCGTCGAGCTGGGCGAGACGTCGTGACGGACCTCAGCCCGGCTCGTGCCGGAAGGTACTGGCGCGCCGCGTCGCGCTGGGTGAGGCTGCTCGCGTCGGGCCGCGCGAAGCCGGGGATCCGTGTCTTCTACGGGCACGATCTCGTTCCGGCGCGGGGCGAGCGGGCGGCGGGCGGCACGGCGAAGGCGCAGAAGCTCGCCGAGCGCTTTCCGAACCACCGGACCGACTTCTCGATCCTGTACCTCGGCACGACATGGCTCCCGCGCGACCTCGGCTCGCTGCTCCGAATCGCGCGCCGGCGGGGAGCGCCGGTCGTCGTCAACCAGGACGGGGTGGCGTATCCGGGATGGGCCGGCAGCCGCATCGAGGAGCTGAACCGGCCGTTGCGAGCGGCGCTCCACGCCGCGGATCACATCCTCTACCAGAGCGAGTTCTCGCGGCTCTCGGCACAGCTCTACCTCGGCGAGCCCGACGCGCCCTCGGAGGTCCTGTACAACGCCGTCGACGTGTCGTACTTCGCGCCGGCGGTCGCGCCGCCGGCAGGCGGGCCGGTGCTTCTTCTCGGAGGCGACCAGACCCAGGCGTACCGGCTCGAGCTCGCGCTCCGCACGCTCGCGGCGCTGGCGCAGAGTCACCCTGACGCGCAGCTGCTCGTCACGGGCCGGCTCGTGAGCCCGGTCGAGCCCCTCGTTGCCGAGCTCGGCCTCGCCGGCCGCGTCCACCTCCTCGGCGGGTACGACCAGCGCGACGCTCCGGCGGTCCTGCGGCGCGCGCATGTGCTCCTGCACACGAAGGTCAAGGATCCGTGCCCGACGCTCGTCGTCGAGGCGATGGCCTGCGGGCTCCCGGTCGTCCACCCTGCCAGCGGCGGCACGGTCGAGCTCGTCGGCGACGAGGGTGGGATCGGCGTGCCCCATCCCGACACGTGGGAGGAGGACATCCCGCCCGCGCCCGAGGAGCTCGCCGAGGCGGTCGACCGCGTGCTCGCCGAGCTGCCGCGGTACTCGGCCGCGGCGCGCGCCCGCGCGGTCGAGCGCTTCTCGCTCGAGCCGTGGCTCGAGCGTCACGCCGAGATCTTCGAGCTCCTCGCGCCGAGATAGCCGCGGATCCGGCCACCCACCGTGGCCAGCTGGTAGCGGATGCCGTCGCCGTCGAGCCGGGTCAGGGACGCGAGCGCTCCACCGACCGGCCGCACGAGCATCCGGCCGACGAGGCGCGGCCCGTAGCCGTGCTTGCGAAGGACGTAGCCGACGCTCGCGCCGTCGCGCAGGCCGATCGCGGGCGTGTCCTCGCGGACGACGTGCCGCACGATCAGCTCCGGGTCGTACTCGATGCGCGCGCCCGAGTCGATCGCGCGTACGAGGTAGTCGATCTCCTCGCCCGAATGCCACGGCGTCCCCGAGCCGATACCGAGCTGCTCGTCGAAGGCACCGACCGCCTCTACGACCGAGCGGCGCAGGAAGATCGTGAACGAGATCGCGCGGTTCCAGAGGTCGTCGCGCCGGAGCTGCGCCGGGTCCGGTCGCCACGATGCCGACGAGCTTCCGTCGACCGCGACCGCTCGACCGGTGACGCCGTCGAGCGAGGCATCGCCAACGAGGCGCTCGGCGACCCGGTGGAGAAGCCCCGGTGGGTAGGCGCAGTCGTCGTCGGGGAACGCGACGACATCCGCCTGCAGGAGGGGCAGCGCGGCGTTGCGCGCGCGCGAAAGGCCGCGTGGCGCGGTGACGCGGATGATCTCTACGGGCGGGGAGGAGAGGACCGGCTCGAGGCGCTCGTCCTCGTTCTGGTCGACCACGAGCACGCGGACGCCGGGGTACGCCTGCGTGGCCACGGATTCGAGGAACGCGGCCAGCTCGTCCGTCCTTCCGACCGTCGCGACGACGAGGTCGAACGACGGAAGCTCCCGCGGCACGGGCCGTAGGCTACGACACTCCGTGCCGACCGCGCCGCTCGTCTCCGTCCTCGTCGCCGTGCATGACGGAGAGCCGTACGTGCGCACCGCGCTTCAGAGCATCCTCCGGCAGTCCGTCTCCGACCTCGAGTTGATCGTCGTGGACGATGCGTCGCGGGACGGCACGAACGCCACGGTCGCCACGCTCGACGATCCGCGCGTGCGTGTTCTTCTAAACGACGAGCAACTCGGGCTCGCAGGCTCCCTGAATCGGGCGCTCGACGAGGCGCGCGGGCGCTACGTCGCGCGAATGGATGCCGACGACGCAGCGTTCCCGGACTGGCTCGCACGCTGCCTCGCGCTCCTCGACACGGATCGTGGAGTGCGCCTCGTCGGGGCGGGAGTCCTCGACGTCGACCACGACGGCGAGCCTCGCGAGGTCCACCTCCTCGATGCAGGACGAGCCGCCTTCCGCTGGCGGGCGCTCTTCTCGGCTCCGGTCTTCCACGACACGGTCGTGGTGGCCCGCGACGTGCTCGAGGCTTCCGGGCTGCGGTACGACACGGCATTCGGCGAGTCGGAGGACTACGACCTCTGGACCCGTGTCCTACAGGAGGCGGAGGGAGACTGCGTGGACGCTCCGCTCGTCCTGCACCGGCTCCACTCGCAGCAAGCCTCCCGACGGCGCAGCGAGCTCCAGCGCTCTTTGGCGCAGCAGGTCTCGGCGAGGCAGATCGCTGCGCTCGCGCCCGACATCGGCGAGCGCGAGGCGACGCTCGCGCGCTCGATCTGGCTCGGCGCAGACAGCGTGCCCGACGACGTCTCCGACGCGGCGGACGCATTCGTGGAGCTGGAGCGACGGTTCGAGGCCGGGCGTCGGTACGACGAGCGCGAGCTCGCCGTCGTCCGCGCGTCGGCGGCACGGTCGCTCGCGCGCTTCGCATCCGCCGGAGGCGGCTCATCGGCCCTCCGTCACGCGCTTCGCCTCGATCCGCTGCTTCCCGCGCGCGTGGGAGCCCTCCGCGTCCGGCGACGCTCGCTGCTGAAGAGCGCCGGGCGCGACGCCGCGGACCTCCTGCGCACGCTCGCCGCCGCGCCCGACGCGCCGGCGATCCGCGTCGCTGCTGTCTTCCCTGAGCCGACTCCGTACCGTGCCCCGCTCCTCGACCGGGTCGCGGCGCTTCCCGAGATCGACCTGACCGTCGTCTACGCCGCGGGCACAGTCGCCGGACGCACGTGGACGGTCGCCGCCGAGCACCGCGCGACCTTCCTCCGGGGTCTGCGTGTCCCCGGTGCCGAGCGTGTGCTTCACCACGACTACCCGCTCACTCCGGGAATCGTCCCCGCGCTGACCGAGGCGCGCCCGGACGTCGTCGTCGTGTCCGGCTGGAGCACGTTCGCGGCGCAGGCCGCGATCGCCTGGTGTCGCCTTCGGAGCGTTCCGTACATCCTCGTCGTGGAGAGCCACGACGAAGGGCCGCGGCCGGGTTGGCGGCGCACGGTGAAGAACACCGTCGTGCCCCCGGTGGTCACGAATGCGTCGGGCGTCCTCGTCACGGGCACGCTCGCGCGAAACTCGATGGTCGCGCGTGGAGCCCCGGCCGACCGCGTGCGAGTGTTCGCGAACACGGTCGACGTCGACGAGTTCGGCACCGGCGCGGCGCGGCTCGCGCCCCGGAGGAATGAGCTTCGGAGCGCGCTCGGCGCTGCTTCCGACGACGTCGTCGTCCTGTCCGTCGCGCGGCTCGCCCCCGAAAAAGGTCTCCACGTGCTCGTGCGCGCGGTTGCCGAAGCGGGCGATCCGCGACTGCTGCTCGCTCTCGCGGGCGACGGAGCCGAGCGAGGGCGTCTCGAGCAGCTGGCGCGCGACCTCGGTGTGCGCCTCCTGCTCGCTGGTGACGTCGAGTGGGCGCGGATCGTCGAGCTCTACGTCGCCGCGGACGTCTTTGCGCTGCTCTCGGAGCGTGAGCCATGGGCGGTCGTCGTGAACGAGGCTGCTGCGTGCGCGCTGCCGCTCGTTCTCTCCGACCGCGTGGGCGCCGCTCACGACCTGCTCCGCGACGGCGAGAACGGGACGCTCGTTCCCGCCGGCGACGTCGGCGCCGCGGCCGCGGCGCTTCGCGCGCTCGCCGCCGATCCGGAGCTGCGCCGAGCGCAGGGCAAGCGCTCCCGCGAGCTCGCGCGTGACTGGGGCTACGGCCCGAGCGTCGAGGGCTTCCTCGACGCCGTGCGCGAGGCGGTCGCGGATCGCGGCTAGCCTGCTCGCCGTGACAGACGGCGGCGAACGCAAGCGAATTCTCGTCCTCAACCAGTACTACTGGCCCGGCGTCGAGGCGACGGCGCACCTCCTGACCGAGCTCTGCGAGGCGCTCGCGGAGGACTACGAGGTCGAGGTCGTGACCGGAGTGCTCCGCGGCCACGAGGACGAGCCTCGGCAGCTGCAGAACAACGGCGTGATCGTCACGCGCGTCGCGTCGACGTCGTACGAGCGCTCGGAGCTCGGCCGCCGCGCCCTGAACTACTTCTCGTACCTCGGTCTCGCGCTTCGCCATGCGCTGACTGCGCGCAAGCCCGATCTCGTGCTCTGCATGACCGATCCGCCGATCATCGGCGACCTCGGTGTGCTCGTCGGAAAGCGGGTCGGCGCGCCGGTGCTGGTCATCAGCCAGGACGTCTTCCCCGAGATCGCGACCGAGCTCGACCGGCTGAGGAATCCCGCGGTGATCGGCGTCCTGCGCGGGCTCGTCGGTGCCTATCTCCGCCGCGCCGACCGCATCGTCGCGATCGGCGAGACGATGCGGGAGCGGCTCGAGGCGAAGGGAGCGCCGCCGGAGCGCCTGCGCGTGATCCCGAACTGGGTCGACACCCGCGCGATCACGCCGCAGCCGCGCGACAACGAGTGGGCCGAGCGGCACGGGCTCGTCGGCGGCTTCGTCGTCATGCACTCGGGCAACGTCGGCCACGCGCAGGACCTCGACAGCCTCGTCCGCGCCGCGACACTTCTTCGCGACCGGGAGGACGTCAGGATCGTCATCGCCGGCTTCGGTGCTCGCCACGCGCAGATGGTCGGGCTGGCCGAGCGGCTCGAGGTGGACGAGACCGTGCGCTTCCTCCCCTACCAGAAGCGGGAGCGCCTCCCGCTCTCGCTCGCGAGTGCGGACATCCACGTCGTCGGGCTCGCGAAGGGGCTCGCGGGCTACGTCGTGCCGAGCCGGCTCTACGGGATCCTCGCCGCCGGCCGCCCGGTGCTCATCGCCGCAGACGACTCGAGCGAGACGGCCCGGCTCGTGCGCGAGGTCGGCTGCGGGATCGTCATCCCACCGGGCCGGCCTGATCTCGTCGCACGCACGATTCGCGAGGCCGCAGACGGGGCCTTCGATCTCACGGAGATGGGGCGGCGCGGCCGCGCGTACGTCGAGGAGGAGGCCGATCGCGTCGTCGCGATGGAGCGCTACCGCGCACTCGTCCGGGAGATGCTCGCCGCGTGATCGCGCGGGTGGCGTTCTGGGGCTCGCTCGGAGCCCTCGCCTGGACGCACGCGGGCTACCCGCTGGCGATGGGAGCGCTCGCGCGCGTCCGACCGCGGTCCGTGCGCAAGGCCGACGCGACCCCGTCGGTTGCGCTCGTCGTGTCGGCGCACGACGAGGAGGCGGTCATCCGCCGGCGGATCGAGAACGCGCTCGGTCTCGACTATCCCCAGGATCGGCTCGAGATCGTCGTCGCCTCCGACGGATCCACGGATCTCACCGACGGCATCGTCGGCGAGATCGCAGCCGAAAATCCGCGTGTTCGCCTCCTTCAATGCCCCCGCGAAGGCAAGGTCGCAGCGCAGCACCGTTCCGTTCGCGAGACGTCAGGTGACGTGCTCGCGTTCACGGACGCGAACAGCGAGTGGAAGCCCGACGCGCTGCGCGCGCTGGCGCGGAACCTCGCCGATCCCGAGGTCGGCTATGTGTGCGGGCAGCTCCGGCTCGAAAGCGCGGACGGCGCGAACATGGAGGGGGTCTACTGGCGGTACGAGACCTGGGTGCGCGAGCAGGAGTCGACCGCCAGCTCGATCACGGCGGGCAACGGCGCGATCTACGCGGTCAAGCGCGAGGCGTACGTCGAGGACGACCCGAAGTTCGGCCACGACTTCGGCTTCCCGTACCTCATGGAGCAGCAGGGGCGACGCGCGGTCTACGAGCCTGCTGCGGTCGCGGTCGAGAAGCCCGCAGCCGAGCCGGAGGACGAGTACGGCCGGAAGGTCCGGACGATCTCACGCGCGCTCGGGCACATCCTCACCGGCCGGGCCTTTCGCGGGCCGCTACGGCCACTGTACGCCGCTCAGCTCGTCTCGCACCGCGTCCTTCGGTATTCGACGGGGATTCTCCACATCGCGCTCCTCGTCTCGAACCTGATGCTCGTGACGCGCGGCCGCTTCTACCGCGTGTTCCTCGTGCTCCAGCTCGTCGACTACGGGCTCGCCGCAGCGGGCAAGGCACGGCTCCCGGTTCCGGGTGCGCGACTTGCCTACTACTACTACGTCGTGACCAAGGCGACGGTCGCCGCGCTCGCGCAGTACCTGCGCTCGGGCACACCGCAGACGTGGGACAAGGCGAAGGGGACGCGCTGAACCGCGCCGCGGACGTCGCCGTCGCGGGGGCGGGGCTCGTGCTGACGAGCCCGCTGCTCGGCCTCGCGGCGCTCGCGATCAAGCTCGAGGACGGCGGCCCGATCCTCTACCGGCAGACCCGTGTCGGCAAGAACGGCACCGACTTCGACGTGTTGAAGCTGCGGACGATGGTCGTCGGCGCGGAGGGGATGGGCGCGGGCTTCGCCGTCGACCAGGGAGATCGCCGGATCACGCGCGTCGGGCGCATCCTGCGGCGGACATCGATCGACGAGCTGCCGCAGCTCTGGAACATCCTGCGCGGAGACATGAGCGTCGTCGGGCCGCGGCCGACCCTCCGCTACCAGGTCGAGCAGTACGACGAGCATCAGCGCCACCGGCTCGACATCCGCCCCGGTCTGACCGGCTGGGCGCAGGTGCACGGCCGCGCGTCGCTCCCGTGGGCGGAGCGGATCGAGCTCGACGTCTGGTACGTCGAGAACCGCTCGCCGAGGCGCGATCTCGAGATCCTGCTCCGCACGCCGCTGGCGCTCTTCCGCGGCACCTACCGCGGCGCTACCGGTGGTTGGCGGTAATGCCTTTCGCAGCGAGCAGCTCGCGGTACAGCCGGTCGACGTCGTCCACCAGGCGCTCGACCGAGTAGCGCTCGCGCGCGTTCGCGCTGCCCGCCTCGCCCATGCTGGTTCGTAGCTCGGGCGCGCGGGCCAGCTCTGCGAGCCGGTCCGCGGCCGCGTCCGTGTCGCCCGGCTCGACCAGGAAGCCGTCGACTCCGTCCGTCACGACGTCGGGAACGCCTCCCACCCGTGTCGCGACGACCGGCGTTCCCGACGCGAGCGCCTCGATCGCGCTCACCGGCGTGCCCTCGTTCACGGATGGCAGGAGGAAGGCGTCGAAGAGCCTGTAATAGCCGGCGACGTCTTCCTGATAGCCGACGAAGTAGGTCGAGCGTGCGATCCCGAGGTCGTGCGCGACCTGCTCGAGCCGCTCGCGGTCGGGGCCGTCGCCGACCATGCAGAGGACTGCAGGAACGCCGCGGTCGCGCGTCGCGGCCACGATCTCGAGCACTGCGTCCGTGTCCTTCACACCCGTCATGCGGCCCACCCAGCCGACGACGAACGCGTCGCCGGGAATGCCGTACAGCTGCCGGTAGTCGAGGTCGGCGGTCTCGTCGCCCAGCCGCTCGTCGAGTGGGATGCCCAGCCGGATGACCGTGAACTTGTCGGCGGGAGCGATCCCGTGCGCGACGAGTTCGTCGCGCACCTCGGGGCTCACGGCAACCAGCACGTCCGTCGACCGCGCGAACGTGCGCTCGACCTGCTTGAAGAACGCCGTACGCCCCGTTCCGAAGTAGCCCTTCAGCACGTGCCCGTGAAAGGTGTGGACCACGATCGGAGGCCCCGCACGCCCGGCGGCGAGGGCCGCGGCTCGGGCGAGCGCGCCGGCCTTGGCGGTGTGCGTGTGGAGGATGTGCGGACGTTCCTCGCGCATGATCGCCGTCAGCCGCCGGATCGACTGTGCGTCGTGCAGCGGCGCGACCTCGCGCTGGATCTCTGGCACGTCGACGACGGACACGCCGAGGCGCTCGGCGACGAAGGCCATCGAGTCCTCGCCGCGCGCGAGCGATCCCGCCACGAGCGTCGTGTGGTACCCGCGAGTCTCGAGCCCGGCCGCGAGGTTCGCCACGTGAATCGCCGGCCCGCCCATGTTCAGGCGCGCGATGACGCGCAGGATGCGGATCGGCTCGGGCACGGCGCTGACCCTAGTGCTTCCCACGGCGCCTACGCACGCGCTTCGTGTGGCTGCGAACACTTCGCATGCCGTCGTCCTCAGTCGGGCCAATGTTCTCGAACATTGGCCCTCCCTGCGTCCTAGGCCTGCTCGGTTCTCGCCGACGAATCACGCCCGCCTGCGCCGTGGGAAGCACTAGCGCCGTGATTGCGGAGTCCTCCGAGTACGCTCTCGCGTCGTGGTCGTGATGCTCACGTCGGTCGGCCAGCGGGTCGACATCGCCCGCGCGTTCCGCGCTGCGGGCGCGAAGGTGCTCGGCGTCGACGCCGATCCGCTCGCGCCGGCTCTCTACCACTGCGAGCTGCACGAGATCGTGCCGCGCATCGCCGATCCCGAATACGTCCCGGCGCTAGCCCGACTGCGGGGAGAGCACGACGTCCAACTCGTCGTGCCGCTCAACGATCTCGACTTCCCGGTTCTCGCTCGCGAGCGCGGACAGCTCGCGCCGGCGCTCGTCCTCCTGCCGGACGCGGAGGCGTCGGCGCGCATGTCGGACAAGCTCGAGGCACATCACTTCTTCATCGCGAACGGCATCCCGTCGCCGCGGAGCTGGGCGCCCGAGGACGTGCCCGGCGACGCGCGGTACCCGGTTCTGGTGAAGGCGCGAGAAGGCTTCGGCTCGCGGAACATCTTCCGCGCGTCCGACCGCGAACGGCTCGACTTCTTCCTCGCTTACACCGACGTGCCTTCCTTCGTGCAGGAGCAGTGTCTGGGCGAGGAGTTCTCGATCGACGTGTTCTGCGACATGGATGCGCGCTGCCTCAATGCGATTCCGCGCACGATGCTGCTTTCCAAGGGCGGCGAGTCGATCAGGGGCGCCTCGTTCCAGGACCCCGAGTTGATCGAGCACGGCGCCCGCGTGGCCGAGATCGTCGGCGTCAAGGGCCCTGCGAACGTGCAGTGCTTTCGCGAAGCGGACGGCTCGCTGCCGATCACGGACGTGAACACGCGCTTCGGCGGCGGCTTCCCGGTTCCGCTTGCGGCGGGCGGCGGCTACCCCGAGCTTGCGCTCGCCCTCGCGCGCGGCGAGCGCCCGGAGCCGCGCCTCGGCGACTTTCAGGACGGGGTCGTCATGACCCGGTACTTCTCCGAGGTGTGCCTGGCCCCCGATGAGGACGGAGGGTTCGCGGTCGTCCACCGGCCGTAGCATTCCCAGGCCATGCGGTACCTCGTCACCGGCGCGGCCGGATTCATCGGCTCGCAGCTTCTGCGGGCACTCCTCGAGCGCGGGCACGACGCGACTGGCTGGGACGCGTTCACGGACTACTACGACCCGGCGCTGAAGGAAGACAACGCGGCGGGACTTCCGGTCGAGCGCATCGATCTCGCAGAAGACCCGATCGAGCTCGACGGCCTGGACGGCGTCTTCCATCTGGCGGGTCAGCCCGGTGTGGCCAGCTTCGGCGGCGTCTTCCCCGTCTACGTGCGCCAGAACCTGCTCGTGAGCCAGCGCCTCTTCGAGGCGGCGGCCGCCGCGGGCGTGCGCACGGTCTTCGCCTCCTCCTCGTCGATCTACGGCGACGCCGAGACCTACCCGACCTCCGAGGAGACGCGGCCGCGGCCGATCTCGCCGTACGGGATCACGAAGCTCGGCGCCGAGCATCTCGGGGGCGCGTACGCGAAGGAGTTCGGCCTGGACCACGTCGTCGTCCGCTACTTCACGATCTACGGGCCGCGCCAGCGCCCGGACATGGCGCTTGCGAAGATCGTCGCGTGCCTCGTCGAGGGTAGGCCGTTCGAGCTCCACGGCGACGGCACGCAGTCGCGCAGCTTCACCTTCGTCGAGGACGCGGTCGAGGCGACGGTCCTCTCGATGGAGCAGGGCTCGGCAGGAGATGTCTTCAACGTGGGAGGAGGAGAGGAGGCATCGATGCTCGACGCGATCGACATACTCGAGAGCGCCTCCGGGCGCGCGCTCGAGCTCCTGCCGGGGCTTCGCCGCAAGGGAGACCAGGCCCGCACGCTCGCCGACACGTCACGCATTCGCGAGAGAACGGGCTGGGAAGCCCGCACGCCGTTTGCGCGGGGACTCGAGGCCCAGTGGCGCTGGGCCGTTGATAGGGTCGCGACCGCATGAATCGGCCTCCCGAGCTCTCCGAAGAGCAGGAAGTCGACCTCTCCTCCGGCTTGCAGCGTCTCAAGGAGCGTTGGTGGCTCCCGGTCGGCGGTCTCGTCGTCGGCGCGATCGTCGGCATCGCGCTCGCCCTGTCGAGCGGCTCGGTGTGGCGTGCGCAGACGATCGTGTATCTCGGCCAGCCGTTCGCACCGCTCGGCGGCGGTCAGATCCAGAGCCTCGCGACGAACCCGCGGACGGTGAGCGAGATCATCCGCTCCGAGTCCGTGATCCAGCGCGCCTCGCGCGTGAGCGGCATCCCGGCTTCGCAGCTCCGCTCCTCGATCTCGACCCGCGAGCTCCTCGCCGCTGGGCAGATCCGGGGCATCAACCCGCTGTTCGAGATCGCGGTCAAGGGCTCCGGCAAGCGCAAGGTCGAACTGGCTGCCGACGTGCTCGCGGCTCGGGTCACCAATCGCGTGTCGCTGTACGTCACGGAGAAGGTGGAGCTGCTCGAGAACCAGGTCGAGGTCGCCGAGGCACAGCTGGCGGCCGTGGAGGCGCGCATCGCCGAGGCGCAGGAGCAGCAGGATGCCCTCGTCACGAACGAGTCGCTCGCGCCCGTCGAGCGGCTGCTGCTGAGCCAGAATCTGAACGCGGTGATCACCACGGCGGACGCGCGGCGGTCGGCCCTGCAGGAAGACCTCACCGACGCGCGGCAGTTCCTGAACCTCGCCGAGAACGTCGAGTCGAGCCGCGTGGTCGAGCCGGCGGCAGCCAGCAAGACGACGGCGCGCTCGAGCCGCACGTCGCTGATCGTGGGCGCGCTGATCGGACTCCTCCTCGGCGCGATCGCGGCGCTCGTCGTCGACCCGATCGTCGCACGCCGGCGCGGGACGGCCTCGGCCTCGGCCTGATGCTCGACGGCAAGCGGGTCGCGGTCGTGGTGCCCGCCTTCGACGAGGAGCACCTCGTCGGCGAGACCATCCGTGGCATCCCCGAGCTCGTCGATCGGATCTACGTCGTCGACGACGGCTCGCGAGACGGGACCGGCGCGGCCACGATCGACCTCGGCGATCCGCGCGTGCAGCTCATCCGGCACGAACACAACTCGGGGGTCGGCGCCGCCATCGCAACCGGATATCGCCAGGCACTCGCGGAGGAGGTCGACGTCACCTGCGTGATGGCGGCGGACAACCAGATGGATCCGGCCGAGCTGCAGGCGCTGGTGGAGCCTGTCGCCCGGGCCGAGGTCGAGTACGCGAAGGCGAATCGGCTCGTCTCCGGCGAGGCCTGGAAGGTCATTCCCCGCACGCGGTACCTCGGGAATGCCGTCCTCTCGTTGCTGACGAAGATCGCGTCCGGCTACTGGCATGTCGCCGACTCCCAGGCGGGCTACACGGCGGTCTCACTCGAGACGCTCCGGCGGCTTGATCTCGACGCTCTGTACCCGCGCTACGGCTTCCCCAACGACGTGCTCGTGCACCTGAACGTGCAGAACGCGCGCGTGCGCGACGTCCCGTCGCGGCCGATCTACGACGTCGGCGAGAGGTCGGGGATCAAGCTGCGCTCGGTCGTGCCGCGCATCTCGTGGCTGCTGTTCAAGGGCTTCTGGTGGCGGATGGGGCAGAAGTACGTCATCCGCGACTTCCACCCGCTCGTGTTCTTCTACGCGTTCGGCGCGCTCATGCTGACCGTCGGCTTCGTGCTCGGCCTGATCGAGCTGGTTCTGCGCATCGCCGGGAACGCGATCACTCCGGCGACGATCGTCCTCGTGGCCGTGCTGCTCATCGCCGGCCTGCAGATGACGCTCTTCGCGATGTGGTTCGACATGGAGGCGAACAAGGACCTGCGCTGAGACCGATGAGTTCGTCGTGCTGCCGTCGTCTGTAGGAGTGGACCATCGGAGAAAGGAGCGACAGTGTTCGCAGAGACGAAGGCGTTCAGTGGATTTGCCGTCCCCGATCTCGACGAGGCTCGCGCGTTCTACGAGGGGACGCTCGGTTTGCGCGTTTCGCAGGACCACGACCTGCTCACGCTGCATCTCGCCGGAGGCCGGGACACGCTCGTCTATCCGAAGCCCGACTACGTTCCGGCCACGTACACGATCCTGAACTTTCCGGTCGACGAGGTCGAGGCGGCGGTGGACGAGCTCCGGAAGCGCGGTGTGCAGTTCGAGCGGTACGACGGCATCGATCAGGACGAGAGAGGCATCTCGCTGGACCCGGACGGTCCGAGGATCGCCTGGTTCACGGATCCGGCAGGAAACATCCTGTCCGTGCTCGAGGTCTGAGCTCTCCCTCGCCCGCAGGAGCGCCCGTTCGGGTGTCGTAAAGAGTGAAGCCGGGCGCTGAAGCGTCCGATTAGCATCGAGACCATGCCGACCTCACTCGTCACCGGCGGCGCCGGGTTCCTCGGCTCCCACCTCTGCGAGGCGCTCCTGCGGCGCGGCCACCGGGTCGTCTGCTTCGACAACCTCGTCGTGTCGTCGCTCGAGAACATCGACCACCTGCGCGACGACGCGTTCACGTTCGTGAACCACGACGTGATCGAGCCGATCGTGTGCGAGGAGCCGGTCGACTTCGTGTACCACCTCGCCGCGCTCGCCAGCCCCATCGACTACCTACGCATGCCGCTCCATTCGCTGAAGACCGGCTCGTATGGGACACACCACGCGCTCGGCCTCGCGAAGTGGAAGCGCGCGCGGTTCCTGCTCGCCTCGACGAGCGAGGTCTACGGCGACCCCGAGGTGCATCCGCAGCCGGAGACGTACTGGGGCAACGTGAACCCGATCGGCCCGCGTGGCGTGTACGACGAAGCGAAGCGCTACGCGGAGGCGCTCACGATGGCGTACCACCGCCAGCAGGGCGTAGACACCGCGATCGTCCGGATCTTCAACACCTACGGGCCGCGAATGCGTGCGAACGACGGTCGGGCCATCCCGACCTTCCTGCGGCAGTCGCTGGAGGGGAAGCCCCTCACGGTCTTCGGCGACGGCTCGCAGACGCGGAGCTTCTGCTTCGTGGACGACCTCATCCGCGGCATCGTCCAGCTCGCCGAGTCGCGGGAGCACCTGCCGGTCAACCTCGGCAACCCGGACGAGAAGACCCTCCTCGAGCTCGCCGAGATCATCCTTCGCCTCACGGGCTCGCCGAGCGAGATCGTCTACGAGGCGCTTCCCGTGGACGACCCGCAGGTGCGCCAGCCGGACATCACGCGCGCGAAGCAGACCCTCGGCTGGGAGCCCGAGATCGTGCTCGAGGATGGGTTGCGGCGCACGATCGAATCGCTCGGGCACGCCGCCGTCGCCTCTGCGTGAGCCTCGAACAGCGCTACGAAGAGCACCATCGCGAGCGCCGCGACGAGGGCGACTTCGTCTTCGTCCCGGAGCGCATCCCGTTCTTCGTGGAGGCGATCGGCCGCGGAAAGCGCGTGCTCGACCTCGGATGCCGCTCAGGTGCGCTGACGAGGCACTTCCTCGACGGCAACTCGGTCGTCGGGCTCGATGTCGACGCTGCAGCGCTCGAGAAGGCGCGGGCGCTGGGGATCGAGCCCGTCCAGGCGAACGTCGAAGAGCCGCTGCCGTTCGAGGACAGGAGCTTCGACGCTGTCGTCGCCGGCGAGCTGTTCGAGCACCTCCGCTTCCCCGACGCGCTCGTGGCCGAGATCGAGCGTGTGCTCCGCCCTGGAGCCGTCCTCGTCGGGTCGGTGCCGAACGCCTTCCGCCTCCAGAGCAGGTTGCGCTTCCTGCGCGGCCGGCCGCCCGAGGACGATCCGACGCACCTGCGCATGTTCTCGCCGAGCATGATCCGCGGACTCCTCCGCGGCTTCGAGGACATCCGGATCGACTTCGTCGGAGGGCGCTATGCGAGGCTCAGCGCGCGCATCTTCGCGCGCGACCTGGTGTTCAAGGCGACGCGGCCAGGCTAGACGACGCCGCGGGCCGCCCAGGCGCGCGCGTGCATCGTGAACGGTTCGTCGGGGAGGAGCCTACGACACGACTCGCGCAGCGCCGCGCGCTCGTCGTCTTCGAGTGCGGCGGCGTACGCGCCGGCAGGGCCGACGCCGAGAGTGAACGGCTCCCACCACTCGTCGAACGTCGCGTGCTCGACGGCAATCGAGATCGCGCCGTCCTCGACCTCTCGCAGGCCGGCCGCTTCGCACAGCTCGGCGAGGTGACCTTCGCGCGCGCCGGCGAGCTTCGACTCGTCGATCACATCGCCGGCGAGTTGCCGAGCCGCGTTCCAGAACACGCTGAGCGGCGCCTCTCCGCCTGCGAGGTCCCACACACACGCGGCGACAGCGCCTTCACTTCGGGTCACACGGGCCATCTCGTGGATACCCGCCACCGGGTCCGACATGAAGTGCACGACGAGCTGAGCGAGGGCGGCAGCGAACTCCGCGTCCTCGAAGGGCAGGTCCTCCGCGGGAGCGAGTTCAACGCGGACGCCGGGGTGGCGCTCGCGCGCGGCAGCGACGAACGGCTCGGAGGGGTCGGCCGCGGCGACCGCGTCTGCGCCGAAGCGCTCGACCAGCACCGCCGTGAGCGCTCCCGGTCCGCAGCCGACGTCCAGCACCAGCCCGCTGTCGACCTTCGCGAAGTCGAGGAACCGCGGCGCGAGCGGGGTCGAGTACCTCCCCATGAAGCGGTCGTACGCCTCGGCGGCGACCGCGAAGCTCACGGCTACGAGGCCTCGCTCCGCCCGAAGGCGGCTCGACGCGCGACGTCCTCCTCGTCGACCATGTGCCCGTCACGCTCGACGTAGCCGTCCTTCCCGCCGACGACGAGCATGACGAGATCCTCGTCCTCGCTCGCATTCGAGACCTTGCGAGGCGTCGTCGACTCGACGTGGACCAGCCCGCCCGGCTCGAGCAGCCGCTCCTCGCCGTCGACCTCGACGCGCGCACGACCCGAGTGGACGAAGTAGAGCTCGTCCTGTGTGTCGTGGTAGTGGTGGAAGCCGGTGTAGGCGGGTGGCATCACGATCGCGTTCACGCCGAACGCCGTCACGCCGAGCGGCTTGCGGATCTTGCGGAAGCCGTAGCCCTCGCCCAGCTCGTCGAGCGTCCCGAACGAATGTCCCATGATCACTCCTTTCCGAGGAGATGGTCCGCCGCACGTCGTAGGCCGTCGTCGAAGTCGACCTCCGGCTCGAAGCCGAGGAGGCGCCGTGCCTCGCTTACGTCTGCCCAGGACGCCAGCACGTCGCCGTCACGAGCCGGCTCGTACGACCTGTCGACCGGCTTGCCAAGGAGCTGCCCGATCGCTTCTGCGAGGACGTTGACCGTCACCGACCCCCCTGTCGCGACGTTCAGGATCTCGCCGCCGACACCTTCGGCATCGGCTGCGAGCAGGTTCGCGCGGACGACGTTGTCGACGAACGTGAAGTCGCGCGACTGCTCGCCGTCCCCGTAGATCGTCACGGGCTCGCCGTCGGCGATCGAGCGGATGAAGCGCGGGACCACAGCCGCATACTGCGACGTCGGGTCCTGGTACGGCCCGAAGACGTTGAAGTAGCGCAACGAGACGATCTCCATGCCGTACACGCGGCTGAAGCTGGTGCAGAAGCGCTCGGCCGCGAGCTTCGCGACGGCGTAGGGCGAGATCGGGTCCGGAGCCTGCGTCTCCACGCGCGGGAGCTCCCCCGTGTTGCCGTACACGGAGGACGACGAGGCGTTGACGATGCGGCGCACACCCTCGTCGCGGGCTGCCAGCAACACGTTCAGCGTTCCCTCGACGTTGACCGCGGTCGTGGTGAGCGGATCCTGGACGGATCGGGGCACGGACGGCAGGGCGCCTTGGTGGAAGACGACCTCCGCGCCGCGAACGGCGGCGTGCACGCGCTCGTAGGAGCGCAGGTCGCCCTCGACGAGCTGGACGTCGCTCTCGAGGCCGGCGAGATTCGTGCGGCTTCCGGTCGAGAAGTTGTCGAGCACGCGCACCTCGTCGCCACGCGCGAGCAGCGCGCGCACGACGTTCGAACCGATGAAGCCGCCGCCGCCCGTAACGAGGGCCTTCATAACGGCGTCAACCTAACCGCTCTCCGTCGCCGCGGCGCCTGCAGCCGCGAGCCCGAGGAGCAGGCAGGTGGCTGCCTGCAGCGGGATCCCCGCCACGATGCCGAGCGACGCCCACTCCGCGCCGAGCGTCAGGAGCGCGCCGACGACGAGGAGGCCTGCGCCGGCGGCCCACGGCGTCGGAGCGCGCGCCGCGGCGCGCCACGCGAGCAGGACGCCCCCTACCCCCGTGAGCAGGAGCAGGACGAGGCCGACGAGCCCAGCGTCGGCGAGGACCTGGACATAGAGGTTCTGGACGCCCCACTCTCGACCCTCGGCCGGGAACGCGAGCTCGACGACGTCGGGGAAGCGGTTGCGCGCATCGTCTACGTAAGGCTCGAAGACGTCGGGTCGCGACGAGCGCTGCCAGCCGACTCCGAGGAGCGGGTTGTCCTGCGCTATGCGCAGACCGATGTAGGCGAGCACCGTGCGCTGCGAATAGGTCTCGACGCCCTGCGCGCGCTCGTCCCCGTGGATGCCGACGAAGCGCAGGAAGTCCTCGAGTGCCTCGCTTCGGATCATCGTCACGCCGAGCGCGACGGCCAGGACGACCACCATGAGAGTGCCGGTCCGTCGCGCCGACGGCTGGAAGCGCCGACGGGCGGCGAGCCACAGACCGGCGCTGCCGACCGCGAAGCCGCCGGCGGCTGCCACGGAGCCGGCGAGGATCAGGCCGAGCAGGCCGGCCCCAGCGGCGAGCGGGACGAATCGCCCGAGCGGGACCTCGGTCCGGCCGGCCACGATCCGACAGGCGACGAGGCTTGCCGTGAGCGCCGAAAGTGCGGCGAGGTCGTGGCGGCCGAGGAAGGACGAGTACCGCCACCCGGACGTCGACACCTCGAAGATGTCGCTTCCGAGGAGCTGGAGCAGCGCGACGCCCGTCGCCACGGTGCTCCACGCCACGATGCCTCCGAGGACGAGCGCGAGGTCGCCCCTGCGGCGGACGACTAGCGGCACGGCGAGCACGAGCAAGGCGTACTCGACGAATTTCAGGTAGCTGACGAAGTGGTCGCCGAAGCGATCGTCGTCGATCGCTGCGGGACGCAGCGCGGCGAAGGCCAGCCAGCCGAGGAGAAGGGCTCCGGGAATCCACAGGGTCCGTCCTGCGGCCAGGGGCTCTGTGCCGAGCCGCAACGCTGAGACGAGCGCGGCCACCACGACCACGAGGAGCGCCCAGTCCGCGAGTCGAATCTCGACCGACGTCGACCCGAAGGTTAGGGCGAGCTCGGGCTGGAAGCGCTCGTGTAGGAAGAGGAACGGGATCGCAGCCGCCAGGACGAGCGCTCCCGTGGATCGGCGGTCGATCAGGCTACGGAGGCTCGACGACACGTGCGCGCTGTCGAACGCCCCGGTCGCCACCGCGCCACTATAGGCGCGCTTCTGCTGGTACCGAGCGATGTCAGCCCTACACTTGCAGGCCGATGTCCTCCCGGCTTTTCCGACGCCGGTCGGCGACGGCCGCGTGGATCTACGCCGCCGTCGCGCTTGGCATCGCCGGGACGATCGTCGCGGCACGCGTGCTCGGCCGCGAGGACTTCGGCGTGTTCGCGACCGCACTCGTGGTCGTCGGCTTCTTCCAAATCCTCCTCGATCTCACGGTCGAGGAGTCGCTCACGAAGTACGGGTTCCGCTACGTCGCCGGCCAGGACTGGGGACGGCTGCGGCGGCTCTTCCGGCAGGCCTTGTTGCTCAAGGTCGCCGGAGGAGCACTGGCCACGATCGTCGTCGTCGCGCTCGCGCCGTTCGCGGACGAGCTCTTCGGCTCGGAGGGAGTCGAGACGGCGCTGCTCGCGGCGGCCCTGCTCCCGTTCGTCCAGTCGTCGGAGAACGTCGCGTCGACGATTCTGCTCCTCCACAGCAGGTACGACCTTCGAGGCGTGTACCAGGCCGGAACTGCGGCCCTGCGGCTGCTCGCGATCGTGATCGCCGCGCCTCTCGGCGTCACGGAGGCGCTCGTCGCGATCGTCGTCGCCCAGGGCATCGCGACCGTTGCCATCTCGTTCGTAGGGCTCGTCGCGCTGCGTCGGTTCCCGGCCGCTCCGGCACGAGAGCTGGGCGAGGACGTCCCCGGTATTCGCTCGTTCGTGATCGAGTCCAGCATCGCGACAGGCGTGATCTCCCTGCGCACGACGCTCGTCCCAGTCGTGCTCGGTGTCGCGGCGGGGACGACACAGGTCGGTCTCTTCCGCATCGCTCAGACGCCGCAGACAGGATTCGCCGCGGCGAGTTCGCCCGCGCGGCTCGTCCTCATGACCGAGCAGACGCGCGACTGGGAGAGAGGCGAGCGGACGAGGATCCTCTCCGGGATCCAGCGCTACACCCGGTGGGCGGGAGCGCTGATGCTCGTGGCGGTGCCGGTGTTCTTTCTGGCAATGCCGTGGCTCGTCGACCTGGTCTTCGGCTCGGAGTACGACGACGCCGTCACTGCTGCCCGCATCGTCCTGCTCGCTGCGGCGATCCACTTCGCGATCGGCTGGACGAAGACGCTCCCGGTGACGATCGGGCGTCCGCGGCTGCGGATCGTCACGCACGGGCTCGAGGCGATCGTGGCCATTCCACTGGTCGCGGTCCTCGGGGCAGAGTGGGGCGCGACGGGCGCGGCGGTCGCCGTGCTCGCGTCCACGCTCGTGTTCGCCGGCGCCTGGCTCGTCGTGATCCTGCGCCTCCGCGACGAGGTGCATGCGGCCAGGGCCGAGGTCTCGTTGCAGTCGTGAAGGCCGTCGTCGTCTCCGGCATCTGGCCGCCCGATCCGGGCGGGCCTGCGAGCCACGCGCCCGCGCTTGCCGACTTCCTCGCCGAGCGAGGCCACGGCGTCGAGGTGGTGACGACGGCGGACGACGAGCCGTCGCGGCGGGCGTATTCCGTGCTCTGGGCGTCGCGGCGCTCGCCTCTCCGGCATGTTCGGGCCGCACTTCTCGTTCGCAGTGCGGCGCGTCGAGCCGACGTCGTCTACGCGACGAGCATGATCCGCCGCGCGGCTATCGGCTCTTGGTTAGCTCGCCGGCCGCTCGTCGTGAAGCTCGTCTCGGACGAGGTGTTCGAGCGTGCCGCGCGCGAAGGGCGGTACGTCGGAACCCTCGACGAGTTCCAGCACGAGGCAGGTGGCGTGCGGACGCGGTTCCTGCGCGCGACGCGCAACCGCGCGCTCCGCGCCGCGCGTCACGTTTTCTGCCCGAGCGCGTACCTCCGCGACGTCGCGCTTCGCTGGGGGCTCGACCCTGAGCGCGTCTCCGTCCTCCCCAATCCGGCTCCGGAGATCCCCGCGCTGCCACCGCGCGACGAGCTCCGCCGTGAGCTTGCGTTCTCCGGGAACACGCTGGTCTTCGCCGGCCGCCTCGGGCCGCAGAAGGCGTTGGACGTGCTTCTGCAGGCGCTCACGAGGGTGCCCGAGGTCGCGCTCGTCGTCGCCGGCGACGGGCCCGAGCGCGCTGCGCTCGAGCAAACGGCGCTCAAGCTTGAGCTCGACGGCCGCGTCTCGTTCGTCGGTGCCGTTCCGCGTGAGCGCGTGCTCCGGCTCTTCCGTGCTGCGGACGCGTCCGTGTTGCCGTCGGCCTGGGAGAACTTCCCGCACACGGTCGTCGAAGCGCTCGCCGTGGGCTGTCCCCTCATCGCGACCGCGGTCGGCGGGGTTCCCGAGGTCGTGCGTGACGGCGAAAACGGGCTGCTCGTGGCACCTCGCGATCCGGAGGCCCTCGCCGCGGCGATCGAGCGCTTCTTCGTGGACGCCGAACTTCGCGCGCGCCTCGGTGCTGCCGCGCCGGCCTCGGTCGAGGGCTACTCGGAACAGTTCGTGTTCACGAGGATCGAGTCCGAGCTGCAACGGGCGACCGCATGAGGAAGCGGTTGCTCATGGTCGGTCGCTCGCGGTACGCGCTCCCGCTGTCGCCGTCGCTCGCGGAGAAATTCGACGCGCTGTCGGCGGAGCTCGACGTGCGGGTGCTCGCGAGCTCGAGCGGCGGCGCTGCGACCGATCCTCGGTTCGCGCTGGTCCGTTCGACTCGCCCGCGCGCGCTCGATGGGCTCGTCTTCTACGTGCTTCTCCCGTTTCGCGTTGCGCGCGAGCTGAAGGCCTTCCGACCCGATGCCGTGCTCGCGCAGGGAGCGCAGGAGGCGGCGCTCTGCGTGCTCGCGCGGATGCTCGCGCGGGTCGAGACCCGCGTCATCGCGGACATCCACGGCGATCCGGCGGCACCCGCACGGCTGTACGGGTCCCGGGCGCGGAAGGCGCTCGCGCCGCTCGCCGACGCTTTCGCCCGCTTCGGGCTGCGCCGAAGCGACGGCGTGCGGACGATCTCTTCGTACACCTCGGGCCTCGTGCGCGATGCCGGGGTCGAGCCGACCGCCGAGTTCGCCGCGTTCATGGATCTGGAGCCGTACGTCGAGTCACCGCCGGCGCCGCTCCCCGAGCGCCCGGTTGGCCTTTTCGTCGGAGTGCTCGAGCGCTACAAGGCAGTCGACGTGCTCGCCGACGCCTGGCGCCGTGCCGCGCCGCGAGTCCCGGACGCGACGCTGCACCTCGTGGGCCGCGGGACGCTGCGAGACGTCCCTCAGGCGCTCGTCCGCGACCTGCCGGCGCAGACACGTTGGACGGAACAGCTCCCCACGCCGGAGGTCGCTCGCGCGCTCGACGAGTCGACGGTTCTCGTGCTCCCGTCCCGTTCGGAAGGCCTCGGACGAGTCGTCGTCGAGGCGTTCTGCCGCGGCCGTGGGGTCGTGGGGAGCCGCGTCGGCGGCATCCCCGACATCGTCGAGGAGGGCGCGACCGGCCTCCTCGTTCCAGCGGAGGAGGTCGACGCGCTCGCCGAAGCGCTCGTGCGCGTCCTCTCCGACAAAGCGCTCGCCGAGCGCATCGGCGCCGCCGCTCACGGGGCCGTGCAGGCCTGGCTGGCGACGCCGCCGGAGTACGCGCGGCGCATCCGCGAGCTCGTCGACGAGGTCACGAGCTAGCCCGCCTACACTCACGCGATGCGGGCGGACAAGGCGAAGCAGCTGCTGAAGAACGGTGTCTACCGGACGATCGGCGAGACCGTCAACGGCTCGCGAGCGCTCGACAGGGAGGCCGAGCGAACGCTTCGTGTCCTCATGTACCACAAGGTCAACGACCTCAGGCCGAACCCAACGACAGTGCCGACTGCGGTGTTCGCGGAGCAGATGTCGCTGCTCCGCGAGCTCGGATATGTGCCGGTCTCACTCGAGCAGGTGTGCGACCACTACGTCGACAGCGCCCCTCTTCCGCCCGGCGCGGTCCTGATCACGTTCGACGACGGGTATCGCGACAATCTCGAGAACGCTCTGCCCGTTCTTCGGCAGCACGGCTACCCGGCGGTGATCTTCGTTCCCGTCGGCTTCCTCGACGGCGACCGTCCCCTGCCGCACGAGGAGGCGTTGAGATCGCAGGGCGTTCGTAACGAGACGGTCGAGTGGAACGATCTGGCGGCCCTCGAGGAAAGTGGCATCCGTGTCGAGTCGCACGGCATCGGCCACCGCCCTGTCTCCGAGCTCGAGCCGGCCGACGCTGCCCGAGAAATTGCGTTGTCGAAGCTCCGGCTCGAGGAGCGCCTCGGACGCCCCGTCGTGGCCTACGCCTTCGTCAAGGGCTCCCTCGCGGACTATCGCCCCGAGCATGTGAGTCTGGTACAGCAAGCCGGGTACAGCCTCGGGTTCACCTCGGTGACGGGTGCGAACGGGCCGTCAAGCGACCGCTTCCGGCTGCGGCGCTACAACGTCGAGCCGTATCCGCCGCGGACGTTCGAGCTGGTTCTCGCGGGCGCGTGCGACCTCATCTCTGTCAAGGACACGGTTCCGGGAACATACGGGCGGCGCGTGTTCAACAAGGTTCTCGGCACGGCTACGCGGTGAGCGGCGTCGAGGTCGTCCGCTACGCGCCCGAGTGGCGTCAGTCGCTCGTGGCCCTGCTCGCGCGCGTCGGGACGACGCAGCTGACCGACCAGGAGTTCGCGTGGTGGTTCGACCGCAATCCTGCCGGGGAGGGGATCGTGTCGCTCGCAGTCGACGAGGGAGCGGTGATCGGGGTCGCGGCAATGAGCTTCTTCAAGACGCGCCTCGAGGGCGTCGAGACGCGGCTCGCGATCCCGGTGAACGTCGCGACCGACGCGCGCTACCGCGGGCAGGGCGTCTTCTCGACGTTGCAGGAGCAAAACGAGGCGGCGGCCGCAGCCTCGGGCTCCCCGCTCACCGTTACCTTCCCCAACGCCAAGTCGCACCCGATCTTCGTCCGCAGGCTCGGATGGATCGACCTGCCTCGGCTGCGCCTCTGGGCGCGGCCCCTTCGAGCGGGGGGCGTCGTCCGGTACGTGCTCGGCCGGCCGGGCGAGCACGGCGGGATGCGTGTCGCCGACTCGACGGCGCGGACCAGCGACGGCTTGGAGGTGCGCCCGATCGAGCGCTTCGGCGCCGAGATGGACGAGCTCGGCGCACGTGCCGCGGCTGGCTACGGGAGTCACTTCTCGCGCGACGCGGAGTACTTCAGCTGGCGCTACCTCGACTCGCCGCGGGACTACCGCTGCTTCGGCGCCTACCGCGGCGAGGAACTCAGCGGCGTCGCGGTAGTGGGGCACACGTTCAAGCATGGTGTGTCGGCTGGCTTCGTCGCCGATCTCGTGGCGGCGCCGGACGATACGCAGGCGGTGCGTGCCCTCGTATCGCGGGCCGCCGCCGAGGTGAAGGGCGGCGCCGACGCGCTCGTCCTGCTACCTCCTCGATCACGGGCGCACCGGCGCGCGCTCGCCCGGGCAGGCTTCGCGCCGACGAACAAGAAGCTTCGCTTCATCGGCAAGCCGCTCCACGACGGCGTCCGCATCGACGCGCGTGCCGACGCGTGGCACTTCACGCTCGGCGATTTCGACTTCTTCTAGTGCGCAAGCTCGTCTTCATCACCCAACAGGTCGACCCGCGGCATCCGGCGCTCGCGGCGACCGTCCCCAAGATCGCCGCGCTGGCGGCCTTGGTCGACGAGGTCGTCGTGCTCGCGGACGGTGCAGTTCCGGGCGTGCTGCCGGAGAACTGCCGCGTCCGCACGTTCCGCGCGGGCCGACGGGCGCTGCGCGGAGCGCGCTTCGAGGCCGCCCTCGCGCGCGAGCTTCCGGGTCTTCGCGGAGGAGCCGTCGTCGCGCACATGTGTCCGATCTACGCCGTGCTCGCGGCCCCGCTCGTCCGGCCGCTGCGGATCCCGCTCGTCCTCTGGTTCACGCACTGGCGCGACAGCGACTTGCTGAAGGCGGCGGAGCGGCTCTCGACCGCGGTGACGAGCGTCGAGAGCCGCTCGTTCCCGCTTCCGTCGAGGAAGCTGCGCGCGATCGGGCACGGGATCGACCTCTCGGAGTTCCCGTGTGCACCTCCGCGCGAGGGCGCCGGGACACGGCTCCTCGCGCTCGGCCGCTACTCGACGGCCAAGGGGCTCGACGTCGTGGTCGCCGCCGTGCCGCTCGCCGGCGACGACGTGGAGCTGCACGTCCACGGACCGGCGCTCTCCGACGACGAGCACGCGCATCGCAGGGAGCTCGAGCAGCTCGTCGGCGAGCTCGGTCTCGAGGGGCGCGTCACGATCGGCGACTCCGTCCCGCGGGCCGAGATCCCCGCGCTCCTCGCGTCGCACGACGCGCTCGTGAACAACATGCGCCCAGGCGCGCCGGACAAGGTCGTCTACGAAGCGGCTGCCTCCTGCGTGCCCGTCCTTGCGTCGAATCCGATCTTCGACGAGCTCCTCGCGCCGGAGCAGCGCTTCACGCGCTGGGACCCGAACTCGCTCGCCGAACGGATCGGGGGGATGGCTGCCATGAGCCCGGCGGAGAGGGCGGAGTTGGGCGCACGTCTGCGGGAGGGCGTGGCCGAGAGCCACTCGGTGCAGTCGTGGGCCCGTGGCATCCTCGACGCGGCGGGTATCGCGTGAGGGACGGCGTCGTGCTCCACGCCCAGAAGGTCGCGGGCATCTCCGGCTCAGAGGCGCACCTGCTGCAGCTCCTGCCCGACCTTCGTGAGCGCGGCTGGGACATCCGCTTCCTCATGCTCCACGAGGACGAGCCGGGCGCGTGGGAGTTCGCTCGGGAGCTGCGCGCGCGCGGCGTCCCGCTCGACGACATCCGCCTGCGCGCCGACGTGGATCCGATCGCCTTCGGGGAGGTCGCCGCGTACCTGGGCCGTGTCCGTCCGCGCATCCTGCACACGCATCTCGTCCACGCGGACGTCTACGGACAGCTCGCCGGCTCGATGACCCGCGTGCCACTTCGGGTCTCCACCAAGCACGGCTTCAACGAGTTCCGCGAGGGACGCTGGTTCGCGTTCGCCGACCGCTCCGTCGGCTCCCTCGCGCACGTCCACATCGCGATTTCGCAGGGGCTCGCGCAGTACCTCGCCGAGACCGAAGGGTTCAGGGAGCAGGACTTCGAGATCGTCCACTACGGGATCGCGGCGAACGGAGCCGCGGAGCCGTATGCGCGAACCGAGCCGCGTCTTGTCTGCGTCGGCCGGCTGATCCCGATCAAGGGCCACCTCGTGCTCCTGCGCGCGCTGGCGCAGGCGCGGTCGAAGGTGCCGGACGTGTCGCTCGACATCGCCGGCCGCGGCCCGCTCGCGCCGGCCTTGAAGGCGTACGCTCGCGAGCTCGGGCTCGACGATGCGGTGCGCTTCCTCGGGTTCGTAACGCCGGTAGAAGCGGCGATCGAGGACGCCGCGATCGTGGTGGTGCCGTCGCTCGGCGAGGGGTTCGGGATGGTCGCGCTCGAGGCGATGGAGCGTGCGAGGCCGGTCGTTGCGAGTGCGGTCGGCGGGCTTTCCGAGATCGTGGCTGACGGCGAGACCGGGCTCGTCGTCCCCGCCGGCGAGGCGGAGCCGCTCGCGGATGCGATCGTCGCGCTGGCCGGCGACCTCCCTCGTGCGGCGGAGATGGGCCTGGCAGGACGGGAGCGCGCGCTCCAGGCGTTCACGCCGGAGCGCTGCGTCGAGCGGGTCGAGGAGCTCTACCTCCGCGCGCTCGTGCCGGCGCCCACGGAGTAGCGGCGCGGCCCCCAGCGGGCCAGGACCGCCCCGACTCCCGCCGCGGCCAGGATCGCGAGGAGGAAGTCCCACGGCACGCGGTAGCGCGTCGCACCGGCGAAGAGCATCGCGACGAATGTCTGGTAGCCGAGCAGCAGGAGCGCGAGTGCGAGGAAGCTCCGGGGCACCACGAAGAGCCCGACGATGGCGAGCGCGTAGAGCGCGATCATGAACGCCGGCTCGACGACGCTGCGAGCTGTGTCCCGCCAGGTGCCGGCGCCGGGCCTTCCTTCGGTCTCGAGCACGTTCGGCTGCCAGAGGAGGCGGGTCGCCTGTCCGGCCAGGCGGAGCTTCTCGCCGGGATGCTCGCGCCAGAACTCGACGACCTCCTCCCGGAAGAAGCGCATCTGCTCGCACTCGTCGACTTCGACGATTCGTCCCGTTTCTCGCCAGATCGCGCCTGCGTCCTGAGGGCTCGGAGGCGAGTCCGGATGCGGAGGCACGTCGTCGATCCATGCGCCACGGGCGAGCACGTCGTACGTGTTCAGGTTGTTCGCCTTCCAGAGCGCTCTCGAGTCGGTCGTCACTGCGAAGCAGCCAACGGAGACGCGGTTGCGTACGACCCACGGTGCGAGAACCAGCGCGGCGCACGAGCAGACGACGAGTAGCGCTGCCAGGCCGTGGTGCGCGAACCCCAGGCGCAGCATGAGCCAGAGCCCGAGAACGAGCGGCAGAAGCGCGAGCCGCGCGTTGCCGAGGATCGCGAGCCCGAGGACGCCGCCGAGTGCCGCCGACCACCACAGCGAGCGGCCCCTCTCGGCGGCGATCATCGCGACGAGGACGATTGCCGCCGCCAGCACCTGGTCGAGGATCTCGCGGTTCAGGTGGATGTCGTGCCAGACGAGGTACGGGTGAAGCGTGGCGAGCAGGGCGCCGCCGATCGCAACGCCGTCCGACGCGATGCGTCTTCCGATCGCGTAGACGATCCAGGCGGTGGCGATCGCGACCGCGATGTGCGCCACACCGACCGTCACCCACGACCGATCGACCCAGTAGATCGGGATGAGGAAGAAGCCGTAGAGCGGCTGCGTGTAGGCGGACGGGATGCCCGGGATGAAGCCGTACGTGCCATGCTCGAGGAAGATGACCGCGAAGTCGTCGCTCTTGTCCGTGTAGGCGGCGAGGATCTCGTCGCGCTCGTACAGGAGCGCGGCCAGTCGCGGCAACCCGGCGGCGACCGCGAGCGCGACGTAGGGGTGGCGGTACAGTCGGCGCAAGGTGAGTCGGGAACGGTACGCGGTCGTCTCCTGCCACGTTGAGCGACCGCTCGACGACGCTCTCTGGGCCCAATTCAGGACGCTCCAGGAGGCGCGTCCAGGGGGCTTTGCGGTCGCGGCGCTCATGCGACCGGCGGACGCCGCGTTCGGCGAGGACGAGGCCGTCTGGGTCGATCGCGCCCGCGAAGCCGCCGCGCGCGGCCCGCTCGGCCACCACACGCATTGGACGGCCCCCGATCATGCGCGACCGACGAGCGTGATGACTGATCGTCACAAACCGCTTTCCACTGCGGCGCCAAGCGACGAGGACGATCTTGTAACTGATCGTTACAAGGCTCCTGGTGAGCGTGTGCGTGACGAAGGCGCGCGGCTGCGCGCGCTCGGGCTCGCGCCGACCCTGTTCTGCGGAGGCGGCTGGTACACGGACCTCGAGGTCGCGGAGGCCTGCGCGGGTCTCGGCTACGTCGACTGCACGCCGCGGGCGACCCGTCCGCCATACCTGGACGCGGATGCGCCCTGGGCGTCGCTCGGCACGCCCGCTGCAGTGGACCTGCCCTCGGGCCGGAGCCTTCGGGCGATTCCGACCACACATACCCTCGGGGACCTCGCTCGCGCCTTCACGAGGCGCCGCCTACCCGAGCTCCTGCACGTGTACTTCCACGACACGGACCTGCTCGACGCGCGCCGTCGCGCGCTCATCCGCGTCTCGCTGCCGCTTCTCGCGCGGCGCGCGCGTGTGACGGACCTCGACACGCTCGCTACGCGCGCGTTCCCGGGAGCACCCGGCGTTCTTTGGGCTGACGTGGCCCGGCTCTAAGCTTCCTCCATGTCCGGCAAGGTCGCCCCGCCGGCGGAGACGTCGCGCCCTGCGTCGCCGCAGCCCATCGCGGACCGTGACGTCCGCGCGTCGCGCGTCTATGTGCTCTCCCGTGGCCCTATCTCCACGCTCGTGCGACGCGCGTTCTCGGTCGCGGCGCTGGTCGTCCTCGACGTCGTCGGTCTCGCTTTCGGGATCTACCTCGCGCTCGTCATCCGCGAGGTCGTCACCGGCGACGGCGACGTGCTGTGGGGCCTGCTCTGGCGCGAGGGAACGGCCGAGTGGCTGAAGTTCGCCGCCCCGATCACGGTTCTCGTCTTCGCGCAGGCTGGGCTCTATCGCCAGCGCGAGCTGAGGCCGGGGGCGGGCCGGATCCTCGCCTGTCTCATCGTCGTCGCGCTCATCGTGCTCGCCTTCGGGCTCGGCACGGGGTACGACTTCTCGACTTCCGGCCTGATCCCGACGTCGGTCGTAGTGTCTGCGGTGACGATCGGGCTGCTGCGCGCGGCCTACGAGTCGGCGACCCTCGAGGTGATGCGCGCCGCCGGCGTCCGTCGCCGCGTCGTTCTCGTCGGCGCCGGCGAGAGTCTCGTGCGATTGCGCTCGTCGCTCGAGTCCGCTCGCAACGGGTTGACGTACGAGTTCGTCGGCGTGGTCGCGCCGGAGGCGGTTCCGGGCTTCCAGCTCCTCGGGCGGCGCGCCCAGCTCGCAGAGGTGCTCGACGAGCTCAAGCCCGACGAGCTGATTCTCGCGGAGGCCGACTTCGACGAGCGGGCCGTGCTCGACGTCGTGGAGCAGGCTCATCGGCAGGGGGTCAAAGTGCGGCTCGCGCCGGACACGACGGAGCTTCTCGTCCAGCGGGGGGAGTACGTCCCGGGCCAGGGCGCCCCGCTGTTCGAGCTCCGGCCACCCGTCCTCACGGGCTGGGACTGGGCCGTGAAGCGCGGATTCGACCTCGTCGTCAGCGCCGTCGTGGCAATCGTCGGTCTCCCGGTGTGGGCGCTCATCGCGCTCGCGATCAAGCTCGACTCACGCGGGCCGATCCTCTTCGTCGATCGCCGCATCGGGGTCGGCGAGCGCGAGTTCGGGATGTTGAAGTTCCGCACGATGGTCGCCGACGCGCCCGGCCTGCAGCCCGAGCTCGAGGAGGAGAACGAGGCCGCGGGCGCACTCTTCAAGATCCGGGACGACCCCCGTGTCACCCGGGTCGGCCGCTTCCTGCGGCGCTTCTCGCTCGACGAGATCCCGCAGGTCGTGAACGTGCTGAAGGGCGAGATGAGCCTCGTGGGGCCGCGGCCGCTGCCGCTTCGCGACTACCAGCTGCTCGAAGACTGGCACCGCCGCCGCTACGCGGTGCTTCCGGGCATGACGGGCCTCTGGCAGATCTCCGGCCGCTCCGGCCTCACGTTCGACGACCTCGTCCGGCTCGATTTCACCTACCTCGAGAACTGGTCCATCTGGCTCGACATCTCGATCATCGTCAAGACGATCCCGGCGGTAGTCACGCGGCGCGGGGCGTACTGAGTGAAGGCCACGAAGATCCTCGCGGCCGCGTCCGCGATCGACCTCGACTTCAGGTACGGATGCACGCCCGCCTGGTGGCAGCTCTGGAAGGGAATGTACGAGGCCGGCGTCGACCTGGTCGTGACGCCCTACCGCGGCCGGCCGGTCGAGTCGCCCTGGTGGCGAACCGCGCCCAACCCGACGTACCTCGAGGGCGAGTCCTATCAGGCAGTCCGCAACGTGCTCGCACGTGCCCGGGGCGACCGCTACCTTCGCCGCGCGGAGGCGAGCCCCGAGGAGTCGGCGTTCGACAAGCTCACGCGCGAGACGGTCTCGCGCTTGGTGACGCCGCGCTGGAAGCGCCACCTCGAGAAGCTGATCGAGGCGGAGAAGCCGGACGCGGTGATCGTGTTCACGATCCCGATGGCGCACCTCCGGGGCATCCCCGACACGTTGCGCGAGCGCTATGGGATCCCGATCGTGTTCTACGACGGCGACGTGCCGATGAGCCTTCCCGAGTTCGGCGGGATGGACACGGGCTTCAATCCGTATCACGGCGCGGACCCATGGGAGTACGACCTCGTGCTGTCGAACTCGGAAGGTGGGATCGGGCGGCTGCTCGAGCTCGGTGCCCGTCGCGCCGAGGCCCTCTACTGGGGCGCCGATCCGGAGTTCTTCGCACCGCAGCCGGTCGAGAAGGATGTCGACGTGTTCTTCTACGGCTACGGCGACAAGTTCCGGCGCGACTGGATGAAGACGATGGTGGGCGAGCCCTCGCGCCGCGCTCCGGAGCTCGACTTCGGCCTCGGCGGGCTCGACTTCCAGGGCGACACGGGTCGGGCGCGGATGCTCGGCGACATCCCCTTCAACGCCTTCGCCCGTGCCATCTCCGCCGCGCGCATCAGCCTCAACCTGACGCGACGGCCCCACGCCACCGTGCCGGGGTCGTCCACCGCGCGCCCGTTCGAGCTCGCCTCTTCAGGCGCCGCGATCGTCTCCAATCCGCACGAGGGAATCGAGCGCTGGTTCGAGCCGGGTCGTGAGCTCGTCGTGGTCGAGAGCGCCGAGGAGGCCGTCGCGGCGTACCGTGAGCTCGTCGCCGACCCGGCACAGGCCGAGGAGATGGGTCGCCGCGCTCGGGAGCGCGTCCTCGACGAGCACACGTATGCGCACAGGGCGCGGCGCCTGCTCGAGCTCGTAGGGCTCGAGGCCGGGGTGATTGCATGAGCTTCATCGCCGTCGTCCCGGCGTGGAACGAGGAGGGCGCGATCGGGCGGGTCGTCGACGAGATCAGGGCATTCGACGCCGCTGCGACGGTCGTCGTGGTCGACGACGCTTCCGTCGACGGGACCGCCGATGTCGCAGAGGCGCACGGGGCGACGGTGCTTCGCCTCCCGTTCAACGTCGGCATCGGCGGTGCGGTGCAGACCGGGTTTCGGTTCGCGCGCGACGAGGGCTACGAGGCGGCGGCGAGACTGGACGGCGACGGCCAGCACGACGCGTCGGAGCTCGAAAAACTGCTCGGGCCGATCCGCGCCGGGACGGCCGATCTCGTGATCGGCTCGCGGTTCGTCGATCCCGGCGGGAGCTATCGGCCGCCCTTCGCGCGGCGCACGGGGATCCGCCTGTTCGCGCGTCTCGTCTCGGTCCTCGGTGGGCAGAAAGTGACCGACACGACGTCCGGATTCGTCGCCTTGAGCCGATCCGGGATAGAGCTCTTCGCCGTCGAGTACCCGCACGACTACCCGGAGGTCGAGGCGACGCTCGTCGCGCTGCGCAGCGGCCTCCGGCTGACGCAGGTGCAGGTCGAGATGCGCGAGCGCCAGGCGGGAACGTCGTCGATCACGTTCGTCCGGTCGCTCTACTACATCGTCAAGGTAATGCTCGCGCTCCTCGTCGCCAGCCTCCGCCGCTATCCGCGCCTGCAGGCCGCGCGCAGATGACGCCGCTGCGCGCGTCCGTGGCGGGCGCGATCGCCTCGATCATCCTCATCCTCGTCGTGGTCGAGCTCGTCCGCGGCCGCCGGCTCAAGGAGCGCTACGCATTGCTCTGGCTCGCGACGGGGGCGGTGCTGCTGATCCTGTCGGTGTGGCGCGAGGGGCTGAACACGCTCGCCGGCTGGTTCGGAGTGACCGGCTATCCGCCGGCGGTGCTGTTCGCGGTCGCGATCCTGTTCATCTTCCTCGTGCTGCTCCACTACTCGACCGTGGTCTCGCGGCTCACGGACGAGAACGTCGATCTCGCGCAGCGGATCGCGTTGCTCGAAGAAAGGCTCAGCCGGGCGCCACCGCCGGCGGACTGAACGCGAAGACATCTCCGATGGCTGGGTCGGCGATCCAGTTCGTGCCGACGCCGATCCGGTACGTGGCGCCGGGCGCACCACCGACGTCGACGAACGCGCGCTCGCTCACCTCTCGAGGAGCGACCCGAAGAAGTAACAGGACTGCGCCGGATGGCCGTCGGTGTTCTCGCACTCCACGTCGGCGCCGTCGAAGCGGTAGACGCGGTAGAAGACGTTCGCGCGCCACGGATCGTCATCCCACGTCAGCAGGTTGCCCTCCGCGGTCCGCTCGACGCGCAGCTCCACACTCTGGTCGACTGGCGTGAGGATGAAGTTGCCCGCATCGTCCTGCGTCAGGGCATGCTCGGGGCCCTCGAGCGGCGAGGAGGCGGCGATCGCGGCCGCGGGCACCAGCACGATCACGGCGGCCGCGACGGCGATCCAGCGGAGCGCGACCGGCCGGGACGAGGGCGCGCGCAGGCGCTCACCGAGTCGCCGGGCCAGCGTCGGTATGAGCAGCGGGATCGACGGCAAGCAGCAGCAGGTATGCGGGCCAGGCCGGCATGAGCAGCCGCCAGAAGGAGCCGGTCTGGATGTCCGCGCGAGGCGAGAAGCCCTTCACGACCAGGAAGGCCCCGAGCCAGCCTGCGAGGAGCGCTGCGATTGCACCGCGCCGCACGCGCACGACCGCGACGAGACCTGCGATCGGGGCCCATTGGGCAACGCGAGCGCTGAAGAAGAACTCGCGCATGTAGTCCATCTGCTGGATCCAGTGGTCCCAGTCGAGGTCGACGTAGCGGTCGACGTTCACCGAGATCGCCGTCGTCGCCGCGCCCGTCGCAAGGCGCGTCTCCTCGAGGCCGAGCGCCGGAATCGAGCCAAGCCCACGCTCCTTCCAGAACACGAGAACGAGGAGCGACGGGACGATCGCGGCCCCGAACACGATCCCGTTGCGCCAGCGCCGCGCGACGAGGTAGGCGAGCGCAGCGCCGACGCCCATGAGCAGGTTCGGCGGCTTCATCGCGGTCGCGGCGCCGAGGAGAAGCCCCGCGAGCACGGCGTCGTGCAGCCGCTCCTCCTCGAGCGAGCGGGCGACGAACACCGCCGCCGCGAGCACGAGCACCATCGACGGGTAGTCCGACATCGCGGTCAGACCGAGTGCCTGCGGGAGGAACTGCTCGCCGAAGCGCTCCTGATAGCGGTCGACGAAGAGCGGGATCGAGGCGAACGGCGCGATCGCCCAGAGGAACGACGCCCAGTACCCGAGCAGCTCGTCCGCCGATGCGGCACGCGAGGTCGTAGACGCAGAGGAGCGCGATCGGGCCGAGGACGAGCACCTGGAGGACGACCAGCGGCGGGAGGGCCTGCACGTACGTCGGGCCCGTGACCCACATGATCGGCGCGATCGCGTACGACCACAGGTAGCCGAGCTCCGTCGGCGGCAGCTCGAACTGGCCGAGCAGCCATCCCTGTGTCGTGAGCCAGATCTGGTCGCCTCCCTGGAACCAGACCCAGCCGTTGTGGTCGGCGGCGAGCGCGAGCGCGACGGTCGCGCCGACCTGCAGCCCGATCAGTGACCCGAGGACCGATGCGCGGCCGCTCCAGGAGCCGATCGATCGTGCGCCCGCTCCAGCGGGCAGCGCTCGCGGTACTAGCGGCGACCGACACCGGCGACCGCCGAGCGGTACCAGGCGACCGTACGCTCGATTCCTTCGCGCAGCGGCGTTCGTGCCTCGAAGCCGAAGAGCTCCTTCGCGCGCGAGCCGTCCACGCTGCGGCGCGGCTGGCCGTTCGGCTTGGAGGTGTCCCACGTGATCGAGCCCTCGTAGCCCGTGACCTCGGCGATTAGCTCGGCGAGGTCGCGAATCGAGATCTCGCGCGATGCGCCGAGGTTCACCGGCTCCGCCCCGTCGTAGCGCTCGGCGGCCAACACGAGGCCGTCCACGCAGTCGTCGACGTAAAGGAACTCCCGAGTCGGCGAGCCGTCACCCCAGAGCACGACCTCGTCTTCGGACTCGATCATCTTGCGGATCAGCGCGGGGATCACGTGCGACGTCTCGAGGTCGAAGTTGTCGCGCGGCCCGTACAGGTTCGTCGGGAGGAGGAAGATCGCGTCGAGCCCGTACTGCTCGCGATACGCCTGGGCGCCCACGAGGACGGCCTTCTTCGCGACACCGTACGGCGCATTGGTCTCCTCCGGGTAGCCGTTCCAGAGGTCGTCCTCGCTGAAGGGCACCGGAGCGAATTTCGGGTACGCAGCAGACGGTTCCGACGATGACGAGCTTTGGAGTCGAGTGGACGCGTGCCTGCTCGAGCACGCTCGCGCCCATCGCGAGGTTCGCGAACCAGTAGCGGCCCGGGTTGGCTCGGTTCGCGCCGATTCCGCCGACCTCGGCGGCGAGGTGGAACACGAGTTCTGCAGCGGCCTCGTCGAACAACCGCGCGGTGTCGTCCATCGAGGTGAGGTCGTGCTCCGCGCTCCGTGCGGCGACGACCTCGTGCCCCTCGGCCTCGAGCCGCTCGACGAGATGCGAGCCGAGGAAACCGCCGCCGCCGGTTACGAGGATGCGGCTCACAGGGCAACCTTGGTTGCACCGTGTGCGGGGAGGGGTGTGGGGAACCGGGAGGTTCCCCACGTTCTCCGGGAGAAGGGGGCACGCGGGGGAAACAGGGTTTCCCCCGCGACCACGAGCCGTAGGT
The DNA here is from genome assembly GCA_963787855.1 of uncultured Gaiellaceae bacterium. GTDB lineage: Bacteria > Actinomycetota > Thermoleophilia > Gaiellales > Gaiellaceae > GMQP-bins7. The sequence continues at coordinate 54,353 of CAWBER010000021.1, forward strand.
GAGTGGTGCTCACGGGGTCGTCAGCGGTGCTCCCGTCGGAAGCCAGTCGACGCGGCCGATCCAGCGGTCGCGGTTGTCGGCGTACCAGCGGATCGTGTGCAGTACGCCCTCTTCCCACGAGACGCGCGGCTGCCAGCCCGTTTCCGCGGTCAGCTTCTCGTGGCCGACCCGCAGCGCCATCACTTCGCTCGAACCTGGGCGGTGACGGCCGGGCGAGGACACGATTTCACGGTCTCCAGGCCAGAGGCCCTCCGCCTCCCCGACGCGGAGAATCAGGTCGACCCAGTCACGCATCGAGATGTTCGTTCCCTGCCCGTAGACGTAGACGTCGCCGGGAGTGCCGTGCGCAGCCACGGTCAGATGTCCGCGGACGCCGTCGGTGCAGAAGCAGAAGTCGCGGAGCGGATCGAGCGCGCCGAGCTCGATCGTCTCGCGAGTCAACGCCTGCGTGATGATCGTCCCGGTGACGTAGCGAGGATTCTGGCGAGGCCCGTAGTTGTTGAACATCCGCGTTACGACTCCTGGCACGCCGAATGCATCGTGGTAGTTCATTGTGAGGAAGTCGGCCGCGACTTTTGCGGTCGCGTAGATCGATTTCGGGTTGATCGGCGAGCGCTCGTGGAGGATGAGACCGCCCTCCTCGTCGAAATCGTGATGATCCGAGACGGAATCGCGGACGTTCCCGTACTCCTCCGACGTCCCTGCGGTGTCGAACTTCTCGAGCTCGAGGCCGACGTCGATCACGGACTGCAGCAGATTGAGCGTCCCGAGGACGTTCGCGGCGATCGTCTCGTAGGGCCGGTGCCAGGACTCGCCCACGTGCGCCTGCGCGCCTAGGTGGAAGAGGTACGGCCGATCGGGCGCGGTGTCCCTCAGCTCGCGCATGAGGTAGTCGACCGACGTCCGGTCCGTGAGGTCGGCGAAGTGGATCTTGAGCCGGTTGCGCAGGTGCCC
>CAWBER010000022.1:0-80020 GCA_963787855.1 uncultured Gaiellaceae bacterium
TGTCGGCAGGAGCTCCTGCCCGAAGGCGGCCCGCTCGACGAACTCTCCGACGCCGGCCTCCGCGACCAGCTCGCCACCCTCGACGAGCACGTTCCCCCGGAGGAGCACCGTCTCCGGCGACCCCGTGACCTCGGTGCCCTCGTAGAGGTTGTAGTCCGTCTTCGAGTGCTGTGTCGCCGCCGTGATCAGGTGCCGGCGCTCGGGGTCGAAGATCACGATGTCCGCGTCCGAGCCCGGCGCGATCGTGCCCTTGCGCGGATAGAGGCCGAACAACTTGGCGGGGTTCGTCGCCAGGAGCTCGACCATCCGGTTCAGGGAGATGCGACCGGCGCGCACGCCGAACTCGTGGATCATGTGCAGCCTGTTCTCGAGGCCCGGCCCGCCGTTGGGAATCTTCGAAAAGTCGTCCTTCCCGATCGACTTCTGGCCGTCCCAGAGAAACGCGCAGTGGTCGGTCGAGACAACCGAGAGGATGTCCGAGCGAATGGCGTGCCAGAGCACCTCCTGGTTCTCGATCGCGCGCGGCGGTGGCGTGTACACGTACTTCGCGCCCTCGAAGTCGGGCCGCTCGAGGTACGTGTAGTCGACGAAGAAGTACTGCGTGCAGGTCTCGCCCCACACGTCCCAGCCCTGCACGCGCGCGCGCGCGATCGGGTCCACCGCCTCCTTGCACGACACGTGCACCACGTACAGCGGGGCGCCGGCGACGCGTGCGAGCTGGATCGCGCGGTTCGTCGCCTCGCCTTCCGTCTCCGGCGGACGCGTCAGCGCATGGAAGTGCGGCGCCGTGTTCCCTGCCGCGAGCGCCTGCTGCACGAGGACGTCGATGGCGTCGCCGTTCTCGGCGTGCACCATCACGAGCGCGCCCGTCTCGGCCGCGACCTCCATCGTCCGGAAGAGCGTCTCGTCGTCGACCATGAGCGCGCCCTTGTAGGCCATGAACAGCTTGTACGAGGTGATCCCCTGCTCGGGTAGCCGGGCGAGCTCCTCCAGCGACCCACCCTCCCGAAGGTCGGTGACGGCGATGTGGAAGCCCATGTCGATGATCTGCTTCCCCTCGCGCTTGCCGTGCCACGTGTCGAGCGCCTCCGCGAACGAGATGCCGGGTGACTGGATGCAGAAGTCGACGTGGCACGTCGTGCCGCCGAACGCGGCCGCGGTTTGGCCCGAGGTCACGTCGTCGATCGTCACCGTGCCGCCGAACGGCATGTCCAAATGCGTGTGCGGGTCGACGCAGCCCGGCAGCACGTACTTGCCCGATGCGTCGATGACCTGGTCCGCCTCGACGTCGAGCGACTCGCCGATCATCGAGATGCGCTCGCCCTCGACGTAGACGTCGCCGACGTAGTCGTCTGCGGCCGTGATGATCCGCCCACCTGAGATCAATGTCGACACGTCATCTCACCTCCGTCCAGCCGAGCCCCGAGCCGCCCCGAAAGACGGCCCGGAGCCCATGCCTCGTCGTTACTTGCCGCCTTCCTTCAGCGTCACGACCGACTTCTTGTAGCTCCTGCCGGTGACGTCCCAACCGGCCTTCCTCAGGTTCGCGATCGCCTTTTTCGCGAGATCCGTCCGGTAGGAGGCCTTCGTCGCCGGCTTCTTGATGACCTTGTACGTCTTCGCGATCGTCGCCGTCCGCTTGAACTCGAGGGGATCCATCAGACCGACCCCAAGCCTGTTCGGCCAGATGAGCGCGTTGACCTCGTTCATCTGCCAGCGTTGATGCCCCTTGGGCAGCGCCGGGCCGTTCCTCAGGACGATGTTGGTGCATGCGGCCAGATGGTCGCGGCAGTAGATCCAGCCCTTGAACGAGGCCTCGAGGAACTTGACCGCGGTTGCCTGGTTCTTCGCGTCCTTGATCCAGTCGCCGCGGACGATGACGCCGTCCTGCAGCATCCCTGTGCCGAGGTCCGAGTACTTGAAGACGTTGAGATCTCTGAGCGTGTACAGCTTGCCGGTCTGCGGGTTCTTCACCTCGAGCACCTGCGCGAGCTCGTTGTACGTCATCGCCGAGGCGGCGTCGATCTCGCCGTTCAGGAACGCGAGCATGTCGAAGTTCTGCTTGACGAGCTGCACGTCCTTGTCCGGGTTCATGCCGTTCTTGACGAGCGCCGCGCGCTGCTCGAACTCGTTCCCGAAGATCCAGACGCCGAACTTCTTTCCGCGCATCTTCCTGAACGTGTTGATCCCGCTCGACTTGAACGTGACCTCGGTCGTACCGCTGCGTGCATAGACCTGCGCGATGTTGACGAGGTCGTTCCCGGTGTCCCGCTGGGCGAGCGTCGACGGCATCCAGTTGATGCCGAACTCGGCCTGCCGCCCGAGCACCACTTGCTCCGGGAGGATGTCCGGGCCTCCGGCCTTGATCGTCACGTCGAGCCCCGCCTGCTTGTAATAGCCCCTTGCCTGGGCGGCGTAGTAGCCAGCGAACTGGGACTGAACGACCCACTTCGACTGGAGCGTAACCTTGGTCAGCCCCTGGCCCTGGCTCGAGCCCGCAGTCGCGAGCCCTGCGGCGATCGCGACCGCCGTCGCGAGCAGCACCGCGCCCGCGATCGTCCACCTGCGTTTCCTCATGTGCCCTCCTTGGGTCACTCGACACCTGCACGAATGGATGGATGCCAGCCGAGGACGAGTCGCTCCGCGAGCGCGACGGCCGCATAGAACGCGATCCCGATGAAGCTCGCCACGAGGATCGCCGCCCACGCGGTCTCGTACTGCGCGAGCGAGACCGAAGAGACGATCTGCACGCCCAGCGCCTCGGTTGATCCGCCGAAGTAATCCCCCACGACAGCGCCGATCATTGCGAGTACGGACGCGATCTTCAAGGCGGAGAAAACGAAGGGGAGGCTGTTCGGGATCCGCACCCGCGCGAACACGACACGCTGTGGGGCTGCGTACGAGCGCATGAGCTCGAGCGACTCGGGCCGTACCGACGTCAGCCCGCGCAGCGTGTTCACGAGCACCGGGAAGAAGCAGAGCACGGCTGCGATCATCACCTTCGACCACGGCGAGAGCGTCCCGAACCAGGCGTTCGTGATCGGCGCGAACGCGACGATCGGGACCGCGTTTGCGGCGATCATGTACGGCATGAGGGCGCTTCCGAGCGGGCGCCAACGCGCGAGCACCAGCGCGAACCCGAATGCGACCGAGCAGCCGAGCACGAAGCCGCCGAGCGCCTCCTTGAACGTGATCCAGCCGCCGCGCAGGAGCTCCGAGCGGTTCTCCCAGAACGCCTGCAGCACGTCGGAGAGAGCAGGCAGCAGGTAGCGCTCGACACCCAGCGCGGGCAACAGCCACTGCCAGGCGGCGATGCCGAGCCCGAAGACGACGAGCGCAGGGCCCCACTTCCGGACGCGCTGCGTATTTCGACGCCCGGGAGCAGCGTGCGCGAGCGTGCTCATTCGACCACCTCCGGCTCCTCGACGACATCGTCCGCTCCGCCGGCGTGCAATGCCTCGCGCACCTCGGTGACGAGCTCGAAGAAGCGCGGATCCTCGCGCGTCTCGAACGTTCTGGGCTGCTCGAGGTCGATGGGGATGACCGATGTGATCCGTCCGGGCCGCGGCGACATGACGACCACTCGGGTCGAGAGGTAGACGGCCTCGGAGATCGAGTGCGTGACGAAGATCACCGTCGAGCCGATTCCGGCCCAGATCCGCAGGAGCTCGTCATTCAGACGCTCCCGCGTCATCTCGTCGAGCGCGCCGAACGGCTCGTCCATGAGCAGGAGCGCCGGTGTGAACGAGAGCGCGCGAGCGATGGACACGCGCTGCTGCATGCCTCCCGAGAGCTGCCACGGGTAGTGCTTCTCGAACCCGTCGAGCTCGACCAGGCTCAGCAGCTCTCGTACTCTGGCAGCGCGCTCGGCTCGATTGAACCCCATGAGCTCGAGCGGCAGCGCGATGTTCTTCGCAACCGTCCGCCAGTCGTAGAGCACCGCGGACTGGAAGACGATTCCGTAGTCACGATCCAGGCGAGCCTGGTGTGCCGATTTTCCGTTCACGCGAATCTCGCCGCTCGTCGGATCGACGAGGTCCCCGATCACGCGGAGAAGCGTCGACTTGCCACACCCGGACGGGCCGATGAGTGAGATGAACTCCCCGAGCTCGACCTCGAGGTCGATGTCGTGGAGCGCCGTCACCCCGCCCCTGCCAAAGGTCTTCGAGAGCCTCCGGGCCGAGACGACGGGGTCGCCGGCGCTCATACGAGCTGCTCCGGCGGGCGGTGGACGACGAGCTTCTCGACCAGCACGACGACGAGGAAGAACGAGATGCCGAGGAGCGCAGCAACGAGGTTGACGGCCCAGAGGTTCTCCGGCTCGAGCGCGTAGTACTGGTTGAAGTTGATGATCCAGCCGCCGAGGCCGTCTTGGATCGACGATGGCAGCTCGCCGATCACCGCGCCGACGACGCTCGCCGTCGCCGCGACCTTGAACGCGGAAAAGAGGTACGGCATCGCTGCGGGCACACGGAGCTTCCAGAACACCGACCGCTCGCGAGCGGCATACGACTGCATGAGCTCAACCGCTGCGGGATCGGCCGAGCGCAGCCCGCGGACGGTATTCACGGTCACCGGGAAGAACGTGAGGTAGGCGGCGATGACCGAGACCCGCATCCAGTCCTTTGGTGTCCAGCCCGCGATGCTCACGCTACCCAGGCCGACCACCACGATCGGCGCGAGCGCGAGGATCGGGATGGTTTGCGACGCGACGACGTACGGCATGATCCCGCGCCGCAGAACGCCGAAGCGGGCGATCAGGGCGCCGAGCAGGAACCCGACGGTCGCCCCGATCAGGAATCCGACGGCGGCCTCCTTCGCGGTGAACAGGGCTGCGTCGAGCATGTACCGCGCGAGCAATGGCTCGCCCTCCCGGATCGGATCGAAGAGCGCGCCGACGATGTCGTGGAGGTGCGGCATCGTCGTCGAGTTGACGGGGAACGGCCGCGTCCACCCGGTCGACTCCCAGAGCTTCCGGTAGCTCTCCCACAGCGCCCACAGCCCGGCCAGGACGAGGAGCAGGACGGCGACGCGCGCCGCCGCAGGGCCGATTCTCGAGCGCATCGGCAGAGCATCCCACACCGAAAGACGCCCGTTAGAGTCGTCTCGTGGCGCTCGATCCGAAGCGGACCGTGGCCGAGCTGAAGGAGCTCCGCGAGCTCACGGGCGACGACAGCGGGGCGCAGCGGGTGGCCTGGACGGACACGTGGGAGCGCGCGCGCGAGTGGCTTCGCGACCTGCTCGGGGGCACCGGCGCCGAGGAGACGGTCGACGCCGCCGGGAACCAGTGGTTCACGCTGCGCGGTGACTCGGAGCGCGCGGTCCTGATCGGCGGGCACCTCGACTCCGTGCCGAACGGCGGCTGGCTCGACGGCTGCCTCAACGTCGTCGCCGGCGCTGAGGTGCTCCGCCGCATCGCCAGCGACGGGGCGCCGCCCGTCACCCTGCGCCTCGTCAACTGGGCCGACGAGGAGGGCGCCCGGTTCGGCCGCAGCCTGTTCGGCTCGAGTGCGGCCGCGGGCTCGATGGCCGATCAGGACGAGCTGCGTCAGCTGAAGGACGCCGACGGCACGTCGCTCCCCGACGCGATCGGAGCCTACGGCGTCAACCTCGACTCGGCGCTCGACGCCCGCTCGGAGCTGGACCGCGCGGCGGCGTACCTGGAGCTCCACATCGAGCAAGGCCCTGTCCTCGAATCCCTCGACCTCCCGCTCGGCGTCGTGCTCGGGACGTTCGGCGTCGAGCGCCATCGCGTTACCTGGCGCGGGCAGGCGGCGCACGCGGGATCGACTCCGATGGACAAGCGTCGAGACGCGCTCGCGGGCGCGGCGAAGCTCGCGCTGGAGATTCGCGACGTCGCCGCGCGCACGGGTGGCGGCGCCGTGTGCACGTCGGGCGGGGTCGTCTGCAAGCCCGGCATCGTCACGTCCGTCGTGGAAACCGCCGAACAGCTCCTCGACCAACGACACCTCGACGCCGGGAAGCTCGCGGCGATGCTCACCGACGCAAGGGCGGCGAGCGAGCGCTTCGCCGACGAGGAGTCGATCGACCTCGAGTGGGAGAGGATCTGGTCGATCGACCCGATTCTGTTCGACGATACGCTCCTCGGGTTCTGCGAGGAGGCGATCGAGGAAGTCGCGGGCAAGGCGCACCGGCTCCCGTCCGGGCCGCTCCACGACGCCGCGGAGATCTCGCGCGCCGGTGTCCCGACCGTGATGCTGTTCGTCCAGAGCCTTCGCGGGCTCTCGCACACGAAACTCGAGGATACGAAGGAGGAGCACCTCGAGCTCGCCGTGGCCGCACTCGACCGGCTCGCCTCGAGGACGATCGAGTGGGTCTCGAGCGGCGGCGGCCGCTGACGCGAAGGAACATCAGACCCTCGGCGCGATGAGCACGTCCCAGCGAGGCGTGGTCGCCGGGCTCGCGGTCGGCGGCTGCCTGACGTGGAACGTCTCGAACATCGGGGCCGTCGCCGATCCGCTCGCCGAGCATTACGGCACCTCGCTCGCGGCGATCGGGCTCCTCACGACGTCGCTCTTCGTCACCCACCTCGCGGTGCAGCTCCCTGCCGGACGGGGAGCGGATCGCTTCGGCTCGCAGGGGATCGCACTGATAGCGATCGGGGCTGCCGTTGCGGGCAACTGCCTGCTGCTGATCGACGCCGGCATCGAGCTCGCGCTCGTCGCGCGGGCAATCGTCGGCATCGGTTCGGGAGCCGCATTCGTCGCCGGGCTCGATCTCGTCCGCGCAGCCGGTGGCGGGGCGGCGCTTCAGGGCCTCTACGGGGGCGCGACGATGGCCGGCGGCGGTCTTGCGCTGATGATCGTGCCCGCGCTGACCGAGGCGACGAGCTGGCGCGCGGCGTACTGGAGCGCCGCGCTCCTCGCCGTGGCCGCGGCCATCCCGACGGTGTTGGCGGGCGGCCTTCCTCGAATCGGGCACGCGGGAACGTGGATCGTTCGAGATCGCGAGCTGCTCCCGATCGGCGTGCTGCAAGCGGCTACCTTCGGGCTTGCGGTGATAGCCGGCAACTGGGTCGTCCCGCTCCTCGAGCGCACCGGCGCGAGCGCGGGCGCTGCGGGACTTGCCGGTGGCCTGATTCTCTTCGTGGGCATTGCCACGCGACCGCTCGGCGGCGTCCTCGCCGGGAGCACTTCGGGTCGCCTCCTCGTCGCGACGGCGCTCGGCGGCACCTCTCTGGGGGCCGTCCTGCTCGCACTCGACGGCCCGCTCGCGCTCTCCGCTCTGGGCGCGCTCGTCCTCGGCCTCACCGCCGGTCTCCCGTTCGCCGTGATCTTCGCCGCCGCCCAGCGCACGCGGCCTGATGCACCGGGCGCAGCGATTGCCCTCGTGAACGCCTGTGCGGTTCTCACGATCCTCGTCGGGACCCCGCTCGCCGGGCTCGCGTTCGAGTACGGACGTGACGGCCGTCTCGCATTCGCCGCGATCGCCGTGCTCGCAGGGACCGCGCTGATCGCGCTCCGCACGGCGCGCGTCTAGCGCGATAATCGCCCCTTCCGCGAGCGAAGGAGAACCCGAGATGGCATTGAGCTTCGGCGTCACCGTCCTCCCCGACCCGCCGTACAGTCGCTTCCTCGAGCTGATCCGCCATGCCGAGGCGAACGGCTTCCAGTACGGCTGGACGTACGACTCGCACGTGCTCTGGCAGGAGTCGTTCCCGCTCCTCACGATGGCGGTGCAGGCGACGACGTCGATGAAGTTCGGCCACTGCGTGACGAATCCCGGAACCCGCGAGCCAACGGTGCTCGCGAGTGCCTACGCGACGCTGCAAGACATCTCGGACGGCCGCATGGTCATGGGGATCGGCCGCGGCGACTCCGCCGTCCGCTACATCGGCGACAAGCCCGTACGCGTCGCCGAGTTCGAGCGGCGGTGCGCGATGGTGAAGGAGTTCATGAACGGCCGCGAGGTCGAGTGGAACGACAAGCCGCTGAAGCTCGCGTGGGTGCGACCCGAGCTTCCCGAGATCCCGATGTGGGTCGCCGGCTACGGCCCGAAGGCCCTGGCGGTTGCAGGCAGGGTCGGGGACGGCGTGATCATCCAGCTCGCCGACCCCGTGATCATCGAGTGGATCATGGACACGGCCCGCAAGGCCGCGGAAGAGGCAGGCCGCGATCCCTCGGAGCTGAAGTGCATCGTTTGCGCGCCGAGCCACATCACCGACGACATCGCCGACGCCCGCGACCAGGTGCGCTGGTTCCCGGCAATGGTTTCGAACCACGTCATGGACCTGATCGAGCGCTACGGGTTCGAGTCCGACATCCCGCACGAGCTCACGGAGTACGTTCGCGCGCGCAAGTTCTACGACTACGACGAGCACTCGCGCGTCGGCGCCAGGCACGGGGAGTTCGTCACCGACGAGATCTGCGACCGCTTCTGTGTCCTCGGGAATGCCGAGCAGGCGGCCGCGAAGCTGAAGGAACTCGAGGCCGTCGGCGTCGACCAGTTCAACATCTACCTCATGACCCACGGTCAGGAGGAAGACCTTGCCGCGTACGGCAAGGACATCATTCCGGCCTTTCGCTAGATGATCGTGGCGCCGAGCGCGCTCGCGACGAGCTCCACTGCGGTCGTCGCCGTGGTGTTCTCGCGGTCGAGGATCGGATTCACCTCGACGACCTCGAGCGAGCCGGCGACGCCCGACTCGGCGACGAGCTCGAGTGCGAGGTGCGCCTCGCGGTAGGTCAGTCCTCCTCGGACCGGCGTTCCGACTCCCGGAGCGATCTCCGGATCGAGCACGTCCATATCGAGGGACACGTGCACGAATCCCGACCCCGATATGAGGTCAAGCGACTCCCGGACGGCCCGCTCGATCCCGATGCGGTCGATCTCGCTCATCGTGAACACGCGCACGCCCGCATCGCGCAGAAGCCGTCGCTCGCCGTCGTCGAGCAGGCGTGTCCCTACGAGCGCGACGCGCTTCGCATCCACTGCCGGAAGCGGCCACGCTTCGCTTTCGAAACCCTGACCTGCCAGACCGAGCGCCGCAGCGAGGGCCATCCCGTGGACGTTCCCGCTCGGGCTCGTCTCCGGCGTGTTGATGTCGGAGTGGGCGTCGATCCAGAGCACGCCGCCCTGGCCGTGCACCGAGGCCAGCCCGCCGAGCGTGCCCAGCGCGACCGAGTGGTCGCCGCCGAGCACGAGCGGAGTCGCGCCTCGCCTCGTCGCCTCGGCGACCCGGGCGGCGATCAGCTCGCACGTGTCGTGGATCTCGGGAAGGAATCGTGCGCGCTCGTCGCGGAGCGCCGTCGCTTCGGCGACCGCGGTCTCCACGTTCCCCTCGTCGCGAACCTCGTAGCCGAGACGGACCAGCCGCTCCTCGAGCCCCGCGTAGCGGATCGCCGACGGCCCCATGTCGACCCCGCGCCGACCCTGCCCGAGATCGAGCGTGGCGCCGATGATCGCGACTTCGCGTTGCGATTTCACGCAGAGAACCTAACGGGACGCGCGGCTACACTGAGCCGCCTTGGCGAGGTAGCTCAGTTGGTAGAGCACACGGCTGAAAACCGTGGTGTCGCCGGTTCGATTCCGGCCCTCGCCATTGTCGAGTAGGTTCGCCGACGTGGAGCTCGCCTTCGCCTCGGCCGTTGAGCAGGCGCGGCTCGTTCGCTCAGGTGACGTCTCGTCGACGGAACTCGTCCAGCTCTCGCTCGAGCGCATCGACCGGCTCGACCCGACGCTGAACGCGTTCGTCACCGTCTGCGGCGAGGATGCTCTCGCCACGGCTGCGAGCGTCGACTCGACCTCCGGCGACGCGCCCTTCCGCGGCGTTCCGATCGGGGTGAAGGACCTCACGGCGACGGCAGGCATCCGCACCACCTACTCGTCGCTGGCCTATGCCGAGTACGTGCCCGACTTCGACACGGCGGTCGTGCGCCGCATACGTGAGGCCGGGTTCGTGATCGTAGGCAAGACGAACACGCCCGAGTTCGGCACCGTCGCGTTCACCGAATCCGACCTCAACGGCGTGACGCGCAACCCCTGGAACACGGGCCTCACACCGGGAGGATCGAGCGGTGGCGCCGCCGCAGCCGTGTCGGCAGGGCTTGTCCCGCTCGCACACGCGACGGACGGCGGTGGATCGATCCGCATCCCGGCGTCGTGTTGCGGGCTGTTCGGGCTGAAGCCGTCTCGTGGCCGCGTCTCGAGCGCTCCCTTCGGCTCGCTCGAGGGCCTGTCCACGGCCGGGCCGATGGCGCGAGCCGTCGAGGATGCCGCAGCTTTCCTCGACGTGCTCTCCGGTTACGAGCCTGGCGACCCGTGGTGGACGCCGCCGCCCGAGCGTCCCTTTGCCGTCACGACGCGCGACGCTCCCGGACGGCTCCGGGTGGCCGTCTCCACGACGCCTCCGATCGACACTCCGGTGGATCCCGAGTGCGTCCGCGCCACCATGGCGGCCGCCGAGATCCTCGCCGGGCTCGGGCACGACGTGCGTGAGGAGACGCCGCCGTGGCGTGAGCCAAGCCTCTTCGACCTATTCCTCACGGTGTGGCAGGTCGGCCCGGCACTGCATCCGGTCGACGAGACGGTGATGACATCGCTGAATCGCGGTCTCGTCGAGTCGGCTCGAGCGACCTCCTCCGCCGAGTACGGACGGGCGGTCGCCCAGCTCCAGGCGCTCGCCCGGCGCATCGTCTCGGCCTGGGCCGACGTCGACGTCCTCATCACGCCGACGCTCGCCCTTCCGCCGGTCCCGATCGGCTGGCAGGAAGCAGTGCAGGACCCGATCGAACAGCTCCTGCGCAACACCGAGTTCACGCCTTTCACCGCCGTCGCGAACCTCACGGGGCAGCCGGCGATGTCCCTCCCGCTCCGCTGGAGCGACGACGGGGTCCCGATCGGCGTGCAGGCGATCGGTCCGCCTGCCGGAGACGCCCTCCTGCTCCAGCTCGCAGCGCAGATCGAGGCGGTTCAGCCATGGTCCGACCGTCGTCCACCGGACGTCTAGCACCCCTCAGTCGGCGAGCGCGATGCGGATCTCCTGGCCCGGCGAGGCATGCAGCATGCGCGCCGCGCTCCCACGAGTGATCGCGAGCGACATGTTCTTGTAGCTGTCCTCGTAGAGGATCACGTCGCCGGGGCGTGCGTCCGCGAACGTCCGCGCCATGACCGCGTAGTAGCGCTCGCCCGAGGGGAGATCGAGCTCGACACGCGTCCCGGAGACGATCCCCAGCGCCTCGACGTCGTCGCGGTCCAGGTTGAGCGCGATGTTCCCGAAGCTGTCGACGTACAAGAGGGTCGCGCGGATCCCCCGGCCGTCGATCGCCGGCGCGGGGATGTCGAGCCGGAGGAGACCCTCCGGATCGACCGGAGGGCCGAGCTCCGCAAGCGGCACTCCTGTCGCGAGATGCGCGGCGGCCGGCGCGAACAGGTCACGCCCATGGAATGTGCGGGAAATCGACTCGAGCGCATACGCGGGATTCGCGAGCTCGTGCACGTCCTCGATCCCGGCGCGGCTCGCCGCCGGGAGGAGCAAGCCGTTGTCCGGCCCGACGTAGACGCGGCCGTCGGCGTCGCGAAGCGCCAACGGGCGGCGCGGTCCGCCAACGCCCGGGTCGACGATCGCGAGATGGACCCCGACCGGCATGAAACCGATCGTGTTCGCGAGTACGAGCGCGCCTTGCAGGATCGCGGTGGCCGGGATCCCGTGCGTGAGGTCGATTATCTGTGCCTCTGGCGCGATGCGCTTCATGACCCCGTGGCAGGTGCCGACGAAGTCGTCCTTGAGCCCGAAGTCGCTCAGGAACGTGATGAACACGCCGCGGAGCGTAACGCTGTTGGCAGGTGACGAGCTAGCTGCGTTTCGCGGTCGTCCGGGTGGGGGCGCACCGCCGCGAACGGCGCGGACGCGCGTCTCCGCAGAGCCGCATCCCCCTCGGGCGGATCCGGACGAAAGCCGTCGGAAGCTGGACCGGCAGGGGCCGCGAGAGCACGGTCGCAGCATATGCGCGAGGCCGGAGGTTCACGAGCGCTCCCGTCCCCTCGCGCGCGCGAGCTCGACGAGCTCGGCCGTCTCTCGCTGCAAGCGTGCGAGCTTCGCCGCGATGATCGCGACGTAGACGAGGACGAAGACGAAGACGACCGCGTACGCAGCCGCCACGAGCTCTTCCTGGCTCCAGCTCACTGGAGCGCCTCGCGGAGCTCGCGCAGGTCCGCGTCGAGGCGCTTCCCGGCCAGCTCGACCCGGTAGAGCACGTACGCGAGCAGCGTTACTGCGCCCCACGAGACGACGAACGTCGCGAACATGGAGCCGCTCATCTGCGGCCCCTCGCGCGTGAAGACCGTCGGGTGGATGAAGTCCTCGGCGAGCCTGATCGCGAGGAAGCTGACCGGGATGAGAGCCACGCCGAACAGCGCGTACACCGCCGACGAGCGGGCTCGGCGGGGACCCTCTTCGAGCGAGAACCGCAACATGAAGTAGGCGCAGTAGAACAGGAAGAGGACGAGGAACAACACGAGCTGGTTCGAGCTCCACGTCCACCAGACGCCCCACGACGCCTTCGCCCAGATCGCGCCGGTGATCAGCGTGAGCGCACCGAAGATCGTCCCTTGATGGATCGCGACGTAGCTCTCGAGGTCGTACCGCTCGTCGCCGCGCCAGAGCAGGAGGAGCGCCTTCACCGCGCCGAGCCCGAAGCAGAAGTACGCCGTCAACGCGATCGGCACGTGGATGTAGAAGATCCGCTGCGAGATGCCCTGGTCGGCGTCCTCCGGCGCAACGATGAGGGCGAGCACGATCGCGAGGCCCATGGCCGCCGCGGCGATCCAAGCGAGCCCCTGCAGGCTGCGAAGTGAGGAGAGGGTCAGGTCGCTACTCCGTGACGACGTACTCGAAGGACGCCCACGAGAGTACCGCGAAGACCGCGTCGTACAGGACCAAAAACAGCAGGAAACGCTCGCCGTCCGCCGACACGGCCGCGCCGACGCCGCCGACGATCAGCGGGATCGAGAGTGGGAGCACGAGCAGCGGGAGGAGCAGCTCGCGCGCACGACTCGCGGCCGCCATTGCGGACAGGAGTGACCCGACGGCGCAGATTCCGATGTCGGCGAGCAGGACGCCCGCGACGGCCGTCGCGTCGAGTGGCTCGAAGAAGAGGACGAATGCGGGAAGCGCGACGACCTGAGCGGCGAGAAGGAAGAGGAGGGTCGCGAGCGTCTTGCCGAGCCAGATCGCGCTGCGGTCACACGGCGCCAGGACGAGGCCGTCAAGAACGCTGTGCTCCTGCTCCGGTACCCAAGCGCGCGCGAGCCCGAGGAGCGCGGTGAACACGATCGCCACCCAGAGCAGCCCGTAGGCAGCGTTGTCGCCCGCGTCGTCGGGAATCGCGAAGTGGAACACGACGAGCGTCGAGAGCACGAAGAGGAGCATCGCCGGAAGCGTGTCCCGCCCGCGAAGCTCGACTCGCAGGTCCTTGCGGGTCAGTGCGAGCACGTCGGCGACGTACGTCATGCGAGCGCGAGCCTCGAGCTCTGGAGCGCCGCGACCCGCTCCGGGTCGTGCGTCGAGACGACGACCGTCTGCTGCCCCGCGAGGGCCTCGAGCTCGTGGTCGAGAAGCGCCGCGCCGTCCTCGTCGAGCGCGGAGTAGGGCTCGTCGAGCACGAGCAGGTCGGGCGCGTGGAGGAGCGCGCGACAGAGCGCGAGCCGCTGCGTCATGCCTCGTGAGTACGTCGCAACGCGCTCTGCCCGTGCGTCCCACAGCGAGAAGCGCTCGAGGAGCATCCCGATCCGCTCCCTTCGCTCGGGGATCCGGTACAGCCGGCCGTACAGGTCGAGGTTCTCCACCGCTGTGAGCTCGCGGTACACGAGCGGCTCATGCGCGAGGTAGCCGATTCGCGCGCGATCGGCGTCGACGACGAGGTCGCCGCGCGACGGCACCGCGAGCCCTGCGAGCAAGCGCAGGAGCGTCGTCTTCCCACTGCCGTTCGGGCCTGTGACGACGGCGAAACCGCCACGCTGCACCGAGATGTCGATGTCGCGCAGGACGCGCTTGCGCCCGTAGCGCTTCTCGACGCCACGTCCGCGGATCATGCGACGAGCACGTCCGCGGCGACGAACGCGAAGAAGACGATGCTGATGACGCCATTCAGCGTGAAGAACGCCGCGTCGAGCCGTCGCAGGTCGTCCGGCCTGACGATCGAGTGCTCGTAGACGAGGAGGCCCGCGGTCGCGACGACGCCCGCCCAGTAGAGAACCGAGACGTCGAGCCCGAGTCCGGAAGCCGCGAGCAACGCGACGGTGCCAATATGGAAAACGCGGGCGCCGCGGAACGCGCCTTCTGGGCCGAAGCGGACGGCCCAGGAGTGAAGTCCCACCGCACGATCATGGTCGAGGTCGAAGAGCGAGTAGAAGAGATCGAAGCCGGCCACCCACAGCGCGACGGCCGCGCCGATCGCCCAGGCCTCCCACGGAGCGGTCCCGGATACCGCAAGCCAGGCTCCCACCGGAGCGAGCCCGAGGCACATGCCGAGCCACAGGTGGCAGAGCCACGTGATCCGCTTCAGGTACGGGTAGACGACGAACATCGCCACCGGGATGGGCCAGAGCCAACGGACGATCGGATCGAGCTGCGACACGGCAAGTAGGAACACGGCGAGCGCAGCGAGGCAGAGGCCCAGGACCTGGCCGCGCGAGAGAGCTCCCGACGGAAGCTCGCGCGACGCAGTCCGCGGATTGCGGGCGTCGAGCTCGGCGTCGACGAGCCGGTTGACGGACATCGCGAGCGTTCGCGCCCCCACCATCGCGACGGTCAGCCAGGCCATGTTCGCGAGCCCGGGCCACGCGTCGACGGCGAGGAACGCGCCGACGTACGCGAAGGGCAGCGCGAAAACGGTGTGCTCGATACGGACGAGCGACGCGAGCCGGCGAGGCAGCGTGGCCGTTGCGGCGATCACGTCTGCCGGTGGGAGGTCGTCGTATCGCCGCCGGCGAGCTCGAGGCCGTGGTGGAGCGCCGGGCGGATGACGGCGAACCCGTCGCGGCAGCCTCCTGGGGATCCCGGGAGGTTCACGACGAGAGTCCGTCCTCGCAGTCCCGCGACGCCGCGCGACAGCAACGCGTGCGGCGTTCGCGTGACCGCGTCGGCGCGGATCGCCTCGGCGATTCCCGGTGCCTCGCGCTCGATGACCGAGCGCGTGGCCTCCGGCGTCACGTCCCGCGGCGCGAATCCCGTTCCTCCCGTTGTCAGCACGAGTAACGATCCCGCGTCCGCGAGCTCCTCGATCGCGCTCGCGATGAGCGGCCCGTCGTCGGAGACCACCCGCCGGACGACGTCGAACCCTGCGTCTCGCAAGAGCTCCTCGAGTGCGTCTCCGCTCGTATCCTCGCGCACGCCGGCGCGAACACCGTCTGAAACGGTAAGCACGGCGGCGGGAGTCATGCCGGGTCCTTCGTCTTCTCCATGAGGCGAACGTCCTCCACCACCATGCCCTTGTCGACGGCCTTCGCCATGTCGTACAGGGTCAGCGCGGCGACCGCGGCGGCGACCAGCGCCTCCATCTCGACACCCGTCTGCGCCGTCGTCGAGGCGGTCGACTCGATGATGACCGCATCGTCGGCCAGTTCGAGGCGTACGTCGACGTGAGTGAGCGGAAGGGGATGACAGAGCGGAATGAGGTCCGCCGTTCGCTTGGCGGCCATGATCCCGGCGAGCCGCGCGGTCGTGAGCGCATCGCCCTTCGGCAGCGCGTGGAGCGTGCGAATGGTCTCAGGGGCCATCCGGACCCGCGCGCGAGCGCGCGCGGTGCGTCGCGAGAGCGGCTTGGCGCCGACGTCGACCATCCGAACGTCGCCGGAGGCGTCGACGTGGCTCAGATCCCGGGTGGACTCCGACACGCCGGGATCGTAGTTGGCTCGCGCTCTCAGCTCCCGCGGACGCGCTCGGTGCGTCGAGTGCCGTTTTCACGTGAAAACGACCTGGCTCCCTCCGGAACGGGCTCGGCCGCAAGGTCGACCACGAACACCGTCGGCTGAGCGACCGACTCGAGCGTCACCTTTCCGCCCATGAGCCGTGCAAGCTCGCGTGCGATGGCCAACCCGAGGCCGCTCCCCGACGCCATGCCGCCCTCGACACGGTAGAAGCGGCTGAACACGGCGTCACGCTGACTCGGCGGGATCCCAGGCCCGTCGTCCTCGACGACGAGCTGCGCACGATCTCTGCGCAGTCGCGCGCGAAGGGTCACCGTCGTCCCGGTCGGCGTGTGCGTGATGGCATTGGTCGCGAGCGCGCGGCCGAGCTGCAGGATCCGCGCATCGTCGCCGAGACACCACACGTCGTCCTCGACCTCCACTCTCAGCTCGTGCCCGCTCGACGTCGCGAGGTGGTCGATCTCGCCGGCGAGCATGTGCACGATGGAGCCGAGATCGACCGGCTCGTGCACGACGCTGAGCTGGCCTGCGTCGACGCGCGACAGGTCGAGCAGGTCCGTCGAGAGCTTGGCCAGGCGCTGCACCTGCCCCTGCATCGTCTCGATGAACCCGCGGCGCGTAGCCTCGTCGAGCTCCTCGTCGGCCAGCAGCTCGAGGAAGCCGCCGATGGAGAAGAGAGGCGTCCGCAGCTCGTGTGATGCGTTCGCGACGAACTCCTTGCGAGCGTTGTCGAGCTGCGCGAGCTGAACGCGCATCGCGTCGAACGTCCGCGCGAGCTCGCCGATCTCGTCGTTGCCGTGATCGACGATCGGCGCGCTGAAGTCTCCGCCCGCGATCCGCTCGGCGGCCGTCTCGAGTCGGAGCAGGCGGTGCGAGAGCATCCCCGCCGCCGTCAGCCCGAGGACCAGCGCGAGCAGGAGCGCGAACGCGGTCGCGAGCAGGAGCCGCTCCCGAACGACCCGCACGGTGGCGAGCGAGTCGGTGAGCGGCGCGAGGAACAGCACGACCGCGTCTCCGCGGGGCACGGCCACATTGGCGTAATGCACCGTGCCGTACAGCGCACGTCCGCGCTCGATGCGGCCGCTCGCGAGCGCCGCGAGCGCGACCGGGTCCCCGGCGACGTCCCACGAGTCCCGAAGCTGCGAATCCGCCTGCGATACGAGCGCCGGCCGGGTCTGCGAGAGAACGTCGAGCGCGACGACCCGGGCGTTCGTCGACACCGCGAACCCTTCGACCCGTTCCTGCCAGAGCAGCCGGTCGTCGGAGAGCGAGCGCGCGAGCGGGCCGGCGAGCTTCTCGAGCTCGTCGAGTCGTGCGTCGACGAGGCGCCTCTCCAGCGAGGGCACGACGATCATGTAGGCAGTCCCGAGCGCGCCGGCGACGATCCCGACGAGGACGAGCACGATGCGGATCCGGATTCCGCCGGGAAGAGACACGGCGCTACTCCGGCCTGAAGCGGTATCCGGCGCCGCGCATCGTCAGGATCAGCTCCGGAGCGCTCGGATCGCGCTCGATCTTCTCGCGCAGGTGGCGCACGTGGACGTCGATCGTGCGCGGCTCGCGGTAGTCGGCGCCACCGCGAAGACGCTCGAGCAGCTCGCGGCGCGAGAACACGACGCCGGGGCTCTGCGCGAGCACGACGAGCATCTCGAACTCGATGAAGGTGAGCTGCACCGGCTCGCCTCGAACGTCGACGGTTCGCCGCGGAACGTCGATGCGGAGCTCACCACGCTCGATGACCTCCTCGCGCTCGCCCGCGAGATGCGGTGAAGCGGCGCGGCGGAGAAGCGCCCGCACGCGGCTGCGGAACTCGCGGATCGAGAACGGCTTCGTGATGTAGTCGTCGGCGCCGAGCTCGAGCCCGAGCACCTTGTCGAGCTCCTCGCCGCGCGCGGTGAGCATGATGATCGGGACGTTGCTCTGGCCGCGGAGCCGCTTGCAGACCTCGAGACCGTCGAGGCGCGGGAGCATGACGTCGAGGACCACGAGGTCGAACGAATCCTCGTCGAAGCGTCGAAGCGCCTCTTCGCCGTCGCGCGCCTGGACGACCGTATACCCGTCCCGCTCGAGCGGGTACGTGAGCAGCGTCTGGATGGATTCCTCGTCGTCGACGAGGAGGATGGTCGAAGTGTTGGGCATCGGAGCGTTCGCGCGGGCTCGCGGTCGCCGGCGCGCCTACTATAGCCCGGCGATGGATGCGGCCCGCCCCCGGACGCGAGGCCGCCGACTGCGTCACGGCACCGTTGAACGGCCTCTTAACGGACGGCTCGTGCGGGTCGGATTCCTCGTCGTGATCCCCGCATTCCTCGCATTTCTGTTCTCCATCTCGACAACAGGCGCGCTGCCGAGGCCTCAGCTCGACCCACTCTTCGACGGCGCGTCGGCGGGCACGTTCGCCGACACGCTGACCGCGCAGTACCCGTCCCGCGTTCCGGGCTCGGAGGGAGCCGGAGAGTCGGCCGTCTGGTACCGGGAGACGGTCGCCTCGCTCGGGCTCCAGACGGAAGAGGACGTGTGGACGGCCGACGTCGCCGGCCTCGGCGAGGTGGAGCTCCGAAACATCGTCTCGGTCGTTCCCGGCCGCTCCGATCAGACGATCGTCGTGGTTGCTCATCGAGACAACGCAGGTGCGGAGGAATCGCTCGGTGAGAACGCCAGCGGCACGGCGTTGCTCGTCGAGCTGGCGCGAGGCTTCGCGGCCCAGGAGGTCGGTCCCGACCCTCTGCCGGAGCACACGCTCGCGCTCGTCTCGACCGACGCCGGCGCGTACGGCGGAGCGGGCGCTGCGCGCTTCGTCGCCGAGTCGCCCCTCGCGGCCGATGCGCTCGCAGTCGTCGTCCTCGACCTGGGCCGCGGCCGCCCAAAGCTCGCCATCGCAGGGGACGAGCCCGTCTCGCCCGCGCGGACGCTCGTCCGAACGGCCTGGGCACGCTTCACCGAGGAGGTCGGCGTCGCGCCATCGCTGCCGTCGATACCTGTGCAGCTCGCGAACCTCGGCGTGCCGTTCGCGCTGAACGAGCAGGGCCGCTTCCTCGCGGGCGGCCTGTCGGCTGTCACTGTGACCACCGATCGCGGGGATGGCGGAGCGACGAGACCCGACGACGAGCGGCTGGGGCAGCTCGGCCGGGCCACCGAGGCGCTCGTCAGCTCGCTCGACACGAGCGTCGGAGGAGCGTTTCGGACCCCGGACAGCCTGTTCTTCTCCGATCGGGCAGCGAGCGGGTGGACGGCGCGCCTGACGCTGATCCTCGCAGTGGTCCCGTTCGCCCTGGGCGTCGTCGATTTGATCGTCCGCGGCCGGCGTCGCGGTCTCCCCTTCGCACCGGCGATGCGCGCACAGGGTGCCCGCCTCGGTATCTGGGCGTTCGGTGCCGTCCTCGTATTGATCGGCGCTCTCGCGCGGATCCTCCCGACCGGGGAGCCTCTGCCGCTGGCGCCGTATACCGACTTCCTCGAGACCCGTCCAGTCTTCGGGCTGTTCGTGCTGATCAGCGCGTTCGTGCTGGGCTGGCTGGTCATCAGGAGGCCGATCGTTCCCGTCACGGCCGCGGCGGCCGACGAACGGCTGGCGGGGTTCGTCGTCGCCCTCGCCCTGCTCGGCCTCGTCGCGATCGGCCTCGCCGTCTTCCAGCCGTATGCCCTCGTCTTCGTGCTTCCGGCGCTCTATGCCTGGCTCTGGCTTCCGCTGGAAGCGCGGCTCGGAGTGCGAATCGGGCTGCTCGTGGTCGGGCTCGTCGGCCCCGTGGTCGGGCTCGTCCTGCTCGGCCGCGAGCTCGGGCTGTCGGTGCTCGACGCAGCGCTGTACATGGTCGGGCTCTTCACCGTCGGCTACCTCCCGCTCGGCGCCGCGGCGCTCGGAGTCGCCTGGATTGCGGCCGCGACGCAGATCGTCGCGCTCGCGCTCGGCCGCTACGCACCGTACGCCCGCGGGGTCGATCGACCGCCGGCAGGCCGGGTGCGTCGAACCTTCGCGCGCCCGCGCTAGTCGAGCGCGAGGAAGCGAACGAGGCTGCCTGCCGGTATCTCACCCTCGCCGCGAGGCACGTGGATGAGCGAATCCGCGACGGCCGCCCGGACGATCATGTGGGACTCCTGTCCCGAGATCGCCTCGAGAACCGCGCCGTCACCGTGGTCGACCCGCACGGCGCGCACGAACTCGTCTCGGTGCTCGTTACGACGCAGTGCCGCAGCCGTGAGACCCTGCGCGTAGCGGGGACGCGCATCGGAGGCTCCTTGCAACGCGCGGAGGCCGGTCGCGACGAAGACGAGCGCGCCGACGAGCGACGACACCGGGTTTCCGGGCAGACCGAAGACGAGCGCTCCGTCGCGCGCTCCGAAGGACAGCGGCTTCCCGGGCTTCACGGCGACGCCCCAGAAGACCTCGCGCACGCCGAGCTCGGACGCGACCCGCCGGACGAGGTCGTGCTCGCCCATCGAGACACCACCGGACGTCACGAGCACGTCCGCCTGGAGACCGCGCGTGATCGCGGCTCGATGGGCCGCCTCGTCGTCCTCCACGACGGGCAATGCCTCCACGTCCGCGCCGATGCGCGCCAGCGTCGCCGCGAGCATCGCGCTGTTCGATTCGTAGATCTGGCCTGCCGTGAGCGTCTCGCCGGCGGGACGGAGCTCGCTCCCCGTTGCCAGCACGGCCACGCGAGGCAGCACAGAGCAGATCACCTCGGCGATTCCGGAGGCCGCGAGCGCGCCGATCTGCGCCGGGCCGAGAGTCGTGCCGGCGTCGACCACGACATCGCCCTCGCGTACGTCCCCTCCGCGCGGCCGAACGTGCTGGCCGCCCGTCGCCTGGCCGGCGATCGCGACTCGCGTGCCGTGGACCTCGACGACCTCGACCGGAACGACCGCGTCGGCTCCATCCGGGACCGTTCCGCCCGTCGCGATGGCCGCAGCAGCGCCCAGGGGTAGGGGGCCGGGCGGTGGAGATCCCGCTGCGATCTCGAACGCCACCGGCAGCTCGCCGGGCACTTCCGCAGCCCGGACGGCATATCCGTCCATCGCGGAGCTCGGAAACGGGGGGAGGTCGACGAGCGCCCGCGCCGGCTCGCGCAGAACCCGTCCGGCAGCCGCGGCCACGGTCACCCTCTCGGTCGCGAGGGGCTTGGCTGTCTCGACGATGCGGGCGAGCGCGTCGTCGACGCCGAGGAGCTCGGCCATGGTCAGCGCTCGACGCCCGGAACGCGCTCGGCCGGTCGGACTGGGGTCGTCTCCGTCTCGGTCTCGGTCTCGGTGGTCTCTGGCACGGCGCTCGGGTCGTAGGAGAGCGCGTACTCACCCCGCGTGAACGACTTCCACTCGGGCCACGCCCTGGGCTCCGGGAACGACACGGGCTCCCTGCCCTCGAGCGCTGGCTCCATGAACAACCGCCACATCTCGGCCGGGAAGCTACCTCCCGTCACGGCGATCCCATGCACGCTGTCGAGCGGGATCTCGGCGCGCGTGTACCCCATCCAGACCGCTGTCGCGAGCTCGGGCGTGTAGCCGGCGAACCAGGCGTCGACGTTGAGCTCGGCAGTCCCCGTCTTGCCCGCGGCAGGACGGCCGAAGGCGGCGCGCGTGCCCGTCCCCGACTGGATGTTCTGCTCGAGGATGCGCGTGACGATCGCCGCTGCCCCCTCCGAGATCGCGCGCCGGCGCTTCGGCTTGCCCCAACCTGCCCGCGTATCGACCGTGCCGTCGTCGAGCACGACGCGCCGGATTGCCATCGGCTCCGAGTACACGCCCTCCGCAGCAAGCGTCGCGTACGACGACGCGATGTCGAGCGGCGATACTGCGATCGAGCCGAGCCCGATCGACGGTACGAATGCGCCCTTGACGTCCAGTTGCGAGCGCACGCCCATCCGTCGGGCAACATCCGCGACCTTCTCCGGAGTGACGTCGAGGGTCAGCTGTGCGTAGACGGAGTTGTCCGAGCGGAGAGTCGCACTTCGGATCGAGCTCCAACCGTAGTAGTCGTTCGCATAGGTCTTGACGCACCACCACGAGCCGTCGTCACAGTTCCCGGCCGGATGGATGCGGTACGTGAACGGCGCCGACACGTAGTAGGTCGAGTCGGGATTGATGCCCTGCTCGACCGCCGCAGAGAGCACGAAGGTCTTGAACGTCGATCCCGGCTGACGTCGCGCCTGCGAGAGCAGGTTGAACTGGTTCTTCGGGCGGTTCGGGACGATCGCGGCCATCGCCCTGATCGCTCCTGTCCTGGGGCTGATCGAGATCAGCGCGGCGGCCGGGTCGTCGCGTTCGTCGAGCGTCTCCCGGATCGCCGTCTCCGCAAGGCGCTGGTACCGAGGGATGATCGTTGTGTAGACCTTGAGGCCGCCGGACCTGACCGGCTGCGGCCCGTACTCCTCGATCAGCCGGTCGCGAACGTAACCGAAGAAGTACGGCTCGCGGATCGCGTCATAGACCTCGCCGCGGCGGAGGTCGAGCTTCGCCGCGACGGCGAGCCTGTAGACGCGTTGCGTGATGACGCCGGTGTCCAGCATCGCGCGCAGGACCTCGTTCCGCCGCGCGAGCGCCCGTGCGGGAACCGTGAACGGGTTGTACACCGAAGGTGCCTGCGTCAGACCGGCGAGCAGCGCCGCTTCCGACGCGAGCAGCTTCGAAGCCGGCTTCGAAAAGTACGTTCGCGACGCCGCCTCGATCCCGTAGGCGCGGTTGCCGTAGAAGACCTGGTTCAGGTACGTCGTCAGGATCCACTCTTTTGTCCGCGCCCGGTCGAGCTTCGTCGCGAGGCACGCCTCCTTCACCTTGCGCTGCACGGTCCGCTCGCGAGAGATGTAGAGGTTGCGGACAAGCTGCTGCGTAATCGTCGATCCTCCCTCCACGATCCCGCCGGCCTTGATGTTCGCGACCGCGGCACGCGCCGTCCCCTCGATGTCGACGCCGTTGTGCTCGAGGAAGCGACGGTCTTCGATCGCGATCGTCGCCTTGCGGATCCACAGCGACATGTCCTTCGCAGTCACCGGCTCGCGGTTCCGCTCGGCCGGGATCGAGCCGAGCAGGCTGCCGTCGGCGGCGTAGACGAACGTGTTCGCGCCGATGTCGACCGACCGGAGCGAGTCGAGGTCGCACGACGATCCGTACGCGAAGACCGCGGCGCCGCCGCCGATCCCGGCTGCGACAGCGAGCAGGACGACCACGACGATCGCGGTGACCGCGCCGTGCCTCCGGCGCCGGCGCCGGAGAGCGCGCTGGTGACGGCCGCGGGGACGCAGCGTCTCGGGATCGAGCGGAGTTCGCCTGCTCCGAGGCGGGCTCATGGCGAAATGCTAGCCACCCTCCCGAGAAACTTCGCCGACGGCTTGGTCGCTCCTCGTGCTGGAATCCCGACGTGCCCGAGCCCGCGACCGCATCGCGCCACCCCGGGCGCCTGATCGCGTGGCTCGGGTTCGTCCTCGCCCTGACCGCGCTCAACTACGCCGGAAGGTTCGCGGCCGAAGATACGACCGACGACGACATCGCCTACCAGTGGGTCTCCTCGATCGGGGTCGTCGTGCAGTTCGGTCTCATGCTCGGCGTCTTGCTCCTGATCGCGAAAGGGCTCCCCAAGCGGGAGCTCTTCGCACTCCGCAGACCTCGATCGTGGAAGCGCGCGCTCGGCCTCGCCGCCGCGTCGCTCGTCGCGATCTATCTCGCCTCTCTCGCGTACACCGGCCTGCTGTCGCTGCTCGGAGACTACGACCCGACCGAGGAGCAGGGCCTCGTGCCGGACGAGTGGGACTCGAGCAGGGCGGCGCCCTTCATCGCCTTCTTCCTCGCGGTCACGCTCCTCGCACCGTTCGTCGAGGAGCTGACCTACCGAGGGCTCGGATTCTCGCTGTTCGCGCCGTATGGGGTCGTACTCGCGATCGTGAGCACGGGCGTGCTGTTCGGGGTGACACACGGTCTCCTGATCGGGCTGCCGGTGCTCGCCTTCTTCGGAATCGTGGTCGGCTGGCTGCGTGCGAAGACGGACAGCGTCTACCCGGGGATGCTCCTTCACGCGACGTTCAACGCGGTCGCGCTGCTGGTCGCCGTGAGCGGCGCGGGTTAGCTCTCGCGGTCGTCGTCCTCGAGCTCGTCGCTCTCGTCGTCCTCAGCCTCCTCGAGCTCTTCCTGAAGACTGGTGGCGAACTCCTCGGGCGTGACGGTCTCGATGAAGCGCCGGAACTCGTCGGGATCGAGGTCGGCGAGGTTCGATGCCGTGACGAGGCTGACCTCGTCGTCTTCGCCCGCCTGGAACTCGATGCTCGACTCCTCGACCACCTGGTCGGCAGCGAAGATCTGAGCGTCGCAGCGAACCGCCAATGCGATCGCGTCCGAGGTCCGCGAGTCGATCTCGACCTCGCGCCCGTCCTGGACGATCGTGAGCTGCGCGAAGTAGGTGTTCTCGCGGAGCTCCGTGACCGTCACCTTGACGATCTCGCCCTTGAGCTCGGAGACGACCTCCATGAACAGGTCGTGGGTCATCGGGCGCGGTGGGTCCGTGCCCTGCAGCTTCATGAGGATCGCCGCCGCTTCCGCGTGGCCGATCCAGATCGGAAGGAAGCGATCCTCGTCCACGGTCTTGAGCAGCACGATCGGCTGCTTGCCGATCGGCTCGAAGCTCACGCCGTAGAGAGTCATCTCTCGCATCCCTGGCCCGCGCCCATCTTAGTCAGCCGGCCTTGGTGAACTACCGGGCGGATCACGCGTAGATGCGACGCGACGGCGAAGCCGGCGCCTTTAGGGATCCTCGCGATCGAGGATCCGCAAATGCGGATTCTCGATCTGCGGAAAAGCATGGGCGATCCTGGACTCGAACCAGGGGCCTCCGCCTTATCAGAGCGGCGCTCTAACCGACTGAGCTAATCGCCCGAAGCCGAGCAACTGTACCGCTCGTCTCTAGGCCGCGCGATCCGCGACCATGCCGTCCATCACCGCCTCGAGCGACTCGACCAGCTCTTCGAGCCCCTTCTCGTCGTCGAACCGGATCTGCAGCGCCCCCGACCCGATACGCGCCGGCATGCCGGTGATCGCCTCGGCCGCTCGGCGCGCCCTGTCGACGAGCACCGGATCGACGGCCGCGACTCTGCGCGGACGTCTCTTCGCCCCGCCCTCGCGGGCCGCGCGCTCCGCCGCCCGAACCGTCAGCCCCTCCTTGACGATACGCCGCGCCAGCCGGCGTCGTGCCTCGTCGTCGGGCAGTGAGAGAACCGCGCGGGCGTGACCTTCGCTCATGTCGCCGCGAGCGAGCATCCACAACACCTCTTCGGGAAGCTCGAGCAGTCGCAGTCGGTTCGACACCGCGGACTTCGAGCGACCGACGCGGTCGGCGACGTCTCCGAGCGAGAGCTCGAACTCGTCCACGAGCGACGCGTAGGCCCTCGCCTCCTCGACGGGGGAGAGTTGCTCACGCGCGACGTTCTCGACGAGACCGAGGAGGAGCGAGTCGCGGTCTTCGACGTCCCGGACGACTGCGGGGAGGGTGGCGATCCCGGCCGAGCGGGCGGCGCGCCAGCGGCGCTCACCGGCGATCAGCTCGAAGCCGCCCTCGGGGCGGCGGCGCACGACGATCGGCTGCAGGACGCCCTGGAGTCGAATCGAGCTCGCGAGGCCGGCGGCCGACTCCGGCTCGAAGCGGCGACGAGGCTGCCTCGGGTTGGGATGAATCGTCTCGACGGGGAGGTGCAGCAGCTCCGGCTGGCCCGCCTCCCCCAGCAGCACTTCGAGGCCCCGGCCGAGGCCGCGCCGCTCCTTAGGAACGCTCGACAAGCTCCATCGCCACCTTCCAGTAGGCCTCTGCACCGGCAGAGCGCCGGTCGTAGGCGATCGCGGGTACGCCGTGGCTCGGCGCCTCGGCGAGACGCACCGAGCGGGGGATCGTCGTCGTGAACACGAGCGCACCGAAGTGCCGGCGCAGCTCGGCCTCCACCTCCGCGGCGAGCCGCGTCCGGCCGTCGGCCATCGTGAGGAGGATCCCGGCGACGGCGAGCTCCGGGTTCAGCTGCGCCTTCACCAGGTTGATCGTCCCGAGGAGCTGCGAGAGCCCCTCGAGCGCGTAGTACTCCGCCTGCACGGGAACGATCGCACGACTCGCAGCCGCGAGTGCGTTCACGGTGAGCGGGCCGAACGACGGCGGGCAGTCGAGAAGGACGTACGAGTAGGGATCGAGAGCGCCGGCGAGGGCGTCTGCAAGGTAGCGCTCGCCGCCGTCGCGGCTGGACAGCTCGACGGAGGCCGCGGCGAGGTCGTTCTTCGCCATCACGACATCGAGGTTCGCCACCGTCGATGGCTTCGCGAGCTTCGTCAGCGGTACGCCGTCCAGCAGGTCGTGCGTCGACGCGCCGTTCGCGCGCATGCCGAGCCCGGAGGTCGCGTTCGCCTGCGGGTCGAGGTCGATGAGCAGCACGCGCTCGCCCGCCTCAGCGAGGCAGGCGCTCAGATTCACCGCGGTCGTCGTCTTGCCGACGCCGCCCTTCTGGTTCGCCACTGCATACACCCGGGCGGGCATCAGGCCAGCCTAGAGAGGGCGGCGGCTAGAGTCGGCCAAAGCGCGAACCGGCGCCGTCCTACGTCGGCGAAGACCCGCACGCGCTCTGGCACGTCAGCGAGGACGCGTCGATCGCGCGCTTCGAGCCGCACCTCAGTGCGACCGCGTCGAGCTCCGAGCCACGCGTCTGGGCCGTCGACACCCGGCACCTTCCTCTCTATTGGTTCCCGCGCGAGTGCCCACGCGGAACCGTCTGGGCGGCGCCCGGGACGAGCGCGGCCGATTCGGCCTTTCTCGCAGGATCGAGCCGCGTCGATCTCGTCGAGGAAGGGTGGCTTCGACGCGATGCGGACGACCCGTGTCATTGCCTAGCGGCTGGCTGAAGAGACGTTCGCGCTCGATCCGAAGTCGGCGGCTACTGGCTCAGCCGCGAGCCGGTCGAACCGGTCGAGGTTGCCGACCTCGGTGATCTCGTCGAGCGCCACGCCAGGGCCGGAATCGAGCTCCGCGCCGTCCCGAACCTCTGGCCGGATTGGAATCGCATCGTCGCCTCGACGCTCGAGTTCAGCGGGATCCGGCTCCACAACGCGGCGCCACCGCCCTAGGCGAGCGGCCGCTTCTTCGCGATCCCTGGGCGCCGCGGGAAGCCGGGCGGCGTCGCGCGAACCTTGCGCAGCACCACTAGCCCGTCTGCGTCAGCCTCGAGCAGACCTCCGAGCCTGTCCGCGACCGTCGCAACGGCGGCACGGTCGGCGGAGTCGGCGAGCCAGAGGATGGCTGCGCCGCCGGGTGCGACCAGCGGAAGGGAGAGCTCGGCCGCCACCGGCGGCTTGGCCAGGGCTTTTGCGAGCGCGACGCCGAACATGTCGGTCGGCTGCTCCTCGGCGCGTCCCCAGACCACGGTGACGTTCTCGAGCGGTCTTGTCACCTCGTCAAGGAACGCGCACTTCCGACGTTCGGCCTCGAGGAGCGTGAAGGACCGATCCGGGAGGCTTGCTGCAAGCGGGACGCCTGGCGTTCCGCCACCCGAGCCCACGTCGACCACGTCTCCGGGAAGGCGCTCCAGCAGAGGAACCGCGCGAAGCGCATCGTCCAGGAGCATGCGCCGCGCTTCGGCCGCGTCCGCGACGCCCGTCGCGCCGGGCGCCGCGAGCACCTCGGCGAGCCAGTGCTCGAGGTAAGCGCTAATCCGCGATGAGCCTGGGCAGCACGACGACGTACCGGTTCGGCTCGGAGCCCTCGCTCGCAGTCTCGACGCCAGGGTCGTCCTTGAGCGCCTCGTGGACGATCTTCCGCTCCACCGCCGTCATCGGCTCGAGCTCGGCGCGCCGGCCCGTCGCCGTGACCCGCTGGGCCGTTCGCTGCGCGATTCCCTCCAACGTCGCCGTACGCCGCGCCCGATATCCCGACGCGTCGACGACGACGGAGTACTCACCCCCCTGGGCGCGCGTGATCGCATTCGCGAGGTACTGAATCGCGTCGATCGTCTGGCCGTGTTTCCCGATGAAGAGCGCGACATCAGGGCCGGCGCCGCTCACCGTCACGACTCCGTCTCGCTCGCGGGCCGATATCGAGACGTCGGCGCCTATGGCGGAGGCGATTCGCTCCACGATCTCCTTCGGCGTCCTCGCGGCGCGCTCCGCTTCGGGCTCGTCCGTCTCGTTGTCCGCCGGCGCCGCGGCGACACTCGCGACCACCCGCGCGGGAGTGAACCCGACGCCGAGCAGCCCTCGCTCTCCCTCCGAGACGACCTGGAATTCCACCTGCTCGCGGTCCAGGCCGGGAACCCGAGACTCGAGCTCGCGCAGCGCAGCCCACTTGGCCTCGCCGACGGTCTCGCCGGTGGTCTCCACGGTGACGCTCGCGTCGCTCATCGGCGGGGCCGCCCTCCGCCGCGCTTCTTCTTGACGCGTCGGGGAGCTCCGCCCGACGTCGCGCGCGCCTTGGTGTCGGAAGGTTCAGCCGGCTCGCCGTTCGACGAGATCGCGGCCGGCGCCTCTTTGGGAGGTGTCCGGCTCGAGCGCTTCGGCGGCGTGACGGGCCTCGGCATGAGGCGTCGCGTCACGATCCCCTGGCCCGTCGTCCAGAGGTTCGTCGTCAGCCAGTAGATCATCAGCCCCGTCGGGAACCCCAGGATGAACGGGAGGAAGACGATCGGGAGGAACATGATCATGTAGCGCTGCGCCTTGCTCTGCATCGCTGTCGACATGAGGTACGTCGACGTCAGCTGACTCACCACGTACACCGTGATGAGCACCGGACCCCACCCGTTCTTCGTAGGTTCAGTGATGTCCACGAGCCCGAGCCACTCCAATGATGACGCCGGAAACTGCGGGAAGATCTCATTCTCGAAGTCGCGGAGCACGAAGAAGAGCGCGATGAAGATCGGGATCTGGAAGACGATCGGGAGGCAGGACGCGTACGGGTTGATCTTGTTTTCCTTGTAGAACTTCATGAGCTCTTCCGACTGCTTCTGCCGATCGTGCTTGTAGCGCTGCTGGATCGCCTTCATCTCGGGCGCGTGGATCTGCAGGCTCTGCATCGAGTGGATCTGGCGGATCGCAACTGGGACGAGGAGGACGCGGACGATCACGGTGAGCGCCACGATCGACCACGCCCAAGTCAGGCCACCGCTGTCGTGAAGCCAGGTCAGAACCTCGGTGAGGACGTTCTCGAGGGGCGAGAGGAGGCCGCCGACGATCACGTGCGTGCTCTCCGCGAGCCGGTGAGCGGGAACAGAGTCTGATCCTTCGCGTAGTCCACGCCTCCGTGACTCCACGGGTTGCAGCGCACAACACGCCAGGCGGCGAGGACACTGCCGCGGACGAGCCCGAACTCGCGCAACGCGTCGAGCGCGTACTGCGAGCAGCTCGGGTGGTACTTGCACGTTCCCGGTGGGGTGAGCAGGCCGAAGGTCCAGCGCCACGCGTGGACGACACCGATCGCGACGTACTTCACGTGCTCACCTTCTGGAGCACTTCACCGATCTCGGCAACGAGCCACTCCTTCCCCCGCGTCTCCGCCGGCTCGGCCACGCCCGGGCGCGCAGCCAGGACGTAGTCGTTCCCGGACGGCACCGCGGGCAGAAGCTCGCGCCAGGCCTCGCGCAGCAGGCGCTTCACGCGATTGCGCGCGACGGCGGTGCCGACCGAGCGCGGGACTGCGAGCCCGAGCCTCGGCTCGCCGTCGTGGTCCTCACGCGCGAACCAGTGGAGCACGAGATAGCGACTCGAGGTCGAGCGGCCGCGGCGATAAACGGTGTCGAAGTCCTTCGACCGGGAGAGCCGGTTACGGCGTTGCACCGGTGCGGCTCACGCCGAGAGGCGCTTGCGCCCTCTCGCGCGGCGGCGCTTGAGGATCGCGCGGCCTCCACGCGTGGACATTCGGGCTCGGAACCCATGGCGCCGCTTGCGGCGGCGAACGTTCGGTTGATAGGTGCGCTTCACGTGGTCTCGCGGTCGCTCGAGTGCGGGAAGCCGCGAGTATAGACGACCCACTCGAGCCAAAGTTTTCCACAGAGTCGGAGCAGTGCGGGCAGATCGAAGTCGCTGCTCATTCGCCTTCCGCGTTGCCCGGGTCAGCAACGCCTCACGTGTCTTCCACACCTGTGGATGGAAGTGTGGAAGGACGAAAGTACCTGCAAAACAGCATAATTTTCATCCACAATGTGCCCGCGGGCCGCGTTGAGGTGTTGCCGACATGGTGGTATGCTCGCCACTTCCGTACGCCCCCACGAAGCGCGAGGACGGGTGGAGCACCCCGCCGAGACACGAGCCGAAGACGTTTGGAGTCCCGTAGCCGGCTGGCTGCGCGACACACTCACCGAGTCGACGTACGACACCTGGTTCGGTCAGGCGCACCCGCGCTCGTTCAGCGGTGGCGAGCTCGTCGTCGAGGTTCCCAACGACTTCACGCGAGACTGGATCGAGGGTCACTTCCTCGAGCTCGTCGGCCGGGCTGCGATCGAGAGCGCCCCGTCTGGCGTCGTCGTCAGCTTCGCCGTCGGCGAGCGCGTGCAGACGCGATCGACTGGCGGGCAGCCCGAGGTTCCGGTCACGGCCGAGATCGCTCCTCCCACCGACGCTGCCACGCCGGCACCGGCCTCCGTACCGCGTGAGTCGTCCGACAGAGAGCTGAACGCGAAGTACACGTTCGACCTCTTCGTCATCGGGTCGTCGAATCGATTTGCGCACGCGGCGGCGTTGGCCGTCGCCGAGGCGCCCGCGCAGGCGTACAACCCGCTGTTCATCTACGGCGGCACGGGGCTCGGCAAGACCCACCTCCTCCAGGCGATCGGGCACTACGTGCGCCAGCACTCCCGGCGCCTGACCGCGCGGTACGTCACGAGCGAGGACTTCATGAACGAGTTCATCGACGCCGTCCGCGACCGCGGAGCGCGCATCGAGGGCTTCAAGCGCCGCTATCGCAACTACGACGTGCTCCTGGTCGACGACATCCAGTTCATCGAGGGCAAGGAGCGGATCCAGGAGGAGTTCTTCCATACGTTCAACTCGCTGTACGAGGGCGGGGCGCAGATCGTCCTGTCCTCGGATCGGCCGCCTCGCGAGATCGCAACGCTCGAGGAGCGCCTGCGCTCGCGATTCGAGTGGGGGCTCCTCACCGACATCCAGGCGCCCGACCTCGAGACGCGCATCGCGATCCTGCGGAAGCGTGTGGAGACCGAGGCGATCGCGATCGAAGACCCCGAAGTACTGACATTTATCGCCGGCCGCGTGTCAGCGAACATCCGCGAGCTCGAGGGAGCTCTCACGCGAGTCGTCGCGTTCTCGTCGCTCACCGACCGCCCGCTCACCACCGAGCTGGCCGAAGATGTCCTCCGCGACGTCTACCCGCAAGGGGAGGCGGCGCCGGAGGTGACCATCCCGAGGATCCAAGAGGCGGTCTCCCAGCGCTTCGGCGTCACGCTCGACGAGCTCGTCA
Organism: uncultured Gaiellaceae bacterium; assembly: GCA_963787855.1. Lineage (GTDB taxonomy): Bacteria > Actinomycetota > Thermoleophilia > Gaiellales > Gaiellaceae > GMQP-bins7. Next base: position 31,301 of record CAWBER010000022.1, read on the forward strand.
GCCCACGGCGCTCCCAGGCGGTCGCGTACCCGCGACAGGTCGCGATGTACCTCTCCAGGGAGCTCACCGACGCGTCGCTTCCCAGGATCGGCAAGGAGTTCGGCGGGCGCGACCACACCACCGTCATCCATGCGAAGGACAAGATCACGCGGCTCATCCGCGAGGACCGCTCTGTGTACAACCTTGTGCAGGAGTTGACTGCGCGCATCAAGCAGGCGCGCTGATGCTGGGGGTCCACGCGGGCGGACGAAGCGAGGCTGTTGAGTGTGTTGACGCGGACCCCCATTCCCGTCCACACGCATTTTCCCCGCTCGTGCCCCACAAACACCCTGTCCTCCCCATGACTCACACTCCTACTACTTCTACGATCTTGTTTTTCAAGTAATGACTACAGACATGGCGACCGACACTGCGTTACGCATCAGCTGCTCGAAGGCGGAGCTTTCCGCCGCGCTCGGGGTGGTGTCCCGGGCGGTGTCGACACGCGGAGCCGTCCAGGTGCTCGGCGGCATCCTGCTCCAGGCCGAGAACGACCGGCTCACGCTTGCGGCCACCGACATGGAGATCTCGCTTCGTGCGTCCGTGAGCGGCGAGATCGAAGGAGACGCGAGTGTCGTCGTACCGGGGCGCCTGTTGACCGACCTGGTGCGCCTGCTCCCCGACGACAACGTGACCCTGGCGCACGAAGGGGGCGAAGGCGTGCTCTCCGTGACCTCCGGAAGCCACTCGTCCCGGCTCAACGTGTACAGCGCGGAGGATTTCCCCCGGTTGCCTCCACTCGACGTCTCACTGCACCGGATCGAGACGCAGGCGCTGCTCGAGACGATCGACAAGGTCGGCCGGGCGGCCTCGCGGGACGAGTCGCGACCGGTTCTCACGGGAGTGCTCGTGCGCTTCGAGGGGCAACAGCTCGTGATGGCCGCGACCGACTCGTACCGGCTGGCAGTGAAGGAGACACCACTCTCGGCCGGCGGGCCCGAGCTCGAGGCGATCATCCCCGCGCGCGCCCTGCAGGAGCTCGTTCGCATCGCGAGCGGAACCGAGGACATCGAGCTCGGTGTCCACGAGAACCACGTGCTCTTCTCCGCCGGTGACGTGTGGCTCACCAGCCGCCGCATCGACGGCCAGTTCCCGAACTACAAGCAGCTGCTGCCAGAGACGTTCGAGGTCGAGATCGACACGCCGCGCGCGGCTCTTCTCGACGTCGTCCGGCGTGCCGGCCTCATGGCCCAGCGCAACGCGCCGCTCCGGCTCCGCTTCGCCGAGGGCGAGCTCACCGTGTCGGCACAGACCCAGGACGTCGGGGAGGCCACCGAGTCGATCCCGATCGACTTCTCCGGTGAGGAGCTCGAGATCGGGTTCAACCCGGAGTTCTTGCGGGACGGGCTCGAGGCGGTCGCGGGCGACACCGTCCGGCTCAAGCTCATCAACCGCCTGCGGCCAGGACTGCTCGCGGCACCGGAAGAGAGCTTCTGGTACCTGATCATGCCCATCCGGCTCGCGGGCTGATCGTCCGCGACGTCACGCTCCGCGACTTTCGTTCGTACGCCTCGCTCGAGCTGAGCCTCGAGCCCGGAGTGGTGTTGCTCCACGGGCCGAACGGCGCCGGCAAGACGAACCTGCTCGAGGCGCTCCACCTCGGAACCCAGGGGTTCTCTCCTCGCGCGCGACGGGACGCGCTCATGATCCGCTTCGACGCCGACGCCGCCCGTGTTCGCGTGCAGGGCGGACTGGGCGACACCGCGTTCACGACCGACCTGCTGCTCACACGCCACGATTCCCGGCGCGTAGAGCTGAACGGCGAGCGGTTGAGTTCGAGCGACCTCCTCAGGAGAGAGCTGACCACGCTCGTCTTCACGCCGGACCGGCTCGCGGTCGTGAAGGGGGGACCCGCGACGCGTCGCGCGTACATCGACCGCGCCGTCGCGAGGCTTCTGCCCGCTCGCGCCGACGCCGCCGGCGAGTACGCGGCCGCGCTCGGCCAGCGAAACGCGGCGCTCCGGGGGGTTCGGTCGGGCGTCTCGGCGCTCGACGCAGTCGCGCCGTGGACGGAGGCGGTCGCCACTCTCGGCGAGGCTCTCGTGCGCGTGCGGATGGGGGCCCTGGAGCTCGTATCCCCCGCGTTCGTGCAGACCGCGGGAGAGCTCGGTCTCGCCGCCGCGACGCTCGCCTATGACGGCGAGCCGGCGTCCGTCGAAGAGCTCTCAGCTCGCCTGAGTCTGGACGTGGAGCGCGGCTTGACGGGAGCGGGCCCTCACCTGCACGACGTCCGCATCGAGGCCGGAGGCCGCGACCTGCGCGTCTTCGGTTCGCAGGGCGAGCAGCGGATGGCCGTCCTCGCACTCGTGCTCGCCGAGGCTGCCGCTCTTCGCGCGCGTCACGACGTGTCGCCGCTCGTGCTGCTCGACGACGTCTTGTCCGAGCTCGACGGCGATCGCAGGCAGGCCCTCGCGCGGATGATCGAACGTGGCTCGCAGACCGTGATCACGGCGACCGCGACCGCAGCCCTTCCCACTGAGCCAGCGCAGACGCTCTCCGTCGCACCCGGTGAGGTGCGGTGATGGAGCGCATCGGGCGTGAGGTCGAGCGAGAGCTGGCCCGCGGGGGCAGTCACGACGCCATCCCGCTCGCGGCCCTGACCGCCGCCTGGCCGGAGGTCGTGGGGGACGCGATCGCACGCCAGGCGTGGCCGCTTCGCATCGCGCGTGACGGGACGCTGCACGTCGCCACGTCGTCGGCGACCTGGGCGAACGAACTCGGCTTCCTCGCCGGCGAGATCGTCGAGCGGCTGCGAGCCCGGCTCGGGCCCGATGCGCCGACCCGGCTCAGGTGTGCCGTGGGGCCGGTCCCGGAATCGCCCGCGGACGAGGCAGAGCCGTCCGTGGGACCGCCTCCGGAGGTCCCCGCCGAGGTCGGGGCGGAGGCCGATTCAGCGGCCGCGGCGATCGACGATCCGGAGCTCCGCGAGCTGGTCGCGCGAGCCGCCCGAGCGAGCCTTCTGAAGGCCCGGTCCGGCCGCGACTTCTGATACACTTGCCCGGCCCCGCAATATGGCTATTTGCAGGGCTTTTTTGATGGCCGAACCAGCCTACACCGCAAAAGACATCACCGTCCTCGAAGGCCTCGAGCCGGTCCGTCTACGCCCCGGGATGTACATCGGGTCGACGGGCTCTCGCGGCCTTCATCACCTCGTCTACGAAGTGGTCGACAACGCGGTCGACGAGGCGCTCGCGGGACGAAACGATCTGGTCGACGTGACCATCCATCCGGACAACTCGGTGACCGTTCGAGACGCCGGCGCGGGCATCCCGGTCGACGTGATCGCGGAGCAGGGCATGCCTGCGCTCACGGTCGTGCTGACCAAACTGCACGCCGGTGGGAAGTTCGGAGGTGAGGGCTACAAGGTCTCGGGCGGTCTGCACGGCGTCGGCGTGTCCGTCGTGAACGCGCTCTCCGAGTGGCTCGTCGCCGAGGTGCGGCGCGACGGCAAGGTGTACCGCCAGGAGTTCGCCCGCGGCGAGCCGACGGGAGACATGAAGAAGATCGGCGTGGCCGGAAAGGGAGAGTCCGGTACGACAATCTCGTTCCTGCCGGACCCGGAGGTGTTCGAAGAGACCGAGTTCGACGCTTCGACGCTACTGCAGCGGCTTCGCGAGACGGCCTTCCTCACGCGCGGGCTGCGCATCGTCATCCGTGACGAGCGCGCCGGCGGCCGCACCGAGGAGTTCCACTACGAGGGCGGCATCAAGGACTTCGTCGCGCATGTCAACGAGGCGAAGGACCCGGTGCACAAGCACATCGTGTACTTCGAGGGCGAGAGCGACGAGGGCGCGGTCGAGGTCGCGATGCAGTGGAACGGATCGTACGTCGAGTCGGTGTTCTCGTTCGCGAACAACATCAACACGACCGAGGGCGGCGCGCACCTGCAGGGTTTCCGTTCCGCGCTCACGCGCACGCTCAACCAGTACGCGCGTCAAGAGGGCCTCCTGAAGGAGAAGGACGACAACCTCGAGGGCGAGGATGCGCGAGAGGGCCTCGCGGCCGTGATCTCGGTGAAGCTCCAGAACCCTCAGTTCGAGGGACAGACGAAGACGAAGCTCGGAAATCCGGGCGTCGCCGGACTCGTCGAGCGAGTCGTCAACCAGCGGCTGGGAGAGTTCCTCGAGGAGAACAAGGCCGAGGCGCGCCAGATCGTCACCAAGGCGATCGCCGCCCGCAACGCGCGTCAGGCAGCACGAAAGGCGCGCGAGCTCACACGTCGCAAGAGCGCGCTCGAGAACTCCTCGCTTCCCGGAAAGCTCGCCGACTGCACGATCAAGGACCCGGAGTCCGCGGAGCTCTTCATCGTCGAAGGCGACTCTGCGGGCGGCTCGGCGAAGCAGGCCCGTGACCGCACGACTCAGGCGATCCTGCCTCTGCGCGGGAAGATCATCAACTCCGAGAAGAACCGCATCAACAAGGTGCTCTCCAACACGGAGATCCAGGCGATGATCACCGCGATCGGCACCGGATTCGGAGACGAGTTCGACATCTCGAACCTGCGCTACGGCCGCGTCATCGTCATGACCGACGCCGACGTGGACGGCGCGCACATCCGCACGCTCGTGCTGACCTTCCTGTACCGCACGATGCCCGAGCTCTTCGAGCGCGGCCACGTCTACATCGCCGTCCCTCCGCTCTACCACGTGAAGCTCGGAAACCGGGGCATGTACTTCGAGAAGGACGCTCAGCTCGAGGATCTCCTCGTGCGCGAGCGCGTGAAGGACATGACAGTCGCGGCGCGCGACGAAAGCGAGACGACTCTGACCGAGGCCCGGTGGACTCGCCTCGTCCGCGATCTCGGCCATCTCGAGGCATGGGTCGCGAAGCTCGAGGCGGAGTTCGGCCCGGCTGCCCGGTTCGCGATCTCGCACGGGCTCGTCGAGGCCCAGGTGGGGGAGACGGCGGATGCCGCCGCGCTGATCGCGTCGATTCCGCCCAACGGCTACGAGCTCACGGTCGAGGAGGAGCTGGCAGACGCCCTCCACGTCCGCGTCGTCGAGACGGAGACGAGCACGGCGCACCGCGTCGTGCTGCCGACGGCGATGCTCGACTCGACGACGTACGGGGCCGTTCAGCGTGCGTATGCGAAGACGAGCGAGGTCGTCGGCCTCCCGCCGTTCACGGTCGCATTCGGGAGCAAGTCTGCACGAGCTGAGACCTTCGACGAGCTCCGCGTGAACGCTCTCGACCTTGCGAAGGAAGGCATGCAGATCAGCCGCTTCAAGGGTCTCGGCGAGATGAACCCGGAGCAGCTCTGGGAGACGACGATGGATCCCGCGAAGCGCATGCTCATCCGCGTCGAGGTCGAGGACGCGGCCGCAGCCGATCGCGTGTTCTCGACGCTGATGGGCGACCAGGTCGAGCCGCGCAGGCTCTTCATCGAGGAGAACGCCAAGGATGTGAGGTTCCTGGATGTCTGATGTCGTAGAGCCGCTGGGGGCAGGGCGGATCGAGCCGCGCGAGCTCGAGCAGGAGATGCGCTCGAGCTATCTCGACTATGCGATGAGCGTGATCGTGGGCCGTGCGCTGCCCGACGTCCGCGACGGCCTCAAGCCCGTCCACCGGCGAATCCTCTGGGCGATGCACGACGCGGGGCATCAGCCGAACCGGCCGTACGTGAAGTGCGCACGCGTGACCGGTGACGTCATGGGCAAGTACCACCCGCACGACTCGAGCTCGATCTACGACGCGATCGCGCGACTCGTCCAGCCGTTCTCGTTGCGGTACCCACTCGTCGACGGCCAGGGCAACTTCGGGTCGATCGACGACGATCCGCCGGCCGCCGAGCGGTACACGGAGTGCCGGCTCGCGAAGCTCGCCACGGAGATGGTGCGCGACATCGACTCGGACACGGTCGACTTCGGGCCGAACTACGACGAGTCGCGCCGCGAGCCGCAGGTCCTCCCGTCCCGTTTCCCGAACCTCCTCGTAAACGGCTCGACGGGCATCGCGGTGGGCATGGCCACGAACATCCCCCCGCACAACCTGGCCGAGACGATCGACGCCGTCGTCGCGCTCATCGACAAGCCCAGCGCGAGCGTCGAAGACCTCATGAAGTACGTCAAGGGCCCGGACTTCCCGACAGGCGCCATCGTCGTGGGGCGCTCGGGCATCCGTGATGCGTATCGCACCGGCCGGGGACGGATCGTCATGCGCGCGCGCGCGCACGTCGAGGAGCTGCGCGGCGGCAAGAACGCGATCATCGTCACCGAGCTGCCGTACGGCGTGAAGAAGGGCGGTGACGGCGGCGTGATCTCGAAGATCGCCGACCTCGTCCGCGAGAAGGTCATCACGGAGGTCTCCGATCTCCAGGACTACTCGGACAAGACGGGGATGCGAATCCAGATCGAGCTGAAGCGCGAGGCCGTGCCGCAGGTCGCGCTCAACAAGCTCTTCAAGCACACGACGCTGCAGACGACGTTCGGCTACAACGCCGTCGCGCTCGTCGACGGCGTCCCGAGGACGCTGTCACTGCTCGAGTTCGTCCGTCACTACCTCGACTTCCAGCGCGAGGTCGTCACGCGGCGGTCGCAGTTCGAGCTGCGCAAGGCGCTCGCCCGTGCGCACGTCCTCGAGGGCTACCTGATCGCGCTCGACAATCTCGACGAGGTCATTCAGCTCATCCGTGCCTCCGACGATGCCGACGAGGCGCGGACCGGGCTGATGGAGCGCTTCGGGCTCAGCGAGCTCCAGGCGCAGGCGATCCTCGACCTCAGGCTGCGCGCGCTCACGGGGCTGGAGCGCAAGCGCGTCGAGAACGAGTACGCGGATCTCCAGGAGCGCATAACGGAGCTCCGCCAGCTCCTCGGCGACGAGTCGCGCATCGCCGCGCTGATCAAGGAGGAGCTGCTCGAGTTGAAGACGATCTACGGCAGGGCCGACGAGCGGCGGACGGAGATCGTCGCCGGCGACTCGGATCTCGAGCTCGAGGACATGATCGCGGAGGAGGACATGGTGATCGCGATCACGAGGTCCGGGTACATCAAGCGACTACCCGTGACGACGTATCGCGAGCAGCGCCGGGGCGGCATCGGCGTGATGGGCATGGATCTCAAGGACGAGGACTACATCGAGCACCTCTTCGTCGCGTCGACGCACGACTACATCCTCTTCTTCACGAGCGTCGGGAAGGTCTACAGGCTGAAGGTGCACGAGCTCCCGCTCGGGTCGCGCCAGTCGAAGGGCCGCGCGATCGTGAACCTCCTCCCGTTCCGGCAGGACGAGGACGTCAGAGCCGTCATCGCGACCAGGAACTTCGAGGAGGCCAAGTACCTCGTCTTCGCCACGAAGAGGGGAATCGTCAAGAAGACACAGTTCGGCGCGTACAACACGCCTCTGAAGGCCGACGGGATCATCGCGATCAAGCTCCGCGAGGACGACGAGCTCATCGGGGTGCGACTGGCGAGCGAGGACGACGACATCCTCATGGTCTCGCGGATGGGTCAGGCGGTGCGCTTCCACGGCAAGCAGGCTCGAGCGATGGGCCGCGACACCTCGGGTGTCGCCGGGATGAAGCTACGCCGGGACGACGAGGTCATCGAGGTGGACATCGCTGCCGACGACGCGGATCTCCTGGTCGTCACCGTGAACGGCTATGGCAAGCGGACGCGTGTCGGGGACTACCCCGCGAAGGGCCGCGGCACGATGGGTGTGAAGACGGCGCAGCTGACCGAGGGCAAAGGCCGTCTCGCGGGCGCGCGCATCGTCCGCGACGGGTACCAGGTCATGCTCATCTCCGACGGCGGAACGGTCATCCGCGTCCCCGTCGACGGCATCCGACGTGCCGGCCGCGCGACGCAGGGCGTGATCGTCATGCGCCTTCGGGAGGGCGAGCAGGTGGCGACGCTCGCACCGGTCGTCGGCTCGGACGACGAGCCCGAGACGGATGAACCTGAAGCGGAGGTCGAGGCCGGCTCGGAGCCCGAACCGCTCGCAGAAGGTGAGTCCGCCGACTGAGCTGCAACAACGCGGTTCAGGCTGGAGGCTCGAACTCGCGCGCACGCCGTCGCGACCGCGTTTCGCGAGGGTCTCTGGGCGGAATCCACCCGCGCGGACGGAGGTGGCGACGTGCGTTAGGCGTCGGTTCCCGAGTCAGCCACGTTCGAGAGCGCGGTGAGCAGGTCGATCGGAATCGGGAAGACGATGGTCGAGTTGTTCGACGCACCGATCTCTAGGAGCGTCTGGAGGTAGCGAAGCTGCACGGTGATCGGCTGCTGCGACATCACCGCAGCCGCGTCCTTCAGGCGCTCCGACGCCTGGAACTCGCCCTCGGCCGAGATCACCTTCGCGCGCCGCTCGCGCTCGGCTTCCGCCTGCCGCGCCATCGCGCGCTGCATGCTGGCGGGGATCTCGACGTCCTTCACCTCGACGACGGAGACCTTGATCCCCCAGGGCGACGTCGCCTCGTCGATGATCGACTGCAGGATCGCGTTGATCTTGTCGCGCTCGGAGAGCAGCTCGTCTAGGACGTGCTGACCGAGGACCGAGCGCAACGTGGTCTGCGCGATCTGCGAGGTCGCGACCATGTAGTTCTCGACCTGCGTGATCGCGTTGTTCGGCTCGACGATCCGGAAGTACGCGACCGCGTTCACGCGCACGGGCACGTTGTCCTTGGTGATCACCTCTTGGGGCGGGACGTTCAGCGTCACCGTGCGCAGGTCGACCTTGACCATCCGGTCGACGATCGGGATCAGGAGGAAGAGACCGGGGCCCTTCGGGCTCGGAAGGAGCCGGCCGAGCCGGAAGATGACCCCGCGCTCGTACTCGCGCGCGATCTTGACGGCCGCGAAGAGAAACAGAACGGCGAGAACGAGGACGACGACGAGCACGATCAGGCCGGCGGACACATCCATCAGGCGGGCTCCTCCCCGGTTGGTGTGGACAGTGATCCTACGACGAGCCGGAGGTCTTCTTCGACTTCCTCGACGCGGACGTGCTCGCCGGGAACGAGTTGCTCACCGCCTGCGCTCCGCGCACGCCAGAGCTCGCCGTTCACCTGCACGAGCCCGTCGTGCCGAACGACGGCCTCGTTCCCCACCATGCCGTGCACCCCGACGGCGACCGGCTGCCGGGCTGCGCGGAGCGCTCGCGTCATTGCGAAGCCGAGGAGGAGCGCGAGGCCGACGGCGATCCCGATGGCCACCGGCATCGAGACCTGATACGCGTCGCCTGCAGGATCGAACAGGATGAGCGCTCCGAGGACGAACATGATCGCACCGGCGACCGAGAGCGCCCCGTGCGTGGGCACGAAGGCCTCGGCGATGAAGAACGCGGCTGCGAGCGCCATCAACAGGAGCCCGGCCAGCGAGACCGGGAGAACCTGCAATCCGTAGAGCCCGAGGATCAGGGAGATCGCGCCGACCGTGCCCGGGAACACGAGCCCGGGGTTCCAGAGCTCAACGACGATGCCGATGAGCCCGATCGAGAGCATGAGTGTGATCAGGTTGGGATCGACCAGGAAGTCGCGGGCGCGCTGCCAGAAGCTCATCTCGACGTCCTCGATCTGGGCTCCTGCGGTCTCGAGGACGAAGCCCTTCGGCACGGTCTTCATCCCGTCGATTCGCTCGAGCAGGACGGGGACCGTCGGCGCGATGACCTCGACCAGGCCGATCTCCTTGGCCTCGCGCGCGCCGTAGTTCGAGGCCTTCGTGACCATGTCCCGCGCGGCCTCGACATTGCGGCCGTGCTCGCGCGCGAGCTCGCCCGTATACGCGGCTGCGTCGTTCACGATCTTGCGGCGGAGGTCCTCGGAGATGTCCTCGCCGCTCAGCGAGATCGGCGTCGACGACCCGATGTTCGTCTGCGGCGCCATCGCCGCGACGTCCGCGGCCATCGTGATGACCGCTCCCGCAGAGTCCGCACTCGAACCAGGGGGCGCGACGTACACGACGACGGGTACTTCGGCGCCGAGAAACCGCTTGACGATGCCGCGCATCGACGATGCAAGCCCGCCGGGCGTGTCGAGGACGAGCACCATTGCCGCGTAGTCGCCTTCCTCAGCACGATCGACGGCGTCGTCGACGAACTCCTGCGTGACCGGGTTGATGTCATTCGCGAGGTGGACCGCGAGCACGCGACTGGCGTCATCCTGCGCGAGAACGCCCGGCGCCGCCGCAAGCGCTCCGATGAGGAGCGTGACGGCGAGAAATCCCCGCAAACAACGGCCTGGCACCGGTGTAAGGATTCTATCAGCGGAGGTTCTGCGCCCTTGTTCGCGAATCGGGGAGTGGTCACCCTGGGAACCCTCGTGCGTCGTCTCCTCCTGACCCTCGTCGCAGTGGCGACGCTCGCGGCCGCGCCCGAGGCGCTCGCGGCGACGGGTGACCGCGTGACCACGGTCGAGCTCGCGCTAAGCGGGCCGCGCACGTTCGAGGCTCGGGCGGCAACGCGGTTCACGCTCGCCGGTGTGCAGTGGCGCGGGCCCGGCACCGTTCGGTTCCGTACGCAGTCGTCAGGCGGTCGGTGGAGCGCCTGGCGTCGTGCGGCGCCGGAGACCGAGGACGGGCCCGACCCACGCTCGTCCGAGCACCGCTCGGAAGGGTGGCTACTTGGGAATCCGTGGTGGGTGGGCGACTCCGATCGCATACAGGCGCGGGTAACGGGGAAGGTGAGCAGGCTCAGGGCACACCTCGTGTGGAGCCCCGAGACGCGCATCCCCCTGCGCGTGCCGGCGGCCACCGTCGCACCCCCGGTCGTTCCGCGGGCGACGTGGGGCGCCGACGAGAGGATCCGCCGCGCTCCGCCCAGCTATGCGTCCGACGTCCGGTTCGCGATCGTCCATCACACGGCCGGCGAGAACGGCTACTCGCGGAGCGAGGCGCCGGCGATCGTAAAGGGCATCCAGCTCTTCCACGTGAAGGGGAACGGCTGGAACGACATCGGTTACAACTTTCTCGTCGATCGCTTCGGGACGATCTACGAGGGTCGCTTCGGAGGCGCCGACCGCAATGTCATCGGAGCGCACGCGATGGGCTTCAACACCGGCTCCGTCGGCATCGCGCTCCTCGGGACGTACGAGGACGCCGCTCCGTCGGCGGCAGCGCAGGACGCGATCGCACGCCTCGTCGCGTGGCGGCTCGACCTCGCCCATGTCGACCCGACCGCCTTCCTGACGTTCATCTCCGGTGGAAGCGACCGCTACACGAGCGGGATCCCGGTTCTTCTGAACGGCGTTTCGGGCCATCGCGACACGGGGTTCACCGCGTGTCCGGGCGACGTCCTCTATGGACGACTCGGCACGATCGCGGCGTCGGCGCGCTCGCTCGGCGGCCTCAAGATCTTCGAACCGAGGGCGACCGTCGTTGGGCCGGCGGTCCGCGTGCGTGCTCGAGTCTCGGAGCGTCAGGGCTGGGCGGTTGCCATCACCAGCGCGAGCGGAGCCGAGGTTGCGCGGGGATCCGGCAGCGGGACGGCGGTCGATTGGACGTGGGACTCGACCGGAGCTCCGCCGGGCTCGTACCGCTGGACGGTCTCGGCGGGCTCGGCCCGTCCTGCCCTCGGCACCTTCCGCGCGGGCGGAGGCACGGCGCCGCTCGCGATAGAGATGCTCGCCGCCGAGCCCGAGGCGATCAGCCCGAACGGCGACGGCCAGGCGGACACGACGACTCTGACCTACCGGATCTCCGCGTCGGCGAACGTCTCGATCGAGGTGACCGACGCAATCGGCGGGGTCGTGTCGACCGTCGTCGATCGCATGTGGACCGGCGCGGGACAGCACACGGTCGAGCTCGACGGCACCACGCTGGCCGACGGCTCCTACAACGTCGTGGTGACGGCTCGTACGGTGGCGGGCGCGTCCGTGCAGAAGGTCCTCCCGTTGAGCGTCAACCGCGCGCTCGGCCTCGTGACGGCCGCGCCGGTCGCGTTCTCGCCGAACGGCGACGGTCGGCGTGACCGCCTCACCTTGACCTTCGCACTTGCCGCACCGGCCGGCGTCCGCATCCGGGTAGAGCGGGAGGGCCGCTGGGTCGCGAGCCCGCTGCTGGCGAGCTATCCGATCGGGACTCAGCGCTTCGTCTGGGACGGCATGCGGGGCGTCGGCGTCGTGCGGGACGGCGAGTACACGGCCGTCGTCGAGGCGACGGCCGGTCCTGGCGCGATCGCCTTCGGCGTCCCGTTCGTCGCCGACTCGACGCCGCCGCGCGTCCGGATTCTCCCGGAGGCGGGGCTCAAGGTGCGCGTGAGCGAGCCCTCCGTGCTGACGTTCGTGATCGACGGTCAGCGCCTCCGGCGCGAGGTGCGGCGGGCGGGCGTCATTCGCATTCCGTGGGCCGGACCGGCAGCGCGCGTACGCGTCGTCGCCTGGGACGCCGCCGGCAACTCGAGCGGCCCCGTTGTGCGGGTCAGGCGAGGATAGGGGCGGGGATCCGGCGAGTAGACTCGCCGCGTGCAGACGCCTGCCCTCCCGTTCGGGAAGGACGTCATCGAGTCGATCCTTCCCCACCGTGATCCGTTCCTGCTCATCGACGAGGTGGCCGAGCTCGAACCCGGCCGGCGCGTCGTCGCGCGTCGAGCCGTGAACGCCGACGACTGGTGGTTCGCAGGGCACTTTCCGGAGCGGCCGGTCATGCCAGGTGTGCTCATCGTCGAGGCGATGGCGCAGACGGGCGCGATCGCGGTGCTCGTCGAGGAGGAGAATCGCGGCAAGATCGCCTTCTTCGCGGGGATCGACGACTGCCGCTTCAAGCGAGTGGTCGAGCCCGGCGACGTCCTCACGCTCACCTGTGAGATCGACACGGTGCGGGGGCCGATCGGGCGCGGGAAGGCGACGGCGCACGTCGGCGAGGCGCTCGCCGCCCGGGGGACGCTGACCTTCGCCGTGGAGCGGTAGACGTGCTCGGGTCGGCTCAAGGCGTGCGCATCGGGATCACGGGTCTCGGCGTCCACGTTCCGGACAAGGTGCTGACGAACGCAGAGCTCGCCGAGATGGTCGATACCACCGACGAGTGGATTCGCGAGCGCACCGGGATCAGGGAGCGGCGTATCGCCGCGGATGACGAGGCGCTCACCGACATCGCGCTTCCCGCCGCCCGTGCCGCCATCGCCGACGCCGGCGTCGACGCCGCGGACATCGATTTCCTCGTCTGCGCAACCGTGACCCCGGACATGATGTTCCCCACCTCCTCCGCGCTCCTCGCGGACGCGCTCGGGATGCCGAAAGCGGCCGCGTACGACCTCCTCGCCGGGTGTACGGGCTTCGTCTACGCCATCGCGCAGGCGTACGGCATGCTCGCCTCGGGGCTGTCGCGGCGCGCCCTCGTCGTCGGCGGCGACGTGCTCTCGAAGATCCTCGACTGGGAGGACCGCTCGACACTGGTGCTCTTCGGCGACGGCGCCGGCGCAGTGGTGATGGAGCCGGTCGAGCGGGGCGGCTTCCTCGGCTTCGAGCTGGGCGCCGACGGCGGAGGGGGCGAGTACCTGTGGTATCCGGGATCGGGCTCCCGACACTTCGAGGATCCGAACTCGTTCGTCAAGATGAACGGCCGCGAGGTCTTCAAGTTCGCGACGCGGGTGATGGTGTCGTCGGCCAGTGACATCCTGGCCGAGTGCGGCAAGACGGTCGACGATGTAGACGTCTACGTCCCACACCAGGCGAACAAGCGGATCATCGACTATGCGGCGGCTAAGCTCGGGATCCCCTCGGAGAAGACCATCGTGAACGTCGACCGCTTTGGAAACACCTCGTCAGGCTCGATCCCGCTCGCGCTCGCCGACGCGCGGGCCGACGGCCGTCTGCCGGACGGGGCGCTTGTGTTGCTGACAGGGATGGGCGCAGGGCTCACATGGGGCTCGGCGCTCGTCGAATGGACGAACGGGAGGCCGTAGATGAAGGTGGCGTTCTGCTTCCCCGGCCAGGGGTCGCTCGAGGAAGGCATGGGCCGGGACGTCGCGGAGGCGTTCCCGGCTGCACGCGACGTCTATCGGATCGGGTCGGAGGCAACCGGGCTCGATCTGGAGGAGCTCTGCTTCTCGACGCCGCTCGACAAGCTCGTGGACACGGAGGTGCAGCAACCTGCGCTCGTCGCGACGAGCCTGGCGATCCTCGCGGCAATGCGCGAACGCGGCCTCGAACCGGACGTCGTGGTCGGCCACTCGGTCGGCGAGTTCGCAGCCCTGGCTGCGGCCGGCTCGCTGGAGACCGGGCCTGCAATCGGACTCGTCCGCGAGCGGGGTCTCGCGATGGCGGAGGCCGCCCGGCAACGCCCCGGCGCGATGGCTGCAATCCTCGGTCTCGCCGACGAAGAGGTCGAGAAGCTCTGCCGCAGGATCGTCGGCGTGTGGCCGGCGAACTACAACTGTCCCGGGCAGATCGTGGTGTCCGGGGAGCACGAGGCGGTCGAGGAGTGCTGCGCCGAGGCCGCTGGCCTCGGCGCTCGACGAGCAGTGATGCTGAAGGTGTCGGGCGCCTTCCACAGCCCGCTCGTCGCGAGGGCCGCGGACAGGTTGCGACCCGCCGTCGACCGCGTGAAGATCTCGGAGCCGCTGGCGCCGTTCATGTCGACGGTCACGGCGAAGATCGAGCCCGCGCAACGTGTCGCGGCACTGCTCATCGACCAGCTCACCGGGCCGGTCCGCTTCACCCAGGCTGCGACCGAGCTGATCCGCTCCGGCGCGACGACGTTCGTCGAGGTCGGGCCGGGGAACGTGCTGTCCGGGCTCGTGAAGCGGATCGACCGCGGCGTGAAGACGATGTCCGTGAACTCGCTCGAGAGCCTGGAACGCGCGCAGGAAGCCCTCGCGCGGTGAGCTTCTGCTCGCTCGAAGGGCGGACGGCACTCGTCACCGGCGCGTCGCGCGGCATCGGTCGCTCGATCGCGACCGAGCTCTCGGGGGCGGGCGCCTCGGTCGTTCTCTCGTACCGGACCGGCGCGGCGGAGGCAGAGGCTCTCGCCACGGAGATCGGTGGCCGCGCCGTACACGCCGACGTGTCGGACCCGGCATCCGCGAGCGCGCTGGTCGAGGAGGCGGGTGACGTCGACATCCTCGTCAACAACGCCGGAGTGACGCGCGACGGATTGCTCGTGCGCATGTCCGACGACGACTGGAACACCGTCATCGGCACGAACCTCGCGTCGTGCTTCTACACCTGCAGAGCGGCGGCCCGCGGGATGATGCGCAAGCGCGCAGGAACAGTCGTGAACATCTCGTCGATCGTCGGCATCCACGGAAACTGGGGTCAGACGAACTACGCGGCGTCGAAGGCCGGGATCATCGGCTTTACGAAGTCACTTGCGCGCGAGCTCGGGAGCCGGAACGTTCGCGCGAACGTCGTCGTTCCGGGGTACGTGAAGACGCAGCTAACGGACGTGCTCCCCGAGGACGCCACGAACGCGATGCTCCAGAACACGCCGTTGGGCCGTCTCGGTGACCCGGAGGACGTCGCCGGCGCGGTGAGGTTCCTCTGCTCGGACGAGGCGTCCTTCATCACGGGCGCCGTGCTGCTGGTCGACGGCGGACTGGGGATGTAGTGGCCGGGGGGTCTGACAACGGCCGCCGCCGCGTCGTCATCACCGGCGTCGGGATGGTGAGCCCGCTGGGCAAGGATCCGGCGTCGTCGTGGGAGACCCTCGTCGCGGGCGAGTCGGGCGCGGGGCCGATCACGCACTTCGACACGTCCGACTACGACGTCCACTTCGCGTGCGAGCTGAAGGACTTCGACCCCACGGACTGGATGGACCGCAAGAAGGCGCGACGCATGGACCGCTTCTCGCAGCTGGCGCTGTCGGCAGCGCGGATGGCCGAGGCTGACAGCGGCCTCGACATCTCCGCCGAGCCGGAGCGCGTCGGCGCGGCCGTCGCGACGGGGATCGGTGGCCTCTACGCATTCGAGGACTGCTTCCAGAACCTGCTCGAGCGCGGGCCGGATCGGACGAGCCCGTTCGCAATCGTCCAGATCATCCCGAACATGGCCGCCGCCTGGGTCTCGATGGAGCTGGGCGCACAGGGCCCGCTCGCGGCCGAGTGCACCGCGTGTGCCGCATCGAACATGGCGATCGGCGACGGCCTCGATGCGATCCGGCTCGGACGGGCGGACGCGATGTTCTGCGGCGGGACCGAGGCGCCGATCACGCGCGTCGGCATCGCCGGGTTCACGGCGATGCGCGCGCTCTCGCGCCGAAACGACGATCCGAAGGCAGCATCCCGCCCGTTCGACTCGGGACGGGACGGCTTCGTCATGGGCGAGGCGTCGGGGATGCTCGTGCTCGAGGAGCTCGAGCACGCACGATCGCGGGGCGCGAAGATCTATGCGGAAGTGCTCGGGTACGGCGTCTCGGCCGACGCCAGCCACGTCTCCGATCCCGATCCGACCGGGGCGAATCCCGCCCGCGCAATGCAGATGGCCTTCACCGATGCCGGAATCGATCCCGAGGTCGTCGGGTACGTGAATGCGCACGGCACCTCGACGCCGTCCGGCGATGCGGCAGAGACGCGGGTGCTGAAGCTGGCGCTCGGCGAGGAGAACGCCCATCACACGCCTGTCTCGTCCACGAAGGGCGCGACCGGGCACTGCCTCGGCGCGGCCGGGGCGGTCGAGGCCATCTTCTGCACCTTCGCGCTCCAGCACGGCGTCCTGCCGCCGACGATCAACTACGAGGACCCCGATCCCGAGTGCGACCTCGACTACATCCCGAACGAGGCGCGCCGGCAGGACATCGAGGTCGCGGTCAACAACTCGTTCGGCTTCGGCGGGCACAACGCCTGCGTCGTCTTCAAGCGCTGGGACGAAGCGGCTTAGCTCAAGCGGAGCTCGAGGAGGACGGTGTCTCGCCAGATGCCGTCGAGCTGCGCGATCCGTTCGAAGCGGCCGACGAGGCGGAATCCAAGGCGCTCGTGGAGCGCGACGCTTGCGGCGTTCTCCGGGAACATGCCTGCCTGGATCGTCCAGATCCCGCCGGCCTCGGCACTCGCGATCGCGGCCTTCATGAGGGCGCGGCCGACCCCTCGGCCACGTGCGCTTTCCGCGATGTAGACAGAGTTCTCGGCGACGCCCGCGTAGCACGCCCGCGACGAGGTCGGAGCGAGCGCGACCCAGCCCACGACGCGGCCGTGCTCGACAGCGACGAGCCGGTGCTCGGAGTGGTGGCCCATATCGAACGCGTGATAGTCGGGAGGCTCCGTCTCGAACGTGGCGGTGCCGGTCGCGATTCCCTCTGCGTAGATCTCCTCCACGGCAGGCCAGTCGTCCTGCGTCATCGGCCGGATCTCGAACACGTCGCGCAGACTAGGCTGCCGGGATGGAGCGGTGGGCGACGTTCGACTGCTACGGAACGCTCGTCGACTGGAACGCCGGGATTCACCGCGAGCTCGAGAAGCTGTTCGGCGTGGAGCTGGCGGACGGCCTACTCGTCCGCTATCACGAGCTCGAGCCGCAGATCCAGGCCGACAACCCGGGCGCGTCGTACCGCGAGGTCCTCACGATTGCGGTCGAGGCGATCGCGGTGGAGGCTGGGCTCACGCTGCCGGAGGGCGAGACGAGCGCGCTCGCGCACTCGTTGCCGAGCTGGCCGGTGTTCGAGGACGTCCACGACGGACTGGCGCAGGCACGGGATCGAGGCTGGCGGCTCGGCATCCTGTCCAACACCGATCGGGATCTGATCGATGCGTCGATGGACGCGATCGGCGTGCACTTCGATCTCTCCATCGTGGCAAGCGAGATCGGCTCCTACAAGCCGGCCCTTCGGCACTGGGAGGTCTTCCGCGAACGCGTCGGGGGTGCCGACTCGATCCGGCACGTGCACGTCGCGCAGAGCCGCTTCCACGACATCGGCCCCGCGATCGAGCTCGGGATCCCGGCGATTTGGATCAATCGCCTGGAAGAGCCGGACGACGAGCGCGCATCGAGGACGCTCGTCTCGCTGGCCAGGCTCGCGAGCACGCTGGACGAGCTCGCTCCTGGGGAATGAGCGCGCTGCGCGTGCCCGTCGAGGAGGACGCGGAGAAGGTCGCTCGCATCATGAGCGCGCACTGGCCCGAGCCCGTCGTTCCCGAACAAGTACGTCGGGCATGGTCGGCTCCCGGCTTCGATCGCGAGCGCGATGCGCGCATCGAGGCCGGTGCGTACGCGCAAGTCGACGCGCTCGACACGGACCGCCAGTGGATCAATCTTCGAGGCCATCCCTCCGCTGCACTCGTCGACTGGGCGGAGCACCGGGCACGGGAGCTCGGCGGCCGGATCCTGTCCGGCTCTTGGACGACGAACGAGGTCGTCCTGAACGAGTTGCGCCGTCGGGATTTCAGATCGATCCGACACTCGTTCCGGATGTCGATCGACCTCGACGAGGACCTGCCGGCGCCCGTACCGCCGGACGGCATGAGAGTGCGCACCTTCAGCGACGGAGACGAGCACGCGTTCTACGAGGCTCAGCTGGACTCGTTCGCCGACACGTGGGAGCCGGTGGACATGCCCTACGAGGAGTGGACGCACTGGGTGCTCGACATCCCGTCCTTCGACCCCGAGCTCTGGTTTCTGGTCGAAGCGGGCACGGATGTCGCGGGCTTCGCGATCTGCAAGGTGCATCCAGGTGATCCCGAGCTCGGCTGGGTGCAACTCCTCGGCGTGCGGCAGGCGTGGCGTGGCCGCGGCCTCGGCCACGCGCTGCTGCTCACCGCGTTCGAGGCGCTGCGAGAGCGCGGGCAGCGGCGAGCGGGCCTCGGCGTGGACGCCGAGAATCCGACCGGAGCCACGAGGCTGTACGAGTCTGTCGGCATGCGTGTGATCGCTCGTTTCGAGATCCTCGAGAAGGGCACCGCATGAGCTCGCTTCGCGCGCGCTGCCCGAACTGCAGGACGTTCACCGCGGTCGCGATCGGTGACGGCTATGAGTGTCACAGCTGCGGAAGCACGTTCTCTGCGGGGCTCGTGCGCGTTCCTGCCGCGTGGGGCGCTGGCGGCGAGGCGATGGCCGACGGCGCGCACATTTCGCTCCCGTATCCCGAGGTTGCGGTGGTCGAGCGCGACACGCTCGACGAGCAGACCGCCGCGATCGCGGACGCGCTATCGCAGCGGCCCATCGTCCTCGGCGGCTGCTGCTGTACGCACGTCGGAGCTGCGACGGGCCTTGCGCGACGCGTCGACCGGCTCGGAATCGTCTGGATCGACGC
Organism: uncultured Gaiellaceae bacterium; assembly: GCA_963787855.1. Classification (GTDB taxonomy): domain Bacteria; phylum Actinomycetota; class Thermoleophilia; order Gaiellales; family Gaiellaceae; genus GMQP-bins7. The sequence continues at coordinate 50,443 of CAWBER010000022.1, forward strand.
CCACGGCGACCTGAACACGCCCGAGACGTCTCCCTCGGGGAACCTCTGGGGGATGCCGTTCCGGATGCTGCTCGACGCCGGCGTCGTCGCACCCGAAGACGCAGCGCTCGTCGGCGCCCGCAACCTCGATCCGCCGGAAGCCGAGTACGTCGAGCAGGCCGGGATCGACGACTCGCTCGACCGAGCGCTCGCAGGGGTCGACGCCACGTACGTCGCCCTGGACATCGACGTGCTCGACCCGAACGAGGTCGACGTGCTCATTCCCGAGCCGGACGGGCCTTCTCCGGACGAGGTCGACGCACTGCTCCGCGACATCGCAGGGCGGACGAGGATCTCGGGAATGGGCGTCACGGGCTTGCTGGCGACCGAGCGGAACGCCGCCAGCGCGGCGCGGATGCTCGCCGCGGCCGGCTTCTAGGGCACCACTAGACTCCAGCCCATGTCTTCCGGGCAGGGTCGCGTCGACGTCGAGGTCGAGAGCAAGCGCCCGGACGAAGCGACCGAGGGCAAGGAGCATCCGAACACGTGCCCCGGCTGCGGGTCCCACTACCGCGATGACGAGCTGACGCAGGCGTTGAGGGTCTGCCCGCAGTGCGGCCATCACTTCCGCGTCGGCGCGCGCGAGCGGATCGAGCAGCTCGTGGACCCAGGATCCTTCGTCGAGAGCGACGCCGACCTGCGGTCGGCGGATCCGCTGCAGTTCTTCGACCTGCGCCCGTACGCGGAGCGGCTCGTCGAGGCCGAGATGGAGACGGGGCTCGGAGACGCGATCGTATGTGGCACGGGGGAGATCGAAGGGATGGCGTGCGAGCTGGCGATGATGGACTTCGGCTTCATGGGCGGCTCGATGGGAAGCGTCGTCGGGGAGAAGTTCGTGCGCTCCTGCGAGCGGGCCGCGGAGTCGGGCGGGCCTCTGGTCTCGGTGTCGGCCTCCGGCGGAGCACGGATGCAGGAGGGCATCCTCGCGCTGATGCAGCTGCCGAAGACGATCTGCGCGATCGACGAGCTGCACGAGTCGGGCGGCTCGATGCTCTCTGTCCTGACCCATCCGACGACCGGCGGGGTGCTCGCGAGCTTTGCAAGCCTCGGTGACGTCGTCCTTGCCGAGCCGGGCGCGCTGATGTCCTTCGCGGGCCCGCGCGTCGTGTCGCAGACGACCCGTGAGAAGCTGCCGGACGACTTCGGGCGCGCCGAGTCGAACTACCGCTACGGACATCTCGACGCGATCGTCCCCCGCTCCGAGCTTCGCGCGACCCTTGCGCAGCTCCTGAGGCTCTTCGAGCGCACCTGAGATGCCCAACGAAGCGGAGATGCGGCTGCGCGAGCGCCTCAGTAAGCTCGGCGGCATGAAGCTCCTGCGCGGCACGAAGCTCTCGGGCGAGCTCGCACGCCTCCAGGACCAGCTCGACCAGCTGCGCGCGGATCCGACCGCGGAGGAGATCTGGCAATCGGTCGAGCTCGCGCGCCACGTCGACCGGCCCTACACCCTGGACTACGTCGAGCGGATCTTCGACGACTTCTTCGAGCTCCACGGCGACCGTGGACGCGCCGACGATCCCGCGCTCGTGACCGGCCTCGGGAAGCTCGACGGCAGGACCGTCGTGCTCATCGGGCACCAGAAGGGGCGCGACATCAAGGAGCGCGCGTCCCGCAACTTCGGGATGGCGTATCCCGAGGGCTACCGCAAGGCGATGCGCGCGATGGCGCTCGCTGGCCGGCACGGCTTTCCGCTCGTCACCATGGTCGATACGCCTGGCGCTTACCCGGGGGTCGCCGCGGAGCAGCACGGCCAGGGTGGGGCGATCGCGCGGTCGCAGGCGGCGATGGTGCGGCTCCCGGTACCCACCGTTGCGTGTGTGATCGGGGAAGGCGGGTCGGGAGGAGCGGTTGCGATCGCAGTTGCGGACCGCGTGCTCATGCAGGAGAACGCGATCTACTCGGTGATCTCGCCCGAGGGCTGCGCGGCGATCCTGTGGCGGGACGCGGGCGAGGCGCGGAAGGCCGCTGCGGCATTCAAACCGGACGCCGCGCACTGTTTCGAGCTGGGAGTCGTGGACGGGATCGTCGCCGAGCCCGAAGGCGGAGCTCATACCGACGTCGATGCGGCCGCTCAGCTCCTCGAGCAGGGCATTCTCGCTGCATTCGAGGAAATCGACGACCTCGACGACGACGATCGGCGGCGTCTGCGTCGTGAGAAGTACCGCATGATGGGCGTCCTCGCATCGACGGCGTAGCGGATTGCGTTCTCCACAGATTCCACAGGCTTATCCCCGGCACGATTAAGCCGTCTGAGCAGGGAAAAAGCGCACCGTGCAGCTGGTTGGTGAAGAACACGTTGCGGTTCGGGCGACAATCCACAGGTGAGCCTCGACGAGTACCGCGGGAAGCGTCGCCGCGGCAAGACACCGGAACCCTTCGGAGAGCACGACACGTCGGCCGAGCAACCGCGTTTCGTCATCCAGCGCCACGCCGCGCGGCGGCTCCACTACGACTTCCGGCTCGAGCGTAACGGGGCGCTGGCGAGCTGGGCGGTGCCGAAGGGCGTCCCGCTCAGAAGTGGAGAGAGGCACCTCGCCGTGCACGTCGAGGACCACCCGCTCGAGTACGGCGACTTCGAGGGGACGATCCCTGCGGGCGAATACGGCGCAGGCACCGTCGAGATCTGGGACCGTGGCACGTACGAGCTGCTGGAGGAGAAGCGCAACGGCGGCCTGACCGTCCGGCTCGACGGCGAGCGACTCGACGGCGTGTGGACGCTCGTGCCGGCGAGGCTCGACGGCGATCCGAAGAACTGGCTCCTCCTGCGCAAGGACGCGGGCGAGGGAAGCGCGACGCGGTACCGGCCGATGCTCGCTGTCAGCACCGACAAGCTGCCGACCGGCGAGGGCTGGGTCTACGAGCCGAAGTGGGACGGGTTTCGCGCGATCGTGACCGTCTCGGGCGGCGACGTGTCGTTCAGGAGCCGGAACGACAACGACCTGACCCAGCGGTTCGGGGATGTCGCGCGCGCGGCTGCGCTTGCGATCCGCTCGTCGGACGCGGTGCTCGACGGAGAGATCTGCGCGCTCGACGAGGCGGGCCGCTCGCGCTTCTCGCTGCTGCAAGAAGGCGGCGGCACGGGCGTGCTCGTCCTCTTCGACGCGCTCGAGGTCGAGTCCTCACCGCTCGTCGACCTCCCGCTTGCGGAGCGGCGTCAGCGGCTCGAGGAGCTCGTCGACCAGCACGCGGGCGTGCTCGTGTCCCCGCAGTTCGACGACGGCCAGGCGCTGCTCGTCGCCGCGCGCGAGCAGGAGCTCGAGGGTGTCGTGGCCAAGCTGAGCGACTCGCCGTACAGACCGGGACGCCGCTCACCCGACTGGCAGAAGCTGAAGCTCCGCCTGACACAGGAGGTCGTCATCGCCGGCTACACACGCGGCCAGGGACGCCGTGGCGGCGGGTTCGGCGCGCTCGTCGCCGGGGTACACGATGCGGGTGTCCTGCGTTGGGCAGGGAACATCGGCACTGGCTTCTCGGATCGCGAGATCGAGCGCCTTCTCGGGCTCATGCGGCCCCTCGTGCGGCCCGACTCGCCATTCGCAGAGGCCCCGAAGATGCCACGCGTCAGGAAGTCCGACGTCACGTGGGTCGAGCCCTCCCTCGTGGCCGAGGTCGAGTTCGCCGAGTGGACGCACGAAGGACGGCTGCGGGCGCCCTCGTATCTCCGGCTTCGTGAGGACAAGGCGGCTCCGGAGGTGAGGCGCGAGCGCGTGCCCGTCGAGCCGGTCGTCAAGCGGGGCCGCAGGGAGCTGCGCTTCTCCAACCTCGACAAGCCCTTCTGGTCGGAGCTCGGGATCACGAAGGGCGACCTCATCGCCTACTACCGCGACGTCGCGGAGGTGCTCGTCCCACACCTGCGCGGACGGCCGTTCACGATGAAGCGCTACCCCGACGGCTGGCAGGGCAAGAACTTCTTCCAGAAGAACGCCCCGTCGCACATGCCCGGGTGGATCGAGCGAACGTCGCAGCCCGCGTCGACTCGCGAGGGGGAGAAGAAGCTCATCGACTACGCGATCGTCAACGACGACCTTGCGCTCATGTGGATGGCCAACATGGGCTGCATCGACCTGCACACGTGGGCGTCGCGCGTCGACAAGGCCGAGCGTCCCGACTGGGTCATGTTCGACCTCGACCCATCGGAGGGATCGGGGTTCGAAGAGGTGGTCGAGGTCGCGCTCCTCGTGAAGCAGACGCTCGACCTGCTGGAGCTCGCGAGCTACCCCAAGACGTCCGGCTCGCGCGGGATTCACGTGCTCGTCCCGATCGCGCGGCGGCACTCGTTCGAAGAGGTCCGTGACTTCGCTTCGATCATCGCCGGGGCGCTCGCCCGCGCACACCCGAAGCTCGTGACGACAGAGTGGGCGAGGAAGAAGCGCCACGGCGTCCTCGTGGATGCGAACCAGAATCGCCAGGGCGCGACGAATGCGAGCGTCTACTCGGTGCGTCCGCGAGCCGGCGCACCGGTGTCGACACCGGTGCGCTGGGACGAGGTGGCGCCGGGGCTCGATCCCGCCGGCTTCACGATGGAGGCAGTCCTCGACCGCGTGGCCGAGCACGGAGACCTGTACGCCCCCGTGCTCGGAGGCAAGCAGTCGCTGAAGGCCGCGCTGAAGTCGCTCCGCTAGCGGTCAACCCGTGGCGTACGCGTCGAGTCGCTGGGCGAGCTCGCGCGGGCGGCTGATGCTGACGTAGTGCCCGCCGTCGATCTCGTCCGCTGCGATCCCGAGACGCTCGCGTGCGTGACCGCGAGCCCACGCGGCCGTGAACATGCGGTCGTCCCGGCACAAGAGGTACTTCGTCGGCGTCCCCGGCCACGCGTCAAGAGGCCAGGGCTCGCGCAGCGCCCTCGAGGTCTCGTCGCGTTCTCGCCGCTTCGCTTCCTCCGCGAGCGCCGGTGCGACGTCGTGGTAGAAGACGTCGCCGTAGCCGCTCGCCTCGTAGCCGGTGTTCGTCCACCAGTCTGCGAAGAGTTCGCCTGGGGCCGGGATCATGCCGGCCACGAGGACGAGAAGATCGGCAGGGGTGCGGGCGCAGACCAGCGGCGCCGTGAAGCCGCCGAGCGAGTGGCCGACCACGACGATGTTCTGGCGGTCGCCAAGCGCATCGACGACGACCTCGACGTACTCCTCCCACCCGGCCGGCTCGTCCTCGCTTGGCAGATCGACGGCGACGGGCTCGTGGCCCAGCTCTCGCAACTCCGGAACGACCAGGTGCCAGTCCCATGCGCTCCCGCCGCCGCCGTGGATCAGGGCGAACGTCGCCACCGTCCCGCGACCCTAATCGCCGAGCCGACGCGGATGCCCGAGCATCGACAGCTCGACGATGTCGCGGCGGAAGAACAGCGAAACCGTCCAGTCGACGACGACCCGGAGCTTTCGGCTCAGAAGCGGCAGTTGGTAGAGGTGATACGTCCGCGTCACGAACCACCCGGGGAAGCCCCAGAGGTGCACGCCGGGGAGCTCCGCGATCCCTTTGAACCGGCCGAGCGTCGCGACCTGGCCGAGCATGCGATAGCCGTAGGGCTCCGGCTCGCCGGCGAGGTTCTTCGTGAGTCGCCGCGCCTGGCGGAGCGCGTGCTGGCTCGTCGGCGGGTCGACGAAGCCCGGGGTCTTCGTGTTGGGGATGGCGGCGCAGTCGCCGAGCGCCCAGACGTCGGCGGTCCCCTCGACGCGAAGCGTGGCGTCGGTCACGACGCGGCCGCGCTCGTCCAGCGGTAGCCCGAGGGTCGCGAGCAGCGGGTTGGCGCGGACGCCGGCCGTCCAGACGAGCGTTCGCGCGGGCACGACCGTCCCGTCCGAGAGCACGGCTTCCGTGCCGTCGTACGACTCGAGCGTCGTGCCGACATGGATTTCGATGCCGCGTTTCACGAGGCGGCGGGCGGCGTACTCGCCCAGGCGGCGGGGGATCTCCGGAAGGATCTTCGGCGCTGCGTCGACGAGTACCCAGCGCTGCGGGATGTCCCGGAGCACGGGGTAGTAGCGCCGCGCAGCATGCACCATGTCATGGAGCTCGGCAAGCGCTTCGACTCCCGCGTAGCCGGCGCCGACGAACACGAAGCCGAGCTCGGAGGCATCGTGGGGATGGATGGACGCCCGCTCGAGCTGGAGGAGCACGCGATTGCGCAGCGCGATCGCGTCGGCGAGATCCTTGAATCCGACAGCGTGCTCGGCGAGCCCCGGCACGGGCAGGGTTCGCGTGATCGCACCGAGGGCGATGACGAGGCGTTCGTAGCCGATCTCGAGTTCGCCGGCGAGCGATTCAACGACGACGGCCCGGCGCTCGCGGTCGTGGCGCGTGATGTGGCCGAGCACGAGCTCCGCGTGCGGGCACATCTGGCGGAGTGGCACCACCACGTGTCGCGGCTCGATCGTCCCCGACGCAGCCTCGGGCAGCAGCGGCGTGTAGAGCATGAAGTTCTCGTGCGAGATGATCGTCGCGCCACGGCTCTTCAGCAGCCGTGCGACGTAGCTCCCGGCGAACCCCCCACCGAGGACGAGCGTGCCGCCGCGTGCCTCGCGTCGCTCCACGGGTCATGCTTACCACGATGGGACGGCAGGTCGCGGTGATCGGGAGCGGCGCGGAGTGGGAGACGGCGGCCGAGGAGATCGGGCGGCTGCTCGCGGAGAGCGGGTGCGCCGTGATCACGGGTGGGCTCGACGAGGTGATGGCGGCGGCGCATCGAGGGGCGAAGTCGGCAGGCGGCGCGACGATCGCGATCCTGCCCGGCGAGAGCCGCTCGGCTGCGAACCCCTGGGCGGACCACGTCGTCGTAACCGGGATCGGTCATGCGCGGAACCTCGCCGTCGCGGCGAGCGGCGATGCGGTGATCGCCGTCGGCGGGAGCTACGGGACGCTCGCGGAGATGGCGTTCGCGCTCAGGCTCGGCCGACCGGTCGTCGCTCTCGACGGCGCGCCGGCCGTGGACGGCGCCCAGCGGGCGGCCACGCCTGCCGAGGCGGTCGGCGCGGCTCTACGTCACCTCGGCTAGGCGGCGTTCGAGGAAGCGGATCTCGGAGGAGTTCGTCGTGAGCTCGAGGGCACGGCGGTATGCCTCCGCGGCCTCGTCGCCGCGCTCCAGCCGGCGGAAGAGATCCGCGCGTGCCGCGTGGAAGAGGTGGTAGCCGTCGAGGCCCTGGAGCTCGTCGAGCATCCCGAGGCCGCCAGCGAGGTCACCTGCCAGCGCGACCGCGACCGCTCGATTGAGCTCGACCACGGGCGACGGCTGGATGACGGCGAGGGCGTCGTACAGCGCGACGATCTCGGATTTCGGGCGATCCTCGGCGTGCGCAGCGGCGATCGCCGCCTGCAGCTGGTACGGCCCCGCCCGCCGCAGCGAGACCGCGCGTTCGAGGACTCGCAGTCCCTCCTCGATGCGTCGCCGATCCCACAGTGTCCGGTCCTGGTCGTCCAGCAGGACGATCGCGCCGTCCTCGCCGACACGCGCCGCTCGGCGCGAATCCTGGAGGAGCATCAGCGCAAGCAGTCCCAGAACCTCCGGCTCGTCGGGCATGAGTACGGCGAGCAGCTTGCCGAGCCGGATTGCCTCGTCGCAAAGGTCGGCGCGAACGAGGTCCGACCCCGCGGACGCCGCGTACCCCTCGTTGAAGACGAGGTAGAGCACAGCGAGGACCGAGCGGAGCCGCTCGGGCAGGAGATGGTCGGGCGGGATACGGAACGGGATCCCTGCGTCGCGGATCTTCCGCTTCGCGCGCACGAGTCGCTGCGCCATCGCGGGCTCGGCGACGAGGAACGCATGCGCGATTTCGCCGGTCGTCAGGCCGCCGACCTCACGCAGCGTGAGCGCGACGCGGCTCTCCGCAGCAAGCGCCGGGTGGCAGCACGTGAAGACGAGAGCGAGCCGCTCGTCCGGGATCGCGCTCACGTCGTCCTCCTCCGCAGGGAGCTCCTGGAGCCGGCCGATGATCTCTGCCTTCCGCTGGAAGACCTTCTCGCGACGAATGCGGTCGATCGCGCGATTGCGGGCGGTCGTGACGATCCAGGCCCCTGGCGTGCGCGGCAAGCCCTCGCGCGGCCAGCGCTCGAGGGCGGTCGCGAACGCGTCCTGGACGGCGTCCTCGGCGAGCTCGAGGTCCCCGAGAACGCGCGTGAGGATCGCGACGGCACGGCCCCACTCGTCCCGGAAGACCCGCTCGACGTCCTGCATGCGGCTGCTATTGCAGCACGGGCCGGATCTCGATCGCGCCCTGCCTTGCCGAGGGGATCAGGCTGGCCAGCCGGATCGCCTCGTCGAGGTCGGGAAGATCGGTCAGAAAGACGCCTCCGAGGATCTCCTTCGTCTCCGCGAAGGGGCCGTCCGTGACGATGCGCTCGCCGTCGCGCACCTGGACGACCTTGGCGGTGTAGCGGCCGTCGAGCTCCTTGCCCGTGACGGTGGGGTCGGCCTCGGCGAGCTCCTCCATGAGGGAGCTCCACTGCGGCATCTCCTCGGCGCGCAGCGCCATCTTCTCCTCGTCCGGAAGGTCGACCCATGCCGAGTCGTCGCCGTAGATGAGCAGCGCGTAGTTCACGGCTGTGCCTCCGCCGGATCGACGAAGACCGGTCGCACTTCGACGGCGCCGTGCTCGGCACCCGGGATCCGCGCCGCCCACTCGATAGCCTCGTCCATCGAAGCGCACTCGAGGAGGTAGAAGCCTCCGAGCGCTTCCTTCACCTCGGTGTACGGCCCGTCGGTCACGAGCGCTTCGTCGTCACGCACGCGAACCGTCGTGGCGTTGCGCGTCAGGGCGAGCTCGTTCCCGCCCGCCAGAACTCCGGCGGCCTCGGCCTCTCGGCCGAACGCGCGGTACCGCTCGTATGCGGCGGCCGTGTCTTCCTCCGAGGATCCTGCCCACACCTCCTCGTCGCCATAGATCAGCGCCATGTACTGCACGTTCCCTCCTTCTCGTCGCTTGCACCCGTAAGACGAACGCGTCAGCGCGTTCTCGACACTACGCCAGCATGCGCTGCAGGAGCAGGTGGGCGCCGGCCTTGTCGAGCGGCTCGTTGAGGTTCCCGCACTTGGGGCTCTGCACACACGACGGGCAGCCGGCCGCGCAGGGGCAGCGCTCGAGCAGGCGAGCGGTGTCCTCGACCCAATCCTGGAAGCGCTCGAAGCCTCGCTCGGTGATCCCGACGCCGCCGGAGTGCCCGTCGTAGACGAAGATCGTCGGGCGGCCGGTCTGGTAGTGCAGGTTCGTCGAGAGACCGCCGATGTCCCAGCGGTCGCACATGGCCCAGAGCGGCAGCAGCGCGATCAGGCTGTGCTCGGCCGCGTGCAGCGCTCCGAGGAGCCTCGGCATCTGCTCGAGCCCCTCGAGATGGTCCTGCTCGGGGCAGAACCAGATCGCCTCGGTCTCGAAGGTCGTCTCGGGCATGAGCATCGGGACCACGTCGATGGTCGCGCTGTCGCGCACCGCTTTCCGCGCGTATGCGATGACCTGCTCGGTCACGGAGACCCGCCCGAAGTGCAGCTCGACGCCGAGCCTGTGGTCGGCACGGTCGGAGTGCTCGATCGTGGTCTCCGACTCCTGCTTCACCTGCGTGTACCAGTCGACGCGGGCCGGAGAGACGACGGCGATGCGGTCCTCCAGCGAGAGCGATTCGACGAGGTACTGCTCGCCGAGATGGAGGTAGACCGCCCCCTCGTGCACAGTCGAGTAAGCGCGCGCACGCTCGACGAGCCCGAGGAGAGAGCCGGTCTCGCCGTCGACGACGGTGAACGCCTCCGCGTCCCCGGAGCGGAGGGAGATCCGTGCGGCCGGGTAGTCGCGGCCCTTCCAGACATAGCCCGCGGGCGTGCGCTCGAGCTCCGGGAGCTCGGCTGCGCGCCTGAGCGCCTCTCGGCCGAGAGTTTCTGTGTCCCCGTCGTCGATCGGCGCCTCGAATGCGGCGGACAGCACGTGCGGGTCGAGGATCCGCGGGTTCGCGTGGTCGAGGATCGCCGCCTCGACCTTGCGCGAGAGGAGCGCGTCGGGCTCGCGTGCGAAGAACTGGTCGAGCGCGTCCTCGCTGCAGACGAGGATCGCCAGTCCACGGTCGCGGCGCCCCGCGCGACCCCACTGCTGCCGCAGGGACGCGATGGTCCCGGGGAAGCCGACCGAGATCGCGCAGTCGAGCAGTCCGATGTCGATTCCCAGCTCGAGCGCGTCGGTCGCCGTCACGCCCAGGAGCTCGCCCTCGACGAGCCGCCGCTCGATCTCGCGACGCTGCTCCGGCGTGTAGCCGGCGCGGTACGGCGTGAGCCGGCTCGCCGTCGCCGTATCGAGGCGCTCGGACGCGAAGCGGTGGATGAGCTCGGCGGCCTTGCGGCTCTTCGCGAAGCAGATCGTCCGCAAGCCGCGCGAGGTGAGCTGGGAGAGGAGACGCGCGGCGTCGCCGAGCGGGCTCGCGCGGAGGCCGAGCTCGGCGTCGAGGAGCGGCGGGTTCCAGATGACGACCTCCCGCTCGGCTCGCGCGGACGTGTCGCCGTCGACGACCGTCGCGGGCTCGCCGGTCAGCTCGAGTGCGAGCTCCCCGGCATTCGCGATCGTCGCCGACGCGAGCAGGAACTGCGGGTCGGCGTCGTAGACCTGCGCGAGCCGCCGGAGCCGCCTGAGGACGTTCGCGACGTGCGATCCGAACACGCCCCGGTACACATGCGCCTCGTCGACGACGACGAAGCGGAGGTTCGCGAGCACGTCGCCCCAGCGGTCGTGGTGGGGGAGGACGCCGACGTGGAGCATGTCCGGGTTCGTCAGCACGAGGTTCGACCATTTGCGGATCTGCCAGCGGCGCTCGCTCGCCGTGTCGCCGTCGTAGATCGCCGGCCGCAGCCCTTTCAGCCGGAGCTCGGCGAGCGAGCGGGCCTGATCCTGCGAGAGCGCCTTCGTCGGGTAGAGGTAGAGCGCGCGCGTCTTCGGCTCGCGCGCGATCGCGTCGAGCACGGGAAGGTTGAACGCAAGCGACTTCCCGGACGCCGTGCCCGTCGTGACGACGACGTTCTCGCCACGCCTCGCCGCCTCCCACGCCTCGGCCTGATGGCGGAACAGCGCGGTAACACCGGTTCCGACGAGCGTGGACGCGACGCGCGGATCGAGGTCGTCGGGGAAGGGCTCGAGCCGTGGCTCGCGCGATGGCTCGACTCCGCTGTATGCGATCTCTTCGCCCTCGAGCAGGTCGACCCAGCTCGTCGCAACGGCCGTCACAGGTGTGGGCTGAACGCGAGCTCGAAGCGAGCCTTCGGCTGCGCGCCGTAGACCGTCGCCTTCGGCTCGCCCGAGGAGAAGAGGATCACCGTCGGCAGCGAGAGGACGCCGTAGCTCGAGGCGATCGCGGGCTCGGCATCGACGTCGACGCGTACGAGGCGCGCCCGCTCGCCCCACTCCTGGGCGAGAGCCGTGAGATGCGGCTCGATCGCCTCGCACGGCTTGCACCACGGGGCCCAGAAGTCGACGACGACCGGGACGGGCGAAGCCAGCACCTCGCTCTCGAACGTCGCGGCGTCGACCTCGTCCACCGCCGCAGCGTAGTCGCCGGCTACTGCGGGCCGGCGACGTCGAGCGTCTGGAGCTCCTCGCCGAACACGATCGTGCCGTCGAAGACTGCGGCGGCGTTCCGGATCCCTTTCTCGCGCACGGACGGACGCTCGAGGTTGGGAGCGATGTGCGTCAGGACGAGGGTTCCGACGCCGGCCCTTGCCGCCAGCGTCGCGGCCGACGGCGTGCCGGTCATGCCCCGGCTCAGCCCTTCCGCCTCCATCGCCTCGTCGGTGTCCCAGCACATGCAGACCAGCATGTCGGCGCCGCGCGCAAGCTCGACGACGCTGTCGACGGGCTCGGTGTCGCCCGTGAACACGATCGATCCGTGGTCGCTGTCGATCCGGTACGCGACGGATTCGAGGAAGGGCTGGGCGTGCACGGTGTCCGCCGCGCGTACGGAGAAGCCGTCCTCCTCGAGCCGGAACGCCGCGTCGATGTCGACCGCCTCGATCTGTGGCGGTCTGCGCGGGAGCGTGCCGCCGCGGTTCGCGAACACCTGCTGGCTCCCGGGGGTCTCGACCCTCGCGTTCCAGTCGCAGACCCAGACGCCGTCGGGTGCCGCGAACAGCCTGCGCGTGAGATCCTCGGTTGGCGGCGGCCCGTAGACGCGGAGCGGCACCTGGTCGACGTCCTGATCCCAGCGGGTCAGCACGAAGCACGGATAGTCCGCGTTGTGGTCGAAGTGGTGGTGGGTGAAGAGGAGCAGCGAGATCTCCGGCGTCCCGCGGCCCGCTCGGGTGAGCTTGTAAGTCGCCGCCGGCCCGCAGTCGACGAGCAGACTGCGGTTCGCCACGTCGAGCAGGTACGCCGACCCGAACCTGCTCGGCGTCGGCGTCGGAACGCCCGCGCCGAGCAGCGTTACCCTCATCACAGCCTCCCGGTCAGGGCGCGCAGCCGGAGAACCGGAACCCGCCACATCGCCTCGGCGACGATCGAGCCGGTCATCTTCGACGCCCCGGCGCGTCGCTCGACGAACGTGATCGGCACCTCCCGCACTCGGAGGCCGGCGCGCTTGACGCGGTACGTGGTCTCGATCTGGAACGCATAGCCGTGTGCCGAGAGCGCGTCCAGGTCGATTGCCTCGAGCGCCTCGCGCCGGAAGCACTTGAACCCGCCCGTGAGGTCTCGAACGCCCAGTCCCAGGATCACCTGCGCGTAGAGGCAACCGCCGCGCGAGACGATCCGGCGCACGAGTCCCCAGTTCGCCGTCCCGCCTCCCGGCGCATAGCGCGAGCCGAGCACCAGGTCGGCATCCTCCTCGGCCGTCGCGATCAGTCGAGGCACATCGGCGGGATCGTGCGAGAAGTCGCAGTCCATCTCGAGCACGAGCTCCGCCCGTTCCGCCAGCGCCCACCGGAATCCCGCGACGTAGGCCGGCCCGATCCCCTGCTTCGTCTCACGGTGCAGAACGGAGACCCAAGGAAGCTCCGACGCGAGCCGGTCGGCGATCTCTCCGGTTCCGTCCGGCGACCCGTCGTCGATCACGAGCACGCGGTCCTTCGTCGTGTCGAGGACACTGCCGAGGGCCTCGATCATCTGCTCCAGGTTCTCCCGTTCGTTGTACGTGGGGAGGCACAGGACCGCGCGAGGAGTGTGCCTTTCGTTCTGCATTTGCTCGGTCATTTCAAAGGAGGGGGTTCGTGGGGGAACCATGGGTTCCCCCACGATTCCATCGCCGTATCATCGCGGGATGGCCAAGACGTTGCCCCGGAACGGGGAGCTCGCGGACCAGCTCGACCTGCTCGCGGACCTGTCGGAGATCCTCGAGGAGGAGTCGTTCAAGGTCATCGCGTACCGGCGGGCCGCCGGGCGGATCCGCGAGGCCGCCGTGCCGATCGCCGAGCTTGCGATCGACGGGAAGGCGAAGGAACTCCCGGGGATCGGCAAGACGATCGAGGCGAAGGTCGTCGAGGTGGTGGAGGACGGCGAGATGCACGCGCTCACGAAACGGCGCGGCCTCGTCCCGGCGGGCGTCGTCGACTTCCTCCGGCTGCCCGGCGTCGGGCCGAAGACCGCCGCGCGCATCTGGACGCAGCTCGGGATCACGTCGCTCGACGGGCTCAAGACCGCGGCCGAGGCCGGCCGGCTCCGCGACCTCTCTGGCATGGGAGCCCGCAGCGAGGAGAAGATCCTGAGAGCGCTCGAGGCGGGGGTCGGCGACAAGACCGAGGAGCGGCGGCTTCTCGCGACGGCGCTGCCGGCGGTCAGGCGAGTCGTGGGCGAGCTCGAGGCTCATCCTGCCGCGATCGCCGTATCGGAGGCGGGAAGCGTCCGCCGCCGCCGCGAGACCGTCCGCGACCTCGACGTCATCGCCACGTCGAGCGACCCGCCGGCGCTGATCGACGCGTTTTGCACCGGCGACTGGGTGTCCGAGGTCGCGGCACGCGGCGACACGAAGGCGACTGTCGTTTCGCACGACGCGCTTCGGTTCGACCTTCGCGTGGTCCCGGAAGAGTGCTACGGCAACGTTCTCCAGCACTTCACCGGCTCGAAGGACCACAACATCGCGCTGCGCGAGGAGGCTCAACGGCGCGGGCTCTCGATCTCCGAGTACGGCGTGACCGAGGTGGAGTCGGGGAAGGTCGTCACGCATTCCCACGAGGACGACCTGTACGCCTTTCTCGGCTATCGAACGCCGCCGCCGGAGCTGCGCGAGGGCACGGCCGAGATCGCGGCCTCGCGGAACGGCGATCTCCCCGCGCTCGTCGAACTCGGTGATCTCACGGGCGAGCTCCACTGCCACTCGACGTGGTCGACGGACGCCAGGGGAACGCTCGAGGAGATGGCGCGGACGGCGAAGAGCCGCGGCTACCGGTTCCTCTGCATAACCGATCACTCCCACTACCTGCGCGGCGGACGCCTCGATGCGCAGTGGAAGGAGATCGACGAGATCAACGCGCGCCTGAAGGGATTCAAGGTCCTGCGCGGGATCGAGGCGAACATCCGCGCGGACGGCTCGCTGGACGTGGACGACGACACGCTCGCTCAGCTCGACTGGGTCGTCGCGTCGCTGCACACGTCATTCGACAAGAGCCCGACCGAGCGGATCCTCGGCGTCATGGACAACCCGCACGTCGACTGCATCGGGCACCTGACGGGCCGGCGGCTGCTGAAGCGTGACGGCGCACCGGTCGACGTCGAGCGGGTGGTCGAGCGCGCAGTGGAGACGGGCACCGCGCTCGAGATCAACTCGCAACCCGACCGCCTGGACATGCGCGACACGCACGCGCGCCTCGCCGGTGAAGCCGGCGTCCGGATCCCGATCACGACGGACGCGCATTCGGTCGGCGCACTCGCCTATGCGGAGCTCGGCATCGCGCAGGCGCGGCGGGCGTGGCTCACGAAGGAGCAGATCCTGAACACGCGGTCCTGGCGCGAGATCGCCAAGCTCCGGAAGTGAGCTCCTTCCGCGACGACGGTGTGCTCGCCGTCGACTGGGTCGCGTCGTACCTCGAGCGCGTTCGGGAGCTCCCCGTGCTGTCGCAGGTCGAGCCGGGGGCGATCCGCGCGTCTCTTCCCGAGGCGCCGCCGGAAGACCCGGAGCCGTTCTCGTCCGTGCTCGCCGATCTCGACGGCGTGCTCGCTCCGGGTCTGACGCACTGGCAGAGCCCTCGCTTCTTCGCGTACTTCGCGACGACGAGCACGGAGCCCGCGATCCTGGCGGAGTTGCTTGCCGCGGGCCTGAACCAGGTGGGAATTCTCTGGCGCACATCGCCAGCGCTCCAGGAGCTCGAGGAGCGGACGCTCGACTGGCTCGCCCAGTTGCTCGGGCTTCCGTCCGGGCTGCACGGCCACATCGAGGACACGGCATCGACGAGCACGCTCATCGCGCTCGCAGTCGCGCGCGCGGCCGCTCCGGGCAGGCGCGTCGTTCTCTGCTCGGAGCATGGGCACTCGTCCGTCGACAAAGCCGCCCGCCTGCTCGAGCTCGAGCTGCGGAAGGTCCCGGCCGACGAGGCGTTCCGGCTGCGCCCCGACGCGATGGAGCTCGCAGACGCCTGCGCGGTTGTCGCGACGATCGGCACGACCTCGTCCACGTCCATCGACCCGGTCGCCGAGATCGCCGATCGGTGCGAGCAGGAGGGCGTCTGGCTCCACGTCGACGCCGCGTATGCCGGAGCGGCCGCGGTGTGTCCCGAGCTCCGCGACCGGTTCGACGGCTGGGAGCGCGCCGACTCGATCGTGGTCAACCCGCACAAGTGGCTGGGCGTGCCGACGGACTGCTCGACGCTCTGGACGCGGCGACCGGACGCTTTCCGCGACGCCTTCAGCCTCGTCCCCGAGTACCTGCGGGTCGCCGAGGACGTCGCAAGCCTCAGCGAGCACACGCAGGTGCTCGGCCGCCGGTTCCGCGCGCTCAAGTTGTGGGCCGTCCTGCGCTGCTACGGCCGGTCGGGGCTCCAGGCGCGTATCCGGGAGCACGTGCGCCTCGCGGCGCTGTTCGAGAGGCTCGTGAGTGCCGAGGAGGGCTGGGAGATCGCCGCTCCCCGGCCATTCTCCGTCGTGTGCTTCCGCCGCGACGGGTCCGACGGGCTGAACGAGCAGATCCTCGAGCGTGTCAACGCGAGCGGCGAGGTGTTCATCTCGCACACGCGCCTCGGCGGCCGGTACGTGCTCCGGCTCGCGATCGGCAACTTTCGCACGACCGAGGAGGACGTACGCCTGGCCTGGGACGTGCTCAGGCGCGAGGCAGCGGCGCTCTGAGGAAGGTCGCCACAAGGCCGACCCGACTGGCCGTGCTCGTACGATAGGACACGTGCGCCTCCTCGCCATCGGACTCGTGGCGGGAGTGTTCTCCGCCTTCTTCGGCGTCGGCGGCGGGATCATCGCCGTTCCCCTGCTGATCCTCTTCGCCGGCATTTCGGAGCGCGCGGCCACCGCGACCTCGCTCATGGCCATCGCGATCACCGCGTCCGCCGGCGTCGTCGTGTACGGGATCCGCGGGGAGATCGACGTCGGATACGCCGCGCTCGTCGGCCTTCCCGCTGCCGCCGGGGCGCTCGCCGGCTCTGCGTGGCAGCAGCGCATCCGCGCGAGCACTCTGACCTACGCCTTCGCTGTCTTGCTGAGCGCGCTCGGCGTCTGGCTGCTGGCGTCATGACGACGACCACCATCGTGCTCGCGCTCGTCCTGGGCGTTGCGGCGGGCGTGCTCGCAGGGCTCTTCGGCGTGGGCGGCGGGATCCTCTTCGTCCCGGCGCTCGTCGCGCTCGGACTCGGGCAGATCGAGGCGCAGGGCACATCGTTGCTCGCGATCCTGCCGACGGTGCTCGCGGGAACCTGGAACCAGCGCCGGTACGGGAACCTGCGACCGCGCACGGCGGTCGTTGTCGGTGTGTCGTCGATTCTCGGCGTCGAAGTCGGTGCGCGGCTCGCGACGGCGCTGCCGGAGACGACGGTGCGCCGCCTTTTCGCCCTGCTCCTGTTCGCGGTCGCGGCGCACCTCGTCTGGAGAACGCGTCGTCAAGGGCCGCGCTACCCTGAATTGCCTTGATTCGCCTCGCCGTGGTCGTCGGAGCTCTGGTCGCCTCGTCGGCGCTTGCCGCCGCGGCGCCGCCTCCCAGGGGCGCCTCGACCGGCGCGAGCGCCTTCCTCCTCCGGATCACGATCCCCGGTCAAGACACCGTTCTCATCGGCGGCCTCGAGTGGCCGACCTCGACGACGGCCGACGTGCAGTCGTTCCAGTACCCGGAGGACGGATCGATCGTGAGCGTCGGCCGCTCGCGCGCGGCGATCTTCGTCTCGCCGGGGTCCGCCGCGGCCACGCAGTCGTTTGCCGAGGCGATCGTCGTCTCACTCTTCAACGGCGAGATCGTGGCCGGCAAGGTCACGGCGTCCGCCTCAGCGGGAGCCAGCGCGCGGTCGGCCGGCGCCGACACGACGGCGTCGGTGGTGCAGGGCCTGCGCGCACTCGGCAGTGACGTACCGAGCGCGCCCGGGAGCGTGTCGCTCGAGGACTGGGGAACGATGACCGTCCTTTCGAGCGACAGCGGCAGTCGCAAGGCCGGTCCGCCCGGCGCGCAGGCGTCAGTGACCGCGCTCCGCATCACCCTGAGCACCGACCACGGCGGGCTTCCGGCCGGAAGCGAGATCGTGATCGGAAACGCGCAGGCCGTTGCCGTCGCTGATCTCTCCGCGCCGCCACGCCCGCCTCCGTCGAGGAACCTCGGCGACCCGTCCACGAGGCCCAACGGACGCCCGGATCGGCTTCCCCGCGCACCTGAGCCAGACGACGTCGGCGGTGAGGTCGCCGGCGGTCCCGTGAAGGTCGCGCCGGAGGTCTCGGCGGAGCTCTCCGCGAGTGGCTACGTCTTCCCCATCTACGGCACGGCCTCGTTCGGCGACAGCTTCGGGGGCCCGCGGCCGAACATCCCCGGCGGCTGGCACCACGGGGAGGACATCTTCGCCGCCGAGGGCACGCCGTTGCTCGCGGTCGCCGACGGCACGCTCCACACGATCGGGTTCACCAAGATCGGCGGCTACAGGCTCTGGCTTCGCGACACCGAGGGCAACGAGTTCTACTACGCGCATCTTTCGGCGTACTCGCCGCTTGCGGTCGAGGGGCGAAGTGTCGAGGCGGGCGACGTCATCGGTTTCGTCGGCGACACCGGCGACGCCGAGGGAGGTTCTCCTCACTTGCATTTCGAGATCCACCCGTCCTCGATGGCCGGCCTCGGCTATGACGGCGTCGTTGCGCCGTACTCGATCCTCCTCGCGTGGCGTCGCGCCGACGACGTCTCGTTCTCGGCCGGGCGGATCTTCATTCCGACGGGGCCTGGCTCGACGACGCTGCCCGCGCCGGGCGCCGTCCTCCTCGAGGCGAACGACATCGCGGGGACGAGCGGCCTCGTCCCAGGCGCGCTCGAGAAGGCCCTGACTCGGTAGAGAGAAAGCGACCGGGACCCGCGAGGACGCGGATCCCGATCGCCGAAACTCCTATGGCTCGGCGCCGTTGTCGCCTGCGGCCGAGTCCGACTGAGCCTCGAGCTCGGCTTCGAGCTCCTCGAGGCCGGCCCCGTCGCCACCTGCGACCCGATCCATGATCCACTCACGCGTCTGCTCGCCTGTCCACGGGTTGTAGAGAACGCCGAGCGTGACACCCGTGAGCAGGATGACGCGGTTCCGTGCCTTGTGACTCTTCTTCTTGGCCTTGCCTTGAAGCTTGTCCGAGGCCTCCGACAGGTCGGAGACGAGGAACTGGAGCTGCTTCTGGAAGTCCTTCTCGGAGACCTTCTCCGCCTTGCCCTTCACGCCACGGCTCTTCGCCATCTGGCCGTAGAGGCTGCGGGCGGCGACGAACGCGGCAAGGAGATCCTCGCGCAGCTCCGGATCCGTCATCGCGCGCTGGACGTATGGCTTCAACGCGTCGGGCGTGAGCGCCGGAGTCTTCGTCTTCGCCATGTGCTGCACCACCTTTCCTTCGAATCTGGCTCCGCAGTATGTCGGCTACGATCGCCCGCGTGCGGGCACTGCTGTCTCTCGCCCTCCACCCCAAGCGGCTCCTGGCGCTGATCGGAGTGCTGATCGGGGCCACGCTGTACGTCTGGATCGCCGCTGTCCGTGCCGTACCCGCGGTGCAGGACCGGAAAACCGCGCTCCGGCGAGCGTGGCGTGCGCGCGAGCGCAAGCACCCGTAGGCTCCGCGCGTGCAGCCGAAGGGTCTCATCTGCGCCGGCGGCGAGGCGACCCGTCTCGGCGAGCTGACCCGCGTCGCGAACAAGCACCTGCTGCCGGTCGGGAGCTGGCCGATGATCTACTACCCGCTCCAGCTGCTCCAGTTGGCGGGAATCCGTGACGTCCTCCTCGTCACGGGCAAGGGCCACGCCGGCCAGATGATCGACCTGCTGGGCGACGGCCGGCTCGCACCGCGCGGCGGAGGAGACCCCATTCTCGAGCTCGATCTCACGTACAAGGTGCAGACCGAGCCGGGGGGCATCGCGCAGGTCGTCGGCATGGCGGAGGACTTCGCCGGCGGCGCGCCGCTCGTGGTCGTGCTCGGCGACAACATCTTCGAGTACGCGCAGTCTCCGAGCCTGCACGAGTGGGCAGAGCAACCGATGCGGGCTCGGATCTACGTGAAGGAGGTCGACGACCCCGAGAACTTCGGCGTGGTCGTCTACGGCGACGACGGGCAGGTGACGGACATCGTCGAGAAGGCCGGCGTCGTGGACATGCGGTACGACGCTCCTCCGACGAGCCACGCGGTGGTCGGTCTCTACTGCTTCCCGCCCGACGTGTTCGACGTGATCGCGACCCTGAGCCCGTCCGCACGTGGCGAGCTCGAGATCACCGACGTGAACCGCCACTACGCTCTCGCAGGGCGTCTCGACGCCGCTGAAGTCTCGGGGTGGTGGGAGGACGCCGGCAAGCACTGGCAGCACCTCGCCGACATCGGCCATCGCATCGAGGAGACGGGCGCCAACAAGCGAGCCGGCGCGTGATCGACGGCCTGCTCCGCATCCCGCTCACGCGCGTCGAGGACGAACGCGGCTGGTTCTGCGAGCTTCGGCGCGACAGCGTCCTCCCGAAGCCGATGCGGCAGACGAACCTGTCGTTCTCGCGGGCCGGCGTGGTCCGCGGCCTCCACTACCACGAGAGCGGTCAGGACGACCTCTTTGCGTGCGTGCGCGGTATGGCGCGCGTGGTCGTCCTCGAACGGGAGAGCGGCGAGACGTTCACGGAGGACATCGGCGACGAGAATCCGGTCGCGATCTACATCCCCGGCGTGAACGCACACGGCTTCGAGGCGCTGACGGACATCCTGTTCTGCTACCACGTCACGGCCGAGTACGACGCGGCCGACCCGGACGAGCACACGGTCGCCTGGAACGACGCGCGCGTTGCACACCTATGGAGCTCGGAAACGCCGATCCTCTCCGCGCGGGACGCCGCCGTCGAGTCCTGATCACCGGAGCCCGTGGCCAGCTCGGCCAGGCGCTCCAGCAGGTCTTCGCGGGCGACGACGTCCTCGCGCTCACACGCGCCGATTGGGACGTGACCCAGCCCCCGCCAAGTGACACAGTGTCACGAGGCGATTTCGACCTCGTCTTGCACACCGCCGCCTGGACCGACGTGGACGCAGCGGAGGCGGACCCGCAGGGCGCCGCGGCCGTCAACATCGCGGGAACGGCGCACGCGGCCTCGCTGAAGGTTCCGCTCGTGACCTACTCCACGGACTACGTGTTCGACGGGCGCAAGCGCTCGCCGTACGTCGAGTCCGACGGACCGAACCCCGCGACCGCCTACGGCCGGACGAAGCTGCACGGCGAGGCGGCCGCAGGCCCGCAGGCGTGGGTCGTCCGCACGTCGTGGCTCTTCGGGTCGACGGGTCGGAACTTCCTGCGGACGATGCTCCGGCTCGGTGAGGAGCGCGAGGAAGTCGCGGTCGTCGACGATCAGCGCGGGTGCCCGACCTACGTCGGCCACCTGGCGGAGGCGACCCGGACGCTCGTCGACGACGATCTCCCGCGCGGGCTCTGGCATCTCGCGGCGGACGGCGACTGCACGTGGGCCGACTTCGCGGAGGCGATCTTCGCGGAGGCCGGACACTCCACGCAGGTTCGGCGGATCTCGACCGCGCAGCTCGAGCGGCCCGCCGTTCGCCCTGCGTACTCGGTTCTTCGGAGCGGCCGCGCGAACGCGCCCCAGCTCCCGCACTGGCGGGAGGGGCTTCGCGCCTGCCTCGCCGAGATGGGTCGCTAGCCTTCCCCCGCGATGCGCCTCCTCGTCACCGGCGGAGCCGGCTTCATCGGCTCGAACTTCGTCCACTACTGGCTGGAACGGCACGCCGACGACCACGTCGTGGTCTACGACCTGCTCACGTACGCGGGCAACCGCGAGAGCCTCGCGCCCGTCGAGGAGCGGATCACTTTCGTCGAGGGCGACATCTGCGACCGCGAGCTCGCAGAGGACACCCTCCGCGCGCACGAGGTCGAGGTCGTCGTCAACTTCGCGGCGGAGTCGCACAACTCGCTCGCCGTCGTCGATCCGACGCGCTTCTTCCGCACCAATGTCCTCGGGACGCAGACACTGCTCGACGCATCCCGCGCCGCGGGGGTGGAGCGCTTCCATCACGTCTCGACGTGCGAGGTCTACGGCGACCTCGACCTCGACACCGACGAGGTCTTCACCGAGGAGTCGCCCTACCGGCCGCGCACGCCGTACAACGCGTCGAAGGCGGGAGCCGACCACGCCGTGCGTGCGTACTTCGAGACCTTCGGCCTGCCGGTGACCATCACGAACTGCTCGAACAACTACGGGCCGTTCCAGTTCCCGGAGAAGGTCATCCCGCTCTTCACGACGAACGCGATCGACGACGAGCCGCTCCCGATGTACGCGTCGACGCAGAACAAACGCGAGTGGCTGCACGTCCTCGACCACTGCGAGGCGATCGAGCTCGTGCTTCGCGACGGGCGCGCGGGCGAGACGTACAATGTCGGCTCGGGAGTCGAGGCGACGATCGAGGAGATCGCCGACCGCGTGCTCGAGCTGACGGGCAAGCCTTCCTCGCTGAAGAAGATCGTTCCAGACCGGCCCGGGCACGACCGCCGCTACCTGCTCGACGCGAGCAAGCTCGAGGGCGAGCTCGGATGGACGGCGTCGCGCGGATGGGACGAGGGGCTCGCCGAGACGGTCGCCTGGTACGAGGAGAACCGCGCGTGGTGGGAGCCGCTCAAGAAGCGGGCGCCGGTGGAGGAATCGGCCTGGAAATAGGCCCGTTACGCTCAAGGGCGCCCGTTTCTCGGCCGAGAATGAGGATCTGAGCCGGCGTCAGACACGAAGTCTGACCCCGGCGCTGATTTTCTTAACCCTGCGGAGCTACCCTGGGCCGGTTCGTGCGCGCACTCTTCGCTCTCGTCATCTGCGTTCTCACCGTCGCTGCCGTTCCGGCGGCAGGGCAACAGGCGCCTCCGTCCTCCTACGGTGAGGCGGTGTTCCTCGTCTCCGGCCGCGGCTGGGGTCACGGCGTCGGCATGAGCCAGTACGGCGCCTACGGACAGGCCCAGGCGGGCCGGACCTACGCCGAGATCCTCAGCCATTACTACTCGGGCACGACGATCGGCAAAGCGGGCCGCAAGGTCGTGCGCGTGCTCCTCGCCGAGGGACGACAGGCCGTGACGATCTCCTCGACCGTGCCGTACACCGCAGTCGATGCGACCGGCGCCGCCTTCAAGCTCCCGACGGGTGCACTGACGCTGCGCTCGGACCTCACGCTGTCCCCGAAGGCGGGAGTGCCCCCGACGCAGGCGAACGCGCCGCTCGTCATCCGGCCCGGCAAGAAGGCGGTCCTTGCGCTCGACGGCAAGCCCTACCGCGGGAAGCTCGAGCTCGTGCCGCAGGGTGCATTCCTCCGCGTCGTGAACGTCGTTCCGCTCGAGAACTACCTGCAGGGCGTCGTCGCAGGAGAGGTCCCGTTCAGCTGGCCGGCCGAGGTGCTCAAGGCACAGGCGGTTGCGGCGCGCTCGTATGCGCTGGCGAATCTCGTGAAGGGGAAGCCGTTCGACCTCTACTCCGACGTGCGCAGCCAGGTCTACCTCGGCGTGTCCGGAGAGAAGTCCTCCACCACGAAGGCGGTTACGGACACGGCCGGCGAGGTCGTGCTCTACGGCGGGAAGGTCGCAACGACGTACTACTTCTCGACCTCGGGTGGAAAGACGGCGAGCGCCGCCGACGTCTTCGGCTTCGAGGTTCCCTACCTCCAGTCGCGGCCGGACCCATGGGACAAGGCCTCGCCGTACCACCGTTGGGGCCCGGTCGTCCTCGGCGCGCGGACCGTGCAGGCCAAGCTCGGCGGCACCGCGCGCGTCCTCGACGCGACGGGATCGGCGACACGGTCCGGACGGCTCCGAGCGCTCGTTCTCTCGACGACGGCGGGCTCCGAGACGTTCCCGGCCTCGCTCGTCCGAACGGCGCTCGGCCTGCGCTCGACGTGGATCACGGTTGGCGTGATTCGTCTCGACCGTCCGTCGGTCGGCACTGTCACGCTGGGCTCGTCCGCGCGCATGGCCGGCATCGTCCGCTTTCTGGGGACGCCGCGCCTCGCATCCTCGCCGGACGGCTCGTCGTGGTCCCCCGGTACCGAGGTGACGTTCGACAAGAACGGGATCGTCACGGCGGACGTGACGCCCGAGCGAACGATGCGCTACCGGCTCGTGGCAGAAGGACGCGCGTCGCCTGCCGTGCTCGTTCAGGTCGCGCCGCGCATCCAGCTGGCCCGTCCGAGCGCGGTCGATCCGACGACGCTCCGTGGCACCGTGCGGCCGCGACTGACGGGAGCGGTCGTGGCGATCGAGCGGCGCAAGGGCACGTCGTGGGTCGTGGTCGGCGAGACCACCGTCGCCGCGGGCGGATTCTCGCTCACCCTCGACGCGGTCGTCCCGGCGGGCGCCTACCGCGCGCGCGTCTCGGCGACTGCCGGCTACGCCGCGGGGACGTCGCCGATCCTGCAGGTGTCGGGATGAGAAGGCTCGTTCTACTCGCGGCCGTCGTGGGCGCGTGGCTGGCACTCCCTGCCGCTGCCGATGCAGCACGGGTCGCTGTCGGGTTCTCGCCCGGGGCCGACGCCCACGCGGTCGCAGAAGCGATCGAACGGCGGACGGGGAACGAGCCGGAGAGCCTGAAGCCCATTCCGGCACTCCTCGTCGACCTTCCGGAGGGCGTCTCGCTGAGGGGGATCCGTGGGGTCAGGTACGTCGAGCCGCTCGTCACGCGCCGCCTTGCGTTCACGCCGAGCGACCCGCTCGTCTCGAAGCAGTGGTACCTGGGCTTCAGCGGCTTCTACTCCTCGTGGATCACGCTGCCGTCGTTCGAGCCGATCCCGGTGGCCGTCATCGACTCCGGCGTCGACGCGTCGCACCCCGATCTTGCGGGGAGGATCCTCGACAAGGAGACCTTCGTCGGCGGCTCGGCGAAGACCGACGAGCTCGGGCACGGCACCTTCGTCGCGGGGCTCATCGGAGCCGGTGTCGACAACGGCGTCGGGATCGCAGGGCTCGCGCCGTCGGCGCAGCTCCTCGTTGCGAAGGTCGTCACGAAGTCGAGGGCGATACCGGTCGAGGCCGAGGCGAAGGCGATCCGCTGGGCCGTCGACAACGGCGCGCGCGTGATCAACATGAGCCTCGGCGGTATTCGCGATCCGCTCGACCCGGACCGCGACACGTACTCGCGACTCGAGGCCGACGCCGTCGCCTATGCCGTCTCCAACGGAGTCGTCGTGGTGGCGGCGGTCGGGAATTCCGACCAGGCTCCCAGTACCCCGTGGAAGTACGCCAGCTACCCGGCGGCCCTTCCACACGTCCTCGGCGTGAGCGCGATGAGCGAGTCGGGTGCGATCCCGACGTTCTCGAACCGCGACCGGATCTACAACGACCTTGCGGCGCCCGGGCTCCGGATCCTCTCTTCGCTCCCCCGGTCGTTGACCTCGCGGTATCCGTCCTGCAGCGACCAGGGCTACTCCATCTGCGGGCCCGAGGAGTACCGCGAGGCACAGGGCACGTCGTTCGCCGCGCCACAGGTGAGTGCCGCTGCGGCGGTGCTCCTGAGCCTGCGACCGACCCTCCGGCCGGAGCAGGTCACGCAACTCCTCGCGACCACGGCCGTCGACCTCGAGCTCTCGACCGGCTGCCAGGCCTGCGGAGTCGGTCGCGACGCGTACTCGGGGCGCGGGAGGCTCGACGTCGACGCGGCGATCGCCGCGCTCGACAAAAGGTTGCCGGAGCGCGACTTCTACGAGACGAACGACGACCTCGGATCGAGGGCGTACACGACTTTTGGCTCGAACCGGCGCATCCAGGCGACCGTCGACTTCTGGGACGACCAGGACGACGTGTACGCGATCTCGCTCGACCGCAACCAGCCAGTGTACGTCGGCCTCACGGGCGCCGATACGACGGTCGACTTGAGCCTGGCCTTCTGGCTCCCCAAGGCCACCTCGCTCGAGCGCGTCGCCGACGCTCGCTACCGCGTACGGACCTCCGCACGCAAGGGGTCGCGGCAGTACCTCTCGTACAGGCCGCGTGGCGGAGGCACGTTCTACGTGCAGGTGCGCATGTCGAGCCCCGGCTCCACGCGCTACCGCCTCGTCATCGTCAAGGGCTAGGCACCGAGAAGCTCGTCGTCCGGAACGTCCCGCAGGACCCGGGCGGGATTCCCGACGACGATCACGCGCGCCGGAACGTCCTTCGTGACGACGGAGCCGGCACCGACGAACGCCTCCTCGCCGATCTCGACGCCAGGACAGAGGACCGCGCCGCCGCCGACGCGCGCGCCGCGGCGGATCGTCGGGCCCGCGATCAGCTCGTGTCGGCGCTCCGTGCGCCCCATGAAGTTGTCGTTCGTCGTCACGACGCACGGCGCGATGAAGACGTCGTCCTCGATTGTCGAATAGGCGGTGATGTAGGCCTCCGCCTGGATCTTCGTCCTGGCGCCGACCGTCGTGTCGTTCTCGATGAGCGACCCCCGGCCGAGTACGACGTCGTCGCCGATCGTGACGCGCTCGCGGACGCAGGACTGGTCACCGAGGATCACGCGCGCGCCGATCCGGGAGCCGGCGAAGACGATCGCGCCCGTGGAGACGACCGTGCCGTCGCCGATCTCCGTCGGTGGCAACGGTTCCCGCTTCGTAGTCGTGCGGGGAGAGAGCGTCGGCTGCTTGCCGACGACCGCGTTCTCGAGCACCCTCACCCCCTCGCCGAGCACCGTGCCCGGGTAGACCGTCGCGGTCGGATGGACCTCAGCCGCCATCGAGCGACGTCGTCAGCATGTCGAGCGCGCGCACGACGCGCGCGCCGTCGTCGGCGACCTTGCGACGGTCTCCCTCACCCGCGACGAGGCGGAGGAACTCCCGGCACTCGAGCTTGAGCGGCTCGTCGGTCGCGATCTTCGGGATGTGGATGTCGCCCGTGCGCGTCTGCCACTCGCCGTACGTGTCGACGGGCTTCCACGGCGACTTCTCGTAGACCGTGACCTTGCGGTCGAGCTCCATGTCGTCGAAGACAGCCATCTTCTCGGTGCCGACGACGGTCATCTTCCGCATCTTGTGCGGGTCGAGCCACGAAAGGTGCATGTGCGCGATGCGGCCGGAGGGGAAGCGCAGGAAGCAGAAGACGACGTCCTCGACGCCCGGCTGTAGGAAGTCGCGGCCCTGGGCGGTCGCCTCGACCGGGTCCTCGTCGAGCAGGAAGAGGATCACGGAGAGGTCGTGGACACCGAGCGACCAGAGGGCGTTCTCGTACGGCCTGATCCGCCCGAGGTTCTGCCGGTTGCCGTAGACGCAGAGCACCTCGCCGAGAGCGCCCGAGTCGACGAGCTCCTTCAGCTTCTGCACGCCCGGGTGGTAGAGCAGGAGGTGGCCCGGCATGAGAACGAGGTCGCGCTCGGCGGCGAGGGCAACGAGCTCGTCGATCTCGTCGCCCTTCATCGCCGGCGGCTTCTCGACGAACACGTGCTTGCCGGCCTCGAGAGCCGCTTTTGCGAGCTCGTGGTGCGTCGGGACGGGCGTCGCGATCACGACAGCGTCGAGGTCGGAGTCGCCGAGCATCTCCTCGAACGTCTCCGCCCACTGCGCCTGCGGGTACCGGGCCTGGAACTCGTCGTGCTTCCCGTTCGCCGGGTCGCAGAGCCACGCCAGGTCGGCGAGGTCGGCGAAGTTCCGCGCGAGGTTCTTCCCCCACTCGCCGAGCCCCGCCTGGCCCACCCGGAGGCTCAAAGCTTCCAGACCTTGTCGGAACGTCTCCCGTCGTGTCCGGTCGCGTTTCGCAGGTCGACGACGAGCACGGCGTCGTCGACGAGCGCGTCGTAGTCGATCCCGCCGTGGTTCGTGACCACGACCACGCAGTCGTACTCCGCGGGCTCGAGTGGCTTCGAGCTCATCGTGATCCCGTTCTCCGAGAACGACGGGACGTACGGATCGTGGTACGAGACCTCGGCGCCGGCGCTCCCGAGGAGGGCGATCAGCTTGATCGCCGGGGACTCGCGCGTGTCGGCGATGTCGGGCTTGTAGGCCACGCCGAGCACGAGGATCTTCGACCCCGAGAGCGATCGCTGCCGCGCGTGGTTCAGCGCTTGCGACACGAGCGAGCGGCAGAAGTACGGCATCGACTCGTTCACCTTCCCTGCGAGCTCGATGAACTCGGTGTAGAAGCCGAACTCCCGCGCCTTCCACGTGAGGTAGAAGGGGTCGATCGGGATGCAGTGCCCTCCAAGCCCGGGTCCCGGCTTGAAGGACATGAAGCCGAAGGGCTTCGTCGCTGCCGCCTCGATGACCTCCCAGACGTCGATGTTCATCCGGTCGCAGAGCTGCGCGAGCTCGTTGACGAGCGCGATGTTGACGGAGCGGAAGATGTTCTCGAGCAGCTTCGTGAGCTCAGCGGCCTCGGGTGAGGAAACGGGGTGCACCTCGTCGACGGCGGCCGCGTAGAGGGCGATCGCGGCGGCGGTCGAGCCCTCGTCGATTCCGCCCACGACCTTCGGGACGTTCTTCGTCGTCCAGTCCACCTGCCCCGGATCGACGCGCTCGGGGGAGAACGCCAGATGGAAGTCCTCGCCGGCGCCGAGACCGCTCCCCGCTCGAGGATCGGCTGCACCTGCTCGCGCGTCGTGCCGGGGTACGTCGTCGACTCGAGGACCACGAGGTGGCCGGCGCGCAGGCGGGTTGCGATCTGCTCGGCGGCCGAGACGAGGATGCGGAGGTCCGGCTCACGCTGGCGCGAGAGCGGCGTCGGCAGCGCCACGAGGATCGCGTCGGCCTCGCGGAGCTCGTCGTAGTCGGTCGTCGCCGCGATCAGCCCGGCGTCGACGAGCGGCCTCAGCACCTCCGTCGGCACGTCCTCGATGTAGCTCTCGCCGTCGTTCAGCTGCGCGACGCGGTTCGCGTCCACGTCGACGAGCAGCACGCTCTTGCCGGCGTCCGCAAAGGTGCGCGCGAGGGGCAGGCCGACGTAGCCTGCGCCGACGATGGCCACGTCGTGCTTCATCGGCTCGGGATCGTAGCGGCGAGCACCTGTGCGATCCGCTCCGATGCGTGGCCGTCCCCGTACAGGACGGGGCGATTCGTCGGCATCGATGCGGATCCGACCGCATCGGCCAGCGCGGCCGGGTCGGCGTCGACGAGCACGTTCGCGCCGACGGCCACGGTGTCGACCCACTCGGTCGAGGGCCGGACGGTGACGCAGGGCACGCCGTACCAGTACGCCTCCTTTTGCAAGCCGCCCGAATCGGTCACGATCACCCGCGCCTGGGACGCGAGAGACGCGAGCTCGAGGTAGCTGAGCGGCTCGATGACGCGCACGTGCTCACCGAGCGCGAGCCCTTCCTCCTGCATTCGAGCACGAGTTCGCGGGTGCACGGGGAAGACGACCATTCCGTCGATCCGGTTGAGGCCGTCGACGATACGGCCGAGCCGCGGCTGCTCGACGTTCGCCTGGCGGTGGATGGTGACGACGACGTACGAGGCCGGCGCGTGCGGGATCGGGAAGGCAGCTCGCGCGACCGGACCGAAGAGCCGGCTCGCATCGGCCATCACGTCTCCCACGACGTAGATCCGGCCGAAAACACCTTCCTCCTGCAGCGTCAGTCTCGAACGGTCGTCCGGGCAGAACAGGAGCCACGCCAGGCGGTCGACCTCGATGCGGGTGTGCTCCTCGGGCATGGACAGGTCCGCGCTTCGGAGCCCCGCCTCGACGTGCGCGACCGGGATCGACGCGTCTGCGGCCGCCCGCGCCCCGGCGAGCGTGGAGTTCGTGTCGCCGTACACCAGTACGAGGTCAGGCTCCTCGCCCGCGATTCGCGCCGCGATCTCCGGCTGCATCCGCTCCACGTCTGCCGTGTGCAGGTCGAGCCTGTACCGCGGCTCGGCAAGCCCGAGCTGGTCGAAGAAGACCTGCGACATGACGTGGAACCAGTGCTGTCCCGTGTGCAGCACGACCTCGTCGACCCCGGCGTCGCGGAGTGCGGCCGAGAGCGGAGCAGCCTTGATGAACTGCGGCCGGTTGCCGACGACGGTGAAGACCTTCACGGGGCGAGCAACAC
>CAWBER010000023.1:0-35625 GCA_963787855.1 uncultured Gaiellaceae bacterium
GACGTTGACTCCGCTGTCGTCTCCCAGCCCCTGGCGCGTCGCGTTCAGCGAGACGAACGGCGGGCAGACGACCACGTCGACTCCCTCCGCGTGCCCGGGGATGCGCCGGATCTGCGCCGCGAACTCGCGCGCCTGGTGCGGCCCCTTGAACATCTTCCAGTTGCCCGCAATGAGCACGACGGCGATCTTAGGCTTGGTAGCCTCGCCGCGTGAGCGCGCCCGCGTGGGAGCTGCGGTTCCGGACGCCCATTTCATTCCTTCCGGAGTGGTCGTCGTCCGCGCCCAGGAACGCCGTCTATGTCTCGAACGAGTCCGGGATCTGGCAGGTCCACGCCTTCGACACGGAGACGGCTCACCGTCGCCAGGTGACGAACCATCCGGTCGGGCTCGTCGACGCCGTTCCCGCGCTCGACGGCGAGGGCGTGTTGTGGTTCCAGGACGAGAGCGGCGACGAGTCCGGCCGCTGGCACGTGCAGCCGTTCCACGGCGGCGACACCACCCCGTTCCTCGACGGCGTGCCGCACGGGTGGAACGAGGGATTCACGCAGGCGCCCGGGATCGTGGTGGCGGCGATCTCCGACCGCGACGGCTTCGCGGTCTACGTCTCGCTCGACGGCGGCGAGGCCAAGATCGTCCACCGGGCGGACACGTCGGTACGCCTCGGAAGCGCCGACGGGGATGGCTTCCTGCGGGGCGCCCTCTCGGCGGACGGCACGCTGCTCTGCCTCGAGCACGCCGAGCACGGCGATCTCATCCACCCAGCGCTCCGCGTCCTCGACCCGCGCACGGGCGACACCGTGGGCGAGCAGGTCGACGACGGCATGTCGCTGACCGCCCGCTGCTGGTCTCCGATTCCGGGCGACCAGCGTCTTGCGTGCGACCACGAGCGCGACGGCGACACACGACCCGCGATCTGGAACCTCGAGACGGGCGAGTTCGCGCCCTTGCCGCTCGACCTCGACGGGGAGGTGTCTGCGGCGGACTGGTGGCCCGACGGGTCCGCGCTGCTCCTCCAGAACACACGCGAGGGACGCGCCTACCTGTATCGCTACGAGGTAGCGACTGGTGAGCTCGTGTCGATCCCGACCGATCCCGGCTACATCTGGAAGGCGCGCGTCCGCCCTGACGGTCGCATCTGGCTCCTGCACGAGCAGGGACATCGCCAGCGCCTCGTCCTCGACGACACGGGCACGGAGATCCTGACGCTCGGTGACCGCGCACCCACGGCGCGCGCCTTCGAGTCTTGGCACTTCGAGAACCCGCACGGGCAGCGCGTCCACGGCTTCTACGTCACGCCGGACGACTCGGGGGGGCCGTTCCCGACCCTCATGTTCGTCCACGGAGGGCCGACCTGGCTCGATCTCGACCGCTGGCATCCCGAGGTGCAGGCGTACGTCGACGCCGGTCTCGCGGTCGCGATGGTGAACTACCGCGGCTCGATCGGATACGGGCGCGAGTGGCGAGACGCGCTGATCGCGAACATCGGCGGGCCGGAGCTCGAGGACGTGAACGCGGGCCTCGCCGACCTCGTCGCGCGCGGCATCGCCGATTCCGAGTGCGCAGTCGTCGGCGGGCACTCGTGGGGCGGATACGTCACGCTGCTCGAGCTGGGCAAGCACCCTGACCTCTGGATCTGCGGGGTCGCGGGCGTCCCCGTCGGGGACTACGAGATGGGATACGACGAGCTGTCACCGCTCCTGCAGGAGTACGACCGGGCGCTGCTCGGCGGGAAGACGCCGAAGGAGGTGCCGGAGCTGATGCGCGACCGCAATCCGATCAACTTCGCCGACGCGGTCGCCGCGCCGGTGCTGTTCGTCATCGGCCGCAACGACAGCCGCTGTCCGTACTCGCAGGCCATGGCGTACGTCGACAAGCTCGCCGCCCGCGAGCACCCGCACGAGGTGTACGTCTTCGAGACCGGTCACGGCTCGTTCGACATCGACGAGCGCGTCCGTCAGGTAGGCACGATCCTCGCCTTCCTCGCCCGGCACGTTCCGGGCGTGGGCGTGCAAGAGCCCGCCGTTACGACGCCGGCGGGATAGCGGCCACCCCGGGAAGCTCCTTCCCCTCGAGCAGCTCGAGCGACGCGCCGCCGCCTGTCGAGACCCACGAGATGCGCTCCGCGAGTCCGAGCTCCTGGACGGCGCGGACGGAGTCGCCGCCCCCGACCACCGTGAACCCGTCCACATCGGCGACCGCCTGCGCGACGGCCTTCGTCCCCTCTGCGAAGCGCGGCCACTCGAAGACACCCATCGGGCCGTTCCAGAACACCGTGCGGGCGTCGCGGATGAGCTTTTCGAAGCGCTCACGCGTTTGCGGGCCGATGTCGAGGCCGAGCCATCCGTCCGGGAGCTCGTCGTAGAGCGCGACGCGATGCTCGGCGTCCTCTTCGAACGCAGCCGCAGCGACCACGTCGGTAGGCAGCTCGGCCCCGTACGGGAGCGGATTCTCGTTGCGCAGCTGCTCGGCCATCTTCCCGCCGACGAGAACGCTGTCCGCCCGCTGCCCGAGGTTCACGAGCACCCCGAGCTTGTCGTCGACCTTCGCCCCGCCGGCGACGAGCACGAACGGTCGCTCGACGTCGCCGAGGAGTCGCGCGAGCATCTCCAGCTCCTGCTCGAGCAGCAGCCCAGCGTACGTGGGGAGGATGTGCGCCACTCCCTCGGTCGACGCGTGCGCCCGATGGGCGGAGCCGAACGCGTCGTTCACGTAGAGGTCCATCCCCTCGGCCAGCCGCTTTGCCGACCCCGGATCGTTGGCTGTCTCGCCGGGGTCGAAGCGCGTGTTCTCGAGCACCGCGAGGCGGTCGTCGTCGACGAGCTCACGCAGACGCGCTGCGACGGGAGCCATTGCGAACGCCGGATCCGGGCCTTTCGGCCGGCCGAGGTGCGAGCAGACGGCGACGTGCGCCGCCTCCCCGTCGAGCAGGAGGCGCAGCGTCGCCAGGGACGCTCGAATGCGCGTGTCGTCGGCGACATTCCCGTCCTCCAGCGGGACGTTCAGGTCGGCGCGGACGAGGACGCGCTTGCCGGCGACGTCCGCCTCGCGAACCGAGCGCCGACTGTGCATCTACGGCAGGAGCTTGCCGATCACGTCGACGAGCCGGCACGAGTAGCCCCACTCGTTGTCGTACCAGCCGAAGACCTTGACCGTGCTCCCGTGCACCATCGTCAGTGCGCTGTCGTAGATGCAGGAGTACGCGTTCCCGACGATGTCGGTCGAGACGAGCGGATCCTCGGAGAACTGGAGGATCCCCTCGAGGGGGCCGGCCGCCGCGTCGCGATACGCGGCCTGCACCTCGTCGGCAGAGGTCTCACGCCCGAGCGACACGACGAGATCCGTGAGCGAGCCGGTCGGCACGGGCGCGCGCACCGAGATCCCGTCGACCTTGCCCTGGAGATCGGGGAGCACGAGGCCGATCGCCTTGGCGGCCCCGGTCGACGTCGGCACGAGGTTGATCGCCGCGGCGCGCGCCCGGCGGAGGTCCTTGTGGGGCGCGTCCTGAAGGTTCTGGTCCTGGGTGTAGGCGTGGATCGTCGTCATGAATCCGGACCGGATCTCCCCGAGGTCGTGCAGCACCTTCGCAAGCGGGGCGACGCAGTTCGTCGTGCACGACGCGTTCGAGACGATGTGGTGCGAGTCCGGGTCGTACTGGTCGTCGTTCACCCCGAGGACGACCGTGATGTCCGGATCGGTCGCGGGCGCCGAGATGACGACCTTCTTCGCGCCCGCGTCGAGGTGCTTCTGGGCACCTTCGCGATCGGTGAAGAAGCCCGTCGACTCGAGTACGACGTCGACGCCGAGGTCGCCCCACGGGAGCGCGCCCGGGTCGCGCTCCGAGAACATCCGAATCTCCTCGCCGGCCGCGCGAAGCGTCCCGTCGGCGAGCTCGACCTCACCCTGGAACGGGCCGAGTGTCGAGTCGTAGCGCAGGAGGTGCGCCATCGTCTGCGCGTCGCCGAGGTCGTTCAGCGCCACGATCTCGAGGTCGGAGCCGAGTGAGTGCTGGGCTCTGAAGAAGTTCCGCCCGATGCGGCCGAACCCGTTGATGCCGACGCGAATTCCCATCTCTCCTCCGCTCTCGATGCCCGGTCGCGGCCGAGTCTAACCGCGGTCTTCCGCCAGCTCCTCGAGAGCGCGGAGGCGCCGGTGCAGCGCCGCTTTCGAGGCAGGGGGGACGGTGCGCGTCGACAGCTCACGCAGCGATGCCGTCGGATGGCGCAGCCGCAGCTCGGCTGCCTCGAGCAGCGCGTCGGGCAGGTCTGCGAGCGCGCCGTCGGCGCGCAGCCTCTCGACCGCCGCGAGCTGACGTCGGGCGGACCGGCTCGTGCGGACGAGGTTCGCGTGGTCGGCGTTGGCGAGCCGGTTTGCGCGCTCGCGGGTCTCGGCCACGACCGCGCGTTCCTCGAGCGTGAGCACGGCCTCGGTGGCTCCCACTAGTGCGAGCAGCGACTCGATAGCCTCCCAGCTCTTCGCGTATGCGACGGCGTGACTCTCGCGCGCGGCGACCGCGAGCTCGATGCCCTCGTTGTCGGCCAGACGGGCGAGCAGCGCGGCCGACTCGCTCGAGGCGGTGCGCAGCTCGAGATGAGGCGAGCGGCCGAGCGAGAGGGAGCCGGCGCCGAGAAACGCACCGCGCAGATACGCGGCACGACAGCAGCTCCGCCCGACCACGCGCCGCGGCGGCTTGTCGAGGGGGCCGTGTCGGCGATCGACGACACCGGCCGCCGTCAGCACCCTCAGGGCCGGCTCGGTTCCCTCGACATGGAGCTGGTAGCGCGTCGCCGTGTCGAACGCGCGTCGCCGGTACGTTCGGATCTCCGAGCGGATCCCGCTCTCGCGGAGCAGGGCGAATGTGCGGCGCGCGGCCGCGCCGCTCCCGAGGTCGAGATGAAGCGCCCACTCACCGGACCCGCGGAGATGCAAGCTCCCGGCTGCGTGGAAGAGCGCGGAGAGCTCCGCGAGGCGGTCGCACTCGCGCTGCGGCGCGATCGCCGCGAGCTCCTCGCGAACGTCCTCCGACGTAGTCACAGCTGAACGCCTTCCAGCGCCAGGAGGCGCCGCTTGACCTCGACTCCGGCGGAGCCGTACCCGCCGATGCCATGCGCGGCGACGACTCTATGACACGGGACGACGAAGGCGAACCGGTTCGCGGCGCACAGCGCTCCAGCAGCTCGGGCGGCCCGGGGTCGACCCGCGAGCGCGGCGAGCTCACCGTACGAGACGACCTCTCCACGCGGCACCGCGCGCAGCGCGCCGACGAGCGTGCGCTGAAACGGCGTCGCCCACTCGACGTCCAGGGACGCGTCCACGAAGGACACGTCCTCACCCTGCAAGAACGCACGAAACCTGCCGATCAGCTCGTCGTCCTGTTCGCCGCGGACGTCGCCCGAACGGCCGGTCCAGGTGTCAGACACCGTGTCTGACACCTGCTCGAAGTGGAAGTCGTGCGCGAGGACGACGTCGTCTCGTCGCCACAGCTCTCCGAATCCCCAGCCGGGCACGGCGTAGCGCGTCTCGACGATCGCCACCGGCGCCACTCTAGAATCGCCCGCATGAGCGCACACGGCTTCTTCACCCCGCCCGCCCACGAGAACGAGCCGGTCAAGTCCTATGCGCCCGGCACGCCAGAGCGCGCCGAGCTACAGGCGCGGCTGCAGGCGATGCAGAGCGAGCGCATCTCGATCCCGATGATCATCGGCGGGAAGGACGTCCACTCGGACGAGACGTTCGAGGCAGTGATGCCGCACCGCAAGGACCACGTCCTGGCCGATGTCGCGAAGGGCGGCGCCGAGCACGTCCAGCAGGCGATCGACGCCGCGACCAAGGCACACGCGGAGTGGTCGCGCATGCCGTGGCACGAGCGCTCCGCGGTCTTCCTTCGAGCCGCCGAGCTCCTCTCGGGGCCGTGGCGCTCGACGCTGAACGCCGCGACGATGCTCAACCAGTCGAAGACGGCGCATCAGGCGGAGATCGACGCCGTCTGCGAGATGTGCGACTTCTGGCGCTACAACGTCGACTTCCTCGTCCGCGTCTACTCCGAGCAGCCCTACTCGCCGACCGGGATCTGGAACCGGCTGGAGTACCGCCCGCTCGAGGGCTTCGTCCTGGCCGTCAGCCCCTTCAACTTCACGTGCATCGGCGGAAATCTCTCCTCGACGCCGGCTCTCATGGGCTGCACGGTCCTGTGGAAACCCGCGTCGACCGCCGCTCTCTCGGCGTACTACTACATGCGTCTCCTGCAAGAGGCGGGCCTGCCGGACGGCGTGATCAACCTCGTCTACGGCTCCGGCGCGCAGATCGGGCGTGCCGCTCTCGCGAGCCCCGACCTCGCCGGAATCCATTTCACCGGCTCGACGGAGGTCTTCAACGGCATGTGGGAGACCGTCGGGGCGAACGTCGCCGCCGGGAAGTACACCGGCTACCCGCGGCTCGTCGGCGAAACGGGCGGGAAGGACTTCATCCTCGCGCACCCCTCCGCCGAAGCCGAGGCGGTCGCGACTGCCGTCGTTCGCGGCTCGTTCGAGTACCAGGGCCAGAAGTGCTCGGCGGCCTCGCGGCTCTACGTCCCGTCGAACCTCTGGCCGGCGGTCAAGGACAAGCTCGTCGCCGACGTCAAGTCGATCCGCATGGGCGATCCCGCCGACTTCGAGAACTTCATGGGCGCCGTCATCGATGCGAACGCGTTCAAGACGCACTCGGACGCGATCGCCGAGGCGCGCGCCGCAGGCGCCGAAATCCTGACCGGCGGCACGACGGACGACTCGGAGGGCTACTTCGTCGAGCCGACGGTGATCGCAACCGAGGACAAGGGCTTCCGACTCCTGCGCGACGAGCTCTTCGGCCCGATCGTGACGACGTACGTCTACGACGAGAAGCGCTGGGACGACACGCTCGACCTCGTGGACAAGACGGCCCCGTACGCGCTGACGGGCGCGGTGTTCTCGACGGAGCGCGCTGCGATCGAGGAGGCGCACGACGCGCTGCGCTACTCGGCCGGCAACTTCTACGTGAACGACAAGCCGACGGGCGCCGTGGTCGGACAGCAGCCGTTCGGCGGCTCACGCGCGAGCGGGACGAACGACAAGGCCGGCTCGATGTGGAACCTCATCCGCTGGGTCTCCGCGCGCACGGTCAAGGAGACCTTCGTGCCGCCCACCGACTACCGCTACCCGTTCCTGGCGGCGGATTCAGACGGCAAGCAGTCGGGGTAGATAGCCGCGGACGATGCTTGTCCGCGTCCTCGACGGAGTCGATGCGTTCCTCGACCAGATCGGGTCGGTCGCGTTCGTCCCGCTCGCGCTCGCAATCGGCTGCCATCTCCTGAAGATGGCGTGTACGAGCCGCGCCTGGCGCAACGTGCTCGCCGCGGCATACCCGGAGGAGCGCGTGCCGTGGATCTCGATCTACGGCGCGTATCTCGCCGGCGTCGGCATCAACGCGATCATCCCGGCGCGCGCAGGTGATGCGGTCAGGATCGTGCTCGCGCACCGCGCGATCCCGAGTAGCACCTATACGACGGTCGTCTCGAGCACGCTCGTCCTGAGCCTCTTCGACCTGTTCGCGGCGAGCACGCTGCTCACATGGGCTCTCACGACGGGCGAGTTGCCCGGCCTCGACGTCCTGCCGCGCCTGCGAAGCTTCGACTTCGCCTGGCTCTTCGGACGGCCGCTGCTGTTCGAGCTCACCGTCGCCGGCGTTCTCGTCGCGCTCGGTGTCGTCGGGTTCTGGATCGCCGGCCATGTCGCCGACTTCCGAGAGCGCGTGACGCAGGCGTTCCGTGTCCTCTCGCCACCGACGCGCTACCTGCGCAAGGTTGCGGTCTGGCAGGCGGCCGACTGGGGATTGCGCCTCCTGACCATCTGGTTTCTTCTCGCGGCGTTCCACATCCCGCAGACACTCGAGAATGCAGCGCTCACGCAGGTGTCGACGAGCGTCGCGACACTTCTCCCGATCACACCGGCCGGCGTCGGCACCGAGCAGGCGTTCCTCCTCTACGCATTGAGCGGGGTCGCGTCCGCCTCCGTGCTCCTCGCGTTCAGCGTCGGCGCCAAGCTCACGCTGACGATCACGAACGTCGTCGCCGGTTTCACGGCGATCGTGCTCACGTTGCGCACGGTTCGCTTTCGCAAGGCGCTCGGGCCACTCCCGGAGACGGCCGACTAAGCCTTACCAGTGTGAGGCGCCGCCACGAGTACGAGCCTCCCCACGCCCGGAGCCGTAACCGGCCAGGCGCGTCCTGACTAGGACGGACCCGCCTTGTGCAGCTGCGCGTACAGCGAGCGCGCGGTCTTCTGCGGCAGCCCGGGGACGCCCTCGAGCTCCTCCTGCGACGCCTCGAGGAACCGCTCGACCGAACCGAAGTGCCGGATGATGGCGCGCCGGCGCACAGGGCCGATCCCTTGCAGCCCCTCGAAGATCGTCTCCATCGAGCGCGCGCTCCGCTTCCGCCGGTGGTAACGCAGCGCAACCCGGTGGGCCTCGTCGCGGATCCGCTGGAGCAGCTGGAGCGCCGGGCTCGCGCGGTCGAGAGCGATGGGCGCCGGAAATCCCGGCACGAAGACCTCCTCCTCCCGCTTCGCGAGTGCGATGACCGCCACGCGCGGAAGGTCGAGCTCCTCCATGACTGCGAGCGCAGCCGCGAGCTGGGCCTTCCCACCGTCCACCACGACGAGGTTCGGCATGCGCGAGAAGCTCTCGTCGCCGTCGCCGCTGCGCAGCCTCGCGAACCGGCGGGAGACGGCCTCGCGCATCGCCCCCACGTCGTCCTGCCCCGCGAGGCCACGGATCGCGAACGTCCGGTAGTGCGCGTTTCGCGCCTTGCCGTCGACGAAGACGGTCATCGACGCGACGATCGACTCGCCCTGGATGTTCGAGACGTCGAAGCACTCGACCCGCACGGGCAGGCTTTCGAGGTTGAGCACCTCGCGCAGCTCCTCGAGTGCTGCGATGCGCCTGGAGCGAGAAGCCTGGCGCACCGCAGCGTCGGCCTCGAGCGCATGCCGCGCGTTCTCCGCCGCGAGCTCGACGAGACGTCGCTTCTCGCCGCGGAGCGGCGTCCGGACGACGACGCGCGAGCCACGGCGCTGCGTCAGGAATTCGGAGAGGGCCTCCGTGTCGGCGATCTCGGGAGGAACGAGCACCTCGGGGGGTGTGCTCGGCGTGCCACCGTAGTACTCGAGGACGAACGCCTCGAGAATCGACTGGGGATCCTCGCCCAGGACGTTCTCGAGGTGGAAAGCGTAGCGGTCGATCATCTTCCCGTCGCGCAGCGGGAACACCTGCACCGCCGCCTGGTCGCCGCCGACCGCGAGGCCGACGACGTCGACGGTCCCGACCTCCCGTCGCTCGGTCGCCTGGCGGTCGGCGAGATGGCGGATGGAGAAGAGCCGGTTGCGGTAGCGCGCCGCCTCCTCGAAGCGCTCGTCCGTTGCCGCTTCGCGCATACGCTCGGTCAGCTCGGCCTGGATCGTCTTCGTGTCGCCCGAGAGGAACCCGACGACGCCGTCGATCACGTCGGCGTAGCCCTCCTTCGAGATCGCTCCGATACACGGCGCGAAGCAGCGGTCGATGTGGAAGTCGAGGCAGGGGATCCCGGAGTGGCGGCCGGGACGAGGCCCTTCGCAGGGGCGGAAGCGGAAGACGCGGTTGAGCACGTCGAGGGTCTCCCGCACCTTCTTCGCGTTCGCATACGGGCCGAAGTAGAGGGTTCCGCGCCGGTGCCGCTCGCGCGTGAACATCACGCGCGGGTACTCGTCCGTGAGTGTCACCGCGATGTACGGGAACGACTTGTCGTCGCGGAGGCGAATGTTGAACGGCGGCCGGTGACGCTTGACGAGGTTCTGCTCGAGGTGGAGCGCCTCGGCCTCGGTGCGCGTGACGATGACCTCGACGTCGTCCACGCGCTCGACGAGCCGCGCGGCGCCGAACCGCCCGTCGCCGCGCTGGAAGTAGCTGCGGACCCTCGAGCGCAGCGATTTCGCCTTCCCCACGTACAGGACCTCGCCCGCCTCGTCGCGAAAGAGGTAGACGCCCGGCCCGCGTGGAAGCGCCTCGAGCTTTCCTTCAAGGTTTTCACGCATTCTCGGGCTAGCGTATCCCCATGCGTCTGCCGCTCCTGACCGCATTCGGAACCGCCGTGGCCCTGCTCGCGCCCGGGCTCGCGACGGCCGGGCCAGGGCTCGTGGTCGGGGCCGTCGAGGACGACGTGCGGGCGTCGACGCTCGTCGAAGCCGAGGCCCGCATGACGGCGTTCCGTCTCTCCGGGTTCCGTGCGGTGCGGATCACGAGCTACTGGACGCCCGGGCTCGACAAGCCGACCGATGAGGAGCTACGGGTCCTCGAGAACGTGAGCGACGCGGCGCAGCGGAACGGCGTCCGCCTGTACGTGACGATCATGCACCCGGGATCGCGTACGACGCCGCTGACGGCACAAGCCCGAGCCGACTTCGCCTCGTATGCGGCAGCCGTCGTCCGCGGAGCGCCGTCGGTGGAGCACGTGATCATCGGCAACGAGCCCAACCTGAACCGCTTTTGGCTGCCGCAGTTCGGGCTCGACGGATCGAGCGCAGCGCCGGCGGCCTACCTCGCGCTCCTCGCGCAGACCTACGACGCGATCAAGTCCGTGTCGCCCTCGGTCACGGTGTACGGCGGCGCCGTCTCGCCTCGCGGCACGGACCGCTCGGACGGCACCCGGCCGACACACTCCCCCACGACCTTCATCCAGGGGCTTGGAGCGGCATACCGTGCGAGCGGTCGCACGCAGCCCGTGATGGACGCCCTCGCGATCCACGTGTACGCGGACAACTCGAGCGTCGCGCCGACGGTCGCCCACCCGCTCAACACGTCGATCGGGGTGGCCGATTACGACAAGCTCGTCGGCCTGCTCGCCGAGGCATTCGACGGAACCGCACAGCGTGGATCGATGCTGCCGATCCTGTACGGGGAGTACGGAGTCGAGACCGAGATCCCGGCGAGCAAGGCTTCGCTCTACACGGGCACCGAGCCGACCACCACGAAGCCTGTCAGCGAGGAAGTCCAGGCGAGCTACTACCGACAGGCGCTCTCGCTCGCGTTCTGCCAGCCCAACGTGGTTGGAATGCTGCTCTTCCTGTCGCGTGACGAGCGGGCGCGAGCGACCTGGCAGTCCGGGGTCCACTACGTCGACGGCACGCCGAAGTCGAGCAAGCGGCCGGTCACGGCGGCGCTCGACCGGACGACCGGCGGCTCGATCGCGCGCTGCCCAGGCGTCCAGCTGCCGGTGCGGTCGTCGTATCTCAGGTTCGGAACCCGCTCCGCCGCAAAGCGTGGCGCGTTCCGCGCGAGCTTCCGCTGCGATCTCGACTGCCGCTACTGGGTTCGGCTCGAGAACGCCGACACGCGCGCGACGAGGTTGGCGAGGCGGGGCTCGGCCGTGGTCGGGGAGCTCGTGCAGTCCGATCTCGGCAAGCGCCGCCTCAAGCCGGGCCGCTACCGCTACACGCTCCAGCTCGTCCATCCCGTGAACCCTGCGGCGCCGACGATTCGGAGAGGACCCGTCTTCCGACTGCCCTAGGGACGAGGCTTGCCTCGCCCTAGTACCGGTGCTCGATGCGCCAAACGCGCACGATCACGTACGCACACGCGCCGAGCGTCACCACGAGCGCGAACGCGTCGCGGCTGGCCGGGAGGCCATAGCCGATCGCGAGCCCGATCGCAACCACCGCGAGCACGACGGCGGCGTAGAAGAGCCTCCGGTTCCACTCCGACCATGCCTCGAGGTCACCGCGCCGCTCCCGCCACACGAGGAACAGGAACAGCGCGATCGCGAGGAAGAAGGCGATCTGCAGGATCCCGCCGACCGTCGCGACCACCGGCTCCAGCGACAGCACGACGACGCCGAGTGCGATCAACGCGACGATCCCGAGCCCCCGCGCGAGAGCGGGAATGCGATCCCAGAGCCGTCTCATGACCCCGACATGAAAGCGCGAACCGCCAGCGCGCCGGCGACAAGTGTCGTCACCGCGAACCAGAGAAGGCGCCTCGGGCCGACCGCTGGAGCGTAGAACCAGGGCGTGAGCGCGAGCCCTAGCGCCAGCGCGCCGTACGTGTAGTGGAGCTTCTCGGGCGCTCTGCGATCGTCCGACAGGAGGAGCAGCCCGACGGCGGCCTGCGCGATGAGCAGCGTCTGCGCGAGGACGAGCGCATGCGAGACAAAGGCTCCCCCGCTCCCGCGACGCCGGTACGCGACGAACCCGAGCACAGCTGACCCGACGCACACGACGACGACCGCGACGCCCAGCGCGATGTGCACGGTGAGCACGCGGGCACCCTATCCAGGGCCGCTGTACGCTCGACTCGTGACGAAGCGCACGCGCGCGCTGGCTCCTCTCCTGGCCGTCATCGCGTTACTCGTGTCCTGCGGCGGGGAGAGCGGCGCGATGCACGCGACCTTGACGGACCACGACTGCACCTTCGAGGGCACCACGACCGCCGGGTCCGGGCGGCTCTCGATCGAGGTCGAGAACACGACGTTCCGCTTCGGGTCCTTCGGCGTGGTCGCTCTCTACGCCGGCGAATCCGTCGACGACGTCGCGCTCGCGCAGGAGCGCGTCGAGTCGAGACGGCTCCTGCGGAACCGGGCTCGCTCCGATGTTCCTCCGCCGTTCGGTCGCTGGATCGCGGGGGCGGACGTCGAGCCGACGACCCGTACATTCCTCCCGGTCGACGCGGATCCCGGCCGATACGTCGTCGTCTGCTACATCCACCGCAACGCCGACGATCGTCGGCGCACCGGCGAGATCGCCAGCCCCGCGCGCGCATTCGTCGCCGGACAGATCGAGGTCGCGGGCACTCCGACCTCCTCGTGAGCTCCTGCATCAGGAGGCGGATAGCATCGTCCCGATGATCGAAGAAGGCCTGCCGGCGCCGACCTTCACGCTGCCGAGCGACTCCGTCGAAGACGTCTCGCTCCAGTCCTTCCGGGGAAGCCCGTCGTCCTCTACTTCTATCCACGGGACGACACGCCCGCAACTTACTCGAGTACGAGTGGGTGAGCCCGGGAACTCATTCCGCGAGGGACGACGCCGGTGAGGCTCAGGGTTTCGTGAGCCGGTAGATGATCCCGGTGTACGCCATCGCGTACAGCTCGCCTGCGGTGTCCTCGCCGAACGACGTCAGCCCAACGATCTCGAACGGCTCGACGCGAACGTCCTCGGCGGCGCCGGACACGACTTTCAAGCTCCATACGGTCCCGCTGCAGTAGTCGCCGAAGATGTAGCGGCCGCGCAGCGCGGGCTGGGCGCGACCGCGGTAGACGAACCCCCCGGTCACCGAGCATGGGCCACCCTTCGAATGCTCGTACTCGAAGACCGGGAACACGAGCACACCGTGCTGAAGCACCGCGTCGGCGTGCTGATACCGCGAGGACCCTTCGAAGTTGTCCCAGCCGTAGTTCTCGACACCGGCGCTCGCCACCGAGGTGAAGTTGACCTCCTCGATCGTCTCCTGCCCCACGTCGCCGATGTAGAGGTCGCCGGTCGCGCGGTCGAACGAGAACCGCCACGGATTCCGCAAGCCGAAGGCAGCGATCGCCCAGGTGGGCTTCGCGTCAGAGACGTCGAAGGCGAGCAGCTTCCCGAACGGCGATCTCGAGTCCTGCGCCCGGTTCTGCGGGTCCCCCCCGTAGCCGCCGTCGCCGATGCTCGTGTACAGGCGCCGGTCCGGACCGAAGACGAGGTTGCCCCCGTTATGGTTCCCGTACGGGTCGCGCACGCGGAACACGATCGCGCGACTCGCCACCACCGCGCGCCCGCCCCTCGCGACGAACCGCTCCACGGTGTTGTGACCCGACTTCGATGTGTACGCGACGTAGAAGCGGCGATTGCTCGTGTAGCTCGGGTCGAAGGCAAGGCCGAGGAGCCCCTGCTCGCCGAGGTACTGGACGTTCTTACGGATGTCGAGGAACACCGTTCGGCGGCCGTTCTGGACTCGGATCACGCGACCTGGCTGCTCGAGGACGTAGATGGCTCGCGGCTCACCCGGCGCAAACGTGACCAGTACCGGATGGTCGAGCCCGCGCGCGAACACGACCTTTCGAAACGTGGCCTCGGCGGCGCCTGCTGACCCTGAGGCTGCCGCGAGGATCGCGGCAGCCAGTAGCGACGCGACGAGTCCGAGACGCATCGCTTCGCACGGTAGACGACGTCGCCGACGGACCGCCTTTACCGGGCGGTCCAGAGGACGACCAGGATCACGGAGATCGCGGACAGCACGATGACCACGGTCGAATCCACTGTCGGGTTACCCGAAGGACGACACGCCCGGTAGCACGGACTGCCGTTCACCTTGCTCTCCGACGAGGAGCACGAGGTCGCCGAGAAGTACGGCACGAGGGTCGAGAAGAGCATGTACGGCAACAAGTACATGGGCATGGAGCGCTCGACGTTCGTCATCGACGCGGATGGAAACGTCGCCAAGGTCATGCGCAAGGTCAAGCCGGCAGATCACGCCGGCAACGTGCTAGCCGTGCTCTCGCTCGGAGCCTGCCGCCTAGCCGCGCACTCACTCGCAGCTCGTGTCGATGAGGTGCGGCGCTGATCAGAGCCGTGCTGGCGACGGGCTCGATGTGCGCACGTTCCGCTCGAACCTGACCCACGACTTGTCGCCGCGAAGAAACCCCCAAGAGCCTTTGAGGCGCGCCCAAAGCAGGATCGGACGGTAGACGAGGAAGTCGAATGGCGAGAGGACGAGCAGGCGA
Source organism: uncultured Gaiellaceae bacterium (assembly GCA_963787855.1). GTDB lineage: Bacteria > Actinomycetota > Thermoleophilia > Gaiellales > Gaiellaceae > GMQP-bins7. The sequence goes on from CAWBER010000023.1 coordinate 14,738, forward strand.
GCGAGGTCGCGTTTCCGGTACAGCCGGGACTGCAGGTCTTCCGAAAGGATCGCGCAGGCCGTGAGCGCGGCGTTGGTGAACATCACGCCGCCGGCGACAGCGCCAAACGTCGACCATTCGAGCAGGCCGAGCGCAATGGCCAGGAGGAGCGACGCGATCGCGAACAACTCGAAGGCCGGAGCGAGGACCTCGGTCAGCAGGAAGTAGGGCGTGCCGATCAGTCCAACCGTCTTGTACCGGGGCTTGAACCACATGCGCCGGTAGTGCCAGACCGTCTCGTTCGTCACGCGCTGCCAGCGCTCGCGCTGTGAGACGAGGGTCCGGACGTCGCCGGGGCCCTCGGTGACGGCCACGTTGTCCGTGAGGCAGAGGATCTCGTAGTCGCGACCCTTCCGCAGGAAGTGCTCGTGGATGCGGAAGGTGACCTCGATGTCCTCGCAGGTGAAGTCGCGTGAGTAACCGCCGACCTCTTGCAGCACGTCGCGCCTCCAGATCTGGAACGCGCCCGGCGAGCAGAGCATGAACCCGTGACGTGACCAGGCGATGCGGTTGTTGAAGAACGCCCGCACGAAGTCGAGGTGTTGGAACGTGTCGAGCGGCCTCCAGTCGACGCGCCGGCGGCCAGGGGGCGCGGCCAACATCTGCTCGGGGTGCCGCGCCGTCGACAGCGCGCTCGTCACGCCGATGATGCGCGCGGGGTCCTGGACGACGAGCCGCATGCCCTTGAGCAGCGCTCTCCTGTCGAACCACGTGTCCGCATCGACGCCGCACACATATCGGTAGCGCGAGATGTTGAGGGCCGCGTTCAACGAGTCGGCCTTGCCCCCGTTTGCCTTGTCGACGACGATCAGGTTCGGCGCGAGGGCGCTCCGATACATGCCGCGCACCTCCTCGGTTGCGAACGTGCGTCGAACGAAGCGCTGATGCGGCTCGAGCGCGAACGCCTCCGCCAGCACGTCGAGCGTGCTGTCGGTCGAGCCGTCGTTGACGATGATGACCTCGTGCTCCGGATAGTCGAGCTCGAGCAGCGCTCGCGTCGTCCCGACGATGAGGGACTCCTCGTTGTACGCGGCGACGATGACGCTGACGGGTAGCGTGAAGCGGCACCCCGCGAGCGTCTCGTAGTCCTCGGTCGCGCTTTCGTGTCGCCGCACTGCGCTCTCCATCGCGGCGACAACGGCCTGCGCGAGGTAGATGCCGATCGTCACGATCAGGTACGCCATGCACAGCGCGACCACGACGACCAGGACGAGCTCGATCACGCGACCTGCACCTCCCAGGATCCCGAACCGTCCTCGGCCCGTGCGTGAGCCGCATCTTGCAAGTCGTCGCCGCCTGCCACGTAGATTCGCTCGAGCAGCGCGCTTCGAGGCGTGTCCAGCTCGAGGAAGTCGACGAAGCCGATGTCTTGCAGCACCTCCGCGGCGCCCTGGCGAGCGAACCGGTCATCGTGCTCCAACATGGACAGGAGCTGAGGAATCCCTTCGGAGCCAATCATCCGGAGCGCGTCCTTCGCCGCCGTCCGCACCCACCACTGCGGATCGGCGAGGAGCCTGGCGATCGTCGGCGCAGCAGGCGCTCCTACGACACGCCCTACGGCGCGCGCCGCATGGACCCGCACGAACCAGGCAGGGTCGTCGAGACCCGCCTGCACGACCGTCGCGACCGCCGGCCCGGAGCGTGAGCCGAGCGTCTCCATTGCCGCCGCGCGAACATTCGCGTTTCGATCCCATGCGAGTGCGATCAGAGCCTGCTCTCCGAGATCGGGGTAGCGGCCGAGCAGTCGTGCCCCCCAGAACCGCACCTTCGGATTCGGATCGCGGAGAAGGGGAACGAGCCGCGCTCCTGGCTCGGGTGCGAGACGTTCGAGCTGAGCTGCGATCCGCGACCGAGAGCGGGTCTCGGCGCGCAGCGACTCGAGCAGCAGGCCGATCGCCCAGTCGCCACCGATGTCGCCGAGAGCCCGAACGGCAGCGCCGGCGATCTTCGCGTCCGAGTTCGCGAGCGCGCTCCGAACGAGGCGTGGCGCCAGGGGATGACGAACCCTTGCAAGGAGCGTGAATGCTGTGACTCCGCGCCACGTGCCCCAGTCCGTCCGATGCTTGCGGCTCGCGCGCCGAGCGAGCTTCCGGGCACGGGCACGAGAGATCGGCCCGGGTCGCCGGGGGTGCAGGCGGTCGTAGCGCCAGCGGCCGAGCACGACCGCAAGCGACAACATCACCCAGGCGGCGAACGAGCAGACGAGCACGACGACGCCGCCGCAGAGAACGAGCGCGTCCACTGTGCATCCGTCGTCGTCGTTTCGTGCCCCGAGGAACTGCCCCGAACGGGGGATCCCCACACGCGTTAGCCCTCTGTCGCCACAATTCGTCCCTGAGCGGTGGGATGCGGATGATCCCGCATCTTCCCTGCAAACCGGCGGGTCGTGGCACGCGCCGTGGCAACCAACCCTATGACCCTCGCGCATTAATGCGCCAAGGCCTCTTCAGTTCATCACCGGGCGGGCTGCGAGCGGCACTGGCGCCGGCGGCGCCTGCCTGAACGCCTCGCGGATGCGCTCGCGGGCACGCGCCGCGTCCGCCGACGTGCACATGGTCGCGAACGCGGATGAACTCACCATCTGCCAGGTCTGCGTCAAGAGTGCGCTGCGATCCTTGACGATGGCGTCGGCGTCGATCCGCCGCCTACGGCTTGGTCTGAGCGCTGGGGCCCTTGAAGTCCTAGCGAGTGCGAGGCGGGCGGGCTGAACGAGCCCCGCCCGCCTCGCAGTCACATCAGGGTGTTGCTCTACGGCCCAGGCGCGTTCGAGACGCTGCTCGCTGCATCCGAGAACAGGTCACGAAGGACGTTCCTGAGGAAGAAGAGCGCGATGATGATGGCGATCGCGAGGAAGCCGAGCAGAATTGCGTACTCGGTCGTCGTCTGGCCATCCTCGCGCTCCCGCAGCTCGGCCAGGGCAACCTGGAGCCGAACCAGCGGACGCATCAGGATGTCGGTCATTGCTGAGTCCCTCTCTTGTTAGGGGCGAATGCCCGATGACTCATCGACCCGCCCCCCCAAAGACAGGCTCCACCGAAGATCGGAGTGGCAGTCACGAGAGGCGAGTACTCGATCGGAGGATTCGGTAGGACGGTGCCGACTCCTGTCAACGGCCGTCGAGCCCGCATCGCGCGAGCCTCATCCGCGTAGCGATCTGCTGCGGACGGGGCATGGACCGCCTCCGCGGGCGGTGGCACCCTGGAACCGCATCAGAAGAGGCTGGGCGTAGTCCACGAGGGAGCGGTAGTGCCGCAGCTACCCCTTCCTCCTACGTCCAGCCTCCACCGTAATGCCGTACCGAGTCTCGCGGGAGCGCGAGCTCGAGGCGGGCAGGGCTGAACTGAACTGACCTTGAGCGCATCTTGAGCGGTTGGTTCGAGGATCTCGTTGACATCCGCACAAGCCCGGACGAAGATGCGCCCGGCGGCAGGCGGCACCCGAGGTACGTAATGGAGGAATCATGCAGCGCATCTTCGGCCTCGTACTCGCTCTGACTGGCGTGGTCGTGTTCTCGGCGGGCATCTCTGTTGCCGGAGCCGGCACGAAGCTCAGCTCGACGGAAATCCTGGACAACGGCAACCTCGTTGTCAGTTTCGAGGAACGGGGACTGAAGAGGTTTTCGTCGGTCGAGTATCAACTCGATGCCACTGCGACTGTGTCGTCGCCGGATATCGCTGTGCGCTACCCAGATCTGCAAGCGAGCGTCGCGCTCACCCCCGACGACAAGGGGGCTGTCGCGGACACGCTAACCCTGACCGTCGTCGAAATCTCCCCCCTGCCCTGCACGTGCGGGCCGCGGCAGGTCGAGTACTTCGACATGACGCTCACGAACCTGACAACCGGCCACGTGTACAGCCTCGATCCGATCGGCCGAGACTTCCCGTAGCGCCGCACTCGGCCCGCTAGTCGCCGACGCTGCGTCGGTGAACCGTCTGCCAGACCCCGTTTCCGATGTAGAGCTCCACGAACCCGCGCTCCTTCCGCGTCGAAGCCGCCATGCAGCGCATCGAGGACGAACCGAAGCTAGGCCGCATCCTCCTCGAGGCCGAGTCCGTCGACGCGTCGAAGACGGTCGCGAGGGCGATGCTAGCCGGCGACCGACCGCGGCTTCGCGGCGTCCCGTGCGTGGCCCGAGGGTGAGGGGGGCTATTTCCGGAACGACGCCTGCGGGTCGTCATCGTCGCGAAGCTGGACGCAGACGCGGTACTCGCCGTTGTTGTCGAACGCGCCGTAGTACTTCCTCCCGCGCAGCCCGACCGCTTCCTGCACGTCCTGCATGGCATGACTGATCGCGCTCGCTTCGTCGGCGACGCGCTTGAACATCACGGGAGTCTCCGCACGCTCGATCACCATCTGGTGTGATCCCACGGACGGAGCCTGCCCACCTTCGGGAACATCACCTGGATTCTTGGTAGGCGCTCGCGAATGACGCTCGCACCGCGCCGCGCTAACAGGGCGCTTCGATGAGCTCTCGTTCCTAGGGTGCGGGGAGCACGCGAAACCTGAGCTCCCCTAGCTTGCGGCTCGTCTCCTTCGACGCGTGGTCGATCGACACCGAGGTGATTTGTACAAACGCCCGGCCGTGACAGAAGTCGTCCACGGGCAAGTCCTTGGTAAGGGCTGCCGGCTTGAACTCCACTGTGTACGTGCGTCCCGCTTCGCCGAGGATGGTCGCGTCGTTGACGACGAACTGCTCGTGGTTGGACAACCGAAGAACGAACAGTTCAACGGATCAACGTCTGGCCGTCGATCCCGAGGCCGACGATGTACTGGAATCCTTCCCGTGCGGCGCCGGTCGTAGTGACGCTGATTTTCAGGCGATCCAGGTCATCGCAAAAGGGCTTTGGTGAATACGAGATGTTGGAGACGCCCTCCTCAGCCGCCTCGCTGTCGCCGGCTCCGCAGCCCGCGACAAGGAGCGTAAGCGCCGTCGCTAGAGGCGCACACGTCAGCCCTCTCAGCTCCCGCGTGGACATGGTCGGAGTTGCACGCCAGTGGAGAGTTGGCCGCTCGCGGCGCCTGCAAGCGCCCGAGGGCCGTGGCGACGAAGGGGAGTAGCCCTCGCCGCGGAGTCATCGTGGCGATCGATACCGGCGAGTGTGGCAGTCGTGTGCCACGGACTCGGCGTGGCACAAAATCGTGGCGCAACGGCCTCGAAACGGCCTCTACAGGACTCGTTACGGCACCTCGAATCGCCGGTGCTGGACGCAGCGCAATCCCTACACTGGTGCGGGATTGTGGCCCGTCTCGACCTCACCAGCCCGACGTGGCCCTAACGGCTGGGCTATGCGGATGAGAGGACTTGAACCTCTCAGCGCACCTCCGACACCGCCCGACGTACCGCGACACACCGCGACCTGACGCGACACAAAACCCTCGCCTTTGCGGGGGTTTCTTCGTTCTGGGCGCGACATTTCGCGACGTCCCCCGACACCGCCCGACACCGTCCGACACGACGATTCGCGCGCGGGTGTGGTCCGAATGTGGTCCGAAGACCCGACTCAACTCAGCGCCGCGACGGCCGCGGCGAGCTCTTCGGACGAGCTCCCGAGCAACTCGACGAACTTGACGACCTCGGCGTCTTCCCGGGCGGCGCCGATCCGACCGGTTTAGACCACGTCCCGCCCCACCGCTACTGTCGTCATTATCACGGTGATGCGACGCCCGGCACCGCTGATGCTCGTCCTCGCGCTTGCGCTGCTCGGGGCGGGCTGCGGCGACGACAACGACTCCGCCGGGTCGACCACCACCACGACGGAGACGACGAGCGCGGCTCCGGCTCCCGAGGAGCTCGTCGCTCGGCAGTCGGATGTTCCGGACGGATTTGCTGCAGATCCCGGGCGCACGGGGGTGCGCGGCGTCGAGGTTGCGATCGAAGGTCTGACGCCCGAGCAGGTGGATGTCGTCCGCCGCGAGCGCGTCGCCGGGTACCAGGCGACGTTCACGAGCCCGAGCGAGGGCGTGATCACCTGCACGGCTGCGAGACACCTCACGAGCGACGGCGCGCAGGAGGTCGCCGACATCGGCGTCGACCACTTCGAGGCCTCACTTCGAGAGGAAGTCCCCGCCCCCACTAGCTTCGACGTCGGCGACGCGGTCGGCGACGAAAGCTGGGCGTTCACCTTCGAGAGTGGCGGCGTGGACGGTTTCCTCGTTCTGTGGCGGGACGAGAACGTGCTCGGGTCGTGCACAGGGGTCGGCGCCGTTGCATCCGACCCGTCGTCGATCGTCGCGATCGCACGCGCCCAGGAGGAACGGATCTCCTCCGAGCTCGACTGACGCGCCGGAAGACGAAGTACGCTCGGTGACCTGGCCGCAGTTGCGGCAGCGGAGTTCGACCTGCTCCCCCTTCGCCACTTCACGTAGGCGCCGGTCGACCTCGACGCGCAGGTACGCCCCACTCCCTTCGACAACTTCAAGCCGAAGGATCTGCGTCGCGGCGCCGCGACCCTCATGCGCGAACGGGATCTCCCCGGAACTCGCGGCGTCACGGCTCGGTCACAAGGACGCCGGTCACCTGCTCGTCACGGTCTACGCCGAGACCAGGCGCGAGAGCCTGCGCGCCGAGTTGCAGGTGATCGCCGCGGAGGGCGGGATCGACGCGCGCCTCGCCTCGCGGCGGCTCGCGTAAAGACTCCCGTAAGAGCGCGGCGGGGGCGCCACTACACGCTCCCCGCCGCGTACCCTCATCCTCCGTGGTCCGAGTGTGGTCCGGTCGTGGTCGGAGGCGGAGGGAAATGGCGCGTTTGCAGCGGGAAACTCAGTGCGGATGAGAGGACTTGAACCTCCACGCCCTTACGGGCACACGGACCTGAACCGTGCGCGTCTACCAATTCCGCCACATCCGCGCGGCCGTCCGATTCTAGCTTCGGGTCGTCTCACTCCCCGATGACGCGTTTTGCGCCACTCGCCGTTGTCGCCCTCGCCGTCCTCGTCGCCGCGGGCGGGCCAGCGCTGCCGGTCGAGAGCGGCGACCGCGCCGACGTCGTCGTCCTCCTCGACTCGCCTCCGCTCGCCCGCGCTCCCCGCTCCTGGGCGGCGATCGCACGGGAGCAGCGTGCCTTCCGCGACGATCTCGCGCAGCAGATTCCCGACGCCGAGGTCGGCTGGCGCTACCGACTCGTCGCGAACGGCTTCTCGCTCACGCTGCCGAGCACCGATGTCGGGCGCCTTCGCGCTCTGCCCGGCGTGCGCGACGTCCTCGCGGCAGGGAGCTACGCGCCCCAGCTGACGACGTCGCCGCAGCAGATCGGCGCTCCGGCGCTCTGGGGGCAGGCGCTGGACACTGCCGGCCAGGGTGTGAAGATCGGGATCATCGATTCCGGAATCGACCCCCGCCACCCGTTCTTCGATCCGACGGGATACGTCATGCCGGCCGGCTTCCCGAGGGGACAGCAGCGCTTCACGACCGCGAAGATCATCGTCGCGCGCGTGTTCGCGCCGAAAGGAAGCAGGGCGGCGAGCGCCCGCGTCGCCTACTCCGACGACGACTCGAGCCACGGCACGCACGTCGCCGGGATCGCCGCCGGCAATGCAGAGACGACCGCGGGTAGTGGCCGGCGCGTCTCGGGGGTCGCGCCGCGTGCCTACCTCGGCAACTACAAGGTCTTCGTCGAGACGAGCGCAGGCCTGAGCCCGAACGCGAACTCGCCCGCGATCGTCGCCGCGATCGAAGCCGCGGTCGCCGACGGCATGAACGTGATCAACTTCTCGGGCGGCGAGCCCGAGATCGAGCCGAGCCGCGACATCGTCGCCCTCGCGCTCGACGCCGCCGCAGCGGCCGGCGTGGTGCCGGTCGTCGCTGCGGGAAACGACTACAACGATCTCGGTGCCGGCTCGGTGTCGTCGCCGGCGAACTCCACGCGCGCGATCGCAGTGAGCGCCGTCGCGATCGGCGGCAACCCCACCACGCGCACACATGCAGAGTTCTCGTCCGTCGGCCCGACCACGATCTCTCACCGCCTGAAGCCGGACGTCGCCGCTCCGGGCGTCGACGTCCTGTCGTCGATCTCGGGTGGCGGCTGGGCCGAGCTCTCCGGGACGAGCATGGCCTCCCCGCACGTCGCAGGCGCCGCGGCCTTACTGCGCCAGCGCCACCCGTCGTGGTCGGTCGATCAGCTGCGCTCGGCGCTCGTCCAGTCCGGCGCGGACTCGGCGCAGAGCAGCGCGAAGGTTGCGGGCCCCCGCTTCCAGGGCGGAGGAGTCGTCGCCCTCCAGCGCGCAGACCGGCCGCTCGTCTTCGTCCAGCCGACCGCGTTGTCGTTCGGTCTGCTCGGCCGGGGGGAGACCGGTACCGGCACGCTCGCCCTCGTCGACGCGGGCGGCGGAGCGGGTACCTGGGAGGTAGCGCGGATCGTTCGCGGAGCTCCCGGCGGCGTGCGCTTCGCCGGCCCGGCGACGGTGACGGTGCCGGGCCAGCTCCAGGTCGTCGTGACCGTGCCGCGCGGCGCCCGCGCGGGAGATCTCGACGCATACGTCGAGCTCCGCCGCGGAGCCGATGTGCGCCGAGTCCCGGTCTGGGCGCGTGTCACGTCCGCCTCGCTCGCGCGCCACAACGCCGGGACGCTGGCGCGGCCTGGCGTCTATCGCAGCACGACTGCGGGCCGCCCGTCCGTCGTCTCCCGCTACCGGTATCCGGAAACGCCGCGCGGAATCGGCGTCACGACGGTGCTGAACGGCCCGGAGCGCGTCTTCCGCTTCCGGATCGCGAAAGCCGTTGCAAACGCGGGCGTCGTCGTCACGCAGCTCACGCGAGGCAGCGCCGTGGAGCCGCGCGTCGTCGCGGGGGTCGACGAGAACAGGCTCACCGGGTACGCCGGCCTCCCGGTGAACCACAACCCGTACATGGACGAGTTCCGCGAGGGGGTCGGTGCAGCGGCCGTCCTCTCACCGGCGCGCGGTGACTATGCGGTCGTCTTCGACAGCGCGACGCGGGCCGGCGCGGGCGCGTTCACGTTCCGCTTTTGGGTGAACGACGTCACGCCCCCGACCGTCCGGCTCCGAGCCCGCAACGTCGCGCGCGGCACGCCACTCGCCGTATCCCTGGTCGACGCCGGCTCGGGCATCTACCCCCAGTCGATCCGCGTCCTCGTCGACGGCTCGTCGACCCGTGCGACGCTCCGCGGCGGCCTCCTCTCGATCCCGACGGGAAGCCTCGGCGCCGGCATGCACCGGCTCCGTGTGCGCGCGTCCGACCACCAGGAGTCGAAGAACACCGAAAACGTGCCGCGGATCCTCCCGAACACGCGCTGGATGACCGCCACCTTCAGGGTCCGCTAAACCGCCGGCGGCAAAGTGGAGTCGCCGAGCGGATGTGCAGTAGATACGACGCCGCCGCGATAGCGGCCGGCCTTTTAGGGATGGTCGCGATCGGGGACTCGCGCGAGCGAATTCCCGATCTGCGGGAAAGTCAGGTCCTTCTATCCCTCTCCTCGATCGTCGGGAGCGAGTCGAGGTCGCGCTGAACGGAGCGGATGAACTCCTCGCTCTCGTCGTCCGGTGTCACGACGCGGAGCTGCTTCTTGCGCCGCTGCCGGTCGCGATCGCGTCGCGCGGTCACGCCGAATCTCTTGTCCAGGCGCGGCTTCTCCACGGCGACCGCCAGGACAGCCGCAAGGACGAGCAGGACGAGCCACGGCCAGCTCACGGTCGGATTCTACGTCGTGGTGTCAAACGGCGGCGCGAAAGACCTGCATCGGCAGGCTCGAGAGCGGGACCCCGCCGTCGGGCGTGACGAGCCAGGTGTCCTGCATGTACAGGCAGTCCTGCCCGTTCTCCGCGATCGCGTGCGGGTGCATCGAGAACACCATGTTCTCGGCGAGCTCGGTCTCGACGCCCTCGCCGACCTTCGGGAACTCGATCATGGTCATCCCGATCGAGTGGCCGGTGACGTGGCCGAGGTGGTAGCCGCCGTCGCTGAACCCCGCCGATACGGCTCGGTGGACATCGTGGCAGGTCGCGCCCGGCCGCATCTCCCTGCGCGCGGAGTCGACGTAGTCGAGGTACGCCTCGAGCATTCGCTCGGTGTCGGCGGAGAGGACGGCGTCGCGCGACGCGATCGCGCGCGAGACCTCGACCCAGTGCATCCCTGGCCCGGCGACCTCGAGCGACGGGAGGAGAAACGCGCCGAGTACCTCCGCGTGCCGCGCGATCTTGAACTCCGGGCGCGCGAACGTGTCGGTGCCGGTCAGAACCATGTTCATCGTGAGCCGGCCGCACCCCTCGGCGACGAACCACTCCTCCGCCGCAGCCATGACCTCGGCGGCCGTCTTTCCGGGAGCGTAGGCCTCGTAGAAGACTTCGAAACCGCGCTCGTTGATCCGGACGGAGTCGCGCACGGACTCGAGTTCGGCGTCGCTCTTCACCGCGCGAGCGAGGTCGAACTCGACATCGAACGGGACGAGATCGAGCCCGTCGAGGGCGCGGTAGTCGCGCACCGCCATCACGTAGTCGAGACCGAACACGCCGATCCGCTTCCAGTCGGCGTCGCGCGCGCGTGCCGCGATCAGCTCTCCGGGACGGTCGTGGAACACCTGCTCGAGCTCCGCCGTTTCGTGCTCGCCGACATACCGCGCCTCGGACGGGAACACGACGTACGCGTCACCGTCCGCCGGCACGACGACGTACGCGTAGCGATGGACGATCTGGAAGCCGGACATGTATGTCACCGCGCCCTCGAAGCCGGAGTACTCGCTCCCGGACACGATCAGTGCGTCGAGGTCGTGCTCCGCCATCGCGGCGCGGACGTTCGCGTGACGCCGCTGCAGCTCGGCGCTCAGCGTTCTACCCATGCTGCCTCCAGTCCCTTGATGAGCTGAGTGATCGCGTCGTTGAGTGGAGTCGGCACGCCGAGCTCGCGGCCGAAGCGCGCGATCCCGCCGTTCAGGAAGTCGATCTCCGTCGCCCGCCGCGCGTCGACGTCCTGGAGCATGCTCGCCTTGTGGTCGTACGCGACCTCCGGCTTCGCTGCGTGGTCGATGAGCTCCTCGGGATCGGCATCGAGCACGATTCCCTGCGCCGCCGCGACGGCTTTGCCCTCGTCGACCAGCGCGCTGACGATCGCCCGAAGATCGGCCCGCTCGCATACGCGCCCGTGCGTAAGGCTCGTGAGCGCGCCGACCGGGTTCGTCGCGGCGTTGAAGACGACCTTGCGCCACTGCGCGGGCCGTGCGTCGACCACCGCAGAGGTGGGCATGCCGCCGCGGGTGCAGGCATCGGCGAGCCGCTCGATCTCGTCCGCGCGAGCCGGCTGCGGTTCGAACGGCCCCAGCGTCGTGTCTCCCTTCACGTCCCACTGCACGACGCCCGGCTCGAGGATCTTCCCGGCGGGGAACGTCGTACCGCGGATGACCCGCGCGACGTGTTTGGCGACGACCTCCTCGTTGCCGACGCCGTTCTGGACCGTCGCGACCGCGCCGTCGGCGAACGCGTGAGCCGTGGCTGCGATCGCGACGTCCGTGTGCATCGCCTTCGTCGCGACGATTCCGAAGTCGCACCGCGGCAGCTCCGATGCCTGCGTCGTCGCTCGTAGCCGCCCCACGACGTCACCCGCCCCAGTCAAGCGAAGGCCGCTCGCGTTGATGGCGTCCATATGTGCCTGCGAGACGTCGTAGGCCCAGACGTCGACGTTGTCGAGCTGCGCGAGGTTTGCGGCGAAGAGCGACCCGACGGCGCCACAACCGACGATGCAGACCCTCACTTCGCCACCGCCGCCCGGAGACGCGGAGGCGTGAACTCGCGACCGCCCGTGAGCCCTCCGGGGCGGACGATGAGGACAAGTGCCATGACGGCACTCACGACGATGATCCGCGAGCCCGATGGCAGGTCGATCGTGCGCCCGAGGATCGCCATCCCGTCCTCCATCTCCGCGAGCACGGAGTCGAGCGCGCTGACGAAGAATGCGCCGACGACGGCGCCCCACAGGCTCGTCGTACCACCGATGACCAGCATCGCGAGCGTGATGAACGTCAGGTCGAGGTAGACCGCGTCGACGTTGATCGGGATGAAGTGGATGTAGAGACCGCCCGCGAACCCGGCGAGGAAACCCGAGAGTGCGAACGAGGCGAGCCGCTGCCGATAGATCGAGATGCCCACCGCGCGCGCCGCGGCGGGATCCTCGCGCGTCGCGCGCAGCTGCCGACCGAGGCGGCTCCGCTGGTACGCGAACGCCCCGACGACGACGAGAACAGCGCCGATCGTCGCCTGCAGGAGGTCGGTCGTCTCGGGCACGGAAGAGAAGGTGTTCAGTCCGGGACCGATCTTCTCGTAGTAGCGGAGGATGTTGTTCGTAATGCCGAGCACCGCAAACGTCGCGATCCCGGCCGCGAGACCGGACAATCGCATCAGCGGGAGGCCGACGAGGAAGGCGAAGATGCCACCGACCGCGGCTGCGATCAGCAGCGACGGGACGTTGCCGACCGTTGTCGAGTTCAGGAGGTCGAAGAGGTACGGCATCGTCGCGGGCTTCTCCTGCTCGGGGATCGAGAGCACACCGGCGGCCCACACACCGACGGCGAAGAAGCTGATGTGGCCGAACGAGAGCACGCCCGAGTTGCCGACGAAGACGTAGATCGCGACGACCGTCGCGACCGAGATGAGCGCCGTCACGAAGTAGATCTCGGTCGTCTGGGAGACGAAGGCGCCGACGATGCCGGCGACGACGACCAACCCAACCGGTCCGAGGAGCTCGAGCGTGGCGCGGCGTGCCCTCACACCCGCTCCACGAGCCCGCGCCCGCGTGTAAAGAGCCCGTCCGGCCGCAGCAGGAGTACGAGGATCACGAGGCCGAAGACGAGCGACGGCAGGTACTGGCTCTGGCTCGACGGCAACGCGCCTCCGAGAAGCCCGGACACGTAGCCGATGAAGAAGCCGCCCAGGGTGGCGGAGAGGAGCCGAGTCATCCCGCCGACGACGACGCCGGCGAGCACGAGGATCGTCTCCTGCAGTGCGAAGGTGGGCGTGACGGTCGGGAACTGGACGGTCAGCATCACGGCGACGATGGCCGCGAGCACGCCGGCGATGAGCACCGCCACGGTGCTCACGAGATCCGCCCGCACGCCGAGGAGCCGCGCGGTCTGCGAGTCGATCGCGGCGGCGCGCATGTGCAGGCCGATCGCCGTGCGATTGAGGAGCGCCACCAGCAGCACCAGGCACACGGCCGCGGTCACGATCGCGACGACCGTGATCTTCCGGATGTCGACGCCGCCAACGCTGACGGCCAGCGGGGGATCGGAGATCGGCCGGTTGAGTTCGACGAGCGACGCGGCGGTCTTCCCGAGCGGCCCGAACCAGAGGAGCGCGATCGACTGGAGCAGGAAGGCAACCGCGAAGGTCGCGACGAGCATCACGGCGGCGGACTGCGTGCGCAGCGGCCGGAACACGACCCGCTCCATCGCGAGGGAGAGCGCGAGGACCACGGCGAAGCAGAGCGCGATGCCAACGCCGACGGGCCAGTCGCGCTCCGACGCGTAGGCCAGGGCGAACGCACCGGCCATGATCAGCTGGCCGTAGGCGAAGTTCACGAGCCGCATCACGCCGAACACGAGGCCGATCCCGACGGCCATCAGCGCGAAGACGGCGCCGAGCGCGATCGCGTCGACCTGGACCTGCAGGTCGAGAGCGTCGCGGACAAAGTCGCCGAGGCCGCTGGCGACCATCAGGAGAGGTAGGCGGCGACCATGCGATCCGTGTCCGCCGCGTCGTCGGGGGTCAGGGTCAGCCGGAGCTCGCCGTTCGCGAGCACGTGCGTACGCGACGCGAGCGCGACCGTGCGCTGCGCGCGCTGCTCGACGAGGAGGACGCCGATCCCGCGCTCGGCGATCGCCTGCAACGTCGAGAAGACGAGATCGACGATGGTCGGTGCGAGCCCCAGCGACGGCTCGTCGAGGAGGAGGATCGACGGCTGTGCGACGAGCGCACGCGCGATCGCCAGCTGCTGCTGCTGGCCGCCCGACAGCGCGCCCGCCGGCCGAGCGCGGTACTCGTCGACGATGGGGAACAGGTCGAGGACGTCGGTGATGTCGTGGTCGGCGCCGCGCGGCCGGGCAGCGAGCCCGAGCCTCAGGTTCTCCTCGACCGTGAGCTCGGCGAAGAGCCGACGCCCCTCGGGGACGAGAGCGATCCCGCTTCTCGCGATCGCCTCCGGCGAGCGCCCCCGCAACGACCGGTCGCCGAAGCGGATCTCGCCTCCGCGAGCGGGGACGAGCCCCACGATCGCGTGGAGCGTGGTCGACTTCCCCGCGCCGTTCGGGCCGATGAGCCCGACGATCTCTCCGGCCGCGACGGTGAACGAGAGCCCGCGGACGGCGGAGACGCCACCGTATGCGACCTCCAGCTCGCGCAGCTCGAGCGTCACTCCGCCACCGCCGACTCGCCGAGGTAGGCAGCGGCCACGTCGAGGTTGCCGCGGATCTCGTGCGGCGAGCCCTCCGCCAGCGTCCGGCCTTGATCGAGGACCTGGATCCGGTCGCAGACGTCCATGATCAGCGCCATGTTGTGATCGATGAGGAGCACGCCCGCGTCGTGCTCGTCGCGGACTGAGCGGATGACGGCTGCGAACGCCGGAACCTCCGCCTCCGGCAGCCCTGCGGCCGGCTCGTCCATGAGCACGAACCGCGGCTCGGTCGCGAGAGCCCGCGCGACGCCGAGCCGCCGCTCGTCGCCGTGCGGGAGCGAGCCCGCGGGCGCGTCCGCGTACGGGACGAGCTGGAGCGACTCGAGCAACGTCTCCGCGCGACGTCGCGCCTCCCGCGGCCTCGCCCCTACGCCGAGCGCGGCGACCTCGACGTTCTCGCGCACCGTGAGGTTGCGGAACGAGCGGCTGTGCTGGAAAGTGCGTGACAGGCCGGTACGACCGCGCTTGTGTGGCCGCCAACGCGTGACGTCGCGCCCTTCGAGCTCGACGGCACCCTCGTCCGGGAAGTCGAAGCCGGTGAGCACGTTGACGAGCGTCGACTTGCCGGCGCCGTTCGGGCCGATGAGCCCGACGACCTCGTGGCGGTGGAGCTCGAGCGTGACGTCACGGAGGGCTCGTACCCCCTCGAAGGAACGCGAGACGCCGGCGGCCCGGAGCGAGGCTCCGGACCGCCGTGTCGTCTCGGGTTGCGTCTCGGTCAAGCCCTAGATCTTCGGAATGACCTTGGCCTTGATTACCGCGACCCTTCTGGGGGTGTTGTTGGTCACGCGAATCACGCGGTACGTGCGTCCGGACACCGTATGCAGGTTCTTGGAGAACGTTACGAGCCCGGAGAGCGTCGGGACGTTCTTGAACCTCTCCATCTGTGCGGCAAGAGCGACGCCGCTGGTGTTCCCACCAGTCCGCCTGAGGGCAAGGCTGATCCCGTCGATGGCGGACCACCCAGTGACGAATGCCCCGGTGTTGCCACCCTTCGCGATAGCGGCCTCGTACTTGTCGCGGAGTGCGTTGACCGCCTTCACGGGATCGTCACCGAAAGCGGACGCGAACGTCACGTAGTAGTAGTTCGAGAGCTTCGGATCCAGCGTGCCGTACCAGTAGTTCCCGTCGCCGGCCCACGAGTTCAGGATCGGCGTGTTGTTCCCGAGCGTGCGGAGACCGGTGATGATCGGCACCTGAGCACCGAACGGGGGCGCCGTCGAGGTGACGATCACGTCCGCGTCGTCGTTGTTGAGCCGAGTCACGACGTTCGACCACGACGCCTGGTTGCCGCCGAGCGACTGGTATGTCTCCTCGGCGGCGATTCTCCCGCCGAGCTGGGTGAAGCGGGCCTTGAACGCCTGCACGACGTTGCGGAAGTAGACGATCACCGTGTCCGTCGCGAGCGACGCCGTTCTCCAACCACGCCTCCAGGCGTACTCGGCCATCGCGGAGCCTTCGTCCTGCGCGACGTTTCCGAACGAGAACGCCAGCCGACCCTTGGCGCCGAAGCGCTTCGGTCCCATCTGGTCGGTGCCGATGCAGGCCGCAACCGTGAGCTTCCCGCGGTTGATCGCCGTCTGGATGACCGGCGCCGCGAAGTCGACGTCGCAGGTCGTCATGATGATGTCGGCGCCCTGGCTGAGCAGCTTGGTGGCGCACGCCTTCGCGATCGCCGGCTTGTTGCCCTGCGTGTTGCACGTGATCAGTGCGAGCTTGGTCGCGTTGCCCCTGTTCACCTGCTTGATTCGCTCCCTCGCTGTCGCCAGCGCCGGCCCGTCGTACGCGGCCATCGGGCCGACTCCGTCGTAGGCCCAGCCGATGGTCACGGTGCGGGCCTGGTGAGACGCAGCCGATCCGCCGCCCACGACGGCGACGGCTACGACAGCTACGGCGGCGAGTGCGAGCGCCGCCTTCCCTACCTTCGTCATCTCTGCCCTCCTGTGGATGGGTGCGTTCCCTGTGCCTGCCACGATGCTTCCTTGCCTCTGACAAGCCCGTAGAGCAGTGAGTGCAGCGGGACGGGCACGTCGTGCCGCTCAGCCTCGCGGACGACCGAGCCGGTGATGAGCTCGATCTCGGTCTGCCGCTGCGCGTCGACGTCCTCGAGCATCGAGGGGTAGTGCGCCGACCCTCGCTGCGTCGCGAGCACGTTCATCTCCCACGGGTCGTCGTGGAGATCGATGCCCACGGCGGCTGCCACGGCCTTTCCCTCGTCGACGAGGCCATGGACGAGGTGACCGAGAGCGCCGGGGTCGCCCTCCTGCGCGAAGTGGAAGTCGTGTGGGAGACCGGTCAATGCGGCCGTCGGGTTGACCGCGGCGTTGAAGATCAGCTTCGACCACTGCGCGGGACGAAGGTCCGGAAGCGCCTCGGCCTTCAGCCCGGCCTCGACGATCGTCGCGGCGATGTCCTGTACGACGGCGAACGGCGTGTCCGCGAAGGGGCCGAGCCAGGTCTCCGTGTCGAGGATGTACTCGACGTGCGTATCCGAGTGGCGGGTCCCGCTCATGAACGTGACACCGGAGACGATCGGCCAGTCGCCATGTGCGCGGACGACCTCTTCGGCGCCGATGCCGTTGAGCACCGTCACGATCGTCGCCTCGGAGAAGCGGCCCTCGAGCGCTCGTGCGGCGGCTTCGAGCCCCGAGGCCTTCGTGGCGACGATGGCGACGTCGAACGGCGGCAGCTCGTCAGGATCGTCGCTTGCCCTGACCCGCGCCCGGTAGTCGGTCTTTCCGCTGACGCGAAGGCCGTCCACGTTCAGCGCGTCCGCGTGTTCGCGCCGTCGCGTCAGCACGGAGACCTCGCACACGCGAGCCAGATGACCCGCGAAGAGGCTCCCGATGACGCCCGCCCCGACGATGCAGACCCGTTCCACGCCTTGCGTCGAGTATCTCAGCGCGGTGACATGTCAGTCAAACAGGGGTGTTCTTGACTCGGGACGCCATACGCCTGAACTCCGCGTTGGAGACGAGCCCGCGCTTTTTCGTCCCGGCGCGCTTCACCGCGTCGAGTAGCGCCGGAACGCGCTCCTCCGGGACGTCGAGCCCGAGCTCGGCGACCTTGATCCTGATCGAGTCGAGGCCGCTCTTCTTGCCGAGGACGATGCCCCGTTCGGCTCCCACGAGCTCGGAGGCGTACGGCTCGATCGCGGGCGGGTCGTGGAACTGGGCTGCGACCGCGCCTGACTCCCGCGTGAACAGGTTGTCGCCGGTCACGGGCTTCCAGGGAGCGAGCTGCGTGCCGGCGAGTCCCTGTACGAGCGCACCGAGCGCCCGCGCCTGCGCGAGGTCGAGCCGCGTGGGGATGCCGTACAGCGCCTCGAGCGCGAGCGCGACCTCGACCAGGTCGGCGTTTCCGGCGCGCTCCCCCATCCCGTTCACCGTCCCCTGTACCCACGTCGCACCCGCCTGAACGGCGGCGACCGCAGCCGCGGTCGCGAGCCCGAAGTCGTCGTGGCCGTGCCAGTGGACGGGAACGTCGTGGTCGAGCCGCTCGACGACCTCCGTGACGAGGAACGCGGCCGCCTCGGGCGTCGCGATGCCGAGCGTGTCGACGACGACCACCTCCTTGGCGCCGGCTTCGACCGCGCTCTCGTAGACCTGCCGAACGAACTCGAGATCCGCCCGCGTCGAGTCGACGCCGAAGAACGCCACTCGGATCCCCTCTCCCGCGGCGAACGAGACGGCCGCCTGGATCCGCTCGAGCATCGCCTTGCGCGAAACGCCGAGCGCGGAGAGCTTGCCATCCGAGATCGGGCTCTCGACCACCGCTGCGCGAACGCCCAGCTCGACGAGCGCCTCGACGTCCGCGCGGACGGCGCGCGAGAAGCCCCAGATCTCCGCGTCGAGGCCGGCCTCGAGAACGAGCGCGATCGCACGCGCGTCGTCCTCTGAGACGCGCGGGAACCCTGCCTCGATGCGATCGACTCCCGCGTTCGACAGAGCGCTTGCAATCTCTAGCTTTTGCTCTGGCGTCAGTACGACCCCTACCGTTTGCTCGCCATCGCGCAGCGTCGTGTCGTAGAGCCCGATCGTGACGCGCGGCTGGGGCTCGAGCGCCTTCGCGTTCAGGTCCCCCGTCCAGACCTTGGAGTGGTCGAGCGTCACGCCTGGACTATCCCATCCGGAAACGGCGACAACTTCTCGGCACCTGCTTCGGTGATCAGGAAGTTGTCCTCGACGCGCAGGCCGCCGCCGCCCTCGCTATAGCATCCTGGCTCGATTGCAAGGACCATGCCAGCGGCGATCTCGCCACCTCCGGCCTGGTGGGCGTAGGGCGGCTCGTGCGCGCGAGCACCGACGCCGTGGCAGATCGGGTGGGACGGCTGTCCAGCGAAAGCCGAGCGCGTCGATACCCGCGCGGACGCGTCGATCGAGCTCGGCGAGACTGGCCCCTGGGCGCGCCAGGTCGATCGCTTCCTCGTAGACCGCCATCAGCCCGGCCTCCAGTTCGCGGTACTGCGGCGTGAGGGCTCCGGCGACGAGGTTCTTCGTGTGGTCGCACCAGTAGCCGTCGGTGCAGACCCAGATCTCGAAGAGCGTCGGCTCGCCCTCGACTACCGGCCGCGAGGTCGTGGCCGTGAACGTCTTGATCCAGGCCCGGACCAGACGAGCGAGAACCCGAGCGCCAGGTCCACTCTGCCTTCCCAGCCGGTGCCCACGCCATGGACGAAGCCCTCCCACTCCGCGGCGATCTGCGCCTCGCTCATGCCCGGCTCGATGACAAGCTTGCAGTGCTCCATCGCGGCGGCGGCGATGTCGTTCGCGAGCCGCATGCGCTCGACCTCCTGATCGGTCTTCAGTTCCCGAGCGGACGCGAGCACGGCGTCGCGTCGGCGACGTCGCCGAACGCGGTGAACCAGTCGAGCGTGAAGGTCGTCGGCTCGCCGACCATTCGATCCGCTGCCTGCGTGCCCAGCGAGAGCTCGAGTCCGATGCGCCCGTACCGGCTCGCAGCCTCGCGAGCACGATCGAGCACGCGCGCGAGCGGAGGTCGCGGATCGCTCTCGTGGTAGCCGGCGAAGAGCCTCACGTCTCCGGTCCAGGCCGTTCGGGACGCGTCCTCCTCGGACGCCTCGAGGCAGATCAGCACCGGCTCGCCCTCCTGCGGAACACGCACGCGTCATAGCCCTTCATGCCCCAGAAGTTGGTGAGATAGAGGACGTTGTCGGGCGCGCGGACGACGAGCGCGTCCAGCTCCTGGTCGGCCATGAGCGCGCGCACGCGCGCGACTTCGCGTCGTCCCGCGGCCAAGTCATCGCTGCGCACGACCATCGAGCAGGCTTCGGAACGGTCGGAAAAGCGGCTCGTAAACACGAGGATCAGGCCGCACAGTTCGCGGTGACGCCGCCGATCACGAGGCCGAGATTGCCTTTGCCGGCCTCGCGGGCGCGAAGTCCGAAGAGCAGGATGAGCGCCCCCGCGGCAAGGAGCACGAGGCCGATGACGATCGCCAGGGCCGCCCCGGTGAACTGCGGGGCCACCGCGGAAGCCACACCAAGGACGACCAGCAACCATCCGATCAGCTGTGTACCGCTCGCGATCGATCGGATGATGGATCGTGACTCGCCATGGTCTGCGGTCACGATTCACCAGGCTCCGTCCGGATCGCGGACATCGCGTCCGAGCGGCGCGAATCGCGCTCGAGGTGAGACTCGGCCGGCACCGCTGCCACGTCGCCGCGTTCCATGCGCAGGAGACCTACCACGCAACGCGAGTGGTCACGAGTCCACCGCGGCGGCACGCGTCCGGCACGGTGATCGGCTCGATTCTGCACCGGCAATCGCCCGGACCCTCCTGGCCCCCAAGGTCCAGCGTGCACACCTGGCTCGTTCCGAGCGGCTCCGCGAGCTGATCGCCGCCAACCCGACGCGGCGAGTCGTCCGCATCGACGAGGTCCAGCGCGCGCCGGCCTTGCTGGACGTCGTCCACGAGCAGGTCGAGGGCGAGGGTCATCGACCAGAAGCCGCTGACCGGCGGTTCCTGGCCGGGCGCAAAGGACACCTCGTAGCTGTGCTTGCCGTCCAGCCGCGCGCCTGACGAGTCATCGTCGGTATAGAAGTACTGGGTCTCGGTCGGCTTGTCGGTCGAACATGTTCGACTTCGCGGTCCCGGTCCTATTGTAGTAGTCGAAGCCGAAGCGCGCGTTGTTGGTGGAGCGATTCCAGCCGTTGCGCGGGTCGCCCGTTGCGCTTCCATTCGAAGAATGGCGCGATGACTCCGCCTCGGTCTCGACCGCGGCATCCAGGGCCTTCTTGATGGCGGGATCTTTGGCGGCGGGGCGTCGAGGAGCACACGGAACTGGCCGTCGGGGCTCCTCGCCGGGAACGGCGGCACCGTGTCGAGCACCGTGGAGTTGGTGGAAGAGCCGGCGCGCGGCGGCAAGCCGGTCGTGCATCGCAGCATGCGGATGCGCCTTCGACGGGATCGACTCGGCCAGCCGGACGTGGTTG